>CBDIPU010000009.1:0-203350 GCA_965283765.1 Caulobacteraceae bacterium
AGGGCCAGCAACGCCGGCCCCATGGGGATCATGGTCGCGACGAGGCCCAGGAGCGGGGCGCTGCGCGAGGTCACCCGCAACCATTCCAGCTTCTTCATGATCCAAAGCTCCAGATCGTCGCTGCCAGCGCCCGTCTTGGCCTGATAGGCCGCCAGGCCGGAGCGGTGGACGCCGGCCCGGCGCTGGGCGGCTTCGATCAGAAAGCCGCCCAGCGCCACGAAGGCGTAGGCCAGGGCCAGCAGGATCAGCGCCAGCGCCGGCGGCAGGAACAGTCGGGCCAGGTCGAACAGACCCGCCTCAAGGCTTTGCATACGAGGACTCCTCGGAGATACGAGCATTGGAAAGAAGCTGCCGCGCCGCTCCAGCGACGAGCAGGGCGATCAAGGCCAGCAGGCCCAGCATGGCGTGTGACGGCTTGGGCGCGTTGGCCGGTGGCGGGACCACCTTCTCCAGCAGACGCCCCTTGACCTTCGGCGCCGGCGGCGGAGCCGGCGAGATCTGGGCGGGCGCCGACGGAGCGGCGGCTTTAGCGGGGGACGCCGTCGCGCCGCGCGACAGACCAAAGCCCCCAAGCGCCGCCTCCAGGACCGCCGTCGTTGGCTTGGCCCCGCGCTGCGCGCCCTTTCGCGCCGTCAGCTCGCGCCAGCGCTCGGCCATTTCATGCAGAGTGCGCTCGTCAGGCCGCCAGTAGCCCTTGCGGACCGCCTCGGTCATCCGCTCGATCATCTGGGCCTGGGCGGTAGGATTGCTGGCCTCGAACCAGGCGTTCAAGCCCAGCTTGCGGCGATCCATGACGAAGGTCTCATGCATGGCCTGCCACTGCTCGGGCCGCACCACGGACGGATCGGCGACCTGCCAGCCGAACAGGTTGTTGGTCACGTCCAGCACCTCCAGCGTGCCGGCATAGCCCTCGGCCTTCATGGCCCTGATCCATTCGGGATTGAGGTAGCGGCCGCGCAACTCGTCGGCCAGGACGGAGGCCGCGTCGCGGATCCTCGGCTCGGCGCCGCGCGCATCGGTGATGAACAGGGTCGGGCTCTTGCCGTCCAGGCGGCGCACGGCCATCGACAGGCCGCCGAGATATTCGAACGGGTGATCGGTCGAGAGGACCCCGTTCAGGTTCGAGGACCGCGACAGCACGGCGGCCTGCACGCCGCGAAGCTGGGCCGCGAACAGGTTCTTCTCGGCTGGCTTTTCGCCCCAGGCGTCGTCTGCATAGGCGTACTGAAGTCGATCCAGGAACCGGTCGGCCAGCTCATCGTCCTTGTTCCAGGTCGTCGAGGCCAAGGTCGCCTCGGGCACGCCGCTGCCATAGTCGCCGGGCGCGTTGCTGAAGATCCGCGCCGCGGCCAGGCGGCGGGCGCGCTCGGGCGCCATGCCGGCGGCGATCAGCTCCGCCTCGATCCGCTGGCTGTTGGCGGCCACGACGTTGCCCGGCTCATCAAGGGCCGCCAGCCGCTTCACGCCGGCGCCGACCAGACGCATGAAGCCGTCGAACTGGTCGCGGTAGACGCTGGTGGCCTGCAGCACCGCATCGACGCGTGGCCGCCCCAGCTCCTGGGCGGGGATAATCTCAAGCCCGGTCACCCGCCCGCCCTGATCCCAAACCGGGCGAAGGCCCATGGCGTAGAGCGCCTGGCTCTCGACGATCCCGAGGGTGCGGATCGCCTCGCCCGACCACAGGGAGAAGGCCAGCTTCTCCGGCGGCGCGCCGTGCTGCCGACGATAGGCGTCGTAGAGCTGATCGAAGGCGCGCATGCCCGCGGCGTAGGCCGCCTTGGTCGGCAGCTTGTCGGGCTCGAAGGCGAAGAGGTTGCGGCCGCTGGGAACTTCGGGATTGCGGACAGGATCGCCGCCCGGTCCGGGGCGCACGAAGCCGCCGGAGAGACCAGCCAGCAGGGCCTCGACCTCGCCGGTCTGGGCCAGGTTACGGTCAAGCTCGGCGGCGCGCTCCAGCATCGCCGAGAGCTCCGGATCGGTGATGTCCGCCAGGGGTTCGGCGCTTTTCAGCCGGCGCAGCGTCAGAACATAGGCCGGCGAGGTCTTCAGCGCCCCGAAGTCCTCGGCGAACACCTCCTTGGGGTCGAGACCGAGGCGCCTGTAGTAGGGTTCGCCCAGTTGCTGCATGACCGTGGCCGCGCGCAGTTCGACCTCGGCGGCCTCGCCAAACGTATGCAAGCCCAGCGGCGTGGCCGTCGCCGCCAGGGCGTGCAGGTGGTCGTGCAGCGCCAGCAGGAAGACCGGGAACTCCGCGCCAAGCCGCGCGTCGCTCCAGCCCATGTCGCCGGCGAGGCCGCTGGACCGCGCCAAGGCCTGGATCTGCCCGGCGGTGCGATCGCGCACCGGCCCGACGTCCAGTTGATCGTATTCGTGGATCAGGGCGTGCAGGTCGCGCAGCTCGTCATAGAGACCGGCCGGCGCGAACGGCGGGGTCTGGTGGCTGATCGTCACCGCCCGTCCCCGGCGCTTGGCCTGGATGGCCTCGGAGATGTTGTCCTGGATATAGGGGTAGAAGACCGGCAGATCGCCGACCGTCAGGAACGGAAAGTCCTCGACCGAAAGCCCACGGTCCTTACCCGGCGTCCACTCCTGGGCGCCATGGGTGCCGAAGTGAATCAGCGCGTCGGTCGCCAGGGTCTGGCGCGCCATCAGATAGGTCGCCAGATAGAGGTGCCCCGGCGCGACCTTGGTGTCGTGGTAGGACTCGCCCACCCGGTCGGCGCGTGGCGGCTGTGGCAGGATGGTCAACTTGCCCAGCGTCAGGCGGGGGATCACGAAGACGCGCCGCCCGCCGACCGTGCGCACGGCCCAATGACGCTCGGGCGCGCCCCAGCGAGAGACCACCGTCTGCTTCACGGCGGCGGGCTGGCGATCAAGCCAGGCCGTGTAGTCGGCCAGCGGCGCGGTCGTGGCCAGACCACGCGCGAGCAGACCATCAAGGGTCTCGGGCCGGTAATAGCCGCCCAGCATGGCCTGAGCGTCTTCGATCAGGATCTTTTCCTGGGTCGGCGGAACGTCGTAGCCGGCGGCGGCGAGCCGCTGGGTCAAGACCGCCAGGCTGCGGGGTACGTTGAGGTTCGACGCGCCGATGTTCTTCTCGCCGCCCGGGTGGTTCCAGAACATCAGGGTCAGGCGTTTGTCGGCGTTGGCCTTTGTCCTGAGCAAGGCCAGTCGCCGAGCCTTGCCGACCATCGCCGCGACCTGTTCCGGGATGGGCGTCAGCTCGCCCTTCTCAACGGCGGCCACCACCATCGGGTCGCTGACGCCCCAGCTTTCGGGCGTGGCCAGGAGCACGGCGGCCATCTGCGGCGAAATGCCGGTGGGCGAGGCCCGCCAGGCGGCGATGTCGCCTTCGCGGTAGGTGAAGCCGGCCATCACCGGCACGCCCAGGGCCTCGAACTCGGCCTTGCGCGCCGCGCCGTTCTGCAGGTGCTGCAGATTGATCAGCACATCAACCTTGCCGGCCTTGGCGATCTTGCCGATCGCCTCCGGATCGCTCGCCTCGAACCAGAAGACGATGGGCGCGAGACCATCCTTCTCGGCCGCGCGGACGAAGGCGTCCAGAAGATCGGTCTCGCCGCTGGCCAGGGCGCCGCCATAGGTGATCACGCCCAGGCGCGGCGCGTCCTGGCGCCAGCGCCCCTCACCCCACGCCAGATAGTCCTCGACCTTGGCGAACGGCGCCGCGGCGTCGGGGTGATAGACGCCCGCCTTGGGCAGGATCTGGGCCGGCGGGAGACTGGCGATGTCCCCGCCCGCCCGCCAGGTCCGGTAGGCGGCGAAGAACAGCGCGAGATTGGCCTGCCCCCCGTTGCCGTAGTAGCTGACCAGGCGCCGGCCCAGCTCCGGCGAAAGCCCGCCGCCGTAGGCCGGCGGACCGCCGCCGACGCGCAGCCAGGGGGTCTTGCTGGCCTCCAGCGCCTTTCCGGCCTTGGCCATCACGGCGGCTAGGTCATTGCCGCGCGGGGTGTCGAGAACAAGCAGATCGGCGCCCTCGCCCCAGGCGGCGGGATCGCGCTTGTCGGTCTCGACATAAAGGCTCTCGACCGAAAGCCCCTGCTCCTTGGCCCAACGGTCCAGGCGCGCGATCTTGCCGGGCAGGACAAAGTCAGTGGTGACGACCCTGATGACGGGCGCGGTCGGAACCTGCGCGTTCGTCGCGCCGACCGCGATGAACAGCAGCCAGAGAAAGCCAAGGAACGAGACCGCGCGCTGCATCAGAAGCTCAGGTTGAAGCCCAGGTGGTAGAGACGGCCGGGCTCGGCGTAGGTGTAGCCGCTCGATTTCTCGGCCAGGCGCTGGTCGGTGATGTTCTCCACGCCGATCCGGAGGGCGACGTTCGGGGTCAGCCGCTTCTGGGCCTCGAAGAACCACAGGCTGTAGTCGGGCAGCACGCCGGTGCTCACCAGCTGGCGGCCGACATATTCGGCGCGAAGCTGAGCCGAAAAATCCTCGCGCGGCGCCCATTCCAGACGCCCGTTGAGGCTATTGCGCGGGCGCTCGGTCAGCTCGGCGCCGGTCGCGCGGTTCTCGGTGTCCAGGTGCGTGTAGTTGGCCGACAGCTTGAAGGCCGCCGGCAGCTGGGCGCTGGCGCGGGCCTCGACACCCTTGATCCGGGCGCGAGACGTTGCCGTAGAGGCGCACCTCACGACCCCGGATGCCGCAGAAGGCGGTGCACTGCGTCTCGACCAGGTTCTTCAGATCGTTCTGGAAGACCGCCGCGCGGACCGACCAGGGACCGGCGTCATAATCAACGCTGGCCTCGTAGGTCGTGCCGATCTCGGGCTTGAGGTTGGGATTGCCGTAGACGGTGAACCGCCCGCCGGCCGCCACCACGTCGTATTCGGGCGACAGCTGGGTGAGGCTCGGCGCCTTGAAGCCCCGGCCGACGCCGCCCTTCAAGGTCAGCTTCGACGTGGCGTGAAACACGGTGTAGAGGCGCGGGCTGGTCTGCCAGTCATAGGCCTCGTGGTGATCGAAGCGAGCACCGCCCACGATCGACCAGCGCTCGGTCACGCTCCACTCATCCTGGATGAAGGCGCCGCCCTGGTCGGCGCTGGCCCGCCCCGAGGCGTTGACTTCCGGGTTGCGCAAGCTCTGGCGACGCAGGTCGCCGCCCAGGCTGACGCGGTGGTCGCCGAGCGGAACGCTGACATGACCGTCGAGGACCCGCTCGACAATGCGCACCGGCGAGCTGGGCGTCTGCTTCTTGGTCCGAATGTTGACCCGCTCAAGCTCGCTGCGATAGGCGCGAAGGCTGGTGTCGCCCCACGACCATTTGCCGGTGTGCGACAGGGCCAGTTGCTCGCGATCGATGTCGTCGGAGAAACGGTAGTAGGTGATCGGCGCGGCGGTCGTGACGGTGTCGCGATAGCGGACGTCGTGACCGGCCGAATAGGTCAAGTCGATCCGCTGAGCCGCGTCCGGCGTCCAGCTCAGGGTGGCCGAGCCGTTGACCGAACGACGGCCTTCCAACTCGGCCTGGCGCGGGTCCGAAGCCATGAAGGTGGGATCGCGGCCCGTGGCGTCGGCGTAAACGCTGAGCCCCAGCTCGTCCTTGACCAGCGGGCCGCCAACATAGCCGCCGAACTGGTAGGCCTTGCCCTCGCCGCCCTCCGGCGAAGAGCCGTTGATCGTGGCCGAACCGCGCCAGGCGTCTGTCGCGCTGCGGGTGATGATATTGACAACGCCGCCCAGCGCGTCCGCGCCGTACAGCGACGACATGGGGCCACGGACAATCTCGATACGCTCGATCGCCTCGACCGGCGTCCAGGCCAAGTCGTAGTCGCCGTGGGCGACGAGACCGCCCACCGCGCTCAGACGGTGACCGTCGACCAGCATCAGGGTGTGCTCGACGGGCATGCCGCGCAAGCTGATCCCCCGGCGGGTCATGCCGATGCCGCCCACATTGACGCCCGGCTGTCCGCGCAGGGCGTCGGCCAGGTCCTGCACCGGCCGGGCCTCCAGATCCTGCCGGGTGACGACGGAGATGGTGGCCGGCGCGTCGGTCAGCTTCTGTTCGCCCGCCGTCGGGGTGACGACGACCTGAGACACCGTCGTGGCGTCATCCGCCCGAGCCGCGCCCACGAATATGGTCATGCCGGATGTGGCCAACAGCGCGATCCGTCGCGTCGGCCGCCAATTGAAGATCAAGATACGCCCCCAGAAAGCGGTGTTTCACCCTGGGTGATTTGAAACGTTATAACATAGCACTTAGTCAAGCTGGAATTTCAGATGAGCGGCCCGGATGACCGCCGTGCGCGATTGACGGCCGCGCTGGCGACGGCCGCTGCTTCATCGCCGCGCGGTGACTTCCCCTTGCCGACAGGCTGGGACCGAGGCGTTCGTCGACACCTGGATCTCCTGCCCATTGTCCGAGCGGATGTAGAACACCGCGCCCGCTAGCCCCAGGGGCGATCAGTAACAGTCCCCACGTCCCACCGATCGGTCCCTACGCGTCGCCGGGCGCCACGGTCATTTCGCCACCGCGCGTCGAGACGATCCTGCAGAACCGAGCCGCTTTGGGGTTGCGAACACCGATGTCGGCGACCTTGAAATAGTCGCAGGTGATCGCCTGGCGGGTAATGTCGACAAGCAGGAAGCCGTGGTCGCGGACGCGGGCGAAGCGCACGTCCGGATTGCGCTCGACGAGCGCGGTCTCCGCGACGTCGTAGATGCGCGGATCCGGACTGACGGTCTCGTAGCCGCCCGGCGAAGTGACGCTGCCGGCTCCGAACTCGAAACCCACCGCCTTTTCGTCGCGGGGATCGTGCAGGCGATTGCCCCAGAACATGTGCGTGTCGCCGGTCAGGACCGCGAGGTTGGCCTTGGCCTTGCGCACCGAGTCGTAGAGACGCAGGCGCGCGGCGGGGTAACCGTCCCAAGCGTCCAGATTGATCGGCAGGCCCAGGCGCGTGCTCTCCAGCCAGCGCTTGGAGCCGGGGCGGGTCAGGGCGTCGTCGAGCAGGTCCTTGGGCAGCAGCGACATGAAGTCCGGGGCCCGCATGCGCGCGACGATGACCTGGTTGGCCAGAAACTGCCAGGCCGCGCCGCGCTGAACCGAGGCGGTGAGCGCCGTCTCAAGCCAGGCCTCCTGCGCGGGGCCCATCATCGAGCGGTTCGGCGCGTCGAGCACCTCCTTCTCGAACCGCACCGGATCGGGCCGCCCCTCGGCGTCGCGGATCATGTCGCGCGAGGCGCTGGGGGCCTTGGTCCGGCCGGTCAGCCGCGTCTCGATGACGATCAGCGACAGCAGGTCGCCATAGTCGTAGACGCGATTCAGGGTGTGAGCGGCCTGGCCGGGCTTGGGATCGCGCATCGGCAGCCATTCGAAATAGGCCTGGATGGCGGCGTCGCGACGCGCCTCCCAGGCGCCTTCGGTCTTGTCGTCGTGGGCGGGCGAGCCGCCCATCCAGGCGTTGTTGGCCGTCTCGTGGTCGTCCCAAATGGTGATGAAGGCCGCGCGCGCATGCAGGTCCTGCAGGTCGGGATCGGTCCGATACTGGGCGAAGCGCTGGCGGTAGTCGGCCAGGGTGACGATCTCGTGGTCCGGCTGATGGACCCGGCCCAGGGCCCGGCTCTCCGCGCCGCCGTAGCCGTCGACGCCGTACTCGTAGATGTAGTCGCCCAGGTGGACGACGGCGTCGATCGGAGACGGCAGGTCGGCGATGGCGCGATAGGCGTTGAAATAGCCGAAGCCGTAGTGAGAACAGGAGACGACCGCCAGCCGGGCCGCCTTCACGCCTTTGGCCGGCAGCGTCCGCCCTCGCCCGACGCGGGACACCGCGTCCGCGCTTCGGAAGCGGTACCAGTAGGTCGCGCCGGGCTTCAGGCCGTCGACCTCGACCTTGCAGGTATGGTCGCGCGCGGCGCTGGTCGCGGCCAGGCCCGAGCGGACGATCCTGGCGAAGGCCTCGTCCTCGGCGACTTCCCAGCCCACGCGGGTCTCCGCCTCCTCCCCGACCGCGCGGGTCCAGAGCAGCAGGCCGGTCGTCGTCGGATCGCCGCACGCCACGCCATGGGTGAACGCGGCGGCGGTCGGCCCGCCCCGAGCCAGCGCCGGCGACGAGGACAGGGTCGCGCCGCCGCCCAGCAGGGCCAGCACGCCACGCCGCGAGGGCCGAAGGGATTCAGTCATCAGGGATCACCAAACGCGATCGAAGGGGTCGGACCCGGCGGACGGCCGCCGGGTCCGTTCAGGGCTAGAACCGATAGGCCAGGTTCAGGCGGACCATCCGCGGCAGTCCCGGCATCACCGACACTTCCTTGTAAACCTCGGCCGCCGGCGTGAAGTAGGTCTTGTCGAACAGGTTGTCGACATTGACCGACACCGTCATGTCCCGAACCTTCACGAAGGCGGCCAGCTTGGCCAGGGTGTATTCCGGAAGACGGATGCTGTTGCTCAAAATGCCGCCAGTCTCCGACACATAGGTGGCGCCCGCCGTGAGGCCGGCGGTCGCCCGGTCGCCCATGAACGGGAACGGATCGGTCGTGTAGGAGCCGAAGACGCTGACCACCGTGTCGGGCATGGTGCGCACGACATAGCCGCGGGTCAGCTCGGCCAGCGAACCGGCGTTGTTGACCGCGAAGGTGCCGCCATAGGCCAGGGCCGGATTGGCGATGCCGAACTGCTCGGGACGCAGCTCCAGATACTCGCCCTTGCCCTTGCCGGGCGCGTCGACCTTGGTCTCCTGCAGGGTCAGGGCGGCGGTGAAGCTGAGGTTGCTGGAGGCCAGCCAGTGCGCCTCAAGCTCGAAGCCTTCCGAGGTGTTGCCGCTGACATTGCCCAGCAGGTCCGTCGAGCGGCGGAACTGCTCATAGTAGGCGGCGCCGCCGAGCAGCGAACCGTCGAACAGCGAGAACTTGACGCCGGCTTCCTTCAACTCCGACGGCGAAATGAACAGCTTGTTCTGCACCGAGCCGACCGACACGCCGCCGGTCTGGGTCAACTCCAGCGAACGGGGCTTGGCGTAGGTCAGGTAGGGCGTCAGACCCCACGGCGTCTCGTACCGCGCCGACAGCGACCAGGTGACGGCGTCGTCGGTGTTCGAGACCCACTTGTTCTTCGTGCCGAAGACGGTCTCGCCCTTGTTGATCGCGTCGACCTCGTAGCGATCCCAGCGCAGGCCGGCCAGGACGCTGAAACGGTCGAACAGGGTGACGTCGCTCAGGCCGAAGACCGAGCGGCTGTTCCATTCCATGTGATGGCGGAGTCCCACATCTCGAGACCCGACTTGACGCGGGGCGTGGCGATGCGGTCGGCTGCGGTTGAACCGCGCGACAGGTCGCGGCGGTTCAAGCCGATATAGCCTGAGAGGAACGACTCGTACTGCTTGGCCTTGTGGTCGCGATAGGCGGCGCCGACGATGGTGTCGGCGTGGATGTGATCGCCGAACCGCGCGGGAAACTTGTAGGTCACCCGCCCCTCGAAGGCGCGCGCATAGTAGTCGGCCGCGAATCCGAAGCTGTTGAAGCGGTCGTTGCTGAACTCGTCCATGAAGCCGGCCAGGGTCAGCACCGAGCCGTTGGACATCTCCTTCTTCACCGCGCCATAGGCGGTGAAGGTCTCGCTGTCGTTGTGGTCGGCCGCGTCGGCCATGATGTTGCGGCGATCGAGCTTCGTCGCGCCCACGCCCTCGTCCAGGGCGAACTTGGCGTTGTTCTTGCCGCCGTATTCGAGGATCTGGCGGATGTTGGACGTGCCGCCCGACGCGCCGAACGCCGCGTCGATCTCGCCATATTCGACCATGCCCGAACCGTCGAGGTCCTTCAGGTCGGTGTCACGGCCAGTGATGTAGACGCCGTTGTCGATCAGGTCCTGCGTCACCCGGTTCCAGCCCGGCGACTGGATGCGGCCGGACTCCTTGAAGCGCATCAGATTGATCTCGGTCGACCAGCCGCCGCCGAGATCGCCCACATAGCTGGCCTGGAGGTTCCAGTGCTTGGGGTGGATGTTGCGGTAGTAGGAGTCCGAAATCCTCCCGCTCGACATAGAAGGCCAGGCCGCCCTTGCCGAGGGGCACGACGAGATCGGCGGCCGCGTTGCGACGTCCGTACGAGCCCGCGGTGACATTGAAGCCGCCGCCCAGCGTGTCGGCGTAGCGGGTGTTGGCGCCGCGCGCCGATTTCGGGATGAAGTTCAGCAGGCCGCCGACCTTGCCCGGACCGTAGATCGGCGAAGACGGGCCGCGCAGCACCTCGACATAGGCCGCCGCGCCAAGGTTGGACGAGGCGCTGCCACGGTTCTCAATACGTTTGAAGCCCTGGAAATAGGTGTCGGCCAAGGTCCCGCGAACATTCAGGTTGCCAGGGACGCCGAAAAAGCTGGCCGTGAAGGCGCCCGGCACGGCGGTCACCAGGTCGTCGACATTCTGCATGCCGTAGCGCGCGATCGTGTCGACGCTGACGCGCGAGGCCGAGCGGGGCGTTTCCAGCAGCGACCGGTCCAGCCCGAGAAACCCGTCCGTGGCGCTCTTCTGCAGGCGGCCCAGCGGGTCATAGTGGGCGGTCACCACGACGTCGTCGAGCACGGCCGGTTCGGCGCGCACCTCGCCCGGCACGATCACGTAGACGCCGTTGGGATCGCGCCTGTAGGCCAGGTTCGAGCCTTCCAGCAGCCGCGCCAGCGCCTGGCCGACGGTCATCGCGCCGACCAGGGTCGAGGATCGCCGGCCATCCAGCGAGACGTCGGTCGCCAGGATGACGGTGTTGGTCTGTTCGGACAACGCGATGACCGCCCGGTCCAGAGACTGGGCTTCGAGGCGGATCTGGTGGACGGCCGCGGCCTGGGCGCGCGGGGCGCTCGCCTGCCGCGCCGCGGCTGGCGCGGCCGCGCAGGCCAGGACGAGAACGGCGGCGGACGCCGAGAAAGCGGCCCGCAGGCCGATACGGTGGCTGGTCAACTTGATCCCCCTAGACGATTACGGCGCGGCCTCTTGGCCTGACAGCCTCAAACACCGCCTAGACGCCGCTCGCCCGGGTTCATTCCCGGTGAAACGCCGATTTCATCAAATCTTCAAGAAACCCAGCGCCCCGGAGCCTATCGGACCACGTCGGCTTTCCCTGGAACGCGTTCCAGCCGCGCCCATCTCCTGGGTCATGCTTTCGATGGCCTGGGGGGTCTGGTCGACGGCGAAGCTGGCCGTGACCCTCCGGCCGTCCAATGCCGGCGAGGCGACCACGACCCCGGGCGCGTAGTAACGATTGAGCTCGGCGACCACGTCGGCGAACGGCGCGTTGACGAAGACAAGCCTCTGCCGCCGCCACGGCGCGGCGCTGGCGAGGTCGAACCGCGACCGCCGCAAGGCGTGGCCAACCAGGGTCACCCGCTCGCCGGGCCCGGCCATCAGGACCTGGCCGGCGCCGCGCGCGCTGACTCGCACCCTGCCCTCCGAAACCAGGACCTGCGGTCCCGCCGGCGTCTTGCGGACCTCGAAGGCCGTGCCCACCGCCTCGGCCTTCAAGCCGTCCATCCGGACCGTGAAAACCCGGCCGGTGTCGTGGGCGACATCGAAATAGGCGTCGCCTTCCGCCAGGCGCACCGCACGGACGTGGTCGGTCATCAGGCTGGTCATGCGGGTGGCCCCGGCCAGCGAGGCGCGCGAGCCGTCGCTCAGCGTCAGGTGCCGGATCTCGCCCACCTCGGTGACCAGTTCGCGACCGGCGTTCAGGCGCTCGACGGCCAACGGCGTCAGGCAGGCCAGCACCAGGCCAGCCGCGATCGCGCCCCACCTGACGAGGGTCGACGTCCCGACGCGCCTGGCGCGCACGCGCGCCGGCGGGACTTCGGCCGCCGCGATCGGCCGCTCCAGGCTCCTGCTGTTCAGCGACGGCGACCAGGCCAGGCGCGCCCACAGCGCCTCGGCCTCGGCATAGGCCGCCGCATGGTCCGGAACTCGGCCCGCCAGGCCTCGAAGGTCCGCCGCCGATCCCTGTCGAAAGCGCCGCCGGTCCGCAGGGCCAACCACTGCATGGCCTGCTCGGTCACGTCCGTCTCGCGCCCCGTCATGCCGCCTGCGCCCCCACGGTCCGAAGATGCTCGCGCAGCTGGAGCAGCGCGGCGGCGATCTTTCGGCTGATGTCGGCGGGCGATCGGTTGGTCATTCGCGAGATTTCGGCATAGGTCAGTCCTTCGATCCGGCTCAGTCGCAAGAGCTCGCGCGCTTCCGGAGGCAAAGCCTCGAGCGCCCTTTCGAGCGCCTGCTGCTGCTCCTGTTGCATGAGAACCTCTTCCGGGGTCAATTCCGGCGTCGTCAGGGTCGGCGTCGCGGACAAGGCCGCCCAACGCCGCTTCTGGCTGTTCGCCCGGCGAATCGAGTCGCGCAGCGCATTGCGGGCCATGACGAACAGGAACGCGCGCGGATCGGCGATGTCGTCGCGATCGTCCAGCCGGCAGAATTTCAGGAGCGCGCTCTGAATCGCGTCGTCCACGCCATCTTGATCGGGTCCAAACCGACGCGTCAGGGCTGTCCGGATCTCGACGCCGTACCGCCCGAGCCAGTAGTTCGCGGACCGCCTCGCTGGCGTCTCGTCAGCGTCTCCATCGCCCTTGGCCAAAATCGCCACCACCCAACCCGAAAGGCGGGGCGTTTAGCGGCGGGGTGTGACAATCGTTTGAAACGGTCCGCGGCGCCTTGCGAAAGCGCTGCCCGCGCCCGACTGGAGAAACGGACGCTGGCTCGCGTCCAGGAACGGGGCGTTCGGCCGCCAACTTGGGCGGTGGCGTGCGCCCGATCCCGAAGCCTCGCGCCTGGGCGACTACCGAGAAAGCCGCGCGGCGATGAAGTCATCGACCGCATCGGTATAGGCGCCGGGCAGTCCCAGCGTGCGATTGACCTCGGCATGGGTCAGATCCAGAGGCAGCACCGGCATGTCGCGCCCAGCCGCTTGCGCCTGGGCCTGGAACCGGCGGGCGTCGGCGCAGGGATCGTCGGGTCGCCTGGTCGAGCAGGCCAGCATCATGGGCACGGCCCTGGGCGTCCATTGGTCCATCGGAGAGGTCTTGGCCCAGTAGGCTGGATCGGCGCCGAAGGCTTCGTCATAAAAGCGCGGATGGCGCCTCGCCATGGTCGTCGAGACCCGCATCGCGGCGGAATCCAGCACGACCGTCCCCGCCCAGACCTTGCCGACCATGTCGGGGCGCGAGGACACCAGCGCCACCAGATGGGCTCCGGCAGAGTGGCCCATCAGGATTAGGCTGTTCGGATCGCCGCCCCAGTCGTCGGCATGTCCCTGCACCCATCGCACGGCCTGGGCGACGTCCTGGGCCTGCTCGTAGGCCATGGCGTCAGGCAGCATCCGGTAGTTGACGCTGACCACGATCCAGCCCTTCGTCAGCCAGTGTTTGAGCTTGTTCTCGACCGATCCCGTATTGGCCTTGTCGCCGATCATCCATGCGCCGCCATGCACCATGATCAGAATCGGCGCGTTGCGGGCGCCCGGTGGCGTGTAGACGTCCAATCGCTGGGTCGCGTCGGTCCCATAGGCGTCGGTCTGTTTGCGCGCGCCGGGCATAATGCCCCGCAGGTCGAGGGGCCGCTCCTCCTCGGCCTTCTTCTCCAGCAGGCGCTGACGAAGTTGTCCGCGCATGCCGAGTCCCAGCTGCCGGGCCTCGACGACGCCGGCGCCCATCACGGCCAAAGCCGCCACGGCGATCGCCGCGGTAGTCAGGGGTTTGATCTTCATTTCAGGGCCTCGAGCTGGTCGCGGGCGGCGGCGATCTCGTCCCGGGACAGGCGCCCATCGTGGTCGCGGTCCGCGCGGTCGAACAATGGAGCCGGTCCGTCCACGAACTCGGAGCGGGTCACGCGCCCGTCGCCGTTGCGGTCGGCGTGGGTGATGACCGTCTTCAGCGCCTTGGCCTTGGGGCGGTTCGACTTGGCCAGGCGGGGGAACTCCGACAGCGTCACCAGGTCATCGCCGTTGCGATCGAGACGATCGAACTGGGCTGATCGAGCGGCCTTGAACTCCTCGGGGGTGACATAGCCGTCGTGGTTGGCGTCGGCCTTCTCCAGCCCGCCGCCGAACGTGCGGGGGGCCGCGTGAGCTCCCGAGACGGCCAGGGCCAGGGCGGCCGACAGGATCAAGATCTTCACTTTCAAACTCCGGAAAGAGCGGCCCGCCGCGCGGTTTGGGGGCAATGGCGCGGCGGGCCGGGACGCGTTCGGTCAGGGACGGGTGATCAGGGGCGGTTCACCGTTCCGCTGACCGACCGCGTGGCGCCGTCATAGCCGGTGCGCGAATGGTCGTAGCTCACCGTGCCGTCATGGTTGTCGACGACATGGGTGCTGCGGCTGGCCGAGGCGCCATTGTTGAAGGTGCGGGTCGCCCCGCCCTGATAGGCGCCCTCGCCCCAGCTGGCGCTGCGATGGCTGGCGACGCCGCGGCCCGAATTGGTCTGGGTTCCGCGTGACACCGCGATCGCGCCCGGTTCGCGACTGACGTCGCGGCTGTGGAGATAGCCGTGGCCCCGCGCGCCCTGGACGTTGACGAAGCGGCCGTGCTGACCGGCCTGGGCGGGCGCGGCGATCATCGCGGCCAGCACGGAAAGGGTCGAGAGGCCTGCCGCCAGGATGGAAGTCTTGCGCATGATAGCTCCGTGGATTGTGTCGTTGTCCCTCGACGCCGCCACCTGACCATGGTCGTGCAATCGCCTGTTTGCGCCTGTCCGACGAACTGTATCGAAGTGTAAACGGGCCTGGTCGCGACTTCCGCCGAACCCGGGCTTGGGGCATTGGCTTGTCATGGCCGACAACACGCTGATCGCGGTCGTGGAAGACGACGCCGAAATTCGGGACCTGACCTTGGGGCTGCTGCGCCGCGAGGGCTACGAGGCGGTCGGCTGCGAGGACGCGTCCGCCTTCGACCGCCTGGCCGCCCGTCGCCGGATCGACCTGGTCCTGCTGGACATCATGATGCCGGGCGAGGATGGCCTGTCGGTGTGCCGCCGGCTGCGGGCGGGCGGCGAGGTCGCGATCCTCATGGTCACCGCCAAGGGCGATGATATCGACCGGGTGATCGGGCTCGAGATCGGGGCCGACGACTATCTGGCCAAGCCTTACAATCCGCGCGAGCTGCTGGCGCGGGTGAAGGCGATCTTGCGCCGCACGCGCGAGGTTCACCGGGTGGCCAGCGCCCCGTCCGGTGAGGTGCTGGCCTTCGCGGGCTGGCGGCTGGACACCGCAAGCCGCGACCTGACCGATCCACAAGGCCAGGCCGTCGTGCTGACCGGGGGCGAGCATGACCTTCTGATGGCCTTCCTGCGCCATCCCCAGCGGGTGCTCAGCCGCGACCAGTTGCTGGACTGGACGCGAGGCCGCAGCGCCGAGCCTTTCGATCGCGCCATCGACGTCCTGCTCAGCCGCCTGCGCCGCAAGCTGGGCGCGGGCGCCGGCGGATCGGCCTTGATCAAGACCGTGCGGGGCGGCGGCTACCTGTTCAGCGCCCCGGCCGAGCGGGTCTGATCATGCTGCTGGTCGACAATCTCTCGACCCGGATGACGGCGATCCTGCTGACCGGTCTGGCGGTGATGCTGTTGATCGGCGCGGCGCTTCTGGTGTGGCCGCAAGGCGGCGGCGAAGGCGGCGTGCGCTTCTATCAGTTGCCCCGTCCCTCAGAGGCGCGGGCCATCGTCGAGGCGGTGGAAGCCAGCCCGCCGGCGGCCAGGGCCAAGGTGATCGCGGCCCTCGACACCGGGGTGATCCGCACGACCCTGCAGCCCGACTTCCCCCCTCTAAGGCTTCGCGCCCGGATCGCCGACGACCGCGACCCCGGCTACCAGGCCTATCGAAGCGCCCTGGGCGGTCGCGCGCTGCGCATCGACATCCGTCGCGGCGGCCGGCTGAGGGACGGCGCCCTGCCCGGCCGCCATGCGCTGCTGCTCTCGGTTCGGCTGACCGACGGCGAGGTGCTGGTCCTGCGCCGCCGCGCGCCCGAGACAGCCCGCCTATTCTTCGGTCGCGTCTCGCTGGCGGCCGCCGCCCTGCTGGCGGTAACCTTGCTGATGCTGGCCCTGGCCGTGCGCCAGACCACCCGTCCCGTCAGCCTGCTGGCTCACGACGTGGCCCGGTTCGGTGACGACCTGAACGCCAAGGTCCTGCCGCTGCGCGGTCCGCGCGAGCTTCGCGAACTGTCGGCGGCGTTCAACACCATGCGCGACCAGATCCGCGGGCTGATGGACGAGCGCACCCGGATGCTGGCCGCCATCGCTCACGACCTGCGCACCTACCTGACCCGCCTGACGCTGCGGGCCGAGTTCATCGCCGACGAGACCCAGCGGGCCAAGGCCGGCGCCGATCTGACCGAGATGGCCCAACTGCTGGACGACACCCTGATGTTCGCTCGCCAGGACGCGGGTCGCGGCGACGGGGCTCGATCGATCGACCTGCGTCGCGAACTGGAAGCCCTGGTCGCCCTGCGCCGAGAGATGGGCCAGACGATCGTGCTCGCGCCAGACATTGCCGGCAAGGCCTGGTCCTCGCCCCTGGCTCTGCGGCGGATGCTGGACAACCTGATCGACAACGCCGTCCGCTATGGCGGCGCGGTCACGCTCGACGTTCGCCGCCTGGAAGGCCAGGTCGAGATCATGGTGCTGGACGATGGTCCGGGCCTGCCAACCGAGGCGCTGGCGACCCTTACGGCCCCATTCGAACGCGGCGAGGCCTCCCGCAACCGCCGCACCGGCGGCGCCGGCCTGGGTCTTTCCATCGTCCAAGCCCTCGCCAAGGGACAAGGCGGCCAGTTGGTCCTGAGCAACCGCTCAAAGGGCGGCTTGGCCGCGACAATCACCCTCCCGGCCGACGCGGCCTGATCCGCGGGTCGGCCTTGGGCGGTCAAGCCGCGCCCGGCCAGGAAGCGCTGCCGCGCCTCGAATATCAGTGGGCGTCACCAGCTCATTGGCCGTGCAGCAGCGCATCGAGCCGATAGGCCGAGACCGTCACCTCGCCGCGCGTCGCGACCAGGGCGCTTTGCGCGGCCAAGGCCTCGCGCTCGGCGTCGAGGAGATCCAGAACGGGCTTTTGGCCCACCCGCACTTCATTGCGGACACTGTCGAGCGCGCTGGTCGCGGCGCTGGCCTGGTCGGTGGCGGCCAGCATCACCGCGCGCGCGGTGACCACATCGCCCCAGGCGCCGATCACAGCTTCGCGCACCTGAGCCCGCGCCACGTCCACGCCCGCCTGGGCGCGGCGAAGCTCCGCATTGGCCTCGTCGACGCGGCCGCTCACCGCGCCGCCCGAAAACAACGTCCATCGCCCCTGCACCCCGACGGTCACCCCGTCGGCGGCATAGCCGGGAAAGAACTGGTCGCGCGCCGTACTGGCGGTCGCGGTCAAGGCCAGGCTTGGCAGGCGCTCGGCGCGGGCGTAGCGGACCCCGGCCTGGGCCGCGCGCTCGGCCGCCTGGGCGGCCAGCAGAATGGGGCTGGATTGGGAAGCCATAGCGATCGCCTCGTCCAGCGACGCCGGCGTCGCGGGGAACGATCGCCGTCTCCAGGCCGTCGGGCTCCGCGCCGACCACCGAGACGAAGTGGGCCCGACTTCTGGCCAGCTGGCCTTCGGCCCGGGCCAGCGCCGCACGGCTCTCCGCCTGACGGGCCACGGCCTGGTCGAGCTCGGTGCGGGGGATCTCGCCGCCCTTGAAGCGAAGCTTCGCCTGGGCCGTGATGGTGTCCATCTGGACGACCTGCGCCCGGCTCAGGGCCAACAGGTCCTGGGCGCTGAGGACGCCGACATAGGCGGCCGCGACCTGCGCGCTCAACATGGAGGTCGCGCCGCCAAGCTCGGCCTGGGCGGCGGCCTCACCCTCGCCGGCTCGGGCGATGGCGGCGCTGACGCCGCCCCCGGTGAACAGCGGCTGGCGCAGTTGCAGCGACGCCGCGCGGGGCGACACATCACTCTGACCAAAGCCGAAGAAGCCGCCAAGATCGGTCGTTCCGCTGGCGCTTTCGCCGGACAATGTCAGACTGGGCAGGCGGCCGGCGCGGGCCTGGGCCAGGCGAGCAGAGGCCGCGTCGGACTGGGCCTGCGCCTGGGCAAGTCCGGGATTGGAGCGCCGCGCCAGGGCGATGGCCTCGGGCAGGCTCATGGCCGACGCGCCCAGGGGCGCGACGACACCGGCCAGCAAGGTCAGGGCGAGGACGGCGCGCATGGTGCTCACCGGAAGGCGACGCCCGGCTTGACGCCGAGCTTCTTGAAGATCATCGCGGCCGGGCAAAAGCCGGTGAAGGCGGCCTGGATCATGTTGAGTCCGGCGAAGATCGACAGGGCGATCCACCAGGGATGAACGAAATGGGCCAGCCCGACGCCCAGAAGGACGACAAAGCCGGCGAAAGCCAGAACCATACGGTCGATAGTCATGGTCAACCTCCTCTAACGGCTCAGGCGCTTGCCTGGGCCAGGGCCTGGTGCGTCCAGGCGACGATCTGGGCCGCGGCCCGGCGGACCGGGCGATGACGGCCCCGTCCCACCCTCAGGGCTTGATCTTGTGGATGCCCATGACGTCCAGGGCGAGCTTCTCGTAGAAGGGCTCGCTCTCGCCGCGCTTGACCTTGGCCAGGAAGTATTTCTCGAACCCGACCTTGGCCAAGTGCACCCACTTGCCGCTGGCCGACCAGTTGACGTTGCGCGGCGGGATCTGGGGCTGGGCGACGAAGGCCACGCCGCCGTCGCCGAAATCGGCCAGGCAGATGGCGTTCCAGGTCGCCTCGCGGGTGGCGGGGTGACCGTCCACGATGTCCTTGAGATTATGCGCGATGGCCGTGACCATGCTCTCGATCATGAAGCCGGTCTTGGGCACGCCCACGGGCACGGGCGTCTTGCCGGTCGGGGCGATGGCCACGCAGACGCCCAGGGCCATGACGTTCTGATAGGTCGGGTTGCGCTGGTGCTTGTCGACCAGGATGAAGCCGCGCGGATTGGTCAGGCCGTCGACCCCATGGACGGCCGCCACGCCCCGGAACGCCGGCAGCATCATCGAATAGGCGAACGGCAGATCGTGGGTCGCCTTGACCGCGCCGTCCTCGCCGATCTCCTCCACATGCATCACGCCCGCCTCGACCGAAGCGACCTTGGCGTTGGTGATCCACTTGATGTGCCGCTGGCGCATTTCGCTTTCCAGCAGACCCTTGGTGTCGCCGACCCCGTCCAGGCCCAGATGGCCGACATAGGGCTCGGAGGTGACGAAGGTCATGGGAACCTTGTCGCGGATCTTGCGACGCTTGAGCTCGGTGTCGAGGATCATGGCGAACTCATAGGCCGGCCCAAAGCATGAGGCGCCCTGGACCGCACCGACGATGATCGGCCCGGGGTTTTCGACAAAGCGGTCGAAGGCGGAGGCGGCGGCCTCGGCATGGTCGACATGACACACCGACTGGGTGAAGCCACCGTGCGGGCCAAGCCCCGGAATTTCGTCGAAGGCCAACTCCGGCCCCGTGGCGATCACCAGGTAGTCGTAGTCGAGCAGCACGCCGTCGGTCAGTTCAAGCTGGTTACGATCGGGCATGACCTTGGCCGCCCCAACGCCCCGAAAGCCAATGCCCCTCTTCTGGAACACTGGCGGCAGCTTGACCTCGATGGCCTCGCGCTTGCGCCAATGGACGGCGACCCAGGGGTTCGATGGCACAAAGTGGAAGGTGTCGCCCTGCGACACGACCTCGACCTGGGCCTTGTCGCCGACAGCCTGCTTGATCTCGAAGGCGGCGATCGCGCCGCCTAGTCCAGCGCCCAGAATGACGATGCGGGGCTTGGCCATGATCTCGTTCCTCCGACGCCGTGGTTCGTAGCCGAGATTGGGCTCACTCCACCGGCTCATGTTGATCTGGATCAGGTTTGAGCCCGAACCACCGGGATACCGTCACCCTATCGATGCTTGACTTAATATTCGCAAAGTCGCATATACGCAACTATGAATTTTGAGCCTCACGCCCTCAAGGCCTCCGCGGACGACGCCTGCGCCCTGCTCAAGGCGCTGGCCAATCCGCATCGGCTGATGATCGTCTGCGCGCTCGTCAACGGCGAGCAGTCGGTGGGCGCGCTCGCCCAGGCCCTGGGGGTTCGCGAAACCCTGACCTCGCAACATCTGGGGCTGCTGCGCCGCGACGGCGTCGTCTCGGCCCGGCGCGAGGGCCAGACCGTCTTCTACGATCTTCGCAGCGGTCAGGCCCGCGCCCTGGTCGAGACCCTGTCGCGTCTGTTCTGCGCGGTCCCCGAGACCGCCCCCTCCAAGGAGACCCATTGATGTTCGGATCGCCCAAGACCAAGGACCTCACCGCTCACCAGGTGAAGGCCGCCCTCGACGCCGAGAAGATTCTGCTGGTCGATGTGCGCGAGCCCGCCGAGTTCGCCGCCGAGCGCATTCCCGGCGCGGTTAATGTCCCGCTCTCCAGCTTCGACCCCAAGGCCCTGCCCGACGCCGGCGACAAGGCCGTGGTGTTCAGCTGCGGCTCTGGCAAGCGCTCGGCGACCGCCGTGGGCCACTGCCAGAAGGTCGGCCAGGCGCTCGACACCCACCTGACCGGCGGGATCATGGCCTGGAAGGCCGCGGGCCTGCCGACCGTCCGCTAGTGTGCTGGATTTGAAGTTCGCCCGCACTTGGATCAGGCTCCGAGCGAACTTCAAAACCAAAAAAGCACACTAGAAACATAAACTTACTAGTGTCCCTATCGATTCCGAAGTTCGTCGGAGCTTGCCACGAACGCTTGCGAACTTCGGAATCGGGACACTAGTCGACCATCACAAGAAAAGCTGGAGGGGACGCCATGACGGCGCGGCCATATCTGATCAGCGCCTTGGGAGCGGCCTTGCTGCTCAGCGCCTGTGGCGAGCCCAAGGAGGCGGCGACGCCGACGATCAGGACGGCGCCCGCCGCCGGCCGTCTGACGATCCGCGCCCAGGCCGTGGCGGACCTCAAACCCGTGCCGGGGACCCTGACGACGCGGGACATGGCCGAGGCCCGGGCGCGGATCTCCGGAACCTTGGTGGCCTTGAGCGTCAAGGAGGGCGACGTCGTCCGCCAGGGCCAAGTGATCGGCCGGATCAAGGATGACCGGCTAGCCCTGCAGACCGGGGCGTTCGACGCCCAGGTCGCCGCCGCCGCCGCCGAGGCGGCGCGCGCCCAAGCCGATCTGGCCCGCACGCGCGATCTCTTCTCGCACGGCGTCTACGCCCAGGCCCGCCTGGACCAGGTCGAGGCCCAGGCCAAGGCCGCCAACGCCAATCTGACGGCGGCCCGCGCCCAGCGCGGCGCCAGCGCCGAACTGGGCGCCCAGGGCGCGATCCTGGCTCCGGCCGCCGGCCGGGTCCTGGTCGCGGACGTACCGGTCGGTTCGGTGGTCATGCCCGGTCAATCGGTCGCCAAGATCACCGCCGGTCCGCTCGTCGTGCGCATCGAACTGCCCGAAGGCCAGGCGCGCGCGCTCAAGGTCGGCGATCGCGTCGATCTGGCGGCCGAGGACCTTCGTGGCGTCGCCACGGGCGGGACCATCACCCAGATCTATCCGGCGATCAGCGGCGGACAGGTCACCGCCGACGTCACCGCCCCCAACCTGCCCGGCGACCTGATCGGCCGTCGCGTGCGCGCCGCCATCAAGATCGGGGAGCGCCAGGCGATCGTCATTCCAAGACGCTATGTCGTCACGCGGTTTGGCGTCGACTATGCGCGACTGGTCGGCGCCAATGGGGCGATCTCGGAATCGCCCATCCAGACCCGCGCGAGCGGCGCGCCCGACACCGTCGAGGTCCTGTCGGGCCTGCGCCTGGGCGACGTCCTCACGCCGGCGGAGACAGCCCGATGAACCTGGGCCTTTCCGGACGCCTGACCAAGGCGTCGATCAAGTCGCCCCTGACGCCCCTGATCCTGCTGGCGGCGATCGCCGTGGGCCTCTTGGCGCTCGTCTCGATCCCCCGCGAGGAGGAACCGCAGATCAGCGTGCCGATGGTCGACATCATGGTCGCGGCCCCCGGCCTGCGCGCGCCCGACGCCATCGAACTGGTCGGCAAGCCGCTGGAGACCATCGTCAAGAGCGTCGCCGAGGTCGAGCACGTCTACACCTTCGCCGACGACAACCAGGTGATGGTCACCGCCCGCTTCAAGGTCGGGGTCGACCCAGACGCCGCGGCCGTGCGCATCCACGAGAAGATCCGGGCCAACTATGATCGCATCCCCGCCGGCATCGCCGAGCCGCTAATCCAGACCCGCGGCATCAATGACGTCCCGAGCCTGGTCCTGACCCTGTCGCCCAAGCCCGGCGCCGCCGGCCAGTGGACCGATCAGGCGCTCTATGAGCTGGCGGGCAAGCTGCGCACCGAAGTCGCCAAGGTCGATGATGTCGGCCTGACCTTCATCGTGGGCGGCCGCCCGGAGGAGATCCGCATCGCGCCTGATCCCACGCGTCTGGCGCAGCACGGCGTGTCGCTGGGCGCGCTGATGGACACCGTGCGCCAGGCCAATCGCGCCTTTCCCGCCGGCCAGGTGCGCGGCGGCGGCCAGGCGATCGACGTCACGGCCGGCCGCAGCCTGACCAGCGCCATCGATATCGGCCTGCTGGCCCTGCCTTCGGCGAGCGGCCAGGCGGTCTATGTTCGCGACGTCGCCGACGTCATTCAGGGGCCTCGCGAGGATCAGGCCCGCGTCTGGCGCTACGCCCGCGTCGACGGCGCCTGGAGCCAGGCCCCCGCCGTCAGCCTGGCGATCGCCAAGCGCAAGGGCGCCAACGCCGTGGTCGTCTCCCAGGCCGTGCTCGCCCGCGTCGAGGCGCTCAAGGGCTCACTGCTGCCCGACAGCCTGGACGTGGCCGTCACCCGCGACTACGGGGCCACGGCCAACGAAAAGGCCAATGAGCTGCTCTTCCACCTGGGCCTGGCGACCCTGTCCATCGTGGTGCTGATCGGCCTGGCGATCGGCTGGCGCGAGGCGGCGGTGACCGCCGTGGTCATCCCCACCACCATCCTGCTGACCCTCTTCGCCTCCAATCTGATGGGCTACACGATCAATCGGGTCAGCCTGTTCGCTCTGATCTTCTCGATCGGCATCCTGGTCGACGACGCTATCGTGATGATCGAGAACATCGCCCGCCATTGGGCCATGAACGACGGCCGCAGTCGGATCGACGCGGCGGTCGACGCCGTGGCCGAGGTCGGCAACCCCACGGTAGTGGCCACCCTGACCGTGGTCTCGGCCCTGCTGCCGATGCTGTTCGTCTCGGGTTTGATGGGCCCCTACATGGCCCCGATCCCGGTCAACGCCTCGGCGGCCATGGTGTTCTCGTTCTTCGTGGCGGTCGTCATCGCGCCCTGGCTGATGGTGCGGTTCGCCCGCAAGACCCTGGCGGCCGGCGGTCACGACCACGATGGCGAAGGCAAGCTGGGCGCGCTCTATCGCCAGGTCGCCAGCCGGGTGATCGCCACCCGCGGGAGCGCCTGGACCTTCCTGATCGGTGTGGGCCTGGCCACGCTGCTGGCCTGCGCCATGTTCGCCACCAAGACCGTGACGGTGAAACTGCTGCCGTTCGACAACAAGTCCGAGCTGCAGGTGGTGCTGGACATGCCGGAAGGGACCTCGCTGGAGGCGACCGGCCGGGCGCTGTCCGATGCGGCCGCGATCACCCGCACCCTACCCGAGGTCACGGCGATCGACGCCTATGCCGGAACCGCTTCGCCGTTCAATTTCAATGGCCTGGTGCGCCACTACTATCTGCGTAACCGCCCCGACCAGGGCGATCTGTCGGTCGCCCTGGCCGAAAAGGGCGAGCGCAAGCGCTCAAGCCACGTTATCGCCCTGGACCTGCGCGAGCGACTGGCCAAGGTCGCCCTGCCCGCCAACGCGTCGATCAAGGTCGTGGAGGCCCCGCCCGGACCGCCGGTGATGGCCACCTTGCTGGCCGAAATCTATGGACCCGACGCCCAGACGCGCCGCGCCGTGGCCGAGCGGGTCAAGGCCATCTTCAGATCCGTGCCCTATATTGTCGACATCGACGACAGCTACGGCCAAGCCCGCCCCGGCCTGCGGCTGGTCCCCGATCGCGATCGGCTCGAAGCCCTGAAGGTCGATGACCGGCAGGTGCTGGACTCGATCGGCGCGGCCTTCGGCGGTCAGGTCGTCGGCTACGCCCATCGTGGCGAGGGCCGCGACCCTCTGGAGATTTCGGTGCGCCTGCCGCAATCGGCGCGCAGCTGGGGCGAAGGCCTGGCGGCCCTGCCCGTGGCCCAGAGCCAGAGTGGCCGCCTCGTCGAACTGGGCGAGGTGGTCACCGCTTCCCAGGAGCCCGGATCGACCCACATCTTCCGCCGCGACGGCCGCGACGTCGACATGGTGATGGCCGAGCTGGCCGGCGCCTATGAAGCGCCGATCTACGGCATGATGGCTGTCGACAAGGCCATCAGGACCGCTGACTGGGGCGCCCTGCAGAGGCCCGACATCCGCATGAACGGCCAGCCGACCGACGAGCGCAAGCCCACCGTGCTGTGGGACGGCGAATGGGAGATCACCTGGGTGACCTTCCGCGACATGGGCGCGGCCTTCGGGGTGGCGATCCTGGGCATCTATGTGCTGGTCGTCGCCCAGTTCAAAAGCTTCCGCCTCCCCCTGGTGATCCTGACGCCGATCCCCCTGACCCTGGTCGGGATCGTCATCGGCCACATCCTGTTCAAGGCGCCCTTCACCGCCACCTCGATGATCGGCTTCATCGCCCTGGCCGGGATCATCGTGCGCAACTCGATCCTGCTGGTGGACTTCATCCGCCACAGCCAGACGGGCGGCCGGCCTCTGCGCGAAGTGCTGCTGGAGGCCGGGGCGATCCGCTTCAAGCCGATCGTCCTGACCGCCCTGGCGGCCATGATCGGCGCGGCGGTGATCCTGTTCGACCCGATCTTCCAGGGCCTGGCGATCTCGCTGCTGTTTGGCCTGGCCTCATCGACGGTGCTGACCGTGCTGGTCATCCCGGCGATCTACATCGTCCTGCGCGACGACGAGCGTCCCGGACGCGCGCAAGCCTCGAAACCTTGACCCAGGATGGCGATCGCGACCTCAAGCCAGGTCGCCTTGAACCTTTATGCGTACCTTCTACATTAGGCAGATGAATAACTTAGCCCTCTCGGCGCCGGCCGACGATATCCAGGATCTGGCCGCCAGCGCCCATTCCGCGGCCAGGCTTCTGAAGCTCCTGGCCAGCGAGCAACGCCTGCTGATCCTGTGTCGCCTGATCGATGGCGAGGCCTCCGTCGGCGATCTTGCGGCTCATGTCGGGCTGGCCCAGTCGGCGACCTCGCAGCATTTGGCCAAGATGCGCGCCGAGGGGCTGGTGGCCACGCGACGCGAGGCCCAGACCATCTTCTACCGGCTGGACGACCCGGCCGCGGTGCGTGTGCTGGAGACGCTTTGCGACGTCTACCGCGGGACGAGCAAGACCTGATCGCGACACCGTCGATCGTCAGTATTGCGCGCGGATCTCGAGAGAGATCGTCCTTGGCCTTTGCGGCGTGCTCTGCCGCGACAGCTTCACGGTGAACGGATTGCCGTAGGCGAACGTATCGCCCGCGCCATCGAAGAGATTGTCGACCGCCAGGCCCAGGCTCAAGCGTTCCGATCGAAGTCGCGCGGCGACGCGGGTCGTGGCGTAGTTCCCCATGGACGGCGCGGTCGCGCCGTCGAAGCTCAGGCGCGAACGGCCGATATAGGCCGCCCGGACGTCAAGGCTCGCACGCCACCCCTCGCCCACCGGTCGCTCGTAGTTCGCCCCGAGCGAAGCCGAGCCTCGCGGCACGCCCGCCAGGCCGAGGTCCTTGCGCCCGGGAAAGGCGGCGTTGACGGACTCCAGCTCCGGATGGTTCAGCAGGAAGCTGGCGTCCAGCCGCAGCCCTTCGTGGACATAGCTCCCTTCGAACTCCAGCCCGACGTTGCGGCCGTCGCCCAGGTTCGCCGTGTACGGCAGCCCCGAGGGCAAGAGCTGATCGCTCTGGATGTTCTTCCAAGACGCCAGGAACGCGGCCGCCCGCAGGCGCAAACGGCCGTCCAGCCACACGCCCTTCGCCCCGGCCTCATAGCTCCACAGCTCATCGCCGTCATAGCGGCGCTGCGGCTCGCCGCCGGCGGTGTCGAAGGTCTGGGTCGGGATCACGGCCGTGTTGAAGCCGCCCGAGCGATAGCCTTCGGCCGCCTGGACATAGATCAGCGTCGCGGCGCTTGGCGCGAACGACATCACCACCTTCGGCGCGAAGCCGAGGTAGTTCTGGGCGTCGCGGAACACGGCCTCGGCGCCCGTCGCCGTCGCGCGGCTGGACGCCTCCGACCGCGTCGCGAACAGTCGCCCGCCCAACGTGAGACTCCAGCCGCCGCCGAGATCGCCGATCGCCTCGCCGAAGAGCGCGCCCTCGCCCAGCACGTCGCGGC
Source organism: Caulobacteraceae bacterium (assembly GCA_965283765.1). GTDB lineage: Bacteria > Pseudomonadota > Alphaproteobacteria > Caulobacterales > Caulobacteraceae > Caulobacter. The sequence continues at coordinate 26,380 of CBDIPU010000009.1, forward strand.
GCTGTTCACGGACCAAGGGCGCGGCCGGCCGATCGGCCAGGAAGATCAGGCCATCGCGCCCCTGTCGGGTGCGGGCGAGGAAGGCGCCGACCTGCCATTGAATCCGCCCCGCCGGCCGTGACGCCAGCGACGCCTCGGCCACGACCGCGCCGACATGGTTGTCGTCATCGAAGGCCATCGCCGCGCCTGGCGTAGCCGCGACGGGCGGCGCTGCGCTGGCGTCGTAGCGGCTGGAGAGATCGTGCCGCACGGCGGCCAGGGTGAACTTCGCGTCCTGTCCGAAAAGAAGGCCCTGGGCGCCGACATGAACCTCGACAAAGTCATTGTCGTGCGGCTCGGCGATCCGATTGCGACGCCCATAGGTCCCGACCCCGCGATCGGCGTACTGCGTGTCTTCGGAATCGATCGCCTGGGCGGCCAGGCCGGCCTCGGCGGTCCAGTCGGCGCCGAGCATCGTCCGAGCGGTCAGGCGGACGCCCGTGCGGCGCGTGACGTTCACATCCGTCCGCCCTTGGCCGAGATCGTCGATATAGCCGCCCTGGCGCTCGGCATAGCCGACCAGCCGAACCGCGGCCCGGCCATGCAGCAGCGGCATGTTGATCATCGCCGACGCCAGTCCTCCGGCCTCACCGCCGTGGGTGGTCGAAGCCGAGACGGAGGCCCAGGCGTCGAAGGCCTCGGGATCCGGACGGTGCGTCGTCAGATGCAGGACGCCCCCCAGCGAGCCGGCGCCGTAGAGAGCGCCCTGGGGGCCGCGAAGCACCTCGACCTGCCCGATATCGACCAGCAGCAGATCGGGGTCGGGCGCGTTGTAGGTCAGCCGCACATCGTCGAGATAGATGCCGACCATCGACTGGGTCTGGCCGGTCAGGGGTCCGTCCGAAAGGCCTCGCAGGATGACCTTGTCCCGTCCGGGTCCCAGGTTGGTCACCGTCATGGAGGGAACGGTCAGCGCCAGATCGGTGGCGTCGCGCACGCCCCGCGCCGCCGCGGCGCGCGCGTCGAGGACGCTGACCGAATAGGCCAGACGGTCGGCGACCGCCAGTCGACGGGTGGCGACGATCACCAGTTCGGACAGCGGCGGCGGCGTCTCGGCCGACGCCTGGACCACCGATGCGAGGGGCGACCGCGTCGCCGTCGGCGGCGGCGGCGAGAGCGTGACCCTATAGACCCTCGGCGCGATCTGGCGAGCATCGCATCCGGTGCCACGCAACAACGCTCTCAGCGCCGTGTCGGGAGACGCGCGTCCCGAAAAGCCCGGCGACGGCCGGCATCCCTCGGCCATGCTCAGATCGATCGAAACACGCGCTTGCAAGGCGAACGCCGTGGCCGCCGCCTTGAAGGGGCCCGCGGGCGCAGAGAAGACCACCTTTTCGCCCGCGTGAGCGCATAGCGGCGGCGCGACGGCCAGGCCGATCGCCGACGCCATCCATAGGCGGCGCCACGCGCGGTTATGCAAAATCACGCCCCTCCAAGACCGTCAGGACGTCACCTTAGGACGATTTCCCCGTTCGCGCGATCGATGCTCAAACCCGCATAGGCGGCGAGCGCGCGGACCGCGGTCTCCTGGTCGTCCAGGGCGATCACGCCGGAGAAGCGCCGGGTCGCAGCCCCTGGCGAAATACGCACCGGCGTCGCGAAACGACGATTGAGGTCGGCGACGATATCGCCCAGCGTCTCGTTGTCGGCGACCAACTGCCCCTGGGTCCAGGCGAACGCGCCATCAGGCTCCACGCGCCGCACCTCCGATCGCGCCGCGCCCTGATCGTGACGCAGTTCCTGACCCACGGTGAGGCGGCTCGGCGGCCCTCCCCGTCCGTCTCGCTGGGCGACCTCGACGACGCCTCGGCGCACGGTGACCCGGACGCCGCCGACATCGTGGCGGATATTGAATTCGGTGCCGACCACCCGCACGCGCTGGTCGCCCACCCCAATCACGAACGGCCGGGAAGGATCCTTGGCGACATCGAAGCTGGCCTGCGCCAAGCCCATTTCGACTCGGCGGGTTCGCCACCCCAGCCGAACGCTGAGCCGGGAACCGCCGTCCAGCGTGATCCGGGTGCCGTCCGAAAGGTCGATGCGACGCATCTCGCCCGGCCTGGTCTCGTAGGTGACCTGCTCGCCCCGCGCGGATTTCCAGAGCGCCGGGCCGCCAACCAGGACCGCCAGCGAGGCGGCGATCGCGCCGCCGATCCAGGCGCGCCGCGCCGGTCGCGCCGGTCGCGCCGTCCGTTCTGGAAACGCGATGACGTTCGGCCCCGGAGGCGTGAGCCCCGCCGCGATCTCGGCCTTCCTGAGATCGACATCGGCCATGATCAGTTCGGCGTCCTCGAAGGCGGCGAGCCGCGCTTCGGAGCCCTCGAGCCAGTCGGTCAGCGCCATCCAGTCCTCGGCCGTCGCCGTGTCGGACTGGACACGGAGCAGCCATGCGACGGCTTCGTCGCGCAGCGCCTCCTTCGTCTCCGGATCCTGACCGTTCATTCGACTTCGCCGTATCCTGGAAGGCCGTTCGCCTTTCCGTTCGCCCCAAAGACGCCACAAAGCGGCGGGCGCCTCAAAAGAATGTCGCGCGCCCCTCTCATGGCCACCGCCCGACCTTAGCGACGATCAGCTTGAGACTGGCCATCATGTATTTCTCGACGCTGGACCGCGACACCCCCATCGCCGCCGCGGTCTCGGCATGGGTCAACCCTTCCAGCTTGTGCAGGCGGAACGCCTCCCGCGCGGCCGGCGGCATCGCCTCGACCGCCTCCAGGACCCGGGAAAGTTGCTGCTTGGCGGCGGTGGCCTCGTCCGCGGGAACCTCGTCAACGACCTGGTCGCCGCCGATGTCCGACACATGCGCTCCGTGCCATTGGGCGTCGCGCGCCTGGGCCCTTCGCCGGACCTTGATCCGGTCCAGCATCAGGTTCGTACCCAGGCGGTAGAGATAGGCTGCGGGATTGTCGATAGCCTCGGCGCGCCGATCCACGATCTTCAGATAGATGTCCTGCACCAGATCCTCGGCCGCCTCGTCCGACCGCAGACGCACGCGGAAATACCGCAACAGATCCTCGCGCCGCTCCATGTAGGCGGAAAGCAGGGGATGGACGTCTGTGTCGTCCAAGGCGCGGTCGCGCTCCTCGAAGGGCCGGCGCCAGAATCCGCGCCTGCGACAATCTTTCCGAAGCGCCGACGCCGCGCAACCGCCGAAAGCATTGAGGCGCCCGTCGGGGGGTGTCGTCCTTGCCGGTCGAAAGCGCTCGTTCATGCGCCGGACAGGAGATCCCCTTGCTGGAAGTGATGATGATGAACGACGGAGCCCGCGTCGGCAGCCTGTGCTTCGACGCCGACCGCGTGCGCCGGTTCACCTCCGTCGAGCCGCGGATCATCTCGATCCACAACCATTTCCGCCCCGAGCGTCTAAGGGTGGAAGCCTATATCGAGGCGACCTACGCCGAGGCGTTCGGGAGCCGGATCCGGTCCCACTATCCGACCCTGATGAGCGTGCAGGACGCCGCGGGCCAGATTCACGCCGCCGTCGGCTTTCGCCTCGCGAACGAGGCGCCGTTGTTCCTCGAACGCTATCTGGATGAGCCGATCGAGACTGCGCTTCGCACGGCGACCGGCGAGGCCGTCCGTCGCGGCGAAGTGGCCGAGATCGGCAGCCTGGCGTCCCAGAGCGCGGGCGCGTCCCTGTTTCTCTTCATGGCCCTGGCGCGCCATCTGCATCATCTGGGCTGCAAGCACGCCGTGGCCACCGCGACGCGGCAGCTGCGCCGGACCTTCAATCGCGTCGGCTTTCCAACCCGGCGGCTGACGCCGGCCGATCCGGCGCGACTGGGCCCGGAGGTGAAGGACTGGGGCGGCTACTACGAACGTGACCCCGAGGTGCTGGCCGGCGCCATCGCCCCCACCCTCGAACCCCTGTCTGAGCTGCTGATGACCCAGCCGCCGCCGATCCAAGGCGCCTGCTCCCGTTTGCATCCCCACCTGGGAGATCGCCCATGAGCCTCGTCCTCGCCGCCATCGCTCAGCGCGCGCGTCTCGATGACGGCGCCATCGCGCTCAGCGACCAGACCAGCAGCTTCACCTATTGCGCGCTCGAAACCGCCATCGCGGCGGCGGCGCGGGACCTCTTCCTTTGGGCCCCGCTCGTCAGACCAGGCTCACCGATCGCCGTGCGCCTGCCCAACGGGCCGGCCTGGGTCATCCTGGATCTCGCCCTGACCCGCCTGGGCTGGGCTAGCCTTCCTCTCCCCGGCTTCTTCACCGACGCCCAGCGCCAGCACGCCATGGCCGACGCGGGCGCCAGCCTGATGATCGAACTCTCCGACGCCGCCAATTGCGATCTGCGCATCGCCGGCGCGCCGCTGCGGGTGACGCCGCTGTCCCTGCCGGACCGGCGACTGCCCGCCGGAACCGCCAAGATCACCTACACATCTGGTTCCACGGGCCAGCCGAAGGGCGTCTGTCTGTCGCGCCAGCACATGGAGGCGGTCGCGAGCTCTCTGGTTAAGGCCATCGGCGCGAACTATGCCGGCCTGCACCTGCCTCTGCTGCCGCTGTCGATCCTGCTGGAGAACGTGGCCGGCCTCTACACCACCCTGCTGGCTGGCGGCCGCTATCACATATTGCCGCCCGACCAACTGGGCCTGGCCGACCCCTTCCGTCCGGACCTGCCCAAGCTGGCCGGCGCGATCGCCGAGCAGCGGGCCAACAGCCTGATCCTCGTGCCCGAACTGCTGCGCGCCTTGATGATGGTCATGACCTTCACCGGCGTACGCCTGCCCGACCTGACCCTGGTCGCCGTCGGCGGCGCCAAGGTCGCGCCCTCGTTGCTGGCCCAGGCCGATGAGCTGGGCCTGCCGGTCCACGAGGGCTACGGCCTCAGCGAATGCGCCTCCGTCGTCGCGCTCAACACGCCGTCGGCGCGCAAGGCGGGAACGGTCGGACGCCCGCTTCCGCACCTGGGCGTCGCCATCCGCGAGGGCGAGATCGTCGTCGAGAACTCCGGCTTCCTCGGCTATGCGGGCGGCCAGACGCACGACGGCCCGGTCTTCACGGGCGATCTCGGCGAGATCGACGAAGACGGCTTCCTGCGCATTTCCGGCCGACGCCTGAACACGATCATCACCAGCCACGGCCGCAACGTCGCGCCCGAATGGGTCGAGAGCGAGCTGACCGCCCAGCCCGAGATCCGCCAGGCCGTGGTGCTGGGCGAGGCCCAGGCCGAGCTCTCGGCGCTGATCGTGCCCCTCATCCCAGGCATGGACGAAGCGGCGATCGCGGGCGCCGTCGCCCGCGCCAACGCCAACCTTCCGCCCTACGCCCGGATCGGCCGCTGGCTCGCGCGCGACGCCTTCGACCCCGCCGCCGGCGAACTGACCAACAACGGACGTCCTCGACGCGCGGTGCTCGGCGCCCGCTACCGGGACTTCATGGAAGCTTCCACGACAGGAGATCTCGCGTGAATTTCTATCAACGCCTCGTGGCCGAAACGGTCGACGGACAGATGGAGCTCGCCTCGACGCCGCAGATTCAGGACGGCCTGACGGGCCGCATCTCGCGCGAGACCTACATCGCCTACCTGACCGAGGCCTATCATCACGTGAAGCACACCGTGCCGCTGATGGGCGAGGCCCGCGCCGGCATGGACGAGGCTCACCGACGCTTCGTGGAGGCCCTGGACGAGTACATCGTCGAGGAGACCGGTCACGAACACTGGATCCTCAGCGACATCAAGAACTGCGGCGGCGATCCGGAAGCCGTTCGCGCCGGCGCGCCACGCCCGGCGACGCTGGCGATGACCGACTACGCCTACGACTATGTCCGCAACGCCAACCCGATGGGCTTCTTCGGCATGGTCTTCGTGCTCGAAGGCACCAGCGTGCGCCTGGCGACACAGGGGGCCGAGGCGGTCGCCAAGAACCTTGGCCTTGGTCCGGAGTGCTTCAGCTACCTCACCTCCCATGGAGCGCTGGACATCGAGCACCTGACCTTCTTCGAGACGCTGATGAACCAGGTCGACGATCCCGCCGATCAAGCCGCGATCATCGAGGTCGCCAAGGCCATCTTCCAGCGCTTCGCCGCGGTGTTCCGCTCGATCCCGCACGTCCGGGAAACGGCCCATGCTTAAGAACAAGACCGTTCTCGTCACCGGGGCCTCGGGCGGACTCGGCGCCTTGGTGGCCCGGCAACTGGTCGACGAAGGCGCCCGTGTCACGGCGCTCGGCCGGAACCGCCCGGACGCCGACGTGGACTTTCTGCCCCATGACCTTTCGACGCCCGCCGGCATCGAAGCGGCGGCCAGGGACGTTGCCCAGCGGCGTTGGGACATCCTCGTGAACCTCGCCGGCGTCCAGCATTTCGGCCCGGTCGAGACGGAGGATTCCCAGAGCCTGGTGGCCGGCTACATGGTCAACCTGGTCGCGCCGGTCCGACTGACCCAGGCCGTACTGCCCGGCATGAAGGCGCGCGGGGCGGGACAGATCGTCAACATCGGCTCGATCTTCGGCTCGATCAACTTCGCCCATTTCGCCACCTATTCCAGCGCCAAGGCCGGCCTGCGCGGGTTCAGCCAGGCTCTTCGGCGCGAGGTGGCCGGGACGGGCGTGGATGTGACCTACATCGCGCCCCGCGCGGTGCGGACGGCGATGGTGTCGGATCGGGTGCTGGAGTTCGCCAAGCTCACCCAGATGCAGATCGACCGGCCCGAAGCCACGGCCAGACGGATCGTCTCGGCCATCCGGGCGCGACGCCGCGACGTGTATCTCGGCTTCCCCGAAGCCTTCTTCGTTCGCCTGAACGCCCTGCTGCCCGGTCTCGTCGACCGCGCCCTCTCCGCCAACGACCGCAAGGCCGCGCGGCTGTTCGCGCGCTGATCACCCAGGACATCATCATGATTTCAGAAATCTCTCGTCGCCCTCGGCCTGGCCCTTTCGCTGGCGGCCGGAGCCGCCCGGGCCGATGCGCTCGATCCCCGCCTGGACAGCCTCGCCCGCGCCTGGGCCCACGCGAACTATGAGATCCCCGACAAGGCCGCTCAGGGCGCGGCGGCCGCGCAGGTGGCCGCCGAAGCCGACGCCTTGGCCAGGCAAATCCCGGCCGCGCCGAGCCCCTCGTCTGGGAAGCCATCGCCAAGGCCACGCAGGCCGGCGCCAAGGGCGGTCTCGGCGGCCTGGCCCTGGCCAAGGAGTTGAGGTCGCTGCTGGAACGCGCCGAGAAGATCAATCCCAACGCGCTGGGAGACGGCTCCGTCTACACCAGCCTGGGCTCGCTCTACGCCCAGGTGCCGGGCTTCCCGATCGGCTTCGGCGATCCCGGCAAGGCGCGGGGTTATCTGCAGAAGGCCCTCGCGGCCAATCCCAACGGCGTGGACGCCAACTTCTTCTACGGCGATTTCCTGATGCGCCAGAATGATTACGCCGGCGCCAGCAAGGCGCTTCAGAAGGCGCTGGCCGCGCCGCCGCGTCCGGGTCGGGAAATCGCCGACAAGGGCCGCAAGGCCCAGGCGTCGGCCCTTCTCAGCCAGGCCCAGGCCAAGCTGCGCTAGGTAGCGTTGGGGGTGGCGATCAGATCGCCGCCCCCACGAAGCGGCCGATGACGGCCGTCACGGCCATCGCCACCGCCCCCCAGAGCGTGACACGGACGACGCCCCGCCAAGGCGACGCATCGCCGGCCTTGGCGCCGACATAGCCGAGGATCGCCAGGCCACAGAGCGAGGCGGCCGTCACCGCCCCGCTCAGCATCTCGCGGGGCGCCATCACCGCGACCACCAGGGGCAGCGCGGCCCCGGCGGCGAAACTGGCGGCGGACGAGAACGCCGCCTGGACCGGCCGGGCGCCGGTCAGCTCCGAAAGACCCAGCTCGTCCCGGGCATGCGCCGCGAGCGCGTCCTTGGCCATCAGCTGCGTCGCGACCAGGCGCGCGGTCTCCGGCTCGACGCCCCGGCTGACATAGATCTGGGCCAGTTCCTCATGCTCGGCTTCGGGAAGATCACGGAGTTCGGCGACCTCACGCGCCAGCTCCGCCTTTTCCGTATCGGCCTGCGAGCTCACCGACACATACTCGCCGGCGGCCATCGACATCGCGCCGGCCACGACAGCGGCGACGCCCGCGACGACCACCTCGCCCGGAGACTTCGCGGCCGAGGCCACGCCGACGATCAGGCTCGCCGTGGAAACCAAGCCGTCGTTGGCGCCGAGCACGGCGGCGCGCAGCCAGCCGATCCGCGACACGCGGTGGCGCTCGATATGGCGATAGACAGCGCGCATTGAAGGCCTCCTGGCCCAGCCCCTCCGGAGGGTGTCGACTTGCCGGATGGTCGAGCCTGATCCTGACACTCACCGACGCCATGACGAAGGTCAAAGCGCACCCGCGCCGTGCGGCTCGTTTTCCGAGAGCGCGGGTGATCTTCGTCCTCGCCAGGAGACGCCGCTACGCTGGCGGCTAAAGGGTTTGCAGGCCTGGCCTTGTCCGCTCGACGGCGAACCGCGCGACGGTGGACAGCGCCCCGCCGGGCGTAGTCACGCGATCAACGACCTTGACGTCCGTGCGCCAGACGTCGCGGCCGATGTCGAAGAGCTGGTAGCCGCGCCGGGCGTCGAACAGCTTGCAGTGCGGATTGTCGGCCGGCACGCCCTTCCACTCGTCCGAGATCGCCACGCCATCGCCACCCGAACTGATCGAGGTCGAGACGAACTCCGTCGCGACCGCCGGGCTGTCCCACGCGCCTTCGCGCGACGGCAGGACGCCGGCATGGTGCTGGTGCACGTCGCCCGTGGAGATTACGACATTGGTCAGCTTCCGGGCCTGGATCGCCGCGACCAGACGCTCGCGGCTGGCGGCATAGCCGCTCCAGCTGTCGAGATTGGCGCGCCCCGCGCCGCGCGTGGCGGGATAGAGGAACGGCATCACCATCACCTGCTGGGCTAGCAGGTTCCAGCGCAGGTCGCCGCTCAATCCCTGCTCCAGCCAGGCCGCCTGAGCCTCGCCCAGAATGGTCGGGCGCGGGGTCGAGTCCAGCGGCAGGCAGCGATCCAGCGCCTTGGCGCCGCAGATCTGGCCGCTGCGGAACTGGCGCGTGTCGAGCACCTGGACGCGCAGCAGGTCGCCATAGTCGATCCGCCGGTGCATGCGCACGGCGCCGGCGACCGGGAACGACGACCGGCGCACCGGCATGTTCTCGTACCAGGCCTGCATGGCCGCGGCCCGCCGCAGGCGGAAGATCTCGCGTGGTGTGGCGTCCTGGTCCTCGTCGCCGGCCCAGTTGTTGTCGACCTCGTGGTCGTCATAGGAGGACAGGAAGGCCGCCGCCGCGTGGGCGGCCTGCAGGTCCGGGTCGGTCTTGTACTGGGCGTAGCGACGGCGGTAGTCGTCCAGCGAATAGAGCTCGCCGCCGGCATGCTCGCGGAAGCAGACACGGCCCTTGTCGGCCGCGTCCTTGCTAACCGGACAGCCCTTGCCGCCCGCGCCCTCGTAGATGTAGTCGCCATAGTGAAAGATGACGTCGAGGTCCGGCTCCTGGCTCAGGCGCCTATAGGCCGTATACAGCCCCGCCTCATAGTGCTGACAGCCGGCCACGCCGATGCGCAGGCGGTCGAGGCGGGCGCCGGCGACGGGGGTCGTCCGCGCCGTGCCGACCCGGCTGGTCTCGCCGGCGGCCGAGAAGCGATACCAGTACCGCGCGCCGGGTTTCAGGCCCTCGACCTCGACATGGACCGAATGGCCCAGTTCCGGTCGCGCCGGCGCCTTGCCGGACGCGACGATGCGGGAAAAGCCCTCGTCCTCGGCGACTTCCCAGCCCACCGGCACGATGCGCGACGGCATGCCGCCGCCCAGTTCCAGCGGCCGGGTGGCCAGCCGCGTCCAGATGACGAAGCCGTCGGGCGCGGGGTCGCCCGAGGCCACGCCCAGGGTGAAGGGATCCGCGCCCAGCCCCTGCGACCAGACGGGCCCGGAGGCGCCGCCGGCCAGCAGGACGAGGCCGCCAGCCTGGATCAGGCGTCTGCGTTGAATGGTCATGTCGACGCTCACGGACGATAGATGACGTTGAGGAAGAAGGAGCGGCCCTTCTTCATTTCGGCCCGACGCTCCTTCAGGTTCGCGTCGTAGCCCAGGTAGAGATCCTCGTTGAGGATGTTCTTGGCCTGCAGCTTGACGATCCAGTCGCCGGCCACCCGATAGCGCACGGTGGCGTCCATCTGCCCTCGGGCCTCGGGCCCCCTGTTCAGCCAGGGATTAGCGCCGATGCCGTCATAGTAGGCGTCGCCCCAGTTATAGCCGACCCGGGCCTCGCCATCGCGCGGCAGCTTGTAGAACACCGCCGCGTTGGCCATCCAGTTGCGCTGGTAGAGCAGACGATCGATGTGCAGCACCTTGCCGTCGACGATGTAGTCCATGTCGCCCCAGGTGCGCGTGGCGTTCAGCGCGACGCCGACCTTGTCCTTCAGCGGCCCGGGCAGGCCCGGCAAGGCGTTGTTGATGTACTGGACCTCGACGCCACGCAGCTTGGACTTGTTGGCGTTCATCGGAGTGCTGATCGTGTAGCGGAAGCCGTCGATCAGCTGTTCTTCCTTCAGCGCGTAGATGTCGTCCTTGATCGACTTGGCGAAGGCGCCGATGCTGGCCATTCCCTTGGCGCCGTTGAAATAGGCCTCCAGCGTCAGGTCGAAATTGTCGGCCCGGCGCGGCTTCAGGTCGGGATTGCCGCGCGAGATCGTGAAGCTGGTGTCGTTGCGCGTCTCGGCCTGGGCGATGTCCTCGGGCGCCGGGCGGCCCAGGGTGCGGCTGTAGCCGGCCTTCAGGCGAAGGTGGTCGCTGAAGTCGTGGACAGCGTTCAACGATGGGAGAAGGTGCGTGTAGTCGCCCTTGTAGCGGGTCGCGCCCGGCTTGAAGACGCCGCCGACCGACACCGGCACGTCGGCCTTGTAGTCGGCGGCGTCCAGGCGCAGGCCGCCGATGAAGCGAGTGCGCGACAGAGCGTAGAGCGCCGAGACGTAACCGTACGAGATCGTCTCGTCATAGCGGTAATCCGAGGCCAGCGAGGCCCTGGCCGACGAGGCGGCGTTGGTCGCCAGGGTCGGCAGGATATCCTGGCGGAACCTGGCGTAGTTGATCCACACCACCGGATAGTTCCAGAGCCACGGCAGGTAGCCGGTCGGTGAGTAGTCATAGCCGGTCAGGGCGACCTTGCTCGGCGTGTAGACGGTCTGGTCCAGGTTGCGCCGGATTTCGAACCGGCGGCGCCGATCCCGGCCTTGTAGCCGAAGCCCAGGGCGTCGGAGTCGAAGTTGCGCGAGAAGTCGAGCTTGACCTCGGTGGCCGCGCCCTTGGCCTTGGTCAGCGTGTCGCCGGCGGTGAGCAGCGAATATTTGCTGGGGTCGGTCAGGCCGTCCGCGCCGCCCAGCGTGAACTTCACCGAGGGGTGGGACATGTCGTAGTTGATCGACAGGTTCGTCGGTTTGGCCTGGTAGGCGCTGGCCCACTCCAGATCGTAGAAGGTGTTGGTGTTGTAGCCGGCCCGCAGCTCGATATTGGTTCGCTCGTCGATGTCGTAGCGGGTCTTGAACAACGCGCCCCGGGTCTCGTTCTCGAACCGGTCGTAATTGAAGGCCGTCCGCACGTCCGGGACCTTCAGCGTGCCGGTGTGCTGGGTCTGGTTGCTGAGATTGGCGAAGGCCCGCAGGGTGAAGACGTTGTTGGTCTGGTCCTCGGTCTGCTTGTAGTCATAGACCATCAGCGAGCTGTACCAGCGATCCGCCGGCTTGAACTCGAAGGTCGCCGAGCCGCCGTAGGTCTTGATGTAGCTGGTGAATTCGTAGTCGACCAGCGCCTGGGGCGCGGGGTCGAAACCGTTCCAGTTGGGCTGGTCGGGCGTCGTGGCCGCCCCCGACGCCGTATAGTAGGTGCGGGCGTTGGGGTTGCGCTTGACGTCGTCGTACGAGCGCTGCTGGTAGGTGCCGCTGAGCACCAGGCCGAATTTCTCGTCCGGACCCAGGCGGTGGCTCCACAGCGCCTTGATCCCGCCGCTCCACGGTGAGTCCTTGTAACCGCCCAGGCTATTGCCGCCGGGCACGTCGTTGTTGGTGACGTAGTTGACGAAGGTGTCGACGTAGAACTTGTCCTTGCCCCGGCCATAGGCGCTGTAGGGCACGATGTTGATCACCCCGCCGATCGCGCCGGCGTCCTGGTCGGCGGTGAAGGTCTTGAAGATCTCGGTCTTGCGGGCCGCCTGGCTGGGGATGAGGGCCAGGTCCACCCGGCGCTGGCCCGCGCCCTGGTTGGCGACGGAGATCATGCCGATGCCGTCGACCGAAACGTAGTTCAGGTCCGGCGTTATGCCGCGCACGGCGACGTACTGGCTCTCCTGCTCGCCGTAGAGCACCTGCATGGTGCTGACGGCGGGAACGCGGCTGAGGGCCTCGGCCAGCGACTGGTCGGCCAGATCGCCGGTGTCGTCCTGGGTCAGGGCGTCGACGATCGTCAGCGAATTGCGGCGGGTGGCGATGGCTTCCTGGTTCTGGAGCGCGGTGCCGGTGACGACGAGAGCCTCGACGGCGGCCGCGTCTTCAGGCGCGGCGGCGGCGGCGGCGGCGGGAAATCGCGCCGCCTGGGCCGCATCGAGGGTGATCACGGCGCCATCCTGCGAGGCGACGCGCAGACCGGCGCCGGCCAGCAGCAGGTCGAGACCGACGCGCGCTTCCATGGAGCCCGACACGGCCTGGGTGCGAACGCCGCGCGTCAGCGGCTCGGCGACCAGGATCTGCAGCCCGGCCTGGCGCGCGAACTGGGGGATGCCGGTCGCCGCGGCCTGCGCCGGCACGTCGAAGCGCCGAACCTCGGCGTGGGCCATCAATGGAATTGCGATCGCCGAGGCCGCAACCGAGGATAGAATAAGACTATTTCCGCGACCAAGGAACATCAGGACCCCTCCAAGCATCATGTGCGAGGAGAAGATGCGCGAGCGCCCCGTTTTCCTTCAGGGAAGGCTCGCTTTTTGTTGTGAATGTTCTATGACGATCCCGGTTTTATCTTCGCGAATCTCGCCGCCCGTCATGCGCGCGACCGCCAGAGCGAACTGTTGGGGCTGATCGATCAGGAAATAGCCGACGATGGTGCGCCGCCCCGCCTCGGGATCGCGCAGGGTGATCTTGCGCTCATTGTAGCGATTGAACTCGGCGACGGCGCTGGCGACGGTCTCGCCGCCCAGAACGATCTCGCCGCGCCGCCAGGCCAGGACGTCGTCGGTTCGCACCGGCTGGGCCGTTGGCGGCAGGGGCGCGGCGTCGGCGATGAACGCCTCCTGCCCCGCCGAGATCGCTAGCAAGGTCGCCGACGCGCCATCCCGCCAGGCCACGACGCGTCCCTCGGTGACCACGACCCGGGCGCCCTGCTCTTCCCGCCGCACGGCGAAGGCCGTGCCCGTGGCGCGCACATGCACCGCGCCGGCGTCGACAACGAAGGGATGGGCACGGTCCTTGGCGACCTGGAACCATGCCTCGCCCCTGCGCAGCGCGACGCGCCGCTCGCGTCCGACGAAGTTCACGCCCACCCGGCTGTCGGTATTGATGATCGCCACCGACCCGTCCCGCAGCGCCACGCGCCGCTGCTCGCCGGTCTCGGTGCGGAAGTCGTGGAACGGCGACAGCAGCCAGGCCACGGCGATCACACCGGCCGCCGCCAGCGCCCATCCAGTCCCCTGGACCAGGCGCGCGGGGGTCCTGGCCAGGCGCGACCCGGGCCGACTGGGGATAGGCAACACCTTGCTGACCACGCGGCCGTGATCCAGCAGCCGCAGGCCGGCCTGGGCGCGCAGGAAGGCGCCGCGATGGCGGGCGTCGGCGGCCAGCCAGAGCTCCAGCGCGTCCCGTTCGGCCTGATCGATCGCGCCGGCGTCGACACGCACCGCCCATTCGGCGGCCTGGGCGTCAATGTCGGACATGGACGGAGGAACGCTCATAGGAAGCGGGCGCATCCTGGACATCGCCGGGGTCGCTTTCGAGCGCTTTCAGGATAGCCTTCAGCCCCCGGACGGAATGGTTCTCGACGACCAACTCCGTGACGCCCAGGCGTCGCGCGGTCTCCTTCTGCGAAAACCCGTGGATGCGCCGCAGCTCGACCACCTGACGGCATACCGGCGGCAACATCGCGATCAACCCCAGCACCCGTTCCAGTTCGCGCCGCGCGCCGATCACCTGCTCGGGCGAAGGATCCTCGTCCATCACCCGCAGAGTTTCCATATCGGTGACGGTCTCGATTCTGACCACCCGTTCGCGGCGCAGGCGCTGCAGCAGAATGGATCGGGCGGCGGCCAGGAAATAGGCCCGCCCATTGCGAATGTGCCCGATCGTGTCGAGCTCGGCGAGCTGACAATAGGTTTCCTGGATGACGTCATCCACGTCGCTTGAGCGCCGCATCGCCCGCATCAGCCAGGCCCGGACGTAGGCTTCGTGCGGCAGGATATGCAACGCGACCCAATCGATGATCGCTTCACGACTCTGGTTCACGTCCGCCTCGACCCCGCGCTCTGCGGGCGGGAAGAGCACCATCGCGTGACAAGTTCATGACGCGGGCCGATCCATGCGCCCCCGGCGGTGCGCCCGAGACGCAATCATTTGCCCGTCGCACGGCTGTCCGTGCTACGAGTTCCCCGAGGCGCGCAATCACGCCATTCGGACAGGTTCCCGAGCGAACGGTCCCAAGGTCCCGAAGCGGGAACGCCCTACGCCATCAGCAAATTGCCGGGCGCCCCAAGGGTTCGGACCGACGATCTCCGCGGGTTCTCCGCCTCCGTTAGAATTGGAACGTCGACGTGGTCAGCCGAAAGCTTCTGATGGCGCTGTGCGCGATCGCCTATGTCGGCGCCGTCGGCTTTTCGGTCATGGACCTTCTGCGCGACCCGCCCTTGAAGTCCTATGCCATCGCCCCTGGAGGCGATTGGACGCGATGCGTCGAAGTGCGCGCCACCAGCGAGCGCCTGGCCCGTCGAGAAGCCTTGAAACGCCCGTCACCCGTGAAGGCGGAAGGCCACTGCACCACCCTCCCCGTCCTCAAGGCGGTGGACCAGCGCCTGGTGTGGGAGCGCGGCTTCAACGCCCTGCTCGTCGTCTCGGCGATCCTGGCGGCGCTGTGGAGCGCCGAGTTCGCGACCCGCGCCTGGCGCCAAAGCGCCGCGCAGTCGACCTGAGCGCCCGATAGCTCACAAGCCCGCGGCGGCACTTAGGCGACCACGACCTCGGCATGGGAAAAGGCGGTCTGGAACGCCGGGCTCAGCGCGGCGTCGGTGACCAGGATGTCAACGTCCTTCAACGACGCGGTGTGGACCAGGCCGATGCGGCCGAACTTGCCCTCGTCGACCGCCAGTAGCACCCGGCTGGCCGTCGAATAGGCGATGCGGCTCATGATCGCCTCGCTGGGCGAATGGTCCATAAGGCCATGCTCCAGGTTCACCGCGCCGACGGTGAGGACCGACAGGCTTGGCCGGAAGCCCGCCAGGAAGTCCTGGGCGTGGCGGTCGGAGAACGACTGGTAGGCCGCGTTCAGCTCGCCGCCGGCCAGGAACAGGGTGTGGCCGCGATCCTTGCGCACCGCCTGGGCCACGGCCAGGGAGTTGGTGATGATCTTCAGCTGGCGGTGCTCGCCCAGGGCCTTGGCCACGAAGCAGGAGGTCGAGCCGCTGTCGAGGAACAGGGTGTCGCCGTCCGAGATGAACTTGACGACCGCCTCGGCGATCCGGGTCTTGCCGGCGACATTCTTCTGCATGCGCAGGTCGAACGGGCCTTCGATCTCCTGCGGCGGCAGGCGGACGGCGCCGTGCAGGCGCACGATCGTCCCGGCCTCCTCCATCACCCGCAGTTCGCGCCGGATCGTCTCTTCCGAGACCGACAGCGCCTTGGCGATGTCGGCGATGGCGCGCGTCTGGTTCGGCTCCAGCAGGTTCAGGATATCGCGCTGACGATCGTAGCGTTTGAGCATTCTCTGTCCGTCTCCGCGGGCCGCGCGACACTATGCCGTGAGTCCCGATACATGAAGTGCGCCCCCGGCCGGCGGGGAATGGGGGGACCGGCCGGGGACGCGCGCGTCCTAGAAGGCGACGCGCAACTGGATCCGCGCGTAGCGCGGGGTCTGGTAGTCGACCGGCTTGCGGAAGTTGGTGTCCGCCACGCCGCTGCCGCCCACGTCGCCGAACTCGTGATAGGCCGTCACCGCGTGCGAATTGAACAGGTTGAAGACGTCCAGCCGCAGCGAGGCGTCGAACCGGTCGCCCGGCGTCGGCAGGGTCACCACCGCCGAGGCGTTGAACTGCGTCACCCAGTCGCCCTCGAAGGCCGAGCCGCGCTCGACCACCTTGCCCTGGCAGTAGAAGCCATAGCCCTGATAGCCGTAGGCGGTGGCGTCGACGGCCTTGGGCACGATGCCGATGCAGCTGTACTTGCGCGGCGACTGCACCAGGCCGTTGCCGCCCAGGGTCAGCCAGTCGTTGACCTTGTAGCTGCCATAGGCCTTGAACGTGTGGCGGCGATGGTTGGGCAGGTAGCCGTCGGCGCCGTTCAGGAAGCCCGGCGAGTCGAAGTCGGCCGTGGTGTTGATCGCCAGCTGGCCGTTCTCCGAGCGCACGCCGCCCTCGTAGTTCCCCTTCAGGCTGGCCCAGGTGTACGACCCCGAGACCGACCACTGACCGTCGAACGCCCTGTCGAAGGTGAAGGTCATGGCGTTGTAGTCGCGCTTGGGCTTGGGATAGGTCAGGTCCGCCGCTGACAGGGTGACGACCGGCTTGGAGCCGTCCGGCAGGCTGTTGAGGCGGATCTTCACGTCCTCGCCCGGATTGACGATCACCCACTGGCGACCGCCGCCGAAGCTCGACTGGCACTGAGCGGCGGAGAAGCCGGCCTTCACGCAATAGGCGCGCGCGCCGGTGTCGATGGCCACGTCCTCGACGATGTTGTTCAGCTCGCGGTGGGTGAAATAGGCGCCACCTTGATCAGGTCGCCGACGCGGCGCTCATAGCCCAGCACGAATTCGTCGGCCGACTGCGGCTTGAGGTTGTGGGCGATGGACTCGGCGGTGTCCGCGACGAGGCCCGAGGCCGAGACCAGGCAGTTCGACACCTTGGTGTCCGGACAGGCCGAGACGCCGTTGGCCGTGGTGATCGCCGCGCCGATCGTCGGGTCGCCGTTGGCGCCGACGCCGTTCAGCAGGTTGTAGCGGGTATAGGTCACCAGCGAGCCGGCGAACTTCAGCGACAGGTCGCTGGGCAGCGGCAGGTAGTAGCGACCGAAGAAGCCGTAGAGCTTGGACTTGCCGTCGCCGAAGGGGTCGCCGGAGACCGACAGGCGCGGGGCCCACTGGTTGCCCGGGTCGTAGAAGCTCTTGTCCTCGGCGTTGCGGTTGTCGAAGCGGTCGTTGCGGATGCCCGCCTCGACCTGCAGGCGGTCGTTGAACAGCGACCACTGGTCCTGGGCGTAGAACGCCTGGTTGACGGTGCCGAAGCTGCCGCTGTTGCGATAGACGCGGGTCGTCACGTACTCGACGCCGGCCGGCAGATTGCTCTGGTCCGAACCGTTCGAGCGGTACAGCTTGAAGGCCCCCCGTCCGATCGTCTCGAAGAACTGGGTCGCCGTGTTCTTCTCGTGATCGTAGCCGATCCGCAGGTGGTGGGCGCCGAACAGATCGAAGTTGAAGTCGGCGTCGGCGCGATAGAACGTGCGCTTGTCGTCGTTGAACGACTGGGCGTCGGTGACCTTGTTCAGGCCGATGTTCACCCCCGCCGTGTTGCTCCGATAGTCGACGACCTGCTCGTGGCTCGTGTCCAGCGGCAATTGGCCGTCGCGGAACTTGTTGACGCCATAGGCCGCCGACAGGGTGAACCAGGGCGTGAAGGTGCCGGTGTAGCGGCCGATATAGTTCTCGCCGCCCGAGCGCTGATTGGTGCCGCCGGTCTCCGCCCCGACCGTCTTGGTCGTGGGATCGTAGTTCAGGCTGCGGTTACGCACGTCCTTGGTGGTGTCGAAATAGGTGAACTCCAGGTGCTGCTTGGAGGTCAGCCAGCCGTCCAGCTTGCCGCCCCAGAACGGCGCGTCGTCGCTGACCCGGGTGGCGTTGTTGCCATTGGCCTGGGGCGTGAAGCTCTTCAGCTTGCGCTGGTTGTAGAGGCCGTAGAAGAACAGGCGGTCCTTGATGATCGGCCCGCCCAGCTCGGCCACCCACTCCTCCCGGCTGGACGTGGAGTCCTGGAAATTGTTGCGGAAGGTGTTGGGGGCGCTGTCGCGCAGGTCACCTGGCTCCCAGGTCGCCGTCACGCCACCGTGGAAGACGTTGGTGCCCGACTTGGTGACGGCGTTGACGAAGCCGCCGGTCGAGCGGCCGAACTCGGCCGGATAGCCGCCGGTCTTCACTTCCACCGACTTGTAGAAGTCGAACGGCACTTCCACGGGCAGCAGGCCCATGCGGAAATTGGTGATGTTCAGGCCATTCACGAAAAAGGCGTTCTCGATGAAGCTGGCGCCCGAGATCGAGATCTGGTTGGCGAAGGTCCCGTTGGCCGAGGACGAGCCCTGCACGACGCCCGGCGACATCAGGGCGATGTCGCGTAGCGAGCGGCCGACCGGCACGCGCTCGACCAGTTCGCCGATCTCGATCGCCGCGCCGGTCGTGGTGATCTCGAAGTCCGGCGTGCGCATGCGGCCGGCCTTGACCACGATGGCCTCGACCGAGCCGACCGGCGCCAGGGTAAAGAGGTTCGACGCCCCCGCGCGGCTGATCAGCACGCCCGCTTCGGTATAGGCGTCATAGCCGTCGGCGCTGACCGAGACGGCGTAGGCCCCCGGAGCCAACTGCGGAATAAAATAGGCGCCGCTGGCGTTGGTGGTCGCCGAGCGCTTCACGCCCAGGGCTTCCGAGGTCAGCTGGACCACCGCCCCGGCGATCGGCTTGCCCTCCGCCGACTGCACGCGGCCCGAGGCCTGGACGTTGGTGTAGTCCTCGGCGAAGGCCGGCGCCGTCATCAGCGCCACCGCCGTAATGCTCGTGCTGACCAGGGCCAGCGCCCGCAACGCCAGAACGCCGCTCAGGCGCCGCCCGGCTCGAGTTTGTTGCCTCACGACCGACTCTCCCAAAGAGAAATTTGTGCCCGACGAGCGTTGCGACCGTCCTGCCGGCCGCTGCCCCCTCGCCACGGTCTCCTTTAGGCGCGATTTGTGGATGTGATGTGACATTTGTTGATTTCATGTTCACGTCGCGCGAGATTGGCTTGCGCTTTGTGAGCATATTGACCACAAAACCCTCAAATCCCCACACCGAAGCCCTCCGATGGCGGTCAGATCGACGTCATCGCGCGGGCTTCATCGGGATGTGTCAGACGTCCGCCAAACAGGGGCGTCTTCAGCCAAGAGGCCTGTCGTGACCAAGACTTCCCTGCCGTTCGCCCTGCTGTGCGCGATGATCCTCGGCGGATGCGCCAGCGCCGCCCTGGCCGCGCCGGCCAGCCCGACGACGCCCTATTTCGCCGACATCGACGTGCGTCGCGACGCGCGGCCGGACGACAGGACGATCGCCGGCGTGGTGTTTGACGACGTCAACCGCAACGGCCGCCTGGATGCGGGCGAGCACGGCGTGGCCGGGGTGAGGGTCTCCAACAGCCGAGAGGTGGCGCTGACCGACAAGGCCGGCCGCTACGTTCTCCCGGTCCGCCCGGACATGGCGGTGTTCGTGATCCAGCCCAGCGGCTGGCGCGTGCCCACCGACACGCGCTGGGTCCCGCGCTTCGCCTACCAGCACAAGCCGGCCGGCACGCCCAAGGCCCTGCGCTACGGCGGCCTGCCGCCGACCGGCCCCCTGCCCTCGGCGATCAATTTTCCGATCATTCCCACGGGCATTCCCACAGATCCGGTCAGACCTTCGACTGCGCGGTGCTGGGCGACGTGCAGCCGGCGTCCAATATCGAGGTCGGCTATGTCCGCGACTCGCTGGTCCGCGAACTGGTGAACGCGCCCAAGAAGCCGGCCTGCCTGCTGGCCCTGGGCGACATCGTCAGCGACGACCTTCACCTGATCCCGCGCACGGCCGAGGTGATGGGCGCGATCGGCGTTCCGCAATGGTGGGTGCAGGGCAATCACGACTACGACCACGACGCCGACCACGACATCGACAGCTCCGACACCTGGCGGCGGCTGTATGGCCCCAACAACTACGCGTTCGAGATGGGCCAGGCGGTGTTCATCGTGCTGGACAACGTCTCTTTCCCCTGCGGCGAGGATCCCCGCGAGGCGCGCGAGCGGCCGTTCTGCAAGCAGTACTGGAAGACCTATGCCGGCCGCCTGCTGCCCGACCAGATGGCCTTCATCGAGAACGTGCTGAAGACCACCGATCCGAAGAAGCTGGTCGTGTTCGCCGCCCACATCCCGTTCGTCGGTTTCGACAACAGCAAGTCACAGCCCCACCAGACGGCCAATCTCGACGAGCTCTACGCCCTGGTCAAAGGCCGTCCGGCCCTGTCGCTGACCGGTCATAGCCACACGCTGGAGAACATGGCGCCCGGCGACTCGATGGCCGGCTGGAAGGAGAATGTCGGCGTCTCGACCATCCCGTTCCGCCACCTGGTGGCCGGCGCCGTGGCCGGCGACTGGTGGGGCGGCGACTACGACATCGACGGCGCGCCGATGAGCATCCAGGGCGACGGCTCGCCGCGCGGCTATGTCGATTTCGCGGTCAAAGGGACGAACTACACGCTCGACTACCGCGCCAGCGGCCTGCCGCGCGACCGGGCCATGTGGCTGTCGGTCAGCACCCCGGCCTTCCGCGACTGGGCCGAGAAGATCTTCGCCTGGCGCGACGCGCCCGAGGACAAGCGCGATCCCGTGCCGCCGCTCAGCGTCCAGGACCTGCCGGACGTCAAGCTGCTGACCCCGACCGACCTGGCCGGCCAGAGCTGGCTGACCGCCGACGTGTGGATGGGCGACTCCACGACCAAGGTCCTGGTCGCCATCGACGGCGGCGCGCCCCGGCCGATGACCCGCACCCAGGAGATGAAGGGCGAAACCGTCCACAGCGGCGCGACCTGGTCGGATCCGTTCGCCCTGCAGCGCCAGCTGACCATGGCCCGCGCGGCGATCCAGAGCCGCTCGGGCGATCCGGAAGCGCAAGGCTACGTCCAGGGTCGCCAGAAGCGCCTGCCGCCGATGCCGCCTCAGCCGCGCGGCTCACGCGCCGACCATTCGCCGCACATCTGGCGCTACGACCTGCCCAAGGACATGGCCGAAGGGATGCACACGGCGGTCGTCACGGTCACCCGCGACCAGGGCGCGCCGTCCCGCGACACCCTGGTGTTCGAGGTCCGACCGACCCGTCCGAAACCGACCTTCGACTTCGAACACTGGGACAAGTTCAAGAACCAGTAGCGAGCCGCCGCCGGACTGTCGTCCGACTGTCATACCCGCTCGCTAAGGAGGCCTCGGCTTCGAGCCGCGCGCCCTCCCGCTTGGCATGTCCCCAACCTTACTCCCTTGCACGATCGGGCTCGCCCTGCTGGCCGCGTCGAGTGGGGCGCAGGCCGCGCAGAGCGGGCTTGGCGACAGCCTGAACACGCTGGCCGCCGAAAGGAACGTGCAGATCCTCTTCCCGCCCGACCTCGTCGTCGACCGATCGGGGCGAAAGCCGCCGCGTTTCGTCTCGACACGCCGGGCGATCGAGCTCCTGTTGGCGGACGCGCCGGCCCATGTGCGCGAGGTCCGTCGCGGCGTCTTCGTGGTCGAGCGCTCGGGGACCGTCGACACCGCCCGCCCGCCGCTCCCGGAGCCTCCGACGCGGACCGAGGTCGAGCCCGTAACCGTGATCGCGGCGTATGCGGCCAGTCTCGACCGGTCGCTGGCCCTCAAGCGGACCGCCGTCCACGGGCTGGACGCCGTCAGCGCCGAGGACATCGCCCGCCTGCCCGCCGGCAACGCCGCCGAAGCCCTGCAGCTGGCGCCCGGCGTCAGCCTGGAGCGCCATCGCGGCGTGGGCCTCTATGTCAGCGTCCGAGGCCTGGGGCCGCAGTTCCAGAACGTACTGCTGAACGGTCGGCCCATCGCGCTCAATGATCTCGTCGAGAACGGCGGCTTCCGGGGGCGTCAGTTCCGCTTCGAGGTGCTGCCCGCCGACGTCATCGATCAGATCGAGGTGGTCAAGACCACCACCGCCGACATGGACGAAGGCGCGCTGGGCGGCGACATCGACGTTCGCACCTTCAAGCCGCTGGATCGCGGCAAGCGCTCGGTGATGTCGGTGCGCGCCTCCGAGGGACGCGTCGGCAAGGTCGATCCGTCGGTGTCGGGGGTCTGGAGCTGGGTCGACGCCAGCGGCCGCCTGGGCGTGCTGGCCAGCGGCGTGGTCGATCGGCGGCGGATCCGCAACGATCGGCTCTACCAGACCGGCTGGAACCTGGACCGGTTCGGTTCGGTGCTGGGACCGGGGCTCTACACCCCGACCCGGACGCGGCCGACGGTGGAGCTGGAGGACCGACGCATGGCGTCCGGCGATTTCGCCCTGCAGTGGCGGCCGACGAACCGGCTCGGCCTCGACTTCGACCTCCTGGCCACGCGGCTGGACGCCCATTACGACGAGTACGGCCTGGACATCTATCCGGACGATCCGTCGGTCTCGAGCCCGCGCTTCGTGGCGGGCACGCAGCGCGTCAAGGGCGACACCGTCCAGGCCGGGACCATCGACAACGTCCGCTGGATGGCCTCGCACGAGATCAGCCTGAACCGCCACGATCTGGTCGCCCTGGGCGGTCATCTGCGTTGGACGCCCGGCGCCTGGACGGTCGATGGCGACTGGGGCTATTCGCGGGCGCGCAGCTACCATCCCGACGGTCGCGGCACGGTCCGCGCGCGCGTCGCCTTCTTCGCGCCCCTGACCTACGATTTCAGCCACGGCCTCGCCGGCGGCCCGGATCTGCGCACCACGGTCGACTACGCCAATCCGGCCAACTTCGTCGGCCAGTCGTTCGACTACACCTTCAAGGACTTCCGCGACGTCGACGAGACCGTCAAGCTGGACCTCGCTCGGCCCATCGGCGCGTTCGACCTCACCCTGGGCGTCGAGCGCCACCGGCGGGCCCGCGACTATCGCCGACGCGACTGGACCCTGGACACCCTGATGGGCCAGCCGCTGATCAGCCTGGGCCCCTCGGCCTACGGCCCGACGCCGTTCGCGGACTTCCTGTCGGGCGTCGGCTCGGACCTGCCGCGCAACTGGGTCGCGCCGAACGCCCAGGCCTTCTACGCGCTGCTCTACACGCCGGACGTCGCCGCGCGTCCGCCGTCCACCGCCGACCTGCGCAACTCCTTCGTGGTCGAGGAGAACATCCGCTCGGCCTATGCCCGCCTCGACTTTCAGGCTTCCGCGTTCGGCTGGCCGATCGATGGCAATCTGGGCGTTCGCTACGCCGCCACGCGCCAGGTCTCCCGGGGCGTGCTGTCCAGCGGCTCCGATCCCCTGCCCGCCGAATGGCGCAAGGCCTATGGCGACTGGCTGCCCAGCGCCAATCTGAAGATCGAACTGTCGCCGCGCGTCTATCTGCGCCTGGCCGCCTCGCGCGTGGTCAGCCGGCCCAACGTCATCGACAACGCCCCGCGCATCTCCGTCGCCCGCGACACCCCGACGGCCAACGGCGGCAATCCCGAGCTGGATCCGTTCCTGGCCACCCAGCTGGACGCCTCGGCCGAGTGGTATTTCCCGACAGGCGGGGCCCTGGCCCTCGCGATCTTCGATCGAAGATTGGACGACTACATCACCGCTCAGAACACCTTCATCGAGGTGCCCGGACGCGGCCCGGTGCTGCTGTCGACCAACGTCAACGGCGGGCAGGCGCGGATCCAGGGTCTGGAGCTGACATTCAGCCGGGTGTTCCGCGACCTGCCCGCACCGTGGGACGGCCTGGGCGTGCAGGGCGCGGCGACGCTGGTGCGCAGTCAGGCCAACTACTTCGCCGGCGACCGGGTGATCCGCAACGCGCTGCTGGGCCTGTCGCGCGCCACCTACAGCGCCCTGGTGTTCTACGAGAAGGGTCGGGGCTCGGTGCAACTCGGCTACAACTGGCGCGGCTCCTATCTGACCTCGATCGGCAGTTCGATCACGGCGCCGGCCACCACCGCGCCGTTCGGCTCGCTGGACGGGGCGGCCTCGTGGCGGCTGAACCGCCGCGCCACCCTTTCCCTGGAGGGCGTCAACCTGACCGACGCCCGCCGCTACGTCTATGGCGAGACCCGCGACCAGCCGATGGAGATCCATCACTGGGGCCGGTACCTGTCCGCGAGGATGAGATGGGCGTTCTGACCTTCCGTGGCGCCGGGACGCGCGCCGATCCGCCCGACGGGCCCAGCGAGTCGGCCCCGGCCAGTCCGCCGCTGGAGGCGCCGCGCTTCGAGGCGCTGGTGTCGCGCTATCGTCGCCCGTTGCTGCGTTTCTTCCAGCGACGGTCGGTCGGGGTCGAGGACGCCGAGGACCTGACGCAGGAGGTCTTCATGCGACTGTCGCAGCGGTTCTCGCGCCTGCATTGGGGCAATCCGGACGGACTGGTGTTCACGGTCGCCGCCAACGCCCTGGTCGACCACGAGCGGCATCAGCGCTCGCGCCAGCGGGGACGCCACGTCGAGGTCGACCCCGCCCTCCCCGCCGACGAGCCCACGGCCGAGGCGACCCTGGCCGGACGCGAGCGGCTGGCCAAGCTGGTGGCGGCCCTGGACGACCTGCACCCGAACGCGCGCGCGGTCTTCGTGCTGTGCCGCTTCGAGAACCTGACCCAAGCCGAGGCGGCGGCGCGGCTGAACCTGTCGCTCAGCGCCGTCGAGAAGCACATGATGAACGCCCTGACGCGCCTGCGCGAAGCCATCGAGACCGCGCATGACGCCTGACGACGACATGGATCCCCGCCGCCTGATGGCGGCCAGTCTGACCCGTCCGCTGAGCGCCGCCGAACAGGCCGCGCTGGACGCCTGGTCGGCTTCCTCCGCCGAGGCGCGCGAGGAGATCGCCCGGACGCGCGAGGTGTGGCTGGCCATGGGTCTGGCCGCCGAGGATCCGACCGTGCGCGCCCTGCGCCGCGAGGTCCGTCGAGAGGCGCGCCTGGACCGCCCGGCCGCGCCGGACCGTCGCCCGCTGATCGCCGGCCTGGCCCTGCTGGCCGCCGCCCTGGTCGTCGGCGTGGTCCTGAAGGTGCAGCCGCGGGTCGATACCTATGTCGCGCCGGCCCACGCCCCGGCCCGCCTGACCCTCGCCGACGGCAGCCACGTGGTGCTCAGTCCGGGCGGCCGCCTGACCACGCGCTTCAAGGCGCGCGCCAGAGATGTTTCGCTGGACGCTGGCGACGCCTTCTTCGAGGTCGCGCACGACAAGACCCGGCCATTCGAGGTGGCGACGGCGGGCCGGACGCTCACGGTGCTGGGCACCCGCTTCAACGTGGCCGGCGGCGGGCGGCTGACCGTGTCGCTGGTCGAGGGCTCGCTGCGCGTCAGCCAGCCGGGCGCGGCCAGCGTGCTGCTGCGTCCCGGCCAGCGCTATGTCGGGACATCCGGGGTGGGCGGCGGCGCCCAGGCCGGCGACGTGAAGGGTGATGCGGCGTGGACCGACGGCCGCGTCGTGCTGGCCGATGTCAGCCTGTCCGAAGCGGCCGAGCGGCTGTCGCGCGCCTCGGGCCGTCGCGTCGCGCTGACGGATCCCGCCCTGGCCCGCCTGCGCCTCTCGGGTTCGCTGGACATCGGCCGGATGGACGACGTCGGCGCGGCCCTGGAGGCCCTGCTGCCGGTGCGCGCGCGCCTCACGCCCGAGGGAGACCTGACGCTGTCTCCGGTCGCCGGTTCGTCTCGGCACGGATAAAATCGAGACTTTTCAACAGGATCGTCGCAAATATTTCACCGATGCCGGACTGAGGTTCGGCGTCGCCCCCTCCGTTCTTCTGCCCTGACCCGCGCCTCCCCGCGGGCCCAGCAAAGACCGGGGGATACCATGTCCAACTCGAAGTTCCTGTCCGCGCCCTGCGCGGGCGCCGTCGCCGTCCTCGCCTTCGCCGCCCTCGGCGCGGGCCAGGCCCAGGCCGCCGACACCGCCGCGGCCGCGCCAGCCGCCGCCGAAACGGCCGACGCGGTCGACGCCGTCGTCATCACCTCGTATGGCAAGAGCCTGCAGGCCGCCGCCGCCCTGAAGCGCTCGGCCGCGTACGGCCTCGACGCCGTCAACGCCGAGGACATCGGCAAATTCCCGACCCGCAACGCCGCCGAGGCGCTGCAACTGGTCACGGGCGTCACCATCGACCGCCAGCGCGGCGCGGGCCTCTATGTCAGCGTCCGGGGCCTGGGCCCGCAGTTCCAGTACACCGAGCTGAACGGCCGCTCGATCGCCGTCAACGACCTGATCGAGAACGGCGGCGCCAAGGGCCGTCAGTTCCGCTTCGAGGTGCTGCCCGCCGAACTGATCTCGCAGATCGAGGTCGTGAAGACCCCGACCGCCGACATGGACGAAGGCGCCCTGGGCGGCAATATCAACATCAAGACCTTCAAGCCGTTCGACCTGGGCAAGAAGGCCGCCTTCTCGGTGCGCGAAACCTATAGCGACGTGCGCAAGAAGGCCGACCCGTCGGTCTCGGGCCTGGGCAGCTGGACCAACGCCGACAAGACCATCGGTGTGCTGGCCTCGGGCCTCTATGACGAGCGCCACGTGCGCAACGACCGCCTGTACATGGTCGGCTGGAACCTCGATCGGTTCAAATCGGTGTTGGGCTCAGGCCTCTACACGCCCACCCGCACGCGTCCGACCGTCGAGACCGAGCACCGCAAACTCTATTCGGGCGCCATCTCGGGTCAGTGGAAGCCCAACAGCGACTTCCAGACCGACGTCGACCTGCTGGTGACCCGGCTGGACGTCGACTACGACGAGTTCGGCCTCGACATCTATCCGGACGACGCCACCTTCGCGACGCCGCAGTTCGTGGCCGGCAGCCAGAAGGTCGTCGGCGACACCGTCGTGGCCGGCACGATCAACAACGTGCGCTGGATGGCCTCGCGCGAGACCAGCATGAACCGCCACGACCTGACGATCTTCGGGATCAAGCAGGCCTGGACGCCGGGCGCCTGGACGTTCAACGCCGAGTACGGCTATTCGCGCGCCCGCAGCTACCATCCGGACGGCAAGGCCACGACCCGCGACCGCATCGCATTCTTCGCGCCGCTCAGCTTCGACTTCTCGCGCGGCGCCACGGCGATCCCGCAGTTGACCACGACCGTCGACTACGCCAACCCGGCCAACTACGTGGGCCAGGCGTTCGACTACACCTGGAAGGACTCGCGAGACAGCGACGAGACGTTCCGCCTGGACGGCGCGCGCGTCTTCTCGGGCTGGTTCACCAAGATCGCGTTCGGCGCCGAACAGCACAACATGAACCGCACGTACCTGCGTCGCGACTGGGTGCTGAACGACATCCTGAACACGCCGCTGACGACCCTGGGTGCCAGCTTCTACGAGACCATGCCCTATAAGGGCTTCCTCAAGGACTTCGCCGGCGACACGCCGCGCACCTGGGTCACCCCGACCAGCGACGCCTACTACAACAAGATGTTCACCTCGGCCGTGGCGGCTCAGCCGTGGTCGGCGGCCGACCTGCGCAACTCGTTCATCGTCGACCAGAAGATCCACAGCGCCTATGTGCGCGGCGACTTCAAGTTCGACCTGGGCGGCGTGCCGGTCAGCGGCAATCTGGGCGTCCGCTACGCCGAGACCAAGCAGTTGGCCAGCGGCACGCTGACCAGCGGCTCGACGCCGGTGCCGGTCGGCTATCTGAAGGAGTACAAGAACTGGCTGCCCAGCCTGAACGTCAAGCTCGACCTGCGTGACGACCTGGTCGGCCGCCTGTCGGCCTCGCGCGTCGTCAACCGTCCCAACGTCACCGACAGCGCCCCGCGCATCAGCGTCAGCCGCGACTCGCCGACGGCCTCGGGCGGCAATCCGGACCTGGATCCGTTCCTGGCCGACCAGTACGACGCCTCGCTGGAATGGTACCCGGCCCCGACCACGGCCGTGACCGCCGCGGTGTTCATCAAGACGATGGACAACTACATCACCGCCCAGAACACCACGATCCAGGTGCCCGGCCGCGGCGACGTGCTGCTGTCGGCCAGCGTCAACGGCGGCGACGCCGAGGTGCGCGGCTTCGAAGCCGCCTACAACCAGTCGCTGTCGTTCCTGCCCGGCCCCTTCGACGGCTTCGGCGTGCAGGCCTCGGTGACCCTGGTGGACAGCAAGGCGAACTATTTCGCCGGCAACCGTCAGATCAAGGACGACCTCGTGGGCCTGTCCAAGCAGAGCTACAACCTGGTCGGCTACTACGAGAAGGGCCCGATCAGCGCCCGCCTCGGCTGGTTCTGGCGCTCGCGGTATCTGCAGTCGATCGGCAGCACCACCACCGCCCAGTCCTATATCGCCCCCTACGGCTCGCTGGACGGCTCGCTCTCCTACCAGATCACCCCGCGATACGCGGTGACCCTGGAAGGTTCGAACCTGACCGACGAGGTCCGCTTCACCTACGGCAAGACCAAGGACCAGCCGATGGAGATCTATCACTGGGGCCGCACGGTCTCGCTGACGCTCCGCGGCAAGTTCTGATCCCTCCCCTGAACGCCCTCTGCACATAGAGGTCGTCACCTCGCGCGGGCCGGTCCAACACCGGCCGGTCCGCGCCTTTTCCTTCCCAGGAGGTCGCCATGCGCCCGCTGTTTCTCGCCGCCGCCCTGTCGGTCGTCGCCTTCGCAACCCAGGCGGCCGAAGCGCCGCGGATCAACAGCCTGCATTGGCTGGGCTCGCACAACAGCTACCGTCCCGAACTCGATCCCGCCGCCCTCGCGCACCAGCGCCAGGTGATGGGCGAGCACTCGCGCGGCGTCGAATACGGCCATCCGCCGATCGCCGCCCAACTGGACCTGGGCGTCCGGCAGCTGGAATTCGATCCCTACGCCGACACCGCCGGCGGCCTCTACGCCGCCCCCTACGCCAAAGACCCGGCCAAGCTCGCGATCATGCAGGCGCCCGGCGCCAAGGTGCTGCACGCCCCGGTCGTCGACGCCCGCACCCTGTGCCTGCGCCTCTCGGACTGCTTCGCCGAGGTGGCGACCTGGTCCAAGGCCCACCCCGATCACCAGCCGATCGTGATCTTCGTCAACACCAAGGAAGAGCCGTTCAACAACCCGGCCATTCCCAACCCGCCGCTGTGGACCGAGGCCGACTTCGCCGGCCTTGACGCCGACGCGATCAAGGCGTTCGGCCGCGACCGGATCATCGCGCCGGACGACGTCCGAGGCGCGCGCGCCACCCTGCGCGACGGCGTGACGGGCGGCGGCTGGCCCACGGTGGACGGCGCGCGCGGCAAGGTGCTGCTGGTGCTGGACGCCAATCCCCGCATCGAGGAGGCCTATCGCGCGGGCCATCCGTCCCTGAAGAACCGGATGCTGTTCGGCCTCTATGCCGACGACCAGGCCGAGGCGGCGGTGTTCAACATCCAGGACCCGCGCCCCGCTCAGGCGATGATCAAGGCCCTGGTCGCTCAAGGCTTCCTGGTGCGCACCCGCAGCGACGCCGACACGACCGAGGCCCGCAACCACGACCTGGGCCGCCTCGAGGCTTCGGTCAACTCGGGCGCGCAGATCATCAGCACCGACTACTATCCCGGCGCGCCGGACCCGCTGGGCCTGGGCTTCGTCATCCGCCCGGCTTGGTTCGACGCCGCGCATTGAGGGCTGCTCCGGCCCTCGCGTTGAGGAAAACGTCGGCGGCAAGCGTTCGCCGCCGACGTGATACGGGGCCTCAGGTCGCCGTCGAGGGCGTGTTGAGGAAGCTCTTGCGACGGCCGTAGAGCAGGTAGACGACGATGCCGACCAGGTTCCACACCAGGAACCGGCCCAGCGTCGCCGGCGGCAGGCTGATCATGAAGTAGAGGCAGCCGACCACCGCCAGCGGGCCGACGACCCACACCGCCGGACAGCGGAACAGGCGCGGCAGGTCGGGCTTGGTCACCCGCAGCACCATCACGCAGACGGCCACGCAGATGAAGGCCAGCAGGGTGCCGGCGTTCGACAGCTCGGCGATCTCGTCCAGTCGGAACAGGCCCGCGACCACCGCCACGAAGGCGCCGACCATCAGGGTCAGCATCACCGGCGTGCCGCGACGGGGATGCAGCTTGCTGAGACTGTGCGGCAGCAGGCCGTCGCGCGACATCACGAAGAACACCCGCGTCTGGCCGAACATCATCACCAGGATGACGCTGGGCAGGGCGATGACCGCCGCCGCCGCGATGGCGACCGCCGCCCAGGGGTGGTTCAGGCTGCGCAGGATGAAGGCCAGCGGCTCGCCGCTGCGGGCGAACTCGCTGTACGCCCACGCCCCGACCGCGCAGGTGGCGACCAGCATGTAGATCAGGGTGCTGACGATCATCGAGCCGACGATGCCGATGGTCAGGTCGCGCTTGGGGTTCTTGACTTCCTCGGCCGAGGTCGAGACCGCGTCGAAACCGAAGAAGGCGAAGAACACGATGGCGGCCGCCGCCATGACGCCGCGCGTGTGGCCATTCACAGTCTCGGAGGCGAAGCCGTAGGGCATGAACGGCGTGAAGTTCTCGGGCTTCAGCACCGTGATGGTCAGGAACACGAACACGGCCAAGGCCAGGATCTTGATGGCCACGAGGGCGATATTGACCACCGCGCTCTCCTTGGCGCCGCGGATCAACAGGGCGGTGACCGCCAGCACGATCAGCACCGCCGGAAGGTTGACGACGCCGCCGCCGTGCGGTCCGGCCAGCAGGGCCGCCGGCAGGACGATGCCAGCGCTCTTCAGCAGGCCGACCATATAGCCCGACCAGCCCACCGCCACGGCGCTGCAGGTCACCGAATATTCCAGCACCAGGCTCCAGCCGACAATCCAGGCCAGCCCCTCGCCCAGAACGGCATAGGCATAGGTGTAGGCGCTGCCGGCCGCCGGGATCATGGTGGCCATCTCGGCATAGGTCAGGGCGGCGAACACGCAGAGCACGCCGCAGGCCGCGAAGGCCAGGATCACGGCGGGGCCGGCCCGCTCGGCGCCGATGCCGGTCAGGGTGTAGATGCCCGTGCCGATGATCGCGCCAATGCCCAGGGCGATCAGGTGCGGCCAACTGAGCGTCGGCTTGAGGCGGCGGCTTTCCTCGACGCGGAGCACCGCGTCCAGCGCCTTGCGGCGCGTCCAGAAGGTCATCAGTCCCAGTCCCCTGTTGCTGTCGCGCCCGGCCCCCTCGCCGGTCCGCGCTTTACGAAAATGGCCGGTCGATCGAGGCCGAAGGCTTGGTGAACCAGGCCGCGCCGTCGGGCGTGACATGGAAATGGTCTTCGAGCCGGACGCCGAACTGGTCGGGCAGCACGATCATCGGCTCGTTGGAAAAGCACATGCCGACCGCCAGCGGGGTCGTGTCGCCGCGCACCAAGTACGGCCCTTCGTGGATCGACAGGCCGATGCCGTGGCCGGTGCAATGGGGCAATCCTGGCAGGGCGTAGTCGGGACCCAGGCCATGACGTTGCAGCACCTCGCGCGCCACCTGGTCGATCACCTCGCAAGGCACGCCGGGTCGCACGGCCGCGAAGGCGGCGGCCTGGGCCTCGTGTTCGATCGCCCAGATCCGGCGGTGCTCGGCGCTGGGCGTGCCGAAGACATAGGTGCGGGTGATGTCGGAGTGGTAGCCGTCGATCTGACAGCCGGTGTCGATCAGCACGAGATCACCCTGCGCCAGGCTCTGCTCGCCGGGCACGCCGTGCGGATAGGCGCTGGCGACGCCGAACTGCACCGCGCAGAAGGTCGAGCCGTTGTCGGCCCCGCAGGCGCGATGCGCCGCGTCGATGAAGCGCTTGACCTCGCCGGTGGTGATGCCGGGGCGCAGGATCGCGGCGGCGCGGCGATGGACCTCCAGGGTCAGGCTCTTGGCGTATTGCAGCAAAGCCAGCTCGGCCGGCGACTTGATCCCCCGGCAACCGTCGACGACCGGCGCGGCGTTGAGGACGGCGAGGTTGGGCGCGGCGCGGCGGACATCGTCGAAGGCCTGGAAGGACAGGGCCGGGTCGAAGGCCAGGGTGGTGACACCCAGCGCCTTCAGGGTCTCGGCGACCAGTGCGCCAGGCGGTTCATCCTCCTGCCAGAGGCGGATCTCGGCCTCGACGCTCAAGCTGGCCTGCAGCGAACCCAGCTCGAAGGCCGGGCAGATCATGATCGGCTCGCCCTCGACGGGCAGCAGCATGGCGACCAGCCGCTCGGTCGCGCCCCAGGCGACGCCGGTGAAATAGCGCAGGCTGGCGCCGGCTCCGATCAGCAGCGCCTGAGCGCCCAGGGCGCGCGTCAGGTCTCGCGCCTTGGCCAGGCGCGCCCCGCGCTCGGCGGCGTCGATCGGCGCGGGCCGGCCGGGCGGCGGCGCGAGGTCCGCGAGTTCCTGTTCCGCGGAGGATCCGCCGATGCCGGTCGTCATGCGGCGGTCTCCTTGGCGCGCCACGCGGCGCCGGGCGCGAAACGGTCGAGGTCGAAGGGCGTCAGGTCGACCGACGCCGCGGCGCCGCCGGCCAGGGCGGTGACGATCTCGCCGGTCGTCGCCGCCAGGGTCAGGCCCAGATGCTGATGGCCGAAGGCGTAGATCAGGTTCGGCGCGCGACGGCTGACGCCGATGGCCGGCAGGTAGTCGGGCAAGGTCGGACGGGCGCCCATCCACTGGCTGCGCGGCTTGGCCATGGGCAGGCCCAGCTCATCGACGTGCTTATGCAGGCGGGCCCATTTGCGCGGATCGGCCGGGGCGTCATGGCGGGCGAACTCGACGAAGCTGGCGGCTCGCAGCCGGTCGCCGAACCGGGTGACGATCATCGACCGATCCTCGAACACCACTGGCGGCAGGTCGCCCCAGGCCCCCACATCGCCTTCGATATGGTAGCCGCGTTCGGCGACGATGGGCGCGACGTGGCCAAGGCCCCGCATCAGGCCCCCACTGCCGACGCCGGCCGCCAGGACGACCTGATCCGGTCGCAGCACCTCGCCGTCGTCCAGCGCGACGACCGCGCGACCGCCCTCGAGCCTGAGCGCCGTGACCTTCGCCGCGCGTGTCGTTCCGCCCAGGGCCGCGAAGGTGTCGCGCAACGTCCGCAGGGCCAGGCCGGGATCGCTGATCTGGCCGCTGTTCTCGAAACGCAGGCCGCCCGCCGGGGCGACGGCCAGACGGCTGGCGACCTCCAGCAGCTCGACGCCCTGCAGGTCGCGCTTCCGCGCAAGACCGATATTGGCGGCGCTCCAAGCGGCCCTGCCCTTTTCGGCGCTGGCCGGGCTCTCCCAGACGACAATGTGGCCGCGCTCGCGCAGCAGCTCCGGCCGGCCGACCGCGGCGACGAGACGTCGCCAGGCCGGAACCGCGTCGTCCAGCAAGGCGCCAAGCGCCGCCTTCCCATGATCGAAAGCGTCCGGCGCGCAGGCCTGGACATAGCGTCCCGCCCAGCCGCTCCATGAGAGGATGTCGGCGAATCTGAAGTCCAGGGCCCCGCCCCGCGGGAACCAGCGCGCCGGCGCCGATTTCAGCGCCTTCATCGAGGCGATCGGTTCGACCTGTTCGATGGCGACATGACCGGCATTGCCCCATGACGCGGACGGACCGGCGCCCTCGTCAATGAGCAGCACCCGCGCGCCCGCGCGTCGTAGATCCAGCGCGCAGGCCAGCCCCACCACGCCTCCGCCGACAACGACGATACTCACCAGGCCTTTACCTCCAGATCTCATATCGTATATGGTAGACGAACATCACAGAGGTGCAAGCGGTATGAATTCGATCTCCTGGCGCGGCGTCTATCCAGCGGCGACCACTCAATTCAATGCGGACTCGTCCATCGATTTCGAGGCGAGCCAGGGCGTCCTCGACGCCCTGATCAAGGACGGCGTCCACGGGCTCATCGTGCTCGGCACCTGCGGCGAAAACAACTCGCTTGACGCCGATGAGAAGCGCGCGGCGCTGAAAGCCGCCGTGGAAGTCGTCGCGGGGCGCGTTCCGGTGGTGGTTGGTGTCTCGGAAATGACCACCGAACGCGCCGCCAAGTTCGCCAAGGACGCCGAGGCCATCGGCGCCGACGCCCTGATGGTGCTGCCGGCCATGGTCTATGTTCCGACCGAACTGGAGCTGGAGCACCACTTCCGCACGGTCGCGGCCGCCACCAGCCTGCCGCTCATGCTCTACAACAACCCGCCGGCCTATCGCGTCTCGATCACCACCAGCGTGCTGCAGCGACTGGCCGACGTGCCCAACATCGTCGCGGTCAAGGAAAGCGCGCCCGACACCCGCCGCTTCACCGATCTGCTCAACGTCTTCGGCGATCGCTACATCCTGATGGCCGGCCTCGACGATGTCGCGCTGGAAGGCCTGCTGCTGGGCGCCCACGGCTGGGTCTCGGGCCTGACCAGCGCCTTCCCGCAAGAATCGGTGGCCCTTGTGGCCGCCATCGACCGCGGCGACCTGGCCGAGGCCCTGCGGATCTACCGTTGGTTCATGCCGCTGCTGCACCTCGACGCTGAACATGATCTCGTCCAGTCCATCAAGCTGGCCGAGCAGATCATGGGCCGGGGCTCCGAGCGGGTCCGCGCGCCGCGCCTGCCGCTGGCCGGCGCCCGTCGCGCCGAGGTGACCGCCATGGTCGAGAAGGCCGCGGCGACCCGTCCCGTCGGCTAGATCATTGTTCGATCCAACCGGATCGGACAATGATCCAGGCTTCTGTTTGACGCATTTTCCGACGACCGGCCGGCGGCCGCCTCGTCGGAAAATGCTCTAGGACCACCGATCAGCCATGCGTCACACCTTCTTCTGTATTGACGGCCACACCGCCGGCAATCCCGTACGGCTGATCGTCGGCGGCGCGCCCCTGCTCCGGGGCGCGTCGATGAGCGAGCGCCGCCAGGACTTCCTGGAGCGCTTCGACTGGATCCGCACGGGCCTGATGTTCGAGCCGCGCGGCCACGACATGATGTCCGGCGGCTTCCTCTATCCCCCCACCCGCGACGACACCGAGGCCGGCATCCTGTTCGTCGAGACCAGCGGCTGCCTGCCAATGTGCGGCCATGGCACGATCGGGATGGTCACCTTCGCCCTGGAGAACGGCCTGATCACCCCACGCGTCCCGGGCCGCCTGAAGCTGGAAGTGCCGGCCGGCGTCATCGACATCGAATACAAGACGGCCGGCGACAAGGTCACGGCGGTGAAGATCGTCAATGTACCGGCCTATCTGGCGGTGACCGACATCGAAATCGACGTTCCGGGCCTGGGCCCGCTGAAGCTGGACGTCGCCTACGGCGGCAACTTCTACGCCGTCGTCGAACCGCAGGGCGCGTACAAGGGCCTGGACGCGTTCAGCGCCCAGGACATTCTGCACTACAGCCCTATCGTCCGCGAACTCGTCCGCGAGAAGACCACGCCGGTCCACCCGCTGGATCCGACCATCCGCGGGGTCAGCCACGTGCTGTGGGCCGACGGCCCCAGCGCCGAAGACGCCGATGGGCGCAACGCTGTGTTCTATGGCGACAAGGCCATCGACCGCAGCCCCTGCGGCACCGGCACCTCGGCCCGCCTGGCCCACCTTCACGCCAAGAACAGGCTCAAGGTCGGCGAGACCTTCGTGCACGAGAGCTTCATTCGCAGCCGCTTCATCGGCAAGGTCGAGGCGGAAACCGCGATCGGTGACCAGGCCGCGATCATTCCGTCCGTCGAAGGCTCGGCGATCTCGACAGGCTTCAATACGATCTGGATCGATCAGGCCGACCAGTTCTGGCGAGGTTTTCAAGTCGTTTAGGGCGTGGTCGACGATTTCTTGTTTGCACTGGCCGGTTACAGGGACCTATGACCGTTAAGGGCGCGCTTCGCGTCGCCAAGCCTTTGCGCTTCTTGAAAGACACGCCCACCCGATGACCATCGTCGTCCGCACCCTCTCCGACCAGACCTATGAACTGGTCCGCAAGCGCATCCTGCTGGGCCAGATGGGTCCAGGGACGCCGGTGCGACAGGACACGATCGCCGAGGAGCTGGGGGTCAGCAAGATCCCGCTGCGCGAGGCCCTGAGCCGGCTGGAGCAGGACGGCCTGCTCAGTTCGTACCCGAACCGCGGCTACGTGGTGCGGCCGCTGTCGGCCGACGAGGCCAACGAGGTGTTCGAGCTGCGCCTGAAGCTGGAGCCCAGCGCGGCGGCCGCGGGCTGCAAGAAGGCCACGCCCGAGGACCAGCAGAAGGTCAAGACCGCCCTGGCCGCGCTCGAGACGGCTCAACAGACCGGCGCGCCGGGCGACCACGTGTCGATGAACCGCGCCTTCCACATGGCGATGATCCGCCCCTCCGGCGGCCTGGTCACCTACCAGTTGCTCGAGCGTCTCCAGGTCCTGGCCGAGCGCTATGTGCGCGTCCACCTGGAGCCGTATGGCCGCGAGGCCCGCGCCGCCGAGGAGCATCGCGAGTTGCTGGACGTCTGGCTGAAGGGCGACGCCGCCAAGGTCGAGTCCCTGACCGCCGCCCACATCCGCGGCACGATGAAGGATCTGCAGCAGCAGCTGTCGGCTTAATCTTCCAGGATCAGCGTCGTCGCGCCGTGATGATGGTGTCGATCTCGTCGGTGCGGGGGTTGATGAACTCCAGCTGGACGCGGCCGTCGGCCAGGGTCCTGACCGTGGCGGGGACCGAGCTGTTGGTCAGCACCCAGCCGGCGGGCAGCACCACGGTGTTCAGCGGCCGGCCGAACGACCGCCGCCAGACCAGTTCGTCGCCGACCAGCTTGTAGCGCTCGGCGTCGGTGTAGGTCTCGCTGAAGCGCAGGCGCGCGCTCTGGCCTGGCTTCACGGGATCGAAGTGGAACACGATAGCCTCGGTCTCGGGGGTGACGCCCTTCTGGTCGGGCGCGGCCTTCAGGATATCGGCGCCCTTCAGCATCTCCCACTTCAGGGCCGCGCCGGTGTCGAGGTTGCGCGCCGATGGCTTGGAGGCGGCGCTGCCGGCCCGGACGATGTTGACATAGACGCCCACGCCCGGCCGGGTCTCGGTGTAGTCGTGATAGAGATCGAAGCTGTGGGTTTCCGGCGGCTGCAGGAAATACATGATCTCGCGGTTCTGGTAGGCGCGCTCGTCCAGCGCCTTGGCCAGGGAGGAGACCGCCGGCTTCAGGTTTGGCGACGGCCGCGCCTTGATCACCAGCGGCGCCTGGGCCGGGGTGTTGTTCCAGAAGGCGATCTTGATGCGGCCGTCGGCCTCCTGCAGCACCTGGGCCGGATAGTTGCAGGACACCAGTTCGTAGCCGGCCGGCAGGACCACCGCGTTGCGCTTCACGCCCAGCGGCCGGTCGAAGACGATCAGGTCGCCCTCCTGATAGTAGCTCTTGGCGTCCTCGTAGGTCTTGTCGATCTGCACCCGGCCCTCGCCGCCGTCGGCCGGCACGGGATGGGCCAGCTCGACGCGGATATAGCTGCCGTCGGGGCTCGCGCCGCGCACGCCTCCGGCCTTGGCGACATCGCCGGGCACGACATCGAACTTCAGCGGCTTGCCGGTGGCGCGGTCGTTGACGCGCTCGTCGGTGGCCACGCTGCCTTGCCGGATCGGGTTGTAGTAGGCGGTCGCCCCTGGCGTGCTGGCGGTGATCTCGTAGACGATCCGGAACTTGTGGCTACCCGGGCCAAGCAGTTCGTAACGCGTATAGCCGTCGGACTCGGTCTGTTGAGGCGGCTGCGGGGGCGTCTGGGCATAGAGCGGAGCCACCATCAGGAGCGCTAACGCGGTCCCGGCCAGCGCCTTGCGAAATACCGACATGCTTCCCTCCCCTTTGAGCTTCACCTCGCCGAGCGTCACCGTATACATAATACGATAACTCGACGAGCGTCCTGAGGACTGTACATGCGGACTGGCGGAATGATCCTATTGGCGTTGGCCGTGCAGGCGACGCCGGCCCTGAGCCAAGTCACCGCTCAGGACATGACGCGCTCGCTGCGGCTGCGCGAGACGCAGATGTACCTGACCCGCGACGTCGCCGATCCGGCCGCCTGGTCGGACGATGGCAAGCTCTTCTACCGCAAGACGGTCGAGGGCGGCTTCGCGTTCGTCACCTACGACGTCAAGACCGGGGCCAAGACGCCCAGCTTCGACCAGGCCCGCATCGCCGCAGGGCTGGGCAAGGCCACCAACACAACCTTCGACCCGCTGCGGCTGCCGTTCGAGACCTTCACCTTCGCCGACAAGGGCGCGGCGATCCGCTTCTCGTTCAACGAGGCCGGCTGGCGCTGCACGCTGACCGACTACAGCTGCGCCGAGGCGCCCGGCCGGGCCGGCCCAGCGGTTTCGGTGTGGTGCGCGACCTCTCCGTCCCCGCCGACAACCACCCTCGCCGCTCGCCCGACGGCCAGTGGGAGGCCCATGTCGAGAACTTCAACATCGCCGTGCGCCCGGTCGGTGGCGCCTGGAAGCGGATCAGCACCGACGGCTCGGAGGCCAACTTCTACGATCCGGAATCGATCGTCTGGTCGCCGGACTCGGCCAAGCTGGCCGCCTACCGCGTACGCCCCGGCCTCCGGCGCATCGTCTATCGCGTCGAGGCCCGCCCCGCCGATCAGGTGCAGCCCAAGCTCCAGACCCAGCTCTATCCCAAGCCCGGCGACGCGGTGGACATCGAGCAGCCGGTCGTCTTCCTGCCGGCCGAGGGCAAGCAGCTGCCGACGCCCGGCGATCTGTTCGCCAACCCTTACGACCTCTCCAAGCCGGAATGGCGCAAGGACAGCGCCACGGTGTCCTTCATCTACGAGCAGCGCGGCCACCAGTTGGCCCGCGTGATCGAGATCGACGCCCGGACCGGCCAGCCGCGCGCCGTGGTCACCGAGACGGCCAAGACCTTCATCAACGAGGGCCGTCGCTTCCGGCGGGACATCGACAACGGCCGCGAGGTCCTGTGGATGTCCGAGCGCGACGGCTGGAACCATCTCTATCTGTTCGACGGCAAGACCGGCGCGGTGAAGACCCAGATCACCAAGGGCCCTTGGGTGGTGCGCCAGGTGCTGAAGGTCGACGAGGCCAGGCGCCAGATCTACTTCGCCGCCAGCGGCATGGTCGCCGGTCAGGATCCCTACTTCCAGCACGTCTACCGCATCGGCTTCGACGGCAAGGGCCTCACCGCCCTGACCACCGCCGACGCCTATCACGACGTGGCCCTTTCGCCGGACGCCAGCCTCTATGTGGACACCTATTCGCGCGTCGACCTGCCGCCGGTCTCGGAGCTGCGCCGCGTCAGCGACGGCGGCCTGATCGCCACGCTCGAGAAACCGGACATCAGCCAGCTGGTCGCCGCCGGTTTCAAGCCGCCCGAGCCGTTCGTCACCAAGGGCCGCGACGGCAAGACCGACATCTACGGCCTGATCGTCCGCCCACGGAATTTTGATCCAACCAAGCGCTATCCGGTGATCGAGAACATCTACGCCGGCCCGCACGCCAGCTTCGTGCCCAAGACCTGGTGGCCGTTCGGCTATCACGCGGGCGGCGACAAGGTGGTGGGCATGCAGTCCCTGGCGGATCTGGGCTTCATCGTCGTGCAGATCGACGGCATGGGCACGCTGAACCGCTCGAAGGCCTTCCACGACGTGGCCTGGAAGAACCTGGCCAACTCCGGTTTCCCCGACCGCATCCTCTGGCACAAGGCCGTGGCGGCCAAGTATCCCTGGTATGACACAAGCCGCGTCGGCATCTACGGCGGCTCGGCCGGCGGCCAGTCGACGGCCCTGGCCCTGCTCTACCATCCGGAATTCTACAAGGTCGGGGTGGCCTTCGCCGGCTGCTTCGACAACCGCATGGACAAGATCAGCTGGAACGAGCAGTGGCTGGGCTGGCCCGTCGACCAGAGCTATTCGGCCGCCTCGGCGATCGACAACGCCTGGCGCCTGCAGGGCAAGCTGCTGATGATCGTCGGCGAGCAGGACAAGAACGTCGATCCCGCCTCGACCCTGCAGTTCGCCGACGCCTTGATCAAGGCCGACAAGGAATTCGACCTGCTCGTCGTGCCGGGCGAAGGCCACTCGGTCGGCCGCTCCACCGGCCCGATCGACTACGGCCAGCGCAAGGAATTCGAGTTCTTCCTGCGCCACCTGGCCGGCCAGGAGCCGCCGAACTGGAACGCCCGCGCGATGGTCACCCCGGTGGCGGCGCGCTGAAACGAAAAACGCTCCCGATCGGTGTGATCGGGAGCGTCTTCAGTCAGCCGAGTGGCCCGTTCAGTTGCCTTGGGTCGCGCTGTCGTAGAAGGCGTCGAGGTCCTTCTTGAACTGCGTGGTGACCGCCGGGTTGATGTAAACCATGTGCCCGAACTCGTAGTACTTGTAGGTCAGGTTCTTCTGCAGGCTCGGATCGATCTGCATGTGCTTCAGGTCATACTCCGCCCCGAAGAACGGCGTGGCCATGTCGTAATAGCCGTTCTGCGACAGCACCTTCAGCTTCGGGTTCTGGCGCATGGCCATCGACAGGTCGAGCGCGGTGTCGGCCAGGGCCATCTGAGCGCCGCCTCCGCGTCCGCCCGGCGCCCTGTGCTTCTGGTCCCACTTTCCGCCGCCGATCTGGGCGTAGTAGTTCGGGCGGTAGCTGAGCTTGGTCTTATAGCCCAGGGTGCCGAACAGGTACTTGTTCAGCGCGCCGATATAGGCCCCGCTGATCGAGGTGTCGGTGGCGTCGAACTCGGGACCGTCGCCGCCATCATCGACGTCGATGCCCTTGAAGCGCGAGTCCAGGCGGCCAACGGTGCGCGACTGGTCACGCAACAGCTCCTTGCGGAACCGGCCGAGCTCGACGCGCAGGTCGACGCTGAGCAGGAACTTCTCGGACAGGCCGGTATAGGCGCTCATCTGCTTGGCGATGGCGGCGCGTTCGGCGTCGCTGAGGTCCGAACCCTTGGCCATGGCCGTGGCGTAGGGCCCGCGGGCCCATTCGCGCACCTCGGTCAGGAACGGCTCCAGCGCCGCCGGGCGGTTTTGCAGGCGGTTGTGGTACCAGGCCGTGGCCGCGTAGCTGGGCAGGTAGGTGACGAAGATCTGGTCGAAGCCCGGCTGGCGCACGCCGTAGTTCAGGATCGACGACAGCAGGACGACGCCGTTCATCTGCACGCCGCGCTCCTGCAGGGCGT
The DNA here is from genome assembly GCA_965283765.1 of Caulobacteraceae bacterium. Classification (GTDB taxonomy): domain Bacteria; phylum Pseudomonadota; class Alphaproteobacteria; order Caulobacterales; family Caulobacteraceae; genus Caulobacter. The sequence goes on from CBDIPU010000009.1 coordinate 67,542, forward strand.
GGACCAGGCCGGCCGAGCGCAGGGTGCCGTAGCTCTCGCCGAACAGGAACTTAGGGCTGTCCCAGCGGTCGTTGATCGTCAGGTAACGCATGACGCCGCGCGCGAAGGCGTCGATGTCCTGGTCGACGCCATAGAATTCCGGCCCCTTCGACTTGCCGATCGGCCGCGACAGGCCGGTGCCGATGGCGTCGATGAAGACGATGTCGGTCTTGTCCAACATCGTCTCGTGGTTCTCGGTGATCTTGTAGGGCGCGGGCGCGGCGACATCGACCAGCGGCGTCTCGACGTGCACCGGGCCGATCGAGCCCATGTGCAGCCACATGCTCGAGGAGCCCGGGCCGCCGTTGTAGGTGAAGGTCACCGGGCGCGGCGCCGAGCCCTTGGGGCGGTCGGCCACGTAGGCGACGTAGAACATCGAGGCCACCGCCTCGCCGTCGTCGTTGCGGATGACGAGGGTTCCGGGGGTCACGGTATAACCGATGACCTTGCCGGCGACCGTGACCGAGCCGCGCTTGGGCTGGGCGTCTTCCTCGGCGGTGGCCTGGGCCAGGTCGGGGACGTCGGCCTTGGCGGCCTTTTCGGAACCCTTGGCCGGGGCCTCGACGGCCGGCGGTTTCTCTTGGGCCAGGACGGGCTGCGCCGCGAGGGCGGCCAAGCCCAGGGCGGCTATGAGGGGGTACGCACGCATGGAAATCTCCGGATGGAAGTCTTGTTTTCTGGGTCCGCGGGGAGGTCTTAGGAGGCCGGCGTCGTCGGGCTCGCGCCGCCGTCGGCGATGTACTTGTCGATCCTCGCCTCCAGGACCGGCAGCGGCACGGAGCCGAGCGCCAGGATGACGTCGTGGAACTTGCGCTGGTCGAACTTGGGACCCAGCTTGGCCTCGGCCTCGGCGCGCTTCTTGCGGATGCTCAGTTCGCCCAGCTTGTAAGCCAGGGCCTGACCCGGCCAGCTGATATAGCGGTCGACCTCGGTCTCGATGTCGTGCTGGGCCAGCGCCGTGTGGCTGGCCAGGTAGTCGATGGCCTGCTGGCGGGTCCAGCCGTCGTGATGGATGCCGGTGTCGATCACCAGGCGCGCGGCGCGCCACATCTCGAACGACAGGCGGCCGAAGTCCTCATAGGGCGTGCGGTAGATGCCCATCTTGGTCCCCAGCCACTCCATGTAGAGCGCCCAGCCCTCGCCATAGCCCGAGAAGTAGGTCTGCTTGCGGAAGGCCGGCCGGCCGGTCTGCTCCAGCGCAACGGCGGCCTGGAAGCTGTGGCCCGGATTGCACTCGTGCAGGGTCAGGGCCGGGATCTGGTACAGCGGCCGCGACGGCAGGTCGTAGGTGTTCATCTGGCAGGATTCCAACCCGCCCCGGCCGGACGTGTAGTAGGGCGCGATGGCGGCAGGCACCGGCACGATGGTGAAGCGGTAGCGCGGCAGAAGACCGATGGTGTCCTTCAGCTTGCCGTCCACGCGCTTGGCCACATAGGCCGAGACGCCCAGCAGTTCATCGGGGGTCTTGGCGTAGAACTGCGGGTCGGTGCGCAGGAACTTGAGGAAGGCGGGCATGTCGCCCTTGAAGCCGCTCTGGTCCTTGACCTTCTCCATCTCGGCCGAGATCCGCGCCACCTCCGACAGGCCGATCTGGTGGATCTGCTCGGCGGTCAGGTCGGTGGTCGTGAACTCCTTGATCTGCGCCTGGTAGTAGGCCTTGCCGTCCGGCAGGGCCTCGGCGGCGATCGTCTTGCGGGCCTTGGGCAGGTACTCGTTGCGATAATAGGCCAGCAGCTTCTGGTAGGCCGGCGCCACCGACTGGGCGATCACCTGCCTGGCCTCGGCGCGGAGCTTCTCCTGTTCCTCGGCCGGGATCGACGAGGGCATGTTGGCGAAGGCCTCGTAGAAGCCGTTCCTGGCCGGGTCGGGATCGGTGAAGGCGGCGATCGTGGCGTCTCGGCCGCTCAGGGCCTCGCGCGGGACGGTGAAACCGCGCGCCACGCCGGCCTTCATGTTGGCGATCTGCTCGTCGAAATAGCGCGGGACGTCGCGCATGCGGCCGATGTAGCGGCGATAGCCCTCGGCGCTGGAATAGCCGCTGCGCGCGGACAGGCCGGACCAGAACTGGCTGTCGGCGTTGAACGGCGCTTCCCAGGTCCGGTACTTGCCTTGGGCGACGAAGGCCTCGAGGCTGGTGCGGAACACCGCCGCGTTGATCTTCTCCTCGGGCGACAGCTGATCGACCGGGATCTTGTTCAGCTCGGCCAGGGTCTTGGTCCAGTAGGCCAGGCGGGTCTCCTGGGTGGCCGCATCGACGTGCTGCAGCTGGCCGGCGCCGCCGCTGAACGGCGCGTCGCTGGCCAGTCGCCCAAACTCCTTCTGCCGCCAGGCCCACTCGGTGTCATAGAGCGCCTTCAGGCGGCTGTCGGCGTCGCTGGCCGTGGCGGCGGCCGGCGCGGCGGTCTGGGCCAGGGAGACCGCCGGCGCGCCCGCCATCAGGGCCAGGGCGGAAACAAGCATCAGGGAGCGAACGAACAAGGGAAGTCTCCATCCAGGACGGGCGGGAAATGTTCAGGGACTAGGGTCAGGAAACGGTCGCGGGGTTGGGATTCTTGCCGCCGCCGGCGATCCAGTCGTCGATGGCCTTTTCCAGGGTCGGCAGCGGCACCGAGCCCAGGCCCAGGATGACGTCGTGGAACCAGCGCTGGTCGAAGTTGGCGCCCAGCTTGGCCTCGGCTTCCGCGCGCTTGCGGCGGATCAGCATCTCGCCCAGCTTGTAGGCTAGGGCCTGACCGGGGTCGTTGATGTAGCGGTCGACCTCGATGGTCACCTCGTGGTCGGACAGGGCGGTGTGGCTGGACAGATAGTCCAGCGCCTGCTGGCGCGACCAGCCCATGTGATGCAGGCCGGTATCGACCACCAGGCGCGCGGCGCGCCACATCTCGTAGGTCTCGCGGCCGAACTCGTCATAGGGCGTCTCGTAGACGCCCATCTTGGTGCCCAGCCACTCCATGTAGAGCGCCCAGCCTTCGCCATAGCCGGAGAAGTAGGTGCGCTTGCGGATCGCCGGGCGGTTGGGGCCTTCCAGCGCCAGGGCCGCCTGGAAGCTGTGGCCCGGCACGCACTCGTGCAGGGTCAGCGGCGGGATGGTGTAGAGCGGCCGGGCCGGCAGGTTGTAGGTGTTCATCAGGCAGCTCTCGAGGCCGCCATTGCCGCCCGTCCCGAACGGCGCGATCGCCGCCGGGGTCGGCACGATGGTGAAGCGATAGCGCGGCAGCAGGCCGATGGTGAACTTCAACTGGCCGTTGGCCTTGTTGGCCACATAGGCCGACTTGGCGATCAGCTCGTAGGGCGTCTTGGCGTAGAACTGCGGGTCGGTCTTCAGGTACTTCAGGAAGCCCTGGAAGTCGCCGGTCCAGCCGGCCTGCTTCATCGTCGCCTGCATGTCGGCGTCGATCCGCGCCACCTCCTTGAGGCCGATCTGATGGATCTGGTCGGCGGTCAGGTCTGTGGTCGTGTATTCGCGGATCTTGGCCTGGTAGAAGGCCTTGCCGTCGGGCAGGCTCTCGGCGGCGGTATTGGTCCGGGCGTGCGGGATGTAGTCGTCGCGCACATAGGCCAGCAGCTTGCCAAAGGCCGGCGCGGCGCTGCCGGTGACGGCCGCCCTGCCCTCTTCCATCAGCTTGTCGCGTTCGCCGGCCGGGATCGACGACGGCATGTTGGCGAACGGGCCGAAGAACGGATTGGCCGCCGGATCGCCCGAGGCCAGCGGCGCGATCGTCGTGTGGCGCCCCTCGATCGAGGCCCTGGCCTTGGTGAAGCCGCGCGCCTGCCCGGCCTTCATGTTGGCGATCTGCTCATCGACATAGCGCGGCATGTCGCGCAGCCGCCCCAGATAGGCGCGGTATTCGGCGACCGTCCCGAAGCCGGTTCGCGGCGCCATCCAGGTCCAGAAGCCGAACGGGTCCTCGTATTCCTTGAACCTGATCTGGCTGACGAAGGCTTCCAGCGCGGTGCGGAACACCGCGGCGTTGACCTTCTCCTCGGGCGACAGCTGGTCGACGGGGATCTTGTCCAGCTGGGCCAGGGCGTTGGTCCAGTAGGCCAGTCGGCGCTGCTGGCTGGCGGGGTCGACGCGCGGCAGCCGGTCGCCCGCGCCGCCGCCCTCGTCATCGGCGTCGCGGCCGAACTCCTGAGCGCGCCAGTTCCACTCGGCGTCGTAGAGCGCCTTAAGGCGCGCGTCGGCGCTGGTGGCGGCGCTCATGGCGGGCTTCGCCGGCTTGGTCTGCGCCAGCGCCGGCTGAGCGACCAGCGCCATGCCCAGCGCGATCGCCAATCCCGAAACTCGTTTCATAACGCCCCTCCTCCCCATGCCCTGGTCAGGTTGTTCTCGAAGACCCCGACGGCGCATAGACCCGCACGCCGAAGACCGGACCACAGCGGGTCGTGTCGTCGGCGGGCTGGAAGCGTACGGTCACGCTTCCCTTGCCTCGGGTCAATTCGCTTGGGATCGGATAGTCGACATCGAAGAAATCGCCCGGATGCTGACCGGTCAGCGCCTGGGTCGCGATCCGCACGCCGTCGATCAGGATGTCGAAGCGTTTGTTGCGCTCCTCACCCCAGTAGGTCGCTTGCAGGATCAGCGGCCCCGGCTTCACCGCGGCCTTATATTCGAAGAAGCCGAAGGTGCGCGCGTCGCGCCCGTGGCGGCCACGATAGGTAACGGCGTAGCTGTTCTTGGCGGTCAGGCCATGATCGCGCTCGGCCTGCATCTCGCCCAGGTGCATGACGTCGACCGAGCGCCGCGCCAGGTCCTGCAAGCGCGCCTGCTCGGCCGCGTAGGCGACCTGCTGCTTCTTCCAGCCGGGTTCGTCGAAGGTGGCGAAATAGACGGCTGTGCGGCGGTCGCGCTGCTGGAAGAACGGTGCGAACGACAGGTCGGCCGGCTTGCCGATGCCCTTTGTCCGGTACTGGCCGAGCGCCGGTTCGACGGGAACGAAGCCGGTCAGCGGATCGCGAGCGACCAAGGCCGGAGCGGGTCCGTCATAGGGCTGGCTGGACGGCCCAAGGTCGGCGGCCAGCACCACCGGCCCCTTCAGAACGGCCAGCACGCTGGAGTCGTCGACCGTGGCCTCGGTCCGCAGCGTCATGGGCAGGTCCAGCCTTACCCGGTCGCCCTTGCGCCAGGCGCGGCGCAGGATCGTGTAGTCGCCGGCCGGGCCCGCCGACATAGCCTCGCCATTGACGCTGATCCGCGCGCCCCGGCACCAGCCGGGAACGCGCAGCGCCAGGCCGAAGTCACCTGCCCCCTCCAGATCCTCGACCACGATCTCCACCCGCTCGCCGAACGGATAGGCGGTCTCCATCCGGAACGTCGCCCCCTGTTCGGCCCAGCGGGCGGTCGAGGGGATGTAGAGATTGACCAGCAGGGTGTCGCCGCTGCGCCACCAGATGGAGTCGCCGTGCTTGGCGTGGCTTTCCATGCCCGAGCCGACGCAGCACCAGAAGTCGTCGAACGGCCGCGAGAACCTGCGCGCCGAACCCGACATCAGCGGCACCATGTAGGCGAACATGCCGGTCGACGGGTCCTGGTGAGCCAGGATGTGATTGATATGCGCGCGCTCGTAGTAATCGAACAGCGCCGCCCGGGGCTGCCAGCCATAGAGATGCCGGGTCAGCTTCAGCATGTTGTAGGTGTTGCAGCTCTCGCAGGTCTGCTCGGTGATGTGGCGCGAGATGGTGCGGGGGGCGTTGAAGTATTCCCGGTCGGCGTTGCCGCCGATCACGTAGCTGTAGTCGCGGGTCACCGTCTCCCAGAAGAAGTGCGCCGCCACGGCCTGGTCGGCCTTGCCGGTCAGCTCGTGCAGCCGCGCCAGGCCGATGACCTTGGGGATCTGGGTGTTGGCGTGGATCCACGGCAGGGAGTCCCGGCGCTGGCTGAGCGGGTCCAGCACCTTGGCGTGACGCAGGCGCTCGGCCAGGGCCAGCCAGCGCGGGTCGCGGGTGCGGGCGTAGAGCTCGGCGAAGCTCTCGTTGATGCCGCCGTGCTCGCAGTCGAGGACCGTCTGCACCTGGGCGTCGTCCAGGCGCGCGAACACCGCGTCGATATAGCCGCCCAGGGCGACGGCGACCCGCAGGGCCTGCTGGTTGTCGCAATAGGCTTGTGCGTCGAACAGGCCGGCGAACAGCTTGTGCCAGTTGTAGAACGGCACCCAGCAGCCGTTGAGGTCGAAGCCCATCGAGCGGATGTCGCCGGCGATCAGCTCGGGGAAGATCGCCTTGCCGTCCTCGACCACGTCGCCGCGCTTGCGCGTGAACCCGGCCACATAGCCGTCGCCATGGGCGGCCTGGACCACCGCCAGCTCGCCGACGATATAGTCGACCCGCCGCTTGCACTCGGCGTCGCCGGTCTGGGCGTACATCAGCGACAGGGCCGTCAGGTAGTGGCCCAGGGTGTGGCCGGCGATCGTGTCGCTCTCCCACCCGCCATAGACCGCGCCCTTGGCCGGCAGTCCGGCGCTGGTGCGGAAGTTGTGCAGCAGCCGGTCGGGCTCCAGGGCGTGGAGGTAGCGGCGATTGGCCTCCACCGCCTCCAGCCACGGAGAATCCAGCAGCCGCACGTCCGTCAGCGGCAACGGGCTGGCCGGCCCGAGCGGAGCCAGAGGCGCGGCGCTCAGCAGCGACGGCGCCGAGGCGGCCAAGCCGGCCATGGCCAGCAACATGCGTCGATCGATCAACTCCACGGCGCCTGCTCCCTACTTGGTTTCGGGCAGGGCCGGATTGAAGCCCGGCGGATTGACCCCGCCGTCGGCGATGAACTGGTCGAGCCGCGCCTCGAGCGTCGACAGTGGCACCGAGCCTAGCGCCAGGATCGCGTCGTGGAAGTTGCGCTGGTCGAACTTCGGACCCAGCTTGGCCTCGGCCTCGGCGCGCTTCCTGCGGATCACCATCTCGCCCAGCTTGTAGGCCACCGCCTGGCCGGGCCAGGCGATGTAGCGGTCGATCTCGGTCTCGATCTCGTGCTCGGACAGCGCGGTGTGGTCGCGCAGGTACTGCTGGGCCTGCTCGCGGGTCCAGCCGTAGTGGTGGATGCCGGTGTCGATCACCAGGCGGCTGGCCCGCCAGATCTCGTAGGACAGCCGGCCGAAGTTCTCATAGGGCGTGTCGTAGACGCCCATCTTCGTGCCCAGCCACTCCATGTAGAGCGCCCAGCCCTCGCCATAGCCCGAGAACGAGGTCTGGCGGCGGAAGTCAGGGCGGTTCTTGGCCTCGGCCGCCACCGCCGCCTGGAAGGCGTGGCCCGGATTGCACTCATGCAGGGTCAGGGCGGTCAGGGTGTAGAGCGGCCGCGACGGCAGGTCGTAGGTGTTCATCAGGCAGCTGTCGAGGCCGCCGCGGCCGCCGGTGTAGATCGGCGCCAGGGCCGGCGGCACGGGCAGGATCGCGAAGCGCCGGCGCGGCAGGAAGCCGATGGTGTCGGCCAGCTTGCCGTCGACGCGCTTGGCCACATAGGCCGAGAACGACAGCAGCTCGCGCGGCGTCTTCGGGTAGAATTGCGGGTCGGTGCGCAGGAACTTCAGGAACTCGGGCATCGTGCCCTTGAAGCCGGTCTGGGCCTTGACCGCCTCCATCTCGGCGCTGATCCGCGCGACCTCTTCGAGGCCGATCTTGTGGATCTGCTCGGGCGTCAGGTCCAGGGTCGTGAAGCCTTGGATCTGGGCCTGGTAGAAGGCCTTGCCGTCGGGCTCGGCCTCGGCCGCCAGGGTGGTGCGGGCCTGCTTCATGTACTCGTCGCGGATGAAGGCCAGCAGCTTGGCGTAGGCTGGGATCACCGTCCCGGTGAGCACCTGTTGGGCCTCGGCCTTGAGGGCGGCCTGCTCTTCGGCCGGGATCGAGGCCGGCATGGTCTCGAACGGGGCCAGGAACGGATTGTCCGCGCCGGTCGACAGGTTGGGCTCGATGGTCTTGTCGCGGCCGGTGACCACCACGCGCGGCACGCTGAAGCCGCGCTTGAGACCGGCCCGCATATTGGCGGTCTGCTCGTCGAAATAGCGCGGGATGTCGCGCATCCGGGCGATGTAGTTGCGGTAGTCCTTGGCCGTCTTCAACGCGCCGCGCGGCGCGAGACCCGACCAGAAGAAGGTGTCGGCGTTGAACGGCGCCTCATAGGTCTTGAAGCGGGCGTTGTCGGCCAGGGACCTCACCGAGGCGCGGAAGATCTCGGCGTTGATCTTCTCCTCCGGCGACAGCTGGGCGACGGGGATCTTGTCCAGTTCGGCCAGGACGGCGGTCCAGTAGGCCAGGCGCGCGGCCTGGCTCTTGGCGTCGACGTGCGGCAGGTGATCGGCGCCGTCGCCCCAGCGGCCGTTGTCGTCGCGAACCCGGCCCAGTTCGCCCTGCCGCCAGGCCCACTCCCGCTCGTACAGCGCCTTCAGCTGCGCGTCGGCGGCGCCGGCTTGAGCGGCGGCCTGTCCGGCGCTCGCCATGACGGTCGCGGCCAGCAAGGCCGCCGCGATCGTCCGTCCCATCGAAACCTTGCTCATGCCCCTACTCCCACTTCACGCGAACCATCGAAAAATCAGTGAGTCAGATCGACCGCCTCGATCGGCATCGGCCCGGCGGGCAGTCCCCGCGCGGCCTTTTCCTTGAGCACCGACTGGCGGATCTCCTCGCGCAGCTTGCGCGCGTCGTAGAGGATGCCGTCCTTGACGGTCCAAGCCACGCCGCCGACCCGCTCGACCTTGCCGGTCTGGTCGTTCAGGCGCAGCGAGCCGGTGCCGAACAGCAGCTTCAGATTGGCCAGCGGATTGCCCTGGACGATGACGAGGTCGGCCTTGCGGCCCACCCGGATCGTGCCGACCTGGTCCTCGTGGCCCAGCAGCCGCGCGCCTTCCTGGGTCGCCGAATGGATGACCTCCAGCGACGAGAAGCCGGCCTCGCGCAGCAGCTCCATCTCCTGGACGTAGCCGAAGCCATAGAGGTTGTAGATGTAGCCGCTGTCGCTGCCGACCGTGACGGCGCCGCCACGGTTCTTGTACTCGTTCACGAACCGCATCCAGAGGCGGTAGTTGTCCTTCCAGGCGACCTCGTCCTCGGTGGTCCAGTCGAACCAGTACGAGCCGTGATGGACGCGGCTGGGGCGGTAATAGTCCCACAGCGCCGGCATCGTGTAGTCGTCGTGCCAGGTGGCGCGGCTCATGCGCATCAGGTCGCGGCTGGCCAGATAGGCGGTGAAGGTCGGGTCCAGCGTGAACTTGCGGTCAAGTAGGGTCTGCATGACCTGTTCCCACTTCTCCGAACCGGGCGCGGCGGCCTGGGCCCACAGCCGCCGAACTCGCCGAACCGGTCCTGCTCGTCGTTATTGACGAAGTCGTTGGGCCAGCGCTGCAGGCGCTTGTCGGTGAACATCGCCTCGGGCAGGCCGTACCAGTGCTCCATCAACTCCAGGCCGTGGGCCGAGGTGGTCAGCACATTGGCGAAGGCCACGCTGGGCTGGGCGTGGTGCATGGTGGTGTGGAGGCCGATCTTGTGGGCCTCCTCGATGGCCGCCAACAGCACGTCCTCGGAACCGCCGATGAACTTGACGCCGTCCGCGCCGCGGGCCTTGGCCTCCTGCACGGCCAGGCGCGCCTGGACCGGATCGTTGACGGGCGTGTTCCGGATCTTGTGGAAGAACGGATAGATGTCGATGCGCGGCGCGACGATCTCGTTGCGGGCGCTGCGGGCCTTGATGTCGGCCAGCCACTCGATCGGCCGGCTGCTGCCCACCTCGCGCACCGAGGTGACGCCGTTGGCGATCCAGAGCTTGAGGATGTAGTCCGATGGCACGGCTTGCGCGTCGTTCAGGTCGTGCAGGTGGACGTGGGCGTCCACGAAGCCCGGCATCACGTAGTAGCCGGTCAGATCCAGCTCGTAGTCGCCCTTGGCGGCGCGGGCCGAAGGGTCGATCGCCTTGGGCGCGCCGATGGTGCGGATCTCGGCGATGCGGTCGTTGACCAGGACGATGTCGACCGGCCCCTGGGCCGGCGCGCCGGTGCCGTCGATCATGGTGACGTTGCGCAGCACGACGCGGTTGAACGGACCGATCCCTTCCGTCCGCTTCGGGATCGGATCGGCGACCTTGCCCGCCTTGGCGGCCGGCGCGTCGTCCAGCGGCGCCGCCGCCGATGTGGTCAGCGGCGCGCTCGCCATCATCACGGCCGCGACCGAGGTCAGCAGCACTCGAGCCAGTCTCTTCATCGTTTCCCCTCCCCAGGGTCGAAAGGCCGCGAGCGTTTCGCCCGCGGCCCTCGACTATTCGCCTAGAAGCGCAGTCGCGCCCCCATGAAGTAGCGCCGGCCCAGCGTGTCGAAGAGCGACACGTCGGTGTTGGCGTCGCCGACCAGGGTGGTGCCCAGGATCGGCGGCTGCTTGTCGAGCAGGTTGTTGACCCCGCCGAACAGGCTCACCTGCTTGGTCACGTTCACCGCGAACGAGCCGTCGACGTACCAGGTGGGATCGACCTTCTTCACGACGTTGGTCGCGGTCGGGTACAGCTCCAGCTCGCCGATCATCCGGGCCGCCAGGCGCAGGGTGACGTCGCCGCTGGCATAGTTGGCGCTGAGGTTCAGCTTGAAGTCCGGGGTGATGAAGCCGCCGGTGCCGCTGGAGCAGCCCGCGCCATAGAAGCCGGCGCAGTCCTGCGGCTTCTGGTTGGCCAGGACCTGAGTCGAACGCTCGAGCAGCCAGCTGGCCACCGCGGTCAGCGACAGGTTGGCCGGCCCGCCCAGCTCCAGCACCGACGGCAGCGGCAGCTTGTAGTCCACCTGGGCGTCGACGCCGCGCACCTTCAGCTGGCCGATATTGCTGTTGCTGGTGCGGACGAAGTCGATCTGGCCGCTCGACAGGCGCTTGACCGCCTGACAGGTGACGCTGCTGAGGTTGAGGTTGGTGAAGCAGTCGTTCAGCGTCTGCTGGGCGTTGATGGTCGTGATCGCGTTCTTCACCTCGACATTGAAGTAGTCGACCGTGATGTTCAGGCGCGGGATGATCGGTGGCGAGATGACCGCGCCGATCGTGAAGGTGCTGGACTTCTCCTCGGTCAGGTTCGGGTTGCCGCCGCTTTCCTGGGTGAGGCCCAGGGTAGCCTGGGTGAAGGTCTCGATGTCGGTGGCCGGAACGCCTTGGGCGACGCAGAGCTGCTTCTGGGCGGCCGTGGGCTTCTGGGCCGTGGCGCAGGGGTCTGTGCCGCCGGTGAAGCCTTGCGCCCGGGCCGAGTAGAGCTCGGCGATATTGGGCGCGCGGATCGCGCGGTTATAGGCGCCGCGGAACCGGACCCAATCGATCGGCGCGTACTCGCCGCCGGCCTTCCAGGCGAAGACGCCGCCGATCGAGGAGTAGTCCGAATAGCGGGCCGCGCCCTCGATGGCCAGGGTCTTGACGAACGGCAGGTCGGCCAGGAGCGGCACGCGCAGCTCGCCGAAGACTTCCTTGACGTCGAACGAACCCGACAGGGCGTTCGAGGACGCCGCGCCGTATTCGCCGTTCAGGTCGAAGGCGCTGGGACTGGAGGCGTACTGGTCCTTGCGGTACTCGGCGCCGACCGCCATGGCGACGGGACCGGCCGGCAAGGTGAACACCGTGCCGCTCAGCGAACCACCGCCGACCTGACGCTCGAAGATGTCGTGGGCGTCGCGATCGGGAGTCAGGAACTTGCCGGCCGCCGGGCTGATCGAGGCCAGGCCGAAGATCGACACCGGAACGCAGCCTTGCGCGCCGCTGCGGCACACCACCTGGCCGGCCGAGTTGACGATGGCGTCCAGGCCCTGGCTCAGGCGCGTCTGGTTGATCGTGCCTTCGTTGTGGGTGTCGGTGCGGTTACGCATGTACTGGTAGAAGGCGTCCCACCGCCAGGTGTGGTCCATCACCTCGAAATCGCCGCGCAGGCCGGTGGTGATCTCGTAGGACTGACGCTCGTAGAACGAGTTGCGGGTGCCCAGTTCGTCGGCGCGCCGCCCGCCGCCGACCACCGAGGCCGTGCCCGTGCGGTTCGGGTCGAAGATCGTGGCGTTGCTGACGAAGAACTGCCGCAGCGCCGGCGTCAGCGCCGCGTTGGTGGCGTAGTTGGGCACCAGCAGGGTCGAGGACGCCGCGCCCGGCGTCACCGGCGTGAATGAGTCCGGCGCCAGGATCGAGTTATTACGCGAGTTGACGAAGAACGCCTCGGCATAGGCCGTGACGTGATCGGTAAGATTGTAGTGGCCGATCGTCGAGACATTGTAGCGCTCGAGCGGTCGCTGCAGCAGGTTGAACGGCGCGTAGTTATAGGTGTCCTCCGGCTGGCAGTACGGCAGCACCACGCCGCCCGCGCCGAAGCGGATGCCGGTGACCGAGGTGCAGGTCCCGCTGGGGGTCAGGTTGACGCCCACCAACTGGGCGCGCTGCGTGGCGCTGAGCGGCACGCGCGTGCCGGGGATGCTGCCCGAACCCGAATAGACCAGGGCGCCATTCACCTCGCCCAGCGGGGTCTTGGAGAAGTCGCGGTCGTTCTGGGTGATCGGATCCTGCTTGGTGTAGGACAGCGACATGGCGACATTGCCGCGTCCGCCGTCCAGGTTGGCGCCCATCGTCAGGTCCAGCTTCTTGGACTTGGCGTCACCGCGATCGGTGACCCCGTACTGACCCGAGGCCTCGAAACCCTCGAAATTGTCCTTCAGAATGAAGTTGACCGCGCCGGCGATGGCGTCCGAGCCGTAGACCGCCGAGGCGCCGCCGGTGATGATCTCGGTCCGCTTGATCAGCGTATCCGGGATGCTGGCCAGGTCGACGTCGGCCGCCGAGTTGGCCGGAATGAAGCGCCGGCCGTTGACCAGCACCAGGGTCCGGGTCGAGCCCAGGCCGCGAAGGTTGGCCGTCAGCACGCCCGAGCCGCCGCCGTTGTTGACGGTCGAGGTGTTGCCCGAGGCCAGCTGCGGAAACTGGTTCAGGGTCTTTTCGAGCGTGACATTGCCCGACTGCTTGATCTCCATCTCGCCGACCACCGTGGTCGGGCTGGGCGCCGTCAGGTCGGTCCGCGCCAGGCGGGACCCGGTGACGACGATCTCCTCGACCGTCGCGGGCGCATCGCCCTGTGCGGTCTGGGCCAGAGCCGGAGCTCCGATCGCTAGGAACCCGCCGATCATGCTGGAACATAGAACGATAGAGCGAAGATTTTTCCGAGCCTCGCCCGTATTCTGATCACCACTTCTCATGCTCATCCCCCAATTCTTGATCTATTTCGTAGGTATTTTCGGACCGTCAGTTCTCACTAAACAAAGCAAGTACGCCCTCGCACATCACCAACCGGACGTGCGAGAGCACTCGATACTCGTCTGTCGAAGACAAGCACCGTCTCGGACGGGCTCAGGAACGGAAACCTTCTCGATCCTTACCGTATACAGAATACGGTATATTGGATCAGAAATTGGTCAAGCCCGTGTTTCCGATTTGTGAAGGGTTGGAAGGCCAGGGGCCGACCTGCCGCTCTATTAGTCAGGCCGCGCCCACGATCCGCGCCTTCGCCCGCCTCCCCTTCCGAGCAAGGGGACCGACGAAACACGCGACAGGAGCGGCGAGCCGCCGCCAGAACGCGGTGTGAGCCGAAGTTCCCAAGATGCCGGCCGGACGGTTGGCATTCTGCTTCCCCTCACACCGATATTTATAATAACGTATACAATATTAGCAGCGACGCAAACAGGGACTTCATCGCGCATGGACGCATCAATCGAAGGCGCCAGCCGGCGCGGCCTGGCGGCCCTGGCTCTGGCCATGATGGCGACGCCGGCCCTGGCCGCGTCCAGGGCATGTCCCCGCGTGAAGGACGAGGCGGCCGAGACCACCGCCATCCTCAAGGTCATCGCCGACATGCAGGCGGCCTGGAACCGAGGCGACTTCCCCGGCTATATGGCCGGGTTTCTCAATCCGGGCGTGGTGTTCGTGTCGAAGGGCCGCTTCCAGACCGGCTGGCAGGGCACGCTGGACCACTACATCCGCGACTACGGCGCCTCGGCCGCCACCCGCGGCCAGGTGCGGTTCTACGACATCAAGGTCGAAATCCTGGGGGCGGACGCCGCCCAGCTGATCAGCCGCTATGAGTTGAACCGGCCAAAGCAGGCCCAGCGCGGGATCAACACGCGACTGATGCGCAAGGTGGACGGGCGATGGGTGATCGCCCTGAACCACGTCTCGGCCGAGGAAGGCCCCTCCCCGGCCTGATTGCTACGGCGTCTCGGAGCGGGCCAACAGTTCCACCAGATCCTTCTTCCAGAACCTGGCCCAGGTGTGCGTGCCGTGACCGCGCGTCTCGGGCGTGGCCTGGATCAGGATGAACTTGCCGTTCTTCAGCCGCTTGGCCGCCGGCTCGGCGATGCCGAGGCTGGGCGGGTTGATGAAGTCGTCGCTGGAATTCACCCAGGTCATGGGCGCGGTGATCTTTTCCAGATCCGCCGAAGGATCGTAGTCGCCGGACGCGGCCACCTGATAGAGCATGTCGTTGGCGTCGCGCGTGGGCAGGTCCTTGGCGAAGCGATCCTCGAAGAAGGCGTCGGCCGCGTCGCGGGTGGGCGCCTGCTGCTGCCAGGCCGGCGGGGCCGAGCCCGCGACGATCATCAGGTTGACCGCCCCGCGCAGGCCCAGCACCGGCTGCTGGTCGTAGTCGCCGCCGCGCCAGGCTGGGTCGGCCTTGATCAACTCCATCGCCGCCTTGCGCCAGACGCGGTTCAGGCCAGCGATCTGCACCGGCAGACAGGCCATCGGCATGATCGCCCGCGCGAATTGCGGATGCAGCTCGCCCCACATGAAGCCGTGCATGCAGCCCATCGAGGTGCCCATCAGCAGGCGCAGGCGATCGACCTTCAAACCGTCGACCAGCAGCAGGCGCTGGGCCTCGACCATGTCGGCGTAGCCGTAGCGCGGGAACTTGGCGCGCAGGCCGTTGCTGGGCTTCGACGAGCCGCCGTGACCGATGCCGTCGGGCAGGATGATGTAGTAGCGGGTGATGTCCAGCGGCTGGCCCGGGCCGTACAGCTCGTCGGCGAACTGCGGCTGCAGGAACTGCGCGCCCGTGCCGCCGGTGCCGTGCAGGACCATCACCGCGTTGGTGACATGACCTTGCGCGTCGCGCCTGGGCTGACCCAGCGTGCGGTAGTGCAGCTTCAGGCTGGGCAGGGTCTCGCCGGACCTGAACGCGAAGTTCGGGACGACATAGTCGCCCTGGGTGACCTGCTGCTCGTAGGGCGTCGCCGCCCCGGCCGGGCCGCCTATCGCCAGGATAGGGGTCGCCAGGAAGAGCGCGCTGATCGCGGCGGCCAGGATCCTCATGCGCTTCTCCCCTTGCGCGGTTTACGTCCGCATTGATCGTATACGTTATGTGCTTTGACAAGATCCAGACTGAAGACCGCAGGCGCGCATGACGGCCGCGGCGTCGCGAAGCGCGACCGATCCGCAAAGGCCCGACCAGGGAACCTTTACGGCCTTTAGTCGTTAGAGGCTCGCGTTCAGGGGCGCGCGGTCAGGGATATCCAGTGAGTTTCAAGCGTATCAGGCAGCTTTGCGTCGGCAAGCCGACGGTCCGCGCGCGCGAACAAGGCTACCGCCCCGTCGGGACCGAGCCGCCCCTGCCCGTCCCGCGCGCTTGCTGAACTCCGCAAGATCGTCCATCCCGCCATCGTCCGTCATCTTAGGCGGGCTCCGCCGCACAGCCTCCACGTCGAGAACCGCATGTCCCTGATCGAACCGCGCAAAGCGTCCGCGACCGGCGCCCGAACGGAGCTGTGGTCGGCGCTGGGCATGGGTCTGGCCCTGGCCTTCTTCCTGATCAGCGGCGTGATCGCCTATCGCAACATCGAGACGCTGCGGATCAACAGCGAGAAGATCTGGCACACCCACGAGGTGCTGATCGCGCTGAACGACCTGCTGTCCACCACCCAGGACGCCGAGACCGGCCAGCGGGGCTATCTGCTGACCGGCAACGACCGCTATCTCGCCCCCTACCAGCGCGCGGTGACCGACGTCGCCACGCGGACCGAGGCGGTCGGCTCGCTGACCAAGGACAATCCCATCCAGCAGGCCAATCACGTCCAGCTCAGGCGCCACATCGACGCCAAGCTGTCCGAGCTGGCCGAAACCGTCGCCCTGCGGGGCAGCAAGGGTTCGCAGGCCGCTCTGGCCGTCGTCAACACCGATCGCGGCAAGGCCGAGATGGACGCCATCCGCCAGCAGATCGACGTCATGCGCGCGGAGGAAAACCGTCTGCGCGACATCCGCCTGGCCGAGATGGACATCGCCCATCGCACCGCCCTGATCAGCAGCGTGTTGTCGGCCGTGCTGGGCGCGGCGCTGACCTTCGTCGTCTTCGCCCTGATCCGCCGCAGCGGTCAGGCCCGCGCCCGCCAGCAGTGGCTGCAGGCCGGCCAGGTTGGCCTCTCGGAAGCGATGATGGGCGACAAGACGGTCGAGGAGCTGAGCGACAGCATCCTGCACTTCCTGTCCCGGTATGTCGGCTTCCAGGCCGGCGCGCTGTTCAAGGGCGAGAACGGCCGCTTCTACCGCGCCGCCGCCCTGGGCATTCCGGCCGACGCCGACACACCGCTGCATTTCAACATCAAGGAGGGCCTGCTGGGCAAGGTGGCGGCCGAGGGCCACGCCACCATCGTCCGCGACGTGCCCGACGGCTATCTGACCATCGGCTCGGCCCTCGGCCATGACAAGCCCAAACACCTCGTGCTGGCGCCAACCCACGCCGACAATGTCGTCAACGCCGTCATCGAGCTGGGCTTCCTGCATGCCGTCGACGACCGCATCCTGGAGCTCCTGAGCCAGGTGTCGACCTCGATCGGCGTCTCGCTGCGTTCGGCTCGGTACCGCTCGCAACTGCAGAACGCCCTGGAAGAAACCCAGCGCCAGTCCGAGGAACTGCAGGTCCAGAGCGAGGAGCTGCGCGTCTCCAACGAGGAGCTGGAGGAACAGGGCCGCGCCCTGAAGGAATCCCAGACCCGCCTCGAACAGCAGCAGGTCGAGCTGGAACAGACCGACAGCCAGTTGGAGGAACAGGCCCAGACCCTGGAGGCCCAGCGCGACGAACTGGAGCGCACCGGCGCGGCCGTGCAGCTGAAGGCGCGCGAGCTGGCCCAGGCCAGCCAGTACAAGTCCGATTTCCTGGCCAACATGTCGCACGAGTTGCGCACGCCGCTGAACTCGCTGCTGATCCTGTCGAAGCTGCTCAGCGACAACACGGCCGGCAACCTGTCCAGCGAGCAGGTCAAGTTCGCCCAGACGATCGAATCCTCGGGCAACGACCTCCTGACCCTGATCAACGACATCCTCGACCTGTCGAAGATCGAGGCCGGCCATATCGATGTGCGCCCCGAGAGCGTGCCGCTGCAGCGCCTGATCAACGACCTGCGGTCGCTGTTCCAGCCGCTGGCCGACGAGCGCCAGCTGGGTTTCGAGATCAAGGTCGCGGCCGATACCCCGACCCTGCTGGAGACCGACCGCCAGCGCCTGGAGCAGATCCTCAAGAACCTGCTGTCGAACGCCTTCAAGTTCACCCAGGCCGGCCAAGTCACGCTGGCCATCACCCCGACAGGCGACAACGAGATCGCCTTCGCGGTGACCGATACCGGCATCGGCATCGCGCGCGAACAGCGGGAGAGCATCTTCGAGGCCTTCCGCCAGGCCGACGGCACCATCAGCCGCAAGTACGGCGGCACGGGCCTGGGCCTGTCGATCAGCCGCGAACTGTCGCGCCTGCTCGGCGGCAAGATCGCGCTGGAGAGCACGCCGGGCGAAGGCAGCACCTTCACCGTCACCATCCCGCGATCCTACGACCCGGCCCGCGTCGCGCCGCGTCCCGAGCCTTCGGCCGCCCCTGCGCCCGCCCCGGCGGCCCCGGTCCACGCGCGCCCCGCCGCCCCGATGACCCGCACGATCGAGGACGACCGCGACCAGCTGGCCAACGGCCGCCGCGTGCTGCTGGTCATCGAGGACGACGACAAGTTCGCCAGCATTGTCCGCGACCTGTCGCGCGAGCTGGGCTTCCAGTGCCTGGTCGCCGGCACCGCCGAGGACGCCCTGAAGCTGGCCCGCCGGTTCAAGCCCAGCGCCGTGGTCCTGGATGTCGGCCTGCCCGACAAGTCCGGCCTGATGGTGCTGGACCGCCTGAAGCGCGACGACGCCACGCGGCACATCCCGATCCACGTGATCTCGGGCGCCGACCACAGCCAGACCGCCCTGTCGCTGGGCGCGATCGGCTACATGATCAAGCCCGTCAAGCGCGACGACCTGGCCCAGGTGTTGACCAACCTGCAGTCGAAGCTGTCCAGCACGGTGCGCCGCGTGCTGATCGTCGAGGACGACGACGTCCAGCGCGACGCCGTCGGCAAGCTGCTGTCCTCGGGCGATGTCGAGACGGTCGGGGTCGGCACCGCCGCCGAATGTCTGGAGCTGCTGAAGACGCAGACCTTCGACTGCATGGTGCTGGACCTGTCGCTGCCGGACGCCTCGGGCTTCAGCCTGCTGGAGACGCTCAGCCAGAACGGCGACAACGCCTTCCCGCCGGTCATCGTCTATACCGGCCACGACCTGTCGGCCGACGACGAGCAGCGCCTGCGCCGCTATTCCAGCTCGATCATCATCAAGGGCGCCAAGTCGCCCGAGCGCCTGCTGGACGAGGTCTCGCTGTTCCTGCACCAGGTGGTGTCGGAACTGCCGCCCGAGCAGCAGAAGATGATCAAGAAGGCCCGCAACCGTGACGCGGTGCTGGAAGGCCGCCGGGTGCTGATCGTCGAGGACGACATCCGCAACGTCTATTCGTTGACCAACGTGCTGGAGCCGCGCGGGGCCATCGTCGAGATCGCCCGCAACGGCCAGGAGGCCATCGAAGCCCTCGACCGTTCGGCCCAGGGCGACCCGGCCAACGCCATCGATCTGGTGCTGATGGACGTGATGATGCCGGTGAAGGACGGCCTGACCGCCACCCGCGAGATCCGCGAGGACGCCCGCTGGGCCAAGCTGCCGATCCTGATGCTGACCGCCAAGGCCATGCCCGACGATCAGGCGCGCTGCATCGCCGCCGGCGCCAGCGACTACATGGCCAAGCCGATCGACGTGGACAAGCTGCTGTCGCTGGTCCGGGTCTGGATGCCGAGGTAGCCGGTGTCCGAGATCGAAGACCTCGAGATCCAGCTGCTGCTGGAGGCGCTGTTCCAGCGCTACCACTACGACTTCCGCCACTATGCGCGGGCGTCGATCAAGCGCCGCCTGATTCAGGCGCGCCTGCATCTGGGCTTCGCGACCATCTCGGCGATGCAGGATCGCGTGCTGCACGACGCCTCGATGCTGCCGCGCCTGCTGGACTTCCTGACCGTGCAGGTCAGCGAGATGTTCCGCGACCCGACCTACTTCAAGGCCCTGCGCGACAAGGTGCTGCCGCATCTGCGGACCTATCCCTCGCTGAAGGTCTGGATCGCGGGCAGCAGCACGGGCGAGGAGGTCTATTCGCTGGCCATCCTCTTCAAGGAGGAAGGCCTCTACGACCGGACGATCTTCTACGCGACCGACATCAATCCCGAGGCGCTGGCCGCCGCCGAGGCCGGCGTCTACGCGATCGACCGCATCCGCAAGTTCACCGAGAACCACCAGAAGTCCGGCGGCAAGTCGTCGCTCTCGGACTACTACACCGCCGCCTACGGCCGGGCCGCGTTCGACAAGACGCTGCGCGAACGGGTGGTGTTCTCGGACCACAGCCTGGTCACCGACGCGGTGTTCGCCGAGATGCACCTGATCTCGTGCCGCAATGTGATGATCTATTTCGATCGCCCGCTGCAGGACCGCGCCATCGGCCTCTTCCGCGACTCCCTGACCCGCAAGGGCTTCCTGGGTCTGGGTTCGAAGGAGAGCCTGCGCTTCTCCAGCCACGCCGGCGCCTTCACCGATTTCGTGCCGGGCGAAAAGATCTACCAGAGGCGCGAGCCATGAGCGGGACACCGATCCAGGCCGTCGCGATCGGGGCCTCGGCCGGCGCGGTGCAGGCGCTGCTGGCCATCCTGCCCGCCCTGCCCGCCAGTTTTTCGCTGCCCGTGCTGGTGGTCGTCCACGTGCCGCCCGACCGCTCCAACATGCTGGTGCCGCTATTCCAGTCCAAGTGCCGGATCACGGTCAAGGAAGCCGAGGACAAGGAGCCGGTCAAGAAGGGCGTCATCTATTTCGCGCCCTCGGACTATCACATGCTGGTCGAGACCGACGGTTGCGTGGCCCTGTCGACCGACGAGCCGGTGAACTATTCCCGCCCTTCGATCGACGTGCTGTTCGAAAGCGCGGCGGACTATTATGGATCCGCCCTCGTCGGCGTCATCCTCACCGGCGCCAATCACGACGGGGCCGCGGGGCTCAGGGCCGTGGCGGACGTCGGCGGCGTGGCGGTCGTCGAGAACCCGGACGGGGCCTACGCCTCGGCCATGCCGCACGCGGCGCTGGAGGCCACCCCATCGGCCACGATCATGAACCACGACGAAATCCTATCCTACCTGTCGAGTCTGGGGACCGCGCGATGACGGCGGACAAACCGATCAACTTCCTGCTGGTCGATGACCTGGAAGAGAACCTGCTGGCGCTCGAGGCCTTGCTGCAGCGCGAGGGCCTGACCTGCCTGAAGGCGCGCTCGGGCGAGCAGGCGCTGGAACTGCTGCTGGTCCACGACGTGGCCCTGGCCCTGCTCGATGTGCAGATGCCGGACATGAACGGGTTCGAGCTGGCCGAGTTCATGCGCGGCGCCGCCCGCACCAGCCACGTGCCGATCATCTTCGTCACCGCCGGCGTCGCCGACGCCACGCGCCGCTTCCGCGGCTACGAGGCCGGCGCCGTCGACTTCATCCAGAAGCCGATCGAGGCCGATATCCTGCGCAGCAAGGCGGCGGTGTTCTTCGACCTCTACCGCCAGCGCCAGCAGATCGAGGCCCAGCGCGACGAACTGGAGGTCGCCGCCCAGGCCCTGCGCCGCGCCGACCGGCACAAGGACAGCTTCCTGGCCGTCCTGGCCCACGAGCTGCGCAACCCGGTCGCGGCGCTCAGCGGCGGCCTGCACCTGCTGGGCAAGGACATCGCGCCCGAACGCGCCATCGACATCCGCACCCGCATGGACCGGATGCTGACCCACCTGTCGCACCTGGTCGACGACCTGCTGGACGTCTCGCGCGTCAGCCAGGGCAAGATCTCGCTGCGCAAGCAACGGATCGAGCTGACAGAGGTGTTGC
Organism: Caulobacteraceae bacterium; assembly: GCA_965283765.1. Classification (GTDB taxonomy): domain Bacteria; phylum Pseudomonadota; class Alphaproteobacteria; order Caulobacterales; family Caulobacteraceae; genus Caulobacter. Next base: position 88,787 of record CBDIPU010000009.1, read on the forward strand.
GTTCGGCCACCGAGGCCAGCCAGCACAATCTCGACGCCGGAAAGCACCAGTTCGTGGCGGAGATGCCGGACGAGCCGATCTGGCTGGACGCCGATCACACGCGCCTGGCCCAGGTGGTGTCCAACCTGCTCAACAACGCCGCCAAATACACCCCCGAGGGTGGAACGGTAACCCTGTCGGCGGTCGCCGACGGCGCCATGGCCGAGATCCGCGTCGCCGACACCGGCGTCGGCATTCCGCCGGACATGCAGTCGCGGATCTTCGAGATCTTCGCCCAGGTCGAGGACCACCTGACCAAGGCCCAGGGCGGTCTCGGCATCGGTCTGGCCCTGGCCAAGCAGCTGGTGACCTTGCACGGCGGCACGCTGACCGTGGAGAGCGCCGGTCAGGATCAGGGCAGCACGTTCACGGTGCGCGTTCCGGTCGCGGTCGACGCTTAGGGCCTGTCCCGTTCAGATAAAACCATCTGAACGGGATAAACAGGCTCTAACCCGCGAACACCTTCCGCCCCCGCTCCACCGACATCCGGTGCGAGCCAGCGACCGCGAGGCTCCGCGCCTTGATGGTTTGCATGAACAGCCACTCGCCCGTCACCCGCTGGGGCGTGATCCGCAGCATCATGTAGCCGCGCTGGCTGGTGTCGGCCCACTTCATCTCGGGATTGGCGGCCATGAAGCCCGCCGCCACCGTCTTGGGATCGGGCGCGAAGGCGTTTTCCATGCCGTTCGAGGTGACGCTGTGGCCCGCGAACTCGACGCCGGCGGGCCGCCCGTCCTCGATCAGGCCATAGGCCCAGGCGTTGTGGCTGTCGCCCGACAGCATGACCAGGTCGGCGTCGGCGCCCTGCGCCGCCTTCAGCAGCCGTGAGCGCGCCGCCGGATAGCCGTCCCAGCGGTCCATCCACATCGGCAGGCCGGCCTGTGCGGCGCGGACATTGTCGCGGAAGCCGTTGATGCTCTTCTCGGTCGCGTCGGGGCGCAGCCAGCCGACGGCGTCCTTCGGCATGACGGTGCGGCCCAGGATCGTGCCCATGCCGACCATCTGCCAGCCCTTATTGGTTTTCAGGGCGTGGTTCAGCCAGCTCTCCTGGGTCGAGCCCAGCATGGTCGCCGATGGATCCCTCCAGGGCCCGTCGCGGAACGCCCTCAGCGCCGCCTCCGGGTTCTCGGCCTTGAAGGCCGCGCCCATGCTGATCTGCTGGGTGCGGCCCAGCAGGCGCAACTCGGTGCGGTAGAGCGTGGCCAGCGCGCCGATCTGGTAGGCCTTCCACGGCTCTTCGGAGACCGGCATCCACTCGCGATAGACCTGCATGGCGGCGGCCTTGCGGACGCCCCAGTCGCCCTCGGTGGCGGCCTGGTGGTTCTGCGCCCCGCCCTCCCAACTGTCATTGGCCAACTCGTGGTCGTCCCAGAAGCCGACCATCGGAGCCATCTGGTGCAGGCGCTGCAGGTCGGGATCGGCGCGATAGCAGGCGTAGCGTAGGCGGTAGTCGGCCAGGCTGAGGATCTCGGTGACGGGTTGCAGCATCGCCTTGCGGCCGTCGGCCCAGTCGCTGTCGCGGGTCGAGGCCAGGCCGTATTCGTAGATGTAGTCGCCGGTGTGCAGCCACAGGTCCAGATCATCGCGCGCGGCGGCGTGGCCATAGGCGTTGAACCAGCCCACGGGCAGGTTGGCGCATGAGAAGACCGCCAGGTTGAAGCGATCCACCGGTCCCAGCGGCAGGGTCTTGGTGCGGCCGACCGGGGACTTGTCGCCGTTCGGAGCGATGAAGCGATACCAATGGATCGCGCCGGGCTTCAGCCCATCGACCGTGATCTTGGCCGTCCAGTCGCGATAGGCGCCCGTGCGGACGCTGCCGCCAGCCACCACCTTGGCGAAGTTCGGGTCCAGGGCCACCTCGACCCGCAGGGTCGGCGTGCTCCCGTCCGCCGCCGGGACGTAGCGGGTCCACAGCAGCATGGAGTCCACGCCCGGCTCGCCGCTGGCGACGCCGTGGGTGAAACCCGTGGCGCCCAGCACCTCGGCGGCCAGCGAACGGCCCAGCGGCGACAGGAAGGCGGCGGCGCCCAGGCCGCCGGCCAGGACCAGGCGGCGGCGATCGATTTTCAGAACCATGACGCGATCCTCGGGCTGTGAATTTGGGAAAGAAAATGGCCGCGCCCAGGGGAGAGGCGCGGCCATGGAAGGGATCGGCGACCTAGAAGGTGCCCTTGATCCCGACGTTCCACATTGAGCCGTAGATGCTGTACTGCTGCACCCGGCTGCGATCGTTGGAGTAGACGATGTCCGGCTTGTTGAAGATGTTGCGGCCGGCCAGCATCACTTCGAACTGACGATTGATCTTGTAGCTGGCGCTGACGTTCCACAGCTCGCGCGAGGCGCGGTAGAGGATGCCGTTGTTGGCGGTGGTCGGCGTGTTGCTCAGCGCGCTGGTGCGGGCCGACGACTGGTAGTTGCCGGTCAGCTGCACGTCGAACTTGCCGTAGCTGTAGCGCAGACCCCAGTTGGCCGAGGTCTTGGGCAGGTTCACGCGCTCGCCGTCCGGATCGACCTTGGTCACCGAGGCCCGCAGGCCCAGACCGCGCAGCGCGCCCGGCAGGAAGGTCAGCTGCTGGTCGTATTCCAGCGTGACGCCCTTGTTGGTGCTGGTGCCCGGCAGGTTCTGGGCGCTGCGGAAGGTGTAGCCGGCGTAGTCGGCGGGATTGTAGCCGACGTCCGCGGGATCGACGGTGACGCCCGTCACCTGCATGTCCTGCACGTCCAGCTGATAGGCCGAGATGGCGATGATGCCCGACGGTTCGAGATAGTACTGCAGGCTGGCGAAGTATTTGGTCGAATGCTCCGGCTTCAGCAGCGGGTTGGGCACGGTGACGATCAGGTTGTTGTCGTCCACGGCCACCACGCCGCCCAGGTTGCCGTAGTCGGGACGCAGGATCGACTGGCTGAAGGCCAGTTGGCCGACCAGCTTCTTGGTCAGGTCGTACTTGACGCCGCCGCTCCAGAACCAGTCGTCATATTCGCCTTCGCGGGTCGTGTAGGTCCCGTTGCGATACTGATACAGCAGGCCGGCGACGGTGCTGGTCGACAGGCCCGCGGCCGTCACCTCCTTGGCCGAGCGGATGTCGGCGACGCGCGCCTCGGTCTTGGTCTTCTCGTAGCGCAGGCCAAGGTCGAACTGGGCCTTGCCGACGCGCGGCTGCACCTCGGCATAGGCCGCGCTGACTTCCTCGCCGATCTTCTTGTTGTTATCCAGCTGACGCTTCAGGTTGCCCACGGTGTCGGGGACGAAGTAGTCGGGGTGCTGGGCGTAGATGTCATAGACGCCGTAATTGCTGTCGGCGCGCCAGTGCTGGTCATTGAGGTTGCCGGCGTCGAAGCCGTGGATCTTGAAGGCGTAGTTCTGGGTGGCCGGGATCATGGCTTCCGGCGCCTTCTGGCTCAGGTCGCCGGTCGGGCCGACGTACTGGAACTGCTTGAACGAGCCCTCGATCGTCTTCCAGGCGTTGGTGCGATAGCCCGCGCCGGCCAGGACCTTCAGCTGGACCTGACCGAAGGCCAGCTTCTTCTTCAGATCCAGATTGGCGCCGTACATCTGGTTGTTGGCGTTCGACTGCGACGTGCGGATGTTGTTGCCGATGTCGTCGTCGCGGTTGAAACTGGCCGGGTCGCCCCACGGACGGCCGGCCGTCTGCTTCAGCGTCCAGGCGTTGGAGTCCTCCGACGCGCGATCCAGCGTGAAGCCGATGCGGGTCAGATAGCTGTCCGTGCGCTGGAAGAAGCCCCGGTCGTTGTCCTCGAAATTGAATTCCGAGCTGGAATAGTTGGCCCGCAGCACGGCCTCGAACGTGTCGCCGCGATATTCCAGCTTCGGCGCGAACACCCAGGCCGGCGTGCCGGCGTAGCGGTGCGAATATTGGGTGTGCAGCCGCGTGCTGGTCCCGTTCGGATTGACGACGATATGCGTGCCGGTCGAGTCCGCCGTGGCCTGGGTGGCCGTCGTCGTGCCGAAGATCAGGTAGGTGTACTGGTTGAAGTACTCGACGTCATAGAACGAGTAGGTGCTGCGCAGGGACAGCGCCAGCTGGTCGGTGATCTTGTAGTCGACGCTGAGATTGGCCGCCTTGCGGTGGGTCAGCTTCGGACCCGGGCGGTACATCAGCTGGTACGGGATGACCCGGCCATTGGCCAGATACGACCAGTCGGTCTGGATGCGGTCCTGCTGGACGAAGTTGGCGTTGTAGCTGGCGTTGAAGGCGACGCCGAGGCGGCCGTCCAGGAACACGTCGGCATAGCCGACCTGGGCGGACGGGAAGATCGTCGAGTGCTTCTTGTCGTCCGGCAGATACTGGCGCGACAGCGTGGAGTCGGACGTGCCGACGCCGCCTACCTGGAAGCGCAGCAGGCGGCCGTTGCGCTGGAAGGCGTACTTGCTGCGCAGGTTGATGGACCCGCCGGGGCTGTCGGCGTCCATATTGGCCTGCAGGGTGTTGTTCAGCTCGATCGAGTCGATGCCGGTGATCGACATCTGCTCGAAGGAGTTCTGGCGGCCGGCGTTGTTGTTCGACGTGGCCGTGGCCATGCGCGCGCCATCGGTGGTGAAGGTCGAGTACTTGGGATCGAGCCCCCCGATGCGGACGGCGGTGGCGTCGACCTCGGTGTAGTCCAGCGACAGGCCCGGCATGTTCTTCATGAACTCGCCGACGTCGCCCATGGTCAGGGCGCCGAAGTTGTCGGCGGCCACGACGGTCTTGGCGTTGGTCGAGGCGCGGCGCTCCATGATGGCCGCGGCCTGGCCTTCGCGCTTGGCGGTGATGGTCACCGCCTCGACGCCTTCGCTGGCCAGGGCCGCGTCCGGCGGCTGCAGCGAGAACTCGACGGTGGCGGTCTGGTCCAGGGTGACCGTGACGATCTGCCTGGACTCCTGCAGGCCGGTGTACTTGACCACGACGGTGACGTCGCCAGCCGGCACGCCGGTCAGTCGAAAGTCGCCGCCGTTCTCGGACAGGGCGACGATCGGCGTGCCCTCGACGCGGATCTCGGCGTTGCGGACGTACTCATGGGTCGCGGTGTTGAAGACCCGGCCGCGCACCATGCCCGAGCCCACGCCGGCCTGGGGGCGCGAAGCGCCCGAGGCGGACGCGGCCTTCAGGGTGATGATCTGGCCGTCATCGGTGTCGATCCGCAGCGGCGTGCCGGCGATCAGGCGACGCAACGCCGTGCGCACGTCCATCGTGCCCTTCACGGCCGGGGTCTGGATTCCGCCGAGGTCGCGCGCCGGAGCCACGATCTGCACCTGCCCCTGGCGGGCCAGTTCGGGGATGGCGCGGACGGCCGCCTGGGCCGGGATGTCGAAGACGCGCTCCTGCGCGAAGGACGGCGCGGCGATCGCGAGCGCCACGATCGACGTCCCACAGGCGAGGACGGAGTAACGGGAAATCATAGGCAAGCACCCCAAGGTCATCGCGTTGGTCGCGACCTTCGCGATTGAGAGGAACCGGCCGAGGCCTTCCGCTAACGGTAATAAAAACTTCTTATTCGGCGACCGATCGGCGGCTCAGCACCACCGTGTCGCCCTGCTGGTCGAGCCTCGCGTCGAACACCCGCGCGATGGCGCGGCTGAAGCCCACGGGATCATTGGCGGCGAACAGGCCGGTGACCGGTTCGCGCGCCAGGACGGGGTCGCCGATCTGGATGCGGGTGTCGCTGTAGCGGGCGAAAACCTCGGCCGCCTGCTTCAGGGTCTCGCCCTCGAAGGCCAGCTTGCCCTCGCGCCAGGCCAGCTCGCGGCTCACCGTCTCCGGGGTGATCGCCCGCGGGCGCTCGGCGGCGGGACCGTCGGAGAGCAGCAGGCGGGTGTTGCTGGCCAGCCGGACCGCGTGGGCCGACACCAACGCCGGCGCGACCTCCACCAGGCCCTGATTGACCAATACGTCGACCGGCGCCTGGTCCAGCTTGCGGACGCGGAAATTGGCCTGGGCCGTGCTCAGCCGTCGGCCGTCGACCTCGACGATGAACGGTCTCCGGTCATCGCGCGCGACCGAGAAATAGGCCTCGCCCTTCAGCAGGGCGACGATCCGCCGGCCCTTGTCGTAACGGATGCGGATCTTGGTCTCGGTGTTCAGCAGGACCGTGGAGCCATCCTTCAGCGGCGCCAGGCGGATCTCGCCGCGCTCGGTGCTGATCACCGTGCCGGCCGCGGCTGGCAGGCCGATGGCCAAGGCGCCCAGGGACGCCGCGACGGCCGCGCCGCCGCCCCAGGTCAGGGCCTGGCGGCGGGACAGGGGCGAGACCTTCGGCGCGGCGAAGTCGGCCGGGTCGAAGTCGTCGCCCAGCGCCTGGGCGGACTCGCTCATCATCGCCATCGCCTGGGCCCGCAGCATCGCGCCCTTGCGGCGCGGATCCCCCTTCAGCCAGGCCTGGAAAGCGTCTTCTTCCCTCGCGGACAAAGGCCCACGGTCCAGCCGCGCCGTCCAGTCGGACGCCGCCTGATCAATGTCTCGACTGGATTCTCGCTGGTCCATCTACCGGGGCAATCTCCGCTTTCACGGTCCTAGAGGTTTGGGGTCGTCTGTTTCCGCTACGACCAAACCAATCAATCAGGAATAGAACGCCTCGGGATATGTGAGTCTCGACCGTATTCTCTGAAATTCGCATCCGCGCGGCGATCTCGCGCTGTGGCAGGCCCTTGACCCGTCTGAGCACGAAGGCCTCGCGGGTCTTGGCGGGCATCGCCGCGATCGCCAGGGCCAGCCGCCGAAGTTCGTCCCGGTCTATGGCCAGACGTTCCGGCGAGGCCGCCTCGTCGGGATGCTCCAGGCGCTCCAGGTCCTCGACCGTCTGGATCGAGACGATGCGCGCCCGGCGCACGTGGCGGACCACGATCGAGCGGGCCACCTGGAAGAGATAGGCGCGCGGATGGCGGATGCCCTCGACGCTCTCCTGCTCGGCCAGGATGGCGTAGGCCTCCTGGATGACGTCGTCGGGATCGACGCCGACCGGCGCGCCGCGCGACAGCCATCCCCGCAGCGCGGATTCGTGCGGCAGGATGTTGCGCAGGAACCACCGTGTTCTTTCCCTGTCGGCGCCGCTCATCGTCCACCCGCTGACTGGATTCGTCTCACCACGGAGCCTTCGCCTAGAGCCCTATTGTGACAGTCAGACCTCACCGCGCGGCAGGGTTGTCCGCCAGCTTTCGCAACTCGTCGGCGGTGACGGGAACGAACGGCTTGTGGGCGTCGCCGGTCCAGCGATTGAGCGTCAGGTCGGCGGTCTGACCGTCGGGCGTCTTGGCGTTGACCGCCAGATAGAACAGGCCGGCGCCGACCGGCTGCAGCCCGACATCGGCCTTCTGGCTCCAGCCGCGCACGCCGGTGGCGGGGTCCTTCAGGCCGTCGTCGGCGAGCGGCAAGAGCCTCCCCTGCTCCCAGCCCGGCCCCGCCTTCACGCCGATCAGGTCGCCGGTCTTCGGCTGCGCGGCGCCGTCGAAGGCGTACAGACCGTAGTTCGGCCACGCCGGCTTCTGGCCCGGATAGACACCCATGAACCAGCGCTTGGAGGCCGGGTCATAGGCCAGGTTCTGGACGCCGTAGCGGGTGTTGCCGGTGCGGACGAAGACCTTGGCGTCCACCGCCGCCGGCCCGTTGTGGTGCGGCGCGGCTTCGGTCAGCGGGCTGGCGTAGCGCCCCCAGTCGCCGACGTCGTACTGTAGCAGCACCTGCTGGTCGTTGTCGGTCCGGGTGGTATTGCCATAGACCCCGTAGGCCACCGTCAGGTAGCGCCTGCCATCCGTCTGGCCGAACGCCGGACCGAACGAGACGCCGTCGATGCCCGAGGCGTCGTAGCGGTGATCGGGCGAGGCCACGACGTCGCCCTTGAACTTGCCGTCGTCGCCCTCGAACACCCCGTCGCCGTTCAGGTCGGCGCTGTAGTCCCTGACCACCTCGGGCAGGTAGACGGTGCGGAAAAGCGCGCTGCCGGACGCCTCGACGCCGACGCGGTCCAGCCGGGCCACGTCGATCACGGCGATGTAGAAGGCCTTGTCTTCCTTGTACTCCAGCGAGCCGTAGACCTTGCCGTCGGCCGGATTGAAGTCGAGATCGCCCAGGTGTCCGGTCCAGCCGACCAGCGTGCCGATCAGCTTGCCGCTGAAGTCGTACTTCGCCAGCAGGGTCGTGAACGAGTAGTAGATGAAGCCGCCCCGCACATCGACGGCGACGCCCTGCACGTGGCCGGCCTTCCAGGTCCCGCCGTTCTGGGTCAGCGGCAGGTTGGCCAGGCCCCCCTCGGCGAGCGCCGGACCGCCGACGCACAAGGCCAGGATCGAAGCGGCCAGGGCCAGGCGATGACGAACGGACATGGTGATGACCCCAACCCAGCGTTGGCGGGCGGACCTAGGGCGTCTTGGCGACAGCTTGATGACAGTTCGGCGTCAGAGCCGGCGTCAGGGAGCCTCTCGGATCGAGAAGCTCTGCTCGATCAGGGTGGCGCGGCCGAAGATGGTCATGAAGGCGATGTCGGCCGCGTCCCGCCCCGTGGCGACCCGCACCAGGCCGTCGATCGGCGCCTTGCCCGTGGCGTCGACCAGGCGCCAGCGGCCGCCCAGATAGACCTCGGCGATGGCGTGCAGGTCCGGCGGCTCCAGCTTCCAGGCATAGGCGCTGACCGCTCTGGCCGGGATGTCGGCGGCGCGGCACATGCCGATGATCAGGTGCGTGAAGTCGCGGCAGACGCCGGCCCGGTCGACCAGGGTGTCGATCGCCGTGGTGCCCGAGTTGCTGACTCCGCCCAGATATTCGATGTGCTCGGCGATCCAGTCCAGCATCGCCTGGACCTTGGCCCCGCCCTTGAGCTCTCCGAACTCGCGCTCGACGAACAGCTCGAGGCGATCGGACGGGCTGTAGCGGCTGGCGCGCAGGAACGGCAGCACCTCGCTGGGCAGGTCGCGGATGGCCATGGCCGGCGCGTCGGCCAGGTCATGGTCGCGCCGCATGACCTCGACCCGGGCGCGGTAGAGGGCGTTGACCGTTCCCGTGGCGGTGAACACCGTACGCCGCTCGAAGGTCACCGGATCGTCGACCCGCACGGCCTCGACATTGGGCCAGAAGGTCAGGGCTTCCAGCCCCACCACCTGGTCCGGCCCATGGGCGGCCTCGACCAGCAGCAGCACCTCGCACGGGGCCGCAAAGTCATAGGTCAGCGAGGCTTCGACGTCGAAACGCATGGCGATCCTGGAACTTGGGCGACCGAGAGCCGGCCGCGCCGCCTAACAATCCGCCAGGATGGCTTCGGTTCAGAACCTCTAGCGAGCGAAAGGGAATGGCGATAGCGACTTGCTGGTCTCCTCGACCAGCAGGGTGCGATTGATCGGCGCCGCCGCCCGCTGCGGACAGGCCGGGCGCTCGCAGATCCGACACGAGGGTCCGATCTCGACGGTGATCGGCGCGGCCATGTCCAGGCCCCGCGCATGGACCAGCTTGGACGCGTATTTCAACTCGCAGCCCAGGCCGACGACCAGTTCGTCCTCCAGTCCCGCCTGCAGGCCCGAGGTCCGCCGCACCGTGCGCGACAGGGTGAAGTAGCGCTCGCCGTCCGGGGTCTCGATCACCTGGGTGACGATGCGCCCCGGGGTCTTGAAGCTGTCGTGGACGTTCCAGCGTGGACAGGCCCCGCCGAAGCGCGAGAACGGAAAGGGCCCGGCCGCGAACCGCTTGGAGATATTCCCCGCCGCGTCCAGCCGCATCATGAAGAACGGCACGCCGCGCGAACCGCTCCGGCCCAGGGTGGTCAGCCGCTGGGCGGCCTGCTCGTAGCTGATGCCGAAGCGCGGCCGCACCCGCTCGATGTCGTAGCCGCTGGACTCCATGGCGGCCAGGAACGGCTCGTAGGGCATCATGATCGCGGCGGCCAGGTAGCTGTCGAGAAACACCTTGAGCAGCTGGCGCGTGGCCCGATCGGGAGCCTTGAAGCGGTCGGTCAGGTCCGACAGCACCTCCCCGCCCTCCATCAGCCCCAGTTGGTAGCACATGCCGAAGGTGCGGCTGGCGTGGGCCAGGGTCTCCGACAGCATCAGGCGCTTGCGGTGATGGTCGTAGCGGCGCAGCGAGCCGGTCATCACCTCGACCGGCATGATCCGGGTCTGGATGCCGAACCGGCTCAGCAGGCGCTCGCGCACGGCGGGACTCAGGTCCTGCGGATCGGCCTTCAGCTGGGCGACGATCTTCTCGGCCAGAGTCTCCAGTTCGGCGAAATGGTTGCGCTGGGCGCCCACCAGGTCGCGGACCCAGTCGGTGGGCGAGGACTGCTCCGAGGCCGGCCCCGTCCCGTCCGGGCGCTCGAAGGCGCCCAGGTCGATCATCCGGCCGCGATCCAGATAGGCGCGATAGAGCCGCGTCATGGCCTCGGCCAGGCCCGGCGACAACTCGGCGACCTCGGCCGCCTCGTGGCGCGAGATCCCTAGATCCGCGAACATCTTGTCGGCCAGCACCTCTTCCAGCCCGGCCCCGCCGCCCGGATCGTCGGCCGACAGGCTGCGCAGGTCCAGGTCATAGGCGTCGGCCAGCCGCAGCAGGATCTGCGCGGTCACCGGCCGCTGGTTGCGCTCCAGCAGGTTCAGGTAGCTGGCCGAGACGCCCAGCTCCTCGGCCATCCGCGCCTGGGTCACGCCCAGGTCGCGCCGCAGCCGCTTCAGCCGCCCCCCGAGGAACAGCTTCTTGTCGCCCTGTTTCTTGTCGAGGGGCTTTTTGTCGCCGGTCATGTTTGGGAGCGTCGCCATTCGGTCAATCTGTCACGACTTTACAGATCTTACAAAGTCATTCTGTGACAAATTGCCTTCAATAGGTTCGACCGACCCCACGGCGCGGCGTTAGCTCACCAGGACGAGTTTTCCTTGGCCCGCAAAGGCGTAACGCCCCGGGCCCCGTAGTGGGATCGAACGACCATGACGCAGCGCAAGACCTATGCCGAACACCGCGACGCCCTGCTGGCGCGCTATCCCGACGGCGTCCTGCCGGGCGGCGTCGGCATCGACGACGTCATCCAGCTGAAGCTGCAGAACACCTTCCCGACCCACCTGGACATCGCCCGCGCCATGGCCCCGGTCATGCGCGCCGACATGGCCGAGTATGATCGTGACAGCAGCAAGTTCACCCAATCGCTGGGCTGCTGGTCGGGCTTCCACGCCCAGCAGATGATCAAGTCGGTCAAGCGCCTGCGCGGCACGACCAAGGGCGCCTATGTCTATCTCTCGGGCTGGATGGTCGCGGGCCTGCGCAATCGCTTCGGCCACCTGCCCGACCAGTCGATGCACGAGAAGACCTCGGTCGTCGACCTGATCCAGGAGATCTATGTCTCGCTGCGCCAGGCCGATGAAGTCGCCATCAACGACCTCTTCAAGGCCCTCAGCGCCGCCCGCAAGGCCGGCGACCAGGTCGCCGAGCAGGCCGCGATCAAGGCGATCGACAACTTCGAGACCCACGTGGTGCCGATCATCGCCGACATCGACGCCGGCTTCGGCAACGAGCACGCGACCTACCTGCTGGCCAAGGAGATGATCAAGGCCGGCGCCTGCTGCCTGCAGATCGAGAACCAGGTCAGCGACGCCAAGCAGTGCGGCCACCAGGACGGCAAGGTCACCGTGCCGCGCGAGGACTTCATCGAGAAGCTGCGCGCCTGCCGCCTGGCCTTCGAGGAACTGGGCGTCGACGAGGGCGTCATCGTCGCCCGCACCGACAGCCTGGGCGCGGGCCTGACCCAGAAGATCCCGGTCAGCCAGGAGCCGGGCGATCTGGCCAGCGACTACATCAAGTGGCTGAAGACCGAGCCCGTCACCCCGGAAAACCCGCTGAAGGACGGCGAACTGGCGATCATGAAGGACGGCGCCTTCGTCAAGCCGGTGCGCATGCCCAACGGCCTGTTCGCCTTCCAGGACGGCACCGGCCGCCAGCGCGTCATCGAGGACTGCATCGCCAACCTGACCCAGGGCGGCGCCGACCTGCTGTGGATCGAGACCGACACCCCCAATGTCGACGAGATCGCCTCGATGGTGGCCGAGGTCCGCAAGGTCGTGCCGAACGCCAAGCTGACCTACAACAACTCGCCGTCGTTCAACTGGACGCTCAATCTGCGCAAGCAGGTGCGCGACCAGTGGATCGCCGAGGGCAAGATCCACAAGGACAGCTATCCGGACGGCAACGTCCTGATGTCGGCCGAGTATGACAAGACCGACCTGGGTCGCGAGGCCGACGAACGCCTGGCCCGCTTCCAGGTCGACATCGCCGCCCGCGCCGGGGTGTTCCACAACCTGATCACCCTGCCGACCTTCCACCTCACCGCCAAGAGCGTCGACGAGCTGTCGCGCGGCTACTTCGGCGAGGAGCGGATGCAGGCCTATGTCAACACGGTGCAGCGCGAGGAAATCCGCCGCGGCGTCTCGGCCGTGAAGCACCAGCACGAGGTCGGCTCGGACCTGGGCGACACCTTCAAGGAGATGGTCGCCGGCGAGCGCGCCCTGAAGGCCGGCGGCCACGCCAACACCATGAACCAGTTCGCGGCCGAATAGCCGCGAACCCCTTCCCACCGCCAGCCCCTTCCCACCGATCGAGGAGCCAAAGCCATGACCGCCAAGCGTTTCGCCCCCGCCGCCATGCCGAACTCGGACGCCAAGGAGCGCGCCGTCGACCGCGTGGCCGAGGCCTCCCACCGCCTCAACGAGGCCGTGCGCCGCGCCATCGAGGCCGGCTACTCGGTGGAGCTGGTGCGCGCCTCGCGCCACCACGACGGCTCGGGCAACTGGGGCGACCAGATCGTCCCCACCGTCCGTGACAAGGGCGCCGAAAAGAGCGCCTAAGACCGAGAGTCCGACGCCTTGCGTGGTCCTCGTCCTTCGACAAGCTCAGGATGAGGACCATTGCTGGCGCGGCAAAGAAACGCCCAGCTCAAACGCTTGCAGTAGAAACCTCATCCTGAGCCTGTCGAAGGACAAGGTTTCGGACACACGGAAAGCTTCCCATGCCGCTCGACATCGCCGCCAACATCCAGGTCACCGGTCCCGTTGAAGGCCGAGCTGCGGAAGTACTCACCCCGGAAGCCCTGGCCTTCGTGGCCGACCTGCACCGCCGGTTCGACGCCCGCCGTCGCGAGTTGCTGGCCGCCCGCCAGGCGCGGCAGGCCCGCTTCGACGCCGGCGAGCTGCCTGACTTCCTGGCCGAGACCGCCGATGTCCGCGCGGCCGACTGGACCGTCGCGCCCGTTCCCGCCGACCTGCTGGATCGCCGGGTCGAGATCACCGGCCCGGTCGACCGCAAGATGATCATCAACGCCCTGAACTGCGGGGCCAAGGTGTTCATGGCCGATTTCGAGGACGCCACCGCCCCGACCTGGGCCAATGTCGTCGAGGGCCAGATCAATCTGAAGGACCGCTGGCAAGGGCAGCTGACGCATGTCGACGCCAAGTCCGGCAAGGCCTACGCCATGGGCCCGACCCCGGCGGTGCTGAAGATCCGCCCGCGCGGCTGGCATCTGATGGAGCGCCACCTGGAGGTCGACGGCCAGGCCGTGGCCGGGGCGCTGTTCGACTTCGGCCTCTACGCCTTCCACAACGCCAAGGCGACGCTGGCGCAAGGCTCGGGCCCCTACTTCTACCTGCCCAAGCTGGAGAGCCATCTGGAGGCCCGCCTCTGGAACGACGTTTTCGTCCGCGCCCAGGAGGCGTTGGGCCTGCCGGTCGGGACGATCAAGGCCACGGTGCTGATCGAGACCATCCCGGCCGCCTTCGAGATGGACGAGATCCTGTTCGAGCTGAAGGACCACATCGTCGGCCTGAACTGCGGCCGCTGGGACTACATCTTCTCGTTCATCAAGCGCCTGGGCCGCCGCCCCGAGTTCCTGACCCCGGACCGCTCGGCCATGGTCATGGGCAAGGCCTTCCTGGGCGCCTATTCGCTGAAGCTGATCCAGACCTGCCACCGCCGCGGCGCCTTCGCCATGGGCGGCATGGCGGCCCAGATCCCGGTCAAGGGCGACGACGCCGCCAACCAGGCGGCCTTCGCCAAGGTCAAGGCCGACAAGGAGCGCGAGGCCGGGGCCGGCCACGACGGCACCTGGGTCGCCCACCCCGATCTGGTGCCCGTCGCCATGGAAGTCTTCGACCGCCTGATGCCGGCGGCCAATCAGCGCGACAAGCTGCTCGCCGATCTCGACATCACCGCCGCCCAGATGCTGGAGCTGCACGAGGGCGTGCGCACCGAGGCCGGCGTGCGCGAGAACATCCGCGTCGGCGTCCGCTACACCCAGGCCTGGCTGGAAGGCCGGGGGGCGGTGCCGCTCTACAACCTGATGGAAGACGCCGCGACGGCCGAGATCTGCCGCACGCAGCTGTGGCAGTGGATCCGCCTGGGCGCGGCGCTGGACGATGGCCGGGTGCTGACCTCGGAGCTGTTCATCAGCCTGTTCACCCAGGAGATGGCCGACCTGCGCCGCGACTTCGCCTCGCCGCGCCTGGAAACGGCCGCCGAGCTCTTCACCCGCATGGTGCTGTCCGACAGCCTGGAAGAATTCCTGACCCTGCCGGCCTACGAACTGATCTAGCCGACCGCCTGATCCAACCGAACGCATGACCGCAAAGAAAAAGCCCGGCGAAAGCCGGGCTTGAGAAGTAGGGGAGGAAACGCCCAGGAAGGGCAGAGGCCTCAGCCTCACGGGAGGTCATCTATGCCTGACCGAACGCCATTCAAGGGTGACCGCGAAGAAACTTCGGTTTCAACGCGCTTGGCTTGCCGGGGCCGTGTGGTAATGAGCGCGCTCGACGAGTGAGGGCCTGGCCCGAAGCGAGCGCCAGTCCATGTCCGACCCCGCCGATCCCAAAGACATCCCGCCGGCGCCGAAGCCGCGCAAGCCCCGGAAGCCGCGCGCCAAGGCCGCGATGACCTCGGCGGCTGTCCTGCCCGAGAGTTCGTCCGAACCCGTCGCGCCCAAGCCGCCTCGTCCGCGCAAGCCGCGCGCACCCAAGCCGCCGGCCGAAGCCGCCGCCGAGACGCCGGAGATCGTCGAACCCGCAGTCGTCGAAGAAACCCCCGCGCCCGCGCCGGTCGTCGAACCCGAACCCGAGGTCCTGCCCGAGGAAGCGCCCGCTCCCGAAGCCGAGACCGAGCTGCCGGAAGCCGTCGAAGCGATCCCGGAAGCCGCCCTCTCCCCGGCCGAGCCCGTCAAGACCGCCAAGCCGCCGATCTGGAAGCGTCCCGCCTGGCTGATCGGCGCGGCCGCCGCCGTGGTGCTGGCGGTCGTGCTGGTCGCCTCGCTGTTCTGGTCGCTGCCGCTGAGCCGCGCCCTGGAGCCGCTGAACAATTCCGCCATCGTGCTGGTCGCACAGGACGGCTCGCCGATCGCCCGTCGCGGCTCCTACAAGGAAGCCCCGATCGACGTCGCCAAGCTGCCGAAATACGTGCCCGGCGCTTTCATCGCCATCGAGGACCGCCGCTTCTACAGCCACATGGGCGTCGACCCGAAGGCGATCGCGCGGGCCCTGGGCAGGAACGCCCAGGCCGGCGGTGTGTCGGAAGGCGGCTCGACCATCACCCAGCAGCTGGCCAAGAACGCCTTCCTGAGCAGCGACCGCAACCTGCGCCGCAAGGCGCAGGAGGCGTTGATCGCGGTCTATCTGGAGGCCCGCCTCTCCAAGGACGAGATCCTGTCGCGCTATCTGTCGTCGGTCTATTTCGGCGACGGGGCCTTTGGCCTGCGCGCGGCGGCCCGGCACTATTTCGGCAAACAGCCCGAGCAGCTGTCGATCGGCGAGGCCGCCATGCTGGCCGGCCTGGTCAAGGCCCCTTCCCGCCTGGCGCCGACCAACAACATCGAGGGCGCCCGCGAGCGGATGCGCGTGGTGCTCGGCGCCATGGTCGAGACCAAGACGATCACCCAGGCCCAGGCCGACGCGGTGGGCCAGGTCTCGGCCATCGAGAACCCCGACAAGCTGCCGACCGGCTCCTACTTCGCCGACTGGGCCCTGCCCCAGGCCCGCGCCGCGATCGGCGCCCGCTATGGCGAGACCATCGTCAAGACGACCCTGGATCCCGAGCTTCAGGAGAAGGCCGAGAAGATCCTCAACGACTACATCCAGCGCGACGGCAAGGTCCTGAACATCACCCAGGGCGCCCTGGTGGCCATGCGCAAGGACGGCCGCGTCGTCGCCATGGTCGGCGGCCGCGACTATGGCGCCAGCCAGTTCAACCGCGCCGACGGCGCGCGCCAGCCAGGCTCGTCGTTCAAGCTGTTCGTCTACCTGGCCGCCCTGCAGTCGGGCATGACCACCACCAGTCCGATCCTCGACACCCCGGTGCAGGTCAGCGGCTACACGCCGAAGAACCACGAGGGCAAGTACCGCGACCGCGAGATCCCGCTGATCAGCGCCTTCGCCGCCTCGTCCAATGTCGCGGCCGTGCGCCTGGCCCACGACCTGGGTCCGGCCAAGGTGATCAAGGTCGCCCGCCAGCTGGGCGTCACCGAGAAGATCCCCGACGACCTGACCATGGCGCTGGGCACCGGTTCGATGAGCCTGACGCGTCTGACCGCCGCCTACGCCTCGATCGCGGCCGGCGAATATCCGATCGTTCCGCACGCCCTGGACACCTTCCAGAAGGGCAAGACCACCGCCTACGATCCCAAGGTGCTGGCCGGCATGCGCGACCTGCTGCGCTCGGCCACCCATCGCGGCACGGGCCTGGAAGCGGCCATCGACGGCGCCTACGGCAAGACCGGCACCACCCAGGACTATCACGACGCCCTGTTCGTCGGTTACGTCGACGACCTGGTCGTGGGCGTCTGGGTCGGCAACGACGACAACAGCTCGATGAACGGCGTGGTCGGCGGCGGCGAGCCCGCCAAGATCTGGAAAGCCTTCATGCTGTCGGCCCTGGGCCGCAACGTCGCCCCCGTGGTCGTCGAGGACCCGCTGGACGACCTGGGCCTGCCGCTGGAAGGCGAGATCGGCCCCGACGGCCTGCCGGTGGCCCCGCTGACGGTCCCCACAGACCCGCTCCCGCTCCCGCCGCCCGTCGCGCCGGTCGCCCCCGTCGCCCCGCCACCACCTGAGCCGCGTCCCTAGGCATGGTCCTCCAGGAGACCGACATGTCCGACCATCTGGCGCGTGATGACCTGTCGGCCCTCGCCGAGGCCCACGCCGGCCCCTTCCACGCCCGCGCCGAGGCCCGCGCCACCCGCGCCGGCCTGGTCACCTTCGGCGTGGTGGTGAGCGGCGTCCTGCTGTCGGCGGCGCTTCTGGTCTGGACGGTGCGCCGGCCGGTTCGTCAGGCCGCGAGATAGGCGCGGCTTAGCCGCACCAACTCGTCCTCGAACTCTCGGCTCTCCAGGAAATCGACGCCTTCCAGCACCGCCGCGCGCATCGCGCCGTGGATGGCGCGCGACAGCACGAAGGCCTGGACTCGGGTCAGCGGACGGCCGTGGGCGTCGGTCAAGCCCTCCCCCGCCGCCGTGAACTTCGCCGCCAGCTCGGCGTGATCGGCCTGGGCCAGCAGCGCGGAGGCCGCGATCCGCCGGGCCCGGTTGCGTCCGGAGAAGGCCTGGACGAAGGCGCGGATCATCGCCCGGTCCCGCGCTACGCCCTGACCGTCCTCCAGCGCCGCCATCACCCGTCCCCGGTGCGCCTCGGTCTCGCGAAGGGCCAGGGCCAGCAGGATCGCCTGCTTGTCGGGGAAATAGCGGTAGAGCGTGCCGATGCTGACCCCGGCCCGCTCGGCCACGGCGTTGGTGTTGAATCCGGCCTCGCCCGAGGCCTCCAGAACCTGAGCCGCCGCCTCCAACACGACATCGACCGACGCCAGAGCACGGCCCTGGCGCGGGATTTTCCGCGTGTTTTCAACGGTCCCCATCACGTCTCTCCCTCGCTTGAAAAGTCGAGTAACAGAGCCGCCGCTGCTCCCCTAGCCTTCCGTTGGATCACATGGAGGCGGCGACATGACCTGGGCGACCGAACGTCTCGACGCGCTGAAGGCTGGTACGGCGACGCCGCCGCCAATTGTCGAGACCCTGAGGTTGGGCCTGCTCGACGACTGGGGCGAAGGCTGGGTGAAGAAGTCCTGGCGGCCGTCGCCGGAACTGGCGACCGCCGATGGCTCGCTGTTTGGCGGTTATCTGGCGGCCCTGGCCGACCAGGTGTTGGCGTTCGCGGCCATGACCGTCGTTCCGCACGACAGGCTGTATCGGACGGTGAACCTTCAGCTCAATTTCCTAAGGGTCGCTCGCGATGGTCCACTATCGATCGAGGCGAAGGTCGTGGCGCGGACCCGGCAGCTGATCACCGTGCACGCCGAATTCCGCCGCGAGGACGGCGCGCTGATCGCCGACGCCACGGCGCAGCAGATCGTCATGGCGTTCGAGCACTGGCCGGCCGAACGCGATGCGGTGGACGGGTTGAGACAAGCGGGACCGAAACCTCGTCCTTCGACAAGCTCAGGATGAGGTTTCTACTGAGCCGACCATGATCCTCATCCTGAGCCTGTCGAAGGACGAGGATCACGCGCTCAATCCCCCACCAGCTTCCCGGCCGGCGGGACGCGCACGATGAAATGCCCCTTCACGCCCTCCGGCCACTGGCGGTACGGCACCACGCCCTCGTCGCTGGCCGCGTAGGCCACGGCGTAGTCGACGATCGCGCGCGCGGCCTCCGCCGTCGGTTCGAACCGGCCCAGCACATAGCCGATCTTGCCCGGCGCCCGCAGGTGGATCGAGCAGTGCTGCGCGCAGTTGAACAGGCAGGCCATCTCCTGGATCGCCACGCCGGAGCCGTCCGCCGCCTCGCGTAAGGCGGCGGCCAGCAGCGCCCCGCCGCGCACGCCTTCGGGCGTCTCGCGCTCTTCGGTCGAGACGCGGCAGGTGTTGCAAACCACCACCGCCGGGCCGTCGTCGGCCGCGCGCAGCACGGTCAAAACTCGATCCCCGCCTGGGCCTTCACGCCGGCGCGGAACGGGTGCTTGACCTGGGCCATCTCGGTGACCAGGTCGGCGGCCTCGATCAGGGCGTCGGGCGCGTTGCGGCCGGTGACGACCACGTGCTTGCCCTCCGGCCGATTGACCAGAACCTCCAGCACCTCATCGAGCGGCAGGTAGTCGTAGCGCAGGATGATGTTCAGCTCGTCGGCGACGACCATATCCCAGTCGGGATCGGCGATGCGGCTCTTGATGGCTTCCCAGGCCTCGCGCGCCACGGCGATGTCGCGGGCGCGGTCCTGGGTGTCCCAGGTGAAGCCCTCGCCCATCGGCCGGAACTCGACCTGGTCCGGGAAGGCGTCGAACACGACCTTCTCGCCGGTCTGCATCGCGCCCTTGATGAACTGGATGACGCTGACCCGCTGGCCGTGGCCGATGGCGCGGCAGACCATGCCCAAGGCCGCCGTCGTCTTGCCCTTGCCCGCCCCGGTATGGACGATCAGCAGGCCCTTTTCGATCTGGCGCTCGGCCATCATCTTGGCGCGCGCCGCCTGGATCACCTTCATCCTGGCGTTATGGCGCGCGTTCTTCGCGGCCTCTGGGCCGCCTCTTGGGCGGCCTCGCCGTCCGGGAGTTCTTCGTTCATCACCCTGCCCTCGCCGGACACCCCGCCGGCCGCGTTGATATGACGAAGGCCGGTCTCCTGGCTTACGCCCTCCCGTCGCGGCGCCTTCCCAGGATCACTCCCAGTGGCGCGTGCCGCGACGATCGACGGACGATCACAGTTGCGGGGGCAGCCGCGGATTGGTCACCGCGTTCCCGGAGGTCTCGCGACCTCCATGCCTTCGCCGTCCGGGGTAGGCGCGCCCGCCCGGAGGGTCAAGCTCACTTCGGCAGGGACAGGCGGTAGACCAGCACCAGGTTGTCGTTGTCGCCGGTCCCGGTGTCGCCATGCAGCGAGGCGTCGAAGTCCTGGCCGTTCACGTGGCCCTTGGCCGTGGCGAAGTCGTTGTCCGACCCGACCAGCAGGAAGACGTCGCCAGTCTTGTCGAAGGCCGAGCCGATGGCCATGGCCTCGATCTTCTCGGGCAGGCTGGTCGGGGTCGAGGGTGCGACCGACAGGTTGATCCCGAACCTGGCGAGCTGGACGGGGTTGAGGATGTTGATCAGTTCGGCCTGGGCGGCTGGTTTGATGTCGGGGCTCAACGCGCCGTCCTTGGCGATCGACTTGCCGTCCTGCTCGTAGGGCGTGCCGGCCAGGTTGGTGGCGCCGGCGAGATCGACCAGCAGGATGCTCTTGTAGACCGGCGCGTTGGGCGCGCCCTTGCCGCGTCCATTGCCGTCTCGCGCCAGAACCAGCAGGCGGTCCTCGCTGAGCGCCACGGCCTCGGACTGGGCGGCGGTGACATCGGCGGCCTGGCCGTCGCCGTTCTCGCGCAGGGTCGGCAACTGCAGCGCGTAGTGGCCGATCGGCGCCTTGGGCAGCCGGGTCTGGCTGATGTCGTAGACCAGCACGCGCGTGTTGTTGCGGGTGGCGTTGTTCGACGCGGCGTCCTGCATGGTCGCGCTCTGCAGCACGGCGATCAGGCGTTTGCCGTCGGGGCTGATGGTCAGGGCCTCCAGGCCCTGGTTGTTGCGGCGGCCTTGGTCAGGCGCCTTCTCGGCGCCGAAGTTCAACTGGCCCTTCTTGATCGGCAGCAGCGCCGGGACGGTCTGGATCGCGCCGGTCAGCTTGCCGGTCTTGTCGAACAGATAGACGCCCGTCGCATATTCGTCCGAGACGTAGAAGCTTCCGTCCGGCAGGTAGGCGATCGCCTCGCTGTCCAGGCTGAGCTTGCCCGCCCCCTCGCCGCTGGCCGGCGACGGATAGCGCACGCCGCCCCGCTCGACGACGTTGGCGCCCTGGTCCATGCCGGTGAACGGCTGGCCGGTCTGGTCCTTCAGCAGGAAGCCGCCCTTGGGCGTGATGGTCAGGCCCTTGCCGGGAACCAGCCTGATCGCGTGCTCGTGGACGCGGTTGGCGTAGTCGGTCGTGCTCTTGAACGGTCCGACATTGTTGGGACCCCGGTCCGGCAGGGTGCGCAAGGTCCCGGTATAGGACCCGTCGGCGGCCTTCTTCCAGTTCGACAGCGCCATGCTGGAGAACGAGCCCAGGGTCTCGCCATTGAAGTCGCGCGTCGCCGCGGGCAGCCAGCCCACGGCCACCAGGCCGTGATTGACATAGGTCTTGCCGCCGAACGGGACGGTGACGTCGCCGGGGGTATTGTCCCAATGCGGCGTGACATAGGTGCGCGACTGAGCGCCGGCGCCAGCCGCCAAGGCCAGGGCGGCGAGACCCACGAGGGTTCCGACAAGGCGATGGCGCGACATCGAGAGCTCCTGAAAAGGATGCGAGGCGTTCGGTGAACCTGGCGCGCTCTTAGGGAGGGTGTGCATCGGTTTTGTGACGCACGCTGTCATCCAGACGCAGCAGAACCGTCATCAACCTGTGGAATAGACGCGGCGCTCAACCAATCGGCGCCATAGACGGAAATCCGCGTGGCGCGCGATATCGAGGGGATATCCGAAATGCTGCTCCGATCCGCTAGCGTGGTGGCTATCGCCGCCTGCCTCATGTTCGCCACCCAGGCGCAAGCCGCTGAGGTTCTGGCCGCCGACGCTCCCGCCGCGAGGGCCGCCGATGCGGCTGCGGGCGCCCGCCGACACCAACGAGATCGACGCGGTCGTCATCGTCGGCAGCGGTCAGACCCGCTCGGTCAACAGCCTGACGCCGTCGAGCCTGGAGGTCCTGCCCCCAGGCACGAGCATCCAGAAGGCCCTGAACTTCCTGCCGGGCGTCAGCGCCCAGTCGATCGACGCCCTGGGCGTCAACGAGCAGTCCCTGTCGCTGCAGGTGCGCGGCTTCAACACCACCCACCTCGGCTACTCGCTGGACGGCATGCCGCTGGGCGACGGCGCCTACAACAACTACAACGGCCTGACCATCAGCCGCGCCCTGATCTCGGAAAACCTGGGCCGGGCCGACCTGGCGACCGGCATCGCCGGCCTGTCCATCCCCTCGACCAGCAACCTGGGCGGCGCGCTGATCTACACGTCCAGCGATCCGAAGAAGGACATGGGCTTTTCGATCAACGGGACCGTGGGCAGCGAGGACACCGCCCGCACCTTCATGCGCTTCGACACGGGCGAGCACGGCGGCTTCTCGGCCTATGTCTCGGGCCACTACGCCCAGCAGGACCTGTTCGTGAACCAGGGCGCCTACAACAAGTCGACCGGCAAGCAGCTGAACGCCAAGGCCCAGTACCGCTTCGGCGATAACGTCATCACCGCCTTCGCGGACGTGTCGCGCACCAACCAGGCTGACGACACCTATCTCTCCAAGGACATGCGCTCGCGCCTGGGCTGGGACTGGGCCGGCTACGCGCCGAACTGGGACGCCTATGTCGGCCGCGCCGCCTGCTCGGTGGCCTCGCTGGCGGCCAAGTGCGTCCCCTCGACCGCGCCCGAGAAGCTGGCCGATGTCACCTTCACCAACGGCCAGATCCTGCGCAACGACGAGGTCTACTACCTGTCGGGCGACTTCAAGATCCGCGAGAACATCACCAGCCACGTGCAGGTCTATCGCCACACCGACAAGGGCGCGGGCAACAACTTCATCACCGGCCTGTCGAACCAGGGCACGACCTCGACCGCCGACGACCTGCCGGTCCGGATCCGCGACACCCGCTACACCATCGACCGCGACGGCGTGGTGGCGAACGTGGGTTGGACGCTGGGCTTCAACCACATCCAGGCCGGCCTCTGGCTGGAAGACAACACCAGCAGCGCCGCCCGCTACATCTGGACCAATGTCACCGGCCCGCTCAGCCTGGCGAAGTTCCTGAAGGGCCAGCCCGACACCGCCCAGTGGGTGCAGCAGACCAACTGGACCACCCAGCAGTTCTACGTCCAGGACACGATGACCCTCCTGGACGACGCCCTGAGCATCGACTTCGGCTTCAAGAGCACCCACGCCAAGTCCGCCGCCGAAGCGCTTCGCGGCATCGCCAAGGCCCCGGTGACGGCGTCCAGCCAGTTCGCCAGCGGCACGCTGTACGCCAAGGATGACTTCCTGCCGGAAATCGGCGCGCGCTACCGCATCGCCCCGGGCCACGAGGTGTTCGCCAGCTACGCCGAGAACATGGCCATGTTCCAGGGCGGCTTCAAACTCGGCCCGCAATCGGTGTCGCAAGCGGTGTGGGACGCCCAGGGCAAGTATCTGAAGCCGGAAACCTCCAAGAGCTTCGACGCCGGCTACCGCTATGTCGGCGACAATCTCCAGGTCTCGATCGCGGCCTATGACGTGAAGTTCGAGAACCGCCTGCTGCAGTACAACCCCTGCCCGACCAACCAGCAGCAGAACCCGGGCTGCGGCAACTCCTTCCACAACGCCGGCGGCGTCACCAGCAAGGGCGCCGAGATCGGCGTGCTGTGGAAGGCGACGTCGTGGCTGAACTGGTACAATTCGGCCTCGTACAACAAGTCGACCTACGACGAAGACCTGAACTGGTGCACGACCACCTGCGTGATCAAGCAGACGGCCGGCAAGCAGCAGGTCGATACGCCGAAGGAAATGCTCGCCAGCGTGCTGACCGTGAAGCAAGGCGGCTTCTCGGCCTCGCTGCAGGGCAAGTACACCGGCCGCCGCTACTATACCTACACCAACGACCAGAGCTTCGCCGGCGTCACCACCTTCGACCTGGGCGTCAGCTACAGGTTCAGCCCGGTCGGTTTCATGAAGGGCGCCAAGGCGTCGCTGAACGTCACCAACCTGACGAACAAGCGCTACGCGTCGAACTTCGACAGCAGCGTGTTCGCCCCGGACGACGCGGCGGGCAGCATCCTGGTGTTCCACGCCTCGGCCCCGCGCCAGGTGTTCGGCACGATCGGCTTCGAGTTCTAGGCCCCGCGCAACGCCGCGATAAATCAGGCTCTTCCCCAGCGATGGGGGAGAGCCTTTTACTTTGCCCCCTTCACCTGGGCCGGCTCCATCAGCGCCCGCGTCACGCCATTGGTCCAGCCGAAGCCGTCCTGGGTGGGATACTCCCCGCCCCCGCCGGCCTTGGCCTCCTCGACGTCGTACTTCTCCAGCATCTTGCCGCTGGCCTGGTACTCGCGCTCGACCGTGGCCAGCCAGCGCTTGGAAATCTCGGCGGCCAGGGCGTCCTCGCCATAGCGGCGCAGGCCCGAGACGGCGATCCACTGCAACGGGGCCCAGCCATTGGGGGTGTCCCACTGCTGGCCGGTGCGGACGGTGGTGGTCCGCAGGCCGCCGGGCGCGAGCAGCACGTCCCAGGCCTTCTGGGCGACGGTGTGGGCCTGCCGCTCGTCCGTCGCGCCCGTGAACAGCGGGTAGAAGGTCGCCGCGCTGAGGTCGTCCAGGCGCCGGCCGGTCTTCCACTGGTAGTCGACATAGCCGCCCTTGGCGTTGTCCCAGAGATAGAAGTCGATGGCCTCGCCCCGGTCCTGGGCGCGACGGTCGAAGTCGCGCTCGCAGGCGGTGTCGGCCAGCTGAGCGCAGCCCTTGGCGATCGCCTTCTCCAGCCCGTACATCAGGCTGTTGAGGTCGACCGGGACGACGGCCGTGGTCTGGATCGTCGACAGGGTCTGACCGTCGGCCATCCAGCGCGAGGAATAGTCCCAGCCGCTCTCGGCGCCGGCCCGCAGGTCGCGGAAGACCTCGGCGGCGGGGCGAGAACTCCTCAGCGCCGTCTCCAAGTCCTCGCGATAGGACTCATCGCGCGGGGTGTCGCGGTCGTCCCAGTAGCGGTTAAGGACGACGCCCTTGGCCAACGCCACCACGCGGCGGTGGGCGTGGCCGGGCTGGAGGTCCTTCTCGCCCTCCATCCAGAAGGCGTGCTCGCGGCGCATCAGGTCGACGCGGGTCTTGAGCACCTTGGGGTCCGTGGCGCTGGACAGCCCGACCATGGCGAAGAAGAACGGCGGCTGCGAGCGGCTGAGATAATAGGTCCGCGCGCCGTTGGGGATATGTCCGTAAGCCATTATCAGGCCTCCGAAATCGTCGATCATGCTCTCGACCAGATCGTCACGGCCGTCGGCCTTCAGGCCCAGCATCGTGAAGTAGCTGTCCCAGTAGTAGATCTCGCGGAAGCGCCCGCCCGGCACGACGAACGGCTTGTCCATGGCCAGGGCCGAACCGCCGGCCACCGGCTTGACCGGCGGCCGGGTCAGGTGCGGCCAGAGCGCGGCGATGTGGTCCTTGAGTGGCGGGCGCGCGGCGCTGGGCTTGGGCGCGGCGCCGCTTGCGGAACCACGAAGTTGGCGGTGACGAACCGCTTCAGCTCGGCGTCGCTGAGCCTTGAATGGGCGCGATAATCGGCCAGGATCTTCGCCGGAGCGCGCCTCGGGACCGCATCGACGAAGGTCTTGCCGTCCGGGAAGATCCGTCGCGTCTGAACCTGGTGGAAGAGCTCCTGGTAAGTGTCCGCCGGCGTTGGGATTTTCGCGACGCCTTGGGCTTGGGCCGTCGAGGCCAAGGTCAAGACGGCTAGCGTCGTGGCGATCAGACGGACCATGCGGGACCTCAACTCAAATCAAACGATCAACCGTTTCCCCGGCGAAGGCCGGGGCCCAGATCATAGGGCTGAGCAATGGACGATAATCCGAAACGCTCTGATCTACGATCTGGGCCCCGGCCTTCGCCGGGGAAATCGGATTGGGTTAAAATCTCTAGAAGTTATACCCCACCGACAGCCGCACCGACCGACCCAGGATCGGACGGGCGTTGGCGCCGCTGGTGGAACGCGGATCGCCCTCGGTCAGGCCATGGCTGTCGGTCAGATTGTCGGCGGCCACCTGAACGCTGAAGTCGCCGACATTGAAGATCGCGCCCAGGTCGACCTTGGTGTAGCCCTTGAGCTTCTGGGTGTTGGCGTTGTCGCCCCAGCGGTCGTCGACCGCGCTGACCGTGCCGTAGAACGTGGTCGCCACCGAACCCAGCTGGACGTCATAGCTGGGCGTGAAGCGGATCTGCCAGTCGGGCTGGCGCTGGGCGCTCTTGCCTTGGTTGCCGGGGATCGAGGACTTCTTGATCTCGGTCTTCTGCAGCGTGCCGTTCAGCGCCAGCGACAGGCCGAAGTCCGAGCGCCAGCGGCCGTCCAGCTCCAGGCCGTGGGCCTTGTTGGAGTTGGTCTCCAGCGTGCCGCCGACATCGGCGAACTTGGCCCCGTCGAAGGTGTTGGCGAAGCCGGTGGCATAGAGCTCGAACGGGCCCGAGCGCAGCTTGTAGCCCAGCTCGTACTGCTTGACGCTCAGGGTGTCGGTCAGGTTCTCGCGGAAATTGTCGAAGCTGGGGAACTTGTAGCCCTTCGAGTAGCGGGCGAAGACCCCGGACATCTCGTTGAGGTCATAGTTCAGGCCGACCGTGTACGAGGTCTTGGACTGGCTGTAGTCGACGGTGCGGATGGCCAGGCCGTCCGGATAACCGTTGCCGTCGTCAACGACATAGTCGGTCTCGAACTTCTCGCGGCGCACGCCGACGTCCAGGCGCAGGGGCTCGGCGATCTGCCAGCTGTCGGCCAGGTAGACGGCGTTGACCTTGCCGTCGCCGTTCGACAGCAGGCCATAGGCCCAGCAGCCCGAGCCGCTGCCCGCCGTCGCCAAGTTGGCGCACGACACGTTGGCGGCCAGGTAGTCGCCATTGGCCTTCACCTGCATCGGCTTGAAGTTGCCGATGGTCCAGAAGTCGTCCGACGAGAAGCTGGAGGCGTAGTAGCCGGCCGAGATCGAGTGGTCGCCGACCTTCTTGTTGAGGCTGAAGTCGTTGGTCAGGGCCTGGATCTGCTTCTCGACGATCCATGCGCCCCAGTTCTGGACGTAGTCGCCGGTCCCCAGGGGCGTCCCGCCGCGCGTGCGCACCGGGCCCCCGATCACCGTCGCCACCGAGGCGGCCGTCACCGCCCCGCCGTCGGGCACCAGGCCATAGGTGTTGGCGTCGCCCTTGGTGAAGCTGAAGCGGTCGCGCACCGTCCAGCCATCGCCGAAATCGTGCTCGAAGCTGCCGCCGGCGACATAGCCCTTCCAGCCCCGGCCGTCGGCCAGGTCGAAGCTGCGGGTGGCGCCGTTGGCGTGGACCTGCAGGGTCTGCTGGCGCGAAAGCTCGCCCAGCTGGGTGTATTCGCCCTTGTCGATGCCGGGAACATTGATCGCGAACGGCAGGTACCAGGCGCCGTGGTCGTCGGTGAAGCGGGCGTACAGGTTGACCTTGCCGTGCTCCAGCCGCCTGGTCAGGTTGACCGTGAACTGCTGGCCCTTCTCGTTGTCGAACTGGGTGTCGCGCACGCCCGGCGAGCGGGTCACGTAGCCGCCGGCCATGAAATAGAGGTCATCGGCCAGCTTGCCGCTCATCACCCCGTCGATGCGGCGCAGGCCGTAGTCGGAGGTCGTGGCCTTGACGAGGCCCTTGGCCTCCTCGCCGCCTTCCTTGAGCATGAAGTTGGTGGTCAGGCCCGGCTGGCCGTTCGAGAAGATCGGGTTGGGACCGCCGCGCAGGGCTTCCATGCGCGAGATCGTCTCGTCAACGCGGAAGATCGACGAGTTCTCCAGGAACGACAGGGTCGAGGGCGGATAGATCGGCGCGCCCTGCAGCTGGATGGTCAGGAACTCGGCGTCGCCGGTGGCGGGAAAGCCGCGCACGAAGACATTGGCCCCGGCCACGCCGCCCGAGGTCTCGACCCAGACGCCGGGCACCAGCGACAGCAACTCGGCGCTGCTCTTGGGCGAGGCCTTGAGGATGTCCTGGGCGCTGACCGTGGTGACCGCGAAACTGGCCGACAGCTTGTCGATGCCGGCGCCGCCGGGCGTGCCGACCACGATCACCTCTTCGACCTGGGCGGGCTCTTCCGGGCGGCTTTGTTCTACGGCGGCGGCCGGCGCGGCCGACTGGCCGGCGGCGCTGGCCGAGACCAGAAGCGGCCGCTCGCGGATGGCGTAGACGCCGCTGGCGGTCGACTGAGCCACCAGGTTCGAGCCGGCCAGCAGCCGCGTCAGGCCCTCGTCGGCCGAATAGGCGCCCTTCAGCTTCGGCGCGCGCTTGCCCCGCGTCAGGTTCTCGTCGAAGGCCAGCTGCTTGCCCGAGGCCCGGCCGAAGGCGCGCAGGGCGCCGGACAGGTCCTGGGCCGGAATGTCGAAAGTCCGCTCTGGGGCTTGCTCAGCGCGCGCCTGAGCCTGCGCCGCGACGGGCGCGGCCAGGGCCATCAGCACGGCCGCCGAAGCGCCCAGCAGCCAGCGTTGCTCGAAAGACTTGCTCATACGTCCCTCCCTCGCGCCGCTTGTTCTGTGTATCGGCGCTTTTGGTCAGTTAGACGCCTCACTCCACGGAGGACTCACCACCGGCGGTGAAGTTTTTTGGCTGGCGCTGGAACGCGCGCAATACGGTCTCGCCGCCCTGGCCGCTGACGGCCCGCACGGGCAGCACCGCAGTGACGCCGTCGACGAAGGCGCGGGTGTCGCCCGAGGTGAAGACGCCGCTGATCCGCAGATTGGCCACGCTGGGGTCGCCGATCCGCAGCTTCTCGCGCGCGTAGCGATTGACCCGCTCGACGGCGAGGCTCATCGGCTCGTCCTGGAAGACCAGCTGGCCGCTCTCCCACGCGGCCGCGCGGTTCGGATCGGCCGGAGCGACCGAGGCGGCCTCGGAATTGACCTGGGCGACCAGCTCGTGATCGGGCGTCAGCGACTTCTCGGTCGGCGCGCCATTGACCCTCAGCAGCGGCGGCGGACGCCCCTTCGCGCCCTCCCCGTCCAGCACCGCGACGTGGCCCTCGTAGAGCACCACCCGCATCTGGTCGGCGACGCGTTCGACGCTGAAGGTGGTGCCGGTGGCGACCACCAGCTTGCCGCCGGCCGCGACCGAGAAGGGCCGCAGCGGGTCCTTGGCCACCGCGAACTTCGCCCGCCCCTGCTCCAGCCACAGCCGGCGGCGGTCGCCGTCATAGCGGACCTTCAGCACCGTGGCGGCGTCCAGGGTGACGCGCGAGCCGTCGGCCAGCTCGACGATGCGCCGCTCGCCCTCGGTGGTGCGATAGACGTCCGGCAGGCTCGAGCGCCAGGCGAAGGCTCCGCCCAGGGCGACGGCGGCGACCACGGCGGCCGCGGCGCTCCAGATGGCGACGCGCGGGCCGGGCTTGCGCGCCCACTGTCGTCGCTGAGCGCGGCGCAGATCGTTCAGGGCCTCGCCGCGCAGGGCGATCATGCCGGGGTGCGCGGCCTGCTCGTCCACCGCCCGCCAGGCGGCGACGGCGTCGTCCAGCAGCTCGCGATGGTCCGGATCGGCGGCGAACCAAGCGTCCAGCGCCAGTTGCTCGGCCGGCGTCAGCTCGCCTTCGGACAGTCGCACGCACCACTCGGCGGCCTGATCCAGGGAAAGGTTCAACGCCAGATCCATCTTGTCGTCGTCCATGGGCGTGCTCATTCGCCCGCCCTCAGCTTGCGCGTCAGGTGGCCCATGGCCTTGAGGATGTGTTTCTGAACCCCGCTGGTGGTCATGCCGTACAGCGTGGCGAGTTCGGCCTGCTTCATGCCTTCCAGGCGATAGAGCAGGAAGATGGCGCGGGTCCGGTCGGGCAGCTCGCGCAGGGCCCGCGACACCGCGCCCAGGTCCTCGCGGCCCTGCAGGATGCGGGCGGGGTCCAGCGGCTCCTGGTCGAAGGTCTCGCCCGCCACGGCGGCGCGATAGCTGGCCCGCACCCGCTCGCGCCGCTGACGGTCACGCAGCAGGTTGGCGGCCATCTGGAAGATATAGGCGTCGGCGTTCTCCATGGCCGGGTCCTCGACCCGCGCCAGCTTGGCGAACAGCTCCTGGGTCATGTCCTCGGCGTCGCTGTGCGTGGCGGCGCGGCGCATGAAGAACGCCATCAGCGCTGGCCTGTAGCGCCGATCCAACCCTCGAAGATCGTGTGGCGCGACCTGCCGCACGGCGAAACCCTCATGACTGCTCACGACAGTCATGACGCACAAGGGCCCCGAACGCACACCGGTCCCGCGAAAGTTTTTCGCGGAACCGGGCTGAACCCCGCTCCATGGCGCGGCCCGCCGGCCGCTCACGCCGGAGGAGCCGATTCCCGCCTGGACGGCGATGGAATTGTTCAAGCGGCGAGCGCCAAGCGCCCTTTAAGCCGGCCTCATGACCCGGCGTTCGCCTGCCCCGCCCCCCGGCCTCTCGCCCAAGCCCCGCGCGCACGCTACAGCGTGGGCAGCAAGGACGGTGGCATGAGTCATTCCGGTATCGACAGCCTGCAACCGCACGAGCGGCCGATGTTCCCGGGGTCGCCGGCGACGCCCGACTTTTCCCCGCGCGTCCGCATTGGCTATGGCTGCGTCGGGGTGCTGCTGGCCTTCACCAGCGCCATGGGCACGGCGCTGATCACGGTCAACCTGCCCAGCATCCAGGGCGCGCTGGGGCTGGATCCGGCCCAGGTCTCCTGGCTGCCCACCGCCTATGCGATGACCTCGATCTCGATGAACCTGCTGCTGGTCAAGTTCCGCCAGCAGTACGGCCTGCGCCTGTTCGTGCAGCTGGCGCTGGGGACCTATCTGGCCGCGGTCGTGGCCCACCTCTTCGTCAACGACTTCGCCTCGGCCCTGGTCGTGCGCGCGGCCAGCGGCGTCGCCGCCGCGCCCCTGACCACCCTGGCGGTCTTCTACATGCTGCAGGCCTTTCCCCAGCCCCAGCGCCTGGCGGCCTTCGTGCTGGCCTTCGGCCTGCCGCTGGTGGCCACGCCCCTGGCCCGCTGCTTCTCGCCGGATGTCCTGGAGCTGGGCCAGTGGCGCACGCTCTACCTGATCGAACTGGCCCTGGTGCTGGCCACCCTGGCCGCCGTGCTGGCGCTGCGCCTGCCGCCGTCGGAGCGGCTGAAGGTGTTCGAGTGGGCCGACTTCGTCACCTATCCGCTGATGGCCGTCGGCCTGGCCCTGATCTGCGGGATACTGGGCCAGGGCCGGCTGGAATGGTGGTTCGCCGCGCCCTGGATCGGCGTGGCCCTGGCCGTCGCGGTCGTGCTGATCATCGCCGCCCTGGCGCTGGAATGGCATCGGACCAATCCGCTGCTGGACCTGCGATGGGCGATCACGCCGGACTTCCTCGGCTTCATCGCCATCGCCTTCCTGACCCGGGTGCTGCTGGTCGAGCAGAACGGCGGCGCCGCGGGTCTCCTGGCCGTGCTCGGCATGGGCCAGGAACAGACCCGAAGCCTGTATTTCGTGATCATGCTGGCCACCCTGGCCGGTGCGATCGTCGGCGCCCTGACGATCACGCCACAGACCGTGCTCTTCCAGATCATGATCGCCGTGGCGCTGATCGGCGCGGCCGCCTATATCGACAGCCATTCCAACGACCTGACCCGCCCCGCCCAGCTCTATGTCAGCCAGGCCATGCTGGGCTTCGCCACGGCCCTGGTCCTGGCCCCCACCCTGCTGATCGGTTTCGTCCAGGTGCTGCAGCGCGGCTGGCGCTCGTTGCCCACCCTGATCGTCTCGTTCAGCATCGCCCAGAACCTGGGCGCCCTGTTCGCCACCGCCCTGTCGCAGACCTTCCAGTACGACCGCATGCGGTTCCACTACGCCCATCTGGTCGGCCAGCTGGACGCCTCGATTCCGTTCGTCGCCGACCGCCTGCGCGCCGGTCCGACCGCCGTCGCCGCCGTGGCCGGCCAGGCCACGCGCGAGGCCGGCATCCTGGCCTATAACGACCTCTTTCTGCTCCTCCTCGTCATCGCCATGCTGACCCTGATCGGCACGGCGATCTTCACGCTCCGCGCCATCGCCAAGATGAAAGCCGCGCAAAGGGCCGCTCAATGACCGACGCCGCCGCTCCCTCGCCCTCGCCCGAAGCGGCCGAGGCTCTGCGCCACCCGCCCCGCATCAGCCCCGGGACCCTGGCCATCGCCGTCACCGCCGCCGTCGCGGCCGTGCTGGTGATCCTGTTCGTCTGGCGATTGCCGCCCTTCGTCACCACCCTGCAGGTGACCGAGAACGCCTATGTCCGAGGCCAGGTCACGGTGATGGCGCCGCAGGTCAACGGCTATGTCGTCGAGGTCGCGGTGCAGGACTTCGACCACGTCAAGCAGGGCCAGGTGCTGGCCCGCATCGACGACCGCATCTACCGGGCCCGTGTCGAGCAGGCCAGGGCGACCCTGGCCGCCCGCGAAGCCGATCTGGCCAACGCCGATCAAGCCCAGCGGGCCCGCGCCGCCGCGCTCCAAGGCCGCGAGGCCGAGCAGGCCTCGGCCTCGGCCCAGGCCGCCCGGGCCCGCGCGGACCTGGCCCGCATCAACGACCTGGCCTCGGACGGCTCGGTGTCGCTGCGCGAGCGCGACCAGGCCGTGGCCACGCTGCGCCAGACCGAGGCGGCCGTGCGCCAGACCGCCGCCGGCGGCGAGATCGCCCGCCAGGACATCCGCTCGGTCGCCGTCTCCCGCGAGGGCCTGAAGGCGGCCGTCGCGGCCGCGCGCGCCGCGCTTCGCCTGGCCCAGATCGATCTGGAAAACACCATCATCCGCGCCCCGCGCGACGGTCAGCTGGGCGAGGTCTCGGTGCGGCTGGGCCAATACGTCTCGGCCGGCACGCAGCTGCTGGCCCTGGTCCCCGCCCACCTGTGGGTGACGGCCAACTACAAGGAAGCCCAGACCGCCCACATGGCCGTCGGCCAGCCGGTGACCTTCACCGTCGACGCCCTGGGCAAGACGACGCTGCGCGGCGTGGTCCAGGACCTGGCCCCGGCCACCGGCTCGGAGTTCGCGGTGCTGAAGCCCGAAAACGCCACCGGCAACTTCGTGAAGGTCTCCCAGCGCATCCCGGTCAAGATCGTCATCAGCCCGAACCAGCCCCTGGCCGCCCGCCTGCGGCCGGGCATGTCGGTGGTGACCAAGGTCGACACCAAGGGCGGCCGCTGATGCGCCGCTCGCTGCCCCTGCTGCTGGTTGGCGCGGCGCTGTCGGCCTGCGCTACCACCGCCGCGCCCGAGCGTCCGGCCTCGCCCGTTCCGCCGCCAGCCGCCTGGCGGACCACGCCGCCAAATTCCCAAGGCGCCCAAGGGGCGCTCGCCGCCGACTGGTGGACCCTGCTGGGCGACGCCCAACTCAACGCCCTGGTCGACAAAGCCCTGGCCCGCAACGCCGACATCGCCCTGGCCACGGCCCGGGTCGACGAGGCGCGCGCCCTGTCCCGCGCCGCCCGCTCGGCCCTGCTGCCGACCGTCGACGCCGTGGCCGGCCTGCAGGGCTCGCGCCAGCTGGACGCCTTCGGCAGATCCTACGAGTTGACCGCAGAGCAGGTCGGGCTGCGCGTGGCCTACGAGGTCGACCTGTGGGGCCGGGTGCGCGATCTCGACGCCGCCGGGCGAGCCAGCCTGCAGGCCAGCGCCGCCGCCCGCGACAGCGTCCGCCTGGCCGTCGCCGCCACCGTGGCGCGGGCCTATGTCGGCCTGCTGTCGCTGGACGCCCAGCTGGCCGTCGCCAGGCAGACCATCACCGCCCGCGAGGCTGGGCTGCACGTGATCACGCGCCGCGAAGGGGCCGGCTATTCCACCAAGCTGGAACGCGACCAGGCCCAGGCCGAGTTGGCCGGGGTCCGCCGGCAGGTCCCCGCCCTGGAGCTGGCCATCGCCCGGCTGGAGGCTTCGATCAGCGCCCTGACCGGCGATCCGCCCGGTCCCGTGGCGCGTGGCGGCGACCTCCTGGCGCTGCTGAGGACGCCGATCCCGGTCGAGACCCCCGCGAGCCTGCTGGCCCGCCGCCCGGACATCGCCCAGGCCCAGGACAGCCTGATCGCCGCCGACGCCAGCCTGGCCGCCTCGCGCGCCCAGCTGCTGCCGCAACTGCGCCTGTCGGTCTCGGCCGACCGGGCGTTCACCGACGCCCTGCCCGATCCGGTCGCCCTGTGGAACGTCGGAGCGGGCCTGGCCCAGCCGATCTTCAACGGCGGCCGGCTGAAGGCCCAGGTCCAGGCCTCGGAGGCCCGCAAGGCCCAGGCGGCGGCCAACTATCGCGGCGTCGTCCTGAACGCCTTCGCCGAGACCGAGACCGCCCTGCGCGCCGTCGACGCCCTGCAACGCCAGGAGAGCGAGATCGCCGCCCAGCGCGCCGCCATCGCCGAGGCCGCCCGCCGCGCCAAGGACCGCTACCGCGCCGGCTATGCCTCGTACCTGGAGCAGATCGACGCCGAGCGTGGCCTGCTGGCCGCCGACCAGGCGGTGATCCAGGCCCGCGAGGCCCGCGCGGTCGCCGCCATCGACCTGGCCCGCGCCCTGGGCGGCGGCTGGACGCCGACACCCTGAGACTCGCCCCGGCTCGGCCGGTTCACCCGAAGCACGCGCCGGCAAGCTTCACCAAGGAAGACGGCGAGGTCGTCCAGCGCTGCCCCACGCCACCATCGTCCGCCCACGGATACTGTGTCGCAAAACCGTCGTGGAACCGTGACAAAAGACCTTGCATTGCTCCGGCAGGGTCCCACAGTCCCCCCGGACCACATAGGATTTGACGACATGAACAAGCTCCTTGGCGCGGTCGCGACGATCGCTCTGCTCGCGGTGGCCGACCAGGCGCACGCCGCCCGCGACTACGTCTGGGCCGCTGGCTCCTCGACCGTCTTCCCGTTCTCCACCCGCGTCGCCGAAAACTTCTCGAAGAAGACCGGCAAGAAGTCGCCCAAGGTCGAGAGCCTGGGCACCGGCGGCGGCATCAAGATGTTCTGCGGCGGCGCGGGCGAACAGTTCCCCGACATCGCCAACGCTTCGCGTCCGATGAAGAAGTCCGAGTTCCTGGCCTGCCAGAAGGCCGGCGTGAGGGACATCGTCGAGATCAAGGTCGGCTTCGACGGCATCGTCGTGGCCGCCGACAAGAAGTCGCCGGACTACAACTTCAAGCTCGAGCAGCTCTATATGGGCCTGGCCGACCAGGCCGCGAAGGGTAACGCGACCGTCAAGAACCCCTACAAGACCTGGAAGGACGTCAACGGCGCCCTGCCGGCCAACCGCATCCTGGTCTACGGCCCGCCGCCGACCTCGGGCACCCGTGACGCCTTCGTCGAGCTGGCCATGGAAGGCGGCGCGTCGAAGATCCCGTTCCTCGCCGCGCTGAAGAAATCGGACGAGAAGAAGTTCAAGGCCATCGTCTCGCCGACGCGCACCGACGGCGGCTGGGTCGACGCGGGCGAGAACGACAACGCCATCGTCGGCACCATCGAGAAGACCCCGAACGCCCTGGGCGTGTTCGGCTTCTCGTTCCTGGAAGAAAACGCCTCGCGCATCAAGGGCGCGGCCATCAACGGCGTGAAGCCGACGCCGGCCTCGATCGCCAGCGGCCAGTACCCGCTGTCGCGCTCGCTCTACATCTACGTGAAGAAGTCGCGGGTCGGCGTGACGCCGGGCCTGAAGGACTTCGTCGCCGAGTTCGTGTCGGACTCGGCCACGGGCCGCGGCGGCTACCTGCAAGGCCGCGGTCTGATCCCGCTGCCGCCGGCGGCGCACGCCCAGATGAAGAGCAAGGCGGGCGCCCTGCCGGCCATGCCGATGCCGAAGGAATAAGGTTCTCTCCGAACCTGAATTTGGGAAAGGCGGTCACTTCGGTGGCCGCCTTTTTCTATTCCGGCTTCTCCCAGGGCGGCCTGTCCGGAAGAAACTCGTCGAAGCTCGGCCGCACGCCCGGATCGTCGTCCAGGCAGCTCGCGGCGATGGCCAGGATCCGGCCGCTGTCAGGATCGCCCAGCGAGGTTCCGCAGCGCTTGCAGAAGCTCCGCGTGAACCGGAACGGCGGCTTCGGGCGGTAGCGGGTCAGGAGCTCCTGCCCCGCCAGCCAGTGGAACGCCTCGGCCCGGACATAGGCGTAGACGCCTGAACCGGCCTTGCGGCACCGTGAGCAGTGGCAGATCCCCATCAGCAGCGGCGGCTCGAACAGCTCGAAGCGGACGCCGCCGCAACAGCAGCTACCCTTGATCGACAATACGCATCTCCTTGATCACCCAATCCTTTGAGTGATCTCGAGAAATTGCGCCTCCCCTGCCGCCAGCTGTGTGTCAGCAGGGTGATTGGGCGGGTGAGTCAGGTTGTCGCGGTTCTGTCAGCCCGCGCCATGAGAGTTTCGATCCGAAACCCTAAAGCCGTGGTTTGACGTTCCGGGAACGGCGAAGAACAGATTTTCCGGAACAGCTGCGCGAACGATGGCTTTGCGAATGATCAATGCGATCCTGGCGAAGGTCCCCATTTTCAGCGCCACACATGTCAGCTCGAAACCCGGATGATATCCGAGGTTTTCGCGACACAAATGAACGGACTAGAGGGTCATGGGAACGACACAACTGCATCGTGGCCGGCTCATCGATCACATCCAATTGGTCGTCCAAGATCTCAAGGCTAGTCGGGAATTCTACACGGCTGTTCTGAATGTTCTGGAGATTCCCGTCGTCGATACGGCCGACGGTTATTTCTGGGCTGATGAGCTCGTCGTGTCCTCGCCAGAAAGCGCGGCGAGCCAGGGCGTCCTGACAGGCCGGCACCACCTGGCCTTTCAGGTCAAGGATCGCGCGACAGTCGACGCTTTCTATCGGGCGGCGCTGGCCCATGGCGCACGCGACAATGGCGCGCCGGGCGAGCGGACCTATCATCCGGGCTATTACGCCGCTTTCGTGCTCGATCCCGACGGCAACAACATCGAAGCCGTGCACCACGGCGAGGCGCGGCGCAGCGCGCCGTCGGTGGTGATCGACTTCTAAGGGTCTCGCGGAGGTCTCTAGCGCGTCCGCGAGGTCATGCCGGCCGCCGCCGCGTCGTCCGCCACCTGCGGGTCCAGGGTCGGCGCGGGGCCGGTCTGGCGTTCGGAGGGCGTGGCGGTCACGGGAGCGTCGACGACCGGGGCCGAGGTCTCGACCTTGTGCGGCGCGGGCTGGGAGGCGGTCGACTTGGCGGCCATGGCGGCCGCGGCCGCGTCATCGGCGGCGGTGCGCGTCTCGGACGGGCCGTCCTCGTAGCCGCCGTCGCTGGAGGTCAGGAACAGGATCGCGCCGAACGTCGCCAGGACGCCGATGATGAAGCCGAGGATCACCCAACCAAAGGGATTGCTGCGACGCTCACTCATCTGACTGGGATTCCCTAACGCCGATACCGCCGGCTACCATGCTCTAAACGCTTCAACTAGAGCTTGGTTACCCGTTTCGGCCCCCAGGTGAAAAGGGGCGGGCGAAAGATGGCGTCAGGTTCCGGACCACTTGCGGACCGGGCCGACATCGACGTGCACGAAGTTGCTGGTCGGATAATAGCCCACGCCGCCGCGCCCGAGCTCCAGGGCCGCCGCCCGCACGTGGCGCAGGTCGACGTCTTCCAGGAAGACGTCCATGGCCTTGCCGTCCATATGCAGGCTGCGCTTGGCGACCTCGCCGCTGCGTTTGGACAGCATCTTGTTGGTGGCCGGCGAGCGGTAGCCGGAGATGATCTGGAACGGCGACTTGCTCTGGGTCTTGGCCCGGATCTGGTCGAGGATGTCGTAGAGACCCGGAGCCATCGGATGGGTCTCGTCGTTGCGATAGTCGCGCAACACCTTGTTCAGGGCCTGGACGGCGTCAGGAACGTACTCGCCGTTCTCCCAGTAGACCGCTTCCAGCTTCTCGTCGGTGTGGATGTTGCGCAGATGGACCCAGCGCGGCTCGACCACCGCCTTGGCGGCGAACGTCTCGACCGGCGTGGGTCGCAGGCCCACGGGCGGAACCGAAGCGGCCGGAGGGACTTTTCCTTCCAGGATCTGGCCGATGATATCGTCATCGGCGCGGGCGTCCGCGACCGGCAGCAGGCCGGCGCCGAGCACGCCGAGCCCCATTCGAAGCAGCTTACGTCGATCCATAGGTACGCCTTACCCGACACCAATGCCGGGAGGACATCCCAAAAATTTCAGGAAATCAAGCTGGGCCAGAACGAAGTGCGGCGATACGCTGCACCAGCTCGCGATCCCAGCCGTAGGGATCGTCGCGGAAGTTGACCTGCCCGTCCGGGGTCACATAGGCCGTCCAGTACAGCAGGAAGACCGCGATCTGCTGCGGCAGCTTGGCCCGCACGGTCTCGCCCGAGGCCAGGGTCGCGTCGATCTTTTCCGGCGTCCAGGTCATGTCGCCGGCCAGCAGCGCCCTGGCCAGCTCGATCGGCTTTTGCAGGCGCACGCAGCCGTGGCTGGCCAGCCGGCTGAAGCTGTCGAACTTCGATCGGCTGGGCGTGTCGTGCAGATAGACCCCGTAGGGGTTGTTGAAGTCGAACTTCACCTGGCCCAGGGCCGCCTTGGGCCCGGCTTTCTGCTGCAGGCGCGAGCCGCCGTCGCCGGTCGGGATGACGATGAAGTCATTGCGGCGCAGATAGCCCGGACTCTTGCGCTCCTTGGGCCACAGCTCCTTGGAGGCGATCGAGGACGGCACGTTCCACGGCGGGTTCAGGACGATCGAATGGATCATCGACGAGAGCATCGGCGTCTCGTCGCCCGGACGACCGGTGACCGCGCGCATGGTCAGGGTCGGGGTGTCGTGACTGAACATCGACAGGATGGCGGCGGCGACGTTCACCTGGATCCGGTCGGCCGGCAACACCTGCGGCAGCCAGCGCCAGCGCTCCATGTTGGCGGTGATCTGATCCAGGCGACGTTCGACCGGGATGTTCAGGGCGACCAGCGTGGCCTTGTTGAGGGTCCCGGTCGGATTGAGGCCGAAGCGCTTCTGGGCGCGCTGCACGGCCTGGGTCAGGGCGGCGTCGAAGATCGGCGCCGCGTCGACCGCGATCGTCGGGTCCTCGACGGCCAGGCGGGCTTCCAGCGCGACCACCCGCGGCCCGGTCGCGCCTTCCTTCAGCTCAGGACCGGCGACCAGCGGCGCCCAGCCGCCCTTGGCGGCGATGTCGCGATAGGTGACCAGGCCCTTCTGCAGGGTCTGGTAGCCGGTATAGGGCGGCGGCAGCGTCCCCAGCCACGCGGCCAGGCGGTCCTGCTGGACGGCGGCGTAGAATTCGGGCGCGGGATCATAGGGGGCGGGACGCAGGCCCCACTCATTCTTGAAGCCGCTGACCGGCAGGCGCCCCGAGCGCACGGCGCGGGCATAGGCCAGGGTCAGGCTTACCAACTGCGCTTGGCCAGCGATGCGGGCCATCGCGTCGCGCGACTGCAGCTGGGCGATCGCCTGGTCCGGCGAAAAGGCGCCCGGCTCGAAGCCGTGCAGATAGGCGTCGCCCAGCACCTGGCGCAGCAGGTCGATCTGCTCGGGCCGCAACTCGACGCTGGAATAGTCCGGCTGGATCACCGGCGTCCGGGGAGCCTGGACTTGCGGGACGGCCTGCGGGGCCATTTGCGGGGCGCGGCCACCGGCCAAGGGCGGGCGCTGCGACTGGGCTATCAACGGTTGAGCTTGGGCCGCCTCCAGGGACAGCAGCATTGTCGCCGCCGCCAGGACGCCGCAGGATCTCGAAACTCGCATCACCGTCGAACAGCCCGCCCGCGCACTCGCGGCCCAGCCGCATTAAGGTTTCCAGATGGCCGGCGTCGGCCCTCCGCGTCAACGAAGGTAGCGCGAAAGGCGAGCCTTCCCCCATCTCCTGAAGACGTTTTCCGACAACAGGAACCCGCAAGCCACACCGTCGGTTTCATTCATAATGGGGCGCGCCGGATAACCGGCCGATAATGGCGATGGACAAGGCTTTGCATCAGAAGACTCTCGACCTCTATCCGATCGGCAATTGCGCCGTCAGCGCATTGATCGACACCCACGGCCGCTTCGTCTGGGGCTGCGCCCCGCGCGTCGATTCCGATCCCGTGTTCAGCGCCCTGCTCGACGACACCGATATCGAGGGCGCCGACGCCAAGGGCGTCTGGGACGTGCAGGTCGAACGCCGGGCCGAGACCCGCCAGGGCTATCTGCGCAACACGCCGATCCTGCGCACCGAGATCGCCGACGAGGACGGAGCGCGGTTCGAGATCCTCGACTTCGCCCCCCGCTACCAGCAGTTCGGCCGCGCCTTCCGCCCCACCGCCTTTATCCGTCTGATCCGGCCGATCATCGGGGTGGCGCGCATCACCCTGCGCCTGCGGCCCACCGCCGGCTGGGGCGCCAAGGTGGCCGAGCACACCTCGGGCTCGAACCACATCCGCTATCTGTGCTCGGACATGACCCTGCGCCTGAGCACCGACGCGCCGGTCTCGCATATCCTGGAGGAGCGCACGTTCCGGCTGGAGCGGCCGATCGCCATGTATCTGGGCGCCGACGAGGGTTTCGACGCCCCGATCGGCGCGACGTGCGAGCGGATGCTGCGCGAGACCGACAACTACTGGAAACAGTGGGTCCGCGGCCTGGCCATCCCGCTGGACTGGCAGACCGCGGTGATCCGCGCCGCCATCACCCTGAAGCTCTGCATGCACGAGGAGACGGGCGCGATCGTCGCGGCCCTGACCACCTCGATCCCCGAGCACGCCGACAGCGGCCGCAACTGGGACTACCGCTACTGCTGGCTGCGCGACGCCTATTACGTGGTCCAGGCCCTGAATCGGCTGGGCGCGGTCGACATCCTGGAGAACTATCTGGGCTATCTGCGCAACATCGTCGATCGGGCCGGCGGCGGCCACATCCAGCCGCTGTTCGGGGTGGGCTTCGAGGAGGTGCTGACCGAGCGCTTCGCCCCCGATCTGCCCGGCTATCGCGGCATGGGCCCGGTCCGCGTCGGCAACCAGGCCTATGAGCACATCCAGAACGACGTCTACGGCCAGATCGTCCTGTCGACGGTCCAGGCCTTCTTCGACGAGCGCCTGCTGCGGCCGGCCACGGTCGAGGATTTCGAGGCGCTGGAGCCGGTCGGCGAGCGGGCCTTCCAGCTGCACGACCAGCCCGACGCCAGCCTGTGGGAGTTCCGGGGTCGGGCCAATGTCCACACCTATTCCTCGGCCATGTGCTGGGCGGCCTGCGACCGCCTGGGCAACGCCGCCGAGAAGCTGGGACTGACCGACAAGGCCGCCTTCTGGAACAGCCGCGCCGCCCAGGTGCGCAAGGTCATCGAGGACCGCGCCTGGAACGACAAGCTGGGCCGCTTCGCCGCCACCTTCGAGGGCGACGAGCTGGACGCGTCCCTCCTCCAGCTCGTGGACCTGCGCTTCCACAAGCCCGACGACCCGCGCAACGTCGCCACGCTGCAAGCGATCGAGGACGGCCTGCGGCGCGGGGCCTATCTGCTGCGCTACGCCATCCCCGACGATTTCGGCTCACCGCAGACCGCCTTCAACATCTGCACGTTCTGGCTGATCGAGGCCCTGCACCTGTCCGGCCGTTCGGACGAGGCGCGCGCGTTGTTCGAGGACATGCTGTCGCGCCGCACGAGCGCGGGCCTGCTCTCCGAGGACATCGGCTTCGCGGACGGGGAGTTGTGGGGCAACTACCCGCAGACCTATTCCCTGGTCGGCCTGATCAATTGCGCGGTGCTGCTAAGCCGGCCCTGGACATCGGTGCGGTAGACCTCGAAGACCTTTCAGGTGCGCGATATTGCGGCGCGGGAAGATTCTGAAATCCTCGTGTCACATCGCGCGGGCAACGGCGACGTTGGGACGCTCGAAAATCGGAGAAGCTCTTTGGTGAGCCGCAAACTGGCCTTGGCCGGCGTCCCCCTGCTGGGCATCTGGGGCTGCGTCGCGACGAGCGCCTACGCCCAGGCGACCAAGCCCCCTGTCCCGGCCTCCGCCGAGCAGGCCCCCAGGCCCGCCGCGGAGAAACCGGTCACGCCCGATGACCTCGACACCGAGGTCGAGGCCATCACCATCACCGCCAGCGGCAAGCCCTATGGCGCGGTGATGGGCGACATCCCGCCGGAAGAGACCTTCAGCGCCGCCGACGTGCGTTCGTTCGGGGTCTCGTCGATCACCGACCTGCTGACCGAGCTGACGCCCCAGACCACCAGCGGCCTTGGCGGCGATCCGGTCGTGCTGCTGAACGGCCGCCGCATCTCCGGCATGGGCGAGATCCGCGACATCCCGACCGAGGCCATCCAGCGCGTCGAGATCCTGCCCGAGGAAGTGGCCCTGAAGTACGGCTACTCGGCTGACCAGAAGGTCGTGAACGTGGTGCTGCGCCAGCGCTTCCGCGCCGCCACGGTCGAGGGCCAGGTCGGCGGCTCCACGGCCGGCGGCCAGTTGAGCGAAATGGCCAACTACAGCCGCCTGCGGCTGAACCGCGACGGCCGCACCAACATCGCGGTCAAGATCCAGAACAGCGACCGGCTGCTGGAAAGCGACCGCGACCTGATCAGCCGCAACGACAGCGGCCTCTATGACCTGATCGGCAATATCGGCCCCGCCCTGCCCGGCGCGACGCAGATCGATCCGGCGTTCAGCGCC
This sequence comes from Caulobacteraceae bacterium, assembly GCA_965283765.1. GTDB lineage: Bacteria > Pseudomonadota > Alphaproteobacteria > Caulobacterales > Caulobacteraceae > Caulobacter. Next base: position 131,112 of record CBDIPU010000009.1, read on the forward strand.
CTGGTCGGCGCGCCCGTCACCGTGGCCGGCGCGCCGGGCTCGGCGGCCAGCGGCCGCCCCGCCCTGTCGGCCTTCACGCCCAATGTCGCCAACACCAGCGACCTCTCCGACAGCCGCACCCTGCTGCCCGAGAACCAGCAGCTGAGCATCAACAGCGTCACCAACCGCTACATCCTCGACCGCGTTTCGGCGACCCTGAACCTGGGCCTGACCGCCTCGCGGAACAATTCGCTGTCGGGCCCGGCGCGGGCGCGTTTGCTGATCCCCGGCGGCGACCCGTTCTCGCCGTTCAGCCAGACCGTGGCGCTCTATCGCTACCTGGGCGAGCTAGCCCCGCTGGAGCAGACCAGCCGCAACCTCGCGGGCCACGCCGGCTTCACCCTGACCAAGGACACGGAAGACCTGCGCCTGTCGCTGACCGGCGCCTACGACCACGCGATCAGCAAGACCCAGACCGACCGGAGCGTCGACCTGACGAGCGTCCAGACCCGCTTGACGGCGCTGGACCCGACCCTGAACCCGTTCGCGCCGCTGTCGGGCCTGTCCCTGACGCGGGACCGCGCCCGCTCGACCACCGACACGGCCGACCTGCAGTTCGTGGCCAACGGCGCCCTGGCCAAGTTCAAGGCCGGGGATCTGTCGACCACCTTCAAGCTGGGCGTCAGCGGCACGAAGCTGGACGCCAGGTCGTTCCGGGGCGGCGTCGAGGCCGACAGCGACCAGTCGCGCGGCGATCTCAACACCCAGGTCAGCTTCGACCTGCCGCTGGCCAGCCGCCGCAAGGGGGTGCGGGCCGGGATCGGCGACCTGTCGGCCAACCTGAACCTGGCCGCCCGCCATGTCTCGGACTTCGGGACGCTGACCACCATCGGCGGCGGCCTGAACTGGTCGCCGCTTAAGCCGGTCAGCTTCATCGTCTCGGCAACCCGTCAGGAGAACGCCCCCAGCATCGCCCAGCTGGGCAATCCGCTGGTCACCACGCCGGACGCGCGGGTGTTCGACTATGTGCGCGGCGCGACCGTCGATGTCACCCGCGTCAGCGGCGGCAATCCGAACCTGCGGGCCGAGGAGCGCAACGTCCTGAAGTTCGGCGTCAATTTCCGGCCGGAGAAGATCCAGGGCCTGACCCTGAACGCCAACTACACCCGCATCCGCATCGACAATCCGGTCGCCGGCTTCCCGGCCGCGACGGCGGCGGTCGAGGCGGCCTTCCCCGATCGCTTCACGCGCGACGCCGACGGCGATCTGACCCGCATCGACAGTCGACCGGTCAACTTCGCCAAGCGCGAGAGCGAGCAGATCCGCTGGGGCCTGAACTTTTCCCGCCAGATCGGCAAGACTCCCCCGCCGCCTCCGGGCGGATGGCGCGGGCGCCAGGGCGTCGGCGGTCAGCGGCAGGACGGCGCGAGCATCCCTGGCGGCGAGCCGGGCCGCGCGCCGCGGCCCGACGATCAGGCCCAGAACCCGCAGAGCCAGCCCGCCCAGACCGGCGAGGAGCCGCCGCGTCCGAACTTCGGCGACCGCGGCGGCGGCGGCGAGGGTCCCCGTTTCGCCGGCGGCGGCGGACGCGGTGGCGGCGGCTTCGGCGGTAGAGGCGGCGGCGGCAATCCCCGCGCCACGCGGCTGCAGCTGGCCCTCTTCCACACCATCCACCTGCGCGAGCGGGTCATGATCGCCGATGGCGTTCCGGCGCTCGATCTGCTGGACGGCGACGTCCTGGGCTCGGGCGGCGGCCAGCCGCGCCACGAGGTCGAGGCCCAGGCGGGGATCACCCGCTATGGCCTGGGCGCGCGCGTCTCGGCCGACTGGCAGAGCGCCACCCACGTCCGCGCGGGCCTGGGCGGGGCGTCGACCGACCTGGACTTCTCTGACCTGGCGACCATCAACCTGCGCCTGTTCGCCGATCTCGGCGTGCGACGCGAGCTGGTCCAGGCCCATCCGATCCTGCGGGGCACGCGCCTGACCTTGTCGGTCAACAACCTGTTCGACCAGCGGCAGACCGTGCGCGACGCCACCGGCGTGGTCCCGCTGACCTACCGGCCGGACTATCTGGACCCGCGCGGCCGGGTGGTGTCGTTCAACGTCCGCAAGCTGCTGTTCTAGTCACGTCCAAGTTCGAGGCCTCCGCGCAAAAACCCGTGAGCTTCAGTGTCCCGGGGGATCGAACCGTGCCGTTCGGCGTTCTTGGCGGATGTTGCTTGCTGATGAGGGGGTTCTCGCATGACCGCGGCTCAAACGGTCTCGCGCCTGGAATCTGTCGATCTCGCGCCCCCACCCGTCGAGTTGCCGCGCCGTTCGGCGCTGTTTCTCGACCTCGACGGCACGCTGGCGCCGATCATGCCGCGTCCCGACGACGTGGGTCCTGATCCGCGCCGCGCGCGGGTGCTGGCGCGCCTGCGCGACGCGTTGGAAGACCGCGTGGCCGTGGTCAGCGGCCGGGCCCTGACCAATCTCGACTACATCCTGGACGGCGCCGTTCCGGCGATCGGCGCCGTGCATGGCCTGGTGCGCCGCAGCGCGGACGGCCAGATGATCGAGCGCGAGCCCCACGCGGGCCTTGCCGACGCCCGCCGCATCCTGGTCGAGCTGGCGCACTGCGAGCGCGGCCTGTTGTTCGAGGACAAGGGCCTGTCGGTCGCCCTGCACTACCGCAGCGCCCCCGGCTGCGCGGAGGCGGTGATCGAGGCCGCCGAACGCCTCTCGCAATCCACCGGCCTCGTCCTGCAGCTGGGCGACATGGTCGCCGAGCTGCGCACGCCCGGCGCCGACAAGGGCGCGGCCGTGACCGCCTTCCTGCGCGAGGCCCCGTTCCTGGGCGCGACGCCCGTGTTCGTCGGCGACGACCTGACCGACGAGGACGGCTTCTCCGCCGCCAACCGGCTGGGCGGCTTCGGCGTCCTGGTCGGCGAGCCCCGCCCGACCGAGGCGCGCTATCGCCTGCCCGACACCGAGGCGGTCTTCCGCTGGCTGGAGGGCCTCAGCGCGCCCCAGCGTGTCCTTGGGGTCCCGGCATGAGCCGGCTGATCGTCGTCTCCAACCGCGTCAATCCGCCAAATCCGGCGGAGGGCGGCGAAGGCAGCGTCGGGGGCCTGGCCATGGCCCTGGCCGCGGCCCTGCGGGAGTATTCCGGAATCTGGTTCGGCTGGAGCGGCAAGACCATCCCGGAGTTCACCGGCCAGCTGAACATGCAGCGGATCGAGGGCGTCACGGTCGCCACCGTCGATCTCGAGGAAACCGACTACCAGGAATACTACAACGGCTACGCCAACAAGACTCTGTGGCCGCTGTTCCACTACCGCGTCGACCTGACCGCCTATGACCGCTCGTTCGGCGAGGGCTATGACCGGGTCAACAAGCGCTTCGCCGAGACCCTGCTGCCGCTGATCGAGCCGGACGACATCGTCTGGGTCCACGACTACCACCTGATCCCGGTCGCCCGCGAGCTGCGGCGGATGGGCGTGACCAACCGGATCGGCTTCTTCCTGCACATCCCCTGGCCGGCCCATCAGCTGGTCACCACCCTGCCCCGCCACAAGGCGCTGGTGGAAGCGCTGTTCCACTACGACCTGATCGGCTTCCAGACCGAGGAGTCGCTACAGGCCTTCGAGGGCTACGTGTTCTCGGAAGTGAGCGGCCGCAAGAACGAGCGCGGCGAGCTGGTCGCGTTCGGCCAGCGCACCTGCGCCGCCGCCTTCCCGATCGGCGTCGACGCGGCGGACTTCGCCCAGATCGTCCAGGGCGAGAACGCCCGCAAGGTCTACGACCGGATGATGGCCCACAGCGTTTTCCGCAAGATGATCGTCGGCGTCGATCGACTCGATTATTCCAAGGGCCTGGAAGAGCGGCTGATCGGCTTCGAGCGTTTCCTGGCGGACCATCCGGACATGGTGCGCGACGTCATGCTGCTGCAGATCGCTCCGATCTCGCGCGACGAGGTCGAGGCCTATCAGGACCTGCGCGCGCGGCTGGACGGCCTGATCGGCCGGATCAACGGCGCCTATGCCGAGATGGACTTCACGCCGATCCGCTACGTCAACCGTTCCTACCGCCGCGACGAGCTGGCCGGGATCTATCGCGCCAGCCGCGCGGCCCTGGTCACGCCCCTGCGCGACGGCATGAACCTGGTCGCCAAGGAATATGTCGCCGCCCAGAACCCCGACGATCCCGGCGTGCTGATCCTGTCGCGTTTCGCCGGCGCGGCGCGGCAGATGAAGGACGCCCTGATCATCAACCCCAACAGCCCGGAGGAGATCTCCGACGCGCTGGAGCGGGCCCTGTCCATGGAGCTGCCCGAACGCCGGCGGCGCTGGCAGGCGCTGTTCGACAATGTCAGCCGCGAGGACGTCACCGCCTGGCGCGACGACTTCGTCACCGCCTTGCGCGCGCGGCCCGGGCCGGATGGCGACGAACCGGTGAAAGTGCGGACGCTGGATGTCGCGGCCAAGGCGCTGAAGGCCGGGCCTGAAGCCAAGGCGATGCGGGCTTAGGCGTTAGGTCTTCGCGCTCATCCCAAAAACCGATCTCCCCGGCGAAGGCCGGGGCCCAGATTCAGCCTGAGCGGTTTGGGATGATCCGAGATACGCCCCATTTGCCTATCGAGCGCTCGTGGGTTCGATCTGGGCCCCGGCCTTCGCCGGGGAAACGGAGTTTGGACGCTACTTCTCCGCCATCCCGTCGATCAGCTTCTTGAGCTTCTCCACCTCATCGGCCCGCAGCGGGCGGTGCTGGGCGAAGTGGCTGATCAGCGGGGCCAGCTGGCCTTCGAACAGGCGGTCCAGCAGGCCCTGGCTCTCGGAGTGGACATAGGCGCTGCGGTCGATCAGCGGGCGGTAGCCGTGCTTGCCATCGGCGCGCTCGGACTTGATCGCCTTCTTTTTCAGCAGGCGGTTGATCAGCGTCTTGACCGTGGCCTCGCCCCACTGCTGGGACGCGCCGACCTCGGCCACCAGATCGTCGGCCGACATCGGCTGGCGGCGCCAGAGGGCTTCCATGACATGCGCTTCGGCGGCGGTGATGTGCATGACACTTACATCCGTAATTCATCGGGGACGCTATACCCGCTATTACGCGTGTCAAGCCGCGTCTGGTTCATCGCCTGTCGATGGCCGCGAGCAAGTCTGGCCGCGCCGGCCGCTTACGGCTCATTGTCAATGACACCGGTTTCCACTAGACTCCCCAAACCTGTGACCATGGCCCGCCAAGCGGGACCTGTGCTGAATATTCGAGGGAGGATTAGCGGCGTGACCGTTTCTGAGGCCGACAGCGAGGTTTTCGCCCCCGCGGCCATTGCTCCCCAATTCGTCAAGGCCCGTCAGGAGGGCGTCAGCGTCCCCGGCTATCCCGGGGGCGTGATTCCCGCGACCATGGCCGAAGGCTACGCCGTTCAGGATCTGGCCATCGCCGCCTGGCCGGACGAACTGGTCGGCTGGAAGGTCGGCCTGGTGCCGCCGCAGCATCGCAAGCGCCTGGGCGTCGACCGCCTGGCCGGCTGCATCTTCAAGTCCAAGGTCCAGGACGCCTCGACCGACGGCCAGCCCAATAAATTCCGCGCCATCGAAGGCGGCTTCTGCGCCGTCGAGGCCGAGTTCATCGTCCGCCTGGGTCAGGACGCCCCGGCCGACAAGACCGAGTGGACCGCCGAAGAGGCGGCCGACTATGTCGGCGAACTGCTGGTCGGCGTCGAGATCGCCGGCAGCCCGCTGGCCACCATCAACGCGCTGGGCCCGACGGTCGTGGCGTCTGACTTCGGCAATAACGATGGTCAGATCATTGGTCAGGCCATTTCCAACTGGCGCGACATCGCCTGGGAGGATATGCCGGTCGAGACCTTCCTCAACGGCAAGTCGCTGGGCAAGGCCACGGCCGCGACCATCCCGGGCTCTCCGCTGGCCGCCCTGGCCTTCCTGCTCGGAACCGTCGCCGCGCGCGGCAAGCCGCTGAAGAAGGGCATGATCGTCACCACCGGCGCCACCACGGGCATTCACGACGTGGTCGCCGGCGATGTCGCCCATGTGAGCTTCGGCCCGTACGGAACCGTGGACTGCGTCGCCGTCCCGGCCAAATAAGAAGACCATAAGGGGAAGGACGCGTGTCCATGGACTTTTCGAAAGCGCCCGCCCCGTCCGAGAAGATCGGACGGTACCGTTGGGTGATCGTCAGCCTGCTGTTCGCGGCGATGGTCATCAACTACGTCGATCGCCAGACGATCGGCCTGCTGAAAGCGGACCTGTCGAAGGAATTCGGCTGGGACGAGACCCACTACGCCGACCTCGTGTTCTATTTCCAGATGGCGTACGCGATCGCGTACCTGGCCTGGGGCAAGATCATGGACAAGATCGGGGCCCGCTGGGGCTTCGGCGTCGCGTTCGCGATCTGGCAGATCGCCCACATCGCCCACGCGGCGGCGGCCGGCTTCGGCGGTTTCGTGGCCGCCCGCATGGGCCTGGGCATCGGTGAGGCCGGCGGCTTCCCCGGCGGCATCAAGGCCGTGGCCGAGTGGTTCCCCAAGAAGGAGCGCGCCTTCGCCACCGGCCTGTTCAACGCCGGCACCAATATCGGCGCCATCGTCACGCCCCTGGTCGTGCCGGGCATCGTGCTGGCCTTCGGCTGGCAGATGGCCTTCATCGTCACCGGCGTCGCCGGCCTGGTCTGGCTGCCGATCTGGCTGCTGGTCTATCGCACCCCGCGCGAGCAGAAGCGCCTGGGCGCGGCCGAACTGGCCTATATCGAGCAGGATCCGGCCGACCCCGTCGAGAAGATCGGCTGGACCAAGCTGCTGACCAAGAGGGAAACCTGGGCCTTCGCCCTGGGCAAATTCCTGATCGACCCGATCTGGTGGATGTTCCTGTTCTGGCTGCCGGACTTCCTGGGCAAGCGCTACGGCCTGGACCTGAAGTCGTTCGGCCCGCCGCTGATCGCCATCTATCTGCTGAGCGACGTCGGTTCGGTCGCCGGCGGCTGGATGTCCTCGACCCTGATGAAGAACGGCGCCAGCATCAACAAGGCCCGCAAGCTGACCATGCTGGTCTGCGCCCTGCTGGCCGTGCCGGTGATGTTCGCCGCCAAGGCCGACAGCGTCTGGCTGGCCGTGCTGATCATCGGCGTCGCCACCGCCGCCCACCAGGGCTTCTCGGCCAACCTCTACACCCTGCCGTCGGACGTGTTCCCGCGCGCCGCGGTCGGCTCGGTCGTCGGCATCGGCGGCATGCTGGGCGCCTTCGGGGGCATGGTCTTCTCGAAGTATATCGGCAAGGTCCTGGACCAGATCGGCAGCTACACCCCGATCTTCATCGTCGCCGGCAGCGCCTATCTGATCGCCCTGCTGGTCATCCACCTGCTGACGCCCAAGATGGAGCCGGTGAAGATCTGACCGGCGCGTCCTTCGAGGCGCGCTCAGGAGCGCGCACCTCAGGATGAGGACCGTTGCTGAATCCCTCTTCCTGAGGCGCCCGCATCGCGGGCCTCGAAGGACGCAGGGCTGAAGACGAAAGGCCGGGGAGCAATCCCCGGCCTTTTCCATGATGGACACGCCATCCCCGGTAGCCCCCGCCGCGAAAACCCGCTTAACCTGCCGGCCATGCGCGCTTCCCTGATCACCGCCTCCGCCGCCCTCGCCGCCGCCCTGGCCGCCTGTGGTCCCGCTCCCGCCCAGCCTCAAGCCGGGCGCCCGTCGAGAGCCGCCCGGCCAATGCGCCCGATCAGAAACCGGCCTTCGCGGGCCAGACCCGCGCGCCGGGCCTGAACTCGAACACGATCGGCCAGTACACGACCCTGGCCAGCGGCCTCTCCCACCCGTGGGGCATGGCCTTCCTGCCCACCGGCGACATCCTGCTGACCGAGCGGGCCGGCCGCCTGCGCATCTTCGGCAAGGACGGCAAGCTGTCGCCGGCCGTCGAAGGCTTGCCGGCGGTGTTCGCGCAGGGCCAGGGCGGCCTGCTGGGCGTGGCGCTGGATCCCGCCTACGCCCAGAACGGCCTGGTCTATTGGGCTTACGCCGAAGCAGACGGCGGCGTGAACGGCACGGCCGTGGCGCGCGGCAAGCTCGTGACCGGCCCCGCCCCCAGGCTGGAGAACGTCCAGGTCCTGTGGCGCCAGGCGCCCAAGATGGACAGCGCCCTGCACTTCGGCGGCCGCCTGGTCTTCGCCCGCGACGGCACGCTGTTCATCACCACCGGCGAGCGCTCGATCCTGGAGGGCCGCGTCCAGGCCCAGCATCTGGACGCCACCCTGGGCAAGGTTGTCCGCATCAACGCCGACGGCTCGATCCCCAAGGACAACCCCTTCGTCGGCAAGGCCGGCGCCAAGCCGGAGATCTGGTCGCTGGGCCACCGCAACCTGCAGGCCGCCGCCCTCGACCCCAGCGGCAAGCTGTGGACCGTCGAGCACGGCGCGCGCGGCGGCGACGAGCTTAACCATCCCGAGGCCGGCAAGAACTACGGCTGGGCCGCCATCACCTATGGCGAGGAATATTCCGGCAAGCCGATCGGCGACAGCCTCACCTCGAAGGCCGGAATGGAGCAGCCGGTCTACTACTGGGATCCGGTGATCGCCCCCTCGGGCATGGCCTTCTACGAGGCCAGCCTGTTCCCGGCCCTGAAAGGCAGCGTGCTGATCGGCTCGCTGAGGGAAAAGCACGTCGATCGCCTGGTCCTCAAGGACGGCAAGGTCGTCGGCGAGGAGCGCCTGTTCACCGACATCGGCGCCCGCGTCCGCGACGTCGCGGTCGGCCCGGACGGCGCCATCTACGTCCTGACCGACGAGGAAGACGGCAAGCTGATCAAGGTGACGCCGAAGGGGTGAGGCGTCGCCCGGTCCGCCATGGGCTGGCGTCCCGGGCGATGCGAAGGATCGCGCCTGACTACTCCGGGATCAGGTGGGCGTCGCGCAGCAGGTCGCCGACCTCGGTGGCGTCGATCTTGCTGAGCAGCAGCTCGCGAAGGAACGCCGGCCCCGGCACGTCGAAGGGCTTGCCGTCGCGAACATGCCCCATCGCGGCGAGCAGCTTGCGCACGTCATAGGTCGAGTTGAAGACCTCCGGGACGCCCCGCTCGACATTCAGCAGCGTATAGACCGCCTCCATCGGCGTACGGACGGAATACTCCGTGGTGAAGATGCAGTCGCGTTCGCCGGACTCGGCGAACTGGCCGATGAAGGCGAAATTGACCGCGCCCTTGGGCACGACGTCCGGCCTGTCCCCCGCCTGGCGCGGCATGAAGAAGGCGGTGATGTAGGGCATCATCACCGGCACGGCCTTGGCGCCCGTCGCGGCCAGCTCGGCGATCTCCTCGACCGGAACGCCCATGTGGTAGAGCCACTCCTGGGTGATCTCCTCGCCCGTGCAGTCCTGCATCGGCTTCTTGACGAAGTCGCCGGGCTTGTCGACGAACAGCGAATAGACCCAGACGATGACCTGGTCCTTCGGCTGCTGCCGGAAATGCGGCTGGCGGCTGACCGTCCAGCTCATCAGCCAGCTGGAGTCCTTGACGGTGACGATGCCGCCGGTGACCACCGTGCCGCTGAACGGGTCGCGCTTGGCGACCTTCTGGATGTAGGGCGGAATTCGCGCGTCCAGGGTGGTGATCGTCGCCGACTCCCACTTGGTCTCGGGAATATGCGCGCCGAAGACGTCGGGCCGCCCGAACACCGGATCCTTCGCCGCGATGTTGCGCCAGAGGTCCCAGGCGGGCGCGGGCCCCTCGTTGAGCTTCGCGGGCGTATGGTGGTCGCCGTTGTCGGAGTTCTCGGTCAGCGATCCGATGGTCATGAACACCAGATCGTCGGGACCCAGATCGACGCCGCCGTCGACGCCGTCCTGCCGCCAGTGGATGCGCGTGGCCTGCTTGCGTTCGGCGGTGATGTCGAAGTCGACATCGGTGACCTCGACGCCGTAGCGGAAAGTGACGCCGCGATCGGTCAACCACTTGTACAGCGGCAGCACCAGCGACTCGTACTGGTTGCGGCGCGTGAACTTCAGGGCGCTGAAGTCGGCCAGGCCGCCGATATGGTGGATGAAGCGATGGACGTAGAGCTTCATCTCCAGCGCCGAGTGCCATTCCTCGAAGGCGAACATGGTGCGCCAGTAGAGCCAGAAGTTGCTCTTCAGGAAGTCCTCGCCGACCACTTCGTTGATCCGCTTGTTCTCCATCTCCTCGCGGGTCGCCAGGAAGAGCGAGATCAGGTCCTTCTGGGCCTTGCCGTTCAGGGTCAGGCGTTCCACGTCCTCGATGGGCTCACCCCGGTTCTGGGTCGCCCTTTGCAGGGAGAAGTTCGGGTCGTCCTTGTCCAGCCAGTAGAACTCGTCGAGCACGCTGGCGTCCTCGACCTCGAGCGACGGGATCGAGCGGTAGAGATCCCAGAGACATTCGAAATGCTCTTCCATTTCGCGGCCGCCGCGGATCACGAAGCCCTTTTCGGGATCCTTGATGCCGTCCAGGGCGCCGCCCGGAAGCGCCAGCCGTTCGAGAATGGTGATCTTCTCGCCCGACATGTGTCCGTCCCGGATCAGAAAGGCCGCCCCGGCCAGGCTGGCCAGCCCCGAGCCGACGAAGAACGCCGTCTTGTTCTCCACGCCCGCTGGTTTGCGGGGCCGGGCGAAGGCTTCGTAATTTCCGCTGCTGTAGTACATGGCGAGTTCCTTTTCGAACGCTGGAAGCTCAGGGGACACTTGGGAGGGCACGGCGCATCGCTCGCGGCCAAACCGGCGAAACAGCCGGCCGCGATCTGGCCTGTCCGGGCGCGCGGGTCGGTCATGGGATCATGTCGGGACGCGCGCCGGTGGAGTGTCCTAATGGATGAGTGTGCTCATCCATTGAGTGTGATCACCCCGCCAGGAGGCCACAATCGGGGTTATCCCGTAGGGCGAACCGCCGATGCTGGATGACACCAGCGCGTTCCGTCGAACTTCCCTCCCCCGCCCCGAACTCTGCTATCAATCCGCCATGCGGCGCAGGCGAAGCATCCTCATCGTGGGCGGCGGGACGGCGGGGTGGCTGACGGCAGCCTACCTGGCCAAGGCCCTGCGCGTGGCCGAGCAGGACGACCTGACGATCACCCTGCTGGAATCGCCCGACATCGGCATCGTCGGCGTCGGCGAGGCCACCTTCCCCACCATCCGCAACACCCTGCGGTTCCTGGGCGTCGACGAGGCCCGGTTCATTCGCGAGACCTCGGCGACGTTCAAGCAGGGCATCCGCTTCGTCGACTGGGCGGAGACGCCGGCGGAAGGTCGCCATCACAGCTTCTTCCACCCGTTCGAGGCGCCGTTCTCGACCGAGGGAGCTTCGCTGGCGCCCTACTGGCTGCTGCAGGACGAGGCCGGCCGCGCGCCGTTCGCCGAGGCGGTGACCATCCAGGCCCGCGTCGCCGACGCGGCCCGCGCGCCCAAGCGGCCGCACGAGAGCGATTTCGCCGGACCGCTGAACTACGCCTACCACTTCGACGCCGCCAAGCTGGCCCAGGTGCTGGCCGAGCGGGCCGGCGAGCTGGGCGTGCGCCACCTGCGGGGAACCCTGTCCGAGACGATCCTGGACGAGACGGGAGCCATCGCGCGCGTCGTCAGTCCCGAGCACGGCGACCTGACCGCCGACCTCTATGTCGACTGCTCGGGTTTCCGGGCCGAGCTGATCGGCAAGGCCCTGGGCTCGCCGTTCAAGTCGGCCAGGCCGATCCTGTTCGCCGACCGGGCGCTGGCCTGCCATACGCCCTATGACCGCCCCGACGCGCCGATCCAGAGCTACACCGTCGCCACCGCCCACGAGGCCGGCTGGACCTGGGACATCGGCCTGGCGGGCGCGCGCGGCGTCGGCTGCGTCTATTCCAGCGACCACATGGACGAGGCCCGCGCCGAGGCGGTGCTGCGCGACTATCTGGGCGGGGTCGAGGCGGAGACGCGCAAGATCAGCTTCGACGCCGGCTATCGCCAGAAGCAGTGGATCGGCAACTGCGTCGCGGTGGGCCTGTCGGCCGGCTTCCTGGAGCCGCTGGAGTCCACCGGCGTGGTGCTGATCGAGGCGGCCGTGGCGATGATCGCCGAACTCTTCCCGCGCAACGGCCCGGTCAGCGCCCCGGCCCGCCGCTTCAACGAGCTGATGGCCGCGCGCTACGACAACATCATCGTGTTCCTCAAGCTGCACTACGCCCTGAGCCGCCGCCAGGAGCCGTTCTGGCGCCAGAACACCGATCCGGCCTCGATCCCCGAGCGGCTGGCCGATCTCCTGGAGCAATGGCGCTATCGCCCGCCGGCGCGGTTCGACTTCATCCTGGATCTCGAGACCTTCGCCTTCTTCAACTACCAGTACATCCTGTACGGCATGGGCTTCAAAACCGACCTGGCCGCCGGCGCGGGCGAGTTCCCGGACGTGGCCGGCGCGGCCAAGCTGTTCGCCAAGATTCGCGGCTTCGCCGACCGCGCCACCCAGGACCTGCCCAGCCACCGCGACCTGATCGCGCGGATCAATGCATCGGGGTTCGAGACCGAGCCCGCCTGATCAAATTAAATCTAAGATTGTATTTTCACCTGATCGCCCATAAGCTTCATACAGCCTACGGTCGTGCTTCGAACGACCGATGCGCGGATGGTGGAGAGTGCAGCTTGGTTCCATCCCGATCGGCCGCGGAAACGCGGAGCGTGCCGCCAGGCTCCACGGGCGCGGACGCTCACCTCGCCTATGTCTTCCTGCGGCAGGCCTTGATGGACGGTCGGGTGCGTCCGGGCGCCCGCCTCAACCCGGACCTGCTGGCCGATCCGCTGCGGGTCAGCCGGACCCCGATCCGCGAGGCGCTGATCCGCCTTGAGGCCGAGGGCCTTATCGCCGCGCGCCGCTATCACGGCTTCTTCGCCAAGATGCTGGACGCCAAGGAGCTCGACGACCTGTACGACGTCGTGAAGGTCGTCTTCGTGCAGGCCCTGGCGGGGCGGAGCCCGATCTCCCGCCGCGCCGAGGATCACGACGCCCCGGAGGTCGAGCATCTGATCCGCACGGCCAGCACCGCGCTGGGCAATGCCGAGGCGACGGTGATCGCCGACCGTTTCCTGGTCCGCACCCATTTCGTCCGGTCGATCCATCTGGAGCGGCCCCGATTCATCCCCCACGACCTGCGGCCCACCGCGCGCGGCGGCGAATGGGCCAGTGAGCGCGTCTCGCGACGCCTGACCCGGCTCCTGACGGTGGAACGCCGGCGCCTGCCGGACCTGGTCCGGATCGCCAACGCGCGGGCGTCGGCGTCCGAGCTGCCCTGAACGGACGGCGGGAAAGGAAGGGAGCGGCGCGCCGCCCCCTTCCCCTGGTCTGTCGGAAACCTCTAGACCAGAAGGTAGAAGTTGCCGTCGTTCGGCACGATCGCCACCAGGTCAGTACCGGCGATCAGCGCGTCCGTGACGCCGATCACCTCGATGAAACCCTGGCCTTGGGTGAAGAAGTCCTCGACCGTGACGTAGGAATTGAACTGATTGTCGTTGACGAAGTCCGCCACGTTGCTCAGCAGCAGATCATCACCGGACCGGGCGACCGCGAGGCTGGCCAGGTTCGTGTTCACCAGATCGATGAAGTCGTTGGCGCCGCCGCCGGAGCCCGGCGTCCAGGTCGCCGACATGTCGTCGTTGATGATGTCGCCGCGGCCGTCGTCGACGAGCGCGACGAGGTAGGTGTCATCGCCCGCCCCACCGGCCATCCGGTCGTTGTTGCCGAAGTCGCCGGCCAGTTGGTCGTTGCCGGCGCCGCCGATCAGCAGGTCCGTGCCGGAGCCGCCGAACATCACGTCATCGCCGGTTCCGCCCAGCAGCGCATCATCGCCCGCCTGAGCGATGAGAAGGTCGTCACCGGCCCCGCCATCGAGCGTCGAGCCGATATAGGCGCCGCCGATCAGGCCCTTGTTGCCGCCGATGATGGTGTCGTTGCCCCCGAGCCCGGACAGGCTGTGTCCGGTCTCGTTGAAGGCCAGACCGTGGGAACTCCAGTCAATGGTGTTGTCGTTCGCATCGCCAACCCAGCTCGCCATACTTCCCTCCAGCACTAGAATATATTCCGCGATCTTCTTGACTTCCGCCACAAGATCGGCCCGGTCACATCGATCTGTTCGACTCCAGGTGGAAATATCTAGACATACGAAGACTACGTCAGCCAGACTTAGGAAAAGTATATTCTCTCAAGACTAAAAGTCTTATTTCTCGTTTACGCTATATTTGTCAGGCCCGGATGTCGCTGAGACGCGCGCGTCCATTGAAGAAGTCCGGGACCCCATTGGCCGCGGCCCATTCCGTGGGTGTCATGCGCGACGGGAGCTTGGCCTGCTGGGCGACCCAGGCCTCCTGGGTCACCGCCGTATCGAGGCTGGCGAACGTCCCGCCCGTCGCCTTCAAGATTTGTTCGGCGCGCCATTTGGCCAGTTCGGGGCCCTTCATGCCGGACGGATGCTCCCCGTCGATCTGGGTCGCGCCCGGACCGCTCATCACGCCACTGTTGTAGACCGTGGCGATCACCTCGCCGTTCTTGGTGACCTGGCCATAAGGCTGGTCGTTCTGGGCGGCGGCGGCGTCCTTTGCGGCATTACCCCAGCCTTCCAGCATCTCGTGCCAGGCCTTGGCGCGCGCCTCCATCTCCGGCCGCTGCTGCTCCAGCAGCGCCATGCGCGCCTGGATCTCGCCGCTGGTCAGCGGCGCCACGCTCAGGGGGGGCTTGGGGGCGAGCTTCGGCCTTTCGGTCGGCGCCGCATCCGGTTCCAGGGTGAAGGCCGAAGCCGGCGACGCCGCCGCCTGGGTCGGGGGCGCGTAGACCGACTGCTGGGACGAAACCGCGTTGATCGACATGGGAGATCAGGCCCGGATATCGTGCGCGCGTTCGTTGTAGACGTCCGCGAATCCGTTGGCCGCGCCCCAATCCATGAGCTTCATGATCGGCGTGTTCTTGGCCTGCCGGGCAACCCAGGCGTCCTGGGTCTCGGCCGTGTCCAGGCCGACGAACGTCCCGCCCGTCGCCTTCGAGATTTGCTCGGCGCGCCACTGGGCCAGGTCTGGACCGGTCATGCCGGGCGGCTGGTTCCAATCGATCTGGGTAGAGCCCGGGCCGCTCATCGCACCGCTGTTGTAGACCGTGGCGACGACCTCGCCGTTCCTGGTGACCTGGCCGTAGGGCTGGTCGTTCCGGGCGGCGACCTGGCTCTTCACGTAGTCGACATACCCATCGACCTGCGATCGCCAAGCCTTTGAGCGGGCCTCCATCTCAGGCCGGACCGCCTCCCAACGAGCGTGCAGCGCCTCCACGTCGAGGCTCGACATCGCCACCACCCCGAGCGGTTTGGTGACGGGCCTCGCCGTCCCCGCCGGCGTCACGTCAGGTTCGAGGGTTAAGGCCGGGGCCGACGACGACTCCGCCTGGCTCTTGGGCGCGTAGACGGCAGGCGGGGACGAAACCGCATTGATCGACATGGGGGCTCCTGCGGGTAAACGGGATAGTCCGCAGGGGCAGCAGCAAGCGTCGTGCCAGACACTTGCTGCCTCTTTTCAATCACTTAGCAGACCCACACTCGCGAGAAACGCTACCTTCGGCAAATGCTGCCGACTAAAGGTTGCACAACCCCCGATCGAGATCAGGCCCGGCGCCGTCCGGGACCGCGCCCAGCTCGCCCGACGCGCGGGCCTTCTTGCCGTAGACGGCCTCGAACAACGGGGTGGCCATGACCGTGGTGACGATCGCCATCAGCACCAGCATGGCGAACAGGGTCGGACCGATGACGCCCTTCTGCAGGCCGATATTGATGATAATCAGCTCCATCAGCCCGCGTGAGTTCATCAGGGCGCCGATGCCCATGGCCGTGCTGTGCTGCTCGCCCGACAGGCGGGCGGCGACGTAGCAGGCCACGCCCTTGGCCAGGATCGAGGCCGCCAGCACGCCCACCGCGATCAGCAGCAGGGTCGGCGAATTGACCATGTCCAGGCGCGTGTTCAGGCCCGAATAGGTGAAGAACATCGGCAGCAGCAGGACGACGGCGACCGGCTCGACCTTCTTCTTCAGTTCCTCGACGAACAGGCCGCGCGGCATGACCGCGCCCAGCATGAAGCCGCCGAAGATGGCGTGGATGCCGACCGCGTCCATCAGAAAGGCCGACAGGCAGAACAGCATCAGGGTGATGGCCATGACCGTCGGGGTCATCTCGCCGGCCTTGTCGACCATGCGGCCCAGCGGGGCCAGCAGCTTGCGGCCGAAGACGGTGAGGAACAGGGCGTAGGTCACGCCGCCGCCGATCGCCAGCACCGCCACGCCCGGCCCGCCGCCGAAGGTCGCCAGCACGATGGCCAGCACGCACCAGGAGCAGGCGTCGTCGAACGCCCCGGCCGTCAGGGACAGGGTGCCCAGCGAGGTGTTCTGCAGGCCGCGCTCGTTGATGATCCGGGCCAGCATCGGGAAGGCGGTCAGGGCGATGCAGGCGCCCATGAACAGGGTGGCGTTGGCGACGCTGATGGTGGGCGCGAACAGGCCCGGGACCTTCAGCAGCAACGGGGTGATGGCCCAGGCCACCAGGAACGGCGTGATGATCCCGGCCAGCGACACGCTGAACGCGCTCCTGGCCTTGGCCCGGAAATGCTCGACCTTGAAGGTCGTGCCGACCAGGAACATGTAGAGCCCCACGCCCAGCTGCGAGCCGACATAGAGGATGTTCTTGGTTTCCTTGGGAAACAGGGCCAGCTGGAAGTCGGGAAACAGCAGGCCCAGCAGAGACGGGCCCAGGACCACGCCGGCGATCATCTCGCCCACCACCTGCGGCTGGGCCAGGAACTTCTGCCCCAGCCAGCCGACCACCCGGCAGGCCAGCAGGATCACGGCCAGTTGCAGGAAGAAGTGCACCGAAAAGTCGCCCGGCGCGTAGCTGTGAGCGGCGGCCTTGGCGGCCGGACCGTGCGGCGACAGGACGTCGGCCAAGGTGGCGAGCGTGCTCGCGAGAATGTCTGACACGTCTAGTCGCCCCCGAAATGGATCGTCTTGGCTTTGCGCCTTGACCTCATGCAAGGCGAAGATCGGCGCGGAGCGCAATCTGGAACCCACGTTTTTGACAGCCTTGTCAGTCGATTGTTTTCGTTGCCCATTTTTTGTTGCCGGAACGCCACTATGTAGTAACGTACCTACAGACAGCCTTGTCATTTTCGAGCGGTGAGCGAGCGATGAAGGTCCTGACGAGCCGCGAATTCAACCAGGATGTCAGCCAGGCCAAGCGCGCGGCGCGACTCGAGCCGGTGTTCGTCACCGATCGCGGCCGCCCCACCCACGTGCTGATGAGCGTCGAGACCTATCGCCGGCTGACCGGTCAGACCGAGACCATCGTCGACCTGCTGGCCATGCCCGGCCTGGCGCCGGTCGACCCGCCGCGCTCGACCGAAACCTGGAGCCGCCAGACCTGGGACGGGAAGGACGGCGACTGATGCATCTGCTGGACACCGACGTCGTCTTCGAGCTGCGCAACGCCAAGGCCGGCGCGACCGATCCGGGCCTGACCGCCTGGGCCGGCGCGGCGTCGCGCTCCAGCCTGTTCATCTCGGCCCTCACCCTGCTGGAACTGGAGACCGCGACGGTCCGCGCCGAGCGCAAGGACAAGGTCCAGGGTTCGCGACTGCGCGAATGGCTGGACAGCCGCGTCCTCCCCGCCTTCGACGGCCGCGTGCTGGCGATCGACGCCGCCGTGGTCCGCCGCCGGGCTCACGTGCCGCTGACCGACAGCCGCGACGCCCTGCTGGCCGCCACGGCCCTCGAACACGGCCTGACCCTGGCCACCCGCGACGCGGCGGCCTTCGCCAGGGTTCCTCGGCTGAAGCTGTTCAATCCCTGGGGCTACAAGCCCGAAGAACAGGAAGAAGACTGGGGCGAAGCCGCCAAGGCCGGCGCCCAGTGGCTGCGCAACATCTTCGTCCG
The DNA here is from genome assembly GCA_965283765.1 of Caulobacteraceae bacterium. Classification (GTDB taxonomy): domain Bacteria; phylum Pseudomonadota; class Alphaproteobacteria; order Caulobacterales; family Caulobacteraceae; genus Caulobacter. The sequence continues at coordinate 149,009 of CBDIPU010000009.1, forward strand.
GGGCTGAGGCTCAACGGACGCCCGCCACGTCCGTCGCCGCGGCGACGCGCACCGTCATCGAGAACGGCGCGAGCGGCGCGTCGACGCGCGGCGTCGGGGCCGGCGGCTCGGCCGCGACCAGCACCGGAACAGGCTCGGCGGCGACCAGCGCCGGCGGCGGCGCGGGCTTGGCGACCACGGACACCAGGCGGTCTCCCTTGCAGGTCCCGGCGTTGTAGAGGCCCTTCAGGTAGCCGCGCCGCACGAAGCCGGCCTTGATGGCGTCGCGGACCATCTGGTCGTGGCGCTCGGCCCCGGTCAGGCGGCGGACCCAGCCGCGCATCGGGATGACGTCGGTGATCGTGCTGGCGACAACCCCCAGGACCGGCCTGGCCATGCCGCCCTGCCCGCTCTCGGCGTCATCGCCGCGATCATCGTAGTCGTCGCCCAGCACCGCGTCGAACCGGTCGATCTCGGCCTTCAGCGGCGCGCAGCCGGGCGACGGCGGGGCATAGGGATCGGTCTGGGCCGTCTTCAGCAGGTCGGGGATCTCGGAGCGCACCAGATTGATGTCGCGCAGCGGCGCGGCGACGGCCGAGCCGAGGCTGTCGGTGTTGGCCTCGGCCGAGGTCTTAGGCATTTCCTGGGCGCCGTCTGCCGCTCGCCGGCCAGAGCGGTATCCGCCGCTCCTGCCCCAAGGCACAGCGCCAGCAAGGCCACGCCGCATCGGCGCGCCGCGCCGACCGTTCGGGTGGATCCGAGGACTGGCGACGTCATGTCCATGAGCTCGCACGATTAAACCACGCCCCATCAACCCGGGAATCGCCCCGGCCGTTCCGCGGGGCGCGCGAACGTGATCGGCGGAGGCATGAGCGCCATGGCGGCGCGGCGCCAGACCGGACGTCGGCAACCGGACCTGTTCAGAGTCAGTGATGGGTGATGGGGTGGACGCCCCCCGACGGCATCTACGTGCCAGAGTGAGGAGTGTTGAACTTCACTCGAGGGAGGCGCCCATGGGCGAGCTTACCATCATCGGGCTGGATATCGCCAAGTCAGTGTTCCAGGCCCACGGAGCCGATGCAGCAGGCACGGTTATGTTCCGCAAGAAGCTTGGGCGGGGTCGGCTGCTGGCGTTCTTCGCCGGACAGCCGCGCTGCGTGGTCGCCATGGAGGCCTGCGCCGGAGCCCATCACTGGGGCCGTGAGCTGGCGGCGCTCGGCCATACGGTCAAATTGATCCCGCCGGCCTACGTGAAGCCGTTCGTGAAGCGGCAGAAGAACGACGAGGCCGATGCGGAGGCCATCTGCGAGGCGGCCCAGCGGCCGACGATGCGCTTCGTGCCCGTGAAGAGCCGCGAGCAGCAGGCCAGCGGCGTGGTGTTCCGCGCCCGGGATCTGCTGGTGCGCCAGCGCACGCAGATCATGAACGGCCTGCGCGGCCACTTGGCCGAGTTCGGCTATGTCGCCCCAAAGGGCGTGATGTACGTCGAGCGCCTGGTCGCCGAGATCGAGGATCCCGAGAGCCGACTGCCGCTGGCCGCCCGCGTGAGCCTGCAGGTCATGGTGCGGATTCTGGCCTCGCTGCAGACAGAGATCGCCAGCCTGGATGCCGAGATCGCCCGTCGCGCCAAGGAGGATCCCGTTGCTCGGCGGCTGATGACAATCCCAGGCATTGGACCTGTCACGGCCTCGGCGATGGTCGCCCTGGCGCCGGGAGCAGAGGCCTTCCGTTGCGGGCGGGACTTCTCGGCTTGGCTGGGCCTGACGCCTGTCCAGCGATCAAGTGGCGGCAAACAGAAGCTGGGCCAGATCACCAAGGCCGGCGAGCGAACGTTGCGACGACTGCTGGTGATCGGCGCCAGCGCCGTGATCAAGCAGGCCTTGATCCGCGGCGCGCCGCCCGGATCGTGGCTGGCCCAGATGCTGGCCCGCAAGCCGCGGATGCTGGTGGCCGTGGCGCTGGCGAACAAGACCGCGAGGATCATTTGGGCGCTGCTGGCCAGGGGCGGCGTTTACAGGGCTCCGGTGCTGGCGGCCTAACGGCCGCCGGCTCCAGAGGCGTCGAAGCGTAGTCGGACGACGGAGGGTATGGCGCACAGTCGGTGAGACGGGATTGGGAAAACCAGGGCTTTCCACCGTGCCTCTTGAGCACGCTATGGGTGATTTGGACCTGATCCGCGAACTTCCATACAGGCCAGCGCTCAAGGGCGCACAACAGGCCGGACAGATGGCAGCATCCGATCGAGCGTCAGAGCTTCAAAATCCGTCTTGCGCTGAAGGGGGCGTCCACAGATGGTTAGCTGCCGCTTCCCCTGACACCGTCCCAAGGCTCTGGTCGCATCTTGTATTGAAGGGGCCAGACCCCAATCCGGGTGCGACCACAGCGCTCACAATGCTTGGAGGCGGCCTGGCCGAACTTCCGAACTCCGTCCCGGCTATGCACTTGTAGCCCACAGCGCGGACATCTCACCGACCAGGACAGTCCGAAACTGGCTAACGCCGCGATGGCGAAGCCGGCACACGCTGAGAGATTGCTGTCTGCGGAGAACAGGGCAGCCGCCGCTAGAACCAGCGTTGCGATTTCCAGAAAGGTGGCGACTGGCATGAACGACCCTGAGAGCAGCTTAACCTAAGCTCTCGGGCGAGGCTACACGGTCACTGGAAGGTCCGGCTAGGGTGGCTAGCAGCCCGGAGCCACCGCTAGAGATCAATCTGCGTGGCTTCGACGCAGCCAGTTTTCGAGTTCAGCAAGACGCTGAAGTTGCCCGCGATCTGCTCGTGATCCGGATTGGTCCCTAAAACGCTCCATCGACTTCCACTTACGGCCTTGCCGTTCGGGGCAAACGTTTTCCCCTCCCTGGCATAATAGGGGCGCTGGCTCTCAACCGCCTTGGCGCCATATTTCGCCGTGAGAGCTATCATAGCTAAGGCTATGGCTTCGTCTGCCGATCGAACTGCGCCGGCGCATCTTGGGCCTTCAACCGCCGCTGCTGACGGGACCGAAGGTGTAGGCCTGCAAGCGCTGAGAAGCGCCGCCAACAATATCGCCGCTTTGAGCTCGTGCTTCATCTGGCCAAGCTGCTTGAAGCAGCCAGGGTCCGCAACGGGTGGTTGGCGGGCGTTCGTTAGGTATGCTGGCCGCTGGGCGATGAGGGGCACGCTATGGCGAACGCGATCGCCGAACAGAACTTCAAAGAACTGCTCGATGGGATCGGCCGCAAGCTCAAAGCTCAGGGCTTTATCAAGCGGGGAAACGCATTCCGGCGCGTGGCGTCCGGCAACAGCGCGATCATCGAGCTCCAGCGCAGCCAGTCTAGCACGGCCTCACGGACCGTCAGCGCCAGCGAGTGCTCAGCGAGTTGGAAGGCAGTTTGAAAGTCTGACTAGGGTCGGGAGCGGAAATTGGATCCGTCGCTCAAAGCGGACATTCTACCTATCGGGTCTGCCGGCGGCTCCCGGAACACCGCGGTTCCCGGCGCGCGAACACCCGCCCGACCGCGGGGATTCATCCTTCTCCCCTTGCGGGAGAAGGTGGCCGCCGAAGGCGGTCGGATGAGGGGTCGCGCGAGGCTCAACAGCTTGCGCCGCAAGGCTTGCCGGAAACATCCATCAACCCCTCATCCGGCCCTTCGGGCCACCTTCTCCCGCAAGGGGAGAAGGGAAGGTCACGGGGATTGAAGCCCCTCCATCCCCGCCTCCAAAACCTGCCGTATCCTCTACCCACCTCGAAGCACTGGGGAGGGCGCGCGGCCAGCGACCTTCGCGGCTTTGGGGGGCGGTCGAGCGGTGGAGGTCCGAGGGGGATACTCGGACGGTCCGGGGATCTGGTTCGCTGACCAGACCCGCCCGCCGTCGGCGTGGTCGAAGGCAAAGGGGCGTGTCAGGCTGTAAGCCCGTCCTCTTCGATCATCGGAGCTTGCTGGAAACAGCGAGGTCCGGGTTCCGTTAAGGCCTGAACAGGGCCACCTGACGGGACGCTGGCGGATAACGATCGCGCGGGGCGTCAGGCTTCGTCGAAACGGTATTTCACTTTCCTACTCCGGACGTCGTCCGGACGCCCCGCATCCCTCCCCGACCTCGACGTGAAAGCGCCGAGCTCATTTCCGCGCGCCCTCCCCCTTGATGGGGGAGGGTTGGGTGGGGGTGACCACGGCGGCAGACGCCCTCGCGGCGGCAAATTCTAAAATCACCCCCATCCCCACCCCTTCCCCCATCAAGGGGGAAGGGAGCCTTTCGGAGACACCGATGCCCCAACCCCGCAAAGCGCGTCGCAAACACGCAGCCAACGGCACACGCGCCAGTCGCCGCCACATACGCGACTCGGAATGGGTCCTCGCCAAACTCCAAGAACGCTTCGACCGCTTCGCCGAACTGTACGAGTTGAAGCGCCAGCAGGAGGAAGCCGCGGGCGACGTCGTCCGCACCAACCAAGAAAAAGCCCCCGGCCTTACGACCGGGGGCTCTGTAGATCTTGTCATCCCGGGCGAAGACCCGGGACCGCCAGAAACGCAGGCGCTTGCCGTGGTCCCGGCTCGGCGCGCTACGCCCCCGGCTCAAGGCCGGGGCGGGACGACCGTTTTAACGGACTAGCGGATGACCCGCGCGCCCTTGCCCTTCATCACGGCCTCGACCTCTTCCTTGCGCACCATCGAGGTGTCGCCCGGGGTGGTCATGGCCAGGGCGCCGTGGGCCGCGCCGTACTCGACGGCGGCCTGGGGGCCCTTGCCTTCCATGAAGCCGAAGGCCAGGCCCGAGGCGAAGCCGTCGCCGCCGCCGACGCGGTCATAGATCTCGAGGTTCTCACGCATCATCGAGGCGTAGAACTCGCCGCCGGCGTACAGGATCGCCGACCAGTCGTTGACCGAGGCGGTCTTGGCGTTGCGCAGGGTGGTGGCGGCGACCTTGAAGTTCGGGAACTCCTTCACGGCCGTCTGGATCATCTTCTTGAAGTTGGCCGGGTCGATCGCGCTGATGTGCTCGTCCAGGCCTTCGACTTCAAAGCCCAGGCAGGCGGTGAAGTCTTCTTCGTTGCCGATCATCACGTCGACATACTGGGCGATGTGACGGTTGACCTTCTGAGCGCCTTCCTTGCCGCCCTGCGACTTCCACAAGCTCGCGCGGTAGTTCAGGTCGTAGGAGATCACCGTGCCGTACTTGCGGGCGACTTCCACGGCTTCGATCACGGCTTCGGCCGTGTTCGAGGCCAGGGCCGCGAAGATGCCGCCGGTGTGGAACCAGCGCACGCCTTCTTCGCCGAACAGCTTTTCCCAGTTCACTTCGCCGGGACGGATCTGCGAGGCCGCCGAGTGACCACGGTCACTACAGCCCAAAGCAGGGCGTACGCCGAAGCCCTTTTCGGTGAAGTTCAGGCCAACGCGGGTGTTGCGGCCCAGGCCGTCGAACTCGCGCCAGATGACGTGCGAGGTGTCGACGCCGCCCTGCATCATCAGATCCTCGACCAGCCAGCCCAGGTCGTTGACCGGCAGGGCCGTGACGGCGGTCGAGCGCTTGCCCCAGCACTTGCGGAAAGCGCGGGCGACGTTGTACTCGCCGCCGCCTTCCCAGACCTGGAACTGGCGGGCGTTGCGGACCCGGCCGAAGCCCGGGTCGAAGCGCAGCATCACTTCACCGAAGGACGCGCAGTCCCACTTGGTCTCCGAAGCCGGGCGGATGTTGAGGATATTGTCGGTCATTTAGGCCTTCCCACGAACCTTCTTGATCAGGTCAACAGTCTCGCGGACCTTCTTGGTGATGCCCGCGTAGTCCTTGGCGTCCAGCAGCTCTTGGGTGATCAGCTTGGAGCCCATGCCGGCGGCGACGATGCCCGCGCCGAACCACTTCTTCACCGAGGCCTCGTCCGGATCGACGCCGCCCGTCGGCATCATGCGGGTCCAGGGCATCGGGCCCAGCACCGCCTTGACGAAATCGGGACCGCCGACCGACGAGCCGGGGAACACCTTGACGATCTCGCAGCCCAGTTCTTCGGCGTACGAGATTTCCGAGGCCGAACCGCAGCCCGGCGAATACGGGATCTTGCGGCGGTTGCAGACCTTGGCGACGTCGGCGTTCAGGATCGGGCCGACCACGAACTTGGCGCCGTTGGCGATGTAGATGCCGGCGGTCGGGGCGTCGACGATCGAGCCCACGCCCATGATCACGCGGGGGTCGGCCTCGTGGAAGTAACGGGTCACTTCGTAGAAGACGTGGCTGGCGAAGTCGCCGCGGTTGGTGAACTCGATGCAGGGCGCGCCGCCGTCGGCGCAGGCCTGGATCACCGCCTTACAGACCTCGACGTCGGGGTGATAGAAAACCGGGATGACACCCTGGTCCATCAGGGCGGTCAGCACCGCCATACGGTCTTTTACCATCTTAAACTCCTTCCCGAAGGATCGATCTTGCGCGGAGGGCCTTTTGGGCGGCCGCGCATGCAAGATTTCGCCGGAATTGGCTCAGGGCGATCCCTTAGACCGCGTTGCCGACGAGCGCCACACCGGGCTTGCCGTAACGTCAAACTAAGGGGTTTTGAAGCACGGTTTCACGACCGCTCGGCGGCGTTTTCCGCGCCTTGGATCTCTGGTCTCGCTTCCATCCCCGAACGTTTTTCCTTCGGCTCCCTCCCCCGCCCCGGACGCAAAAGTGAGGGCGCCGGTATGACCCGACGCCCCGGAAGTTTGCGCAGGAGCGAGCTCAAAGAGCCGCAAACGAGACGGACCGACCAAGACGCCGAACCGAACCGTTTTGATACCGGTGTCACGGAAATCCGGAAAAGTGGCCAGGCCACTTCGCCACCGGTGTCATGAGCAGATAACCAGAAACCGCCAGGGAGCGCAAGCGCCGTAAAGGCAGGAGGTGAGAAGGGGCAAATTGTTGAAAAGGAAAGCCTTTGCGGGCTTGGGAATCCCGCGCTTTCTCATATCTCGTGGTCAGGCCGCGCTCACCCTGTATTGCGCAGGCCCGCCGCGATGCCGGCCACGGTCAGCTGGATGGCCAGGCGCAGCTCCTCGTCGGCCTCCCCCGCCCGGCGGCGCGACAGCAGCTCCAGCTGCAGGTGGTTCAGCGGATCCACCGAACGGCTGGCCAGGCTCACCGACTCGGCCAGGTCCGGCTGGTTGTCGAGCAGGGCCGAACCGCCGCGGATCGCCAGGGCGATGCGCGAGGCCGCGTCGTGCTCGCGCTGGATGGTCGCGAAGATGCGCGCGGCGTTTTCCTTGTCCGGCGACAGGGCCATGTACCGGGCGGCTATGCCCATGTGGCTCTGGGCCAGGGCCAGTTCCATGTTCGACAGGAGGGACGCGAAGAAGTCGAAACTTCCGGCCAGGTCGCGCAGTTGCTCGACCGACAGCTTGGCCCGCTCGACGCCCGAGGCGAAGCCGTACCAGCCCGGCAGCATGAACCGGGCCTGCGACCAGCTGAACACCCACGGGATGGCCCGCAGGTCCTCGATCTTGCGGCTGGCGGTGCGGCTGGCGGGACGGCTGCCGATGTTCAAGCCCACGATCTCGCTGATCGGCGTGACCGACCAGAAGAAGTCCTCGAACGCCGGGTCGTCATACACCAGGGCGCGGAAGCCATGGAACGAGGCCTCGGCCAGGGCGGTCATGGCGGCCTCGACCTGGGGGTCGGGCTTGTGGACCGGGCGCTCGCTGGACATCAGCACGGCGGCGGCCAGGCCGTCGAGGTTGCGGCGGGCGGTGGGCTGGTCGCCGAAACGGCGGGCGATCATCTCGCCCTGCTCGGTCATGCGGATGCGGCCCTGGACGGTGCCGGCCGGCTGGGCCAGCACGGCCTCGGCGGCGGGACCACCGCCCCGTCCGACGCTGCCGCCGCGTCCGTGGAACAGCTGCAGACCGACGCCCATCCGGTCGGCCTCGAACGCCAGGGCCGAGGCGCCGCGAGCGACACCCCGGCGGCTGGCGACGTACCCGCCGTCCTTGTTGCTGTCGGAGTAGCCGAGCATGATCTCCTGCACCGGCCGGTCGCCCAGGATCGTCCGGCTCAGCGGCAGTTCCAGCCACTGGCGCAGCACGGCCGGGCCGTTCTCCAGGTCGCCGATGGTCTCGAACAGCGGCGCGACCTTGACCGAGGCGCGCGGCGCGGCCCCGCCCCAGACCAGGCCGACCTGCTTGAGCAGAACGAGCGGTTCGAGGATGTCGGACAGGGTCGCCGACTTCGAAATGATGTACGCCCCGAGGCAGCCATGGCCGTAGTCGCGCACCGCCTGGGCGGCGGCCCGCATGGTGGCCAGCTCCTTGGTCGTCTCCTCGCCATAGGCGGTGAACGGCGAGACCAGGGGGCGCTGGTGCGACAGCTCCTCGATCAGGACCTTGCAGCGGGCATCCTCGTCGAGCTTGAGATAGGACACGCCCGTGCCGGCCCGCTGGAACAGCTCGTCGAGCGTCCGTTCGTGAACGTCGGCGTTCTGGCGCAGATCCAGGCTCATCAGATGGAAGCCGCAGGCCTTGGCCACCTCGACCAGGGTGCGCAGAGCCGAGCCGACCAGCCGCTCGCCGCCGTTGCGCTCAAGGCTGTCGATGATCACGGTCAGGTCGGCGACGAAGGCATCGGGATGACCATAAGCCTCGACGTCGGTCGCGCCGGTGGCGTAGGCGACCGGGGCGCCGGTCAGCTTCTGCGACACGGCCGTCAGGCGGTCGAAGATCAGCTCCAGGGCCAGACGGTAAGGCTCGTCCAGACGGTGGATCGACGGGTTGCGGGTCTGGGCCGCCAGGGCCAGCAGCTCGTTCGAGACCGGCGTATAGGCGGTCGAGACGGCCAGGTTGGACCACAGCTTGCGCACCTCGCCGGCGTACCAGTCGAGGATCACGCGGGACTGGCTGGCGAAGGCCAGCTTCAGGGTCTCGCCATTGACGCCGGGATGGCCGTCGCGGTCGCCGCCCAGCCACGAGCCCATCTTCAGCAGCGGCGCCATATGGCCGTGCGAACCGATCTTGGCCGTCCAGTCGCCATAGAGCTCGATCATCGCCGGCAGGATCGAGGTGCGGACGATCGACAGGGCGTTGCGGATCTCGTCCTTCACGGTGATCCGCTCGGGACGATAGAGGCGGGTGCGCCACATCAGGGCGATCTCGCGGAACAGGCCCTCGCGGATCTCGGCGTCCAGGTCCGCCGGCAGATGGTGGCGGCGCAGGGCCATCAGGCGCGAGATCTCGGTCTCACGGTCGACCATGCTGCGGCGGCGCACCTCGGTCGGGTGGGCGGTCAGCACCGGCACCACGTTCATCGCGGCGAAGACCCTGGCCAGCTCGGCGTCGGTCTTGCCTTGGGCCTTCAGGCGCTTCACGGCGTCGACCAGGGTGCGAGGCCGCTCGTCGCCCGGCTGGGCGTCGGCCTCGGCGTGACGACGGCGGCCGGCGACGTCCTCGCCGATATTGGCCAGCAGCGAGTGACTGGCGAAGGCGCGGGCCAGGAACACGGCCTGATCGTTGGTGAGATCGGCGAACAGATGGTCGAGGACGGGCGCGTTGCTGGTATCCTCGTCCTCGCCAGAGGCGGCCTTGCGCGCCTTGGCCACCAGAGCGGCGGCCTCCTCGCCCTCGAGATAGGTGATCGCCTCGATCAGGAGATCGTTCAGCAGGTTGGCGTTCTGGCGGACGTGACGGCTGGTGGGACGGTCGACGTCGATCGACAGGGCCGGATTGCGCATGCGCGAACTCCAGGATCGGCCGGAGCCGTTCGGGACGGGAATGGATCACGAGAAAGCGTCGACGACGCGGGATCGATCCCAGGCGCTGACGTTACGGCGCCCTCTAGCGCGCTTCACCGGGCGGGAAAACCCGCCCGGCACAATGGTTGCGCTACCATCGCATTTTTGCGTGGTTTTCTTTCGTCAGCGCGCCAGCCAGCCGCCATCCACGGGCAAGGTAATGCCCTGAACGTAATCGGCGGCCGACGAGGCCAGGAAGACGGCGGCGCCGCCGATGTCTTCCGGGCGGCCCCAGCGCCCGGCCGGGATGCGGGCCAGGATCGAGGCGTTGCGGTCGGCGTCGGCGCGCAGGGCCTCGGTGTTGTTGGTGTCGAAATAGCCGGGGGCGATGGCGTTGACGTTGATGCCTTTGGTCGCCCACTCGTTGGCCAGGATCTTGGTCAGGCCGGCCAGGCCCGACTTGGCGGCCGTATAGGACGGGACGCGGATGCCGCCCTGGAACGAGAGCAGGGACGCGATATTGATCACCTTCGCGGTCACACCGTTCACGGGCCCCTGCTTCAGCGCCTGCTTGGCGAAGGCCTGGGTCAGGAAGAAGACGACCTTCAGGTTGGTGTCCATCACCGCGTCCCAGTCGGCTTCCGAGAACTCGATCGAGTCGGCGCGACGGATGATGCCGGCGTTGTTGACCAGGATGTCGACCTTGCCGAACGCGGCCACGGTCTCGTCGACCACGCGCTGGACGGGTTCGGTCGAGCCGAAGTCGGCCTTGATCGACAGGAACTTGCGGCCCAGGGCCTCGACGGCCTTCTGCGTGTCGGTCGGTTCGCTGCGGCCCGCGGCGGCGATGTCCGCGCCGGCGGCGGCCAGGGCGATGGCGATCCCCTGCCCGATCCCGGTGTTGGCGCCGGTGACGAGCGCGACCTTGCCTTCGAGGCTGAACGGATTGGCCATGGTGCGAAGCTTCCCTTGAAGATTGTCATCCCGGACGACCCGAAGGGTCGATCCGGGACCACCACAAGCGCAAACGCGTTGGGCGGTCCCGGGCCTACGCTACGCTTCGCCCGGGATGACAAGCGAAAGGCGCGGTGGCTTTCGCCCCTACTTCAGCTGGCAGATGTCCAGCACGTTCATGTCGGTGTAGTCGAGGTTCTCGCCGCCCATCGCCCAGATGAAGGTGTAGTTGGCGGTGCCCGAGCCCATGTGGATCGACCACGGCGGACTCATCACGGCTTCCTCGTTGGCGATCACGATGTGACGCATCTCATCCGGCTCGCCCATGTAGTGGAAGACCCGGTCGTTCTCGCCCAGGCCGAAGTAGAAATAGGCTTCCGAACGACGGTCGTGCAGGTGGGGCGGCATGGTGTTCCAGACGCTGCCCGGCTTCAGCACGGTCATGCCCAGCAGAAGCTGAGCCGACTTGCAGGTCGTCGGGACGATGTACTGGTAGATCGTGCGCTCGTTGCTGGTCTCCAGAGCGCCGCGCTCCAGGGCGACGGCGTCGGCGAAGGCCAGCTTCTTGGTTTCGAACGCGGCGTGGGCCGGCAGGCTGACCAGGTAGAAGCGCGCGGCTTCACCGTTCAGGCCCTCGAACGTCACGTCCTTGGCGCCCATGGTGACGTACAGGCCGTCACGCGGAACGATCTCGTAGGCGACGCCGTCGACGGTGATCTTGCCGGTGGTCTCGCCGACATTGATCACGCCCAGCTCGCGGCGCTCCAGGAACGGGTGGCCGGCGGCCGAGGCGGGCTCGGTCTGGTCGGGCAACTTGATGGCCGTGGTGGCCACGACGCCGCCGACGATGAAGCGTTCGGCGTGGTTGTAGGTCAGAACGATCTGGCCGTCCTGGAACAGGTCCTGCATCAGGTAGCGGTCGCGCAGGTCGTCGTTGCTGACCGCGAACATCATGTCCGGATGGGTGGCGTGATAGGTCTTGGCGAACATCGGGAAGTCTCCGGAAGGGTGTTCTTATTCGGCGGCGACGGCCAGCGCCGCGACGGGACGGGCCCAGTCGGGACGCCGATCCAGCTTGTAGGCCTTCTTGGGCAGGTTGTACGTCAGGTCGACGATCAGCGCCTCGGCCTCGACCAGATCCATCCGGTGCTCGGCGACCATGCGGGCGAGGAAGGCGCTATCGACGCGGCGGGCCACGTCGTGGCGGGCCGGGATCGACAGGAAGGCGCGGGTATCATCGTTGAAGCCGACGGTGTTGTAGAAGCCGGCGGTCTCGGTGACCTGCTCGCGGAAGCGCATCATGCCTTCCGGGCTGTCGTGGAACCACCAGGACGGACCCAGCTTCAGCACCGGATAGTGCCCGGCCAGCGGGGCCAGTTCGCGGCTGTAGACGGTCTCGTCCAGGGTGAACAGGATCACCGACAGGCGCGGGTCGTTGCCCAGGCGGCCCAGCAGCGGCTTCAGCGCCGAGACGTACTCGGTGCGCATCGGGATGTCGGCGCCCTTGTCGCGACCGTGCGAGGCCAGCAGGCCCGCGTTGTGGTTGCGGTGCGAGCCCGGGTGGATCTGCATGACCAGCCCGTCGTCCAGGCTCATCTTGGCCATCTCGGTCAGCATCTGGGCGCGGAACAGCTCGGCCTTCTCGGGCGTGACGTCGCCCTTCACCAGGCTTTGGAACAACGCCTCGGCCTCGACGTCCGAGAGGTCGGCGGTGGCCGCCGTCGGGTGGCCGTGGTCGGACGAGGTGGCGCCGGCTTCGATGAAGGCCTGGCGGCGCAGGCGGTGCGCCTCCAGGTAGCTCTTCCAGCTGTAGACGTCCTGGCCCGAGGTCTCGGCGAAACGCTCGAAGGCCCGCGGCGAACGCTCGTCCTCGAAGTCGATGACCGCGTCGGGGCGATAGGCGGTGATGACGTGACCGCCCCACCCGCTCTCGCGGATGGCCGCGTGATGCTTCAGGCTCTCGTGCGGGCCCTCGGTGGTGGCCAGGGTCTCGATGTTGAAGCGATCGAACAGGGCGCGCGGACGGAAGGCGTCCGTGGCCAGGGCTTCGTTGATACGGTCGAAATAGTCGTCGGCGTTCGAGGTCTCGAGGAACTCGGTGAAGCCGAACACCTTGGAGAACACGTGGTTCAGCCAGATCCACGACGGCGTGCCGCGGAAGAGGTGGAAGTTGCTGGCGAACAGCTTCCAGGCCGCGCGCGGGTCGGTGTCCGGAACGCCAGCCTTCGAACGCACCTTCAGGTCGTCCAGGCTGATCCCCTGGCTGTAGAGCATCCGGTACAGATAGTGGTCCGGCGCCAGCAGCAGGTCGGTGGCGTCCTGGAAGGGCTCGTTCGTGGCGAACCACGAGGGATCGGTGTGCCCGTGCGGGCTGATGATCGGCAGGTCCTTGACCAGCGAATAAAGGCCGCGCGCGTAAGAGCGCGTCGCCGGGTCCGCCGGAAACAGACGATCCTCATGAAAATTCAGCGGCCTGGGCATTTTTCGCTTCCTCTTCCCAACGTCTGGACGGCCTCGCGGCGGGCTGTCGTGACGCGCTTGGTAACCGGTGTCACGACGCGTTGCAAGAAAGGAGGCAGGCGTCGCTACGGGTTGTCCTCAGGACTTCGGCGGCGCGGCCGAGGACTCCCGCAGGACAAGATACGGGATCGTGCTGGCGGGATCACGCGCTTCGCGACTTTCCCGTCCGATGAGCTTTTCGGCGGCGATACGGCCCACCTCGCGCGTCGGGATGTGGATCGTGGTCAGCGGCGGCCAGACGGCCTGGGCGATCTGGAAGTCGTCGAAGCCGACGACGGTCAGATCCTCGGGAACCCTCAGCCCCGCGCGCCGCGCCGCCTGCAGCGCGCCGGCGGCCATTTCGTCGTTGCCGCAGAAGATGGCGGTGGGGCGCGGCTTCATGGCCAGCAGAGCCTCGCCGCAGGCCAGGCCGAACTCGAAGGTATAGGCGCCCTGGACGACATAGTCGGGCTTCAACTCTACCCCGGCCTTCCGAAGCGCGTCCTCCAGCCCGCCCCTGCGTTCGTGCGAGGAACGGAAGTTGGGCAGGCCGCTGATGAAGCCGATCAGCGTGTGACCCAGGTCGACCAGGTGCTGACCCATCACCTCCCCGCCCAGACGGTCGTGGCCGACGATCATGTGCTCGGGCTTGTCCAACTCGACCGAGGCGATGCGGATGTACGCGCAGCCGATCTCGTTCAGCAGCTTGGCGACACGTTCGTCCTCGGACACCGACGGCGGCAGCACGACGCCGAACAGCTTCTGGCGCTCCACGAAGGCGCGGATGTCCGTCAGGAAAGTCGGGCTGGCGCGGTTGCAGGGGTGGACGACCAGCTCGAAGCCCGAGCCGCGCATGCCGTCCAGCAGCCCCAGCTGCATGTTGACGACGTACTGCGGGTTGGGGTTGTCGTAGATCATGCCGATCAGGAACGAGCGGCGGAACGCCAGGCCCCGGGCCTGCGGATCGGGCGCATAGCCCCACTCGGCGATCACCGCCTCGATGCGCTCGCGGGTCTCGTCGCGGACGAAGGGAGACTGGTTGATGACGCGGGAAACGGTCTTCTTGGACACCCCGGCAAGCCGGGCGATGTCGTTGATCGTGGCCCGCTTGCGGCCGCCCTCGACGCTGCTCTCTGGATCTTCCGGGGACGAGGAAGGCGTCTTCGAAGAGTTCACGGCGTTTCCAAGCAGCTTTAAGCGTTGTCTTTTGTCATACTCTAGCCGCGCGGGCGTCGCCAACCTAGGACGAAACCTCCGCTTTTGGGGTGACTGACACCGGTTACCATGTCACTAGGCAGTGAAATTGACGACACGAAACTCGGCGGCGAAGACGAACCCATGACCGATACGACCCTGGCGCCTCACGAATCGATCCACCCCGTCGACCCGCGCGACCACGTGGCCACCGCCCTGCGCGACCTCGTGGCTGGCGAGGTCTTGGACCTGCACGGCCAGGCGATCACCGTCCGCGCCGACATCCCCAAGGGTCACAAGATCGCCATTCGCTGTGCCAGCGCTGGCGCCGACGTCCTGAAGTACGGCTGGCCGATCGGCCGGGCCACGGTCGACATCGCGATCGGCGACCATGTCCACGTCCACAATGTCGAGACTCGCCTGCAAGGCGTCGAGGGCTACAGCTTCGCCCCGACCGCGCCGGAGCCGCACGTCGAGCCCGCCCCTCGCACCTTCGACGGTTATCGCCGCAAGAACGGCCGGGCCGGCACCCGCAACGAGATCTGGGTGCTGTGCACCGTCGGCTGCGTGGCCAACACCGCCCGCCGCATCGCCGAAAAGGCCAATGCCCGCTTCGCCGGCCGCGTCGACGGAATCTACGCCTTCCCCCACCCGTTCGGCTGCTCGCAGCTGGGCGACGACCTGACCCACACTCGCAGCCTGATCGCGGGCCTGGCCGCCCACCCCAACGCCGGCGGCGTGCTGATCCTGGGCCTGGGCTGCGAGAACAACCAGCTGCAGACCCTGCTTGAGAGCGCGCCGGACCTCGACCGCGACCGCCTGCGCAGCTTCACGACCCAGATGGTCGAGGACGAACTGGAGGACGGCCTCGCCGCCGTCGAGGCCCTGGTCGCGATCGCCGAGCAGGACAGGCGCGAGCCGATTCCGGTCTCCGAACTGGTCGTCGGCCTGAAGTGCGGCGGCTCGGACGGCTTCTCGGGCGTCACCGCCAACCCGCTGGTCGGCCGCATCGCCGACAAGGTCGCCGACGCGGGCGGCACGCCGGTGCTGACAGAGATTCCGGAGGTCTTCGGAGCCGAGAACGTGCTGCTGCAGCGCGCCGCCAGTCGCGAGATCTTCGACCAGGCCGTCGGCGTGATCGACGACTTCAAGCGCTACTTCATCGACAACAACCAGCCAATCTACGAGAACCCCTCGCCCGGCAACATCGCCGGCGGCATCACCACGCTCGAGGAAAAGTCCCTGGGCGCGGTGCAGAAGGGTGGCCGGGCCCAGTTGGTCGAGGTGCTGCGCTACGGCGAGCGCGTCGGCCCGCACGGCCTGACCCTGCTGGAGGCCCCCGGCAACGACGCGGTCTCGTCGACGGCCCTGACCGCCGCTGGCGCGACGGTCATCCTGTTCACCACCGGCCGCGGAACGCCGCTGGGCTTCCCGGCCCCGACCCTGAAGATCGCCTCCAATTCGGGCCTCGCCCAGCGTAAACCCGGTTGGATAGACTTCGACGCCGGCCAAGTGCTGGAAGGCGTCTCAATGGACAACGCGGCCGACCGGCTGATGGACCTCGTGGTCGACACCGCCTCGGGCAAGGCCACCAAGGCCGAACTCAACGGAGAACGCGAGATCGCCATCTGGAAGTCCGGCGTGACTCTTTAAAAATGGTCAGGCCAATTGCCAGCGTTGTCAGACTACCGCATTTAGACGATCGACCCTTCCGCTACGAAACTCCAGGCGTGCTCCCTTGACGGCTTCTCCCACGACCTCCCCAGCCCTGCGTCTGAGCGCGACCAGCTATCCCGGCGCGATCCCCGGCACGACCCTGCCGACCTATGACCGCGACAAGGTGCAGGTCGGAGTCGTCCACTTCGGCCCGGGCGCCTTCCATCGCGCCCACCAGGCCTTCTATTTCGATCAGCTGTTGGCTACCGATCCGCGCTGGGGCATCTGCGCCGTCTCGTTGAAGAGCCCGGGCGTCCGAGACGCCCTGCAGCCGCAAGACGGGCTCTACACCCTGGCCCAGCTGGACGCCGAAACCACGTTCCGCATCGTCGGCTCCATCGTCGAGGTGCTGGTCGCGCCCGAGGATCCGCCGTCGGTCTTCGCCCGCCTGGCCGCACCGACCACCCGCATGGTCACCCTGACCGTGACCGAAAAGGGCTACACCCTGTCGGCCGAGGGCGGACTGGATGAGAAGCATCCGGACATCGTTCACGACCTGGCCCATCCGCGCGAGCCGAAGAGCGCCGTCGGCTATATCGTCGAGGGCCTGCGCCGCCGGTTCGCGGCGGGCCTGTCGCCCTACGCCGTCGTGGCCTGCGACAACCTCGCCGACAACGGCTGGCGCCTGAAAGCGGCCGTGGTCGCCTTCGCCGCCAAGATCGACGCCGACCTCGCCGCCTGGATCGAGGCCGAAGGCAGCTTCCCGCGCACCATGGTCGACAGCATCACGCCCGCCACCGACGACGCCCTGCGGGCGCGGGTCCAGACCGCCACGGGCCTGGAGGACGCCTGGCCGATCCAGCGCGAGGCCTTCACCCAGTGGGTCATCGAGGACGTGCTCCCGGACGATGCGCCGGACCTGGCCAGCGTCGGCGTCATCCTGACCGACGACGTCCGTGGCTTCGAACGCGCCAAGCTGCGCCTGTTGAATGGGGTCCACTCGACCCTGGCCTATGCCGGCATCCTGCGCGGCCACGAGACGGTGTTCGAGGCGGTCAGCGATCCGGTGCTGGAAACCCTGGCCCGCGACCTGATGGCCAAGGACATCATCCCAACTCTGACCGCGCCGCGCGGCCTGGATCTGGCCGACTACGCCGAAGCCATCCTGGCCCGCTTCCGCAATCCCGAGATCCGCCACTACCTGGCGCAGATCGCCTGGGACGGTTCGGCCAAGCTGCCCTTCCGCATCCTCGGCACGTTGACGGAAACCCTGGAGGCCGGCCGCTCGATCGAGCGCCTGGCGATCCCGCTGGCGGCCTGGATGCGCTTCATCGCCCTGCGCGCCAAGACCGGCGAGGCGATCACCGACCCGCTGGCTGACAAGCTGACCGAGATTGGCGTAGGCGTCACCGGCGACGCCAAGACCGACGTGGCGGCTTTCCTGGCTCTGGACACC
This sequence comes from Caulobacteraceae bacterium, assembly GCA_965283765.1. Lineage (GTDB taxonomy): Bacteria > Pseudomonadota > Alphaproteobacteria > Caulobacterales > Caulobacteraceae > Caulobacter. The sequence goes on from CBDIPU010000009.1 coordinate 166,410, forward strand.
GTCTTCCCGGCGGCGCTGACCAGAAACCCCACTTTCGTGGCGGCGATCGAGAAGGCCTATACGGACCTCACCTGAACTAGCGGGTCACGCCCTTGGCGGTCAGCACCGGCACGACGGTGCTGACCATGATCTCCAGGTCGAACAGGAATGAGCGCCGGGCCAGGTACTCTGCGTCGAGCGCCACCTTGTCCGGAATGGCCAGTTCGTCGCGGCCGTTGATCTGCGCCCAGCCCGTGACGCCAGGCCGCAGGACATCGACGCCGGCGGCCTGGCGGGCGGCGATCAGGTCGTCCTGATTGAACAGCGCCGGGCGCGGCCCCACCAGGCTCATGTGGCCGACCAGCACGCTCCAAAGCTGCGGCAGCTCGTCCAGGCTGAGCTTGCGCATCACCGGCCCCAGCGGCGTCAGCCAGCGGTCGGGGTCCTCCAGCAGGTGCGTGGCGACCTCGGGGGTGTCGATCCGCATGGTCCGGAACTTGGGCATCGGAAACAGCGCCGAGCCCCTGCCCACCCGCTGCGACCAGTAGAGCCCCGGCCCCGGCGAGGTCAGGCGGACCAGCAGCCACAGCACGGCGAGCGGCAGGGCCAGCAAGATCAGGCCGATCGCCGCCGCCACGAAATCAAAGGCGCGCTTCACTAGACCCTAGCCGAGATCGCCGCTGGCCGCGTCGAGCAGAAGGTAGGCCCGGCCGGCGTCCGACGACAGCAGAGCCGCCAGCAGGAAGCCCTCGCGGTCCTGGCCCGCCGCCTCTTCGATCATGCCAGCGTAGCGCTTCAGGAAACGCTCCGTATTGGCCCTCAACGTCGAGTCGGAGAACAGACGGCGGACCAGGCGGCGGATGGCGGCCGGCGCCAGGCGCTTGACCACCTCGCGAGCCCCGCCGTCGTCACGCGTCTGCAGGGCGGCGGCGATCTCGTCTATCCGGCCGCGCGGCAGAAGGGCGTGCGGGTCGATGCCCATGGCCGTGATCTCGGCCGCCAGCTTCTCGCCCAGACCGGCGTCGCCCGGCGAGCTGTTCTCGATGCCGGCCAGCAGGTTGCGCCAGCTCCAGCCGCCCTCGCCGTCAGGATCGGACGCTGGCTGGGGAGGCGTCTGTTTGCGGGCCGAGGCCTGCTCGAACACCGAGCGGAATTCCTGGTCGGTGGCCGTCGGCGTCAGGCGCAGCCGGCGACGGTCGGTCGGCGGCTCCTCGTCCTCGTCGTCGAACACGGCCATCGGCAACGGCTCGGGCTGGACCGGAGGCGGCGGCGGGGCGCCGGCGCGCGTCCGGCTCGGCGGCGCCTGCGCCGAGGTCGAGCGGGCGGCCACGGTCGAGGCGCTGGACGCGGTGATGGCCCCCGCCGCTTCGCTCAGCATCTCGTAGTTGCGACGGACGCGCTCCTGGAAGGCCTGATCGATCGCGGCCGTCTCCTCGGCGGTGCGACGGACGGCGTTCATCAACTGCTCAACGCCCTGCTCGATGGACACCCGGACCTCGACGGCTTTCTGCAGCGCCTCGGCCGGCAGGTCGGCGGTGCGCTTGCCGATCTCGGCCAGCATCGCCTCCAGCTCATCCAGCGTGCCGCGGGCGGCCTGGACCGAGTTCGGCCAGCTTCTGCGAGGTGCGCGCCCCGGCCTGCTCGACCATCTGGGCCGAGTGCTCGATGATGTCGCGCGCTTCTTCCATGCGGGACTCGAACACCGCGTCGGCCTTCTGACCGGCGGCGAAGGCGATCTCGTTCAGCTGGTCGACACGGCTGCGGGCGGCCTCGACGCGGGCCTCCACGCCCTCTGCCGCCTTCAACGCCGACTCGGCCATAGCCTCCATGGCCGCCTTCAACTCATCCTCGAGCAAGGTGCGCTGGTTCTCGGCGACATCGCCGATGGTTTCGAGCGTCTTCTTGGCGTTGTCGGCCAGGGCCTCGCGCTGGCTGGTGGCGCCCTCGGCCAGTTCGCGGAACTGATCGGCGGCCGCGCTGATCAGGCCGCGCAGGATCTCCGCGCCCATCGCGGCGGCGTCCGACAGCTCTGTGGCGCCGACACGGGTATAGGCGACGAACTCGGTGAGCTGAGCGGTGCGGGTCTCGGCCTCGGAGGCGAAGTCCTCCTGGTCCGAGCGCAGAGCCTGGCTGATCTCGACGAGCGCGGCGCGCTGGGCGGCAAGGCTCTTCTCGACCGACGAGACCTGGTCGCCGACCCCATGACCGGCGGTCTCCAGCCGGGCGATCTGGCGCGACAGGTCCTCGGCCCCGACGCGGGCGGCGTCCGAGGCTTCGGCCGCGGCGGCGGCCAGGTCGGCGGCGCGGGCCGCCAGGGCGGCTTCGGCCTCGCGCAGCTGGGTCTCGGCCAGGTCGGAGGCCTCGGCCACCATACGGGCCTGGCTGCCGATCGCGTCGACGACCGCCGTGGAGCGGGCGTCCAGCGACTGCGACAGGGTCTCCATGGCCGTGCGCTCGTGACCCAGGCCCTGGGCCAACTGCTTGGCCATCTTGGCGGACTCGGCGGCGGCCTCGGCCAGACGCCCGGTCTCCTCGGCCAGGGCCTGGCGCAGCGAGACGATGTGCTCGCGCGCCCGCTGGGCGGCGGTGGATGCGTCATCCACGCCCTGGCGCAGGGCGTCGACCGCGCTGGACGCGCCCAAGGCCGCCAGGGCGGCCGGAGTCACGATGCGGTCGGTCAGTGTGCGGGTGCGACGCAGTTCATCGGCGATGCCGGTCGCTTGGCGCAGCAGATAGGCGCCTAGCAGGGTCAGCAGCGCCGGACCGAGGGCCAGACCGGCGAACACCGTCAGGGCGAAGCCCTCGACCTTGAAGGCCGGCACGCCGCGGGCATAGCCCAGGGCGAAGGCGATCGGAGCCAGGGCCCACAGGAAGGCGATGGCGGTGGCCAGGGTCCAGAACAGAACGCCAGACATGCGGCGCGGAACGTCCTCGGTCCGTAGCGGCACGGTCGCTTCGGGTCCCCGCAGGTCCAGGGTCGGCTCGCGGCTCTCGGCCTTGGCAGGCGCGGCGTGTTCGGGCTCGACCACCGGGGCTGGCGGCTGGGCGGTGGCGGCCAGCGAGGTGGCCAGTTTCAGCTCGGGTTCGGAAAAGCTCTCGACCGGCTCGGGATCGGGCTCCCGGCGCCGACGCGAGCGCACGGTCATCGGCGGCGGAACGGCCAAGTCATCGTTCAGCGTGTCCTGCAAGCTCAGGGGTTCGGCGGTCGGAACGTCCGCCTCCGGCCCGGCGAACGACGTCGCCCCAGGAACCTCCGGAGGGAGTTCAGGCGTGGTCTTGGTTTCCTCGGGAGGGGCATCCGTCGGCGTAGCGGAAAAATCGAGCGGTTGGCGCTTCTTAGGCTTCATACACAGCCAGGGTCCCAAGGCGTCGGCGAGGGGCGCAAGAGACAACCTTCGCGCGCCGGACCCCTCCTTCGCGTGTCACATGAACCTAACGGCGAAAAGCCTTGGCGAAAAGCGACTTCCGTTGCGTTCGCGGGGTCTGGGCGCCTTGCGCGCGTGTTCACGCGTCGCGCGCGGTCGCCTCGGCCGTTCCGCGAGGCGCATTCACCGCGATCGGCGCGCCGCGCGGCGAGCGGGCGACCGTCCTGGCCGAGGCGCTCTTGGCGTGCGGGCAGACGGCGTGCTCGACGCTCACCCCGAACTGGCAGAGCGCGAACGAGGACAGCCAGACGACCGCCACAGCCAGCATTTCCGTCAGAAAGCCCATAGCCCGCCCCTGGACCGATACCGGCGTTATGCTAGCGTTCTTGGACGGGGGCGAGTGAACTTTTGGTCATGAAGGTCGGTGCTCACCAGCCTTGGCGCCATGTCCACTGACAGCGCCCCCAGAATTCCAGCGGTTGTCCGCGGCCTCGCCCGGGCCTAGGTCGCAAGGTGACGCAGCGCGCTCCTCGACGGACGCGCTGGGACGTTTTTCCTTTGCGGACCCTCGCCTTGGCCCTTACCCAATTCGCACCCGCCGCGTACCCGCCGGACTCCGCAATGACCGAAATCTCGCCGGCGCGCCTGACCCACCTCCAGCGCCTGGAGGCCGAGAGCATCCACATCCTGCGCGAGGTGGCGGCCGAGTGCGAACGGCCGGTCATGCTGTATTCGATCGGCAAGGACAGCGCGGTGATGCTGCATCTGGCCGCCAAGGCCTTCTACCCCAGCAAGCCGCCCTTCCCCCTGCTGCACGTCGACACGACCTGGAAGTTCCGGGACATGTACGCTCTGCGCGACAAGGTGGCGTCCGAGCTGGGCTTCGACCTGATCGTCCACAAGAATCCCGACGCCGAGGCGCGCGGGGTCAATCCGTTCGACCACGGCAGCGCCCTGCACACCGACCTCTGGAAGACGGAGGGCCTGAAACAGGCCCTCTCCAAGTACGGCTTCGACGCGGCCTTCGGCGGCGCTCGCCGCGACGAGGAGAAGAGCCGGGCCAAGGAGCGGGTCTTCTCTTTCCGCTCGGCAGAGCAACGCTGGGACCCGAAGAACCAGCGGCCCGAGCTGTGGAGCCTCTACAACACCCGCAAGCACCCGGGCGAAAGCCTGCGCGTCTTCCCGATCTCCAATTGGACCGAGCTGGACGTCTGGCAGTACATCCACCTCGAGACCATCCCGATCGTGCCGCTCTACTTCGCGGCCGAACGGCCGGTGGTCGAGCGCGACGGGGCGCTGATCATGGTCGACGACGACCGCTTCCGCCTGCGCGACGGCGAGGTCCCGCAGATGCGGAGCGTCCGTTTCCGCACCTTGGGCTGCTACCCACTGACGGGCGCGGTCGAGAGCACCGCGGCCACCCTCCCCCAGGTCATCCAGGAAATGCTGCTGACCACGACGTCGGAGCGCCAGGGCCGGGTCATCGACCATGACCAGTCCGCCTCGATGGAGAAGAAGAAGCAAGAGGGCTACTTCTGATGGCGCACCAGTCCGCCCTGATCGCCGAGGACATCGACGCCTACCTGCATCAGCACCAGCACAAGTCGCTGCTGCGCTTCATCACCTGCGGCAGCGTCGACGACGGCAAGTCCACCCTGATCGGCCGCCTGCTGTACGACAGCAAGATGATCTTCGAGGATCAGCTGGCGGCCCTCGAAGCCGACAGCAAGAAGGTCGGCACCCAGGGCGGGGCGATCGACTTCGCCCTGCTGGTCGACGGCCTGGCCGCCGAGCGCGAGCAAGGCATCACCATCGACGTCGCCTACCGCTTCTTCTCGACCGAGAAGCGCAAGTTCATCGTCGCCGACACCCCCGGTCACGAGCAGTACACGCGCAACATGGTCACCGGCGCCTCGACCGCCGACGCGGCCGTGATCCTGATCGACGCGCGCAAGGGCGTGCTGACCCAGACGCGGCGCCACAGCTATCTCGTGTCTCTGCTCGGCATCCGCCACGTGGTGCTGGCCGTGAACAAGATGGACCTGGTCGGCTGGGCCCCGGCGGTGTTCGACCGGATCGTCGCCGACTATCGCGCCTTCGCGGAGCAGATCGGCCTTTCGGTCTTCACGCCCATCCCGATCTCGGGCCTCGGCGGCGACAACATCGCTTCGCGCAGCGAAGAGACGCCCTGGTTCGAAGGCCCGATCCTGATGGACTGGCTGGAAGGCGTGGAAGTCGAGGACGACCTGCGGTCCAAGCCGTTCCGCATGCCGGTGCAGTGGGTCAATCGCCCGAACCTCGACTTCCGGGGCTTCTCGGGCCTGATCGCCTCGGGGAGCATCCGGCCAGGCGACCGCATCCGCGCCCTGCCCTCGGGTCGCGAGAGTCGCGTGGCCCGCATCGTCACCCTGCCGGGCGACCTGCCCCTGGCCGTCGCCGGCCAGTCGGTGACCCTGACGCTGGAAGACGAGATCGACATCTCGCGCGGCGATGTCATCGCGACCGCCGACGCGCCCGCCCCGGTCGCCAACCAGTTCGAGGCCACGCTCGTCTGGATGGACGACGAGCCCCTGCCCCCGGGCCGCACCTATCTGCTGAAGCTGGGGACGAGGACGGTCGGCGCCAGCGTCACCGACATCAAGCACCGCGTGAACGTCAACACGCTGGAGCACACGGCCGCCAAGCGCCTGGAGCTGAACGAGATCGGCCTCGTGAACCTCTCCCTCGACCAGGCGATCCCGTTCGAGGCCTATGCCGACAACCGCCAGATGGGCGGCTTCATCCTGATCGACCGCCTGTCCAACCGCACCGTCGGCGCCGGGATGATCAACTTCGCCCTGCGACGGGCCGACAACATCCACTGGCAGCACACCGACGTCACCAAGGCCTCGCGATCAGCGCTGAAGAGCCAGCGCGGCCAGGTCGTCTGGCTGACGGGCCTGTCGGGCGCGGGCAAGTCGACCATCGCCAATCTGGTCGAAAAGCGCCTGCACGCCCTGGGCCGCCACACCTATCTGCTGGACGGCGACAATGTCCGGCATGGGCTGAACAAGGATCTCGGCTTCACCGAGGAGGACCGCGTCGAGAACATCCGCCGGGTGGCCGAGGTGGCCAAGCTGATGGTCGACGCCGGGCTGATCGTGCTGACCGCCTTCATCTCGCCGTTCCGCGCCGAACGCCAGTTGGCGCGCGACATCCTGGAACCCGGCGAGTTCATCGAGGTCTTCGTCGACACGCCCCTGGCCGTGGCCGAGGCGCGGGACGTGAAGGGCCTCTACAAAAAGGCCCGCTCGGGACAGCTGAAGAACTTCACCGGCGTCGACAGCCCGTACGAGGCCCCCGAAGCGCCCGAACTGCGGATCGACACCACCGCGATCGATCCCGTGGAAGCGGCTGAACGGATCGTGGCCTGGCTGGAAGGCCAGGAGATCGACTACACGATCTGAGATCTCGAGCGGCGCGACAGCAGGATCGCGCCGCCCAGGCCCAGCAGGGCCATGAAGGCGGTGGCCAGGTAGCCGTACGCCCCCAGCCGATCGAACAGCGGCCCCGACGCCAGGGTCGCGATGCCCAGCGTGAAGCCCGACGACAGCGCCGAGTTGATCGCCTGGGCCGGCGACGCGGCGGCCGGCGGGGCCAGCTTCTCGATCAGGCGCAGCGAGGCCAGGAACGAGGCCGCGAAGGTCATGGCGTGCAGCATCTGCAGCGGGAACAACGCCCACAGCGGCGGCTCGAACGCGTAGAGCGTCCAGCGCAGCACGGCGGCGCTGGCGCCCAGGATCAGGAACCGCTCCGGTCCCCAGCGGCGGCGCAGCGGCTCCAGGAACCACATGAAGCCGAACTCGGCCGCGACGCCCACGCCCCACAGGACGCCGATCATCGGCTCGGAGATCCCCTGCTTGCGCCAGAGGATGGCCGAAAAGCCGTAGTAGAAGGCGTGCGCGCCCTGGATCAGGCCGGCGGTGACCACCGCCAGCACGAAGGTGCGATTGCGCAGCAGCTCGGAGAGGCCTTTCCAGCGCTCCGACCGGTCGGGCTTGGCGCCTTCGGCGTGGACGCGCTCGGGCGGCACGAGCACCGCGGCGGCCAGGGCCGCGATGAAGCAGGCCGTGGCGATCCAGATGGCGATGATGGTCGGCGCGGCGAAGGTCAGGATCGACCCCATGGCCAGGTTCGCCGCGATAAAGGCGCTGGAGCCGGTGCCGCGCGGGATCCCGTAGTTGAAGCCCTCGATCCGCGCCCGGCGCAGAGTGATGATGTCGATCAGCGGCGAGACGGTCGACAGCAGGGTCTGGCCGACGAACCAGGCTAGGATGAACCACCACAGGTTCGGAGCGGCCAGCAGGCCCGCATAGCCCAGTCCCGCCCCGACCAGCAGCAGCAGCATCGGCGTGCGCCGCAGGGTGAAGCCATCGGCCCACACAGCCAGCGAGGCGCCGGTGAAGGGCTTCAGCAGCAGCGGCACGGCCAGGATCAGCCCGATCTCGCCGCCGCTCATGCCGCGCGAGCGCAGATAGGTGCCGATATACGGCAGGCTGACGCCAGAGCTCAGAAAGATAGCGGCGTAGAACAGGCAGAGGCGGACCAGGGTTGGGAGCCCCTTCCCGTCCGCCCTGTACGCCGTATCCGGCACCTTAGTCCGCGCCGCCGAAGCGAGCCGTCCATTCGGCGATCTGCTCGTCCTCGATCTTCTTGAACAGGACGTCCGGCACCGTCACCTTCGCGCCGACCGTCAGCACGTCGAGCTCGACCTTGGCGTCGTTCGACGGCCACGGGGCCGGGTAGTCCAGGCCGAACGCGTTACCGATCGTCTCGGCGGCGAACGGGATGAACGGCGCCGAGAGCTTGGCGTAGAGGGCCACCAGGTTCAGGGCCGTGCGAACGATGACGGCGGCGCGGTCGCGATCGGTCTTGATCGCGGTCCACGGCGCGGCCTCCTGCAGGTACTCGTTGCCGACCACCCACAAGGCCCGCAGCGCCTGGGCGCTCTTGCGGATCTCGATGGCGTCCATCTGTTCGGAAAGATCCGCCAGGCGCGCCGAGACGTCGGCGAACAGCTTCTCTTCCAGCGGACCGGGCTCGCCGCCCGCCGGCACCACGCCCTCGAACTTGCTCTCGTTGAACTTCAGGATGCGGTTGACGAAGTTGCCCAGCACGTCGGCCAGGTCGCGGTTCACGGCGCTGGCGAACTGCTCCCAGGTGAAGGCCGTGTCGCTGCTCTCCGGCGAATTGGCCGTCAGGTACCAGCGCCACAGATCCGGCGGCAGGATCTCTAGGGCCGCGTCCATGAACACGCCGCGCTTGTTCGAGGTCGAGAACTTGCCGCCGTACCAGTTCAGCCAGTTGAAGGCCTTGAGCATGTCGACGCTCTTCCACGGCTCTTCCGAGCCGAGGATGGTCGCGGGGAAGCTGACCGTGTGAAAGGCCACATTGTCCTTGCCCATGAACTGGACGTAGCTGACATCGTCGGCGCCCGCGTCGGTGCGCCACCAGCGCTTCCAGTCGCGGTCGGGCGAGCCCTCGGCCCATTCCTGGGTGGCGGCGATATATTCGATGGGTGCGTCGAACCAGACGTAGAAGACCTTGTCCTCGAAGCCCGGACGCGGAACGCCGTCCTTGGCCACCGGAATGCCCCACGCCAGGTCGCGGGTGATGCCGCGGTCGATCAGGCCTTCATCGAGGTGCTTGTAGGCGATCGAGCGAGCCAGCGGCGGCCAGTCGGCGTGGCTGTCGACCCAGGCCCTGATCTTGTCGGCCATCTTGGTCTGCAACAGGTAGAGGTGGCGGGTGTCGCGCACCTCGATGTTCCGCGAGCCCGAGATCACCGAATACGGATTGATCAGGTCGGTGGGGTCCAGCAGGTTGCCGCAGTTGTCGCACTGGTCGCCGCGCGCCTTCTCGAAGCCGCAGTGGGGGCATGTGCCCTCGACGTAGCGATCCGGCAGGAAGCGCTTGTCGTCGACCGAATAGACCATCTGATCGACGCGTTCCTCGATCAGGCCGTGGTCTTCCAGAGCCTGGCAGAAGTGCTGGGTCAGACGGTGGTTCTGCGGCGAGGACGAGCGGCCGAAATGATCCCATGACAGGCCGAAGGCGCGGCCGACATCGTGCTGAAGGATGTGCTGCTCGGCGCAATAGGTGGCGACGTCCTGACCCGCGGCGGTCGCCGCGAGTTCGGCCGGCGTGCCATGTTCGTCGGTGGCGCAGATGTAGAGGGTCTCGTGCCCCTGGGCCCGCTTGAATCGCGCATAGACGTCGGCCGGCAGCATCGATCCGGCAAGGTTCCCCAGATGCTTGATGCCGTTGATGTACGGCAGGGCCGAGGTGATCAGGATGCGAGCCATGCGGGCGCGGCCTTTCGGGGAGTCACGGGAAGCTTAGAAGCGTCCGCATATAGAAGGGTCGCGACGGAAGGGAAAGGTTTGGCCGTACAAGCCCCCTCCACCGGCGTTCGCCGGTCCCCTCCCCCAAGGGGGGAGGAGAAAAAGCAGCCGCGATTGTTCTCCGCCCCGCTTGGGGGCGGACAGACCGCGCTCAGCGCGGTCAGGTGGGGGCCTGTGCTGAGCTCGCCATCCCTACAGCGGAATATTGTCGTGCTTCTTCCAGGGGTTGGACAGTTCCTTCCCCTTGAGGCTCTTGAGCCCCCGCACGATCCGGCGGCGGGTGCCGTGGGGCATGATGACGTCGTCGATATAGCCGCGGCTGGCGGCGACGAACGGGTTGGCGAAGCGGTCCTTGTACTCGGCCTCGCGGGCCGCGAGCGCCTCGGGGTCCTTGGCCTCCTGGCGGAAGATGATCTCCACCGCGCCCTTGGCGCCCATCACCGCGATCTCGGCGGTCGGCCAGGCGTAGTTGAGGTCGCCGCGCAGGTGCTTGGAGCTCATCACGTCATAGGCCCCGCCATAGGCCTTGCGGGTGATGACGGTGATCTTCGGCACGGTGGCCTCGGCATAGGCGAAGAGCAGCTTGGCGCCGTGCTTGATCAGGCCGCCGTACTCCTGCTTGGTCCCCGGCATGAAGCCCGGCACGTCGACCAGGGTGATGATCGGAATGTTGAAGGCGTCGCAGAAGCGCACGAACCGGGCGGCCTTGCGGCTGGAGTCGATGTCCAGCACCCCGGCCAGCACCTGCGGCTGGTTGGCGACGATGCCGACGCTCTCGCCGTCCATGCGGGCGAAGCCGACGACGATGTTCTTGGCCCACTCGCTGCTGATCTCGAAGAAGTCGGCCTCGTCGACGATCTTCAGGATCAGCTCCTTCATGTCGTAGGGCTTGGCAGCGTCGGCCGGGACCAGGGTGTCGAGGCTGGCCTCCTCGCGATAGGCCGCATCGAAGCTCTCGCGTTCGGGGGCGGGCTCGCGGTTGGACGAGGGCAGGAAGTCGACCAGGCGGCGCACCTGGGTCAGGGCTTCCAGGTCGTTCTCGAACGCGCCCTCGGCCACGCCCGACTTGGCGGCGTGGACCCGGGCCCCGCCCAGTTCCTCGGCGGTGACGACCTCGTTGGTCACCGTCCTGACCACGTCGGGGCCGGTCACGAACATGTAGCTCGTGTCCTTGACCATGAAGATGAAGTCGGTGATCGCGGGGCTGTAGACGTCGCCGCCGGCGCAGGGGCCCATGATCACGCTGATCTGCGGGATGACGCCGCTGGCCAGGGTGTTTTCCAGAAAGATGTCGGCATAGCCGGCCAGGCTGTCGACGCCCTCCTGGATGCGGGCCCCGCCGGCGTCGAACAGGCCGATGATCGGGCGCCGACCTTCATGGCCTGGCGCTGGACCTTGATGATCTTCTGGGCGTGGGCGTTCGACAGGCTGCCGCCGAACACCGTGAAGTCCTTGGAGAACAGGTAGACGACCTTGCCGTTGATCGTGCCCCAGCCGGTGACGACGCCGTCGCCGGGGATCTTCTGGTCTTGCATGCCGAAGTCGGCGCTGCGGTGCTCGACGAACATGTCGAACTCCTCGAACGAGCCCTCGTCCAGCAGCAGGTCGATGCGCTCGCGAGCGGTCAGCTTGCCCTTGGCGTGCTGGGCGGCGACCCGCGCCTCGCCGCCGCCAGCCCTGGCCTGCTCGCGACGACGGTCGAGTTCCTCGAGAATGTGCTGCAACGCGCTAGCTCCCTGCCCGGATCTTCATGCTGGTGGTTCGCCCACCTTAGGAAGCCAGCCCTAGCGAGGCCAGGGGTCGCAGGCAAGGCGGACCTGCGGCAGCGCAACACGGAAAGGTCATGCCCTTAGCGCAGCGCGGCGAACCAGCGGTCGATCATCTCGGCCTCGACCGCCAGGAATTCCACGCGAGCGGCGGCTTCGGCGTCCTGGCCCCACTGCTCGGCCTGGAACGCCTCCTCCAGGCGAGACAGGTCCAGGGCCTTGCGGCCGGTCAGGCGGCCAGCGCGGACGGCCAGGGCCAGCACGGTCGAGCCGTAGAGACCGGCGGCGAAAGCCACCCCAGCCAGGCTGAAGTCGTCCAGGGTCAGGGCCAGGGCCTCGACCGCCGCCAGGGTGGCCGGCGGCTGCGGCTGGTGGATGATTCCGCCGACGGGGGTGAACACCAAGCCATGCTCGGCCTTGGCCCAGTTCAGGATCGCGCCCCACTCGCGCTCCTGGCGCTCGACCAGCGGCGTCGGGTGTTCGGCGCGGTAGCAAAGATGGTCGGAAGCCGCGTAGGCGGTGATCTCCTTGGCCACCTCGGCGCGGGTCTCGGCGATACGGTCGATCGCCGTGAAAGCCAGGCGCGTGGCCGGCATCAGGCTGTTGTCGATATACTCGACCTGGGCCTCCCACTCGGCGGCGATCGTGTCGGCCAGGGCTTGGTTAGGCAGGATCAGCGGCTTCCTGGCCGGCGACTTGGGCGTGCGGCCGTCGAGCTGAACGGCGAAGCCCCCCTCGACCGGGACCGCGACGGCGGCCTTGTAGAAGCGCTTGGGTTTCAGCAGCAGCTCGGACTTGTCGGACACGGCGAGAACTCTTTTTCGGGCCGCGCGACGGAACGGCCAATGACCCGCGTTGAATGAGCAAGATCGCGTGTCAGTGCAAGGGAGAGCGCCGCTTGAGCCTACCGTCCAAGGACATGATGGCCGCCATCGCCGTCACCCGGTTCGGCCTGGGCGCCCGCCGGCGAGATCGACGCCGCCGGGGCCGATCCGCGGGGCTTCCTGACCGCCCAGATCCGTCGCGAGGGCGCCGACATCCCGCAGGACGGCGGCGAGAGCGCCGCTCAACGCTTCGAACAGATGCGCGACTACCAGCGGCAGCAGAAAGCCGCGCGCCAGAAGAAAGATGGCGGAAACTCCCGACGATGCGGCCCTGCAAGCCGCGAAGGCCGCCCAGATCGCCCTGCGGGACAAGGTCAATGCCGACTTCCTGGCCCGCGCGCGCCTGGCGACCAATACGCCAGCGGGCTTTCGCGAACGCTGGGCGCTGTTCTGGGCCAACCACTTCACCGTCTCGGCCACCAAGCAGATCACCTCGGTGCTGATCGGCCCGTTCGAGCGCGAGGCGATACGCCCCCACGTGTTCGACAGCTTCGAGGACCTGCTGGTCGCCTCGTCGACCCATCCGGCCATGCTGACCTATCTGGACCAGGCCCAGTCGATTGGTCCCGACAGCCAGGTCGGCGTCCGCAGGCGCGGCGCCAGGGCCGGACTGAACGAGAACCTGGCCCGCGAAATCATGGAACTGCACACGGTCGGCGTCGACGCCGGCTATACGCAAGGCGACGTCACCGAGTTCGCCCGCGCCCTGACCGGCTTCTCGGTCGGCCGCGACAACGAGGACCGCCAGGGCCAGTTCGTGTTTCGCGACGCCGCCCACGAGCCGGGCGCCCGCACGATCATGGGCCGCCGATACGCCCAGCCCGACATCCAGCAGGGCATGGCCGTCCTGAAGACCCTGGCCGCCGACAAGCGCACCGCCCGCCACGTCTGCGGCAAGATCGCCCGCCACTTCGTCTCCGACACGCCCCCGCCCGCCCTGACCGCGCGGCTGGAGAAGCGCTGGATGGACACCGGCGGCGACCTCGCTCAGGTCGCCAAGGCCCTGGTCGAAAGCCCCGAGGCCTGGGATCCCACGCCCGCCAAGTTCAAGACGCCCTACGAATACACCCTGTCGACCTGGCGCCTGATCGGGGCCGAACCCTCGGCGATCGAGCGCCTGGCGCCGATCCTCACGGGCCTGGGCCAGAAGCCCTTCTCGGCCCCCTCCCCCAAGGGCTGGGCCGATGACGCCCAGACCTGGGCCTCGCCCGACGGCCTGGTCAAGCGGATGCAGTGGGCCCAGGGCTTCGCCGCCGCGGTCGCCGACCGCACCGATCCCAACGCCCTGGCCGTCTCGGCCTTGGGCGCGCGCCTGACGCCTCCCGTCGCCAAGGCCGTGTCGCGGGCCGAAACCCGCAAGGAAGCCTTCGCCCTTCTCGTGATGAGCCCGGAGTTCCAACGCCGATGACCGCTCAAATCAACCGCCGCTCGCTGCTGGGCCTGGGCGCCAGCCTCGGGATCACCGTCAACTTCCTGGGTTCGCAGGCCTTCGCCGCCACGGAAGGCGATCTGGCCAGGAAGAAGCTCGTCGTCGTGATCTGCCGGGGCGGCATGGACGGCCTGTCTGTTTCGCCACCGGTGGGCGATGCGAACTACGCCAACCTGCGCGGCTCGATCGCCCTGAAGCCCGACCAGGTGCTGAAGCTGGACGACACCTTCGGCCTGCACCCCGAGCTGAAAACCGTTCACGCCCTGGCGCTGAAGGGCGAGGCCCGCATCGCGCCCGCCATCGCCAGCCCCGACCGCGCCCGCTCCCACTTCGAGGCCCAGGACGTGCTGGAGACCGGCGCGGCCCATGTCTACGGGACCGAGACCGGCTGGCTGAACCGCACGCTGGAGGCCCTCGCCCCCGCTCGCAAGGTCGAGGGGCTGTCGGTCGGGACCACCGCCCCGCTGATCCTGCGCGGCAAGGTCCAGGCGGCCAGTTGGTCGCCCGGCAAGGGCGTCGACGAGACCGCGCGCCTGCCGACCCTGTTGCAGGACCTCTACAAGAACGACCCGATGCTGGGCCCGGCCTTCGCGCGCGGGCTGGAGACCGAGACCATGGCGCAGACGGCGATGACCGCCCTTTCGGCCACGCCGGCCATGAACATCGCGGCGGCCTCGACGCCGGCAAAACCGGGCGCCGCGCCGATGTCGCCCACCATGGCCAACGACCGCCAGAACCGCGCCGGCGGCGAGGCGGCGCGCAAGCTGGGTTCGACCCTGGGCGGCTTCATGATCCAGGCCGGCGGACCGCAGATCGCGGCGATCTCGCTGGACGGTTTCGACACCCACGCCGGCCAGCCCGGCCAGATCGCCACACGGCTGTCCTATATGGACGCGGTGCTGGGCGGCCTGCACGACGGCCTGGGCGCGGAATGGAAGAACACCGTGGTCATCGCGGTGACCGAATTCGGCAGAACGGCCCGCGTCAACGGCACCGGCGGCACCGACCACGGCACGGCCTCAACGGGCCTGATCCTGGGCGGCGCGCTGAAGAAGGGTGGCATCGTCGGCGACTGGCCGGGCCTCTCGCAGACCGCCCTGTTCGAGAACCGCGACACCGCCCCGACCCTCGACATGCGCGGCCTGTTCAAGGGCGTGCTGGCCGACCACATCGGCGTCGACCGCGCGATCCTGGAACGCAAGGTGTTCCCGGACAGCGCGGCGGCGAAGCCGGTCACGGGTCTGGTCTAGCAACCCCATCACCGTCTTCCCCGGCGAACGCCGGGGCCCAGATACACCTCGAGCGGTTCGAGATGACGCGCCTCAAGCAGCGTCCACGGGCTAAGATAGGCGGGCTCGATCTGGGTCCCGGCTTTCGCCAGGAAGATCGGATTTGGAGATCAGCGCCGCTTGGTCTGCCGCCGCGCGAAGGGTTCGGCGTCGGCCTCGTCTTCCGAAAAGCCGAACTTGCGAAAGCCTTCCTTCATCTCGGGGCTCAACGGGGCCTCGATGTGCAGCATGCCGGCCGAGGGGTGCGGCAGCAGGATCGAGCGGGCGTGCAACTGCAGCTTCAGTCCCTCCGACAGCGGCGCGGACTTGTCGTCGCCGTACTTGGGGTCGCCCAGGATGGGATGGCCCATGGCCTTCATGTGCGCGCGCAACTGGTGAGTGCGGCCGGTGTGCGGACGCAGGGCCATCCAGGTGACGCGCGGCCCGGCGCGGCTGATGGTGACGAATTCGGTCTCGGCCGGCTGGGCGTCCGGGTCCTTGGGCTGGGCGGGCACGACCAGTTCGCGGTCGCCGACCCCGCGCTTGGCCAGGTGCAGCTCCATCACGCCCTCGGTCGGGTGCGGATTACCGGCGACGATGGCCCAGTAGGTCTTCTGCGCCTTGCGCTTGGCGAAGGCGCCCGACAGGCGCGCGGCCGCGGCGGGCGTCTTGCCCAGCAGCAGCACACCCGAGGTGTCGCGGTCCAGGCGGTGGACCAGGCGCGGTCGATTGACGCCCTCGCCCCAGGCGCTCAGCAACTTGTCGACGTGGTGGGTGGTCTTGGTGCCGCCCTGAACGGCCAGGCCGGCGGGCTTGTTCAGCGCCAGGACCTCCTCGTCCTCGTACAGCACCAGCGATCTGGCGTAGGCGATGTCGCGCGGCGACAGCTTGGCCTTTTCGTTCGGATCGGGCGCGTCGGGCAGCGGCGGCACGCGGATCTGGCTACCGGCGACCAGCTTGGTGTCGGCCTTGGCGCGCGAGCCGTCGACCCGGACCTGGCCCGAGCGGAAAAGCTTGTTCAGCTGGATGTGGTTGAGGTGCGGCCAACGGCGCTTGAACCAGCGGTCGAGGCGGACCCCGTCCTCGCCGGCGTCGACGTACAGCGTGCGGACTTCCTTGATGCTCATGCGAAAACCTTGCGGGCGATCAGAAGGCCCGCGAACAGGGCCGCCACGGACAGAAGCACGCTGGCGGCGGCATAGGAGAAGGCTGGCAGATAGTCGCGCTTCTGGATCATCAGCGCGGTCTCCAGCGAGAACGAAGAGAACGTCGTGAAGCCGCCCAGCACGCCCACGCCCAGCAGCACGCGCCACTGTTCGCTTGAGGCGTTGCCGCGATGCGCCAGCCACGAGGCCAGGCAGCCCATCAGGAAGCCCCCGGCGATGTTCACGGTGAAGGTGCCATACGGCCAGCCCGTCCCCATGACCCGCATGGCGCCGACGCCGACCAGATAGCGCGCGACCGAGCCGACGGCTCCGCCAGCGGCCACCAGAAGCAGCTTGTTCATGAACGCCTTATGCGCCGAGCAGACGCCAACGCCAAGCATCCAACGAAGTTCCCTTGATTTTCCCCGGTTTCTTTCACGGTAAACGCGTTTGGAAACCGTATTTCCGAACGACCGGTTAAGCGCGCTTCCCGCATTCTCCAGGGCGTATCAACAGCGCCAAACTCATGCCCTTCGACACCTCAACCTCTTCAGACGCGACCGAACGCGTGGCCCTTCCGGGCCCGGTGGCTCAGCGCCTGTCGGGCTCGGAGCTCGTCGCGCGCGGCTCGGTCAACGTGATCAGCATCAAGGCCATCCGGCAGTGGGCCGGCGAATGGTGGAGCCAGAAGCGCGGCGACGTCTGGACCTATGTCGAGCTGAAGCTGAACGAACATCTGGACCGCAACGACATGCGGGCCCGCATCTCGGACAGCGAGTTCCTGATCGCCATGAACAACGACCAGGGTCTGGCCGCCCAGGCGACCAGCGTGCGGATCCTGGAAGACGTGCTGACCCATCTGCTGGGCGCCGCCTCGGCGAAGGATCTGGGCATCCGTTCGGTGATTGGGGTCGAGAACGGCGAGGCGGTCTGCAAGCCGATCGACCCGACCGTAATCCTGGCCGCCCGCGCCCGCCGCAACTCCGCGCGCTCGCCGGTCCGCATTGAAGTGGATCCGGCTGACGAGGCCCGCCGCACCCCGGTGGCCTTCACCACCGCCGGCGGCGCTGCGCTGCGCGTGGACTTCACGCTCGAGCATGTGGTCAGCCTGCGGCGCAACATCACCACAGCCGTGCGGGTCGAGCCGATGGTCACGCACCTGGCCAGCGGTCGCCAGGCCTCGGCCCGCGCCCTGACCAAGCTGTCGGACCGGGATGTAGCCTTCATCGACGAGTCGACGCTGAAATACGCTGCGGTGTTCGCGCGCTCGGCCCAAGGCCACAACGCGCCCGAACTGATCCTGCCGGCCTCGTTCCGCACCCTGGGCACCCAGCGCGGCCGCGACCTGCTGACGGGCACCGCCGGCCTGTCGCTGAGCCTGCTGCGCGGCGGCTTGATGATCGAACTGGTCGACGTCACCCGCGGTACCCCCGCCGGCCGGCTGCTGGAGGTGGTCGGCCTGCTGCGCGCCCTCACCCGCGGCGTCATCGCCCGCGTGCCGCCGGACAAGGAAGCCCTGCGCGTGCTGCGCGACGCCCGCCTGGCCGGCCTGGCGCTGGACGCCTCCGATCTCTCCGGCGAAGCCGGCAAGATCGCCATGGAGATGATGGCTTTCGGTCGCGACGCCCGTGGCCTGGCCCCGATGACCATCCTGCAAGGCCTGCCCCAGGACGGCTATTTCGCCGCCGCCGAGACGGCCGGCCTCACCCACGCGGCGCTGCGCGCGAACTATCCGCTGGGCAAGAGAGCGGCGGCCTAACTGAACTCGCTGCCGGCCGTAGCCGACATTCTTGACCACGTCCCGCGCGTCGTAGGCGTCGCGATCGCGCGGCGTCGCGCCCTTGCCGAACACGACCTCGATCGAACGCGACACGGCCGGGCCCGGGCCGAGATTGAAGCTCGTCCCCAGTCCCACGCCGACACTGGAACGCCGGCCGAAGCTGGCCGAACCGCCGCCGACCGACACGCGCGGCCCACGGTCGTAGCCGCTGACGTTTGTCGAGCGGTCGGCGATCCGGAACCAGTCATAACCGTCGCGCAGGGCCAGTTCGGCGGCGCGCAACAGGGCGTAGTCGGCGACCTGGGCCTCCTTCGCGCCCGGCCCGCCCTGGAAAGTGACGCGATAACGTCCGGCTTCCAGGCGATATTCCGAATAGCCGACGTCGTTGGGCGCGCCGAGCTGGGCGCGATAGACGGTCGGGGTCGTCGCGCAGGCCGCCAGTAGGAAACCGGCGAGCGCGGCGGCGATCAGGGGTTTTGCGATCTTCATGGCGACTGTCCTCAGACCTGATCAACGGCCTCGGAACCTGGCTGTTCCGGAACCGCCAGATCCAGGGCCTGGAGCATGGCTTTGAAATCGGACGGAAGCGGGGCCATGACCTTGCGCTCGCCGCCCAGCGGATGCGGAAAAGTCAGGCGCGCGGCGTGCAGCATCAGGCGCGGCACGGCCACGCCGCCCAGCATCAGCGCCCCGCCATAGCGGCTGTCGCCCGCCAGCGGCCGGCCGATCGAGCCCATGTGAACCCGAAGCTGGTGCATACGCCCGGTGTCGGGCGACAACTCGACCAGCGCCGCGACGCCATTGCTGGCCAGGGTGCGGTAGCGGCTTCGGGCGGTCTCGGCGTCCGGATGGTCCGGCTCGCAGACCCGCATATAGGCCTCTCGGCCGATCAACTCTCGGCGCAACGGGCTGTCGATCATGCCGCCCTTCGGCTCGGGCGCGCCCGGCGCGACGATGGCGAGGTAGGATTTGCGGAAGCGTTTGGCCATCATGGCCTCGCCCAGGAAGGCCGCGCCCGGCTTGGTCTTGGCCGTCAGGATCACGCCCGAGGTGTCGCGGTCCAAACGATGGATCAGGCGCGGCCGAGCCTTTCCCGGCCTGGCGAACGCCCACAGCAGGTCGTCCAGCGTATGGGCCTTGATCCGCCCGCCCTGGCTGGACAGGCCGGCGGGTTTGTCCAGCACGATGACCGTCTCGTCCTCGTACAGCACCCACGACTTGGCCGTGTCGATCTCCTCGGGCGTCAGAGTGATCGGGCACTCGACGGCCTTGGGCTTGGCGACACCAGGGGGACGGCGGAATTTCGGACTGCTCATTTGCCGTCCTTACGCACCTTGCCCCAGGCTTCCAAGCGTTCACGTACCTTGGCCTCGGCGCCGACCGGCTTCGGCTCATAGAACCGCCGACGCTCCATGCCGTCCGGGAAATAGTTCTGGCCCGAGACGCCGCCCTCGACATCGTGGTCGTAGGCGTAGCCGTCGCCATAGCCGAGGCTCTTCATCAGCTTGGTCGGCGCGTTGAGGATGTGCGACGGCGGCATCAGGCTGCCGGTCTCCTTGGCGGCGCGACGGGCGGCCTTGTAGGCGTTGTAGACGGCGTTGGACTTGGGCGCCGACGCCATGTGGACCACGGCCTGGGCCAGGGCCAGTTCTCCTTCCGGCGAGCCCAGGAAGTCATAGGCGTCCTTGGCGGCGGTGGTCAGCAGCAGGGAAAGCGGGTCGGCCGCGCCGATGTCCTCGGACGCCATGCGCACCAGGCGACGGGCGATGAACAGCGGATCCTCGCCCCCCTCCAGCATCCGCGCCAGCCAATAGAGCGCCGCGTCGGGATCAGAGCCACGCACCGACTTATGCAGGGCCGAGATGAGGTTGTAGTGCTCCTCGCGGTCCTTGTCGTAGGCCGGGCGGCGCTTCTGCAGGAACTGGCCGAGCTGGGTCGTATTCAGCGGGCTGTCGGTCCCGATCGAGAACAGGGTCTCGGCCAGGGTCAGCAGGTAGCGGCCATCACCGTCGGCCATGGCGACCAGGGTCGAACGCGCCTCGGTGTCGATCGGCAGCGGCCGGCTCTCGGCGACCTCGGCGCGTTGCAGCAACTGGTCCAGCGAGTCCTCGCCCAGGCGTTTCAGAACGAAGACCTGGCAGCGCGACAGCAGAGCGCCGTTCAGCTCGAAGGACGGGTTCTCGGTCGTGGCGCCGACCAGGGTGACGATCCCCTCCTCCACGAACGGCAGGAAACCGTCCTGCTGGGCGCGGTTGAAGCGGTGGATCTCGTCTACGAACAGCAAGGTGCTCTGGCCGGCCGCGCGGCGCATGCGGGCCTGCTCGAAGGCCTTCTTCAGGTCGGCCACGCCGGAGAAGACCGCCGAGATCTGCTGGAACTCGTAGCCGCCGGCCTTGGCAAGCAGGCGCGCGATGGTGGTCTTGCCGGTGCCGGGCGGCCCCCACAGGATCATCGAGGCCAGGCGATGGGCCGCGGCCATGCGGCCAATGGGGCCTTCGGGGCCCAAAAGGTGTTGTTGGCCCACCACCTCGTCGAGGCTCTGGGGCCGCAGGCGGTCGGCCAGTGGGGCCGGCGCGTGGGGCGTCAGGCCGGCGGCCTGGAAGAGATCGGACATGCAATTCTTCTAGCAGGCCGCCGGACGCAAGTCGTCAGCCCGAGAAGCGGGCCGTGATCCGCTGGCCATTGCGCTCGATCGTCACCACCCAGTTGCGGGTCGGCAGCTTCGCCGCGGCGTTGAGATCGGCCACCGTATTGACCGCCCGACCGTTGACCTCGCGGATGAAATCGCCCGGCTGCAGGCCGATATTGGCCGCGTAGCCGCCGCCGATCTTGGTCACCAGAACGCCCTTGCCGACGAACGGGTCGACGTCCAGGTCCTGGGCGACGGCCGGCGACAGGTTGACCACGGTGGCGCCGTTGAACGGGTTGCCCCCCGACAGGGTGCGCTCGTCGCGCGCGGGGATCTCCGGCGCGGCCTCGGCGCGGACGGTGAGCGTCTGCTCGCGGTCGTTGCGATGGATCTGCATCGGCACGCGGTCGCCGACCTTGTGGGTGCCGATCGCGAAGGCGCCGCCACCCTCGTCGTTCACCGCCCGGCCGTCGATCGACAGGATGACGTCGCCTTCCTTCAGGCCGGCGCGATCGGCCGACGAGCCTGGATAGACCTCGGCCACCAGCACGCCGCGCGGCACGCTCATGCCCAGGCGCTTGGCGATGTCGCCGGTGACCGGCCGGCCCTTCACGCCCAGCCAGGGCCGCACGACGCTGTGGCCCCCGCCCAGGGCCGCCGAGACGACCTGGCGCACCACGGCCGCCGGGATGGCGAAGCCCACCCCGCTGGACGAGCCCGAGCGCGAGATGATGAAGGTGTTGATGCCGACCAGGTCGCCGTCCATGTCCACCAGCGGCCCGCCCGAATTGCCGGGATTGATGGCCGCGTCAGTCTGGATGTAGCTGCCGAAATTGGCCGCGCCGACGTCGGTCCGGGCCAGGGCCGAGACGATGCCGTTGGTCACGGTCTGCCCGACGCCGAACGGATTGCCCAGCGCCAGGACGAGGTCGCCGACCTCCATCTGGTCCTGGTCGTCGATGGCCATGACCGGCAGCTTCTCGCCCTTGGTGTCGATCTTCAGCACCGCCAGGTCGGCGCGCGGATCGTCGAGCAGGACGGTGGCCGGGAACTCGCGGCGGTCGGCCAGCTGCACGGTGATGTCGCTCATCCCGTCGATATTGTGGTGATTGGTGATGATCACCCCGTCGGCGCGGACGATGGCGCCCGAGCCCAGCGAGCCCTGCACCTGGCTGCCGCCCTGGCCGCCGCCGCCCATGAAGAAGTCCCAGAAGGGATCGACGCGGCGCTGCACCACCCGGCGGCTGGCGACGTTGACGACCGCGGGGGCGGCCTTCTTCACCACCGGCGAGAACGACAGCTTCATCGACGCCGCGTCGGCCGGAGCGCGGCGGGTCGGTTGTGGCATGTCGGGAACGGGTCCGTTGCCGACCGATTGGGCATTGGACGGCCCGGCCGGATTCGAGCAGGCGGCCAGCAGGACGACGACGGGCAGCAGGGCGCGGATGGTCTTCAAGAAAAGGCTCCTAACGTTCCTCGGGAACTCAGCCGAGCTTTCTGGCGAGTCTAAGGCGTTTTGCGCGATGGTAAGGCTTCAGGCCGCCTGCGGTTCCGGCGCGGGCAACGGTCGGGCCTTAGCGTAGGCTAGCACGGTCGAAGCCAGCATCAGCGCCGCGGCGATCAGCACCGGCAGGCCCGGCATGTGCAAGGTGTTGTCGTGGCGGATGGCGAAGGCGAAAGGGAACAGGAACAGCGGCGGTCCGATGATCGAGGCGATGCCCATCATAGCCGAATTGGCGCCTTGCAGCTGGCCCTGTTCGTTCGGCGCGACGCGGCGGGTCATCAACCCTTGCAGGCCCGGCTGGATCAGGCCCGACAGCGCGAACAGCGGCAGGCCGCACAGATACAGCATCCCCGTCGGCGCCAGGGCGTAGATCATGAAGCCGGCGAAACCCGAGAACAGGCCGATCATCAGCGCCCCGCGCTCTCCGAACGCCTTGACCACCCGGCCGACGACCAGGGCCTGGACAACGATGCTGGAAATACCGCTGGCCATCAGGGTCAGGCCGATGGTCGCCGGCGACCAGCCATAGCGGAAGCCCATATAGAGCACGAACACGCTGGGCAGGACGTTGTGCGCCAGCTGGAACAGAAAGCCGACGCCGGCCAGGCCCAGCAGGCCCGGATGGCGGTTCAGCAGCTGCAGCGAGCCGACGGGATTGGCCTTCGTCCAGTCGAAGCGCGGCTGGCGGCGCTCGGGCGGCAGAGACTCAGGCAGCACGAAGAACCCGTAGAGCCAGTTGCAGAGCGCCAGGGCCGCGCAGACCAGGAACGGCGCGCGATGGTCGAACTGCCACAGCCAGCCGCCCAGGGCCGGACCGAAGGTGAAACCGACGCCGAACGCCGCGCCCATCAGGCCAAAGCCCTTGGCGCGGTTCTCCGGCGTGGTGACGTCGGCGACATAGGCCGAGGCGGTCGAGAAGCTGGCCGCCGTCATGCCGTTGAAGATCCGGCCGACGAACAGCCACCAAAGGCTGGGCGCGAAGGCCATGAACAGGAAGTCGACGCCCAGACCGAAGATCGACGTCAGGATCACGGGCCGGCGGCCGAAGCGGTCGGACATCAGCCCCAGGATCGGCGAGCAGAAGAACTGCATCACGCCCCAGACCGTGGCGAACAGGATGTTCCAGTCGGCCGCCACGGCCGTGTCCCCGCCGCCGAACTGCTTCACCAGGTTGGGCAGGACGGGGATCATCACGCCCAGGGACAGCACGTCCATGATCGCGGTGACGAAGATGAAGCCCAGCGCGGCCTGACGTTTGGCCCCGGTGATCGGTTGGTTCATGGATCGCCCTCCCCGGCCGTCTCTAGTTGGACGCTGTTCGCCCGGCTCGCAAGACCCGCCGGCAACGCTCCCCGCCATTCCGCGCGCTCCACGCCGCGGGCGACTGTCAGCGCAGCGCCTGGCTGATCACCTTCAGCGACCCGTCGCCCTTCTCGGGCTTCACGCCGGTCACCTTCGCCAGCAGCGGATAGACGTCGACATTGTCAAATACCGGCAGCACGACGCCCGGCCTGAACGAGGGGCCGTGGGCCACGAACACCGCGCGCATCCTGGCGTCATAAGGGTCGAAGCCGTGCGCGCCGCCGTCCTTGCCGTCCCACTTGCCAGGCTTCTTCCGGGCTTCCAGCGTCGTGGTGTACCAGCCGGTCTCCGACAGGCAGACGATGGCCGGCACGCGCCTGTTGCGGCCATAGTGGAAGCGCGCCGGGATCCGTCCCTTCTTCCAGCAGGTCATGTGCGGCGGCGCGGTCTTGAGGAACGCCGTCTCGACCGCCTTGGCCTGGCCCGGCAGGGGCGAGAAGCTGGTCACCGCGCCCTTGGCGACGAGGTGGATCTTCGAGACGTCGATCAGATCGTCCAGCACCACGCGATGAGCGGCCGGCAGCGGCGCCATGCCGTGATCGGCGACGATGATGAGGTCGGTGGTTTCGAAACGTCCGCGCGCCTTGAGCCCCTCGACCAGACGGCCGATGCAGCGGTCCAGTTCGGCCAGGGCCGCCATCAGCTCCGGCAAGTCCGGGCCATAGTGGTGCCCCTCCGTATCGGCGGCGTCGAAATAGAGGGTGGCGAAGGCCAGCGGCGGGCCGTCGGCGCTGTCCATCCAGGCCAGCACCTGGTCGATCCGCGCGTCGTACGGAAGGTCGTGCTGGTACTTCATCCAATGGCTGGGGCGGACGCCGTCGATCGCCGTCTCCGAGCCCGGCCAGAACATGGCGGCGCTCTTCTTGCCCTGCTGTTCGGCCGAGACCCAGAACGGCTTGGCCTGGTTCCACCAGCGGGGATCGTTGGACGTCGGGCCGTTCATCACGAATTTGGGGCCGCCGATCACGGCGTCCTCCATCTCGTTGCCGACCACGCCGTTGCGGTCGGGACGCTTGCCGGTCACCAGGGTGTAGTGGTTCGGATAGGTCAGGCTGGGAAACGAGGGGCGCATGGACCCCCGCGCGCCGTCGTCGGCCAGGGCCTTCAGGTTCGGCGTCACGCCGCGGTCCAGATAGTCGGCGCGAAAGCCGTCCATCGACACCAGGACAGTCAGATGCGGGGCCTTTTCCCGCGCCTGGACGCCACCGGCCAAGGCGAGGCTCACGGCCACGATCAGGGACAGCAGGCGAAAGACGGACATCGGCGGGCTCTTAAGCGGAGAGAACTGAAGCCCCCTGATCAGCGTCCGGCGTTACAGGGGTGTGACAGGAACCGCATGACCGGCTCTTAACTTGGCGGGGTCGCCCCGGGTCGCCATAGTCCCCCTCGCCTGCCAACTCGTTCGGCGCTCGGAACTCCCCGCATGTCGATCGCCCTCGAGGCCGACCGCCTCACCAAAACCTACGGGGCGGTGCGCGCCCTTGACGACTTCTCCATCGCCATTCCGGCCGGCGGCGTGTTCGGGGTGCTGGGTCCCAACGGCGCGGGCAAGAGCACCCTGTTCCGCATCGCGCTCGGCCTCGTGCGACCCACCACCGGCTCGGCCCGGCTGTTCGGCGCCGCGCCCGGCGACATCACCGCCCTGCGCAAGGTCGGGGCGATGATCGAGACGCCGCGCTATCCGGCCTATCTGACCGGTCGCGACACCCTGAAGATGCTCGCGCTCGAGAGCGGCGCGAAAAGCGCCGACGTCGACGGCTGGCTGGAGCGGGTCGGCATCGCCCACGCCGCCGACCGTTCGACCAGCGGCTATTCGGTCGGCATGAAGCAGCGCCTGGGCCTGGCGGCCGCCTTCTTCACCAAGCCCGAACTCGTCATCCTGGACGAACCGACCAGCGGCATGGACCCGGCCGGCATCCAGGAGATCCGCGCCCTGATCGTCGACCTCGCCAAGCGCGAAGGCGTCACCGTCATCCTGGCCAGCCACCAGCTGGACGAGGTGCGGCGCGTCTGCGAGCGCGTGGCCATCCTGTCCAAGGGCAAGGTCGTGGCCGAGGGCGGCGTGGCCGAACTGACCGCCGGCGAGGCCCGCCTGCGCATCACCGCCGCCTCGCCCATCGCCCAGGTCCTGGGCGTGCTGGGCGCCAAGGGCGTCGCCGACGGCGCGGACTCGGTCCTGGCCGACATCCGCCGCGAAGACGCCCCCGCCCTGATCCGCGCCCTGGTCGAGGCCGGGGTCGAGATCACCGAAGCCCGCTGGCGCGACGCCGACCTGGAGGGCGTCTACCTCCGGACCCTCGAGACGGCCCAGCCTTCGAACGAAGGAGCGCTCTGATGCTCACCGACGCCATCGCCGCCGAACGCTTCCGCCTGCTGCGCGACCGTTCGGCCCTGTTCTGGGGGTTCTGCTTCGCGCCGATCGTGGGCTTCCTGCTCAGCATCGGCGGCGACCTCTTCCTGCACTATGTAGTCAAGAAGCCGATGCCGGGCCTCGGGATCGGCCTGCTGGACCAGATGATCAAGGCGCTGGCGGGCGGGGCCTCGACCTTCGGCGCGCTGTTTCTGATGATCGGCGCGGCCGCCATCCTGGCCGGCGATTACCGCTGGGAGACTTGGCGACTGCTGACGCCCCGCAACACCCGCCAGAACCTGCTGCTGGCCAAGCTGGTCGTGGTCGGCGAGGCGGTGTTCTGGAGCCTGGCCCTGACCGCCGTGCTGTCGGCCGCCGCGGCGGTGATCGGCGCGGGGATCAACGGCAAGGCCCTGGCCGTCTCGATGTTCGACCGCAACCTGTTCGACGTGCTCGGCGTCCTGGCCATCACCTGGCTGGAGGCCATGACCCTGGCGGCGCTGGCCGCCTGTATCGGGGTGCTGTCGCGATCGAGCATGGGCGTGGTCGTCGCCTGCCTGGGCGTGCGGTTCGTGCAGACGGTGCTGGCCAGCTCGCTGCGCATGATGGAACAGGGCCAGTCCAGCTGGAAGCTGCTGGCCATCCCCGTCTATGACGCCGACCTGCTGCGCGCGACGCTGTTGGAGCCGACCATGGTGGGGCAGACCGTCAGCTCGGCCGGCGCGGCCCTGGCCATGCTGGCGGTGTGGACAGCCGTATTGACGACCTGCGCGGTGCTGCTGTTCCGCCGCCAGGACCTGACCAAGGAGTAGGCGTGAAGACCCAGAAGCAACGGATGCTGGCCGGCGAGCTCTATACCGTCGACGCCGAGCTGCAGGCCGACCAGCGCGCGGCCCAGACCTGGATGGATCGCTATAACAGCTCCGGCCTCGACGAGCGCCCGATGCTGCTGGCCCAGGGCCTGGGGGCGGTCGGCGAGAACGTGGCTGTCCGCGCGCCGTTCTTCGTCGACTACGGCTACAACATCCGCCTGGGCGACGGCGTGTTCATGAACTTCAACTGCGTGATCCTGGACGTCGCCGAGGTCACGATCGGCGCGGCCACGGCCATCGGACCGGGCGTGCAGATCCTGACCGCCGACCATCCGCGCGATCCGGGACTGCGCCGCACCGGACAGGAGTCCGGCAAGCCGATCCACATCGGCGCCAATGTCTGGATTGGCGGCGGCGCGATCATCCTGCCCGGCGTGACCATCGGCGACGACGCGGTGATCGGGGCCGGCGCGGTGGTGACGCGGGACGTGGCGGCGGGGGCGACAGTGGTGGGAAACCCGGCGCGGCCGGTGAGGCCGAAGGACTAGGCGCGGAAGCTATAAGCGGACGTGATGGGAGTCCGCAATGGGTGAAAAACGACTTTGGGATTCCGCGCCGCTTGCCGACCGCCAAAACGAAAAAGGCCCCGGATCTCTCCGGGGCCTTCGCGTTCAGCTTGCGCTGAAAGATCTTAGTCTTCGGCGTCGTTGACGTAGACCGGACCGAGTCCTTGCCCTTTTCCGAGACGTCGCGGTCGACGAACTCGATCACGGCCATGGCGGCGTTGTCGCCGTAGCGGAAGCCGGCCTTCAGGACGCGGATGTAGCCGCCCTGACGGTCCTTGTAGCGCGGGCCGAGGACCGCGAAGAGCTTGCCGACTTGCTCGACGTCGCGAACCGAGCTGATGGCCTGACGACGAGCGTGCAGGTCGCCGCGCTTGGCCAGGGTGACCAGCTTTTCGACGATCGGACGCAGTTCCTTGGCCTTGGGCAGGGTGGTGACGATCTGCTCGTGCTTGATCAGCGAGGCCGACATGTTGGCGAACATGGCGGTGCGGTGAGCCGAGGTGCGGCCGAGTTTACGGTGGGCGTTACCGTGACGCATGTCTTAGTCTCCTGGGCATCGAGCCCGAGCGGCGCAAAACGTGTTGAGCGCCTGATTGTCACCAATCCTGGTCCGTCCCGACCGGGTCAGAGCGAAGCGCCGGGGCCCTCCACCGCGTTAGCGGCTTCAAAAGGCCCAGGCCGCCTCCCCTGTCCGAAGAGAGGAAAGGCGGCCCGGATTTAGCGCGGTAGGCTTCGAGGTTCTTAGATTTGGTCTTCGAACTTCTTGGCCAGGTCTTCGATGTTCTCCGGCGGCCAGTTCGGCACGTCCATGCCGAGGTGCAGGCCCATGCCGGCAAGAACTTCCTTGATCTCGTTCAGCGACTTGCGGCCGAAGTTCGGGGTGCGGAGCATCTCGGCTTCGGTCTTCTGGATCAGGTCGCCGATGTAGACGATGTTGTCGTTCTTCAGGCAGTTGGCCGAACGGACCGACAGTTCCAGCTCGTCCACCTTCTTCAGCAGGGCCGGGTTGAACGGCAGTTCCGGCTTGAACTCGTCGGCCGACTTGGCCTTCGGTTCCTCGAAGGTGATGAAGATCTGCAGTTGGTCCTGCAGGATCCGGGCGGCGTAGGCCACGGCGTCCACCGGGGTGACGGCGCCGTTGGTTTCCACTTCCAGGACCAGCTTGTCATAGTCCAGCGACTGGCCTTGACGGGTCGGCTCGACGCGGTAGGCGACGCGCTTGACCGGCGAGTACAGGGCGTCGACGGCGATGAGGCCGATCGGCGCGTCTTCCGGACGGTTGCGGTCGGCCGGGACGTAGCCCTTGCCGTTGTTGACCGTGAACTCCATGCGCACCGAAGCGCCGTCGTCCAGCGTGCAGAGCACGTGGTCGGGGTTCAGGATTTCGATGTCGGCCGGGGTTTCGATCTGACCGGCGGTCACCGGGCCGGGGCCCGTGGCGCGCAGGGTCATGCGCTTCGGGCCTTCGGCGTGCATCCGAACGGCCAGTTGCTTGATATTCAGAACGATATCGACGACGTCCTCACGGACGCCTTCGAGCGAGGAGAATTCGTGCACCACGCCATCGATCTGGATGGCGGTGACGGCGGCGCCTTGCAGCGACGAGAGCAGAACGCGACGCAGGGCGTTGCCGAGCGTCACACCGAAACCGCGCTCGAGGGGCTCGGCGACGATACGGGCCTTGCGGGTCGCATCGGCTCCGGTTTCGATCTGCGGCTTCTCAGGACGGATCAGCTCGTTCCAGTTTCTTTCGATCACGTGGTCGGGTCCCTTGAACGCGGCTCGCCGGCCGCGTTTTGCGCAGCCGGCGAAGGAGATTAGTGGTCTAAATAGTACTAGACGCGACGGCGCTTGGGCGGACGGCAGCCGTTGTGCGGGATCGGCGTGACGTCGCGGATGGTCGTGATGGTCATGCCCGCGGCTTGCAGCGCGCGCAGAGCCGATTCACGGCCCGAACCCGGACCCGAAACGTTGACTTCCAGGGTCTTGACGCCGTGTTCAGCGGCCTTCTTGCCCGCGTCTTCCGCAGCCATCTGAGCGGCGTACGGGGTCGACTTGCGCGAACCCTTGAAGCCCATCATGCCGGCCGAGGACCACGAGATCGTGTTGCCCTGAGCGTCGGTGATGGTGATCATGGTGTTGTTGAACGAGGCGTTCACGTGCGCCACGCCCGAGGTGATGTTCTTGCGTTCGCGCTTTTTAACGCGACCCGGTTCCTTGGCCATCGTCAGGCTACCTTATTTCTTCTTGCCGGCGATCGGCTTGGCCGGACCCTTGCGGGTGCGAGCGTTCGTGTGGGTGCGCTGACCGCGGACCGGCAGGCCCTTACGGTGACGCAGGCCGCGATAGCAGGCCAGGTCCATCAGACGCTTGATGTTCATCGAGTTCTCGCGGCGCAGATCACCCTCGACGGTATAGTCGCGGTCGATCGTTTCGCGGATCGCCAGGACTTCGGCGTCGGTCAGTTGATTGACCCGACGCGCATCCTCGATGCCCACCTTCGTGATGATTTCACGCGCGGACCGTTGGCCGATGCCGTGAATGTACTGAAGCGCGATCAAAACGCGCTTGTTCGTCGGGATGTTGACGCCTGCGATACGGGCCACGTCTAATGTTCTCCTAGTCACGCACTAAAGACGCGAACGGCGCGCCCGGCTCGATCCAGAGGATCCAAACCGGCGCGCACGGATCGCGCCCTTTCGCGGAAGCGCCCCGTTATAGGGATCGTTTCGCTTCCGTCAACAACTGAATCCACCAGACATCCAGTGAATTAGGGCTTTCTTAAACGACGACACTCAAGGCGGCGTCGATGGAACTGGCGACGGTTTCGACCGAACCCATTCCGTCCAGTTCCGTGAGCTTCCCCTGCCCTTCATAGTAAGGCAACAGCGGCGCGGTCTGGGCATTGTACTGGGCCAGACGATTCACGAAGACTTCGGGATTGTCGTCCGGCCGCCCCTGTTCTTCGAATTGCTTCTTGATCCGCTCGATCAGGGCTGGCTCGTCTACCTTGAGTCGGAGAACAGAGTTCGATCTTCTGTCCACGCGCCGCCAACATCTTATCCAGAGCTTCGGCCTGAGCGACCGTGCGCGGGAAACCGTCAAAGATCGCGCCGCCGGCCGCCTCGGCCTCGGGCAGGCGGTCCTCGATCAGCGCGATGACGATCTCGTCGGTGACCAGCTCGCCGCGGTCCAGCACGCCCTTGACCTTCAGGCCAAGCTCCGAACCCGAGGCGATGGCGGCGCGCAGCATGTCGCCGGTCGAGAGCTGGACCATGCCACGCTCCGTGACCAGACGCTTGGCCTGAGTGCCCTTCCCCGCCGCCGGCGGACCGAACAGGATCAAGTTCATATAAGCCCCTTCGCGCGTCTGCCGAGTCTGCGCCCGGCTGCTCTCCCGGTGCAGACCTAGAGCCCCGGGAAAGAAAACGGAAGCCGGTTTTGTGACAAACCGGCTTCCACAGCATCTAATTAGATCGAAGCTCGACCTAGCGGTTACGGCCGCCCCGCAGTTTCGACTTCTTGATGAGGCCCTCGTACTGGTGGGCCAGCAGGTGCGACTGGATCTGCGCCACGGTGTCCATGGTCACCGTCACGACGATCAGGATCGAGGTGCCGCCCAGGGCGAACTGGTTCGACTTGACCGCCATCATGACCAGCTCCGGCGCCACGCAGACGGCGGTGATGTAGCCCGCGCCGATCACGGTCAGGCGGGTCAGCACGTAGTCCAGGTATTCGGCGGTGCGCTTGCCCGGACGGATGCCCGGCAGGAAGCCGCCGTACTTGCGCAGGTTCTCGGCCGTCTCCTCGGGGTTGAACACGACCGAGGTGTAGAAGAACGAGAAGAAGATGATCAGCAGCGCGTAGAGCACCAGGAACGCCGGGTGGCCGTGCTGCAGCGCGCCGACCACGCCTGGCAGCCACTGGGCCCAGGACGGCAGGTTGGCCGCATTGATGAACTGCAGGGCCGTCGTCGGCAGCAGCAGCAGGCTGGAGGCGAAGATCGGCGGGATGACGCCCGCGGTGTTGATCTTCAGCGGCATGAACGAGCTCTCGCCGCCGACCATGCGGTTGCCCTGCTGGCGCTTGGGATAGTGGACCAGCAGACGGCGCTGCGAGCGCTCCATGAACACGATGGCCAGGATGGCGGCCACGGCGCCGACCAGGATCAGGAACAGCGGGGTGTAGTTGCCCGAGGTCTGCGACTGGACCAGCAACTGGCCCAGGCTCATCGGCAAGTGGGCCACGATGCCGGCGAAGATGATCAAGCTGACGCCGTTGCCGACGCCGCGGCTGGTGATCTGCTCGCCCAGCCACATCAGGAACAGGGTGCCGCCGGTCAGGGCTACGACGGTCGAGACGACGAAGAACACCGGGCCGACGCCGCCGGCCACCAGGCCAGGCTGGGCGGACAAGCCGATGGCGATCGAGGCCGACTGGACCACGGCCAGCACCACGGCCAGGTAGCGGGTGTACTGGTTGAGGGTCTTGCGGCCCGCTTCCCCGCCTTCTTTCTTCAGCTTCTCCCACGGCGGATACACCGAGCCCATCAGCTGCACGATGATCGAGGCGCTGATGTAGGGCATCACGTTCAGCGAGAAGATGGCCATGCGCTGCACGGCGCCGCCCGAGAACGTGTTGAACATGCCGAGGATGCCCTCGGCGTTGCCGCTGAACAGGCGCGAGAACGCGGCCGGGTCGATGCCGGGGATCGGCACGTAGGTGCCCAGGCGGTAGACGACCAGGGCGATGATCGTGAACCAGATGCGCTTGTGAAGTTCGGTCGCCTTTTGGAACGACGCGAAATTCATGTTGGCTGCGAGTTGTTCGGCGGCCGAGGCCATTCAGATCCCCACGACTCTGGAGCGTGACGGCCGGACACTATCCGGCGACTCCAACGAAATTTGGCGCGGAGCCTGCTTATCCGTTTCAAACGATTTGAAAAGGGCAGGCTCAGGTAGAGGCCACAAATAGGTGAGGCTCGCCGTGATGTCACGGCGAGCCTCGAAAAGAGCTGTCATCCCGGCCGAAGCGTAGCGGAGAGCCGGGACCTCAGGATGCGCCGGCGCTTGCCGCGGTCCCGGCTCGGCCTGACGGCCGTCCGGGATGACAGCTTTTACGGATTAGGCTTCGGCTTGCGCCTTGGCCTTCTTGGTCACGGTGACCGAACCACCAGCGGCCTCGACGGCCTTGATGGCGGCTTCCGTGGCCGAGTAGACGGTTAGCTTCAGGGCGGTCTTGATCTCGCCCTTGCCCAGCAGCTTCACGCCGTCGAGTTCACGACGGATGACGCCGGCGGCGACCAGGTCGGCGGGAGCCAGCTCGGCGCCGGCCTTGAACTTGCCAGCGGCGACGGCTTGCTCCAGGCGCCACAGGTTCACTTCGGCGAACTCGAGGCGGAAGGGGTTGTTGAAGCCGCGCTTAGGCATACGCATGTGCAGCGGCATCTGCCCACCTTCGAAGCCGGCGATGGCGACGCCCGAGCGCGCCTTCTGGCCCTTCACACCGCGACCGGCGGTCTTGCCCTTGCCCGAACCCGGGCCACGGCCGACGCGCATGCGGCCCTTGGTCGAGCCTTCCTGCGGGGCCAGTTCGTTCAGCTTGGTCATATGTGCCTCTCCTTGGAGATCTGCGCCCAGCCAGCGGCTGGACTCGGCTTTTGAAAATCAGAGCGCGCTTAAAACCCCAAATCGCCAAGAAACTCAATGACGAAATGGCATTTCAAACGAAAACCACCCCGGCTTTCACCGGGGTGGCGTATTTCGTCGTCGCGTAGAGGACTACTCGACGATTTCCAGCAGGTGCGCGACCTTGCGGATCATGCCGCGGACCGACGGGGTGTCTTCCAGCGTGGACGTACGGCCCAGCTTGTTGAGACCCAGACCGGCGAGCGTGGCGCGCTGGTCCTTTTCACGACGGATCGGGCTGCCCGTTTGGCGGACCGTGACTTGCTTAGCTTCAGCCATGACTTAACCCTCGATGGCTTCCGGCGACGAAGCGCCGTCGGCGCGACGGCCGAGGATGTCGCCAACCTTCTTGCCGCGCTTGGCGGCGATCTGGCGGGGCGACGACTGGACCTTCAGGGCCTCGAACGTGGCGCGAACCATGTTGTACGGGTTCGAGGAACCCGTCGACTTGGCCACGACGTCCTGGACACCCAGGGTTTCGAGAACCGCGCGCATCGGACCGCCGGCGATGACGCCGGTGCCGGGAGGCGCCGCGCGCATCATCACCTTGCCAGCGCCCCAACGGCCAGCGCCGTCGTGGTGCAGGGTGCGGGATTCGCGCAGCGGAACGCGGATCATCGTCTTCTTGGCTTCTTCGGTCGCCTTGCGGATGGCTTCCGGCACTTCACGCGCCTTGCCATGACCGAAGCCGACGCGGCCCTTTTGGTCGCCAACGACCATCAGAGCGGCGAAGCTGAAGCGACGGCCACCCTTCACGGTGGCGGCGACGCGGTTGATGTGGACGAGCTTTTCGACGATGTCGCTGTCGACCCGCTCTTCGGGGGCGTTGCGGTCGCGACGGTCACGGCGTTGACCGCCTTCACCGCGCTGTTGTTCACCACGAGCCATTTCTGTTCCCTTAGAAGTTCAGGCCGGCTTCGCGCGCGGCGTCGGCCAGGGCTTTCACCCGGCCGTGGAAGATGTAACCACCACGATCGAAAACGACGTCCTTGACGCCCTTTTCAATGGCGCGCTCGGCGACGAGCTTGCCCACGGCGGCGGCGGCATCCTTGTCCGCGCCCTTGCCTTCGGCTTCCAGAGTGGAAGCCGACGCCAGGGTCACGCCGCGTTCATCATCGATGACCTGGGCGTAGATGTTCTTCGACGAACGGAAGACCGACAGACGCGGACGACCGTTGGCGAGGCTCTTGAGGCGGGTGCGAACGCGCTGAGCGCGCTTGGCCGCCGATTTACGAGGAGAGAGCGCCATGGCTTACTTCTTCTTGCCTTCCTTGCGGCGAACCTTCTCGCCAGCATAACGCACGCCCTTGCCCTTGTACGGCTCAGGCGGACGAATGCGGCGGATCTTCGCGGCAATCTCACCAACCGCCTGCTTGTCGATGCCGGCGATCTTGATTTCGGTCTGCTTCGGCACAGCGAAGGTGACGCCGGCCGGAGCCTCAACGTCCACGTCGTGGCTGAAACCGAGCTGGAGGCTCAGGGCGGTGCCCTTCATGGCCGCGCGGTAACCAACGCCGACCAGTTCGAGGCTTTCCTCGAACCCGGCGGTGACACCATGCACCATGTTGGCGACCAACGTGCGGGACAGACCCCACATGCCCTTGGCGCGCTTCGTGTCGACGCGCGGAGTCAGAAGGAGCTCAGCGCCCTCTTGCTTGACTTCGACTTCGTCGGCGATCGTCCACGACAACTGACCCTTGGGGCCCTTTACCGTGACCGTCTGACCCGAGAGCGTGACTTGCACGCCCGAGGGGATTGCGACGGCTTTCTTACCGATAC
This sequence comes from Caulobacteraceae bacterium, assembly GCA_965283765.1. Classification (GTDB taxonomy): domain Bacteria; phylum Pseudomonadota; class Alphaproteobacteria; order Caulobacterales; family Caulobacteraceae; genus Caulobacter. Next base: position 201,098 of record CBDIPU010000009.1, read on the forward strand.
GTGACATGCTCTTTCCCTCCCGCGCCTAGTAGACGCGGCAGAGGACTTCGCCGCCGACGTTAGCGTCGCGTGCAGCGGTGTCCGACATGACGCCCTTCGGCGTCGAAAGGATCGAGATGCCCAGGCCGTTCTTGATCGGCTTCAGGTCCTTGATCGACGAGTAGACGCGACGGCCAGGCTTGGACACGCGGCTGATCTCGGCGATCACGGGCTCACCGTCAAAGTACTTGAGCTCGATCTCGAATTCGGGGAACGCGCCGGGCTTCTCGATCAGCGAGTAGCCGCGGATGTAGCCTTCATCGGCCAGCACGTCGAGGACGCGGGCGCGCAGCTTAGAAGCCGGCGTCGAGACCTTGTTGCGCTTGCGCGTGGCGGCGTTCTTGATGCGAGCGATCAGGTCGCTCAGGGGATCGTTCATCGACATCTGATCGTCCTTACCAGCTCGACTTGACGAGGCCGGGGATCTGACCCTGCGAACCCAGTTCGCGGAGCGCGATACGGCTCATCTTCAGCTTGCGGTAGTAGGCGCGCGGACGGCCCGTGACTTCGCAGCGGTTGCGGATGCGGATAGCCGAGCTGCTGCGGGGCAGCTTGGCGAGCTTGAGGCGAGCCTCGAAGCGTTCCTCGAGCGGCAGGCTTTCGTCGTTGGCGGTCGCCTTGAGCGCGGCGCGCTTCTCGGCGAACTTCTTGACGAGGGCCTTGACGGCTTCGTTGCGGTTGACGGCGCTTTTCTTTGCCATGGTGCTTTTCCCTGCCCGCTCTTAATTGGTGAACGGGAACTGGAATTCCTTCAGGAGAGCCTTGGCTTCCTGGTCGGACTTCGCAGTGGTGCAGACGATGATGTCCATGCCCCAGATCTGTTCGATCTGGTCATAGTTGATTTCCGGAAACACCAGGTGCTCCTTCAGGCCCATGGCGTAATTGCCACGGCCGTCGAAGCTCTTGCCGTTCAGACCACGGAAGTCCTTCACGCGCGGCAGCGCGATCGTGACCAGGCGGTCCAGGAACTCGTACATCCGGTCCTTGCGCAGGGTGACCTTGCCACCGACCACCATGCCTTCGCGCAGCTTGAAGCCGGCGATCGACTTGCGGGCCTTGGTGGCGACAGGCTTTTGGCCGGCGATCGCCTGCAGGTCCTTCAGAGCGACTTGGGCCTTCTTGGAGTTGGCCACAGCCTCGCCGATACCCATGTTCAGGACGATCTTGTCCAGCTTGGGGATCTGCATCTCGTTGGTATAGCCGAACTGCTCCTTCATCGCGGCGCGGATGCGCTCGCGATAAACGGTTTTCAGCCGGGGCTCATAAGCTTGATCAGCCATTGATCACCTCGCCGGTCGTCTTGGCGACACGCACCTTCTTGTCGCCTTCGATCTTGAAGCCGACGCGGGTGGGCTTGCCCTTGGAGTCCACGATGGCGACGTTCGAGACGTGCAGCGCGGCTTCCTTTTGCTTGATGCCGCCTTGCGGTTCGGCTTGGGTCGGCTTGGTGTGACGCGAAACCATGTTCACGCCTTCCACGACAACCCGGTTTTCCTTCGGAAGAACCTGGGTCACAGCGCCTTGCTTGCCCTTGTCCTTGCCGGCCAGAACGACGACGCGGTCGCCCTTCTTGATCTTAGCGGCCATTACAGCACCTCCGGAGCGAGGGAGATGATCTTCATGTGGTTCTTGGCGCGCAGTTCACGAGGAACCGGGCCGAAGATCCGCGTGCCGACCGGCTCGCTCGCCTTGTTCACGATGACCGCGGCGTTCTTATCGAAGCGGATGACCGAGCCATCCTTGCGCTTCAGATTTTGATTCACCCGAACGACGACGGCGCGAAGCACGTCACCCTTCTTCACGCGGCCACGCGGGATGGCTTCCTTCACGGAGACGACGATGACGTCGCCCACGCTGGCGTAGCGACGGCCTGCGCCGCCCAACACCTTGATGCACATGACCCGGCGAGCGCCAGAATTGTCAGCGACTTCCAGGTTAGTTTGCATCTGGATCATGGTCTAACCTTCCAGATTAAGCCGAAGCCTTGGGAAGTGCTTCCCAGGTCTTCAGCTTGGACTTCGGAGCGCACTCGACGATGCGAATAGCTTCGCCGGCCTTGTACGCGTTGGATTCGTCGTGCGCGTGGTACTTTTTGGACTGACGCACGATCTTCTTAAGAACCGGGTGAACGATGGTCCGTTCGACCTTCACCACCACGGTCTTGTCGCCCTTATCGGAGACGACCACCCCTTCGAGGATACGCTTGGGCATATC
>CBDIPU010000010.1:0-199608 GCA_965283765.1 Caulobacteraceae bacterium
TTTCTACAACGAGCTGTCGTTCAAGCCGGCCTCGATCACGGAAGAGACCCGCCAGCACTACGCGGCGCTCTACGCCCGCCCCGGCGCGATGCATTCGGCCTTCGAGCAGTTCAAGGCCTTCACTCAGGACGCCGTCGACAACCAGGCCTTCGCCGCCAAGGGCAAGCTGCCCATGCCGGTGCTGGCGGTCGGCGCCGACCACTCGTTCGGCGAGCGCCAGGCCGAGGTGCTGCGCTTCGTGGCCAGCGACGTGACAGCCAAGGTGCTGCCCGACTCCGGGCACTGGGTGATGGAGGAACAACCCGCCGCGACCACGGCGATCATCACGGGGTTCCTGGACTAGGATCGCCCGTTCCCTGTCTTCCCGGCCGCGGCGCCGCCGAGAGCCGGGATGACAGGATCGCTTGACCCATCGCCGCCTTGCCGCCAGTTTGATGTCAAATTCAAACAAACGTTTAGGGTGGCGCGATGAACCTCTTCGACCTGACCGGCAAGGTGGCGGTCATCACCGGGTCCTCGCGCGGCATCGGCAAGGCGATCGCCGAGCGGATGGCCGAGCACGGGGCCAAGGTGGTGATCTCCTCGCGCAAGCTGGAACCGTGCGAGGAGGTCGCCGCCGCGCTCAACGCCAAACACGGACCGGGGACGGCCATCGCGGTTCCGGCCAATATCGCCTCGAAAGAGGATCTCCAGCACCTCGTCGACCAGAACTCGCAAGGTCTTCGGCCAGGTCGACATCTGCGTCTGCAACGCCGCCAGCAATCCCTACTATGGTCCGCTGGCCGGGATCAGCGATGACCAGTTCCGCAAGATCCTGGACAACAACATCATCAGCAATCACTGGCTGATCGGCATGGTCGCGCCGGAGATGCGGGAACGGAAAGACGGCGCGATCATCATCGTCTCGTCGATCGGCGGCCTGCGCGGCAACGCCATCATCGGGGCCTACAACATCTCCAAGGCCGCCGACTTCCAGCTGGCCCGCAACCTGGCGCACGAGTTCGGGCCGGACAACGTGCGGGTCAACTGCATCGCGCCGGGCCTGATCAAGACCGACTTCGCCCGGGCGCTTTGGGAGAACCCCGAGACCCTGAAGCGCGCCACGACCGCCGTCCCGCTACGCCGGATCGGCGAGCCGGACGAGCTGGCCGGGGCGGCGGTCTATCTCGCCTCCAAGGCCGGCAGCTTCATGACCGGACAGGCGCTGGTGGTGGACGGCGGGGCGACCATTTGAGCGGGACGAACCCGAAGTCGTTCAATCCCGGAGACAAGCTTAACCGGTCCTACATCTATCGCCTCGAAGGGTGGCCGTAGTCTCCAGGGAACCGGACTTGCGGCGCCTTCTCGTCTTTCTTGCTCTGATCGGGTCCCTCGTGGCCGGCGCCGCGCACGCGCAAGGGTCCGTGCCCCTGGCTCAGCGCCTGGACCAACTGGCTCGTGAGATCGGCGCGCACGAGGTTCGCAATCCTCCCCGCGGCAACGAAGACATCGAACGGGCCGGCCGCCGCGCCCTGCGTGATCGCGGCGAGGCCCGGCTCTATGGCCTGTGGCGGGTGCTCTACGCCTACAAGAGCAACCAGATCGAAGGCCGCTTTGGCGCCTGGGCCAAGCTGGCCCGCGAGGCGGCCGCCCATGACCACGACACCCAGCTCGCCACGCTCGTCGATCTGGAAGCCCTGGCCTATCGCCATGAGACCCGCGGCTTCCGCGCCTTCACCGAGGGCGACTGGCGCAAGTATCTGAGCCAATCCGGTCCCGACATCCGGGTGATGGCCGGCGTGGAGCGCGTAAGGCACCTGGGGCAGATGGGCCGCTGGGCCGAAGCCGCGCGCCTGGCCGCCGACTTGCAGGTCGATATCGAGCGGCGCGGCCGCGTCGCCGAACCGGTGCTGGCCGAGCTGCATCAGGTCCACAGCTACACGCTGTCGGACATCGGCGACAAGGAAGGCGCCCTGGACCACATGGCCCAGGCCGTGAGGCTGGACGAGCGCGACGCTTTCCACATCCGCAAGATCGAGCGGATCTACGACATCGCCTACACGGCCGCCGACCTGGGCGAGCTGGGCGCGGCTCAGCGCATGGCCGACCTGCATCACCGGATGGTCATGGCCGACGGCGACAAGGACCTGCGGACCTGGGACCAGCACCTGTGCGCGCGTATCGCCCTGCTGCTGAACCAGCCGCGCAAGGTGCTGGTGTGCCTCAGCGGCGCCCAGGCCGAGCTCGACAATCCCAACCGCCGGCTGCAGGTCATCCTGTTGCGCCAGCGCGCCCAGGCGCAGGCCCAGCTAGGCATGGCCGCCGCCGCCCGCGCCGACCTGGAGCGGCTGAAGAGCGTTCCGGCGGTGCTGAGCCAGCGCGACCTCCAAGCCGAAGCCCTGGTCCAGGCCTATATCGACCACGCCGAAGGCCGCGGCGCCCTGGCTTTCCAGGAACTGGACGCCTGGCGGCGCGCCAACAGCGCGGAGACCGAGAAGGCCCATGCGCGCAGCGTGACCGAGATATCCTCCGCCCTCGACAGCGAACTGCGCGCCAAGCGCGACGAGAGCCGCCGCCTGACAGAGGAAGTGCGGCTCAGCCGCAGCCTGGCGCGGGCGTCCGTGGTCATCGCGCTCCTGCTCGGCGTCTTGGTCGCCGGGGGCGTCGCCTGGGCCCTCCACCAGCGCCGCGCCTCGCGCCGCCTGAAGGGCGCCCAGGAGCACGCCGAGGCCGCCAGCAAGGCCAAGTCGGCCTTCCTGGCGGTGATGAGTCACGAGCTGCGTACGCCGTTGAACGGCATGCTGGGCCTGGCCCAGGCGCTGCGCGCCGGGACCCTGACGCCGGAGCAGCGCGAGCAGGTCGACCTGATCATGGACAGCGGCGACACGTTGCTGGTTCTGCTGAACGACATTCTCGACCTCTCCAAGATCGAGGCCGGCAAGCTGGAGATCGCGCCCACGGTCGGCGACCTGGTCCGGACCTGCGCCCGTCTGGTCGGCGGCTACCAGCCGACGGCGCGCGAAAAGGGCGTGGCCCTGACCTTCAAGCTGGAGAGCGAGGCGCCCGGGCCGCTGATGTTCGACGGGGTGCGGGTGCGCCAGTGCCTGACCAACCTGGTCTCCAACGCCCTGAAGTTCACCACGGAGGGCAAGGTCGAGGTGGCCCTGGCCTGCTATCCGGAGGAGGAGGGGCGTGTCCGCGTGCGGCTGCGGGTGGCGGACACCGGCATCGGCATGAACAAGGCCACGGTCGCCAAGCTGTTCCGCCCCTTCGTCCAGGCCGACGCCTCGACCACCCGCAACTTCGGCGGCACGGGCCTTGGCTTGAATATCACCCGCCGGCTGGTCGAGATGATGCGCGGCGAGATCCGCGTCGAGAGCGAAGCGGGGCGGGGCTCGGTCTTCACCATCGAGATGCTGGTCGACGCGGCCGACGCCTCCGAACTGCCGGTCAGCCAGGCCGAGGCTGGCGAGAATGATGTCCGCTTCGCCGCCTTGCATGGCCGCCGCGTGCTGGTGGTCGACGACCATCCGGTCAACCGCCGTGTCATCCGTCTCTTCCTCGAGCCGTTCGAGTGCGAGCTGGTCGAGGCCCAGAACGGCCAGGAGGCGCTGGACGTGTTGGAGCGCGAGCCGGTCGATCTCATCCTGATGGACGTCAACATGCCGGTGATGGACGGGCTGGAGGCCACGCGTCGGCTGCGCGGGGATTCGCGGTTGGCGCGGCTGCCGGTGATCGCGCTGACGGCCGATGTCATGTCGGCGCAGATCAAGATATGCCTGGAGGCGGGCTGCGACGCGCACGTCGCCAAGCCGATCGACCTGCGGAACTTGCTGTCGGTGATGGATACGTGCCTGGCGCGGGGCGTGGCGCGCGAGGTGATGGCGGGACTGAGCGCGCTGTAGCCTGTCGGCTTTGTCAGCTGAAAGCAGTCCGGGCCCTCGCCAGCCGCTCCACCGCCGCGTCCAGCGTCGCGTCCGCCTTGGCGAAGCATAGCCGCACCACGTTGCGCACCGGGGCCTCGGCGAAGAACGCCGACACCGGGATCGCCGCGACGCCGAACTCGACGACGATCCGTTCACAGAAGGTCACGTCGTCGACCATGATCCCCGACGCCGTCAGGTCGACGTTGAGGAAATACGTCCCCTGGCTCTCCAGCACGACATAGCCCGCCGCGCGCAGGCCGGCGGTCAGGCGGTCGCGAGAGCGCTGCATCTCGGCGGGCATCTGGTCGAACCAGGCGCGGTGGTTGTCGAGGCCCCACGCCACGCCGGTCTGCAGGTTCGGCGGCGTGGTGAAGGTCAGGAACTGGTGGGCCGCCGCCAGAGGCCCGATCAGGGCGGGCGCGGCCATCAGGAAGCCGACCTTCCAGCCGGTCATGCCGAACAGCTTGCCGGCCGAGCCGATCTTCACCGTCCGCTCGCGCATGCCTGGGAAGGTCATCAGCGGCCGATGCTCGCGTCCGTCGAACACCACCGCCTCCCACACCTCGTCGCAGACCGCGATCGTGTCGTGCTCCACGCAGAACTGGGCCAGCAGGGCGAGGTCCTCGGCGGGCGTGACGATCCCGGCCGGGTTCAGCGGACTGTTCAACACCACCATCCGGGTCCTGTCGCTGAACGCCGCCTCCAGCATCGCCCGGTCGAAGCGCCAGTGCGGCGGGGCCAGACGGACCAGTCGGGGAATCCCGCCCGCGCGGCGGACCAGCGGCAGGTAGGCGTCGTACAGGGGCTGGAACAGCACCACCTCGTCGCCGGGCGAGATCAGGGCCGTGAACGCCGCCGCCAGGGCCTCCGTGGCGCCGGAGGTGACGACGATCTCCGTGTCTGGATCAAGTTCCAGGCCTTGCGTCCGGCCATAGTGCCCGGCCACGGCGGCGCGCAGCTCCGGCAGGCCGCGCATCGGCGGATACTGGTTGGAGCCCTCGATCAGCGCCCGCGCCGCGGCTTCGCGGACGGGCAGGGGGCCCTGGTCGTCGGGAAAACCCTGGCCCAGATTGATCGCGCCGTGCTGGCGCGCCAGCCCGCTCATCCGCTCGAAGATCGTGGTGGGCAGGTTGTCGAAGACGGGATGGACCATGCCCTTGCCTAACACGGCGCGGGAATTCTGAAACCCGGCGGCCGCTCGCGCATTCTCATGGCTCAGCTTTTAGAGGAGGGCATCATCATGCACGGCGTCGGTTTCATCGGAGCCATCATCATCGGGATCTTCGCCGGCTGGATCGCCGAGAAGATCATGAAGCGCGACCACGGACTGCTGACCAACCTGATCGTCGGCCTGGTCGGCGCGCTGATCGGCGCGTTCCTGGCCGGCATGCTGGGCATTCACTTCTGGGGCTGGGTCGGCAGTCTGCTGATCTCGACCCTGGGCGCGGTGCTGCTGCTGTGGCTGCTGGGGCTGGTGAAGAAGAACTAGGACGGGGTCGTCGGAGGGGGAGGAAGGTTGGGCGTCTACCCTACCGCCGTTTCCTCTTCCTCCGCGCCGTCGTCCGCGCCTTCCCGCCGCATCCGCCGCGCCAGGTTCGACAGCAGGAAGCTCGGGATGTCGCCCACCGGCATCGGCCGCCCGTACAGGAAGCCCTGGAAGGTGTCGCAGCGCATGTCGGACAGCAGCCGCGCCTGGGCGGCGGTCTCGACACCCTCGGCGGTGACCTCCAGGTTCAGAGTCTGGCCCAGCAGGGCGATGGTGCGCAGGATGTCGGCGATGGCCGTGTTGTCCTGCATTTCCGCCACGAACGAACGGTCGATCTTGATCTTGTCGAACGGGAACCGCCACAGATAGGCCAGGCTGGAATAGCCGGTGCCGAAGTCGTCCATGGCGATCTTGACGCCCAGGGCCTTCAGGGCGGCCAGCTGTTCCAGGGTTTTGGCGCTGTCGTGCAGCAGCAGGCCCTCGGTGATCTCCAGCTCCAGGCGGCCCGGCGCCAGGCCCGACCCGGCGAGAGCGGCCTTGACCTGGGCGACCAGGTCGCCCGAGGCGAACTGGTTGGGCGACAGGTTGACGGCGACGGTCAGGTGCGAGGGCCAGCCAGCGGCGGTCCTGCAGGCCTCGTGCAGCACCCACTCGCCGATCTTGCCGATCAGGCCCCATTGCTCGGCGGACTCGATGAAGTCGTCCGGCGGCACCAGGCCCCGGCGCGGATGCTGCCAGCGCAGCAGGGCCTCGAAGCCGGTGGTTTCGTGCTCATGAGCGCCGATCAGCGGCTGGAAGAACAGCTTCAGCTCGTTGTTGGCCAGGGCGTCACGCAGGTCCAGTTCCAGCGCCCGGCGCTCCTGGGCCCAGACGTCCATGGCGGTCTCGAAGAAGCGATAAGCCCCGCGTCCGTCGCCCTTGGCGCGGTAGAGGGCCAGGTCGGCGTTCTTCAGAAGGCCGTCCGGATCGTCGGCGTCGAATGGCGCGACGGCGATGCCGACGCTGGCCCCGATCAGCACGTTGTGGCCGCGCACGTCGTAGGGATGCGAGAGCGCGTCGACGATGGTCATGGCCAGGACGCCCAGCGCCTCCGCGCCCGGCGAGGGGGCGATGACCACGGCGAACTCGTCGCCGCCGAGGCGCGAGACCAGACCTTGGGCCCCGACGCAGTCGCGCAGGCGGGTGGCGGCCTGGACCAGCAAGGCGTCGCCGATCGGGTGGCCCAGGCTGTCATTGACGCCCTTGAAATGGTCGAGGTCCAGGCACAGCACGGCGCAGCCTTTGCCGCTTCCGCCATGGGCCTTGGGCTTGCCATGCTCGGTCCAGGCCTTGCCCAGGGCCTGCAGGAACGACAGGCGGTTGGGCAGCTGGGTCAACACGTCGTAGTGGGCCAGGCGCGAGATGCGGGCCTGATCCTCGCGGGCCTGGGTGATGTCGGCGCCCACGCCCCGGAAACCGATGAAGGCGCCGTCCAGGTCGAGCACGGGTTTGGCCGACAGTGACCACCAGTGGGTCTCCCTGGACTCGGGATTTGGACCGACGCCGATCGAAACGACCACGTCGCGGAAGGTCTTCTGTTCGGCGAACAGGGCCGAGAGGGAGGCGACCGGGCCGCTCGGGGCCTCGGCCGCGCCGCACAGCTCGGACATCGGCCGGCCGATCAGCGCGTCCTTGTCGGCGCCGGCCGCGGCGGCCATGCGGTCGGAGACATAGGTCATGGCCCCGGAAGCATCGACCTCCCACAGCCAGTCGCTGGCGCCTTCCTCGAAGTCGCTGAGCAGCAGCGACACGACCAGCCTCTGCTGTTCCAGCTCGTCGGCGGCGACGAGGCGTTCGACGAAGATCTTGGCGTGTGACAGGCACGAGACGCTGACCACCAGGTGGCAGAAGATCAGCAGGCCGCCCAGGGCGTACAGGACCGGGTCGTTGCTGGTGGCCAGCACCCACAGGGCGCCGATGACCATGGGAGTCGAATAGGCGATGGCGGCGGCCGGCAGGGTCAGCATGGCGAAGCCGCCGCAGCCGATCATGCCGGCCAGGACCGAGGCGACCAGCATCGGCATGGCGTCCGAGAAGCCCTGCGCCTTGGGCATGGTCAGGACTGGCAGTACGCTCCACAATAGGCCCAGCAGGCCCGCCTGGATGACGATGCGGCGCACGCCGCGCGCGGACACCGTGGACTTGGCGCTCTTGCGGCGCCGGGCGGCGTACCAGCCGCGCAGACCCAGCAGCGCGTAGCTCATCACCAGCGCCGCCCAGACCGTCAGGATGACGCGGTGCGGGCCGGTCAGGCCGGCCAGATTGACCAGCAGGGCGATGACGATGTTGGCGCTCATCATCACAGGAGTCATGCGCAGGATGCTTTGCACCTGCTCCATGCGCACGCGTCCGGCCATGGCCTCGGGCACGGCGGGAGTCACGCGCTCGGCGAGCGCGGCCAGGCCGCGGCCGATCCTCGAGCTGGCGATGGCGCGCACGCGCGGTCCTCGTCTCATCCGGAGTGGAGATCCCCTGGGCAAATCATCGTTCGCCCGGGTAAACCTCCGGTTAAGTCGACGTGTCGTTTGAGCAAACCGTGCGATGGATTCGCATGCGCGCCGGTATTCGCGCGCGGCGCTTCAGATGACGCCGTCGCGTCAACCGCAAAGAAAAAGGCCGCCGTCCTTTCGAACGGCGGCCCAATTTTCGAAGGGTGAAGAACCCTACTCTTCCTTGACGCGACGCTTGCGGAACGACGGGTTCAGGATCTGCTTGCGCAGGCGGATGCTCTTCGGGGTCACCTCGACCAGCTCGTCTTCCTCGATATAGGCGATGGCCTGTTCGAGGGTCATGCGGCGCGGCGGGGTCAGGCGGATCGACTCGTCCTTGCCCGAGGCGCGGACGTTGGTCAGCTGCTTGGCCTTCATCGGGTTGACGTCGAGGTCGTCCTGACGGGCGTTCTCGCCGATGATCATGCCGAGGTAGCACTTCTCGTTGGCGCCGACGAACATCACGCCGCGCTCTTCCAGGTTCCACAGCGCGTAGGCCGCGGTCTCACCGTCCGAGTTCGAGATCAGCACGCCCTTGCGCTGCTGGTCGAAAGCGCCCTTGTACGGCTCGTAGTGGCTGAACACGCGGTTCAGCACGCCCGAACCGCGCGTGTCGGTCAGGAACTCGCCCTGATAGCCGATCAGCGAGCGCGAGGGGGCGACCAGCTGGATGCGGGTCTTGCCCGCGCCCGACGGGCCCATGTCCTTCAGCTCGGCCTTCCGCAGCGACAGCTTCTCGATGACGATGCCCGAGAATTCGTCGTCGACGTCGATCATGACGTCTTCCATCGGCTCCAGGCGCTTGCCGGTTTCCGGATCGGTCTGGAACACGACGCGCGGACGGCTGATCGACACCTCGAAGCCTTCGCGGCGCATGTTCTCGATCAGGACGCCCAGCTGCAGTTCGCCCCGGCCCGACACTTCATAGGCGTCGCCTTCGGCCGTCTCGGTGACCTTGATGGCCACGTTCGATTCGGCTTCCTTCAGCAGGCGGTCGCGGATCACGCGGCTCTGGACCTTGTCGCCTTCGCGGCCGGCCAGCGGGCTGTCATTGACCGAGACCGTCATCGAGATGGTCGGCGGATCGATCGGCTGGGCCGGCAGGGCCTCGGTCACTTCCAGGGCGCACAGGGTGTCGGCGACGGTGGCCTTCGACATGCCGGCGATGGCGACGATGTCACCGGCTTCGGCGCCTTCGTCGACCGGCGAACGCTTCAGGCCGCGGAAGGCCAGCACCTTGGTGATGCGGCCGCGCTCGATTTCCTTGCCGTTGCGATCCAGGGCCTTGATGGCCATGCCCGGGATGGCCTTGCCGCTCTCGATACGGCCGGTCAGCAGGCGGCCCAGGAACGGGTCGCTTTCGATCAGCACGTTCAGGATCTGGAACGGCTCGTCGGTCTTGGCGATCTGCTTCGGCTCCGGCACGTGGCGGACGATCAGGTCGAACAGCGGGGCCAGGTTGTCGTTGGGCACGTTCATGTCGAGCGTGGCCCAGCCGGCGCGGCCCGAGGCGTAGATGTGCGGGAAGTCCAGTTGCTCGTCCGTGGCGCCGATGGCGGCGAACAGGTCGAAGGCGGCGTTGTGGACGCGGTCCGGATCGGCGTGGGCGCGGTCGACCTTATTGATGCAGAGGATCGGCTTCAGGCCCATCTTCAGCGCCTTGGTCAGCACGAACTTGGTCTGCGGCATGACGCCTTCCTCGGCGTCGACCAGCAGGACGCAGCCGTCCACCATGCCCAGGATACGTTCGACTTCGCCGCCGAAGTCGGCGTGGCCGGGGGTGTCGATGATGTTGATGCGGGTTTCGCCCGCTTCACCGTTCCACAGCACGCTGGTGCACTTGGCCAGAATGGTGATGCCGCGCTCGCGCTCCTGGTCGTTGGAGTCCATGGCGCGCTCGGTGGTGGCTTCATTGGCGCGGAAGACGCCCGACTGGGCCAGCAGCTGGTCGACGAGGGTGGTCTTGCCATGATCGACGTGCGCGATGATGGCGATATTTCGCATGGACATGGGAACGGACGGACTTTCGGGAGGAATAGGAGATGACGCTCTACGCGTCAGGCGCGCGGCTTTTACGCGACTGCGGCCGATTTATCCACCCCTGACGCTCGGAAAGACTTGTCGCAGGTAACCGGTGTCATCAACAAAGCCTTATGAGGCTTGGGTTTGCGAGGTGTTCTCGCCAGAGACCGTTTCAAACGCAACAAATTGTGCGCCGCAACATGCCCAAAAATAAGGCAGTTCCAAATAGCGCCGTTCCGCGATCCTTATCCCACAACGGGTTGCGCGATACTCCTGTCAAAAAATCGACATTAACGCCGACTTTTTTACTTGCCTGTTTTTGCGCCGCACCCTATAAACATTCCTGTGAGGCGGCGCTGCCGCTTCTGCCCTTCCTGGGCGTTTCCTCCCTAATGAACTGGCCCGGCGGTTTCGCCGGGCTTTTTTTTGGTCCGAGCGGCCGCGGGCGTCTTTGATCGATGACAACGCGTGTCGAGCGATAGGTTCGGATCAAATTCGAGGGTCGGACGCCGTGGCCCTTCCCGCCTTAACGCAGCTCCGCCAGATCCAACCGCGCCAGCGCCCGGGTCAGCGACTCGGCGTCGGCCGTGAGTCGCGCCAGGCCCTCGGTCGGCTCGCGGGTTGTCTCGTTCATATAGAGCGCGCGGTTGATCTCGATCTGCAGGGCGTGGGTGCGGCGGGCCGGGCGACCGTAGTGCTCGGTGGTGTAGCCGCCCGCATAGGGGGCGTTGCGGACGACGCGGTAGCCCAGGGTCTCCAGCTCGCGCTCGACCAGGCCAGTCAGCTTGGGGAGCAGGCCGCGCCGAAGCGGTCGCCCAGCACGATGTCGCACGGCCCCCCGTTGCGGGCCCGCTGGCCGTGCGCGGCCGCCGCCGGCATCGAGTGCCAGTCGATCAGGATCGCCGCCCCGTGCGCCGCGCGCGCCGCCGCCAGTTGGCGGTCCAGGGCGTCGTGATAGGGGCGGTGGGTCAGCTCCACCCGCGCCCTGGCCTCGGCGAAGGTCAGCTTGCGGGCGTAGATCGGCCGGCCCTCGCCGGCGATGCGGGGAATCGTGCCCAGCCCCGCCGCCACCCGGGCCGAGCGGCCGTGGGCGTAGTCGGGCAGGGTCTCGGCGAACATCGAGGGGTCCAGCTCCCACGGTTCGCGATTGAGATCGACATAGGCGCGGGCGAAGCGGGCGCGGATGACGCTGGCCCCCAGGGTCGGCGCGCCGCCGATGATCCGATCGACGAAGGCGTCCTCCGAGGCGCGCAGCGTCTCGAGCGGCAGGCGGGCGGCGGCGATCATGTCTTCCGGATAGATCCCGCCCGAATGGGGCGAGGCGAACACCAGGGCCGTGGGCGGGGCGGCCCCGGCCGGGGCGGCGCGCGTCACTTCGAACGCCGGGCCGCCGAACGTCTCAAGAGGCGCGGTCATTCCCCCGTCCTTTGGGACGTCGTCCGCCGAGAGGGGCCGCCAAGCGCTCATGCCTCGCATCATCGAAGCCCGACCGCGCCGGGTCAAACGACAAACAGCGCGACGGCGGTTCGTCCACAGCCCGCGACACTTAGGTTCATCCCCGATTTACGCTCATCGCGCTAAGGTGATCGCTTCCGATCGACGACTTTCCCTGGAACGTGACCTCATGGCCCGCATCCTTCTCGCCGAAGACGATGATTCCCTCCGCGGCTTCCTGGCGCGGGCGCTGGAACGCGCCGGCTTCGAAGTCCAGGCCTGCGCGGATGGCGAGGAAGCCGTCCAGCACCTGGAACATCCCTGGGACCTGCTGCTGACCGACATCGTCATGCCGGGCATGGACGGCATCGAGGTGGCCCGTCAGGCCGCCGCCCGCGACCCCAGCCTGCGCATCATGTTCATCACCGGCTTCGCCGCCGTCGCCCTCTCGGCCCAAGACCGCGCGCCGGCCGGCGCCAAGGTTCTGTCCAAGCCGGTCCACCTGCGCGATCTGGTCGCCGAGGTGGAAAAGATGATGGCCGCATAGGGCCTTCAAAAAGTTTCGCTAAAAGTTTTCGGGGCGGCTTGCGTACCGGCCAAGCCGCCGCTATACCCCCACACCTTCCCGGCCGGGACGTCTTCACGGAGACGCTTCGGATCGCTTCGGCGGACGCGTAGCTCAGCGGGAGAGCACTACGTTGACATCGTAGGGGTCACAGGTTCAATCCCTGTCGCGTCCACCATCCTCCTTCTTCAGTAAAATCGAAGCGATACGGCGAAATCGACTTTTCGATTTCATGCGGATTTTGGGCGCTTCCCCCCCCAGTTTCCCCCCAGCATGGGCGCGAAATAGCCTTTCTCGCCATTCGTCGCGACATGCGCTACGTGCTCTCGTACGTCGTCGATCCCGGTAGTCGACGATGTAGCTCTCGAAACCGCCTTCGCTCAGGGCGCCGACGATCCGAGGGAACGTCATGGCGCCCGTCTCGGCCGCCTTGAGGCAGGTCTGGGCAAGCGTCTTCATTCGCGCGTCCATGGGCGCGTTCCTTTTCGGCTATTTTGATGTTGAGAGGTCAGGTCGTGGGAATGATCTTGAGACCGCGTCGCTCGACGATGTCTCTCAGCACCCGCTCGACCGTCTCGCGCTCGGTTTGCGTCAGATGGTCGAAGAACTCCGCGTCGTTCTGATCGGCGAGCGCCGAGAGCCGAGGCGCGAGATCCCGGCCCGCGTTACTCAGCGCCAGGAGCTGAGCGCGGGCGTCCGCCTCATCGCGACGGGGTCGCGCAATATATCATATATGACGTTTAATAGCTATTTTTGGGTCAGATATGACAACTAGTAGCTCAGGGCAGTTTCGCTCTGATCGTTTTCGAAGGCCGCTTCATACTGCCGAGCGCGATCGCCGGTGACGCCGACGCGGCGAAGCTCCTCGCGCCAGTCGCGCGCGATCGTCCGGGCTGCCGTGGCGATGATCTCCCGCGCCTCGGCTTCAGGGATTTCGAAGAACTCGCAGGCCTCCAGGGCCAGTGTGATGGACCGGTCGTGCGGCCCGCCCTCCATGATGGCCGTCTCCAGGTGCGGGTTGCGGTCCGGGGCCGGATTGACGTCGAACACAGGCGACAGCGCCCACCGCTGCGCGCCGACATAGAGGAAGCCGTGGTTCTGGAGATGGTCGTCCTTGTTGGACACCAGGATCGTGAAAACGAGCCGGCGATAGAGTTCGCGAAAATCCGCGGGCGCGTCGTGGCCGGACGCGCGGATGAAGTCGATGATCTCCGTGTAGGACCCCAGGGCGCCGCCCGTCTTTCCAAGGGCGGTGCGTGCGGAGATGTAAGGGATCCGCGCTTTGCCGCGGCGGTCGAACCTCTGCACCAGGGCGACCGGGAAGGGCGTCTCGGCCAGTTCCAGGCGAACCTCGGGCGTGCGGATCCCGCATGCCCGGGCCAGCCTCAGCGTGGCCACTTCCACCTGCTCGACCGGCGCCTGGTCGGCGACAGACGTGAACTTCGCCAGCCAAAGGGCTTGGCCTTCCTGGACATTGGCCTTGGGGCGGGCCCCGCCTGAACCACCGGCGCCGGCGAGCCGCTGCATCGCCTCGGGCGAGATGTCTCCGCCCTGCTCATAGGCGCGAGCCAAGGCGGTGATCTCCTCGAGGTCGACGAGGCGCGGCACGGCGTCGGCGGCTCCGCGCCGGATCACCTCGCCGTTCTCGTCGAGGAAGCGCAGCGCCCCCTGCCGGCAGGTGTCGTCGGCGAGCGTCAGGTACTGAAACTCCGAAAGCCCCGCCCCATAGGTGCGCTCCAGCAGCCGCCGGCCCCAGCTGTCGGGCGCGGCGTCGGAGAAGGCCCCGGCCAGCGCTTCGCGCATGGCGCCAGGTTGCCCGGCGTGGTGAAACGGTCCGCCGTCGAGGGGCCTGTCGGGCTGGATGGGAAAGCCGCGCGGATCCTCGGTCCAGCCTGCGTCATAGGCGAAGGTCGAGTGCTGGCGCGCGGCGGCCTGGGTAAAGCGCAACTGGCCGACGCGCAGGAGGCCCTCACCGAGCGCGACTTGCGCGAAGAAGGTCGCCATCAGAAGCCGACGCCGTCAGGATCGACGACGCTGGCCGCTTTCGATTTGTCCTGGCCGGCCTCGGACGAAACGGACTGGGCGGTCTGCTTGCGCGACGCCGCCATCTGCCGGCGGACGATGGTGGCGAAGGTCCGCCCGCGGCGAGGCAGACGCTCCTCGGTGAGCGCCAAGCCCAGGTTATCGTTGCGGACGTCGAAAAGGTCGCCGAGCTTGTCGGCCAGCCCCAGGACCACGAGCACATCGACAAGCGTCCCAACGGCGACGCCCGCCTCGCCCCGCTCCAGGCGCGTCAGGGTGCTTGGCGAGGCTCCAGCGCGCGCCGCCAGGTCGCTGACCGCCATGCCGCGCCGCAGCCGCGCGCCCCGGATGTCCAATCCGAGCCGCTCGAGCGCCGATTTGGTTTTGAGCGAACTCACCTAACACCTCAGATATGGATGAATTAGACGTGATATTAGTCAAATATGATAATTTATGCTGAAATTCAAGCTGGCCGCCGCGAGCGAACAGCGCCAGTCGCAAGCGGGCGCGATCCATCGCGCTCGCTTGAGATGGCTGCCCGATGCACTCGAAGGCCGCTCCGCCTGGGCTTACCGATGCCATCGCCGTGCGCGATCCCAGACGAACGCCACGCGGCCTCATCGCGAATCTCGAACGCGCTCTTCAAACGGGGGGCAAGCCGCCGCGCTCCAGGCGCGCATGAGGCGGCGACGAATCACGCAGACGAAACCTGGAAAGCGGGCGACGTGCGATGGCTAAGGCGTCGCGGACCAATGGCTCGCCATGGCGCGACACGGAGGTTACCGCAGCGGCGTTCCAGAGCGGTTGAGACTCGCGGCCGCGTTATGGCCATTGTCATTCCTTGGAGCCTCTGGAGTACAACAGTGTGCGCGTAGTTATCGGCTTTCAAGCCTGCCTTCCAATCCAATAGGATTCAGTCGAAGGGCGGGCATCTGCGTAAGTTTCCCGTCTCTAAAGGCCAATACAAATTGACGAGCGCACCATAAACGATCAGCTTCCTCGCTAATCGACCGTAAGGGTCAGGGAGGACGCCATGGATCAGCATGCTCGCGCTCACGCGAAGACGTCGGCCCCTGGGCGTGGCTTAGCCGGTCGTCTCCCGATTTCCACCAAGCTCTTCTACGGCCTCGGCTCTATCGCCTATGGAGCCAAGGATGGCGCGTTCAAGTCGTTTCTGCTGATCTACTACAACCAAGTGGTCGGGCTTTCGGCGAGCCTGGTGGCCGGCGCGATCCTGCTGGCGCTGGTGGCGGACTCCCTGCTGGACCCCGTGATCGGGCAGGTGTCGGATGGGTTGAGGTCGCGCTGGGGTCGGCGACACCCGTTCATGTATGCTTCTGCCTTGCCAACGGCCGGCAGCTTCCTGCTGCTGTTCATGCCGCCCGAGAACTGGTCGCAGCCGGCGCTGTTCGGCTACATCGTCGTGGTCTCGATCCTGGTCCGCAGCTTCATCGCGCTCTACGAGATCCCCAGTTCGGCGCTCGGCCCGGAGCTCAGCACCGACTATGACGAGCGCACCTCGATCATGGCCTATCGCTACATGTTCGCCATCGTCGGCGGCTCGATCCTTTATATCGTTACGCTGAAGGTGTTTCTGGCGCCCGCGCCCGGCTATCCGACCGGTCTGCTCAATCCGGACGGCTGGTGGCGCTACGCCATGACGGCCGCCGTCGTCATGGCGTTGTCGATCCTGGTCTCGGCGGCCGGCACCCATTCGCGCATCCCGACTTTCCGGAAGCCAGCGGACCGTCCCCGACGTTCGCTGATCGTACTGGTCAAGGAGATGCGCGAGACCTTGGGTCACCGCTCGTTCCTGGCCCTGATGGGCTATGGCGTCATCAAGTTCACCGGCACGGGCGTGGTCAGCGCCTTGGCCCTGTATTTCGCGACCTACTGGTGGCGGCTGTCGTCGGGCCAGATCGCTTTCCTGGCGCTGGACGCATTGATCGGCTCGCTGCTGGCCCTGCCGCTGGCGCCGCGCCTGTCGAAATGGCTGGGCAAGAGGCGGGCGGCGATCCTGTTGCTGGCTGTGACGGTCGCACTAGGCCTGCTGCCGTTCGGCCTTCGCATGGCCGGCTGGTTCCCGGAGAACGGCTCGCCGTCGCTGGCGCCGACCCTGCTGGCCATCCAGACGCTGTACTGGACCTGCGGCGTGATCTCGGTGGTGCTGATCACCGCCATGCTGTCGGACGTGATCGAGGACAGCGCGGTCAAGACCGGCCGCCGGGCAGAGGGCCTGTTCTTCGCCGCCAACAGCATCGTCCAGAAGTGCGTGTCGGGCCTGGGCGTCTTCGTCGCGGGACTGCTGTTGTCCGTGGTTCACTTCCCCAAGGGCGCACGCCCTGGCCAGGTCGATCCGCAGGTCGTGACCAATCTGGTGCTGGTCTACGCCCCAAGTCTGGTCGTGCTCTACGGAGTCGGCATGGCCTGCCTGCTGGGCTATCGGATCACTCGCGAACAGCATGCCGAGAACGTGCGGATCCTCGCCGAGCGCGATGGCGCGGCGGCCGAGGATAGGGCTGGTCTCTCGACGGTCGAAGCGACGGCCCTGGCTCAGGCGGCCGGCGCATGAGCGCGGCGCAGACCTTCCTGAAGATGTTCGTCGCCGACCTGGACCGCTCGGCCGCCTTCTACGCCGAGAGCCTGGGCTTCGTGGCGGGCGGAAGGTTCGCCACCGAGGCGTTCGATGAGCTGATCCTGCGGCCGGGCGAGGGCGTAAAGGGCGGTAGTCTCGTCCTGTGCCGCTGGCGGGACGGCCGGGCGCTGGACCTGGGCAACGCTCGCGGACCGATCGGCCTAAAGGTGTCCGACGTCGATGCGGTCCATGCCCGTGTCTTGGCGGCCGGCGGATCAAGCAAGGTCGCGCCGTTGGATATCCAGGCCAGTCGCCTAGCGATCGTGACGGATCCGGACGGCCACCCGCTGGAGCTGATCGCCTTTGGCAAGGCGGCGCTCGCCCATGGTTGACGCCTCGCGGGAGGCCTGGACCTACGCCAACACCTGGGAGTCCGTCGCTCGCCTGATCCCCGACGCCGAAGCGATCGTGCAGGGCGACGCCGTGATGACCTGGCGCGCGTTCGATGCGGCCGCTGACGCCCTGGCCGCCGACCTGCTGGCGGCGGGCCTCGGGCATCAGGCCAAGGCCGCGGTCTACATGACCAACCGCGCCGAATATCTCGTGGCTTATTTCGCCGCGTTCAAGGCCGGGCTGGCGCCGTTCAATGTCAACTACCGCTATGGCGCCGACGAGGTCGCCTATCTGCTCGACAACGCCGATGCCGAGGCTGTGATTTTCGAGGCGAGCTTCGCCAATGTTCTGGAGCCGCTGTACGCCCGGTTCGGAGCGATTAAGCGCTGGATCGGAGTCGCCAGGGCCGACGTAGCCGTCCCATCCTGGACGCGCTCATACGCGGAGATCGTCGCGACGCCGGCCGCTCGCGCGCCGGTCATGGCCCCTTGGGGACGCAGCGGAGAAGATCTTTTCCTGCTCTACACCGGCGGCACCACGGGCATGCCCAAGGGCGTGATGTGGCGCCAGGGCGACCTGATGGCGCGAGGGCGCTACGGCGCCAACCCGGCCCTGGGAATTGGCCCGATGGAGAGCCCTGTCGAGGCGGGGCCACGCGCGGCGGCGCAGGCCGAGCGTGTCCGGTCGCTGATCCCGTGCCCGTTGATGCATGGCACTGGCCTGATCGCCGCGCTCAGCGCCCTGAATGCTGGCGGGACCGTCATCCTGCCCGAGGCCGGCGGCTTTGACGCCGAGCAGTTGTGGAGCGTGGCCGAGCGCGACCGCGCGACGCGGATCACCATCGCCGGCCAGTCCTTCGCCCTGCCGATGCTGGAGGCCTTGGACGCTCATCCCGGCCGCTGGGAGCTCTCGCATCTAACGGCGATCACCTCTTCCGGCGCGATGTGGCGGACGGAGGCCAAGCAGGCGTTGTTGGCCCATCTTCCCCAGGTCCAGATGATCGACAGCTATTCGTCGTCCGAGGCGATGGGCGTGGGCCAGTCGGTGATGAGCGCGGCCGGAACGGTCGAGGTCGGCCGTTTCGCGGTCGGGCCCGACTGCGCGGTGTTCGCCGAGGACGGACGGCGCGTGGTCCCGGGCTCCGGTGAGCGCGGCCTGATCGCCTTGGCGGGTTACGGTCCCGCCGGCTACTACAAGGATCCGGAGAAGTCGGCGCGGACCTTCCCGGTCATCGAGGA
Source organism: Caulobacteraceae bacterium (assembly GCA_965283765.1). GTDB lineage: Bacteria > Pseudomonadota > Alphaproteobacteria > Caulobacterales > Caulobacteraceae > Caulobacter. Next base: position 18,169 of record CBDIPU010000010.1, read on the forward strand.
TCGCCGCTGGGCGGTCCCCGGCGACTGGGCCCTAGTCGAGGCCGACGGGGCGATCCGCCTGCTGGGCCGTGGCTCGCAGTGCATCAACACCGGCGGCGAGAAGGTCTTTCCCGAAGAGGTCGAGGAGGCGCTGAAGGCCCATCCGGCGGTGCGCGACGCGGCCGTCGTCGGTCTACCGGATCGACGCTTCGGCGAGCGTATCGTGGCGCTGGTGGAGTTGGGTCCCGATGCGCCCGGCGGGGTCGAGGCCGTGCTGCGCGACCACGTGCGCGGGCGGCTGGCGGGCTACAAGGTTCCGCGTCGGATCTTGGTCGCGGCGAGCTTGGGTCGAGGCCCGAACGGCAAGCTCGACTACGCCGCGCTCAAGCAGCGCGCCGCCCAGGCCTAGCCGCTCTGTTGCCTCCGAAAAAAGACCCCGCCGCTTTCGCGGCGAGGTCCAGTGATCCCCGAGGTCGGAGAGGGGAAGGGTTAGAAGCGCGCCCGGACGGTCAGGCCGTAGGTGCGCGGATCGCCGAGATAGGCGGTGTAGGAACCCTGGAAGGCGCTGTCGAAGATCACCTGGGCGTAGTCCTTGTTCAGCAGGTTCTGGGCCCAAAGCTCGACCGCCCACGCCTCGTCGGGTCCGCGCACGCCAAGGCGGGCGTTTACTACGGTGAAGCCTTGCTGGACCTTGTTGGGCGAGAGGTTCGAGCCGGTGTTGTAGCGGCTGCTGGTGCGGGCGTTGACGTAAGCGAGGCCGGTCAGGCCCGACGACCCGAGGCGCGGCGTCCAGGTAATCGCATTGGTCATGACGTTGCGGGGAGCGTTCGACATCTGCTTGCCCGGAAGGCGCGAGAGCGACGGGCTGAGTGGGGAGCCTTTCGCGTCGCCGACCAGGTCGTCGGCATAGGCGGTGTCGGTATAGGTGAAGGCCGACGACAGGCTGAGTTCGCGGAACGGGCGCCAGGCGGCTTCCAGCTCGACGCCCTGGGCCACGACGCCCGCCTTGACGTCGCCCGGCGAGCAGGTCCCCGTCGTGGCGCTGGCGTCGCGATCGGCGCCGTTCAGGCCCGTCCCGCAGCCGTTGATGGTGGCGACGATGTAGACCGTCCCGTCGAACGTATTGAGCTGGAAGTTGTCGAACCGCTGGTAGAAGGCCGAGGCGCTGAGCGACAGGCCGCCCTTGCTGTACTTGGCGCCGATCTCGAAGGCGTCGACGTTTTCAGGGTCGAACTCCAGGTTGGCGACCGAGGCGTTGGTCATGACTTGGGTGGACGGGCCGAGCGCCGAGCGATCCAGGTTGAAGCCCCCGGCCTTGTAGCCCTTTGAATAACCGCCATAGACCAGCAGGGGCGCCGCGGGCTTCCAGGACAGCACCGCCGTGCCGGTGACTTCGCTTTCCTTCTTGCTGTCGACCAGGGCCAAGGCGTTCAGTTCGGACGTCGAATTGCCCTGGCAGGCTAAGGTGACGATGCCGGGGCTGACTTCCGGCAGGGCGCGGACCTGCGGGCAGACGGTGTTGGTGTTGCGGAAGGACGCCGAGAAGTCCTTCTTTTCGTGCGTGTAGCGGGCGCCCAGGGTCAGATCGACCGTCGGGGTCAGGTGGATGATGTTGTGCGTGAAGATCGCCGCGCTCTTGCTGGTCTGGCGATAGACCGTGCCATCGTCCCCCATGTTGGCGATCGAATAGAGCAGGTCCAGGGCGCGGACGGTGGGCGACGTCGCTCCGCCCAAGGCAGCCCGGCCCGTGGGTGTCAGGCAGCCGGCGCTGTCGGCGGCCACCAGCGCGCGGTTGATGCCGTTGACGATCAGGCACGAGGCGAACGGGCCGTACTCCGCGCCGAACTTCAGCGTGCTCGCGGCCGACAGCTTCTCGCGCGAATAGAAGCCGCCGATCAGCCAGTCGAGCTTGCTGTCAAAGGCGTCGCCCTGCAGGCGAAGCTCCTGCGAGAAGGTCTTGAAGATGCGCGCCGAGCCATCGCGGTCGATGTGCAGGATGTCGACGAGATTGTACTCGGCGTCGGCGCCCTGGGCGTTGGAATAGTCGCGATAAGCCGTGATCGAGGTCAGCTCCGACCCGCCGAGCTTCCAGTTCATTTCCAGCGACGCGCCCTTGTCCTTGGTCACGCCGGCGAAGGAGGTGCCGGGCGAGGCGGCCATCTTGCGAGCATAGGGATCGGCCAGCGAGGGATAGAGCTGGGCGACGGTCGCCGGCGCCACCAGGGTCAGGACCCGGATCGCGGCGTTGATATTGGGATCCAGCGCCGCCGAATTGCCCGGTGACAGCTTGTCGGTGGCGAAGACCGCGCCGCAGCAGGATTTGCCGCGGCGGGAGAAGTCGCCGATCAGTCGGGCCGAGAAGTTGTCGGTCGGTTCCCACAGCAGCTGGCCACGGACGAAGTAGCGGTTGCGGTTGTTGATGTCGGCGCCGCTGTTGACGTCGTCGTAGAAGCCGTCGCGCTTCTCGACCACGCCCTCGATCTTGCCGGCGAGGGTCTGGCTGATCGGGCCGGTGACGCCGCCTTCGGCGCGCCGATATCGGTAGTTGCCGACGGTCACATAGCCGTAGGCGTGGGGCGTGAATTCCGGCTTCTTGGTGATGATGTGCAGCAGGCCGGCCGAGGCGTTGCGGCCGAACAGCGTGCCCTGCGGCCCGCGCAGCACCTCGACGCGCTCAATCTCGCCCAGTTCGTTGAGGCCCACGCCGGTGCGCGAGCGGTAGACGCCATCGATGAAGATGGCCACCGAGCTTTCCAGGCCGGCGTTGTCGCCTACGGTGCCGACGCCGCGGATGCGGGCCGAGGTGTTCGATTCCGAGCCGGTCGACGAAATCAGCAGCGACGGGTTCAGCTGGTTCAGGGCGCGCACATCGGTGGCGCCCGAATTGCGCAGGGCCTGCGCGCCTACGGCCGAGATCGACAGTGGCACGTCCGACAGCGCCTGCTCGCGACGGGTGGCGGTGACGATGATCTCGTCGACCTGGGCCGTCTCGGGCGGCGAGGAGGATCCGCGCACCGGGATTTGCGCGTGTGCTGTCCCAAAAAGTGACGCGAACGCCAATAAAGCTGCGCCGCTGAACAGGTGGATTTCGCGAAGATTCGACCATGGCTACCTCCCTCTTGGCCTTATTGCGCTCGGAGCGCGGCCTTGAAATCGAATAGATGGTATGGCTCCAAGGGCGTCAAGAGAGTTTACATACAAACTAATAGCGTCGCGTTATGGCGCGGATGGTACGGCGTTCCGTCGAGGCGGGGCGGGCGGGTTTGACAAACACGGCGCTGACGACAACATCGGCGCCATGGAAGCCCAGGGTGACCCCAAGAGTTGCAAGAGCGCCCCGGCGCGCATCACTCAGATCCTGGATGTGGCCGACCGGCTCGTCGTGGAAGCGGGGGCCCTGCCGATCTCGATGAAAAAGGTCGGCGACCTGATGGGGGCCAGCCGAGCCCTGGTCTATGCCTACTTCCCCGATCCTGATCGTCTGGCCGAGGCGGTGCTCGACCGTCACATGACCTGGCTGGCGGAGGCTGGCGCGACGGCGGCGGCGGCATCCGGCGAGTTCGGCCATCGGGCCCTGGGCTGCGCGCGGATCTATCTCGACCACATCGCCCGTCACGGCCCGATCGTCCACATCAGCGTGCGTGATCTCCCCGTCGCCGGCGAAGGCCTGCGGCCTCACGTCGTCCTGCTGGGCCGGTTGGCGCGTTCGGCTCGGCGGGACCTGCGCCTGGGTGCGCACGAGGCGCTGGTGCTTCTGGAGCTTCTGGTGGCCATTCCCGAAGAGGCCGGGCGCCTGGTGTTCGAGAAAGCCCTGGATCTCGAAAGCGCCCACGAACTGTGCGACCGTCTCTTGGCCAGCAGCATCGACGCCGTACGCCCGCGAGGTGGAAAGTCCCGTCCTGCCTAGGTCTGGACCAGGGGCTGGCCGCCGAAGGCCGCGTTGCTGAGTGTGCCGGCGATGATCATCGGCAGGCACAGCCGCTCGGCGACTTCCAGGCTGGTGCGTCCGGAAGCCAGCAGGCCGCCGGCTCGGCGACTTAGGGCGGTCAGGACCGCCGTCGAGCCGTAGGCGACCGATCGACTCATCCCATAGCGCTCCGACATCGAGTTCAAGATCGGCTCCAGGGCCTCCTCGGCCGCTTGCTGGCGTTCGTCCCGCAGGCCTTCACGTACTTCCGGATCGCGCAGCAGGATCTGCAGGATCGGGCCGCGTTCGACGGATTCGTGGAAGTAGCCCAGCGTCGACAGGATCACGCGGGTCAGGTTGTCCTCGCCGCGCGCGATTTGCAGCTGGCGGCGCTGCTCCAGAGCGTTCAGCTCGCGCCGGGTCAGCGATTGCAGCAGGTCGGCGCGACCCGAGAAGCAGTTGTGCGCCTGGGCCTCGCTGATCCCGCCCTCGCGGGCGATCCGCTTGAGCGTGACCTCGGCCAGGCCTTCGGTCAGGGCGATCTGGATCGCTGTATCCATCAGTTGGTCGCGGCGATCTTCGGGCGAGAGGCGGGTGCGGGCGCGGCGGGCGACGAAATGGTCAGACCCGACCACGATCTCGGCGGCCGTTTGGCTTGGCGCGGGCGGCAGCGGCGGGCGCGGTTCGCCCTTGGCTCGGCCGACGCGGGTCCAATAGGTCCGCGAGGGGCGTGGGATCATCAGCCGATCGCACAGCTTGGCCAAGCCGTTGGCGCTGAGCCCCACCTCAGTCGCGGCGCCGGCCAGCGGTCTTGACCAGACGAGGTCGTACAGGGACTCGCGGGAGTGTTTCGAGGATGCGGATGGGCCGGGCATGGGGCCATGCTTGGCCCATGGCCGCGGCGATGGCAACCGATCGACCGCGCGACGCCCTTGCGCCACGCGGCCGCCGGGCCTATTCGGCGGCGATGGTCGCCGCGGCGCTGTCGGGCATGCCCATCATCACTTCGTAGTTGCGGCGGTAGAACGCGTCGAGCGCGGGCTCCTCGATGCCGTCGAGGGTCTTCTGGAACTTGCCCAGCGGATCCTTCGTGCCTTCGGGGTGCGGATAGTCGCTGGAGAACAGGAAAAGCTCCGGCCCGGCGTCGCGGATCATCAGGCCGACATCCTCGCCGGGGAACGGCGTGAACTTCACGGCGCGGCGGATGTATTCCGACGGCTTGAGGTCCAGCTGCCGCAGGTAGGGATCGGTCCGCTTGAACGAGGCGTAGGACAGGTCCAGCTGGCGCAGGAAGTCCGGCACCCAGCCGGCGCCGCTTTCGATCACGCCGCCGCGCAGGTCGGGGAAGCGCTGGAAGACGCCGTCATAGATCATCGCCGTTAGGAACTCCTGCGGCGCGTACCACAAGCACATGTAGTCGGCGAAGCGCAGGTTCTCGCCGCCGCCGTGCAGGTCGGGCGCGCGTTCGCGGCCGTTGTTGTGGAACGGCTTGGGCTGGGTGCGCGTGCCCGGACCGATGTGCAGCATGAACGGAATGTCCCGCTCCTGCAGGCGGCGCCAGAACGGATCCAAGTCCGGGTGGCCAGGCGAACGATCGCCGGCCGGGGCCGCCGAGATCATGATCGCGCCGGCGCCCATCTCCAGGGCCGCGTCCAGCTCGGCCATGGCCCGCAGCGGATTGTCTAGCGGCACGAAGGCTACGGCGACTAGGCGCGGGTCCACCGCGCAGAAGGCGCACTGAGCGCGGTTCAGCGCCTGGGCGGCGACGTACATGGTCTCCTCGTCCTTGGCCTTAGTGATCGCGCCGAGGCCAAAGGTCGGGAAAACCAGCTGGCTGCCGAAGCCCAGCCAGTTCAGGGCCTCGATCCGCTCGTCGGTGTCGAAGGCGCCATAGCCCAACCAGCCCTTGGGGCCGGCGATCGGGTTGGCGGCGGCCTCGGCGGCGGCTTCGGGATTGGTCTTGCGGGACTTGGCCAAGTCGATCTGCTTGACGATCGCCACACCCGCGTCGCGCTTGGAATAGAGCGAGCCCAGCTTTTCCAGGTGCTCGCCCTCCAGGTACGGCGCGAGCCAGTCGGCCGTCTCCATCGTGTGGCTGTCGGCATCGTGGATGATGCGTCCGTTGGCGTAGGTCATCGGTGTTCCTCCCTGCTTCGCGCCGCGTCCTTGTTGGGCGGCCATGGTGTCGGCGTGCAGAAACACTCTTCTTTTATGGTGCGTGAGTCAATAACATCCAGCTTCGTCGGTTGCGCATAATAGCGGGGTAGGAATGGACATCGAGCCAGAAAGTAGTGCGCGGGACAGCGCAATCGAGGGCGCTGGGGACTTCATTGAACCGCGAAGATTTCGAGACGTGATGGGCAAGTTCGCCACCGGCGTCACTGTGATCAGCTACGTCGTCGAAGGCCGGCCCGCCGGGCTGACGGCGAACGCCTTCGCCTCTGTGTCACTGGATCCGCCGCTGGTGCTGGTCTCAATCCGCAACACGTCGCGCTTTCTGCAGGCGCTGTCGCTAGGTGGTCGTTACGGCATCAATTTCCTGGCCTGCGACCAACATCACCTTAGCGATCAGTTCGGCGGGCGTCCGCGGGCGGCGCTACCTACGCCATTCCGGATATGCGAAGGCGTGCCGTTGATAGAGGGCTGCCTGGCATCCGTCGTGGTCAAAGTCGTCGACTTCTACCCTGCTGGCGATCACAAGCTGGTGGTGGGGCGAGTGGAGAGCCTGCGAGACCAGCCAGGGGCGCCGCTCGTTTACTTCGGTGGCGCCTATCGGGAATTGAGTTCGGTTTGGGCGAACGGATAAAGATACGTTCTGGCCAGCGTCACCGCAGATGCGTTTCTCGTGCACGAATGCGATGATCGGAGGTCGCCTTCAGCGCCGAATACGGAATGTCCGGATCCCGGAGTGGCGCCAACGTCCGCTCACGGCGCAAACGACCCCTGTGGATTCTGGAAAGGGGGCGAAACTCGCGTTCACAGCCGGATCGTCACAGTGGAAGATCACAAAACTGCCAGCTCCGACCTGTAGTCTCGCCTGATGGGCGAAGTTGGTCGCGGTTTGGTGGGGGTAATCGGATTTGGCGCCTCGCACTTCGGCCGCACCGTCGTGTGGGTGGTAGCGGATCTTTATGCGCTCTACGCTCTGATGCGCGTCGCTGGACTGCCGGACGCCGTTGCCGGGGGCGTCTTCCTGGTGGTCATGCTGTGCAGCGCGGCGTGCGACGTCGCCGTCGGTTGGTTGATCGATCGATATGGCTCGCCGGGTCCGCGCGTCCTGGCCGCGGCCGCCATCCTGTCGTCGGCGGCCTTCGCGATCAGCCTGACGCCCGGCTGGCCGCCGGTCGCCGTGGCCGCGGCCTTCGTGTTTCGGTTTGCCTACGCGGTATACGACGTGCCGCACAACGCCCTGGTGAAGCGCTTGCGACCCGCCAACGGGGAGGCGGCCGTAACGGTGTCGACCGTCCGCTTCCTGACGGGGGCCGCTGCGTCCTTCGCCGTGGCCGGCCTTGCGGCCTGGCTCGTCGGAGGTGAGGGACGCGGGCTCGAGCGGCTGGCGGTCATCGCGGCCGTCGTCGCGGGCGGCGCGATGGTCGCCTATGCGCCGGTGATGGCCAGGTTAAGAGGCGCGTCGCTTCCTCGGCCGTCGAGGGGGCAACCAGGCGTCCTGGGGGCGATGGCCATGCTCGCCGTCGTGGCGCTGCTGGGCGCGGTGCTGGGCGGGTTGGTCACCAAGGCCCTGGCCTTCCTCGCCGAGACCGACCTGGGCTCGGCCCGCTGGACCGGAAGGGCCCTGGCGATCCTCACGATCGGCCGCGTGTGCGCCGCGCCGATCTGGGCTTGGGCGGGTCATCGCCTGTCGCTGATCCTCTTGACGGCGGTCGCCTTCGGCGTGGTCGGTCTGGGCGGCGCAGCCCTGGCCGTCGCGCCCTCCGCGGGCGTCGTCGAGACCGGGTTGCTGGCCCTGGGCGCCGGCTTCAGCGGCGTCACGGTCTATTCCTGGGCCCTGCTGCCGGATTTGAGCGACGCCCTGGGTCGAGGGCGCGCGCGCGATCCCATTCACACAGCCGTGGCGGCCTATACCGCGATCAACAAGCTGGCCTTGGGCGTCGGTGGTGGTGTCATGGGAGCGCTGCTGGCCTGGATGAACGACGCGCGGGCGTTCGCGTCTCTGTCGCATGCGGTGGGCCTGATCATCGTCGGCGGAAGTCTGGCCTGCGCGGCGATGCTGATCGTGGCGGGACGCGGCCTTCGCAGGAAGACGCCGGGCTAGGCTCGGCTCAGGCGGCGAAGAAGGTGTGGAAGAAGCAGGCTGAGGCCGCGCCGATCACGCCGGCGAAGGCGCCCAGCTCCGAGACCGCGAAGGTCGGGGTGGGCAGGGGCTTGCTGCGGTCGAGCACCTTGGCGAGAGGGGTGCGCTGATAGAGCGCCTCAAGGAACCGGGGCGGCAAGCGACCGCCGAGAATGACCGCCTGAGGATCAATCATCCGGACCGGCACGTCCAGTCCCTCGGCCAGCTGGGCGCCGGCCCGGTCCAGCCACGACGACACGGCCGGCTCCTCCAGGTCAAGGCTGTCGAGGACGTCGAAGTCGTTGGCGGCGATGCCGGCCGCCGCCAGTATCGCGAAGAGGTCCTGGCCGGATGGACGTGGACGGTCCATGGGGAAGGCCACCCCCAGCAGGCCGGCGTTCGTGTGGAAGCCGCGATGCAGCTGGCCGCCCAGAACCAGGCCCGAGCCGATGCCGTGGCCGACATGGACCAGCATGAAGGAATCGAAGCGTCGACCCAGGCCGTGCACGCGTTCGCCCAAGGCGGCGCTGGCGGCGTCGTTCTCGATCACGACCGGCAGGGGCATGTGCTCAGCGAACACTGCCTGCACGTCGACATCCGCGAAGGCGGGGAAATAGGCGTGGGCGTTGAGGCGGTTGGGCGAGATGAAATCGCCCGGCACCGAGAAGCCGGCGCCCACGGTTCGCTTCAGCGGGACGCCGGTGCGCCGCCGCAGGCGCTCGAACGCTTCGGCGGCGATAGCGCCGACCTGATGCGGCGTCGGCTCGGCGAGCGCAATGCGCTCGTGTCCCGCCATGTCGCCGGCCAGGCTGATGAGGCCGACATCGACATAGCCATGTGAGAAGTTGACGCCCAGCGCATAGGCGCCGTCAGCCGCAAGGGACACGGGGCGGCTGGGCTGTCCCCGGGCGCCGTCGTGCTGCACGCGATCCACCGTGAGGCCTCGTTCTTCCAGGTCACGCACGAGCCGGGTGGCCGAGGCGCCGGTTAGGCCCGTGGCCTTGGCGATGTCGACGCGCGAGATCGCGCCGTGGCGCCAGATGGTTTCAAGGACCCGCTTCTGCGTGGCGCTCAGCGAGAAGAAAGAGGCGGTGGCTGGGGGCAACGGGATGAACCTGGCAAGAGAGATCTGAGTGGCGCGGACCGTCCGCTCGGTCAAGAAGGTTACTTAAGTTACGCAATGTAATCTAAACGTCATTCGACGCTGTTAGGAAGCCCACGCTGGGGTCGGCCAGAGGCGCAGCGTGCGCCGCCGAAACAGCGATGAGGGGGAATTTGTCATGCGGGCTTCAGGTTCACTTCGGTTGCGCGGGGCCATGGCCGCAGGTGTGTCGCTTCTGGCCTTGCTGAACGCCGCGCCGGCGATGGCGCAGGATGCCACCCGGGTCGACGAAGTCATCGTCACCGGCGCGCGCGCCAGTCTGAACAAGGCGCTGGTGCAGAAGCGCGCCGCGATCGGCGTGGTTGATGGCATTTTCGGTGAGGACATCGGCAAGTTTCCGGACCTGAACGTGGCGGAGTCGCTGCAGCGCGTTCCGGGTGTCACCATCAGCCGCTCGGTGACAGGGGAGGGCAATCAGGTCAGCCTGCGCGGCCTGCCGTCCGAGTTCGTGGCGGTGACCCTGAACGGCATGCCCGGCGCCAGCGGCAACGCGGGGCGCGAGTTCGACTTTGATGTCTTCGCCTCCGAACTCTTCACAGGCGCCAAGATCACCAAGACACCCTCGGCCGACCTCACCGAAGGCGGCCTGGCCGGCACGATCGACCTGCGCACGCCCAGCGCCCTGGAGCTCAATCGCACTGGCGGCGTCCTGTCGGTGGGCGGGCAGTACGCCAAGCTCGGCAACGGCAAGACCAAGCCTCGGGTCTCCGGCCTGCTCAACTGGCGCAACGCCGAAGGGACGTTCGGCGTCATCGTTTCGGCGGCCTGGTCGGAATCGGTCCTGCGCAACGATACGCGCCAGGGCTTCCGATACGAGATGCTGGGCGCCAGCTCGGGCCTGGACGAACTGGTCCGCCGCCAGCAGGCGTCAGGTGGGGCCATGCCCACCGTCGTCGTCGACGGCGTGGCCGTGAACGATGCGGCGGGGCTGCTGAAGCTGGCGGCCGAGACAGCCTATCCGATCCTGCCGCGCGTCGGCATCGACCTGCGCAACCGCGAGCGGCTGGGCATCACGGGCGGCTTCCAGTACCAGCCCAATGACCGGCTGAACGCGGCGGTCAATGTGCTGTACGCCAAGTTCGACGAACTGGGCGAGCGTCACACGATCGACGGCGCGCCGGGGTTCAGTGGCACCAGCGGCGTCGACACCGTCCCCACCCGGCTGACGATCCAGCGCGGTGGGGCCGTGCCCTATGCGGTGGCGGGCGAGTTCACCCGCGTGGCCCAGCGCGTCGAGAGCATCGAGGAGACGTTCAGCTCCGAGCTCTGGCACACCACGGCCGATCTCGACTACCGCCTCACCGACGACCTCAAGGCGTCGTTCGCGCTGGGCTATTCCACGTCGCAGGAAGACGAGTTGCGGCGGTCCTATCTCTACACGCACACCGGAACCTGGACCTACGACCTGACCGATCCGCAGTGGCCGAAGTTCAAGGGGCTGGACTTCAACTACATGGACCCGGCCGCCTATACGACGCCCGACCGGCCGCGCTTCCGGCCGTTCAACCGCGAAGACCGCATCTATCGCGGGCGCGGCGACCTGGCCTGGTCGGCGGGCCGTGGCGCCCTGACCAGCCTGCGCGGCGGGGCCGAATATGTGGATCGCAAGAAGCAGAACATCCAGTTCCTGGAGACGCGGCCGACCATCACCGTGCCGTTCAGCTCGGTCTACGCCAACCTGCCGGTCGACGACTTCAACAAGGGCGCGCCGGCCGGTGTCGTCACTGAATTCCTCGTCGTCGACCTGGCCAAGGGACGCGAGCTGCTGCTGCCCGACAGGTTCTTCCAGATCGCGGGGCCGGATCTGCGGGGCAGTTGGGTGGTCGCCGAGAGGGTGACCAGCGGCTACGCCCAGTCGCTGTGGGACTTCGACCTGGCCGGGCGGCCGTTGGCGGTCGACCTGGGGGTGCGCGTCGCCCGCACCGACCAGACCTCCGAAGGCTATCAGCAGGTGGGAACCAGCTACACGCCGGTGTCCGTCAAGAACCGCTATACCGACGTCCTGCCCAGTCTGAACCTGCGCTGGTCGCTGAGCGACAAGCTGGTGGCGCGGGCCTCGGCCAACCGGGCCATCACGCGACCGACCCTGACCCAGTTGTCGGCGGGGACCACGGTCGGCAGCACCAACACCCTGACAGCCAGCAAGGGCAATCCCGAACTGGATCCGTTCCGGGCCAACCAGTTCGACGCCGCGATCGAATGGTACTTCGCGCCCGAAAGCCTGGTGTCGGCGACGGTGTTCTACAAGGACATGCAGTCGTTCATCGTCAATTCGAGCGTCAAGCAGGTCATCACCGGCCCCAACCTGATCAACGATGCGGGGCAGAACGTCAGTGGCCGCGAGTTCACGGTCACGCTGCCGGTCAACGGCGCGGGCGGCAAGCTCAAGGGCGTCGAGTTCAGTTACCAGCAGCCCTTCACCTTCCTGCCCGCGCCGTTCGACGGCTTTGGCATGCTGGCCAACCTGACCTTGACCGAGAGCGAAGGGACGACCGTTCAGGGCGGCCGCGAGATCCGCCAGGCCCTGCAGGGGCAGTCGGACCTCTCCTACAACGTCATCGCCTACTATGAAAAAGGGCCGTTCAGCATCCGTGGGGCGTTCACCCATCGCGGCAAGTACGCCGACCAGTTCCGCACCGATCTGTGGCTGGGCGGCGCGCCGCACACGCTGTATGTGGACCAGCGTCGGCAGTTGGATCTTTCGCTACGCTACCAGGTCACCCCGTCGATCGGCCTCTATCTGGACGCCATCAACCTGACCAGCACCGACTACTATTCCTACGACACCGAGCCGGGCATGAGCCGGGACTATTTCGAGCAGGGACCGGTGTTCAACTTCGGCGTCCGGGGCCGCTTCTGATGGCGCCTTGGCGCAAAGGGTTCGCATGGCTGGTGGGGGCCATCGCGATAGCTGGGGCGGCGGCGTCCGCGCACGAGGCGCAGTCCGGCGCGCCGCTGCCGCCCTGGCAAGCCGGCGAGCTGGATATTCACCACATCAGCACGGGCCGGGGCAACGCCGCTTTCCTGATCCTGCCCGACGGCACGACCTTGCTGATCGACGCAGGCGATTTGGACGGCGAGGGCTTCGCCAAGCGCGCGCGGGCGCTGAAGCTGGCGCCGCGACGGCCATCGGCCGCAGTGACGCCGGGCAGGGCGATCGCCAACTACATCCGGGCGGCGTCTCCTCGCGGCGCAGCGCCGAGGCTGGACTACGCGCTGATCACCCACTTCCACGACGACCACTTCGGCGGCTGGCGGCCCGGCCTGGCGCGCTCGTCGCACGGGGCCTATGACCTGACCGGGATCACGGAGGTGGCCGAGCATGTCCCGATCGCCCGGGTGATCGACGGCGGCGCGCCGACGCCGGGCGCATCGGGCGTCGTCGATGAGGTCCAGCGCGAGGGCCTGCGCAACTATCACGCCTTTCTGCGGGCGCAGGCGGGGCGGGGCGATCATCGCGAGGATCTGGTCGTCGGCTCCGACACGCAGATCCGCCTGCTGCGCGATCCGCAGACATTTCCCGGCTTCCACGTCCGCAACATCAAGGCCAACGAGCGGCTTTGGGACGGCGCGAGCGGAACTGTCCAGCTCTTCGATCCGGCGGTCGCGGTCTATGCCGACGGCAAGCGCCAGGAGAACCCGCGCAGCCTGGCCATCAAGCTGACCTACGGCGACTTCGACTATTTCAGCGGTGGCGACCTGACGGGCCTGGACGAGCCGGGCGTGGCCGCGTGGTTCGACGTCGAGACGCCGGTGGCAGCCGTCGTCGGCGAGGTTGACGCCCTGACCTTGGACCACCACGGCAATCGCGACGCCACCAACGCCGCCTTCCTGGCCAAGCTGGCGCCGCGCGTGGTGGTGCAGCAATCCTGGGTCAGCGACCAGCCGGGCGGCGAGGTCGTCCATCGACTGAACTCGCGCGCTTTATGGCCCGGCGATCGCGACGCCTTCGCCACCAGCCTGGCCGACGAGACCCGCCTGGCCCTGGGCGGCGTGGTCGACCAGCTCTATCGCAGCCGGCAAGGGCACGTGGTGATCCGCGTGGCGCCGGGCGGCGGGACCTATCGGGTCTATGTGCTGGACGATGCGGTTCCCGGGCTGCGGGTGAAGGCGTCGTTCGGGCCTTATCAGAGCCGCTGAGAATTCTTTCAGTTAAATTCCGGAATGTAATATAATGGTTGTGAAGGCCTGCCTATGTGGCGACAGGTCTGATGCTGGGGGTGGGGCATGTCGCAGAAGCGTAGGGACTTTTGGTTGAAGACCCGGGCGGCGATCGCCGCCGCGATCGGCAGTGCTGCGGTCGCCGCACCGGCGAGCGCCGGCTACTGGACTGTTCCCGTCAACTACTACCAACGCGAGCACGTTCGGTTTTCCCTGGTTCAGGAGACCTACGGTTCGGGGCTGACGGTTCAGAATCTCGCTCAAAGGCTGCCGGGCGACGCCCAGGACGGAACCGCGCAGGGCGTGGTTTCCGTCGACGATCCCGAGCGGGGCCGCGCGGCGCGGTTCTCTCCGACCAAGACGTCCTTCATCGCCTATAGCGCGCCGACCGCCGCCGTCGCCGACAATGAAAAAGTCGCCAGCCTGTCGTTTTGGTACCGGCCGGAGTCCAGCGAGGACGCCATGGTGCTGAGCGGCGGGGACGACAGGCAGGGATACTCGCTGCATTTGCGCGGCCAAAAGTTGCATTTCGTGTCCTGGAACCAGAAAACCGGGGCCAGTTCTCGCGAATTGATAAGTCAGTCCACGGTCAAGACGAATGACTGGCACAGCATCATCGTAACCCAATCGGCGACGGGCGTGGCTTGGGCAGGCTATTCGGCGCTCTATATCGACGGTGTTCTGGAGGCGGCCTCGACCTTTGCGGCTCCCGGGATCGGCTTCCTGGCGCGCCTGTCTTATGCCTCCGGTCTGGGAGACCAGAATTTCGAGGGCCTGAACAAGCACAACGTCGTGGCCGATTGCGCGGCGTGCACCGAGCCCTCCTTATTGCGGGACGAACTGCGGCAAAGCGCGGCCTACTTCTCCGGCAACCGCGTGCAGTATCGCGCCGATGTTGGGGCGCTCTCGATCGCCAAGCCCGGCTGGCCCTACGGCGTCTCCTTCTGGCTGGACGTGCCGGAGTCAGCCTAGCTTCCAACCCATCTTCACCCTGGGCTCGTCGTACGGCAGCGGTCTGGATATCGCCCTGTCGAAGGAGGCCTTCGAAGTCGCGGTCTGGACGAGCCATCGGAGCCCACCCAAAGGCATTCGCGGGAAAGAACCGCTTTCGCCCGGTTGCGCAGATTGGGGCCGATCCTGGCGTCCGGATCCTGCTGAGCCAGCGACACCAGGGAGTCGCCGTTCTTGGGCAGATAGGCGGCGACGAAGACCAGGGTGCGGACGGTCTCCGGCGCCTGCTCGGCCGCGGCGGCGGCGACGATGCCGGCGAAGCTGTGGCCGACCAGCACGGCGGGACGCCCCAGGACGCGCAGGGCGTTGACCACAGCGTCGCGATGCAGGTCCAGGGTAACCTTGCCGGGCTCCATCGGCGCGCCGGGGCGGCCCGGCAGGTCGACGGCGGTGACTTCGTGGCCGGCAGCGCGCAGCCGGGCGGCGACATGACCCCAGACCGGCGCGTTGGCGAAGGCTCCGTGGACCAGGACGATCGGCGGCTTTTCTGCAGCCATGGCGACGGCGGGTGAATTCGTGGTTTCGATGGTCATGTTCGTATCCCCGTGAAGCGAAAAGTGGCTTGTTTCGGCCTGCGTCGATGGGGGACAACCTAGGGCTCGCGGTTTGGGCGGGACATGCCGTCGCCTCCGAATAACATGATGGATCGTCCGGAATGACCCAAGACTTCGGCATGTCGGCCGCGCGCAATGACGTGCTCTCCGAGGTGCTCACCCTGATCCGGCTGCGCGGCGAACTTGTCTACACCGCCATTCTCGGGGCGCCGTGGGGCTGCGATTCCAGGCAGGACCGGCCCACTTCCATTTCGTCGAGAGCGGCGAGATGTGGATCACGCCGACCGGGGAAGGGCCGATCCTGATGCGGGAGGGCGACCTTGTCCTCCTGCCCCAGGGCAAGGGGCACGTCATGACCGACGCCCTCGGCTCGCCGGTCGAAAGCATCGAGACGGCCGCCGCGGACCACTTCGACCGCGATGGCCTGGTCCTGCGCCACGGCGGCGACGGGGAGGGGGCCAGGCTGGTCGGCGGCTTCTTCAGCTTCGAGGGCAGTCCGCTGCCGGCGATCATGTCGTCCCTGCCGTCGCTGATTCATATTCCCAAGGGCGAGAACGGCGCGCCGCCCTGGCTGGCGGCGATTTCGCGGTTCCTGTTGGCCGAGGCGCAGGAGCCGAATCCGGGTTCGTCGCTGATGATCTCGCGCCTAATCGATCTGCTGGTGATCCGCACCCTGCGCAGCTGGGCGGCCAGCGAGGCCAATCGGATGGGCTGGTTGGGCGGCCTGGGCGAGGAGCGCATCGGCCGGGTGCTTAGCGCCATGCACGCCGATCCCTTTCATCGCTGGACGGTCCAGTCGCTGGCCGAGATCGCCCGGATGTCGCGCTCGATCTTCGCCGAGCGCTTCACCGCCGCCGTGGGCGAGCCGCCGCTGCGCTACCTGTCGCGCTGGCGCCTGACCATCGCCGCCGACCTGTTGCGCAGCGGCGGGCTGAAGGTGACCGAGGCGGCCTATCGCAGCGGCTACGCCTCGGACGCCGCGTTCAGCCGGGCTTTCAAGGCGCATTTCGGCTACGCGCCGAGCGAGGTTCGTCGCCAGTCGCCCGCCTAGCTCGAAAATCCGGACGATGGAGCATGCCATCCGGAGGCCCGAACATGGCCGGAAGACGACCGCGCCGCCTAAGTTCCTCCTCGCCGCACCGATGAAGGCCGCGGAAAAGATTAGAGGAATGGGAACGATGAAAACGATTATCGCCGCTCTGGCCACTTCCGCCTTCGCCCTTGGCGCCAACGCCATGGCTGCAGAAAAGCCGCCCATCGTCCTGGTGCACGGCGCCTTCGAGAACGGCCAGGTCTGGGGTCATGTCACTGCGAAACTACAGAAGGACGGCTATCAGGTCATCACCGTCGACCTGCCGGGCCGCCCCAGCAATCCGATGACACCGGACAAGGTCAGCCTGGACGCCTACCGCGACACCGTCGTCCAGGCTCTGGACCAGGCCAAGCAATCGGCGGTCGTGGTCGGCCACAGCTTCGGCGGCATCGTCGTCTCCGCCGCCGCCGAGCAGGCGCCCCAGAAGATCAAGACGTTGGTCTATCTGGCCGCCTATCTGCCGCAGGACGGCGACTCGCTGGTGTCGCTGGCCCAGCGGGACCCGGACGCCAAGATCGGCCCGCACCTGCAGATTCAGAAGGACAAGGGCATCGCCTCGATCGAGTACTCGGCGCGCGCCGACCTGTTCGCCAACGGCGGACCCGAGGGCCTGCGCAAGGCGATCCCGGACCTGATCCTGGACGAGCCGCTGGCCCCGCTGGCTACTCCGGTCAAGGTGACCGCCGCCAACTTCGGCAAGGTCGACAAGGTCTATATCCACACCGCCACGGACCAGGTGATCAGCCCGGCCTTTCAGGCCAAGATGGTCGCCGCCACCCCAGTGCGCGTCGAGTATACCCTGCAGACCGGCCACACGCCGTTCCTGACCGATCCGGACGGCCTCGCAGATGCGATCGAGAAGGCCGCCCAGTAGACACTCCAGGCGCACGAAAGGGGCGGAAGGGCCAAGGCTGTTCGCCCCTTCCCATCGGCGACATCAGAGATGATCAAGTCACCCACCGGTCCGCGCGGTATGCGGGCGTCTCCGAACCGACCCCGAAGGGAGCTTCCCATGCTGCGCGCAGCGCTCACCGCCGCTATCGCCCTGACCCTGGCCGCCCCGGCCGCCGCCCTGACCCAGGATGTTTCCAGCGAGACCCAGATCGCGCCGGAGTTCCGCCTGAAGGGTGACACCGTCTCCTTCCCCTTCGTGATGGTCCGCGAGTTCCCGTTCGTGGAGGCCAAGATCGCTGGGGTGAAGGGCAAGCTCCTGCTCGACACCGGCGCGTTCGAGGCCCTGGTCCTGAACCACAACCACCTCGACCTGCCCGCCGGCCGCGTCATCGGACGCGGAAGTCTTCGGCAGCGGCCAGACCTACGAGAAGGTCCTGCGCCCCAGCGTCGACAACGTCCAGCTACCCGGTGGGCTGAGCTACGGCCGCGTCACCACCTTCCGCAGCCAGGACGCGGCCCAGCTGGAGCGTATCACCCCCGACTTCATCGGCTGGCTGGGCTATCAGTTCTGGGACGGCTACGCGGTGAAGGTCGACTACAAGGCGTCGAAGGCCACCTTCTACAAGGGCGGGCCCAAGGCTTTCCTCAAGGGCGAGACCGTGGTCGCCGCCATCCCGTTCGAAGCGCCTAAGCTGCCCAACAATCCCGTGCTGACCGCCAAGGTCGGCGGCCTGGATTTCGAGACCGTCCTCGACACCGGCCAGTACGGTAACCTGTTCGCCGACAAGGCGACGCTGGAGCAGTTGACGGCCGCGGGGGCGATCACGGCCGTCGCCGGCGAGGACGACGCCATCGACATCAAGGCGGTCCAGTTCGCCAAGGGCCCCGCCATCCCGCTGACCAAGATCGGCAGCCATCCGATCGAGGGCGCCGCGCCCTTCGCCAAGGCAGTCGGCCTCACCTCACCCCGGATCATGACCCTCGGCTACGCCTTCCTCCGTCAGTACAAGACTGTCTGGGACTACCCGAACAAGACATTCTACCTGCTCAAGCGGTAGGCCCCTCCACCGTCGATCATCTTGTGATCGGGCCCGCCGCCGAATGTCAGCTTCTTGGACACTCGCCAAGTTCCGCTCCTGTTTAGGTTTCTTGGACGCCCGCCAGGCGCGGCGATGGGTTTGCCCCCGCAGGCGGGTGTCTGAGAAAGCTCAAAGTCTGACCCGCGGGATGGCGGTATCGGCCTATGGGGATTTGAGCGACGCGCTTGTCCCATGAGGTCGCTGACGATGCGCTGACCGGCATGGTGGCAGGTGTGGGTCGCCAGTTTTCTCCGTCACGACGCCCCTGATGATGTGACGATCGGCCTTTTCCTGGGTGCCGGGGCTAGCTTTTTGCGGTTGGCGCGCAGGGTTGGTCATGCGGCCATTGGCCGTTGCTGTGGCGCTGCGATGGCATGGGGTAACAGCCATGAGCGTCATGACGAGTCGACCCTGAACACGTGCTGGAACGGGGGCCGGTGTCCAGGTCCGCTCCAGCGCTCGAAGACCTCGACCAGGACCATGCGGCCGCCGCAGCAAGGGCAAGCGATCAGTGGCTTTGCGGCCGGTTCTGGTTCGACGCAGGCCTCGGGGGCTGGGGTGGGTGTCGGCGCCTGAAGCAAGGCGCGAGCCTTGGCTAGATTGGCGGCGCGGGCCGGGTTGGCGAAGAGGCCATAGTGGCGGATGCGGTGGAAGCCGGTGGGCAGGACGTGGATCAGGAAGCGGCGAATGAACTCGCTGGGCGCCAGGGTCATCAGCTTGCGCCGGGCCTGGCCGTCCCTGCGGTAGTCCTTCCAGCGGAAGGTGACGCCCGTGTCGTTCATGGCGACAAGGCGGCTGCTGGAGATGGCCACGCGGTGTGTGTAGCGGGCCAGATAGGCTAGGACCGCTTCGGGGCCGGCGAAGGGGCGCTTGGCATAGACCACCCACTCTGCACGGCGAAGCGGGGCCAGGCGGGCGGCGAAGGCGGCGCGGTCGGCCAGGCCGGCCAGTTCGCCGAAGAAGGACAGCTGCCCCTCGGCGTGAGCGGCGGCAAGCTTCTCCAGGAACAGCCGCCGGAACAGCCGGGAGAGCACGCGCACCGGCAGGAAGAACCGGGGGCGACAAGAGACCCAGCTCTGGCCGTCCAAGGCGAGGCCGCCGCCGGGGACGATGCAGTGCACATGCGGATGATGGGTGAGCGCTGATCCCCAGGTGTGAAGGACGGCGGTCAGGCCGATGCGGGCGCCCAGGTGCTTGGGATCGGCGGCGATGGTCAGCAGGGTCTCTGACGCGGCCTTGAACAGCGCGCCGTAGACCACGGCCTTGTTCTGGAAGGCGATGTCGCCGATCTGGGCCGGCAGGGTGAAGACCACGTGGTAGTAGGCCAGCGGCAACAGCTCGGCCTGGCGGGCCTCCAGCCAGCGCTGCGCCGCCGCGCCCTGACACTTTGGGCAATGGCGGTTGCGGCAGGAGTTGTAGGCGATCCGCTGATGGTCGCAGTCCTCGCAGCGCTCGACGTGGCCGCCCAACCGCGCGGTGCGGCAGGCCTGGATCGCCGACATCACCTTGAGCTGACCCAGGCTCAGATGTCCGGTCTGGGCGCGGCGGAAGGCCTCGCCATGGGCGTGGAAGATGTCGGCGACCTCAAGAACCGGGCGCACAGGCCCGGCCCGACCCAATGCTCAGGCCGGTGGCGGTCTCAGTTGCAGCAGGTCCAGCGGGCTCTCGATGCCGTCGAGGGTCTTGGCGGCCACGTGGGTGTAGACCGAGGTGGTCTCTAACTTCTTGTGGCCCAGCAGGACTTGGATCACCCGCACATCGACATTCTGCTCCAGCAGGTGAGTGGCAAAGCAATGGCGCAGGGTGTGCAGGCAGACTGGCTTGCTGATCCCGGCCGTCCTGACCGCTATGTGGAAGGCGCGGTTGAGCGAGCGCGGCGTGACCGCATTGAAAGACGTCAGCCGGTTGGGGAACAGCCACACCGGCGGCCGCGCCACCTTCCACCAGTTGCGAAGCGTCGCCAGCAGGTGTGGCGAAAGCAGCGCGTCACGGTCGCGCCGACCCTTGCCCTGTTCGACCCGGATGCGCATGCGCTGGCTGTCGATGTCCCCGACCTTCAGGCCCACGACCTCGGCGGCCCGCAGGCCCGCGCCGTAGGCGACGCTGAGCGCGGTGCGCCACTTGAGCCCCGGTGCCGCCTGCAACAGCCGCGCGACCTCGTCCGGCGTCAGCACGACCGGCAATCTCTGCGGCTGGCGGGCGATGGGAATGTAGTCC
Organism: Caulobacteraceae bacterium; assembly: GCA_965283765.1. Classification (GTDB taxonomy): domain Bacteria; phylum Pseudomonadota; class Alphaproteobacteria; order Caulobacterales; family Caulobacteraceae; genus Caulobacter. Next base: position 38,517 of record CBDIPU010000010.1, read on the forward strand.
AACGCCTCTGGTCGTTTGAGCGTCACCCGGAAGAAGAACCGCAGCGCCACCATCGCGCCATTGATGCTGGCCGGGGCCAGGCCGCTTTGCGTCAGGTGTAGCTGATAATGCCGCACGTCCTCGAACGTCAGCTCGCCCGGGGTCCTGCCGCAGTAGCGACAACAAGACCGAACCGATCGGATGTAGGCCTGCTGGGTACGCTGATCGAAGTTGCGGAGGGTCATGTCTTCGACCATCCTGCGACGCAACGGGTGGATCGCTTCTTCGGGCATCACTCGTCTCCTGTCTCGAGGAGGACGTGGCCGACCCACGTTCCTCTTCAGACAGGAGGATCCCGATGTCCCTCAGCGCCGAACAAATACCCCTCCCGCGCGAGCGGGTTAGTACACTGGCGCTGAGGCGACGTTCGGCCCGAAAAGGCGATAGTGTCACAAAGTCGTGCTAGCGTCTGGCCATGCTTGGTCGGTCCGTCCGCTATTCCGCTCCCTGGGGGAGCCAAGCGCTACGATGAGCGACCTGGTTAGCCTGCGCGCGCAGCGGCGCGACCTTTATCAGTTTATCGTTCGGCGGACGCGTGATCCCGCGACGGCCGAGGATTTGGTGCAGGAAACGTTCGAGCGCCTGCTTGCCTACGAGCAGGCGCGGACCATCGTTGACAGGGCCGCGCTGGGCTATCGCATCGCCTTGAACCTTGTGCGCGATCACTTCCGCCGCGCCAGCCGACGGCCCGCCCAGGCGCTGGACGACGACATTCCCTGCCAAGCCCCTGCGCCGGAGCAGATCCTGATGCATCGCCAGAAGGTCGAGGTGTTCGGCAAGGCGCTGGACGCAATGCCGCCCCTGCGTCGCGACGTTTTCATCCGGCGCCGGTTGCACGGCCACTCGCCGCGTCAGATCGCCCAGGATCTCAGCCTCAGCGAGGCGGCGGTCGAAAAGCACGTGGTGCGGGCGCTGGAGCAGCTGCATCGCGAGATCGCGCGGGCCGAGCGCCGCGCTAGCGGAGGCCGCCGATGAGCCGCATCCGCCAAGAGGCCGCCGTCTGGGCGGCGCGACGTCTGGACGACGGCGACCGTCAGGACGCCGCCTTCGAGACCTGGAAGTCGGCCGACCCGACCCACGGCCAAGCCTTCGACGCGGTTTGGCGCGCCAGTCAGGACCCCGCCCTGGCTGAGGCGATGCGGCTGAGCGAGCAACGACGGAGCGTCCCGCGCCGCGCTGGGCGTTGGGCCGCGCTGGCGGGCGGTCTGGCGGCCTGCGGCCTGGCCGCCATCGTCGCCTGGCCGCAGATCCAGCTGATGACCGTCGCGCCGGTGGTGCTGCAGACCGCGCCGGGCCAGCACCGGGTCGCCACCCTGGCCGACGGCACGCAGGTCACCCTGGACGGCGCGACCCGCCTGGAGGTGCGCCTGGGCGCCCGGCGGCGCCAGGTCGAGCTGGTCAGCGGCGAGGCCTTCTTCGACGTCGCCCACGACGCGGGACGGCCGTTCACGGTCCGGGCGCCCGAAGGCTCGGCCCGCGTGCTGGGCACCGCCTTCGACCTCGAGCGCAGCGACGAGCGCCTGGAGCTTTCGGTGCGTCGCGGTCGCGTTCGGCTGGCGCCGGCGGGGCTGATCCACCGCACGGCCGAGCTGACCATGGGCCAGCGGGCCTTCGCTAAGGAGGGCCGGCTGTCGGCGATCCGCGCGTTCGACCTCCATGCCGACGACTGGCGCTCGGGCTGGCTGGAAACGGACGGCATCCCTCTGGCGCGGCTGGTCGAGCGCCTGAGCCGCGCCTCGGCCACGCCGATCGTGATCGCCGATCCGGCCTTGGGTCGCCAACGGGTGGCTGGCCGCTTCCGGCTCGACGAGCCCCGGGCCCTGGTGCGCGATCTGGCGCTGATGCACGGCTTCACCGTTCGTCAGACCTCGGACGGCTTGCTGCTCTCGCGCTGACCGCCGTCGCCGAAACTTCACAAAAATCCCTGTCCGGGTTCGCCGGGGGCCAGCGTCTTCCCGGCCGAACCGGCGTCGAACGCCGCGTAAAACGGGGATGACGACATGACTTCGAAGACCTGGACCTGGCTTGGCTCGGCCTCCGCGGCCGCGTTGCTGGCGGCGAGCCCCGTCGTGGCCGCGCCGCCCGAAAAGCCGACCCTGGCGATCCCGGCTGGCGACCTGGCCTCGGCCCTGCCGAGCTTTTCCCGGGCCACGGGCCTGCAGGTGCTGGCCGATCCGGCCCTGCTGAGCGGCAAGCACACCAATGGCGTGCGCGGCCAGTTCGACGCCGAGCGCGGCCTGGCCGAGCTGCTGCGGGGAACGGGCCTGACGTTCGTGCGCAACGGCGGCGCGGCGATCCTGCGCCCAGCGGCCCAGAAGGTCTCGACCGAGGCCAACCCCGCTACGACCGCGCCGCGCGCCGAGTCCGTCCCGGCCCAGGCCGACGAGCCCACCGAGATCGAAGAGCTCGTCGTCACGGGCGGCTTCGCCAACTCGCTCGCCCGCGCGCTGAACGAAAAGCGCAAGGCCGCCAATGTCGTCGACGCCATCTCGGCCGAGGACATCGGCAAGTTCCCGTCCAACAACGTCGCCGAGGCCCTGCAGCGCGTGCCGGGCGTGGCCATCACCCGCGACCGGGGCGAGGGCCTGTTCATCCGCGTCCGGGGCCTGGGCCCGAACTTCCAGATCGTCACTCTGAACGGCCGCAGCGCCGCGGTGAACGAGAACATGCGCGACAGCGGCCAGAGCGGCCGCCAGTTCCGCTTCGACACCCTGCCGTCCGAACTGGTCGCCGGCGTCGAGGTGGGCAAGACCCCGTTGGCCTCGCTGGACGAGGGCGCGATCGGCGGCGTGGTCGACATCAAGACCTTCCGTCCGCTGGACCTGGGCCGCAGCACGGTGGCCCTGTCGGCGACGGCCAGCCGCCCCGAGCTGGCCGGTAAAACCGATCCGCGCGTGTCGGGCCTGGTCAGCTGGACGAACCAAGCCCAGACCTTCGGGGTGCTCGCCGCCGCGGTGTTCGACCAGCGCACCTTGCGCCAGGACCGCATCACCGGCGTGGGCTGGAGCAATCCGAACGCCAGCACGGCTCTGGAAAAAGCCTGATCGCCCAAGGCGTGAACCTCTATGCGACCAACATCCGCCCCACGCTGGAACGCGAGGACCGCGAGCGCAAGGGCCTGGTCCTGTCGGCCCAGTACCGTCCGAGCGACGCCACGGAAGTCACGCTGGACGCCAGCTACACGAAGCTGGACGACCACTATGACGAGCTGACCTATTCGGTCGATCCGGACCTCTCGACCCTGGTCGCCGGCTCGGCCGTGATCAAGGACGGCGTCATGACGGGCGGCACGGCGAACACCAACAGCCAGATCGGTCGCGAAGTCAGCGATCTGGCTCACGACAACATGATGATCGCCGGCAAGATCCGTCAGAAGCTCGAGGATTGGACGATCACCGGCGACCTCGCCTACGCCCGGGCCTATTCGGAAACCTCCAAGCCGATCACCCGCACCCGTCTGCAGGGGTCGATGGGCCGGGCCACGTTCAACCTGCCCCAGGCTGGCGACGGGCTGCCGGACGTCAGCCTGCTGACCGCCGACCTGAACAACCCGTCCATGCTGCCGTTCCGCCGCATCGAATGGCGGGTGAACGACGCCACGGACGACGAGACCGCCCTGCAGTTCGACGCCGAACGGCCGGTGAACCTGGGTCCGGTCAGCCGCCTTCAGTTCGGCGTCAAATTTCGCGAGCGCTCGCGATCCTATAATCGCGCCGACATCAACTACACGACCAACCTGACCGGCAAGGTCTTCGGCGCGGACTATTTCGACCCGTTCCCGGTCACCGACTTCCTGGGCGGCGCCTCCGCCGGCCTGCCGACGCGCTGGGCCATGCCGGACCCGGCCGCGTTCTGGGCCCTGCGCGACCCGAACCAGAAGGGCACGGCCCGCGCGGACCAGCGCAATTCGTATCGCGTGTCCGAGAAGATCGGGGCCGGCTACGCCCTGGGCGACATCGACACCACCCTGTTCGGCGCGCCCCTGCGCGGTGAGGTCGGCGTGCGTGTGGCGCAGACCAAGCAGGTCTCGTCGGGTCACGCCGACAACGGCACGGCGGCGCTGCCCGTCCGCTTCGAGAAGACCTATACCGACGTCCTGCCGACGGCCAACTTCGCGCTGGAGCTGACCGAGACCCTGCAGGCCCGCGTCGCCGCCGCCAAGGTGATCACCCGGCCGTCCCTGGCCGACCTGGCGCCGCGCCTGACCCTGAACTCCGGGACCCTGCTGACGGCCGTGGGCGGCAATCCGCTGCTGAAGCCCTTCGAGGCCTGGCAGTATGACGCGACCCTGGAATGGTACTTCGCGCCGGGCAGCGCGCTGATCGGCGGTGCCTTCTACAAGGACATCACCACCTTCGTTTACAGCCAGAACACCAACATCGTCGTCGACGGCCAGACCTACGTGCTGACCTCGCCGACCAACGGCGGCAAGGCGACGATCAAGGGCGTCGAGCTGGCCTACCAGCACCTGTTCAAGCGTTTGCCCGCCCCGTTCGACGGCCTGGGCTTCCTGGCCAACTACACCTACACCGACACCGAAGCGACCTACTCGCCGACCCTCAAGGACGAGATGGTCAATGTCGCCAAGAACAGCTTCAACGTGACGGCCTTCTACGAGAAGGACCGCTTCGCCGCCCGCGCCAGCTACAGCTGGGTCGACGACGTCCTGCAGGACGTCGGCGGGGCGGGGCTCTCGGCGCTGAACGACAAGGCGTTCGGCTCGCTGGATGGCAGCGTCAGCTACAAGATCACTCCGCAGATCACGGCGGCGATCGAAGGGCAGAACCTGACGAAAGCCTCCCAGCGGCAGTTCATCAAGGGCGGCTGGTTCGGCGGCTACACCAACTACGGCCGCACGGTCAGCTTCGGCCTGCGGGCCAAGTTCTAGGCCTGACGGCGGGGTTTGAGGCCGGCTCGCGCGCCCGCGGCGCGGGCCGGCTTGCTTTCCCAAGATCGCCTGCGGGAAGCGTCACAGGGTTTGGCTAGGACATTCGGATGCGCACCTTCCCGCCTCGAGCCCGTCTCGTTTGCTCGGCTGCCGCCCTGACGCTCTGCCTGGCGCAGGCCGCCGGAAGCCCGGCGTCGGCGCATCCTGGCCACTCGGTCGAGCCGGTCGCGCCGAACCGCCCCGACACGCGCCCGGCCAAGGCTTCCGAGCGCCGCTGGCTGGCCGGCGACCATCACGTCCACAGCTGGTTCAGCGTCTCGGTGAAGCCCAGCGCCGATCCGTCCCAGCCGCCGATCCTGGTCAAGGCGGGCGACGCCAGCAACCCGATCGCCACCAACGCCCGGATGGCCGCCCAGTATGGCCTCTCGTGGATGGTGGCCACCGATCACGGCGGTCCCAACCACTCCAAACTGAATCGCGACGAGGCCTATCCCGAGCTGGTGCGCTCCCGCCGCGAGACGCCGAGCGTGCTGCAGTTCTGGGGCATGGAGCTGGATACGCCGGCGGCCGAGCACTCCAGCCTGATCCTGCCGCGCACGGCGGGCGAACGGGACGCCCTGTTCGGGATCGAGAGCCGCTACAACCGGCGCGAACCTTGGCCGGCAGACCCGGCCCGCGACGAGGAGAGCTTCATGCTGGACGCGCTGCGCCACATGAAGGCGCTGGCGAAGCCGCCGGTGGTGATCGCCAACCACCCGTCGCGGTCGGCGACCGGCATGGACCGCTACGGTCTGGTCTCGCCGTCCGAGCTGCGCGACTGGAACGACGCCGCCCCCGACGTCGCCGTCGGCATGGAGGGCGCGCCCGGACACCAGGCCTCGGGCCTGAGCCCCGACGGCTCGCTGAAGGGCAAGGGCGATCGCGGCGGCTATTCGCGAGCGCCGACCCTCGGCGGTTTCGACCAGATGACCGCCAAGCTCGGCGGCTTCTGGGACGCGATGCTGGGCGAGGGGCGCCGCTGGTGGGTCACCTCGACCTCGGACTCCCATCGCCACTACACCGATGGCGGCGCGGACTTCTGGCCGGGCGAGTATTCCAAGACCTATGTAAAGGCCGCCCACGCCTATGACGACGTGCTGGACGGTCTGCGCAACGGCCGCATCTTCGTAACCCTGGGCGACCTGGTCTCCGAGGTCGATGTGACCGCCAGCGCCGCCGGCGCCGCCGGCGCTAGGGCCGAGATCGGCGGGCGACTGGAGGTTCCCGCGGGAACGGACGTCACGGTGGTCATCCGGGTGCGCGACCCAGCGGGCAAGAACTTCGGCGGCTTTTCGCCCAGCGTCGCCCGCATCGACCTGATCCAGGGCGACATCACCAGACTGGCCGCCGACCGCACGCTCGACGCCAATCCCTCGACCCGCGTCGTGCGCGCCTTCACCCCGACCTCCTGGGCGCGCGAGGGCGAGGTGCTGTCGATGGTCTACGCGCTCAAGGACGTGCGCCGCTCCACCTATATCCGGGTCCGGGGCACGAACGGCGCGGAGAGCGAGCCGCTGCCGGACCTGCCAGGCGAAGATCCGTGGTCGGACCTGTGGTTCTACGCCAACCCGATCTTCATTGTCGTGAAGTAGGCGACAAGGGCGGGCACCCCTCAAGAGGGGGCTCGGCGTCAACGAGCTCGCCCCGGAGCCTTATCCCGCGAGATTTTTCCCTTACGCACCTGTCGCGAGGGGGCGCAAAAAAAGGGGCGGCGTCGTGCGGGCGCTGCCGTGAAGAACGCTTGCCATAGGCCATCCTCCTCCTGACGTGTCAGGACCGATGATGCACCATCACACTCAGGGACTACACACCTAGACCTTCACGTTCAACAGGACACCCGTTGACGATGCGCCGGGTGTCGACAAAATCTGCTCATGGATGTCTCGGGCCATGTTGGTCTCTAGATCGGCCCGGGTCTCGTCACGCATCTTGGCCAGATCGTCCTCGGTCAGGCCCATCGTCTGCAGGAGCGATGCTCGTAGTTTTTGGCCCAAGGCCGAGGAAGCGTCGGCCTTGGCCTGTTCTGCGGTCGGTGTCGGGCCGCTCGACGACATCAGGATGCCGGGGTCGAGTTTGGCGATGTTGAGCGCCTTGAACTGGCCGCCCATGATATGCTGGGTGCCGATTGCGCTGTAAACGAGACTGCCCATGGAGAACTCCGAACGCTAACTGAATTGTGCGCTTCCGAGCAACTTCCGTGCCGCGTTCCCGGCGAGAAAAACACCGGGATCTTGAGGGCTTAACGTGTACTGACGATCTGAGAGCGAGGTAATATGTGCTTGCCAGGCAAGCTTTGCCTTGCGAGAGCCGCTGCGATCGCCGACCCATAGAGAGCGTTCGCGCCGACGGCGATTGGTACGCTTTATCACTTGATGAGCAGAAATCGTCCTGGGCCAGTGGGCATGGAAAACGAGAATGTCGCGCCGCCCTCGGGGTTAGGCTGGGGGCCATAGACGTCCGCCATGGCTCTCGATGATGGATCGGCTGACTGAAAGGCCAATGCCAACAACGCGCGAAGATCGTCAGTCTATCCGCGAAGCGTGCGGAATGAAGATCGCAGCTCCTTCGCGAAAAGCGCAGGTTGCTCCCAGGCGGCGAAATGGCCGCCGCGATCGACTGAGTGATATGAGCGCCGCCGGCGTCTTTGGCGTTAGGTGGCGCAGTCCTGCATTCGCGGCCCGTCAAATCTGGGCGGGAACGCCCGGATCTCGTGATTGCCGCTGCGATGAGCCGTTAGTTGCTGACGGCGGGGTGAGAGCTGCTTTGCGATCAGAGGATCGGGGCGGCGCTGCCGGGGAAATCCGTGCTGAGAGCCACGACGCGGCCGGCATCAAGCTCTTGCCGCAACGCCTCCAACTTGAGATCAATGCGCCGAAAGGCGTCACTCCCCAGCACGACGCGGCGTGGCGAAGCGTTCGAGGTGACGACACCGAAAATCACGGCCGCCGCGCGCGCCGGGTCGCCTGGGAACTGCTCCGGCGAAGCATGACTAACGAGGGCGCGGAAGGCTCCGGAGGTCGCGGAATAGTCTTCGATCGTTTGGCCGGAAAACTGCGTGCGTAGCTCGATGCCCGTCCGGAACGAGCCCGGCTGCACGGAGATGGCGCGTAGGCCCAAAGGTTCGATCTCTTGCGACAAGGCTTCGGAAAGACCCTCGAGCGCGAACTTGCTGGCTGAGTAGAAGCCGTTCGCCGCCACGCTCGAGAACCCGTCCATCGACGAGATGTTGACGATCGTGCCGACCCGCCTGCCGCGCATGCCGGGTAGGACAAGGCGGATCATCTCGACGGCGCCGAAGACATTGACCTCGAAGGTCCGTCGGTAGTCTTCCTCGCGCTGTTCCTCGATCGCGCCCAGGAAGTCGACGCCCGCATTGTTGACCAGGATATCGATCCGGCCAAAGTGAGTCTCGGCCGCGCGAACCGCCGTTGTGCGTTGTTCCCGGTTGGTGACGTCCATTTCGATCGCGAGCGCCCTATCGGGAAACCGGGCGACCGTGGCCTTCATGGTCTCCAACGACCGCGCCGCAAGCACGACCTGGTCGCCTTGTTCCAGCGCCGTCTCGGCGAACGCCAGGCCAAGCCCGCTCGATGCGCCCGTAATGAACCATGTGTTCACATGCCGTGCCATTTCTTGCTCCTGAATGATCAAGGGGTGTCGTCGCCTCGCCAGGGACGACCTAGGTTTCACGGCTCGCCTGCGCCGGTCGGAAAGTCGGTCGAGATGCTGAGGTCTTGCCAGCGATCAAGCTCGGCGAGACGGCGGGCGTCGGCCGCCTTCAAGATGGTGACCGCGTCGGTTCCCAGGGGCAGCCTCAGAGGCGGGTCCGCTAGATCCGCGAGGGTGAGGATGGCTTGGGCGGCGCGAGCGGGATCGCCAGGCTGCTTGCCATTGTAGTCGGCCTGCCGCTGCGCCTGCGCGCCGACGACCGCGCTGTATTCGGGCCGTCCCGCGTTGAGCTTGGTGGACGATCCAGCAAAGTCGGTGCGAAAGCCGCCCGGCTCGATGATCGAGACGTTCACGCCCACCAGCGCCATCTCCAGCGCCAGACACTCCGCAAATCCCTCCACGCCCCACTTGGCGGCCGAGTAGGCCGCGCGACCGGGCGCGCCGATCCGGCCGCCGACCGAAGAGAGCATTAGAATCCGGCCCTGGCCCTGGCGACGCAGCAGCGGGATAGCCGCCTTGGTGACGATGATCGCGCCGAAGAGGTTGGTTTCGATCTGGGCGCGGATGTCCGCAAGATCGGTGTCCTCGACCGAGCCGATGTCACCATAGCCGGCGTTGTTGACGAGCACGTCGAGGCCCCCGAAGGCCTCCTCGGCCACCTTGACCGCAGCCGCGGCGGCGTCTGGATCGGTGACGTCAAGCGGCGCGGCGCGCACGGCGTCGCCATAGCGCGCCACCAGGTCGTCAAGCGTACGGGGATCGCGGGCCGTGGCGACGAGTTGATGGCCGGCGACGAGCACGGCCTCGGCCAGCGCGCGCCCTAGTCCTCGGGACGCGCCGGTGATCATCCAGGTGCGGGGCACTAGCGGCTCTCCTTCGCGGCGGCTTCGACCAGGGCGGAAACTTCGTGTGGATGAGAGATCATCACCACGTGCGAAGCGCCCGGCACGGTCACCACCTTCCGGGCGTGGGCGCGGTCGGCCATGAACTTCATGGCGGCGGGCGGGATATTGCGGTCGGCCTCGCCATAGACCCACCAGGACGGGATCGTCTTCCAACTGGTCGCGACGGCTTTCTCGCTTCCGGCCGTCTCGGCTAGGGGGCGCTGGGCCACGGCCATCAGGCGCGCCTTGGCCAGTGGCACATCGGCGGCGAACTGGGCGGGAAACTTGTCCTGCTGGATATAGAGATCGTGGCCGCCCTCCGGCAGGTCGACCGGCTTGTCTAGGGTGGGCGACAGAGTGCTGCCCGGGAACTTGCCGGTCAGGTCGAAGATGCTTTCACCGACCTCGGGCGCGAAGGCCGAGACATAGACCAGCGCCTTGACGTTGGTCGCGCCGTCGGCTGCGGCCGAGATCACCGTGCCGCCGTAGGAATGGCCGACGAGCACGACGGGACCGGGAATTGATCGCAGCACGCTCTTGACTGCGGCCGCGTCGCTGGCGGGCCCGCGCAGCGGGTTGGCGGCCGACACCACGTGGTAGCCGTCGCGCGTCAGGTCGGCGACGACGCCGTCCCAGCTGCTGGAGTTGGCGAAGGCGCCGTGCACCAGGACGATGGTCGGCTTGGGTTCAGCGGCCTGGGCGCCGGTCACGCCTAGCAGGCCGAGCGCGCAGGCCAGGGCGAGGGTCTTGTGGGTCATTGAAGGTCTCCTTGAGAGGGGAAGAGGGCGCGGCCTAGCCGAAGGTGAAGACGTAGGCACGGACCCCTGGGTCGAGGAATTCGATCTCGAAGGTGCGGTCGGCGACGGGCCGAGCTTGGCGGACCAGCTGGTACATGCGCGATGCCTTGATCATTCCCGAACCGTCGGCGGCCACGTCCCAGCCGTGATCATCGCCGGGCGGCGCGCCGTCGAGCCGCACGCGAAAGCGCACCGGACGTTTCGGCGTCGACGGGGTCAGAACCATGTGCAGGTCGCGGGCGTGGAAGCGGTGAGCGATCTTGCCACCCGCCGCGTCGGCGGTGGCGAACTCCTTGCCCACGGTCCAGGCGCCCGACAGGCTCCAGCGGTTGAGCGGCAGGAGGCGGGGTGGGTAGTAGGCCTGCTCGACGTCGCGATGAGGGCCGCCCGGCGCGATGAAGGCGTCGGCCTGGCGGTAGCCGATATAGCTCTCGCCCGAGCCCAGTTCGCGCCAATCGGCCGGAGCCTGCGGACCGACGCCGCCGACCGCCGCCGACCGCCCGGTCGGAACCTTGGGCCCGGCCTGGGCCAGCAGCTTCCGGATCAGGCGCTCGGACTGGTCGTAGCGCTCCTCGCCGTCGACATGGCCCTGGACCAGGCCGTCGACACCTATGAAGTAGAAGGCCGGCCAGGCGTTGTTGCCGAACCCGGCCCAGATACGTCGCTCGCTGTCGAGCACGACCGGAAAGGTCACGTCTAGATCCTTCACGGCCTGGCGGACATTGGCCAGATCGGTCTCGAACTGGAACTCCGGCGTATGGACGCCGACCACGACGAGACGGTCGCCATAGAGCGCCTGCCAGGCGCGCAGATAGGGCAGGACCCGCAGGCTGTTGATGCAGGAATAGGTCCAAAAGCATACCACCACGACCTTGCCTTGCAGGGCCTGGGCGTCCAACGGCGGGCTGTTCGAGCCATTGCCGGGACAGGCCGAGCGCCGCCAAGGCCGGCGAAGGTTGCAGCGCCCGCGCCAGGGCCCGTCGGGCCGGCGGTAGCGCCAGGGCCGCGCCCAGCGACAGCGGGATGAGGCCCGCCCCCGCGCCCTTCAGCCAGCCGCGCCGGGAGGGACGAGCGCGAGAGGCGGCGCCCATGTCGGCGTCCTCGTCCATGCCCGGGTCAGACCAGGTTGAGCGCGACATCGACATTGCCTTCCAGGGCCTTGGAATAGGGGCAGGTGCGATGGGCGACCTCGACGACCTGACGCGCCGCCTCCGGGTCGAGGCCTGGCAGCGAGACATTGAGGCGGGCGGCCAGGAAGAAAGCGCCGTCGGCGAGGTTCAGGTCGACCTCGGCGTCGATCGCCACATCCGCCAGCTTGATCCCCATCTGCTTGGCCGCGATCGCCATCGCGCCCTGGAAGCAGGCTGACCAGCCGGCCGCCAACAACTGCTCGGGGTTGGTCCCCGTCCCGGGACCGCCCGGAGTAGAAAGCTTGATGTCCAGCCGGCCGTCGTCGCTGCGCGCGGCGCCGTCGCGGCCGCCGGTGACGTGGACCTTGCCGGTGTAGAGGGTCTGGGCTTGGGTCATGGGTGTTTCCTTTCGAGGGATGATCAGCGGAGCGTGCGGAAGGCGGCGCGCACTTCCTCGGCGAACAGCTTGGGCTGTTCCCAGGCGGCGAAGTGGCCGCCGTTCAAGGCTTCGTTGAAGTAGATCAGGTCGGTGTAGCAGCGCTGCGCCCAGCTCTCGGGCGCGCGGAAGATCTCGCCGGGGAACACGCTGACGGCCACCGGCAGGGTGATGACGCCGCGGGCGTTGAAGTTGTTGGAGTGGTCTTCCCAGTAGATCCGGGCCGCCGGGGCGCCGGTGGCCGTCAGCCAGTACAGCGAGATATCGTCGAGGATCTCGTCTCGCGTCAGGACGCGCAGGGGATCACCGCCGCCGTACACCCACTGGCCGATCTTCTCGTACATCCAGGCCGCCATGCCGACGGGAAAGTCGACCAGCGAATAGCCGATGGTCTGGGGCCGGGTGTTCATCATCGCGGCGTAGCCGGCGTTGTCGCGGTAGAAGGCCTGAAGCTGGTCGAAGGCCCCGCGCTCTTTGGCTGACAGGTTGGCCGGGGCTGGATCGCCGGCGGCCAGGATCTTGGCGATGTTCGCCGGCACGACGGCGGGCATGTTCAGGTGGATGGCCAGCAGGCCCGGGACCTTCTGCAAGGCCATGCGCTGGGAGATCACCGAGCCGCAGTCGCCGCCTTGCGAGACGTAGCGCGGATAGCCCAGGCGCAGCATCAGGGTGGACCAGGCGCGGCCGATGCGGTCCGAGCCCCAGCCTGGGGTCTGGGGCTTTTCGGAGAATCCGAAGCCGGGAATGGAGGGGATCACCACGTGGAAGGCGTCCTCGGCCCGGCCGCCATGAGCGGTGGGATTAGTCAGCGGTTCGATGGCCTTGAGGAATTCCAGGATCGAGCCGGGCCAGCCATGGGTCAGGATCATCGGCATGGCGTTCTCATGCCGTGAGCGGACATGGATGAACTGGATGCCCAGGCCGTCGATCTTGGTCATGTACATCGGCAGGGCGTTGAGCCGGGCCTCGACCTTTCGCCAGTCATAGCCCTTGGCCCAGTACTGGATCAGCGGCTCCAGCTTGCCGCGTTGGACACCCTGGCCGTCATCGGCGACGGGTTCCTTGTCGGCCCACCGGGTGTCCAGGATCCGGCGGCGCATGTCGGCCAGGGCGCTGTCGGGCACCGCGACCTTGAACGGACGCACGGCCGTGTCGCCGGCCGCAGCCAGCGCTTTGCTGGACACGAGGCTGGCGGCGCCGATCGCCGCGACACCGCCCAGGATGTCACGACGGGTGGAGGGGATGAACGGGGTGAACACGATCGTGCTCCGTGACGGGTCTGAGTTGTGAAAAGAGAGGCGCGGTCGCGTCAGGGCGCGTAGCGGGTGAAGACGTAGTCGCGGTCCTTCACGTGGGCGGCGTGGCAGGCAAAGCAGGTCTCGTGCTGGGCCCGGTCGACCGGCTTGCCGTCGATGAAACGGCCAAAGCCCCAGCCGCCGGTGGCGGCGTAGCGCTGCGAATCCTTGACCATGACCTGGACCGTAGTGGCCGCGCCGGGGATCGAGGCGGGCGCGAGGTCGGGCGAGGGAATATGCTTCCAGGCCAGCTTCACCAGCACCGTACCGTCCCGAAACGGCAGGCTGTTGGCGCGGTAGGCGCTTAGCGCCTTGCCGTTGCCGACCACGCTGCGCAGTTCGTTCAGGGTCGCCCTTCCTCTGCCGGAGCCACCAGCGTCCAGTCGCGATAGCCGGCGGGTATCCTGACGCCGTAGATCGGCGAGGCGTCAGGGGGCGGCTTGCCTGCCCAAGCCCAGGACGTGCCGTCAAGCCAGCAGAGACCGGCGACCGCGACCGCGCCGGCGGCGGCGAGGAGGACGAGGATGGGGGACTTCATCGGACGATCCCTACAGCTTGTCGACGTCGAGCACGGCCAGGGCGAAGGCGGCGGGAGCCTCCTGCGGCAGGTTGTGGCCGACGCCGCCGGTGATCAGGCGATGGGCGTAGGGGCCCAAGAACTTGCTGGCGTAGGCGGCTAGCGGGGGATGGGGCGCGCCGTTGGCGTCGCCTTCCAGCGTGATGGTCGGGATGGTGATGACCGGACCGGCCGCCAGCTTGGTCTCCAGATCGTCGTATTTGGCCTCGCCCTGGGCCAGGCCCAGCCGCCAGCGATAGTTGTGGATCACGATGTCGACGTGGTCCGGATTGGCGAAGGACTTGGCCGTGAGGGCGAAGGTCGCGTCGTCAAATTTCCAGCGCGGCGAGGCGAGCGTCCAGATCAGCCGGTTGAACGCCTCGGTGTTGGCCGCGTACCCGGCGCGGCCGCGCTCGGTGGCGAAGTAAAACTGGTACCACCACTGGAATTCTGCGGCGGGCGGCAAGGGCGCCGTGTTGGCCTTCTGGCTGCCGATCAGATAGCCGCTGACCGAGACCAGCGCCTTGCAGCGGTCAGGCCAGAGCGCGGCCATGATGTCGGCCGTCCGCGCGCCCCAATCGAAGCCCGCCACGATGGCGCGCCTGATTCCCAGGGCGTCCATCAGGGCGATGGCGTCGAGGGCCAGAACAGCTTGCTGGCCATTGCGCATCGTCGCCTGAGACCGAAAAAGCGTCGTTCCGTGACCGCGCAGGTGGGGGATGATGACCCGGTAGCCTTTCGAGACCAGGATTGGCGCGACCTCGGCAAAGGCGTGGATGTCGTAGGGCCAGCCGTGCAGCAGCATGACCGCCGGACCGCTGCTCTGACCCATGTCGACATAGCCGATGTTGAGCAGGCCCGCGTCGATCTGCTTCAGGGCTCCGAAGGTTCGCGTCGGAGTAAGGGCCGGCGTCGCCGCCTTGGCGCGACCGGCCTCGGAGACGGTGAGAAGAAGCGCCGCCAGGCCCGTCGCGCCGACAATGCGACGGCGATCCAGACCCACGCTTTGAGGAGGAACTGCAGCGGTCATGATGAGTATCCTTCGGGTGGACGTCCCCAAAGGCTAAGCGAGCCGACGCTGGATGCAGCATTAGCTGCTGTGAGCCCGGATGATCCGCTGCAGGCGCTCCCCGGCGCCAGCATGCGCCGCGCCCTGGGGCGCGTCCGTTCGGCGCGAAATCACAGCGGCTCACACCGGCTCACTGGCCCTATGGACCGTGGGCGCCATAGTCGTCGCAATACCAGTCCTTCGCGGACGAGCGTCTCGACGCGCCGCGGTTTGAGTAGCGAGACGATATGAGCGGCAAGACCAGCGCCGATCCGCGTCCGGACGTCCAGCGAGCGGTCGAAAAGGTCCGGGCCGCGGAGCACGCCTCCAATTTGCAGGACGTCGAAGGCGTCGTCATGCAAAATAGTATTGACTGCCAATGGCGAAACCGCGCCGAGTTCCTCTGGGGGCGCGAGCAGATCCGCGCCTATATCGAACGCAAGTGGCGCCGCCAGATGGAGCGTCGCGTGATCACCGAGCTGTGGTCGGCGGACAGCGAACGCATCGCGCTCCGCTTCGTCGCCGAGTTCCGGAACGATAGCGGCGCCTGGTTCCGCGCTCATGGCGGCGAAAACTGGGAACTCAGCTCCAGTGGTCAAATTCGTCGCCGCTTCACCAGCGTCAACGAGCATCTGATCCAGCAGCACGAGCGCGTGCTCCGCTGGCCGCTGGGCGTTCGGCCCATCGACCATCCGACCCTCTCGGAGCTTAGCCTTTAGCCTGACGCGGAATCATCGGGGAGCGGCCCTAGTCAGGTCCCGACCCCGCGTTTCGGGGATGACCGCGGTCGCCAGCAAAACCAGGACGTAGGCCGACGTCGCGTAGAGGCCAATGGCGTGGGCGAGACCCGCTTTCTGAATATTGAGCCCGATCAGGATCGGCGCGCCGCCGGCCAGGCCTCGGCCAACATTATAGCAAAATCCCAGGCCCGCACCCCGCATCTCGGTTGGGAAGAGTTCCGTCAATACCGGGCCGATGGCGCTGAACATGCCCAGGGCGAAGAAGCCGAGCGGAAAGCTCAGGACGAGCAGCGCAGCGTCGTTCACGGGAAGCGCGGTGCTGGCCAGCACGGTCAGCGCCGCACCCACGGCGAAGGCGGCCAGCGTCGTGCGGCGACCCGCCACGTCTCCCAACCAGGCGCCGGTCATGTACCCAAACAGCGACCCGCCCACGATGACCCCAAAATAGAGGCTGACGGTCGTGGCCGCGAACCCGCGCTCGATGTGAAGCATCGTTGGCCACCAGGTTGCGATCGACCAGTATCCACCGTGCATGCCGGCCGCCAAGAGGCTCCCCCTTAGCGTGATCGGAAGTCGCTCGCCGCCAAAGATGGCGGTCCACGATGTCTGTCGTCGACCAGCCATGAAGACTTCGGATTCGGCCATCCTGACCCGGAACAGGAAGATGGCGGTGGCGGGGAGGAGGCCGATGAGGAACGTGGCGCGCCAGCCGAGATCCGCCGGCAGCAGCGCCAGGGCCAGCGCCGAAACCGACGCGGCCAGCCCCCAACCTACGGCCCAGACGCTTTGAACCGTTCCCAGAACGCGGCCTCGAACCTCGGGCTTGACGACCTCGGCGATGAACACGGCGCCTGCCGCCCATTCCGCGCCGAAGGCCAGCCCTTGCAGGGCCCGGGCGGCCAGGAGCTGGTCGAAATTCTGGGCCAAACCGCAGAGGCAGGAGGAAATTCCCAGCCAGAAGATCGTGACCGTAAGAACCCGAACCCGGCCAAATCGGTCGGCGAGCGTCCCAGCGAGCCAGCCGCCGAAGGCGGAACAGGCAAGGGTGATGCTGGCCAGCAGCCCGGCCTGAGCGTGGTCCATATGCCAAAGCATCAAGAGCGTCGGCATCACGAAGGCGTAGAGCTGGACGTCCATCGCGTCGAGGCCGAAGCCCGCGAAGGTGGTCCAAAACACCCGCCGGGCGCTTCCGCTCAAATCGCGATACCACTGCGGCGCCATGGTGAAGGTATGAGCCTTGAACTCGCGATTTGTATAGCCTGGCGCGTTAAGCTCGCGGCCCTTGCCTCACACAGTCTCATACGCGCTAACTTGCGCGATCTTTCGCCGAAGGCGACAGATGGGAGCGAGTGACATTGCGATCCGACTGTCATCTTGAGGCAGTTCAGGCCGCCGAGTACTGGCGGGTTTAGAGGCGACTGCACACTGACGATGCGACAAGCCGTGGACGCCATCACTGATACTCCGGAGCTTGAGCAGCAGCTTTCGGCCCGCTTGGTGTTTGGACGTTTTGCCCTAACTCCGGGCGAACGGCTGCTGACCAAGGACGGAGTTCCGGTCGAGATCGGTGGGCGATCGCTGGACTTGCTCCTGGCCCTTGCTACCCACCCGGGACGAGTGCTCTCCAAACGTGAGCTACTCAAGCGCGTCTGGCCTGACGTCGTCGTTGAGGATGCAAGCCTTAGATTCCACATGGCCAACCTGCGCAAAATTCTTGGCGAGGGTGAAGCGGGCGCGCGCTTCATCTCCACCCAGGTCGGCGTCGGCTATGCCTTTGTTGCTTCAATCCAACAGCCGTCGGCGCGCCGGCGCCGATGGAATCGCCAGCAGTGGGACGTTTGCCCGGTCGGCTCGCGGGCTTGGTCGGACGCGAGGACGACGTACGGCTGCTGATCAACAGGATCGGCGATTACCAGCTCCTCACCGTCGTAGGGGCCGCAGGCGTCGGCAAGACCACACTGGCGATCGAAACAGGGCATGCCCTGGCGGACCGGTTCGCCGATGGCGTCAGCTTTGTGGATCTGGCCACCCTTCAGGACGATGGTCTGATCTCCTCGGCCATCGCCAGCGCCCTGGGCATCACCGTCCAGGCGGAAGATCCTCTGATTGTCGTTCTGGGCCACATTCGTGATCAGCAACGGCTGATCATCCTGGATAACTGCGAGCACCTAATAGATGCGGTATCAGGCATCGTGGAACGGATGCGTGAAGTCGCGCCCAAGATCGCTATCCTGGCCACCAGCCGGGAGGCGCTGCGGGTACGCGGCGAGCAAGTGCATTGGCTGGCCTCTCTAGACTATCCTAGCGAGACGTCTGGGCTCACCCGCGAGCAACTGCTGGCCTTTCCAGCCGTTGAGCTCTTCGTGGCGCGGGCGTCCTCCGCGGGCGGCGCTCTGGGCGGCGACCTCGAGACTATTCAGGTGATCGCCGACATGTGTCGACGCCTGGACGGCATGGCTTTACCAATCGAATTGGCGGCCGTGCGAGTGGCCGCGCACGGCCTCCACCAGACCGCCAAGCTCCTGGGAGAGCGCTTCAGCCTTGTCTGGAGTGGTCGCCGTACGGCTCTGCCTCGGCAGCAGACCCTCCAGGCCACGCTCGATTGGAGCTATGGCCTGCTCTCCGAAGCCGAACGCCTGACGTTTGATCGGCTCTCAATTTTCCTGGGCGCGTTCTCAATCGAGGCGGCGCTTGAGGTTGTCGTCGACGGCGATCTTGAGATGGACGCCGCGGCCGCAGCGCTGGAGGAGCTAACCAACAAGTCACTGATCTCGCCTGATCGGTGGGGAGTGGGCGGCGGCTACCGCCTTTTGGAGATGACGCGCGCCTATGCGCGCGAGAAGCTTTTAAGCCGAGGACGCGACGGCTACAACGCAACCGCGCGGCGACACACGACGCGTGTCCTCAACTGCTTGATGGCCAACGAAGTTTGGCGGGCCGATGGAGGAGGGCTTCAACGGGTCGATCTATCCTCGCATCTTGGTCAGATTCGCGCCGCCCTGGATTGGAGTTTTGGGGAGGACGGGGATCTGGACCTAGCCGTTCGACTGGCGGCGGCAAGCGCACCGGTTCTTCTCAACCTATCGCTCTTGGTCGAGTGCCGAACCTGGTGCGCGCGAGCCACGACCCAACTGCAAGACGCCCACCGGGGCGGTTCGATCGAGCTAGAGCTGCAGGCCGCCCTTGGCCTGTCCCTGATGTTCACACGGGGCAATAGCGAAACGGCCGAGAAGGCCTTGCGACGCGCCTTGGAAGTCGCGGTCGAGTTGGGCGACCACTGGAACCAGCTGCGCATCCTGGGGCGCCTGCACATCTTCCACGAGCGGATCGGCGACTTCGAGACAGCGCTAGGCTGGGCGGCCATGGCCGTCGACGTCGCCGACGCCATTGGTGAGCCTGAGGCGCTGGCGGTGGCCTCATCGCTGTCAGGGGTCTCGCATCACTTGGCCGGCGACCAGACCCTGGCGCGCAGCGAATTGGAGGCGGCTCTGCGGTTAAGCCTTCCATCTGAACGCGGCCGGACGATCTACTACGGCTTTGATCACCGCAACCGATCCGGCATCGCGCTGGCGCGGACGCTCTGGCTGCAGGGCTACGCCGATCGAGCCGGACGCGTGGCCGAGGAAACCTTGCGGGCGGCGGGACAGCTGCAGCATCCGGTCACCCATTGCATCGCCTTGATCTGGACGCTGTCGATCCACCTGTGGAACGCCGATCTCGACGAGGCCGAGGCCGGTCTCAAAGCCTTCTCAAAACTGGCCGCGGTCAACGCATTCGGCCCCTATATCGCGGCGTCGGGCGGCCTCCGCGGCGAACTCGCCGTCAGGCGCGGGCAGGGCGGAGAGGCGCTCGGCTGGATCGAGGAGAGCCTCGCCCGACTACATGCGGCGCGTTACGAGCTGTTGACGACCTCGTTCTCCCTAGCTCTGTCCGAAGGGTTGGCTTTGGACGGCCGCTCGGGCGAGGCGTTCGATCTCCTGAACACCACCATCGACCAGTGTGAACGCAACGGCGAACGCCTCTACATGGCCGAACTGCTTCGCATCAAGGCGGCGGCGCTCGAGCCGGCCGAAGGGGGCGATGCCTTGGAGCCCGAGAGACTGTTGCTGGATGCGGCGACTTGGGCCCGTCGTCAGGGTGCGCACGCTTGGGAGCTGCGTGCGGCCATTGATCTTGCGCGCTGGCGGATTGCTCAGGGCCGGAAGGCCGAGGCGCTGGCCGATCTCGAGCCGGCTCTTGAAGGCCTTTCCGAGGGCCGCAACACGGCCGACTATCGCGCGGCGCGCAAGATCCTCGAACAGCTGACGGCGTGGGCCCGATAGCGGGCGCAAGGACGAGCCGCCGAGGCCAGGGCTCTTGCACAACTCGCGCCCACTTTCAGGGCCTCATTGGCGGCCCCGCAGCGTCCAAGCGACAATCGTTCGATAGGGCGTGGCTGCCCAAGCGCGGACACGGCGTCCACGACGGTCCTGATCGTGCTGAATCGACGGGGACAAGACCTTATTCTCGAAGTGCAAGACGACGGCCCGTTGAATATCGCTGGCAGCATCCAGGTGGGCTCGGGGATGGGCGGCCGTATCGTCGCCGCGCTCACTCGGCGCTTGCGCGCGGAATTTCATTACGAACATGGCCGTTTGGGGACAAAGGCGTTCCTCTTATTGGTCGGCGCGGGCAGATAGAGCCGTCAGCGCTGGCGGAAATCAACGCACACTGCTTGGCAGGGTCAGGCGCCGGGTTACGCCGACATTGATCAGGAACGACTCGTCATGGCTGATGAGGATCAGGGCTCCATCGTAGGCGACCAGTCCAGCCTCGATGGCTTCGACAGATTCAATGTCGAGGTGATTGGTGGGCTCATCTAATATCAGCAGCGACGGAGGCTTTGGTCGGCCAAGAACACAAGCCAGGCCCGCTCGCAGTGTCTGGCCGCCGCTGAGATCGGCCACCCGCTGTAGGCTGGCGTCAGCCTTGAACAGGAAGCCGGCAAGGGCCGAGCGGCAGGCATTCTCGTCGGACTCGGGATTGAGACGCCTATAGTTGTCCAGAATCGACGTCCGAGGGTCCAGCAATTCGACCCGTTGATCGACCACAGCCATATCGCGGGTCACGGCAACCTCACCCGCGAAGGGCGCAATCTGGCCGGCGATCACGCGCGCCAGTGTCGTCTTGCCTGAGCCATTGGCGCCGCTGATGGCCAGCCGTACGGGGCCGGTGAGCCGCAGGGACACATCGCGCAAAACCGGACGATCCGGGGTGTAGCCCGCGCAGACCCCGTCAAGGCGGACCACGTCCGTGGAAGGCGCAAGCCCAGTCGATGGAAGGACGACGGATAGGGTTTGCAGCACCTCCACCCGGCTTCGCGCAGCCAGGGCCGCCTGTTCGGCGGCAGCCTTGAGGCGTTCGGAACGTCTGACCCCATCACCCCCGCTCGCTTCGGCCGCGTTCTTTCGCGCGCCAAGAAGAATGCGAGGCAGGTCGCCTCGAGCAGCGCGGCGCGCCCCTCCGGCGTCGCGGCGATCCTTGCGCTCGGCGGCCGCCTGCGCCTGTTTGCTAACTTCCACGACACGCTTCTCAGCATGGAGAAGGCCACGCCTTGCTGCGTCGAGTTCGATCGTCTTGCGCTCACGATAGGCGCTCCATGGGCCGCCGTAGCGGGTGGCGCCGAGGGTCGTCAGTTCGACGATGGCGTCCATTTCCTCCAGCAGTTCGCGATCGTGACTGATGACGATCGCACCCGAGCGCCACTCCCCGATCAGCTTGATCAAAGCGTCCCGGCCCGCCCGATCGAGATTGTTCGTGGGCTCGTCCAGCAGAAGGAAATCCGGTTGCTGGAAAATCGCGGCGGCCAGGCCCGCGCGCGTTCGCTGCCCCCCGGAAAGCGAGACCAACAGCGTCATCGGGTCGGCATCAAGGCCCACATGCCCAAGCGCGGCGGCGATACGCTCTTCAAGGGTCCAGTCGGCGACGGCCAGGTCCTCAATCGTGGCCTCACCCCGGTCGGCGCGGCGGAGCGTCTCCAGCGCCGCCATCGCACCGAACAGATCGGCGACGGTCTCATCGGGCGCTGGTTGAACCGATTGTCGCAACTCAC
This sequence comes from Caulobacteraceae bacterium, assembly GCA_965283765.1. Classification (GTDB taxonomy): domain Bacteria; phylum Pseudomonadota; class Alphaproteobacteria; order Caulobacterales; family Caulobacteraceae; genus Caulobacter. Next base: position 60,129 of record CBDIPU010000010.1, read on the forward strand.
TCACAGAGCCAGTGACGATGATTGCGCCGTCTTGCGGCGTCAGCTCGCCCGTAATCAGGCGCAGCAGCGACGTCTTGCCGACGCCGTTTCTCCCGACCAGGCCAGTCCTTTCGGCGCAGATTCAGGGTGAGGTCGGAGAAAAGGCTTTTGTGATCGGGCGTGGACCAACTCAGCCGGGCGATGGATATGGAGGACATCGAAGCAAGCGCTCGAAAGGCACGATGCCGTGCTATTAAGGGTGCGCTATGGAAAAGCAACGGTCTCGTGCCGTTTTGGGGTCGATGGGCGATGGTCATAAATAGCGATGCGAGAAAAGGCGCGGGTCGGCCCACCCGCGCGCAGGCGGCGGTGATGGATGAGAAGGTCCTGGCGGGCGCAAGAGCGGCCTTCAGCCGGCTTGGGGTGACGGCCCCGCTCGAAGAGATCGCTTTAGCGCTGGGGATTTCCAAGCACACGATTTACCGGCGGTTTCGCAACCGGAGCGATTTGCTCGACGCGGTCGTGCGTCGCGACATCATGATCTTCCGCCAAACCCTCGTTGACGCCGCTGACGGCGCAGAGGATGCGCTCGACGCGGTGAAACGAACCGCGTTGGCCTATCATGCGGTAGGCTCATCGCCCGAATATTCCGGCTTCTACCTGTCGCTGACAGCCAAGGCGGTATTCTCGCCAGAGCTTCGCCAGCAGCTCTGGGACTGGTCGCGGACCTCGCTCGAACCTCTCGTTGCACGGATCACCGTGGCGCAGTCCGTAGGCGCGCTGGCGGCGCGGGATCCTCTAGCGGTCTGCGAGATCCTGGTGGATCTGCTAGAGGGGGCCAACAACCGCATTCGCCTCGGTCCACCGCTCTCTGTCGGTGATGGCGCAGTTGTCTTCGACGATCGATGGGCCGTCTTTCTAAGGGCTTTCACCCCCATAGAGACCTGAGGCGCCCGCCCTTGCGAAGGGTCGTGTTTCTGGAGCGCTGCGAGAGTCTGCTCATGTTTAGGTTTCTTGGACGCCCGCCAGGCGCGGCGATGGGTTTGCCCCCGCAGGCGGGTGTCTGAGAAAGCTCAAAGTCTGACCCGCGGGATGGCGGTATCGGCCTATGGGGATTTGAGCGACGCGCTTGTCCCATGAGGTCGCTGACGATGCGCTGACCGGCATGGTGGCAGGTGTGGGTCGCCAGTTTTCTCCGTCACGACGCCCCTGATGATGTGACGATCGGCCTTTTCCTGGGTGCCGGGGCTAGCTTTTTGCGGTTGGCGCGCAGGGTTGGTCATGCGGCCATTGGCCGTTGCTGTGGCGCTGCGATGGCATGGGGTAACAGCCATGAGCGTCATGACGAGTCGACCCTGAACACGTGCTGGAACGGGGGCCGGTGTCCAGGTCCGCTCCAGCGCTCGAAGACCTCGACCAGGACCATGCGGCCGCCGCAGCAAGGGCAAGCGATCAGTGGCTTTGCGGCCGGTTCTGGTTCGACGCAGGCCTCGGGGGCTGGGGTGGGTGTCGGCGCCTGAAGCAAGGCGCGAGCCTTGGCTAGATTGGCGGCGCGGGCCGGGTTGGCGAAGAGGCCATAGTGGCGGATGCGGTGGAAGCCGGTGGGCAGGACGTGGATCAGGAAGCGGCGAATGAACTCGCTGGGCGCCAGGGTCATCAGCTTGCGCCGGGCCTGGCCGTCCCTGCGGTAGTCCTTCCAGCGGAAGGTGACGCCCGTGTCGTTCATGGCGACAAGGCGGCTGCTGGAGATGGCCACGCGGTGTGTGTAGCGGGCCAGATAGGCTAGGACCGCTTCGGGGCCGGCGAAGGGGCGCTTGGCATAGACCACCCACTCTGCACGGCGAAGCGGGGCCAGGCGGGCGGCGAAGGCGGCGCGGTCGGCCAGGCCGGCCAGTTCGCCGAAGAAGGACAGCTGCCCCTCGGCGTGAGCGGCGGCAAGCTTCTCCAGGAACAGCCGCCGGAACAGCCGGGAGAGCACGCGCACCGGCAGGAAGAACCGGGGGCGACAAGAGACCCAGCTCTGGCCGTCCAAGGCGAGGCCGCCGCCGGGGACGATGCAGTGCACATGCGGATGATGGGTGAGCGCTGATCCCCAGGTGTGAAGGACGGCGGTCAGGCCGATGCGGGCGCCCAGGTGCTTGGGATCGGCGGCGATGGTCAGCAGGGTCTCTGACGCGGCCTTGAACAGCGCGCCGTAGACCACGGCCTTGTTCTGGAAGGCGATGTCGCCGATCTGGGCCGGCAGGGTGAAGACCACGTGGTAGTAGGCCAGCGGCAACAGCTCGGCCTGGCGGGCCTCCAGCCAGCGCTGCGCCGCCGCGCCCTGACACTTTGGGCAATGGCGGTTGCGGCAGGAGTTGTAGGCGATCCGCTGATGGTCGCAGTCCTCGCAGCGCTCGACGTGGCCGCCCAACCGCGCGGTGCGGCAGGCCTGGATCGCCGACATCACCTTGAGCTGACCCAGGCTCAGATGTCCGGTCTGGGCGCGGCGGAAGGCCTCGCCATGGGCGTGGAAGATGTCGGCGACCTCAAGAACCGGGCGCACAGGCCCGGCCCGACCCAATGCTCAGGCCGGTGGCGGTCTCAGTTGCAGCAGGTCCAGCGGGCTCTCGATGCCGTCGAGGGTCTTGGCGGCCACGTGGGTGTAGACCGAGGTGGTCTCTAACTTCTTGTGGCCCAGCAGGACTTGGATCACCCGCACATCGACATTCTGCTCCAGCAGGTGAGTGGCAAAGCAATGGCGCAGGGTGTGCAGGCAGACTGGCTTGCTGATCCCGGCCGTCCTGACCGCTATGTGGAAGGCGCGGTTGAGCGAGCGCGGCGTGACCGCATTGAAAGACGTCAGCCGGTTGGGGAACAGCCACACCGGCGGCCGCGCCACCTTCCACCAGTTGCGAAGCGTCGCCAGCAGGTGTGGCGAAAGCAGCGCGTCACGGTCGCGCCGACCCTTGCCCTGTTCGACCCGGATGCGCATGCGCTGGCTGTCGATGTCCCCGACCTTCAGGCCCACGACCTCGGCGGCCCGCAGGCCCGCGCCGTAGGCGACGCTGAGCGCGGTGCGCCACTTGAGCCCCGGTGCCGCCTGCAACAGCCGCGCGACCTCGTCCGGCGTCAGCACGACCGGCAATCTCTGCGGCTGGCGGGCGATGGGAATGTAGTCCAACGCCTCTGGTCGTTTGAGCGTCACCCGGAAGAAGAACCGCAGCGCCACCATCGCGCCATTGATGCTGGCCGGGGCCAGGCCGCTTTGCGTCAGGTGTAGCTGATAATGCCGCACGTCCTCGAACGTCAGCTCGCCCGGGGTCCTGCCGCAGTAGCGACAACAAGACCGAACCGATCGGATGTAGGCCTGCTGGGTACGCTGATCGAAGTTGCGGAGGGTCATGTCTTCGACCATCCTGCGACGCAACGGGTGGATCGCTTCTTCGGGCATCACTCGTCTCCTGTCTCGAGGAGGACGTGGCCGACCCACGTTCCTCTTCAGACAGGAGGATCCCGATGTCCCTCAGCGCCGAACAAATACCCCTCCCGCGCGAGCGGGTTAGTACTCTGGCGCAGCGCAGCCGTCGCTTTTCAAGATCGCCTTGCTGGGCATCCCCGGCGCCTTGAGCGACGCACGCGTCGAACGGGCTTTGGCCCGCCCGGCGCGCCCAGAGTCAAGCTGCGGCGATCACCTTCTCGACGTCGTGCAATGCGTGGCCCGTCAGGTCCTTAGCGATTTCGCCCACGAGGATCGCGCTGAGCTTGGCGTGGTATTGCGGTCGGATAGCGCCCAGGGCTCGCGGCGCGGCGATGATCAACAGGGCGGTGATCTTTCCATCCAGCACCTGTTTGTTGAGCAGGCTGATGACGCCCGCCGAGAAGCCGTCCTCATCATCCTGCCCACCGTCGGGATTGGCGGAACTGCCGTGGCGACTTGGCGTCGCGCCCTGGTGGTCGGCATCGACGGCCGCATGATCGACGGCCGTGAGCTTAAGCTCGGCTTCATCGCCAGCGTTGCGAAAGAGATTGAACTTTTCGCCATCGGCGACGGCGACGGTGGCGCCCTTGGGAAGTTGCATGCGTGTCTCCAGATGTGACCGCGGGGCGCCGCGCCTAAGCAGGGACATCCCGCACTTAGAGGAATTGGCTCGGCGGCGGGGCCGACAGAGCGCACGGCCGAAGCGGCCGGCCGTGTAGGACCCAGGTAGTATAGGGGATAGGCGTAATGCGTGGCCGGGATCGGAGTTGCGCGAGGCGGGGAGGAAAGGAACCCATTCCGTTGCGGGCGTTTGGAGCTTGGCGCCCGGGGGGCGGCCGGAATGAGCAGCGGAGAGCGTCCAGGTCGATGGTTCCTGGGCAGATTTGAAGGTCGTGTGTGGACGCCCCAGCGGATGCAAGAAGATTCTGAGAGCAGTTGCGCGCGTCGTCGAGGTGCTAACGTGTGTCCGGCCTCTTGATGCGGCTGTTCACACGCCGCCGGCCTCTATGGAGTTCGCGGACCGGGTCCACATCGTTTCTGCGCGCTCGGGGCGCCTACGACATTCCTGGTTTTCCCGACCCCGTCTCATCGACTATTGCGCCATACCTTTCTGCTGACCTTCCGACACCCTCTGACAGCCTCAGGCTTGGGCGGTCTTTAGACCGCTGCGGCCGGAGCTCCGTAGATCCCTCCGTGCGCCATCAGCGCCCAGACCGTTCGGGCAATTTTGTTGGCGAGCGCGACGATGACCAGCAGGCGTGGCTTCCTCGAAAGCATTTGAGCTAACCAGGGGTTTGATCCGCAGCCATTTCGAGCTGCAGCTTTGGCCGCGGAGCTGGCTCCGATGATCAAGAGCCGTCGCAGACCTCGCTCGCCCATCTTCGTGATTTTGCCTAATCGTTGCTTGCCGCCACTGGAATTCTGCAGCGGCGTAAGGCCTAGCCATGCGGCGAAGTCACGACCGCGCCGGAAGGTGTTGGCCGTCGGCGGGCCGCAATCGACGCCAGCGCCAATGAGCGCTTTCCGACCCCGAACCGAACTGGGAAGGTCCGCTGGCGGCCACGCCGCCGAATGTCCGAATGCTGGCGCGATGCTCTCGGTGATGAACGACCCTTTGCCGCCATGACCGCCAACGCCGCTTGCCAACACAAGCTGAGCGGAGCAACCTTCAGGTTGAGCAAGCGGAGTGGCCCTCCATGATCGTTCAGCGTCTCCGGAACCTGGCGCTTTCGGCATTGATGCTCCTATCGTTTCCCGCCATCGCCCAGGCAGAAGATGCTAAACACTTCTCCATTCTGCCGAGTGATGGGCAAGTCAGCGCTGGCCAAACCCCACCTCGAGATGGCGATCGGCGAATACGTTCAAGAGAGGGTCTAGATCTTTGGCTTGGCGCCACCCCAGTCGTTATTGGGGGCATCAAGGGTGTTCGCTTAGCATCCGGCTACCAAGGGCACCCACTTATCTTACTGCAGCTCACTGACGCTGCCGCCGCGAAAGTCGCTGCCTATACCGCAAGCCATATCGGACAGCGCTTGGCCTACGTCCTTGATGGTCAGATCGTGGGTCAAGAGGTTATGATCAGTGCGCCCTTAAGCGGCAACAACATCGCGATCTCGACAGAACAGGGGCTAGAGGCAGCACAACTCTTAGCTGACCAGCTTTCAGCTACGATTGTTTCGGGCGGCTAAATCAAGTCGCGCCCTAGGTCCGCCTCCCACCGAGGCTGTGTGGAAACGCCTCTGACGTAATGGGGATATGGGGTGTCGCGAGGCTCTCTTTCTCAGGCCCGCATCGCTGCGATGAGCGGTTGGGCGCCGACGACGGCGATGGCGCGCTTGAGGCCGCCCGCAGCGCCGGGCCATTGTCGCGGCGGAAGTCGGCGATGATCTTGAAGTCCGGAGCCAGCTTGCCCAGCAACCACGTCAGCTCGGTGTTGCGTCCAGCTTCACGCTCCAGCCGCCGGCTCGACTGCACCTGGTTCAGGTAACCGTAGAGATAGAGCTTCAGCATCGCGCCGGGGTGATAGCCGGGCCGACCCGTCGAAGCGGCCCGCACTCGGTCAAAGCCGAGCGCCGCAAGATCCAACTCGTCCACGAACACGTCGATCACCCGGACCGAACCGTCTTCACCGACATAGTCGTCCAGGCGCTCCGGCAGCAGCGCCACCTGCCGACGATCCTCACCCTCGATAAAGCGCGCCATCCCGCACCTCCGAAGCCTTCCCCCAAAGACTACGGTGCTTCGGGGTTTTCATGCAGCCTCCACCCCAAGCGGAACCTTCCAGGAGCCGCTATTCATCATTCAACTTTAGGGTCTGGTGTTCGATCCCCAGCAGGCGCGTCGTGGAATTTCCCCCAGTTTCCCCCCAGAAATAACCTCAAAACCCCAGAACAAAGCGGAACGCGGCGACATCAGAACCCTTACGCCGTAAGGGTTTTCGCGCGAGGTCCGTTCGTTGACATCGTAGGGGTCACAGGTTCAATCCCTGTCGCGTCCACCATCCTCCTTCTGATAAACTGGTGATTTGCGGCGATATCGAGGATTCGATCCTCGACCGTCTTCCTCTGCCTCCCCTCTGCCTTCGCGCGCGCCCGCCGTCGGTGACGATCACGGCCGGCGCTGGAGCCGGGCTCTCGGGACCGGGGGTGTTTCAGCGCGCGACCGCTTCGAGTTCGGCGGCGTCGACGTGGTCGACGTGGCCGAAGCCCTTGCGGTAGTCGAGCACCGAGATCATCAGGGGCGTGACGCAGAACACCGCCATCGCCTGGTCGCCGACCGCGAAGGCGCTCTCCAGTTGAGGAAACCTGGCCAGGAAGAGGCGGCCGACGGCGATGAGTTGGTCGGGATCAGCCAGTCTGGCGGCCGAGCCGCTCATCGACAGGCCCCGGATCTCGCTCCAGTCGCCGTAAGGCAGGTTGATGGTGAGGGCCACGCGCGAATCGCGCGCCAGATTGTGGGCTTTCTGAAGTCGACCGAACAGCCGAAGTAGATCGAAAGTCCGTCGCTGACATAGGACACCGTGGTGGCCTGGGGCGCCCGTCGTCGCGAAGGGTCGCCAGGGTCAGGTCTCTGCCAGCCTCCAGGACTGTCAGAATCTCGTGTCGAAGGGCGTGATCCATGGTGACCTCCAAGGCTGTCGGAAGATGATGCGTGTCGTTGTCCTGTTGATCGTGGCGTCGGACGGCGCGGCGAACCGGGGGAGGGGCGACGAGGTCCGCCCCAACCAGGGTGTCAGCGGAGTTCCGGGCGGCGCCTCGCCGGCGCTTCCGGCTCGTCGATGTCCAGAGACTTGATATAGGCCGTCAGGGCCGCGATCTCGGCCGACGAGAGGGGCTTGCGGGGCATGCGATAGTGGCCGACGGCGGAGATCGTCTCGAGCTCCCAGTCCAGACGCGTGTCCTGGTACCGGCGCGCGACTTCCTTGAAGGTCGGCGGCGCGCCGGTGGCCGATGCGCCTTCCAATTGATGGCAGGTCAGGCACTTGTTGCTCGCCAGGACGCGGCCGGTATCGACGGCGCGCCCGCGCGCGACCTCGGCGGGAGAGACCCGGTCCAGGGCCGCGCAGCCCGCGAGGGTCGCCAGCGCCAGGGCGCCGAAAAGCATTCGATAGTTTCGCATGAAGCCTCCCACGCCGCTCCACGGCCTTGACGCGGTCATCATCGCCCGCCTGGCCGGCGGAGATTTGACATGGAGCAACGCGCCTACGGGAAACTGCGGATGTCGGCTTGGCTGGCGCGGCGCCACAACGGTTCCAACCAAAAGGACCGCTGGTGGCCCGCTCCCTTTGCTTCCCAGGAGAACGGCAGTGAAGAACATTCTTTTGCTCGTCCACGGCGACAAGGGCCTGGAGGCCCGGCTGCAGGTGGCGCTGGATCTCGCTCGGGCGTTCGAGGGCCACATTCAGTGCGCCGACGTCACGCCCCTGACCCTCTATCCCGCCGATCCGATGGCATGGTCGAGCGGCATGCCGCTGGACGAGGACCGAAAGCTCGAAGTGGAGCTTCGCCAACGCCTTGAGCCGCGCCTGGCGGGCGAAGGCGTTTCCTGGAACTGGACCGAGAGCGTCGGCGATATCGGCGTCTGCCTGACCAATCAGTCGCTCCTGTCCGATCTCATCGTGGTCAACTGTCGGCGCGACGCCTTCCTCGCGGATCATCGTCGCGGCCTTGTCGGCGATCTGGCCGTCCACGCGCGCCGCCCGATCATCGCCGCGCCCGAGACGGCGGCCGGGATCAAGCTGGGCGGGGCGGCGATCGTGGCCTGGGACGGCTCGGCGCCCGCCGCGGTCGCGCTGCGCTCGGCGATTCCGCTGCTGTGCCTGGCCTCGGAGGTCCACCTGGTGACCGTCGGAGAACTGGATAGCGGGCCTTCGGCCGAGGACGCGGCCGTCTACCTGTCGCGGCATGGCGTGCGGCCCCAGGTTCATGCGATCGCGCGGGGCAAGGCCTCGCCGGACCGGGTGCTGCTGGACCTGGCCGACAATCTCCGCGCCGGCTACTGCGTGATGGGGGCGTACGGGAAGGGACGTCTCTCCGAAGCGCTGTTCGGCGGCGTGACGCGGCGCATGGTCGAGGCGGCCGCCCTGCCGCTGGTCCTGGATCATTAGACGCGTCGTCCGTCACAAATGTGTCAGGCAGGGCCGCTAGGTCAGCGCGGGGCTTGGCAGGGCGGGCGTAATGTTCAATTTCTCGGACGAGCGGACGCGATGGTTCATGAACCACGTCCTGCCCCACGAGCCTCGATTGCGGGCCTGGCTGCAAGGCCGGCGCAGCGCGGTCTTCGACGTCGATGACGTGATCCAGGAGACCTATACGATCCTGGCCGCCCGCGAGACGGTCGAGGATATCCGCAATCCTCGCGCCTATCTCTTCCAGGTGGCGCACTCGATCATCGTGCATCATGTGCGGCGGGCCCGCATCGTTTCGATCCGGGCGGCCGACGACCTGGAAGGCTTCGATCCCGCCGATCAGGCCGCTTCTCCCGAGCAGACGGCGATCGACCGCGATGAATTGCAGCGCCTGGCCGAGGCCATAGCGGCCATGCCGGGGCGAATGCGCGAGGCGTTCATCCTGCGCCGCGTGCATGACTTGCCGCAACAAGAGGTCGCCAGGCGCATGAAGCTGTCGGAGAGTACGGTCGAAAAACATATCGGCCGAAGCTTCAAGTTCTTGATCCAGCGGTTCGGTGATAGCGGAAGACCCGGGTCTCGAGCCTCTAGGACTGTGAAAGCGGAGACCGCCGTCTTTGATCGCGCGAAAAACCAACGAGGACATTGACGACGTCGCGGTCGCGTGGGTCGCGCGGGAGGATCGCGCGCCGCTTTCCGAGGAGGACAAACAGGCCCTGCGGGTCTGGCTGGACGGGGATCCCCGCCGGCCGGGAGCCTACTTGCGGGCCAAGGCGGTGGCGATGCGCACCCTGTCCGCGCGCGCTCTGGGCGCCAACTACGATCCGGCCGGCTTCGGCGGCGCCGAGGGCGAGCAGAGGCCGTCGCGGCGGAGGATCATGGCCTGGGGCGGCGCGGCCCTGGCGTCCGCGGCCGTCGTCGGCGTCGCCATGGGCCTGCAGGCGCCCAGAGCCTACGCCACGGCCCGGGGCGAGATCCGGCTGACGCCTCTGGCGGACGGGTCGACGATGATGCTGAACACCCAGACCCTGGTGCGGGTGAAGTACGATCGCGACCGTCGGTTCGCGAGCCTCGATGAGGGCGAAGCCTATTTCACGGTTCTGCCCGATCCGGCTCGCCCGTTCGTGGTCGAGGTCGCGGGGCGGCGATTCAGCACCACGAGCGGGGCGTTCCGAATCCGCAAGCTGAAGGGCGAGCCGCTCGACGTGCTCGTCCACGGCGGACGCCTCGACCTGACCAGCCACGCGCCGATCGGAGCCGAACGCGCCTTGGTGCTGGAGGCCAATATGCGGCTGACCGCGAGGGACAACACCGCGGCCGTTCCGCGTCGCGCCTCGCAGGATGAGGTCCGGCGGGATCTCTTGTGGCGGGAGGGCCAGATCGCCTTCGAGGGGGAGACCCTGGCGCAGGCGGCGGCGAGTTTCGCGCGCTACAGCGACGTCCGCGTGGTGGTGCCGGATCCGGCCCTGGCCCGCGAGCCGGTGGTCGGACTGTTCGCCGCCAACGATCCCGTCGGCTTTGGCCATGCGGTCGCCGAGATGTTCGGCGCCACCGCGGAGGTCAGGAACGGCGCCGTCATTCTCCACCGAGGCTCCGGCGAAGAATAAAGTTTTGTGACGTATGGAGGGGCGACGCGCCGCCGAGCCTCTCAGCCCCCGAACACCGCGCCTTCAGCGGTCATCGGGGATAGAGACCATGGTTTCCCAACGCGCCCTCCTGGCGTGCGTCGCCGCCGGGGCGATGCTGTGCATTACGTCGCCCGCGCTCGCCCAGACACGAACCTTCAACGTTCCCGCGCAACCCGCCTTCAAGGCGCTTCCCGAGTTCGCCCGGCAGGCTCGGATGCAGATCGTCGCGCCCGGACGCGACCTGGCGGGCATCCAAACGCCGGCGGTCGTGGGTGAGCTGGACGTGCGTCTGGCCTTGGCTCGCCTGCTGGAGGGCACGCCGCTCGAGGTCGCGCGGGACAACGGCCAGGTGATCGTCCTGCGCTCGACAGCGCGCGGTTCGCGCGGCCAGGCCGGACGCGGGGCCATTTCCGGCGCGGTGATCGACCCGGCCACCGGCGAATATCTGCGCGACGCCACGATCCGGATGGTGACGAGCAACGGCGAGCATCGCGCGGCCGCTTCCGGGGAGCGGGGCGAGTTTCGGCTGACGGACGTGCCGGCCGGCGAGGCGCGGGTCACGGTCAGCTTTACCGGCTATCCCGACAGCAGCGTGTCGGTGACCGTCGAGGCCGGCAAGAGCCTGCAACTCGACCTGCGGCTCTCGCGGTCCGGCGTGGACGACGCGACCAAGCTGGGCGAGGTCGTGGTCATCGCCTCTCAGCGCGACGGCGACGCGCGGGCGATCATGAGCCAGCGTCAGTCGATGGACATCAAGAACAGCCTGTCCTCCGAATCGTTCGGCGACATCGCCGAGGGCAATGTCGGCGAGTTCATCAAGCTCATGCCGGGCGTCGACACGAACGGCGAGGGCGATGACACGGTGCGCTATGTCCGCCTGCGCGGCCTGCCGTCGGAATATACCTCGGTGACCGTCAACGGGGTCAGCATGGCCGCCGCCGACGCCAATGACGGCTCGACCACCTCGCGCTCGTTCAGTTTCGAGCAGGTGTCGCTGAGCAGCATCGACTCTATCGAAATTTCCAAGACCATTAGCGCCGATGTCGACGCCAACGCGCCGGCGGGCGCCATCAACCTGCGCACCAAGCGCGCCTTCGACCGCAAGGGCCGCCGGGTCTCCGCCCAGCTCAACGCGTTCACGCATTCGGATCTGTGGAACGACAGGGAAACCGGCCCGGATGAAGGTCGACGCGGCGGCAAGTTCCTGCCGAGCGGCCAGATCGAATATTCGGATGTCTTCTTCAACCGTCGTCTGGGCGTCGTCGCCAGCGTCAGCCAGTCCAGAACCTACACGGAAATGGAGCAGACCTACTATCCGCGCAGCTACGTCCCGACCGCGGTCAGCCCGGAGCCGATGGCGCCGAACACCATCTACGCCCACATGCGTGGGCAGGAGGTGTCGCGTTTCGCTTCATCCCTGACGCTGGATTTCAAAGCGACGGACCGGCTTATCCTGTCCTTGGCCGGCATCTACAATCAGTCCTATCTGTGGTCGGGCCAGCGCACCTGGATATTCACCACCGATGCGCGGACTCGCGGCGTCATCGGCGACGCCATGACTGATTTCACGACGAAAAAAGCGGCGTCGGCCACCGCGATTACCGCTCAGAACAACGCTATTTCCAAGGAGGGCAAGGGTAAGACCTTCATTCCCAGCTTTGAATATCAAGGCGATCATTTCGGGCTCGACGGCAACCTGTCCTATTCGGACTCGACGTCGACCTATGATCCCCTGGGCAAGGAAGGCTCCATCTTCAACCTGGTCACCTCGCCCACGGCGACCGGCAATTTCGCGGTGAAGCGTTCCGGCCTCATGGCCCAGGACTGGCGGATCACCCAGATCGACGGCCCGGACTGGAATGATCCGACCAGTTTCAAGGCCGCCAATATCACTCTCAACACACAGGACGGCCGTTCCGCCCGCACCGAACTGGTCGGCGGCGCGTTGAACCTCACCGTCCCGGTAAAAATCCGCTCGACCCAACTGACGATCAAGACCGGTCTGAAGGCCAAACGCGCGGTCTATGATTTCAAGAATGAACGCAGCGCCTATCAGTACCGCTATACGGGCCCCTTGACCGTGGCGCAGTTTCTCGCCGACACGTCCAGTATAAACGAACTATCCTTCAATGATCTCGGTATCAAAGTCGCGTCGGTTTCGGGAGACTCGGCGCTCTATACCCCCAGTAATATAAAGATGGGGCAGTTCTTCCTCGCGCACCCCGACCAGTTCACGCAGGCGTTGACGGCGGACAACTACTATACCGCCTTTATCGCCAATACCCGTCATTTCGAAGAAGACACCAACGCCGCCTATCTGATGGCGACGGCGGAAATCACCGACAGGATCACCGGACGGCTCGGCCTGCGGTGGGAGGAAACCGAGACGCGCGCGCGCGAGTTCGATCCGTTGACCGCGGCCGCGGTCAAGGCGGCTGGATACGCGGTGTCGGCTTCGACCGGGCGCGCCACGACGATCGACGGCCTGAAGTACCAGTACGAGAGCCGGCCCAGGATCGACCGGGAGGGCTCCTATGACTATTTCTTCCCCAGCGCCTCGCTGAAGGTCGCCATCAACGACAGCACCGATTTCCAGCTGGGCTATAGCCGCACCATTCGCCGGCCCGAGGTCAACGTGCTGGCCGGCGTGTGGTCGGTCAATGACGACCTGCAGATCGTCACGGCGCCGAACCCGGGGCTGAAACCCGAACTGTCGGACAACATCTCCGTACGCATCGCCCACTACTTCGAGCCCATCGGGCTGGTGGCCATCAACTATTACCGCAACAAGGTCAAAGGCCTCTTCCAGACCGAGGATCTGACGGCGGAAGAATTCGGCTACGCGGGCACGGACTACGCGAACTATATGTTCCGGACCACCCGGACCGCGGGCGGCGACGCCATCAACATCAATGGCTTCGAGATCGAATTCAATCACTCGCTCGCTTATCTGCCGGGCGTGTTGAGCGGTCTCTCGGTCAAGGGCTCCTATACCCAGACCAATCCGGAAGCGCCGATCGCTCTGTCGGCGCGCCACTTCGGTTCGCTGGCCTTGGCCTACAAGAAAGGGCCTCTCAGCTTCAACCTCAACACCGTCATGACTGGGCGCAAGCTGAACAGTGTTTCGACGGGGTCGTTCATCGAGCCGCGTACGGACATGAGCTTCTCGGGAGCCTACGCCGTGCGCCAGAATGTGCGCCTCTTCCTGTCGATGCGTAACCTGCTGAACGAGAACACGAACATCATACTGCCGGGCGTCGACACGCCGAACGGTCCGATTGGCGACCATGCCGGCGACTACCGCGCCTATGGCCGGAGCGCCACGCTTGGCCTTCGGCTGACCTTCTGAGGTGGCGGCGATGCGTCTGCAAAGATCCGGCCTTGATCGCCGGAAGTTCCTCGCGGCGGCGGGCGGCCTGGCGCTGTTCGCGGGTCCGGATCGCGATGCTCGGGCCTGGGTCGCGCCGAGGTTCGCCGACTATCCGTTCTCGCTCGGCGTGGCCGCCGGCGACCCCTGGCCCGAGGGCTTCGTGATCTGGACCCGCTGGCGCCCGGCCTCTGGAGGCGCATGGCGGGATGCCGACCCTGGCGGTCCAGGTTCGCTGGGACGTGGCGGAGGACGAACGGTTCGAGCGGATCGTCCGGTCGGGCGAAGCCATCGCGCGGCCCGAACTCGCCCACAGCGTTCATGTCGAGATCGACGGGCTGCGGCCCCGCCGCCCGTACTGGTATCGCTTCCGGGTCGATGGCGCCGAGCCCAGCGCGGCGGGCTTGGCCTGGACGGCGCCGGCCTCCGGCGACCGGCCCGAGCGGATCCGTCTCGCCGTGGCCGGTTGCCAGGCCTATCCCAACGGCTGGTACGACGCCTGGCGCCACATCAGCCGCGAGCCGGATCTCGCTGCGGTCTTCCACTACGGCGACTACATCTACGAGGGCGGTCGCAGCGACTACGTGATCACCGACGCGGCCGGCGCCGTCGTCGAGCGCAACCACCTCGGCGGCGAGGTCTACAGTCTCGACGACTACCGGCGGCGCTACGCCCTCTACAAGACCGACCCGGACCTGCAGGCGGCCCACGCCGCCGCGGCGTTCATCGTCTCGTTCGACGACCACGAGGTGGACAACAACTGGGCTTCGGCCTTCGACCAGGATGGCACGCCGCCCGAGGTGTTCCTGCTGCGCCGCTACGCGGCGATGCAGGCCTGGTACGAGCACATGCCCGTCCGCAAGGCTCAGTTTCCACGTCCTGACGGCCTCGTCATGCATCGGCGGCTGGACTACGGGCGGCTCTTCCGGATGCACGTCCTGGACACGCGCAGCTACCGCGGCGACCAGCTCTGCGACCGGGCGGGACAGGCCCATTGCCGGGCCGAGGACGGATCGGACGCCACCATGCTCGGCGCCGCCCAGGAAGCCTGGCTGGGCGAGGGACTGAACAACGACGCGCGCTGGAACCTGATCGCCCAGCAGGTTTTCGTGATGCCCTTCGTCCGGCGGGGACCGGCCGGAGAGCGTATCGTCTCCAATGACACCTGGAACGGCTATCCGGCGGCCCGGGCGCGACTGGTCCGCGCCATCACCGAACGCAGCCTGACCAACGTGGTGATCGCCACGGGGGACGCGCATATCCACGCGGTCGGTTCGGTTCCGCTACGCGATGAAGAGCCGGGCGGGCCCGCCGCGGCGACCGAATTCCTGGCCACTTCGATCTCATCCGCCGGCGATGGCGCGCCGATGACGCCGAACCTGCGCTCCGCGCTCGAGAACAGCCCCAATCTCGCCTTGGCCAACGCGCAGCGCGGCTACCAGACCTTCGACATCACGCCGAACGGGTGGCGAACCGACGTCAAGGTGCTGGACAAGGTGCAGTCGCCCGGCGGCGCGCTCGACACCCTGGCGCGGTTCGCCGTCATGCCGGACCGGCCCAAGCTGCACAGGCTGTAGTGTTCTTATCGATTCCGAAGTTCGTCGGAGCTTGCCACAGGCGCTTGCGAACTTCGGAATCGGGACGCTAGCCTGTCGCTGGCCGTTCCTGTCGCCCCGGGACGGAGCGGCCTTGCATCGTCAGGATTCCTGCCGACCCCGGGAGCGGGTGACGCGGGCGGTGTTGGCGACCGCGGAAAGCAATTCACAGGCATTGATCGGCTTGCCGACGAAGCCGTCCATACCCGCGTCGAGGCACTCGGCGATCTCTTCGCTGGAAGCGTTGGCCGTCACCGCGATGATCGGGGTCGCGGCGACCTCTCCGCCGAGCCTCCTGATCCGTCGGGTGGCCTCCAGTCCGTCGAGCTGGGGCATGTGAACGTCCATCAGGATCAGATCGAACCGCCCCGACGCGGCGGCCGCGACCGTCGACAGGCCGTCCTCGGCGAACTCGTAGCGGAGACCCGCCTCGTCCAGCAGGATCGCGATCACGCGACGATTGAGCGGATGATCCTCGGCCACGAGGATCAGGGGATCGAAGTCGATGGAGTCGGGCGAAGCGGATGGCGTGGGCGTCTGGCTCGACGGACTGACGCGTGGAAGGATCACGTCGACCGTGAAGGTCGAGCCCGTTTGGAGGCCGGGCTCGGCTCGGATGTCGCCGCCCATCATGGCGACCAGCTCCCTGCAGATCGCCAGGCCCAGTCCGGCGCCGCCATGACGGCGCGTCGTACTGGCGTCGCCTTGCACGAACGGCTCGAACAAGCGCTCAAGCTCGCACGGCGCGATGCCGGGGCCGCTATCGGAAACGGAGAACGTGACGCGATCCGAATTCCTGTCGCCGGCGGCGCGCAAACTGACGGCGCCGCGCTCGGTGAACTTGATCGCGTTGCTCAGGAGGTTCGAAAGCACCTGCCGCAGTCTTTGGCCGTCGGCGAGAGCGGCTTCAGGCAGGTCCACGCATTCGACGTGGAGCTTCAGATCCTTGGCCTCGGCCGCGAAGCGCCAGACCTCGGTGATGGCGAGCACCAACTGGCCAAGGTCGATCGGCGCCGGGTCCAGCGAGAGGCGCCGACTCGACGCGCGCCAGGTCCAGCACTTCATTGAGGATCGACAGAAGGGCGTCTCCCGACGACTTGATGAGCCTGGCCATCTCGAGTTCCGCGGCGGGCAGAGGACGCTTGGCCAAGGCGTCGGCGACGGCCAGGACCCCATTGAGCGGCGTTCGCAGCTCGTGACTCATGATCGCCATGAACCGGGACTTGGCCTGGCTGGCTTGCTCGGCCTCCTGCCTCGCGGCCAGGGCCTCTCGCGTGCGCTCCTGGAGGTCACGCTTTCGCGCCGTCAGGTCCTGGCCCAAGACGCGAAGCTCTTCGACCTGCTGGCGCAGGCGCTGATTGGCGAGCGTCAGGGCGGCGTCGACCCGGAGGCGCTCGTCGATGTCTCGACAGACGCCGATGAACTTCCGGGCGCCGCCGATCGTCGCTTCACCCACCGACAGCTCGATGGATACGCGGCCGCCATCGCGTCGTGTCAGGCTAAGGGGCCTTGGACCCGCGTTCAGAATGCCGCTGCCGCCCGTCTCCAGGTAGCGTGCGACACGGACCTGATGCGTGTGGGCGTCGTTCGAGCTCATCAGCACCGACAGGGGCTCGCCGACGAGCGAACCTGGCGGCCAGCCGCCCAGGGCGTGAGCCGCGGGGTTGGCGTTCTCGATGACGCCATTCACGTCGATCACGAAGATCGCATCGGCGGCGTTGTCCAGGATCGCGTTCAGGCGGTCCTCGGCGGCGGAATGGGTCTCTCGCGGAAAGAGTACGATCTGGGTGGCGGCGGCGTCGCCCTCGGCCTGGCGCCAGGAGAGGGCCGACCAGCCCAATGCGGTCAACGCCGCGTCGTTCGCCGGTCCCGTGGGCGCGCGCGCGAGCCTGCGCAAGAGCGTCCGCGCGGTCCGCTCTGGAACCTTCAGGCGCTGGCTGACCAGAGCGATCGCGTCCGTGGTGTTCAGGATATCACGGTCGCCCGCTATACAGCGAACCAGCGTTCCGGCGTTCTCGAACTGTAAGACGATCGGCGCGACAGCGCCCGATCTCGCCGCGTCTTCAGAGGTATAGTTAGCGCTACCTACAGGGCAATTTCGAGCGGGTCTTGTCGCCATAACTTCCTCGAATCGGCTCTCGACACGAGCGTGACACGGTGACGTCTGGCGTTGCTCATCCCTATGGCTAGGCGCCGTACCGTAAGTTGCGGCAGATCAATTCCTTGCGGTTCAATTTCGTCAAAATACTAGCCAGAGGGCTAGGTGACGCGCCAGGATAGATTCCCTATTTGCAGTGGGGGTATTTGGCGGCGCCACTAAGTTTATCGACGTAGGTCAGCAATGAGGGTGGCGATCTTAGGCTCGGACATGGAGCGCGCGGCGATGCTGCGGAACATGGTTGCCGAAGCGATCGGAGGCGAGATTTCCATCGGCGTCCAGACCGCCCAACTCCCGGCCGATGTGACATTCGACTTGCTTCTCCTGGACGTGCCAGCCACCGCCGACCCGGCCGACAGCTTCGCACAGGTCGCGAATTTGCGGGCGCGACAGCGTGTCCTGTTCGCCCCTCGATGCGACCTGGACCTCGCCAAGCTCGCCTATGCGCAGCGTTTCCAGGGCTTTATTGGAGAGCAAATCACCCGGGAGATGCAGCACGCGATATTGCGGTTCATCGTCGCGGGCGGCGAATATTTTCCGTGGGTCGACAAGGGCAAACTGCAGGAGCGGCCGTCGGTGGAGCGGCTGTCCAAACGGCAACGCGAAGTGCTTGGTCATTTGCTGAACGGCAAGACCAACAAGCAGATCGCCGACGCGCTCAGTATCTCTCTGGCGACCGTGAAGCTGCACGTCCAGGCCATCCTGAGCGAGGCGGGCGCCCGCAACCGCACGGAAGCCGTCGTCCGGTTCGGCGGGCTTGGCCGAGCGGGTCTCGGGAAGGACGCCTGACTATCCGAGTTTGCGGATGCGCGAGCCGCCCGCGGCAAGGGGGCGCGCTTCCCAGGATTCCGTCGGCGAGACCACCTTCCGGCGTCGCCATGGGGCTCTAGGTCATGTCCGGGATCTGGTTCCACATCATGCGGCTGATCTTGACGGCGCCCGCGACGTCTCGAAACTCCCAGATCTCGCGGGAGTGATCGACCTGGGTGGGGGCGCCGCTGTCGAAGCGTATCGTCTGTGTGCCGTGCAGGGCCGCCAGGCCGAAGTCGTCGCGGACGACAAGCTCCACGGCCTCGAACACCGGCTCGATGTGGCAGCCGCTGATCACGCCCGCGAAGCCTTCGGCGATTTCCCGCCGGCCGATCCGCGTCTCGCGGCCAAGGGGCCACCAGACCCCGTCTTCGGTGAACAGGCTGGCATAGCCCTCGACGTCGCCCGTGCGCACGAAGTGAGGCTGCACCTCCTTGAAGATGCGCTCGATCCGCTCCCTGGTGATCATGCGGCCGCCTCCCGACGCCGGCACGATGCGCCTGGTAGCGACTTTCGGTCAAGTTGTATCTAGAATATATTCTCTTTTAGAGGGTGTGCGTGCCGGCCAACGCGAGGCTGACGTCTAGATGGGCTCGCTGATCGGCTGGAAGCTGGCCGGGTCCAGCCCCTCGTCGACGCCTTTGACGTAAAGGCCTTCGGCGTGGTGATGGTAGTCCTCGACCTCGTAGACCTGGCCCGAATAGACGCCCAGATGCGGCAGGCTCACCCCGGTGCGTAGCAGCATGTCGCCCTGGCGGAAGATGCGTTCGCTCATGGTGGCTCCCTCGTGTGACGACGAAGCGTGCGGCGCCGGAGGCGGCGGCGCCAAGACACGAGTTCGTCAGCTTCCGGAACGGAACGTCTATGAAGGGCCGAGGCGCTCGCGCAGCTGCTGGTTTTCCACCTCCAGGGCGGCGAGCCGGTCGCGCAGCGGCGCGACCGCGCGGGCGATCTCGGCCTCGGTGAAGCGCGGGACGATGTGCTGCGGACAGTTCCAGTCGAAGGCCGCCAGCCGCAGGCGGAAGATCCGCTCGGGGCGGGCGCGGTAGCCGGGGACGCTGACCCGCGCCAGCAGGTCGGGCTCGGCGTCCAGCGCCAGGCGCTCGGCGTGGGCCAGGATCTTCAGGCGGGCGCGGCGGGGATAGTCGACCAGGATCAAGGCCACGCGGTCGTCGGCGTCCAGATTGCCCGTGCTGATGTACTGGCGATTGCCGGCATAGTCGGCGAAGGCCAGGGTCGTCTCGTCGAGCACCTTGAGGAAGCCGGGCGGGCCGCCGCGGTGCTGGACGTAGGGCCAGCCGGTCTGCGAGACGCTGGCCATGTAGAAGCTGTCGCGCTCGGCGATGAAGGCGACCTCGTTGGGCGTGAAGGCCTCGGAGACGCGATCGACCGCGCCGGGCGTCCACAGCTGGTCGACGCCCATCTCGGCCTGGACCGCGCGCACGCTGGGCGAGCTGGCCAGGTCCAGGAAGCTGTAACGGTTCACGGCGCGATCTCCCGGCGTCGCGCCCAGCCTGGAATGGGGAGGCGCGCGACGCCGGGCAGGATCCTATTCGATCAGGCTGGCGTCGAGGGTGATCTCGGCCTTCAGCAGCTTCGAGACCGGGCAGCCGGCCTTGGCCTTGGCGGCCAATTCCTCGAACTGGGCCTGGTCGGCGCCGGGGATGCTGGCCTTCAGGGTCAGGTGCGAGGCGGTGATGGCGTAGCCGCCCTCGACCTGTTCCAGGGAGACCTTGGCGGAGGTGTCCATGCGGTCGGCCTTCAGGCCCGCCTCGCCCAGGATCAGCGACAGAGCCATGGTGAAGCAGGCCGAGTGGGCCGCCGCGATCAGCTCCTCGGGGTTGGAGCCGGGCTGGCCCTCGAAGCGGCTGGCGAAGCCGTAGGGATAGTCCTGCAGGGCGCCGCTCTCGGTCGAGATCGAGCCCTTGCCGTCCTTGATGCCGCCGCTCCAGGCGGCCGAGCCGCTTCTGACGATCTTCATGTCGGTCTCTCCAGGTCAGGGGAATGTCGGGACGATCCACCACGGCGCGGCCGCGGCGGCTTGAAGGAAACGGCTCTTCTTGTGTTCAGGCGCCGGCGCAGGGCTCGGTCTCGCCGGTCGCCAGGTCCACCCGGAAGCACTGCTCGCGCCCGGTGTCCTCGTCGCGGACGAGGATCGCCAGGTCGCCGCCGCCAGCGTCGCTATCGGGGGCGTCGTGGGCGAACTCCTCGACATAGGCGATCGCCGCCGCCTCCGGGCTGGCCTCGTCGATCAGGCGGGCATGGTGGCCGTGCAGATGCAGGGCGCGGGCGGTGAAGGTCATAGTGGTCTCCTCGGCCAGGAGAAACGCGCCGGGGCCGCTTTCGGATTCACCGAACGCGAAAACGGCGGCGAGCCGTGAGGCCCGCCGCCGCGTCGTGTCGCCGGATCGGAGGCCCAGAGGGCCTCAGATCAGATTGTATTCCGGCTTGGCGTAGGTCCCGATCAGGTCGACGCCATAGACGTTGTGCGTCACCTGGTCGGCGAAGAAGACGTCGGCCGACTTGGCGTAGACGCCGACGTGCTCGGTCTCGGCCGCCGCCAGCAGCCAGCCGACCATGGCCGCCTTGGTCCCCTGACCGTTCGCGCCGTCCTGACCGTAATAGGCCATGTAGCTGGCGCGGGTCATGGTCGAGCCGCCCACGGCAACGGTGGTGTCCAGCAGGTCGTGGACCTTCTGGTCGGTCGGCGTCGCGCCGAAGATGGCCGCATAGGCTTTCTTGGTGGCGTCGAAGAGCGTCAGGGACCCGTAGCTCGCCGTGAAGCCCGAGGCGCCTTCGCCGTTCTTGCCCAGATTGACGGCGAAATTGATGAAGCGGTTCACCGTGTCGAACGACTGGTAGTAGGCGCTGTTCAGGGTGTTGGGGTTCGCGCCGTTCGGGTCGACCAGATAGTCCATGCCCGCGGCGGTCGGGGTCTTGCCCGTGAAGAACTGGTAGGAGAGGGCGGCCACGGCGCTGGTGTTCACCGTCGCCTTGATGACCAGGCCGATGGCGTCCGTGTAGCTGGTCCCGGAGGCCATGGCGCCGGCGATCGACTTGGTCATGGCGTCGGCGCCGGTGCTGAAGGTCTGCAGGCGCAGGACGCTGGCCATGGCCGAGGCCACGCGGCTGTCGACCATGGCGACCACGCGGTCCGAAAACTGCAGGTTCTCGATATTGATGGCGGTGTCCGTGCCGTCGGTTCCGGCGTTGTCCTTGATCTGCCAGCCGCCGTTGGCCAGGGCGCTGAAGGCATAGGACGCGAACTTGCCGGCGTAGGCGGCGGTGTCCAGGCCCGCGCCGCCGTCCAGGATGTCGTTGCCCGAGCCGCCGGTGATGCGGTTGGCCACCGCGTTGCCGGTCATGGTGTCGGCCGCGGCGCCGCCGATGGCGTTCTCGATGACCGCGCCGATGGCGATGGTGACGTTGCCGGTTAGGCCGCCGACGCTGGAGAAGAAGCCTGCGCGCAGGTCGATCGTCTGGGCGACCTTGTAGCCGGAGAAGTCGAAGGTGTCGGTCCCGCCGGCGTCCCAGGCGGCGAACACCAGCTTGGTCGACGACGAGGTCGCCGAGAACCAGTCGCGCTCGGCGTTGGCGTTGAAGCCGTAGATGGTGTCGCCGGTGCGGGTGGTCATGTTGGCGCCATAGGCCAGCTGGGCCGCGGCGATGTCGTCCAGCAAAGGCGAGGTGGCGTAGGCGCCGCCGAACGCGCCGCCGGTGTTGGACTCGCTGAAGTAGGACATCACCGTGTACTGACGGCTGTCCTCGTAGTAGTCGGCGTCGGCGCTGTAGGTGATCGCGGTGGCCGCGCCGCCGGCGTCGTATTCGGAGGGGTGGGCCAGGCCGATGGCGTGTCCGACCTCGTGGACCAGCACCATGCCGCCATAGTTCGAGCCGCTTGGGCTGCTGTTGTAGCCGAGGCTGGAATTGACCCAGACATCGCCCGAGTCGCTGCTGGGCTGGGCGTTGCCCGGATAGTAGGCGAGGGCGGCCGAGCCGGACTCGCCGGTGCTGTAGTCGCCGAACAGGATGGCGGCGTTGTCGCTGTAGGCGGCCACGCCGGTGGTTCCGGTTCCGGCGCGTACGAACTTGATGTTGGCCACGTCCGACCAGGCCTGCAGAGCCTTCTCGGTCTGGACGATCTGGGCGCTGTTGAATTGCGAGAAGCCCCCGGTGTCGCTGGGCATGGTGGTCGGCGCGGTGGCGCGATAGGCGTAGGTCACCGTCGCCCCGACATGCAGGGCCGGACCCCAGCCGGGCGCGCCGCGCAATAGCTGCGAGGCCGCCTCGGCCACCGTCAGGCTTTCCTTGCCCGCCACGACGCCGTCGCGAGCGTCGGCGTTGACGAAGGCGTTCGGAGCCTCGCCACCCGTGATCCTCACGGGTTCCTGGCCGGCCTGTGAAAATGCTTCAATGCTCACGGACATACTCCACCCGACCAAGCCTGCAGTATGTAGAAATTGAATTTCTCCTTCAATCTCCGTTACTTGCGACATGTGCGCACAGTTTTTCGGCCAAGCTAAGCGCTGCCGGAACACCGGTTGGTCCGCGCTCATTTCACAATTGATCGGCCTTTGTGGCGTTTCTGCCACACCTAAATCCGCTGAGTGCGCGTTTGTCGTGCTGAGGTCCCGGGGCCGTGTCGGGCCCGCGACATACTACTAGAGACTAGAGAGGGTTTTAGAGATGAATATGCGGTTGCTTGCCGGCGTCGCCTTGGTCGCGCTCGGCGCGGCCTCGGGCGCTTCGGCTCAAAGCGCCTTGAGCGGCTTCTATGTCGCGGGCGATGTGGGCTACCACGAGCCGAGGGACGTCAAGGCTACGTCCTCGAACGGCTATCAGTGGAATTTCTCGGGCGACAAGGACTGGGCCGGCTTCGCCCGCCTGGGCTACAAGTTCTCGCCGAACTGGCGCGTGGAAGCCGAATACGGCTATCGCCCCAGCGACCTGAAGAGCGTCCGCGGCAATGGTCTGGCCGGCGCTCAGCCGATCGGCCTCTGCACGCCTGGCGTCGGCCGCTCGCCGGCCTCGCCGGATTGCGGTGAGCTGGACGGCAGCCTGAAGGCCACCACCCTGATGGCCAATGTCATCTTCGACCTAATGCCGGGTGGAACCTTCAACCCGTACATCGGCGCCGGCGCCGGTACGGCCTGGGTGCACAACAAGGCCTATGGCCAGCTGTCGGGCGTTCCGGCCGGCGGCGCTCGCTTCCAGAACACCAACTTCGACGACGTCGACCAGGCCTTCGCCTATCAAGGCATCGTGGGCGTGGGCTGGAACTTCGCCGAGAACTGGTCGATGGACCTGACCGGCCGTTACCTGGAAACCAAGAACCTCAAGTGGGGTTCGGTGACCCAGAACACGGGTCCGGCCGGTGGTTCGATCACTGACGTCGGCACCTTCTCGGGCAAGTACAAGGACGCTTCGGTGACCCTGGGTCTGCGCTACACCTTCGGGTCGCCGCCGCCCCCGCCGCCCCCGCCGCCGCCCCCGCCGCCCCCGCCGCCCCCGCCCCCGCCGCCTCCTCCGCCCCCGCCGCCGATGCCGGCCGCTCCGGCCTATGAAGCGCGCGAGTTCGTGGTCTACTTCCCGTTCGATCAGTACGTGCTGACGCCGGAAGCTCAGGCCGTGGTCCAGCAGGCCGCCGAATACGCCAAGGGCGGCAACGCGACCAAGGTCGTGGTGACGGGTCACACCGACACCTCGGGCTCGGATCGCTACAACCAGAAGCTCTCGGAACGCCGCGCCAAGGCCGTCGCCGATGGCCTGGTCAGCCAGGGCCTGGCCGCCACCGCCGTCGCGGTCGACTGGAAGGGCGAAAGCGCTCCGGCCGTCGCGACTGGCGATGGCGTCAAGGAACCGCTGAACCGCCGTTCGACGGTCTCGATCAACTTCCAATAAGGAAGTCCGGATCGGTGGAATTGGGGCTGGCCGCGAGGCCGGCCCCTTTTTCTATGGGCGGCGCTTTCTATGGGCGGCGCTCGGGACGCGTGGCGCTCAAATGGAAAGACGCTCCCGATGGGGCGTCGGGAGCGTCCGATCCGGCGGACCAAGAGGGCGGAGGACCGCCGTCATGCGGCCGGCAAGAAGGGGCGCCGGCCTCATCGGTAGATTTGAGCGGATAGGAAGCACGGGCGGCAAAGGGTCCGTCGCGCGCTCCGATAACCGTGTTCGATTATACGCCGATACCCGTGTCAGGCGAGTCGAAACGGCCGGACTCGGTCAGGTGCGACAATTGGCGCGGCAAGGGCGAGGGATGGCCCAGGAGGCTGGCGATCAGGTGCTCGGCCAGCAGCGGGGCCAGGCAGAAGCCGCGCGAGCCGAGGCCGGTCAGGACCAGCAGGCCATCGTCGCGAACGCCCGCCAGCGGCAGACGGTCCGGCGTCGTGGCGCGCACGGCCGCGCGGCCTTCGAACGTCTTGCCCGCCAGGCGCGCGGCCAGATCCGGCAGACCCTTGGCCAGGATGTCGAGGTTGCGGGCGTGGTCCTCGGGACGGACGTCCACGGCGGTCTGGTCGCGGTCGTGGGTGGCGCCAAACAGGACACCATCGCGGGTCGGCACGGCATAGCCGCCGAAGGCCGTCGCCCGGGTCGTCTCGCCCGCGGTCCAGCTGGCCTGGCCGCGTACGGGTTTCAGGCGGATCTGGGGGAGAAGTTCAGCGCTCGCCGCGCCGGCGGCCAGGGCCACGCGATCGGCGGTCAGGATAAGGTCGCCGGCCTCGTCGAGGAGTCGCCAGGCCCCATGGCGTCCTGGGCCGGCGCGCTCCAGGCGGGCGACGCGGCGGCGGATGATCTCGCCGCTCCAGGCGGCGGTGACCAGGGCCGGCTCGATGACCAGCGCGCGGGTCATGGCCAGGGCGTCGTCGCGCAGGAGCATGGCGCCTGGCTCGAACAGGTCCTGTCCGGCCACGGTGGCGAAGCGGGCCGGATCGCGTTCACTGGCGGGCAGCTGCAGCACCTCGCGGGCGATGATCGCGCCGGGCTCGGCCTCGTACAGCGCTGCCGCGCGGGCGAAGGCCTGGGCGTAGAGGGCGGCGCGCGGGCCGCCGCCGGCGTCGAGCGCGGGGGTGACCAGGGCGGCCGGATTGCCCGAGGCGGCGACGTGGTCCGGATCATCGACGACGGTGACGCCAAGGCCTTCGGCGCGGGCGGCGCGCGCCAGGGACGCGCCGGCGATGCCGCCGCCGATGACGGCCAGGGTCAGCGGGCGCGGTGGCGGCTGAGGTATCCCGGGCAGCCAGGCCTCCAGCCGCTCGCGCTTGCGGCCGAAGCCGGGGCGCTTGGCGATCTCGAAGCCGGCGGCTTGCAGGCCGCGCCTTACCGCGCCGGCCACGGTGAAGGTCGCCGCCCGGGCGCCCGGGGCCGAGCGGCTGGCGACGGCGGCCAGCACCTCCTCGCGCCACATGGCCGGGTTCAGCGCCGGGGAGAAGCCGTCCAGGAACCAGGCGTCCGCCGCGCCGTCCCAGGCCTGCAGGGCCGGGATCACGTCCATGACCGCCAGGTCCAGCACGGCGTCGAAGCCGGGAAGGTCGACGCGGTGGAAACCCCGGGCGCGACCGGGCCAGTGGTCCAGCAGCACCTGGGCGGCGTCGCCCAGCTCCGGCCAGTGGGCCAGGATCCGGGCGGCCTCGTCGCGCGCCAGCGGGTGGGCCTCGATCGAGAAGACATGCAGGCGGCCGCCTTGCGGCTTTTCACGCCGCCAGAGGTCGAGCAGGGCGGCGATGTTCAGGCCCGAGCCAAATCCAAGCTCGCCGACCGTGAAGTCTGGCTGCTGCCCGAACCGCTCGGGAAGGCCGCAGCCGGTCAGGAACACCGCCTTCGTCTCGGCCAGGCCGTCGACGCTGGAGAAATAGACGTCGCCGTACAGGCTGGACTGCGGCAGGCCGTCCTCGCGCCAGACGAGGGGCGAGCCTTCGGGAGGGTTGGTGACGCTCATGGGGGTGCTAGAGCGCTGGGGGAGGTCAAACGTCAAGACCGCTCTCCAACCCGATCTCCCCGGCGAAGGCCGGGGTCCAGATTCATCCTGAGCGTCAGATGTGAAAGCGCCCTCCGCCGAGGTTCGACGAAGGGCGCTCTGGGCTCGACCTGGGCCCCGGCCTTCGCCGGGGAGATCGGATCTTGAATTTTAGGCGAGACCCCTAGTGCCCCGCCTTCTTCTCTTCCGGCTTGGCGGCGGTCGCCGCGTCCGCCGCGGCGGTGGCCGAGGTCTCGGACGGCGTCGAGGTGGCGCCCGTGGCGGCGGCGTCCGCGGCGGTATCCGCCGGATCGGCCGGCGCCGCGGCCGCGTCGGCGGCGGCCTTGTTGGCGTCGGCGGCGGCCTGGTCCTTGGCCGAGGCGGCGTCGGTCACGGTGCTGGCGTCGGCGGCGGCGGCCTTGGCGGCGGCGCTGTCGCCCTCGGCGGCTTCCTGCTTGCCGCAGGCGGCCAACGACAGGGCCGAGACGGCCACGCCGGCGATGAGGAGTTTGCGAAGCATCGTGGTGTTCATGCGGATTTCCCCTAGCGGCGGACGCCGTCGCCTTGTCGACGACGGCTTTGCGCAGAAGGAATACCGGTTCGAAAGCGGGCGCAAGTTACGAGGCGCTAACCTCCCGCGCGCGACGGCCTTCGGAAGGCGGCTATTCGTTCGGGATTTGCGACAGCGCCTCTTCCAGTTCGGCGAAGCTGGGCTGCGCGGGCGAGGGCACGTTGCCGCGGCCGATCTCGACCGAGATCTGAGCGGCGTTGCCGTGCAGGTGGGCGACCAGGACGGCCTGGATGATCTTGTAGAAGGCGCCGTCCTCGTTGACGACGGCCTGCAAGCGCGTGGCCATCGGGCCGACGATGCCATAGGCGATGAACACGCCGAGGAAGGTGCCGACCAGGGCGCCGCCGATCATGCCGCCGAGGACGGCCGGCGGTTCGGTAATCGAGCCCATGGTCTTGATGACGCCCAGCACGGCGGCGACGATGCCCAGCGCGGGCAGGGCGTCGGCCATGTTTTGCAGAGCGTGAGCCGGCTCGAGCGCCTCGTGGTGGTGCTTCTCGAGCTGCTTTTCCATCGCGTCCTCGACCTGGTGGGGGTCCTCCAGGTTCATGGTCATCATCCGCAGGGTGTCGCAGATGAAGTCGACGGCGAAGTGGTCGTGGGTGATCTTCGGGTAGCGGGCGAAGATCGTGCTCTCGCCCGGCTTTTCGATGTGGCTTTCCAGGGCGATGACGCCCTTGGACTTCATCGTCTTGGTCAGCAGGAACAGCAAGGACAGCAGGTCGCGATAGTCAGACGGCTTCCACTTGGGACCCTTGAAGATCTTGCCGAAGCCGCCGGCCGTGCCCTTGATGACGACCATCGAGTTGGAGATCAGGAAGGCGGCGACGGCCGCGCCCAGAATGGCCATCAGCTCGTGCGGGGCGGCGTGCAGGATCACGTCCATCTTGCCGCCACCCATCAGGTAGCTGCCAAACACCATGCCGAAGAGCATGACGATGCCGATGATCTGGAACATGGCGGAAGACCGACCCCGAGAATGAAGCCGCATGATCGCGATTAATGATTAAGCCAACGTTTTCACGCGCTCATCCAAGCCGTCTGTGATCCGCGACACATCGCGCGCGCGACCTAAAAATCGCGTCTTTCCGGTTCTGATGCTTCCCTCGGAACAGGAGGGGGCCTAACAAGTGTTTGATGACTGGGGAGTCCAAAGAGGCCCGGGATAACCGGGCGCCGTTCGCGATCCTCTTTGGCGTGTCCGTGGCGACCGCCATGGGGAACAACGGCATGCTGTCGGTGCTGCCGGCCATCGGCCGCCAGATCGGCATCCCGGACGCCATGGTCGCGGCCATCTTCTCTCTGTCGGCGGTGCTGTGGGCCATCACCTCGCCGCTGTGGGCCCGCCAATCGGACCTGCGCGGGCGCAAGCCGCTGATCCTGCTGGGGCTCGCGGGCTTTTCCGTCTCGATGCTGCTGTGCGCCCTGGTGGTGTCGGCCGGCCTGCATCACCTGGCCCCGCCGCTGGTCATCTTCGTCGCCTTCCTGCTGTGCCGGGCGCTGTTCGGGACCTTCGGCTCGGCCGCCAATCCGGCCACCCAGGCCTATATGGCCGAGCGCACCAGCCGCGAAGAGCGCACCCAGACCATGGCCACCCTGGCCGGAGCCTTCGGCCTGGGCACGGTGGTCGGTCCGCTGCTGGCCCCGCTGTTCGTGCTGCCGGGCGTGGGCCTGGCCGGGCCGATGTTCGCCTTCGCCCTGCTGGCGGCGGGCATGATGGTGGTCGTGCATCGGGGCCTGCCCGAGACCTTCAAGCCCGGACGCGGCGAGACCCCGCCCCGCCGCCGGATCGGCCTGTCCTGGCGCGGCGGCGATGCGGCCCTGTGGCGGGATCCGCGCCTCAAGCCGTTCCTGATCTTCGGTTTTCTCGTGGCCGCCTGCCAGACCGCCCAGACCCAGACCCTGGGCTTTCTGATCATCGACAAGCTGGGCCTTCCGCCGATCAAGGCGCAGGGCTTCATCACCCTGGCCATGGCCGCCGGCGCGGTGGCGGCGCTGCTGGCCCAGTGGGGCCTGATCCGCATGTTCCGCATGGGGCCGCGCGACCTGATGCGCTGGGGCGTGGGCTGCGCGGCGGTTGGCAATATCGTCGTCGCCTTCGCGCCGGACTACGCCGCCGTGGCCATCGGCTACGCCATCGCCAGCCTGGGCTACGGCTTCGCGCGCCCGGGCTTCACGGCCGGCGCCTCGCTGTCGGTCGAGGCCAAGGACCAGGCCGGGGCGGCCGGGGCCATCGCCGCCATCAACGGCCTCAATGTCGTGGTCGCGCCGCTGTTCGTGCTGCTTTACGAGCGCATCGGCTGGGGGCCGTTCGTCCTGAACGCGGCCATCCTGGCGGCGCTGGTCGTCTACGCCCTGCGCCAGGCGACCCTGCGCGCGGTCGACAAGGGCGGCGCCCGGGAAGAGGCGACGATCGCGGGGCTGGAGCGGACGGACGAAGGCGGGGTCTAGTCGCGCCAGACGGAGGCTATGCCTGGGCGGATTTGGATCAGTCGACCATCCGCTCCAACGCCCGACGATCCTGCAGCACCACGCACCGCACGCTGGGCAGGGCGATCAACCCCTCGTCCTGCAAGGCCGTCAGTGTCCGCGACACCGTCTCGATCGTCAGGCCCAGATAGTCGGCCATGTCTTGGCGGCCCATCGGCACGTTCAACTCGGCGCGGGCGTGAGTGCGTTCAGCGATATCCAGCAGCAGGCCGACGACCCGCTCCTGGGCCGAGCGACGGCCCAGCATCAGCACGTGGTCCTGGCTGCGCTGCAGGACCTCGGCGGTCAGGCGGAACAGAGCCCGGGCGGCGTCGCTGCGCGTCGCGGCCAGATCGCTGAGCGCCCCGCGCCGGATCATTCGGATGCTGGCGTCGGTCAGGGCCTCGGCCGTGATGCGGTGAGCATCGGCCATCTCCAGGCCGAAATACTCGCCAGCGAAGTGGAAGTCGTCGATCTGGCGGCGACCGTCGCGCAGGATGCGGTAGGTCCGCACCGCGCCGGTGACGACTTGGTAGACATAGTCGGCGGCCTCGCCCTCGCCGAAAATCTCCTCGTCGCGCGAGAAGCGCGAGCAGGCGCCCGGAATGGCCAACACGGAATCGAGGGCGCCCGGAGCGGCGTCGATGCGAAGCGGAGACAGCATGGAAAGACCCTTCTGATAGTGGGGTCATGCGCCTATTCCCGACGCCGCGATATTCGGGAGCCGCGCCTAAGGAAACCCCCTTACGCGGGCGTGCGGGTGGCGAGTGTTTGAGGCGGATCAACCCGCGCGGACAGGTGTCCAGGCAAGATGGCGCCATGTCGGATCGTCCCCTCATCCTGCTGCTCGTCGAGGACGAGCCCCTGCGCGAGGCGCTACGCTTCTCGCTGGAGACCGAGGGTTATGCGGTGGGAACGCGGCCGGATGGGCGACCGGCGGCGGCGGTGGTCATCGACGATGATCGGGAGGACTGGCCGGCCGTGGGGGAGAGCCCGACGATCGTGCTGACCGGCGACGCGGAGCGGCTGCTGCGGCGAGGCGTGCGCGGCGTGTCGCTGGTGGAGAAGCCGCTGCTGGGGGATGCGTTGAGCGTGAGGCTGAGCGAAGTCCTGAAATTCAACCAAAGCCTGTCATCGCGGCCGTAGCGAAGCGGACAGGAGCATCTGGGGCCCTTTTCAACGCTTTGGAGGATTCCATCCAACGCTAGAGAGCCCTAGGCCTGCCCCCGCACCGACAGCGTCATCCGCACCAGCGCCGCCAGGTTGTCGGCCTGCATCTTGGTCATCAGCTTGGCCCGATAGATTTCCACCGTACGCGGGCTGATGCCCAGTTCGCGGGCGATGACCTTGTTGGCGTGGCCGGCGACGACGCCGTCCAGCACCTGGCGTTCGCGTTCGGACAGGGTCTCCAGGCGATGCAGGATGGCGGCCTGGTCGTCGGTGACCGGGGCGGCCTCGGCGGCCTTGATGGCGCGACCGAGCGCGTCCAGCATGCGGGCGTCCGAGAACGGCTTCTCGATGAAGTCCACCACACCCGAACGCATGGCCTCGACGGCCATCGGGATGTCGCCGTGGCCGGTGATCATCACGATCGGCATCTTGACCTTCAGGGCCGCCAGGCGCGCGACCAGCTCCTGGCCGCTCATCTCGGGCATGCGCACGTCGGTGATCACCACGCCCGGCCTGGCGTCCGGAAGGGCCTCGAGGAAGGCCGGGGCGCTGGCGTAGGCGACGACCTCGAAGTCGGCGGACTCCAGCAGGAAGGCCAGAGACTCGCGGGCGCTCTCGTCGTCGTCGACCACGTGCACGACGGCGGTCGGGGTCGCCAAGGGGGCCTCACTCATCGACGGTTTCCTTCTTGTGATCGGCGGGCGGCAGGGTGAAGCGGAACAGCGCCCCGCCGCCGGGATTGGCCTCGGCCCAGATGCGGCCGCCATGGGCTTCGATGATAGAACGCGAGATCGACAGGCCCACCCCCATGCCCTGCGGCTTGGTGGTCATGAACGGCTGGAACAGGCGCTCCAGCACCTCGGGCGCGATGCCCGGGCCGGTGTCGGCGACGCTGACCTGCGACCAGCCCTGGTCGGTCACGGCGCTGGTGATGGTCAGCGCCTTCCGCCGCGCGCCGTTCTCCTGCATGGCGTCGATGCCGTTGCGGATCAGGTTCAGCAGCACCTGCTGCACCTGGACCCGGTCGGCATAGACGGCGTCGGCCGCCGGATCCAGGGAGAGGCGCACATCGACCTGGCGGTCGCGCTCGCCGATCAGGGCCAGGGCCGAAGCCTCCTCGATCAGCTTGGACAGGCTCTCATCGACCCGCTCGCTGGCCCCGCGGCGGACGAAGTCGCGCATGCGGTGGATCACCTCGCCGGCCCGCAGCGCCTGGGCGGCGGCGCGGTCGATGGCGTCGCGGACCTTGGCCTGGTCGGCCTCGCGGCCCCGGTCGATCAGGCGGCGCGAGCCGGTCAGGAGGTTGGCGATGGCCGACAGCGGCTGGTTCAGCTCGTGGGCCAGGGTCGAGGCCATCTCGCCCATCGCCGTCAGTCGCGAGACGTGGACCAGCTCGTTCTGCAGCTCCTGCAGGCGGGTCTCGGTCTCCTGGCTCTGGGTCAGGTCGCGGATGAAGCCGGTATAGGAGGGCATCGGCCCCTTGGTCTCGCCGACCGCCAGCTCCATCGGGAAGGTCGAGCCGTCCTTGCGCAGGCCGACCACGACGCGGCCCACGCCGATGATCCGCTTGTCGCCGGTGCGGTGGTAGCGCTGGATATGGTCGTCGTGGGCGGCCGCATGCGGCTCGGGCATCAGCAAGCCGACGTTCTTGCCGAGAACCTCGGCGGCGGTCCAGCCGAACATCCGCTCTGCTGCGGGGCTGAACGAGGTCATCAGGCCGTCGCGGTCGATGACCACCACCCCGTCGGGCACGGTGTCGAGGATCGAACGCAGGTGGTCGTTGACCGCGGCCTCGCGCCGCCGCGCGGCGTGGAACCAGCCGCCGCCCACGGCCATGCCGAAGCCGACCGACAGGAAGATCGCCGCGCACAGGCCGCTGACCAGGTTGAACGGGATCTCGCGCGTCACCCACCAGACGCTGGCCCAGGCGAAGGTGGTGGCGAAGGCGCCAGGGCCCAGGCCGCCGAGCGCGGCGCTGACCAGCACCGCCGGCACGAACAGCAGGAACGACGAGGGCGCGGTGAACGCCGCCGGCAGGTACAGGCGCGCCACCGCCGTCGCCATCACCGCCGCGAGGGCGGCCAGGTAGGCGGTGGGATGTGGATCGCTATAGAGCGTCGAGGACAGGCCCCGGGCTGGCTTCATTGGTGTTCTCAGTCTCGAAGTCCTTATAGCCGGACGGGTTTGAGCCAGGTCAAGGCGCGGTTATTGCGTAGGTCTGAGGCTGGACGTTCCAAGCAATCGGAGCGTTCGAATGTCTGACGGGCAAATGGCGTACCTGGGTCTGGTGATCGCGGCGTTCTCGGCGTTCGCCGTGGTGCTGTTCGTGACCTACATCCGCGTGAACATGAAGTAGAGGATCCCAAGTCGAGCTGGGAGTTCCCCCAAAGCCCGATTTCCCCGGCGAACGCCGGGGCCCAGATTCATCCGGAGCCTTTGGGGTTTTCGCGACAGCGCTCGCGTCCAATCCTCAAACTTTGGTGAGTTCGATCTGGGCCCCGGCGTTCGCCGGGGAGATCGGGTTTTTGTTTGCATTCATCTCCAGCCGCCGCCCGCAGATCGCCGCCGGCGCCGCGCGGTGGCTGACCAGCACCAGGCCCTGGCCGGTGCGGTCCAGACGCTCTCGCAGCCGCTCCACCACCATCATCTCGGTCGCCGCATCAAGGCCCTCGGTGGGCTCGTCCAGCAGCAGCCACGGCGCGTCTCGCAGATAGGCCCGCGCCAGGGCCAGGCGCCGCCGCTCGCCGCCCGACAGCCGTTCACCGTCGTCACCGAGATAGGCGTCCAGACCCCGCGGCGCGGCGCGGATGCGATCGGCGAGGACGGCGGCTTCCAGGGCCTCCCACAGCTGCGCGTCGGTCGCCTTGGGGGCGGCCAGGCGAAGGTTGTCGCGCACCGTGCCGGCGACCAGGCCGGCGTCCTGCGGCAGCCAGGCGAAGGTCGAGCGGGGGAGGGCGGCTTGGCCGCGCAGGCCCAGTAGGGCCTCGATGGCGCTGGTCTTGCCGCAGCCGGACGGGCCGACGACGGCCAGACGCTCGCCGGGACGCAGGGTCTGGCCGAGGATCGTCACGCTGGGCGGCGTCTCCGGCTTCGGCGTGATCGCCTGAGGGCGATGCCGCAGGATCGCGTCCAGCCGGTCCCGAGCCTCGCGCGCCGCGCCGTCCTGGTCGAAGGCGTGGGCCAGGCCGGCCAGGGCGTCGACGCTCATGGCGGCGGCCAGGCCCGCCAGGGCGGCCAGAGGCGCGCCGGCCGGGGCGGCGCTGGCGACGGCGGCGGCGACCGCGACGCCGAGGAGCGTGGCCTGGCTCATCAGGATCAGGCCCTGGGCGCGGGCGGCGGCCAGTCGCGCGGCGTCGAGCTCGGCGGCCTTGGCGTTCAGCGCCTCGCCGGCCCAGGCGTCCAGGCCGTAGGCGCGCAGCTCGGCCGAAGCGGCGACGAGGGCGGCGGTGGTCTCCTTCAGCGCCCCGACCTTGGTTTGAATGGCGGCGCGGGCCGGCGTGGAAAAGCGCTTGGCCAGGGCGCGGGCGATCAGGATCGCGGCGCCGGCGGCCAGCAGGATCAGGACGGCCGGGAGCCAGCCGGCCAGGGCGGCCATCACCAGGCCGGAGCCCAGGCCGGCGACCGCGCTCCAGGGGGCGGAAAGACGGACGAAGCGGGTCTCGATCGCGTCGACGTCCTGCACCAGGCGGGCGGAAGCCTCGCCGCGCGACAGGGTCAGCGACTGGGACGGCGGGGCGGCCGCCAGGCTCTCGAACACCGCCGGGCGGATGGCGGCCAGGGCGCGCAGGGCGGCGGCGTGGCCGCTCAGGCGCTCGCCATAGCGGGCGGCGGTGCGCAGGATGGCCAGCAGCCGGATCATCGCGCTGGGGATCAGCACGTTGAAGGCATGGGCCGCGGCCAGCCCCGCCAGGCCGGCGGCGGCGCTGGCGACGATGAACCAGCCGGACAGCCCCAGCAGGATGGTCGAGGCCCCGCCCACGACCACGGCGCTGGCGATCGCCAGCCGCAGGGCGCCGGCGCGCTGGCGCTTCTGGGCGCGGATCAGGTCGTCGAGGGGGCTGGTCACAGGCGGATCACTTGGTCGGCGAGGGCCGCGACGGCCTCGGAGTGGGTGGCGATCAGGGTCGTGCGGCCCTTGGCGGCCACGCGGATGGCGGCCAGCATCTGCTCTTCCGCGACCGCGTCGAGATTGGCCGTCGGCTCGTCCAGCAGCAGGATCGGGGCGGGCTTGAGCAGGGCGCGGGCCAGGGACAGGCGCCGCCGCTCGCCGCCGGACAGACCGCTGCCGCGCTCGTCGAGCACGAAGTCGAGGCCGCCGGGGCGGTCGAGGGCCAGGCCGACGGCCCTGGCCGCCGCCTCGATCTCGGCGCGGGTCGCGTCACGGCGGGAGAGGGCGATGTTGTCGGCGATCGAGGCGGGCAGGATCAGCGGCGACTGGCCGGCCCAGGCGATGTTGGCGGCGCGGGGCGCGGCGCCGTCGATCAGGATTTTCCCGCCGGTCAGGGGCGCGAGATCCAGCAGCAGGTTCAGCAGCGAGCTCTTGCCCGCGCCGCTGGGGCCCACGAGAGCGGTGATGGTTCCGGCCTCGGCGGTGAGGTCGAAGGCGTCCAGCGCGGGGGCGTCGGTGTCGGCATAGCGGACGGTGACGCCCTCGAAGCGGATGGTGGGGGCCTGGATCAGCGGCGTCGTGGCGGGCCTGGCGGCCGGGGGCTTGAATGTCGCGAGACTGGCCGAGGCCGCCTCGGCCGCCTGGCGGTCGTGATAGGCCGCGGCCAGGCGGCGCATCGGGGCGTAGATCTCCGGCGCCAGGGCCAGGACGAAGAAGGCGCGCTTCAGATCCAGGGTCTCTGGGACCGGGAACGGCAGCAGGCGCAGCAGGTTAAAGCCGCAATAGACCGCCACCAGCGCCACCGACAGGGCCGCGAAGAACTCCAGCGCCGCCGAGGAGACGAAGGCCACGCGCAGCACGCGAATGGTGCGCTCGGCCAGCTCGGAGGCCGAGCGGCGCAGGGCGGCGGTCGTCGTCCCCTCGGCCTGGAAGGCCAGGACCACCGGCAGCGCGCGAACGCGGTCGAGGAACAGGCCCGACAGACGCTCCAGGGCCAGGAACTGGGCGCGGCTCTCGGCGGCGGCGGCCGTGCCGGACAGGATCATGGCGGCGATGAAGGGAATGAGCGTGGCCAGCAGAATGCCGGCGCAGATCGGGCTGGCGATCGCGGCCACGGCGATCATCACCAGCGGCAGCACGGCGGCCGACAGTCGCGCGGGCAGGAAGCGGGCGAAGTGGCCGTCCAGCGCCTCGACGCCCTCTACCAGGGCGGTGACGGCCTGGCCCGTCGGGCGACGCGGGCCAGCGAACACGGAACGGGCCAGGTCGGCGCGCGCGGCGGCCTTGGCCTGGGCGGCGGCCTGCGCGCCCGCTTCACCCGCCGCGCGGGCCAGCCAGCCCCGCAGGGCCCCGGCCACCACGATCGCCAGCAGGGATAGGCTCAGAGCCAGCGTTCCGCGCTGACTGGCTATCGCATCGACGCTGAACGCCAGACCCGCGGCGAAGCCGATCGCGGCCAAGCCGTCCAGCAGCACGAACGTCCGCGCGCGGCCCCTTGCGGACCCGCCGCGCCGGCTGGCCTGTTCGAGCCACGTTCTTGGTTCAACGGAACCATCAATCTGCACTATGTCGGCGCCCATCGGTTGAGTGTAGGCTGGTTTCGTCCGCGAGCCTTGATCCCGATCAAGGAGTGGGCGGTCGCGGCGGTCTAGGGAAAAGTCCTCGAACGGCGTGATCATCGGCCGTTCGTCTCGGAGCTGTCCATGGACCCCGCCGTCATCGACCTATCGCGACTTCAGTTCGCGCTGACCGCCCTATACCACTTCCTGTTCGTGCCGCTCACCCTGGGGCTCAGCTTCATGCTGGTCATCATGGAGAGCATCTATGTGATGACCAAGCGACCGATCTGGCGGACCACCACCCGCTTCTGGGGCATGCTGTTCGGCATCAACTTCGCCTTGGGCGTCGCCACCGGCATCACGATGGAATTCCAGTTCGGTATGAACTGGTCCTACTACTCGCACTATGTCGGCGACATCTTCGGCGCCCCGCTGGCGATCGAGGGCCTGATGGCCTTCTTCCTGGAAGCCACCTTCGTCGGGCTGATGTTCTTCGGCTGGGACAAGCTCAAGCCCGTCGGCCACCTGTTCGTGACCTTCATGGTCGCCCTGGGCACCAACCTGTCGGCCCTGTGGATCCTGGTCGCCAACGGCTGGATGCAGAACCCGATCGGCGCGGCCTTCAACCCCGACACCATGCGCATGGAGGTCTCCAGCTTCCGCGACGTGCTGTTCAACCCGGTGGCCCAGGCCAAGTTCGTGCACACGGTCAGCGCCGGCTATGTGATCGCCTCGGTCTTCGTCCTGGGCGTCTCGGCCTGGTACCTCCTGAAGGGCAAGTACATCGGCGTGGCCAAGCGGTCGATGACCGTCGCCGCCGCCTTTGGTCTCGCGTCCTCGCTGTCGGTCGTCGTGCTGGGCGACGAGAGCGGCTACGCCCTGACCGACAACCAGAAAATGAAGCTCGCGGCCCTGGAGGCCATGTGGGAGACCGAGCCCGCCCCGGCCGGCCTGACGGCCTTCGGCATACCGGACCTGAAGGAACGCAAGACCCACGCCGAGATCAAGATCCCCTACGTCCTGGGCCTGATCGCCACCCGCAGCTTCGACACGCCGGTGGAGGGCATCTTCCAGCTGGTCGCCAAGGCGCAGGACCGCATCGAGTCCGGCGTGATCGCCTATGGCGCGGTCGAGACCCTGAAGGCCAATCCCAAGGACATGACCGCCCGCGCCACCTTCGAGGCGCACCGTCGCGACCTGGGCTACGCCCTGCTGTTGAAGCGCTATGTCGCCGATCCGCGCCAGGCCTCGCCCGAGCTGATCCAGAAGGCGGCCTGGGACACGGTGCCGCCGGTGCCGGTGATGTTCTGGGCGTTCCGCATCATGGCCGGGATCGGCTTCCTGATGATCGCCCTGTTCGCCACGGCCTTCCTCCTGGTCACCCTGCGCAAGCACGACACCAAGTGGTTCCTGGTCATCGCCGTGGCCGCCATCCCGCTGCCGTGGATCTCGACGGAGCTGGGCTGGGTGCTGGCCGAGGTGGGCCGTCAGCCCTGGGCGGTGGACGGCGTGCTGCCGACCTTCCTGGGCGTCTCCAGCCTGTCCGTGCCGCAGCTGCTGACCAGCATCGCGGCCTTCACCCTGCTGTACGGCGCGCTGGCCGTGGTCGAGATCGGCCTGATCCTGCGCGCCATCAAGAAAGGCCCGTTCGCTCAGCACGATCCCGTCCCGGACGGGGAATCGGCCGAGCCTGAACCGGCCGTCGCCTAAAGGAGCGCTGAGTCATGGAACTCCCAATCGACTACGCCACCCTTCGCGTCCTCTGGTGGGCCCTGTTGGGCATCCTCCTGATCGGCTTCGCGCTGACCGACGGCTTCGACATGGGCGTGGGGGCCTTGCTGCCCTTCGTCGCCAAGAACGACGCCGAGCGGCGCATGGTCATCAACACCGTCGGCGCGACCTGGGAAGGCAACCAGGTGTGGTTCATCCTGGGCGGCGGGGCGATCTTCGCGGCCTGGCCGTTCGTCTACGCCATCAGCTTCTCGGGCTTCTATCTGGCCATGTTCGTGGTGCTGGCCGCGATGATCATGCGGCCGGTCAGCTTCAAGTACCGCTCCAAGCGGCCAGACCCTCGTTGGCGGTCTTTCTGGGACTGGGGGCTGTTCGTCGGCGGTTTCGTGCCGGTGCTGGTGTTCGGCGTGGCCATGGGCAATGTGCTGCAAGGCGCGCCCTTCCGCCTGGATACCGACCTGCGGGCCTTCTATGAGGGCGCCTTCATCGGCCTGTTCTCGCCCTTCGCCCTGGTGTGCGGCCTGCTGTCGGTCTCGATGCTGGTGCTGCACGGCGCGGCCTGGTTGACCATCAAGGCCGAGGAAGGGCCGGTCACCGAGCGGGCCCGCCTGTTCGGCGAGATCGCGGCCCTGGCCAGCATCGTGCTGTTCGCGGCCGGCGGCTTCTGGGTCGCCTTCGGCGGCCTGGGCTTCCGGATCGAGGGTCTGGCCGATGCGGCCGGTCCGTCCAACCCGCTGCGCGGCGCCGCCGCCGTGCGGGCTCCGGGCGCCTGGCTCGACAACTACGGCCGCCATGGCTGGATGGTCATCGCCCCGGTCCTGGGCTTCGTGGGCGCGGCTCTGGCCCTCTACGGCCTGCGGTTCAACAAGGCTTGGGCGGCGTTCAGCGGCTCGTCGGCCTCGGCGGTCGGGATCATCGCGACCGTGGGTCTGTCGATGTTCCCGTTCATCCTGCCCAGCAGCTTCGATCCGCGCTCCAGCCTGACGGTGTGGAACGCCTCGTCGACCCACCTGACCCTGTTCGTCATGCTGATCGTCACGGTGATCTTCCTGCCGCTGGTCCTGCTCTACACGACCTGGGTCTACAAGGTCCTGTGGGGCCGCAGCACGACCGGCGCCCTCGCCACCAACCCCGACCTGTACTGAGGAGCTAGAAAGTCATGTGGTACTTCACCTGGATCCTCGGTCTCGGCCTCGCCGTCGCCTTCGGCGTGCTGAACGGCGTCTGGTACGAGTTCAATCTGGCCGACGAGGGCGACGAGGGCCTGTCGGAGGAACTCTAGCTTTTCTTGTCATCCCGGAAGCGCGTAGCGCTGTCCGGGATCCAGGGGCCAAGCCCAGTGCGGTTGCCCCTGCGTCCCGGCTCTCCTCTTCGCTGCGGCCGGGATGACAAATTTTAAAGCCGCGACAATCCGGCGCGCTCCCTCAAGCTCAGACTTAACGGTTGTTAAAGACGGATGGGCTCTTGTGGCAGGGAGCCCGAGAGCGCGTCGAACACGCTGCCCCGGGCCCGCTGAATTAGACCCGGGGACACCGCCATGACCGACACCACCGCGCCCGCGCTGGAGCTGATCTCGTTCTGCATCGGCGAGCAGGAATTCTGCATCGACGTGAAGACGGTTCGCGAAATCCGCGGCTGGACCCCGGCCACCCCGATCCCGCACGCGCCGGCCTATATGCGTGGCGTCATCAACCTGCGGGGCGCGATCATGCCGGTCATCGACCTGCGCAACCGCCTGGGCCTGGGCGTCACCATCCCCGAGACCCGCCACGTGATCGTGGTGGTCGAGTGCCAGGATCGCCTGGCCGGCATCCTGGTCGACGCCGTGTCGGAAACCTTCACCGTGCCGCGCGACAGCCTGCAGCCGGCCCCCGATGTCGGCGTGGAAGAGCTGCGCTACATCCAGGCCATCATCTCGATGGAAAACCGCCTGATCACCTATCTGCGCATGGACGACGTGTTCCCGGCCGTGGTTCGCGAAGCCGCGTAGGCTTCGTCTCTCCGGACAAAAGAAAAGCCGCCGAGGGTGACCTCGGCGGCTTTTCTCTGTCTGGTGCTCGGCGATCAGCCCTTGCGGACGATCCGCGCCGCCGCGGCGTGGAAGCCGGCTTCGGCGGCGGCGAGGTCGGCCACGGCGCCTTGGCGCTCGGCCGCGACGCCCATGTTGCTCGCCGCGTAGCTCTCCGAGACCTTGCGGGCCCCCTGGGCGCGCAGGGCCGCGTTGGAGGCGGCGGTCTCGTGCCACTGCGCCAGGCTGTCGACGGTGACCTCGGCGGCGGCGTCCGGGTGCGGAGGGACCTCGCCGAAGCCGATGGCCACGAAGCCGTGGATCACGCCGCCATAATCCTCCTCCGACAGCAGGAAGGTGATCTGGCGCTCTTCGCTCTGGCCGGTATAGGCGTCGTCCTCCGGATCGAACTCGCGCAGCACCAGAATGTCGCCGACCTTGAAGTCACGGTCGTTGCGGCGGATCTCGAAGCGCTTCTGGCCCGAGCGCACGGCGGCGAAGTATTTAGGCCAGGTCTTGAGTTCGTGGCGGGTCATGGGCGGCGGACTTTCGAAACTAGAAAGCGGGCGGTTCTGGCGGCCGAAGCCTAGCGCAGGGTTAACCGTCCAAACATATCCCCAAATTCCGATTTCCCCGGCGAAGGCCGGGGCCCAGATTCATCCGGGCCGGCTGGGGTGAGCGCGCCATCCGCCTCATCAGCTTCCGACGCGCTCGTGGGCTCGATCTGGGCCCCGGCCTTCGCCGGGGAGATCGGATTATTGTGGTCTCACTCGTCGATACACAACCGGACGATCTCGGCCCGCAGCTCCGGCATGCCCAGGCCCTTTTCGGACGAGGTGGCCAGCACGCGCGGGAAGGCGGCGGCGCGCTTGGAGATCGCCTTCAGCGTCTCGGCCACGACCTTGTCGACCTCGTGCGGCTTGATCTTGTCGGCCTTGGTCAGGACGATCTGATACGAGACCGCCGCCGTATCCAGGGCGTCCAGGGCCTCCAGGTCGACCTTCTTGAGGCCATGCCGGGCGTCGATCAGCACATAGACGCGCTTCAGGTTCGGGCGGCCGCGCAGATAGGCCCGGCCCAGGTCCTGGAACTTGTCGGCGATCGAGCGCGAAACGCGGGCGAAGCCGTAGCCGGGCAGGTCGACCAGGCGCACCTGCTCGGCCAGCAGGAAGAAGTTGATCTCCCGCGTGCGGCCCGGCTCGTTCGAGGCGCGGGCCAGGTACTTCTGGCCGACCAGGCCGTTGATCAGGCTGGACTTGCCGACGTTGGAGCGGCCGGCGAAGGCCACTTCCGGCAGATCCGCGGCGGGCATGGCGTCCATGCGCACCGCGCCCATGATGAACGAGACCGGCTGGGCGAAGAACACCCGCGCCGTCTCGATCTGCTCGTCCGTGAAATCGGCCGCGCCCGGCAGGACGCTGGGGAGTTCGCCGGGAAGGTTGGGTTCGTCGCTCATCAGGTGGCGTTAGCAGGTTTGCCCTGCAAGCGGGCGATGATCTTGTCGATCGGGTTCTCGACCTTGTAGCGGCGCATGATGATGTACTGCTGGATGATGGTCAGGACGTTGCTCCAGCACCAGTAGATCACCAGGCCCACGGCGAACTGCGACAGGGTGAAGGTGAAGACGATCGGGAACAGCTGGAAGATCCGCTGTTGCATCGGGTCGCCCGCCGGCGGGTTCATCGCCGTGGTCAGCCACATGGTGAAGCCGTACAGCAGCGGCCAGACGCCGATGTGCAGGGTGGTAGACAGGAAGGCGCCGATCAGCGGGGCGTGGGCCGGGTCCCAAGGGATCAGGCCGAACAGGTTGAAGATCGTCGTCGGGTCGCGCGCGGACAGGTCGTGGATCCAGCCGAAGAACGGCGCGTGGCGCATCTCGATGGTGACGGTCAGCACCTTGTACAGCGAATAGAAGACCGGGATCTGCACCAGCATGGGCAGGCAGCCCATCATCGGGTTGATCTTCTCCTTGGCGTACAGGGCCATCATCTCCTGCTGCTGTTTGGCGGGATCGTCCTTGTGCTTGGCCTTCAGCTTCTCGACCTCGGGGGAGATCTTCTTGATCTTGGCCATGCTCTCATAGCTCTTGTCCGCCATCGGATAGAGGATGAGCTTGAGCAGGACGGTCAGCGCCATGATCGCCAGGCCGAAGTTGCCGACCAGACGATAGAAGATCTCCAGGATGTTGAAGATCGGGCGCGTGAAGAAGCGGAACATGCCCCAGTCGACGGCGTCGTCGAAGCGCGGGATTTCCGCCTTGGCGCTGCTCCAGAACTCCCAGATGGCCGGGGCGGGCGTCGCGCCGTACTCGTACTTGCGCAGCAGCGGCACGGTCTTGGCGCCGGCGAACAGGCGGGTCTTCTGGGTCAGGGTCGCGCCCGGGTTCAGGGCCTGGGTCGGGCCGACGAAGTTGACGTCATAGATATCCGTGCCCGAGGCCTGGGTGACGCGGTACTGGGCCTTGATGGTCTGGTCCTGGTTCGGGATCAGGGCCGCCAGCCAGTACTTGTCGGTGATGCCGGCCCAGCCGCCGACCGAGTCGAAGGTCGAGAGCGGCTTGTCCTTCTTCCACTTCTGGTACTTGGCCATTTCCAGCTTCTGGTCCTTGCCGGAACCCAGAACACCGATGGCGCCTTCGTGGACGATCTGGTTCTTGCCCAGGTGGTCGGTGATGCCCTGGCGCTGGACAGTGGCGTAGGGGGCCAGCTGGAAGGCGGCGGTCCCGTTGTTCTTGACGCTGTCGGTGACGGTGAACATCGCCTGGTCGTCCACGCCGATCACGCGGGTGAAGGTCAGGCCGACGCCGTTGTCATAGGTCAGGGTGACGGGGGCGTTGGGACGCAGCACCTGGCCCGGCGCGGCGGTCCAGACGGTGCGGCTGTCGGGCAGGCCCGGCAGGTTGGCGCCGGCCCAGCCGAAATCGGCGAACCAGGCGTGCTCGGCGCCCTCGGGGCGGAACAGCTCGACCGGCGGCGAGCCCTTGTCGGTGGTCTCGGCGTACTTGCGCAGGAACAGGTCGTCGATGCGGCCGCCCTTCAGGGCGATCGAGCCCGACAGGGCCGGAGTGTCGACCACGATGCGCGGGCTTTGGGCCTTGGCGGCGTCGCGCGAAAGGCGCAGCGGGGCCGGATTGCCGTTGGCGTCCAGGGTCACGCCCGGCTGCGTCGCGGCCTGGACCTGGGCGGCCTTCTTGGCGCGCGCCTCGATCTCGGCGCGCTTCTGCTGCGGACCCAGGATGAAGAACTGGTACCCGATCAGGATCACGAACGCGCTGACAATGAACATCAGCGTGTTTTTGTTGTCGTTCTGCATGGAGCGCTTAACCGGAAACTTTGAGATCGGGTTGTTGGGAAGAGGCGTCTTGAGCGGATGCGCCGGATGACGGGCGGGGAACCTTGGGTCCTCCGCGATCATGCTCGGCGGCGAGGCTTATCAGCGCTGTTTTAACGTCGTCAAGCAAACGCCCCCATTCGCGCGTCGTGGTTCCTCCGCGCGCGATGAACACATAGTCGTGCGAAGGGCGCGCATGAAGGGGCAGGACCAGCCGGGCGGCCTCGCGGAGGCGGCGCTTGGCGCGGTTGCGATCGACGGCCCCACCGACCTTCTTGGTGGCCGTGAAGCCGACCCGGACCGTGGGATCCTCGTCGGGGCGCTTGCGCATCTGGATGAAGACGGCGCCGCGCGACAGGGCCGGGGCCTTGGCCGCCAGCAGGAAGTCGGGGCGCTTGCGCAGCCGCTCGAAGCGAAGGGGGGCGAACTTGAGTTCAGGCATGAAAAAAGCCGCCTTTCCGGCGAGAACCTGAAACCAGGTCTGTGGAAAAGGCGGCTTTGATCATCGTCTAACCTCCCGAGGGAGGAAGAGAAATTAGGCGGTCAGGCGCTTGCGGCCCTTGGCGCGGCGACGCGCGACGACCTTTTGGCCATTCTTGGTGGCCATACGCGCGCGGTAGCCGTGAC
This sequence comes from Caulobacteraceae bacterium, assembly GCA_965283765.1. Classification (GTDB taxonomy): domain Bacteria; phylum Pseudomonadota; class Alphaproteobacteria; order Caulobacterales; family Caulobacteraceae; genus Caulobacter. The sequence continues at coordinate 103,781 of CBDIPU010000010.1, forward strand.
GGCGGGCGCGCACGAGCTTCGACGGCTGGAAGGTGCGCTTCACGACGTGGCTCCGAAATGCAAATACGTTGAACGCGGTGACCAGGTCCCCGCGAGTGAGGGGCGGTGGATAAAAGAACGGACGAGGGATGTCAACCTGAGTCGGTTCAATCACTTGCTCGTGGGGTCACGGAACGATCACCGCCTTGCCCACCACCATACGCCCCGCCAGCAGCTGGAACGCCTCGCGCCACCGCTCCAGCGGCAACTCGGCATGCACATGCGGCCGGATGACCCCTCCGTCGGCCATTTTCCAGATGGCCTCGGCGTTCCCGCGGCCTTTCTCGGGAAACCGACGGCCGTACTCGCCGGCGCGCACGCCCATGACCGAGAAGCCCTTGATCAGCGGCATGTTGACCGAGACGTTCGGGATCCGGCCCGAGGTGAAGCCGATGACCAGCAGCCGGCCGTCGAAGGCGATGCAGCGGACGCTTTCGTCGAACACGTCGCCGCCCACGGGATCATAGATCACGTCGGCCCCGCGGCCGCCGGTGATCTCTTTCACGCGCTCGCGGAAGCCTTCGGTGACGTTGACGATAGCGTCGGGAGCGTAGAGCGCCTGCACGGCCGCCAGCTTGTCGTCCGAGGCCGAGGCGGCGATCACCCGCGCGCCCAGCGCCTTGGCCAGGTCCACCGCCGCCAGGCCCACCCCGCCGGCCGCGCCGTGGACCAGCACCCACTCGCCGGGCTCGACCCGCGCGCGGCGGACCAGGGCGACATAGGCCGTGAGATAGGCCGCGCCATAGGCGGCCGCCTCGGCGAACGATAGGCGCGCGGGCTTGGGCTTCAGCGCCTCGGCCGACAGCACCGCGTATTCGGCGAACCCGCCCAGCCGCGCGCCGCCGACCACGGCGTCGCCGATCTGGAAGCCGGTGACGCCCTCGCCCAGGGCGACGACCTCGCCGGCCAGGTCGAGGCCGGGCGTGAAGGGCAGGGGCGGTTTGAACTGGTACTCGCCGCGGGTCATCAGCAGGTCGGGGAAGTTGACGCTGGCGCCGCGCACGCGCACCAGGACCTCGCCGGGGCCCGGCTGGGGCGTGGGGACGTCTCGGACGGCGCAGCCGGCGAAGTCGGGGGCGAGGTCCTCGACGACGAGGGCGCGCATGGTGGGGGGGATAGAACTCACGCCATCTCCTCAATCCGGTTTCCCCGGCGAATGCCGGGGCCCAGAATTCAGCCTGATCGGTTGGGGCTGATCCGAAATGCGCCCCTTCAGCGTGTCAGGCGCTCATGGGTTCGATCTGGGCCCCGGCATTCGCCGGGGAGAACGGATTTATTGAGAAGCGCGCTGATCAAACGCCTGCCGAACCAGTCCCGCGATTTCGCGGCACGCGCCGTCCGCGGCCGGGATCGCGCCGGTGAAGGCCGTGAACCCGTGGGCCAGGCTATCGTAGCAGCGGTACAGCACTGGCACGCCGGCCGCCTGAAGGCGCTTGGCGTACCCCTCGCCCTGGTCAACCAGCGGGTCGAAGCCGGCGGTGGCGACCACGGCGGGCGCCAGGCCCGTCAGGTCGGCGGTCCTGTCCGGCGACAGGCGCGGGTCCGCCGGGTCGGCGTCGGCGCCCATATAGTGGCCCATGAACCAATCCATGGTCGCGCGGGTCAGGGGATAGGCGTCGGCATAGGTGGTCATGGACGGCGTCTCGCTGGCCACATCCACGGCGGGATAGATCAGGATCTGGGCGGCCGGCTGTGGCTCGCCCTTGCGCTGCATGTCCTGGGCGACGATGGCCGCGAAGTTGCCGCCCATGCTGTCGCCGCCGATGGCCGGCGGGACCGGCGCGGCGCCGAAGCGGCCGGTGTTGTCGCGCGCCCAGCGATAGGCGGCCAGCACGTCCTCCAGCCCAACCGGGAACTTGTGGTCCGGGGCCAGTCGGTAGTCGACCGAGATCACCGCCGTGCGGACGATCCGCGCCAGGATCGAACAGAAGGCGTGGCAGGACTCCAGGTCGCCGATCACCCCGCCGCCCATGTGGGCGTAGACGATCAGCGGCGCGGTGCTGTCCTGGTTCTCCGGCCGATAGGCGCGGGCCGGGATCGGACCGTTCGGGCCTTCGATCGATAGGCTTTCGGTGCGCACGCCGGGCTCCAGCGGCCCCTGGACGGCGGCCAGGCCCCGAGCGCTGCCGGCCACGGCCTCGGCGGGGCTCAGCGTGGTCATGGGCGGCAGCTTCTTGGCCGCGTGGGCGAAGAACTGGAAGCGGGGGTCCAGGGTTCGCCCGCCCTTATAGACGACCCCGCCGCCCGACATGGCCCGCAGGATCGGGCTGGGCAGCGACAGGATCAGCTTCAGGATGGTCTTCTGGGCGGCGTCGGAGGCCATGGTTTCCCCACTCTCTGCGTTCTTGTTGTTCTGATTATCTGGAAGGCTCTAGAGCCTTGGCAAGGCCGGCAGCCCGCCCAGGATCAGCTTGACCGCGAAATCCGCGGCGCTCTCTGTGTCGACGGGCCGCCGCTCCAGCATCTTGTCGCCGATCTCGCGGGCCACGGCGATGCAGGCGGCGGTCAGGTAGTCCAGGTCGACAGGCGGGGCGTGGGTCTGCTCCAGCACCCGGGCGAAGGCCTCTCGCACCTCGTCGAACACGGCGGTCACCTCGGGCGATGGACGCGCGTGCGGGATCTGCTCGCCCGGCGGCCGGTTGATGCGCCAGCTTTCCTGCTCGGTGGCCACGAAGTTGAAATAGGCCAGGATCGCGCCGCGCACGAACGACTGGAAGTCGACGGCCTTCTCGGACTCGGCGCGCAGGAGGGGCCGGAAGCGGCGCGCGCCGTCGTCGGCCAGGGCGTCGAATACCTCCTCCTTGGACTTGTAGTAGTTGTAGAAGGTGCCCGAGGCCAAACCCGTGCGGCGGATGATGTCGCGCACGGTGGCGGCGTCATAGCCCAGCTCGCCGAACACCTCGCGCGCGGCGTCCAGGATCGCCTGGCGATTGGCGGTCTTGGTGCGTTCCCGCTTGCCCGGCCGCTGATCGACGTGGGGCTTGGGGAAATAGGCGATGTTCGACATGGACCGCGACTCGGAGATGGAGCGATCTTGACGCTCCGTCAGGATCACAGCCTTAGTCGGGCGCGAGACGCAAGGGGTTGGCTGGGGGCGGCTGAATCCCGCCCCCACCCCGACCTTCCCGGCGAAGGCCGGGACCCAGATTCAGCCAGAGCGGTTTGGGATGATCCGAGATGCGCCCGGTCAGCTTGTCGGGCGCCCATGGGTTCGATCTGGGCCCCGGCGTTCGCCGGGGAAATCGGAATAGAGGGGATTTTCACAGCGGCTTCACCGGCTGCTCGATCTCCCACACGGCCTCGCTGATCGCCTCCAGTTTCTCGCGGTACAGCGCCGAGGCGTCGTGGAGGCCCTGGTTGTAGTAGTAGGGGCCCAGCCGCTCGGTGATGAAGTCGAGCAGGAACTCGGCGTCGAAGCCTTTCACCTCAAGGTCCAGCTCGGTCCGCAGATAGTCCGAGAGCCCGCCGACCAGCTTGGCGCGGGTGTCCTTGTCGAAGGTGATCTTGGCCATGGTTGCTTTCTTCTCGCTTCCCCCTCGATGGGGGAAGGGCGGGTGTGGGGTGATGCGGCGGTGGCGACACCTCGCCCTTTTCGGAACGCGTGTCACCCCCATCCCAAACCCTTCCCCTATCAAAGGGGGGAAGGGCTTAGCTCGCCAGCAAGGGCTCCATCCTGATCTCCGCCAGCGCCGGCACCGGCAGCTTGCCGCCCTGGCTCCGCGCCCGCGCCTCGCCCTTGGCGATCTCCTTCTTCAGGTCGGCGCAATAGACGTTGAAGTCGACCTGGATGGTGTGCCGCGCGGAGTCATAGAATTGGCCCGTGTGGCGCGCCTCGTCCTTGGTCATGATCCGGACCATCTCGGCGTCCGACGGCGGGGCGTACTTGCCCGCCAGATAGGCCGCCGCCAGTTTCGCCTGCTGCTCGGCGAAGTTCACCAGGGTCGGCAGCGGCTGGGCCAGGCCCATGAAGAACAGGTTCGGAATCCCCGGCTTCATCATCCGCTTGAACAGCGGGAAGCGGTGGTCGGCGCCCGGCAGCAGGGCCGGGTCATCGAAGAACGGGAAGCTGATCTTGTAGCCGGTGGCGAAGACGATGGCGTCGACGTCCTCGACGCTGTCGTCGGCGAAGCGCACGCGCTTGCCCTCCAGCGCCTTGATCGCCGGCTTGAACTTGATGTCGCCGCAGCCGGCCCGGGTCAGGAACTCGCCCGAGACCGAGGGGTGCGCCTCCAGCGGCTCGTGATCGGGCTTGGGCAGGCCGTAGTCCTCCATCTTGCCGATGGTCTTCTTGATCACCGAGCGGGCGAGCGAGAGGCCAAGCTTCCTGGGCATCCAGGCGGGCATGGCGGATTTGTCCGCCGGCTTGCCATTCAGGTACTTGGGAAACACCCAGACCCCGCGCCGGGCCGAGACCCACAGGTTTTTCGCGATCGGCCGCTGGGAGAGTTCGCTGGCGATGTCCATGGCCGAATTGCCCATGCCGACCACCACGACGTTCTTGCCGCGCATGTCGACGGGATCGAACGGGTCGCTATAGGCGTGGGCGTGAAAGGCCGGACCTTCGAACTCGCCCGGATAGTCGGGAATACGCGGGTCCCAGTGGTGGCCGTTACAGACGAACAGCACGTCATAGAGCCGCGTCTCGCCGGTCGACAGGGTCACCGACCAGAGACCATCGTCGGTGCGGCGAGCCTTCTCGACGCGGGTGTTGAAGGTGATCGTCGGACGCAGGCCGAAGTGGTCGACATAGTCCTTGAAGTACTGGAACAACTGGGCGTGGTGCGGGAAGTCGGGCCAGTCCTTCGGCACGGGGAAGTCCTCGAACGCCAGCCGCCACTTCGAGGTATCGATGTGCAGGCTCTCGTAGCAGGCCGACATCCCGTTGGGGTTCTTGAAGTACCAGTTGCCGCCGATCTCGTCGGACATCTCGAAGCAGTCGTAGGGGACCCCGTGGTCCTTCAACCGCTTGATCGTGGTGAAGCCGCTGCAGCCCGCGCCGATGACGCACGCCTTGGGGAGCTTGGCCGTCATTCCATCCACCCTGACTTATCGTTGTTCAGGAGCGTATCAGCGTTATGCGGAGCGGCAAGCGGCCGTTGGGGAAACTCAGCGGCCGAAGCGCGCCGGAGAATAGGTGGCCGTGCAGGCGGCGTTGCACTGGGCCCAGCGTCCGCCGCACCCGTCATCGTCGCCGCCCGCCTGGCAGAAGTAGAGCGTCTTGGAGCAGGTCGTCTTGCACTGCTGGGTGTCGCCGGCGGGTCGGCCCTGGGCCAGCGGGATCGGGGCGGGCAGGATGAAGCTGGGCGCGTCGACCGGCGCGGCGAGAACCGCGACGGGCTTCTTGGACTTCGGCGCGGCCGGGACCGTCGGCTGGCCGGCCAGGGCCGGGCCGGCGATGGCGATGGTCAGCAGGACGAGTAGGCGGCGGCGCATGAAGCGACCCTAGGCGGCCGGGGTAAAGGTCCGATTAACCATGTTTCTCCGGTTCGGACCCTATCGGCGGACCGCCGTCGAAGGGCCGCTCATCAGGATCGGCAGACACAGTAGGCCGATCGCCGCGCCGGCCATCCACACCAGGCCCGGGAACCAGCCGCGACTGGCGAAATAAACCTGGGCGATGACCACGGGACCGATCACCGAGGCCAGGCTCGCGAAACTCGCCAGCACGCCTTGCAGGCGGCCCTGCTGGTCCTCGCCGACCTGGGCCGACAGCAGCGACTGGATCGCCGCGTGGCCGATGCCGCCCAGACAGAAGAACGGCAGCAGCGCGAACGCCATCCAGCCCTTGGTCGCCAGGCCGATGGCGACATAGGCGAAGGCGTCGCAGACGATGGCGATGGCCAGGGTCTTGCGCTCGCCGAACCGCCCGGCCACCGGACCGGCCACGAAGGCCTGGGCAAGGGCGGTGAAGACGCCGAAGCCCGCCAGTGAGAAGCCGACCGTCCAAGGATCCCAGGCGAACTTGTCCTCGCCGTACAGCACCCAGATCGTGCCGCCGACCTCGCCGACGATCGCCAGCATGACGAACGCGGCCATCAGCGGCAGCAGGGCCGGGAAGGCGGCCGCCCAGCGCAGCGAGCCGAACGGGTTGAACGCCGCGGGGTCGAACGGCTTGGCGCGGGCCTCATCCAGGCTCTTGTGCGACTCCGGCAGGATGAAGACGGCCATCAGGAAGTTGACGCCGTTCAGCGCCGCCGCCGCCAGGAACGGGGCGCGCGTCCAGACCTCGCCCAGGAACCCGCCGATCACCGGGCCCAGGATGAAGCCGACCCCGAACATGGCGCTGAACAGGCCAAAGCGGCGGGTGCGCTGCGTCTCGGGCGTGATGTCGGCGATATAGGCCTGGGCCACGGCCATGTTGGCCCCAGTGATCCCGGCGATGGCGCGGCCGACGAACAGCCAGGCCAGCGAGGGCGCGAAGGCCATGAACACATAGTCGATCGCCGCGCCCGCTAGCGAGACCAGCAGCACCGGGCGGCGGCCGACCTTGTCGCTGATCGCGCCCAGCACCGGCGCGCACAGGAACTGCATCAGGGCGTAGAGGCCCAGGAACGCCCCGAACCGCCAGCCCAGGTCGCCTGTGTGGCCGACCTCGCGCAACAGGCGCGGGATGATCGGCATGACCAGGCCGATGCCGACGGCGTCCAGCATCACGGTGGCCAGGATCAGGGGAAAGGCGAGCTTAGCGCGGCGCTGAAGAAGATCGGACATAAAATTTATCATCGATAAAGTTCCTTATCGGCGATAAAGTCCGGATCGGCCGCGAGGTCAAGATGATTCAGAATGGGACTCTCATGAAGGTCGATCGTCGACGTATCCTGGAGACGGCGCTGGAGGTGCTGAACGAGGTCGGGGTCGACGCCCTGTCCACGCGCGCCATCGCCGAGCGCCTGGGCGTGCGGCAGCCGGCCCTCTACTGGCACTTCAAGAGCAAGCGCGACCTGCTGGACGCCATGAACGGCGAAATCCTGGGGAGGGCCCACGAGGCGCGCGTACCCCGGCCAGGCGAGACCTGGCAGGACTTCGTGCGCCGCAACGGCAGGAGCTTCCGCGCGGCGCTATTGAACTACCGTGACGGCGCGCGGGTCCATGCGGGCACCGAGGCCGATCCGGGCGGCCTGACGCATGTCGAGGCCCAGATCGCCTTCCTGGTCGCGGCGGGCTTCACGCCCGGCCAGGCCATGCAGCTGTTCGTCGCCGTCAGCCGCTATGTCGTCGGCTGCGTGCTGGAGGAGCAGGCCTCGCCCGCGGACGGCTCGGTCGAGCAGAGCCAGCTGGACGCGGCCGCCAAGGCCTATCCGGTGCTCTCGGAGGCCATCGCCTACTACCGCACGAGCGGCCATGCGGGGCTGTTCGAGCGCGGGCTGGAGCTGATGGTGAAGGGCGCGGAAGCGGAGCTGGCTACCGCGAGGGGCTGACCCTCCACACCGCGTTGCCGACGTCATCGGCGACCAGCAGCGCGCCGGAGGCGTCGACCGTCACGCCGACCGGCCGGCCCTGGGCCTTGCCTTTAGCGTCCAGGAATCCCGTCAGGAAGTCCTCGACCGGGCCCGCCGGCTTGCCGTCGACGAACGGCACGAAGACCACCTTGTAGCCCGCCTGCGGATTGCGGTTCCACGAGCCGTGCTGGCCGATGAAGGTTCCGCCCCGATAGTGAGCCGGGAAGCTCTTGCCGGTGTAGAAGGTCAGGCCCAGCGAGGCGGTGTGGGCGCCCAGGGCGTAGTCGGGGACGCTCGCGCGCTCGACCAGGTCGGGGCGGCGGTCCTTGTCCTTGACCCGCTTGTCGACGTGGCGGCCGTAATAGCTGTAGGGCCAGCCATAGAAGCCGCCCTCGCGGACCGAGGTCATGTAGTCGGGGACCAGGTCGTTGCCCAGTTCGTCGCGCTCGTTGACGGCGGTCCACAGCTGGCCATTGGCCGGGTTCCAGGACAGGCCGACGGGATTGCGCAGGCCCGAGGCGAAGATGCGCTGCTGGCCCGTGGCGAGGTCGATCTCGTGGATCGCGGCGCGGCCCTCCTCGGCCGGGATGCCGTTCTCGCCGACATTGCTGTTCGAACCGACGCTGGCATAGAGCTTGGAGCCGTCCGCGCTGGCGATGATGTTCTTGGTCCAGTGGTGGTTGATCGGCCCGCCCGGCAGGTCGGCGACCTTGCGCGGCGCGGCGGTGATCCGGGTGACCCCGGCGGCGTAGGGGAAGGCGACGATGGCGTCGGCATTGGCCACGTAGAGGGTGTCGCCGACCAGGGCCATGCCGAACGGCGAATAGAGATTGGTCAGGAACGGGACCTTCATCTCGGCCACGCCATCGTGATCGGCGTCACGCAGCAGGGTGATGCGGTCGGCGCTGGGCGCGCCGGCCCCGGCCTTTTTCATCAGCATCTTCTCGAAGAAGCCCTTCAGGCCGCGCGGCGGTTCCTTCTTGGGCGGGGCGTTGCTCTCGGCCACCAGCACGTCGCCATTGGGCAGGACGAGCAGCCAGCGCGGATGGTCCAGGCCTTGCGCGAACGGCTGCACGCGGAAGCCCGCCGGGGCGCTCGGCGTGACGCCCGCCGGCCAGCCGACGACATCCGAGACCTTGACGGTCGGGATCAGGCTCCTGCTGGGCTTGGGCAGCTGCGGGTCAGGGCCGTAGCCGACCGCGCCGTTCTGCTGGCCGTTGCTCCGCCCGCAGGCGGCGAGGGCGGTCAACGCCACGCCGACGATCAAGATTTCGCGAAACCGACGCCGCATTGAACGCTTCCCTCTTCATCCTGCGTTCAACGCGCAGGGTGTTTGATCTGTTCTGGTTATGGATACGGTTCGACGATGGTGAAGTTCCAGTCTTCCGCTCTTGATCGCCGGTTCCTGCTGGCTGGCCTCGCGGCGCTCGTGACGCCCGGCGGCGCCTCGGCGACCGCGCGGAACGCCAAGCCTTCGCCGCCGCCCTTGCCGGTCGTGACGGTGCTGGGCGACTCGATCACGGCGGGCCTTGGTCTGGCGCAGGACCTTTCCATGCCCGCGCGGCTGCAGGCGGCGCTGGAGCGGATGGGCGCGCCGTCGCGGGTGCGGAACCTGGGCGTGCTGGGCGACACCAGCGCCAACGGCCTGGCGCGCGTCGATCGCGTGCCCGTCGAGAGCGTGGTCTGCGTGGTGGCGCTCGGCGGCAACGACCTCCTGCTCGGCCTCGCCCCGACGATGACCAAGGCCAACCTGCGGGCCATCGTCCAGCACCTGAAGTCGAAGAACATCCGCGTGGTGCTGGCCGGGGTCCGCGCGCCGGGCCTGCTGGGCGTCGACTACGCCCGCCGCTTCACCCAGCTCTATCCGGACCTGGCCCGCGAGCAGGGGGTGTTCTACGCGCCGGACTTCCTGACCGGGGTGATCGGCGTGTCGCGCTACATGCAGCGCGACGGAATCCACCCGAACGCCGACGGGGCGAGGATCATCGCCGACCGCCTGGCGCCGGTGGTGGCGCAGGCGCTGAGGGCTTAGGGGCTCAACCCCAACACCGACCTCCCCGGCGAAAGCCGGGGCCCAGATACATCAAGGGCGGTTGGGGCTTTCGCGCCAACCGCCCTTTCCATGTCTGAGCCGCTCGCGGGTTCGATCTGGGTCCCGGCTTTCGCCGGGAAGATCGGGATGGTGGAGGCTCTACTCCACGATCGGCTTCTTCGGCGCCACGTGGTGGTGATTGCCGAACAGGCGGCCCATCAGGCGCTCGGAGCGCGTCTTCAGGCCGTCCATCAGGATGAACACCACCGGGATGTAGAGCAGCGACAGCAGGGTCGAGGTGATCAGGCCGCCGATGACCGCGATGGCCATGGGGGCCCGGAACTCGACTTCCGCGCCCAGGCCGATGGCGGTGGGCAGCATGCCCGCGCCCATGGCCACGGTGGTCATCAGGATTGGCCGGGCCCGCTTGTGCGCGGCGTCGATGATCGCCGTGCGCTTGTCCATGCCGTGCTCCTTCATGGCCATGATCGCGTACTCGACCAGCAGGATCGAGTTCTTGGCCGCGATGCCCATCAGCATCAGGATCCCGATCAGGGTCGAGATCGAGAAGCTGGAGTGGGCCAGCACCAGCAGGCCGAAGGCGCCGCCGATCGCCAACGGCAGGGCCACCATGATGGTGACCGGGTGGGCGAAGCTGCGGAACAGCAGCACCAGCACGACGTACATCAGCAGGATGCCGGTGATCAGCGCGCCCAGGAAGCCGGTGACCATCTCCTGGATGAACTCGGCGTCGCCGGCGGCCACTTCCTTGACCCCGTTCGGGAGGTTTTTGACCGCGGGCAGGGCGTGGACGCGCTTGGCGGCCTCGCCCACGACGATGCCGTCCAGCTCGGCGGTGATCGTCGCCACGCGCGCGCGGTCGCGGCGGTCGACCTGCGAGGGACCCGCGCCGAAGCGGACGTCGGCCACGGCGTTCAGCGGCACGGGGCCGTTGGGCGACGGCACCTGCAGGGTCTGCAGGACGGCGATGTCCTCGCGCGCGGTCTGGCTGAGGCGCAGGCGGATCGGCACCTGGCGGTCGCCCAGATTGTACTTGGGCAGGTTCTGGTCGACGTCGCCGATGGTGGCCACGCGCACGGCCTGGGAGATCGCGCCGGCCGAGACGCCAGCGCGGGCGGCTTGGTCGGGCTTGGGCGTGACGACGATCTCGGGACGGGCGATCGAAGCGGTGTTGACCACGTGGGCCAGGCCCGGGACGCCGCGCATCTCGGCCTCGACCTTGCGGGCCGCCGCTTCCAGGGCCGGGCCGTTGTCGCTGACCAGGCTCAGGGTGTAGCTGCCGCCGCTGGACGGGCCGCCGCCGTTGTTGCTGCCCGAGCCGATCCGCGCGCCGGGGATGGCGGCGAACTGGTCGACCATCTGGCGGCTGAACACCTTCTGGCTGATGCGTTCCTTCTTGTCGGTCAGGTCGGCGGTCAGCTCGGCCTTGTTGACGGCGCTGTTGCTGCCGACCGCGGCATAGACGCTGACCACTTCCTTGCGGGCCCGCAGTTCGCGGGTCACGCGCTGCACGATGGCGTCGGTCTCGTCCAGCGTGGCGCCGGGCGGCAGCTCGACCGAGAACTCGGCGCGACCGCGGTCGGCCTGGGGCTGGAACTCGAATGGCAGGCGGGTGGCCAGCAGGATCGAGATGGCGAACATCGGGATGCCCATCGCCAGCACCTTCCAGCGATTGCGCAGACCCCAGTTCAGGGCCTTCAGGTAAGGCCCCATCCACGCCGGATCCTTGTCCTCGTGGTTATGGTCGGCCTTCAGCATGTAGGCGCCCATCAGCGGCGTCAGCAGGCGGGCGACCACCAGCGAGAACAGCACCGAGATACAGGCGGCCAGGGCGAAGGCCTTGAAGAACTGGCCGATGATGCCGGGCATGAAGCCGACGGGCGCGAACACCGCCACGATGGTGAAGGTGGTGGCCACGACGGCCAGGCCGATCTCGTCGGCCGCCTCCATGGCCGCCGCATAGGGGCTTTTGCCGCCGCGCATGTGGCGGACGATGTTCTCGATCTCGACGATGGCGTCGTCGACCAGGATGCCGACGGTCAGCGACAGGGCCAGCAGGGTGATGCCGTTCAGCGACTGGTTTAGCGGAGCCAGGATGGCGAAGGTCGGGAACAGCGACATCGGGATGGCCACCGCCGCCAGCAGCGTGGCGCGCCAGTCGCGCAGGAACAGCAGCACGACCAGCACCGCCAGGATCGCGCCGACGATCAGGGCCTCCATCGAGGCGATATAGCTCTCCTCGATATATTTCACGTTCGAGGTGATTTCCTGGATCTGGATCTCGGGATGATCCTGGTCGAGCTTCTCGACGGCCTTGCGGATCTTCTCGGCGGTCTGCACCTCCGAGGCGCCGCGGCCGCGGACCATGTTGAAGGTGACGACTTCCTGGCCGTCATAGCGGGCGCGCGAGCGGGGCTCGGCCCAGTGGTCGGTGACCTGGCCCAGGTCGGCCAGGCGCACGGCGTCGCCGCTGGAGACGGGCACGCGGGTCTCGCGCAACTGCTCGACCGAGCCGGCCGCGCCCAGGGTGCGGATGGCGCGCTCGGCGCCCGAGATGGTCACGCGGCCGCCGGGCAGGTCGGCGTTCGAGGACACCAGGGCCTGGCTGACGGCGGCGGCGGTGACGCCGCGCGCGGCCAGGCGGTCGGGATCCAGGGCGATCTCGATCTCGCGGCTCACGCCGCCCTGGCGGTTGACCTCGCGCACGCCCTTGATGGCCAGCAGGGTGCGGCTGACGTCGTTGTCGACGAACCAGCTGCGCTGCTCGGGCGTCAGGGTCGGCGCCTTGACGACATAGGTGATCAGCGGGTCGCCCGAGATGTCGATCCGGGTGACGATCGGCTCCTGCATGTCCTGGGGCAGGGAGCCGCGCAGGTTGGACATGGCGTTGCGCACGTCGTTGGTGACGCGCTCGTGGTCCACCCCCAGCTCGAACTCGATGAACGTGGTCGAGGCGCCGTCGACGACGGTGGAGTTGATGTGGCGCACCTGGCCCAGGCCCGCGATCGAGTCCTCGATCAGGCGGGTGACCTGGGTTTCCAGTTCCTGCGGCGCGGCGCCGGGGCGCACGGCCGTGACGACGACGAACGGCAGGTCGACGTCGGGATTGTTGTTGATCCGCATGCTCTTGAAGCCGGCGATGCCAGCGAAGCAGAGCAGCACGAACAGCATGATGACGGGGATCGGGTTCTTGATCGCCCAGGACGAGATGTTGCGCATCGGTCTGTCGTCCTCAGCGCGCGGTCTTGGAGGCGGCCGGGCGGGCGGCGGCGCCGACGCGGACCAGGTCGCCCTCGCCCAGGAAGCCGGCGCCCTCGACCACCACCTGCTCGCCGGCGTTCAGGCCAGTCGCCGCCACGCGGTCGCCCGTCGTGGCCAGGATGGCGATGCGGCGGAAATGGACCTTCTTGGCGGCGTCGACCACGAACACGCCGGGGCGGTTCTCGCGGTACAGCACCGAGGCCGACGGAACGACCAGCGCGGCCTGATCGCCGGCGTCGATCGTGGCGCGGGCGAACATGCCGGGACGGAAGCCGCCCATCGACGACAGGGCGATGCGCGCCGTGCCGATGCGGGTGGCGGGGTTGACTTCCGAAGTGACGATGCGGACGCGGCCGGTCGTTTCACCAACCTTGTCGGAATAGATCTTGGCCGACATGCCGGCCTTGACCGAGCTGAGGTCGGTCTCGGGGATGTCGGCGTCCAGCTCCAGGCGGCTGTCGCGGACGATGCGGAACAGTTCCGAGCCGGCCGTGACGATCTGGCCCTTGGTGACGCTGCGGCGGCTGATCAGGCCGCCGACCGGCGCGCGGATCGAGGTCTGGGCCACGCGCGCGGCGGTCTCGCCCTTGCCGGCTTCGGCGGCGGCCAGGTTGGCGGCCGAGGTGCCCTGGCGGGCGATGGCGGTGTCGAGGCCGGCCTGGCTGAGATAGCCCTTGGCCTGCAGCTCCTTGGCGCGGTTCAGGGCGGCGCTGGCTTCGGCCAGGGTGGCCCTGGCGCTGGCGACGGCGGCGTCCTGCTGGCGCAGCTGGGCGGTGATCAGCGCGCTGTTGAGCTGGACCAGGACCTGGCCGGCGCGGACGGTCTGGCCTTCCTCGGCGTTGACGGCGACGGCGGTCAGGCCGCCGGTCTCGGCGCCGACCGGCACCTCTTCCCACGGCGAGACCGTGCCCGTGGCGTTGATCTGGCGCGCGATCGGCTGGCTGGAGACGGTGGCGAGGCTGACGGTCGCCGAAGCGCTCGGCGCGGCCCGCGTCTTCTTCTCCGGCTTCTTCCCGCATCCGGCCAGAGCGATCGCGCTCACGCCCAGGACCAAGACCAGCGCGCTCAGAGTTGGGCGACCATTGATCCCGTTAAGCACGAACATTTCCCCAGCAACAATTGAGCCCGACGGCCTTCTAGCCGACAAACCTCGGGTCGCTGAGTTAATTTGCCGTAAGACGATAAGAAGCCTGGAATTCCTCCCCTTTTGATGGGGAGGCGTGCACCGGGCGTTGGTAGCGCTGTCAGCGGTGAGGCGGCGTCACGGGGTTGGGCGTCAGGGCGCGACGGCCTTGGGCGTCGCCGGGCGCCGGCGCGGCAGCGCGCCGCAGAACAGCGCCGCCATGGCCAGGTAGCTGAAGACTCCGCCGCCCGCGATGTAACCGGCGCGGTTGGAGAGCTTGTGATCGGCCAGGTTGGCGAGAACCAGGATCAGGGTCAGGCCGTGAAAGCCGCAGGTCCACATCGGCCACCAGCGATCCGATCGCAGGGCGATGAACAGCAGCACCAGCATCAGGGCCAGGTCGACCAGGATGACCGCGGTCTGGGGACCGAACCTCTGCAGGCTGTTGTAGAACAGGGCCGTGGCGAACCAGGCCAGGATCATGGCGACGGCGGCTACGCGCTCGGGCCAGCCGCCACGCCACAGGGCCACGCCGGTCGCGATCAGCAACGCGGCGAGACTGGCCCATTGATAGAAGAAGCCGAGGGACATCGCGCCAGGGTGGCGCCATTCGTCCAGATTGCAACGCCTCTCGCCGATCGAGACCGGCGAGAGGCGCGCTCGTGTCTAGGCGGCGACGGTCAGGCGGCCGCTGGGGCTGGTCTCGATCAGGCCGGCCGGCTTGACGGCGCCTTCGCCGAAGGAGACGGCCGATAGGCCGATGTCGTGCTGGGCGGTCGACAGGTGCTTGTGCGTGACCACGATGCCCTCGCGGGCCGCGCCCAGGGCCTGCATGGTGTTGATCGCCGCCATCAGGGCGTCCTGGCCGACCAGCGCCGAGAGGTTGGCGTCCTGGCGGGTGGTCGGCATCAGCCCGGCCAGGGCGGCGGTGCGGGTGATGGCGGCGTCGATGGCCTTTTCGGCGGCGAACAGAGCTTCGGCCACGGTCTCGGCGGCCAGGCGGCGTTGCTTGAGCATGAGAAGTCTCCTCGCGCCGAGAGCTCCCGGCGCGTTGCTGAGGTGAAAATCTGGGCGGATGGACGCCCCGGCTCCCCGGAGGCGGAAATCTTACGGAAACAGGCCTTGCAGTGCGTGGAGCCCCGCCAGGATCGAGCCGAATGCGAACGCGGTCACGATCATCACGGCGGCGATGAAGGCCAATCGCAGGGGCAGGCTCAGATGATTGGGCCGTCCTCCTCCGAGTCCGAAGAGGACAAGTCCGACAGGAACGTCTCGTCCATCACCGCGCTGGCGATGCACAGGATCTCCCGCATCACCAGCTCGCTGGGCTTGAACGAAGCCTGCTTGCGGGTGGCTTCCACCAGGTCGTGCACCATCGAAGCGCCCGCCGGAGTCACCGACAGGTTCTGCAGCTGGCGCTCGAGCTCGCTCCACGTGATCGGGGGCATGGTCTCGGCCGAATTCAGCAGGGGCCACGCGTGCCGGAAGCTCGACACTTCCTGGCGCAGGTGCGTGGCTCGGCCGATCGCGTCCTTCTGGTGGGGGGTCAACTCGTTCACTGGGAACTCCTTCCTCGATGAGGTCAGCAGACCGCGAGGAAGGATGTTCGCCTAGCCGGGCCGTGTCGGACCCCGACGCGATAGGAGGGGGGGGCGCGATAGGAGGGGCGCCCCCTGATGGGGACCCTGATCGCCCGCCTGATACGCCCGGTCGAAGACGCGGCGCGCCGCGTCGTAGCGGTCGGCCGCGCCCAGGCGCTTGCGGGCCTTGTCCAGGTGCCAGTCGACGGTGTGCTTGGAGAGGCCCAGTTCGCGGGCGATCTCCTTGGAGCTCATGTGACGATCGACGAGTTGGAGACACTCGCGCTCACGTTCGGTGAGGCGTTCCAGGCCGTCGGCCTGGTCAGGCAGGGTGTGAGCGCCCTTATCCATCACCGAGAACCATATGCAAACGCGACAGGTCGGCCAAGCGCCGGAACATTAAACCTTGGCTATCAGCGGCGCGGCAGATCGCCGTCTGCCAGGGTCGACGACACTTTCCACAGGTCGACGCCGCCTTCGGAGGCATGGCGATCGATCAGCGCCAGCTCCTCGGCCGAGAAGGTGACGCCCTTCAGCGCCGCTAGGGAATCCTCCAACTGGGCGACGGTGCGGGCGCCGATCAGGGCGGAGGTGACGCGCGGGTCGCGGAGGGTCCAGGCGATCGCCATCTGGGCCAGGGTCTGGCCACGACCTTGGGCGATCGCGTTCAGGGCCTTGATGCGATCCAGATTGTCCTGGGTCAGCAGATGCCCGCCGAACGAGCCGTCCCGGGCCGCCCGCGAGTTCGCGGGCACGCCGCCCAGGTACTTGCTGGTCAACAGCCCTTGGGCCAGCGGCGAGAAGGCGATGCAGCCGACGCCGAGGTCGTCCAGGGTGTCCAGCAGCGCATCCTCGATCCAGCGATTGACCATCGAATAGGACGGCTGGTGGATCAGCAGCGGCACGCCCTCGCTCTTCAGGATCGCGTGGGCCTTGCGGGTGAGCTCGGGCGAGTAGGACGAGATCCCGACATAGAGCGCCTTGCCCTGTCGGTGCAGGTGGGCCAGCGCCCCCATGGTCTCCTCCAGCGGCGTCGTGGGATCGACGCGGTGCGAGTAGAAGATGTCGACATAGTCGACGCCCATGCGCTTGAGGCTCTGGTCGCAGCTGGCGATCAGATATTTCCGCGACCCGCCTATGCCGCCATAGGGGCCGGGCCACATGTCCCAGCCGGCCTTGGTCGAGATGACCAGTTCGTCGCGGTGGGCCCTGAAGTCGCTCCCCAGCACCTTGCCGAAGTTCTCCTCCGCCGAGCCGTAGGGCGGGCCGTAGTTGTTGGCGAGGTCGAAATGGGTGATCCCCAGATCGAAGGCCCGGCGCAGGATGGCGCGGCCGGTCTCGAACACGTCGGCCCCGCCGAAGTTCTGCCACAGGCCCAGCGAGATCGCCGGGAGATCCAGGCCGCTGCGGCCGGTGCGGCGATAGGGCATGGCCGCGTAGCGGTCGGCGGCGGCGACATAGGGAGTCTGCATCGGGTGTTCCTTGGAGCGCGTGCGAATACAGCCGCCCCGCGCCGGTTCGGCAAGAGTGTTCAGGCCATAGGTCTGACCAAAGCGCGGCGGGCGGCTCAATTGGCCTGGCTGCGGAACCGTTCGATCAGGAAAGCGGTGGCGGGACCGGGCGGGGTGTCGCTGCGATAGATGGCGTGCAGCGTGTAGACCGCGTCGCTCAGGTCCGGCATGTCGAGGCGCTTCAGGCGGCCGGCGGCGATGTCCTCGCGGACCATCGGCTCGGGCATGTTGCCCCAGCCGAAGCCCTCCTTCATCAGCAGGTGCTTAGCGCCGAGGTCGGCCAGCCGCCACGTGTGGACGCTGCCGACGGCGAAGTCGCGACCGTCGGTCAGCTTCGATCGGTCGGTCAGAACGAGCTGGGTATGGCCGCGCGCCGCGCCCGGCGGATTGCGGCCCTGGGCCAGCGGATGGTCCGGCGCGGCGACGGGGATCAGCAGGGTCGAGCCCACGGCGATGGTCTCCAGGGCGTCGCCGCCGTTGACGACGTCCAGCGGTCCGGCGACGCCGATCGTGGCCCGGCGGTCCAGCACCATCTGGGTCACCGCGCCCAGGCCCTCGACATAGAGGCGCAGGGTCACGGTCGGGAAGGCCTCGCGGAAGGCGCGCAGGGCGTCGACCACCCGGGCGGTGGGCAGCATGACGTCCAGCACCAGGTTGACCTCGGCCTCCAGCCCCTGGATCAGGCCCCTGGCCTGGGCCCGGAGGGACGCGACGTCGCCGGCGATCACCCGGGCCTGGGCCAGCACCACCCGGCCGGCTTCGGTCAGCACCGGCGTTTTGGCCGCGTCGCGGTCGAACAGCGTCAGGCCCAGCTGGGCCTCCAGATTGGCGATCGCGTAGCTGACCACCGAATTGGCCCGGTTCATCCGCCGGGCCGCGCCCGCGAAGCTGCCCGCCTCGACCACGGCGAGGAATACGGACAGCTGGTCGAGGGTGGGAAGGCCGGGCTCGGCGGTCATCGGGCTCCAGGACCTAAGATTGGCATTCGAAAATCTCGAACATACTAGACGATTTTATTCGGCTGTTTCGCAAGCTCAAGCGGCGCCAAAAGGCGCGTCAACGACGGGGCATGACGCTTCCGCCAAGCAAGACACCGAGGGTTCGCCGTCATGGCCAAGGTTCTGGTTCTCTACTATTCGTCCTACGGTCACCTGGAGACGATGGCCAAGGCCGTCGCCGAGGGCGCGCGCGAAGCCGGCGCCAGCGTCGACATCAAGCGCGTGCCCGAAACCGTGCCGCTGGACGTCGCCAAGGGCGCCCACTTCAAGCTGGATCAAGAGGCCCCGGTCGCCTCGGTCGAGGATCTGGCCAACTACGACGCGATCATCGTCGGCGCGCCGACCCGCTTCGGCCGCATGGCCTCGCAGGTCGCGGCGTTCTTCGACCAGGCCGGCGGCCTGTGGGCCCGCGGCGCCCTGCACGGCAAGGTGGCCGGCGCCTTCACCTCGACCGCCACCCAGCACGGCGGCCAGGAAACCACCCTGTTCTCGATCATCACCAACCTGCTGCACTTCGGCACGACCATCGTGGGTATGGACTACGGCCACGCCGGTCAGATGACCCTGGACGAAATCACCGGCGGCAGCCCCTACGGCGCCACCACCATCGCCGGCGGCGACGGCTCGCGTCAGCCCAGCGAGAACGAGCTGACCGGCGCCCGCTACCAGGGCCGCCGCATCGCCGAAACGGCGATCAAGCTGCACGGCTGATCTCAAGCCCCGGCTTTCGCCGGTCACATCGCTAGCGACCGGCCGTGAGGGGCCGGCCGGCTCCTTCCTCCTCCCGGGGAGCCGGTCGGCCCCTTCTTTCGTTGAACTGGAAAGCAAGGAGTTCGTCATGCGTCGCCGCAACGGCCTTTTCGCCGACCTCTGGAGAGGTTTCGTCTTCATCGTGACCATCCGGGCGATCGCCAGGCCCTATCGCTCGCGCCGTCTGTACCTGGCGGGCCGCTGAGAGCCGGCCGCCGGTCCGCCCCAGCCTCCCGGGGAGGCTGAGGCGGGGCCTGGGCGATTACCAAGTCATCGTAAGCAATACCTAAGATGTGCCATTTTGATACAAAGTGTTATCGCTCGTTAATTCAAATTCAAAGTTGATCTGGCTTTAATGGTAAACGAAATAGTTTGAATTGTTAATTGTGTAATACTGAAAATTAAACGAAGCCGTAAGCTCGTTGTGCGAGGTTCGTATTGGGCAAAACGCCCACCGGTCGTCAAAATGACGCCGGAATACCTCGAATAGGAGTTTCTTCGTTATGGCGCTGAACAGCATCAACACGAACTCGGGCGCTCTGATCGCCCTGCAAAACCTGAACTCGACGAACGCCGAGCTGGGCGTCGTCCAGCAACGCATCAACACCGGCAAGAAGGTCGGCAGCGCCAAGGACAACGGCGCGATCTGGGCCATGGCCAAGACGCAGACCTCCAACTCGTCGGCGCTGAACTCGGTGAAGGACTCGCTGCAACGCGGTCAGTCGACCATCGACGTGGCCCTGGCCGCCGGCGACACGATCACCGACCTGCTCGGCAAGATGAAGGAAAAGGCCCTGGCCGCTTCCGACACCTCGCTGAATACCTCTTCGTTCAACGCGCTGAAGTCGGACTTCGACTCGCTGCGCCAACAGGTCCAAAAGGCCGCCGACAACGCCAAGTTCAATGGCGTCAGCCTGGCCGACGGCAAGGCCTCGACCATGACCTTCCTGGCCAACTCCGACGGCTCGGGCTTCACCGTCAAGGCCCAGACCCTGGGTCTGGCCGGCATCGGCCTGTCGGCGGGTTCGACCTTCGCCAGCGCCAGCGCTGCCAAGACGATGATCGGGAAAATCGACAGCGCCATCGGCACGGCCACCAACAAGCTGGCCTCGCTGGGCACCGCCTCGACCGGCCTCGACACCCACCTGACCTTCATCGGCAAGCTGCAAGACAGCCTGGACGCTGGCGTCGGCAACCTGGTGGACGCCGACCTGGCCAAGGAAAGCGCCAAGCTGCAGTCGCTGCAGACCAAGCAGCAGCTGGGCATCCAGGCCCTGTCGATCGCGAACTCCTCGAGCTCGTCGATCCTCAGCCTGTTCCGCTAAGTCGGACGTCTTCAACCTAAAGGTCGTCGAAAGGGCGAGTCTCCGGACTTGCCCTTTTTCTTTTGCGTGCAGTCTCTCAGAGTTTAGGTGGGAA
The DNA here is from genome assembly GCA_965283765.1 of Caulobacteraceae bacterium. Lineage (GTDB taxonomy): Bacteria > Pseudomonadota > Alphaproteobacteria > Caulobacterales > Caulobacteraceae > Caulobacter. The sequence continues at coordinate 123,954 of CBDIPU010000010.1, forward strand.
TTGTCAGGTAGAGTGATTGGTGTTTGAATGTGTGCCAATTTGGGACACTTTCGGAAATATAGTAATAAGTCCTAACGTCCGGGCCTTGTTTCTTAAGGAAAAGGTTCGATGATTTAGTCGGGGGCTGTCGCTCATCAACAATATTGAAAGAGCGGGCGGCATAGTGTCGCGACGGGCAAAACGCCCGCCGGTTGTCAAAATGACGCCGGAACACCTCGAATAGGAGTTGTTTCGTCATGGCGCTGAACAGCATCAACACGAACTCGGGCGCGCTGATCGCCCTGCAAAACCTCAACACCACCAACAGCGAACTGGGCGTCGTCCAGCAACGCATCAACACCGGCAAGAAGGTCGGTAACGCCAAGGACAACGGCGCGATCTGGGCCATGGCCAAGACGCAGACCGCCAACTCGTCGTCGCTGAACTCGGTGAAGGACTCGCTGCAACGCGGTCAGTCGACCATCGACGTGGCCCTGGCCGCCGGCGACACGATCACCGACCTGCTCGGCAAGATGAAGGAAAAGGCCCTGGCCGCTTCCGACACCTCGCTGAACACCGCCTCTTTCAGCGCGCTGAAGTCGGACTTCGACTCGCTGCGCGAACAGGTCCAGAAGGCCGCCGACAACGCCAAGTTCAACGGCGTCAGCCTGGCCGACGGCAAGGCCACGCAAATGACCTTCCTGGCCAACTCGGACGGCTCGGGCTTCACCGTCAAGGCCCAGACCCTGGGCCTGGCCGGTCTCGGCCTGGGGACCGGTAGCAACACCTTCACCTCGGCCTCGACGGCCAAGTCGATGATCACCACCGTCGACAAGGCCATCGGCACGGCCACCAACAAGCTGGCCTCGCTGGGCACGGCCTCGACCGGCCTCGACACCCACCTGACCTTCGTCGGCAAGCTGCAGGACAGCCTGGACGCCGGCGTCGGCAACCTCGTGGACGCCGACCTGGCCAAGGAAAGCGCCAAGCTGCAGTCGCTGCAGACCAAGCAGCAGCTGGGCATCCAGGCCCTGTCGATCGCGAACTCCTCGAGCTCGTCGATCCTCAGCCTGTTCCGCTAAGCCGGACATCTCGACCTAAAGGTCATCGAAAGGGCGAGTCTCCGGACTCGCCCTTTTTCTTTTTGCCGATCTCTAGCCGAGGCGTGCCAAAGTGGCCTGACCGCCGCCTCGGCGACCTCGGTCGTCCGCGACAGCTTCCCGCGTTACGGGGGGCTTCTCGCGGAAGCTCCAGCACGAAAGCCTGGTTACCCGCGCGTTAACCAGCAACCCCTTGTTCCGCCGAGCCATTTGAACCCCCGAAAGGAGTTCGCCCGGTGGAGTACGAAGAGCGTCAAGCGTGGATCGCCCTGTGGGCCGCCGTCTTCGGCGAGCCGCCGCCCGTGCAGCCCGATCGGGAACCGACGTCGCGGATCCTGGTCCAGCATCTGCCGCCGACGCTCCCCTACGAGATCAAGTCCCGAACTGAGTGAACGGCACGCGGTTGAAGAACGCGCGCTCGGCCCCGCGCGGGTCGTCCTCCAGCCGCGACGCGGTGTCGAACACCATCGTCTGGCGGCGGGGCAGGGTGTAGGGCTCCCACTTCGGCAGGGCGCCGCCGTTCGGATCGCCGCTGCGGGCGAAGTTGACGAAGGCGTCGCTCATCGTGTTGGACATGGCGACCAACTCCGGCCCCGTCCCGACGATCGAGCCCTTGGCGTCCAGCGTGCCGAACACCAGGCCGATGTCGATGGTGTGCGGCGCGCCGAAGATCCCGCCGTCCCTGGGCGACTTCCAGTTGACCTGGTAGGCGAAGGCGGGCGCGCAGGCCTTGGCGCGTTCCTCGTCCTGGATGATCGCGGCCTTCCACGAGCGGCCGGCCGTCGAGGCGGCGAAATAGACGTCCGACGGCGAATAGGTCGGATACGTCTCGCGGTAGAAGGCCACCACCGTCTCGGGATCGATGTCGATCCGGGCGTTGAACTGCCCCGGCAGGCGGGCGATCACCTCGTCCCAGCTCTTGGGGAACGCCCCGGCGTCCCAGCCGATGAAGCCCTTGGTCTCGTCGTGGGTGTTGCCGCACATCATCGGCACGCCAAGGCCCACCGGCGAGGCGTCGGGGAAGAACGGGTGGCGGTCCAGGGTCCGCTCGTCCAGCACGGGGCCCATATAGACCCCGCCCGAGCCGGCGATCGGATCGACGGCCCGCAGCCCTTCGACCATCTTGTCGGCCGAGAGGGCGCGCAAGGACGCCAGGTCCTTGACGCCGACCTTGTCCATGAAAGCCTTGGCGCGCTTGGTCGCATTGAACGGGCCGCCGGCGGTGACCTGCTGGCCGCTCATGGTGGCGGCGCGGTGGAACAGGCCCTTGGCGTTGGGCTGGGCCAGCAGGGTGGCGATCTTGGCTCCGCCGCCGGATTGGCCGAACAGCATCACCCGGCCGGGATCGCCGCCGAAGGCCGCGATATTGTCGCGCACCCATTGCAACGCCAGGACCAGATCCAGCTGGCCGGCATTGCCGCTGTCAGCCACCGACGGATCGTTGAACAGGCGGGCCAGATACAGATAGCCGAAGGCGTTCAGACGATGGTTGACCGTGACCACCACGACGTCGCCGCGCTTTGCCAGCTTGGTCCCCACGTACCAGGGATGGCTGCCCGAGCCGGTGTTGTAGGCCCCCCCGTGGATGTAGACCATCACCGGGCGCTTGCCGCCATCCGCGAGGCCGGTCTTGCCGGCCTTGGCCGGGGTCCAGACGTTGAGGAACAGGCAGTCTTCGGACTGGACCTCTTCCTCGCCGTTGCCCTGCGGACAGGACGCGCCATAGGTCAGAGCGTCCTTCACCTCGGTCCAGGGCTCGGGCTTGAGCGGCTGCATGAAGCGCCGCGCGCCGCCGGTGTCCTGGCCGTAGCGCAGACCCTTGAAGACGCTGACCCCGTCCTCGACATAGCCGCGCACCTTGCCAGCGGTGGTGGCCACGACGGGGGAGCGCTTCTCGGCCGCATAGCCGGCGCGGGGCAGGGCGCCATAAGCGGCCAGGGCGGCGGCGCCGGTGATCAGGGTGCGGCGGGTGGCGGTGTGCACAGCGGTTCCTCCGGCGCCTTCCTGGCGCGCTTTGCCGTAGCGGTAGCACGAATGACACCGGTAACAATCCACTTTCGCCCCCTCGAATGCCGCACCTTTCGTCGTTTTAACGTGGCGTAGCGGCGTTCGGCGACTAGGAGGCTTGGCGGAGCTTTCCGGGGAGCCTTCATGATTTCGCGCCTCAGCGCCGCCGTCGCCGCCGTCGCCCTGATGGGCCTCGCCGCGCCCGCCCTGGCCTACGATCCCGCGCCGTGGATCGAGGACGCCCGTCAGATCCGCGCGGCGCTGGGCAGCCGCTACGCCAATCTCGACTGGTTGACGATCGACCGGGGCCTGAACCTCGACACCAGCTTCAAGGCGGTCGAGGCGGGGTTGGCCAAGACCACGTCGGACGCCGAGGCGCGCGCCCTGCTGGATCGCGCCCTGGCGTCCCTGGCCGACGGCCATGTGCAGGTCGACTGGAGCCCGGCCGCCTCGGCGCCCAAGGTCTCCGCCCCCGCCGCCCCGCCCTGCGCCGACCAGCGCCCTTTCCGGCCGCGCCCGCCGGTCGCCTCGGGCCTGCCGGGCTGGACGCCGCTGGACACGGGCGAGGGCGCGCGCGAGTTCCCCGGCGGTCTGGTCACCGTCGACGACCACAAGATCGGCGTCGTGCAGATCAACATCTTCATGGCCGATCCCGCCGTCTGCGAGGCCGTGGCCGCCAAGTTGAAGCTGCCGCTGGACAAGCCGTGCGACGGCGACTGCTCGAGCAAGCTGGACACCGCCGTCTACCAGGAACTGACCGACCGTTTCGCCGCGCGTTTGGCGGCGACCAAGGCCGCGGGCGCGCAGGTGCTGCTGATCGATCTGGCCGGTAATGGCGGCGGCCGCGAGTGGGCCGAGATCGCCGCCCGCATGGTCACGTCCATACGGCTGAAGAGCGCGCCGGTGCGGCTGGTGCGCTCGCCTCAGGCCGCCGACCAACTCGACAGCCTGGCCTTGGATATCGAGAACAATATCGGCGGAGAGCGCGGCGCGACCAAGGCCGCCCTGTTGGCCGAGGCCAAGGATCTGCGCCGCCGCGCGGCCGAGGCCCGCAAGCCGTGCGTCGAGGGCCAGCCCTGCGCGCTAGTGATCGACGCCGGCTACAGCAGCGGCGTCCGCGCCTCGGGCGACCCCCTGGCGCTGGCCGACAAGCCGTGGGGCCAGTCGGTGTTCCAGCCGTTGAAATGGTCCTGGCGCGAGGGAGTCTGGTCCGGCCCGCTGATCGTGCTGGTCGATGGCAAGTCGGCCAGCGCCTCCGAGGAATTCGCCGCGATGATCCAGGACAACAGGGCCGGGATCATCCTGGGCTCGCCCACCCTGGGCGCCGGCTGCGGCCACGCCACCGAGGCCGGGCCCGTGGTGCTGAAGAACAGCGGCGGTCGCTTGTCGCTGCCAGACTGCCTGCGCCTGCGGGCCGATGGCTCCAACGAGATCGGCGGGGTCGAGCCCGATGTCCTGGTCGGTTTTCGCGGCACGGACGGCCCGGCCCTCAAGGCCCGCCGCCTGGCCCCGCGCCTGCCCGAGGCGGTGCGGCAGGCGGTTGCGCTGGCGGGCCGTCGCTAGAGCGCCTTCACCGCCGCCGCGTGCTGGGCGATCACCGCCAGGGTCGCGGCGTCGGTGTCGAAGACGCCGTAGAGGCCCTGCTCCTCCTGGGGCGGATCGCCGACGAAGCTCTTGTCGCCGGGCGCGAACCAGGCGTCGCCGTGCTGGGCGCGGCCCTCGCCGTTCCACGCCCAGAAGTTGGTCCCGGCCGTCGGGCCGCCGGCCTTCATGTCGTCCAGGGCCAGACCGTAGATCGTGCGGTAGAACCGGTCCTTGTCGGCCGTCGCCGAGCCGGGCGCGAAAGCGCGGGCGTCGCGGATCAGGCCGAACTCCTCGATGACCAGCGGCTTGCTCAGCTGTTTCGCCAGGGCGATGTGGCGGGTCACGTATTCGCGGCAGCGGGCCTCGCCTTCCGCATAGGTGGCCGGTTGGTTCTTGGGATCGATCCAGCTCCAGTTGTTGGGCCAGACATGCAGCGTGACATAGTCGATGGTCGCCGGGCGGTGAGCCTCCAGTGCGCAGGCCTCGCTGCGCAGGCACCCCATGCTGCCCTCGCTGCCGGTGCAGACCAGGTGGCGCGGGTCCAGGGACTTGATCAGGGCCGAGGTCTCGCGGATCCACGCGTAGTAAGGCGGTAGAAGTCTGTCGGCGTTGGCTTCCGTCCCGCCTGGGCGGGGTTCGTTGGCCAACTGCCAGGCCATGATCGTGGGGTCGTCGCGATAAGCCTTGCCGGTGACGCTGTTGGTCCGCTGGACCAGGCTGGTCAGGTAGCGGCGGAACAGGGCGTTGGCCTTGGCGTCGGCATAGAAGTGGGCCGAATAGTCCGGATATTCCGGCCACGGATGTTTCGGATCGCTGGCCTCGAACCACGGTCCGTTGCCGACCCAGTTCAGATAGGCCGGCATGCCGCCCGACCAGTCCCAGAAGTTGTTGACGTAGATCACCGCCTTCATGTCGCGGCGGGCCATTTCGGCCAGCAGCCAGTCGAGGCCCTTCAACAGGTCGGCGCTGTAGACGCCGGGCTCTTCCTGCATCGTCGGCGACACGGCGGCCTTGGCCGGCGAGCGCTCGCCCGCGCCCAGGACCCTTAGGTTGGTGACGCCCAGGACCTTCAGTCGGTCGAGCTCGCGCGCCAGGCGTGGGCGGTCGCCGGTGGGGCCGGGCGAGCCAAGCCAGGCCCCGTACCAGAGGTTCGCGCCGACGAAGCGGTAGGGCTTGCCGTCCAGCGCGAGGCGGCCGTCCTTCACGGCGACGAAGCCCGCCGGCGCGGCGGCCGCGCCGAGCGTCGGCAGGGCGGCGAGGCCCGCCAAGAGCTGGCGGCGCGAGGCGCTCATTTCTTCGCCGCGTGGGCGACGGTCCAATCGACGATCGTGGCCAGGGCGACGGGAGCGATGGTCTCCTCGATCTGGCCGTACTCGATGACCAGGCCGGTATCGGCGGTCTGCAACAGGTGGTTCAGCCCCGGCAGCTCCTTGACCGTGACGTCGGCGTCGCCAGCCAGGGCCGCGCGGATCGCGGCCAGGTTCGTCTTGGCGTCCACCTGCAGGTCCTTCGAGCCGCCGATGGCCAGGACGGGGACCTTGATCTTGGCCAGGGCGTCGGCGGGGCGGGCGTTCAGCATATAGTGTCCCGCCGCGCTGGAGAGGGCCAACACCTGGGCGCGCTGGGGCGAAGTCGCTGGAAGGCCTTGACGGTCGAGCACCGCGTTCAGCCGCGCGCGCCCGTCGTCGACGTCCTGGGCGTCGCGGGCGGCCTGGAACCATTCGGCCCGGTTCTTCATCATGATCTCGACCTGATCGGCGGGCAGGCCATTGGCCGTGAACAGCGCCCGGTTCTGCGCCAGCAGCAGCGCGGTTCCGTCGACGCCCGGCGCGGCCATCAGCACCAGAAAGGCGATGCGGGGGTCGTCGGCGGCGACCAGCGGCGCGATCTGGCCGCCCTCGCTGTGGCCGATCAGGCCGATGCGGGTGGGATCGATGTCCGCGCGCGCGCGCAGGAAAGCGACGCCGGCGGCCACGTCGGTGGCGAAGGCGGGGATGCCGGCCGTTGCAGGATCGCCCTTGTCCGAGCCGCCGGCCCCGCGATCGTCGACCCGCAGCACCGCGACGCCCTTGCGCGTCAGGGCGTCGGCGATGACCAGGAAGGGCTTGTGGTCGAAGATCGTCTCGTCGCGGTCCTGCGTGCCGGAGCCACTGATCAGCACCGCGGCCGGGAACGGTCCCGGTCCCTCGGGCAAGGTCAGGGTTGCGGCCAGTTTCAGGCCCGAGGCCGGATTGCGGTACGAGACCTCCTCGGCGCGATAGGGGAAGGGCGGCTTGGGCGTCTGCGGACGGCTCACGACCGGCGCGGCGCGGCTCATGGTCAGGGGCAGGGCCGCGCCGCCCTGGGACCATTCGCCCTGCACGGCCTGGCCATCGGCCGAGACCGTTCCCTCGAAGCCCACCGGCGCGGCGCTCAGCGTGAGGGTCATCTTGCCATTGGCCAGGGTCGCGCTGGCCGGCATGCCCTTGACCATCTGCCGGGGGCTGTCCAGCGTGGCCGAGCCGTCCGGCTTGATGTGGAACACCACCGGCAGCTTGCCGCGCGGGGTGTCCAGCGTCCCGTACCAGTCCCCGACGATCGGCCCGACCTGGGCCGAGGCGACCATGGGGGCGAGGCAAGCGGGCGCGAACAAGGCGGCGGCGACGACCGCGCGAGGCAGGAAACGCATGTGATCCGAAACTCCCCTAACTCTTGTCGGGGAGCTTAGGCGCTACGCGTGACGGTTGTGAAGGTGGGCGGTCGCAGATTCGGCGGTGGCGTCTACCGACGTTGCAGGCTGTGCAAGATACGGATGACGTTCACTTGCGAGCCATCGACGCGATAGCGGACGATGTAAGCATGCTGGCCAAAGGGAATGTTGATCTCGCGGACAGTCGGACCGGCTAGGCGGCCTCTCAAGGGCGCTTCCGCCAAGCTGTTCACGGCCTCTTCGACAAGCGGGCCAAGTCTGGCGGCAGCACGTGCGTCGCGGACTAAGAGCCAGACGACAAGACTGTTGAAGTCTCGTTTGGCGCGGACCGAGACCGAAACCGTGAAGGTCAATCTAGGGCCGCGCTCACGCGGCGCAGATGCGCGCGGAACTCGTCGAGGGTTATGGTCGGCTCTTCGCCGCGTTCGATGGCGTCGGCGATAGCCTCGTCGATGGCTGGATCCGGATCGATACTTTTCGGAAGCGCGCCCGTTAAGCCAGCGTCTATGAGAGCCAAGGCGTACTCGGACACCGACATGCCGAATTCTCCGCCCCAGCCTTCAGCTGGGCAGCCTGCTCGTTGTCGATATGGATGTCGAAGCCATCGGCCATGGGCGCAGAGTCTCGCCGACGGCCGATGGCGTCAAGTCCTACATTCAGCAGCGCCGGGTCGCCGCCCTGGGCGGTGATGTTGACGCTGACCGCGCGCTCGACCGCGAAGCGCAGCAGGGCGTGGGGGCCGCCGGCCTTGGGACCGGTGCCCGACAGGCCCTCGCCCCCGAACGGCTGGACGCCGACCACGGCGCCGGTCATCGAGCGGTTGACATAGGCGTTGCCGGCCGGGACCAGGCGCTGGACGTCGGCCGCGAAGCTCTCGATCCGCGAGTGGACGCCCAGGGTCAGGCCGTAGCGACGGGCCGCCAGCGCGCCGGCGACCTGCTCGAGGTCTTCCGGCTTGTAGCGCACCACGTGCAGAACGGGTCCGAACACCTCGCGCTCCAGGAAGTCGGCGGCGGGGATCTCGGCCAGGACCGGGGCGAAGAACGTGCCGCCGTTCGGAGCGGTCAGGACGTGCAGGACCTTGGCGTCCTGCATCAGGCGGTCCTGATGCTTCTTCAGCGCGTCGCGGGCCTCGGCGTCGATGACCGGGCCGACGTCGGTGACGGCCAGGGCCGGGTCGCCGATGACCAGGGCGTCCATGGCGCCCTTCAGGCCGTCGATGATATGGTCGGCGGTGTCTTCCGGCAGGAACAGCAGGCGCAGGGCCGAGCAGCGCTGGCCGGCCGAGCCGAACGCCGAGACGATCACGTCGTCGATCACCTGCTCGCGCTGCGCCGTCGTGTCGACGAACATGCCGTTGAGGCCGCCGGTCTCGGCGATGAACGGCACGATCGGACCCTGGCGGGCGGCAAGGGTCTGGTTGATCCGCCAGGCCGTGTCGGTGCCGCCGGTGAAGGCGACGCCATCCAGGCCTTCGTGGGCGGTCAGGGCCGCGCCGACGGTCTCGCCACGGCCGGGCAGCAGGGCCAGCAGGCGCGGGTCCAGGCCAGCGGCGTGGTAGAGCTTCACGGCCTCGAAGGCGATCAGCGGGGTCTGTTCGGCGGGCTTGGCCAGCACGGCGTTGCCGGCGGCCAGGGCCGCGGCGATCTGGCCGGTGAAGATGGCCAGCGGGAAGTTCCACGGGCTGATGCAGACGAAGACGCCGCGACCGGCCAGCTTGAGCGTGTTGGTCTCACCGACCGGGCCCTTCAGCACCTCGCCGTCGCCGAACTGATCCTCGGCCAGCACCGCGTAGTAGCGACAGAAGTCGACGGCCTCGCGGACCTCGGCGACGCCGTCGCCCAGGGTCTTGCCGGCTTCGCGGGCCAGGATGGCGATCAGGCGGTCGATGTCGGCTTCCAGGGCGTCGGCCATGGCGCGCAGCACCTTGGCGCGAGCGGCGCCGCCGGCGCGGTCCCAGGCCGGCTGGGCGGCGCGGGCCAGGCGGAAGGCCTCGTCGATCTGCGAGGCCTGGGCTTCCGAGACCGCGCCGACCACCTTGTGGTCGTCGGCCGGGGCGACGACCGGCAGCGGCGGGGTTCCGGCGCTGACCTTGCCGTCGATCAGCGGGCCAGCCGCCAAAATCCCACTGTTTTGGGTGGCGCCGTCCAGCGCGGCGACGGCCGCTTGCAGGCGTTGGCGGTCGGTCTTCACCGACAGATCGAGGCCGGCGCTGTTCTTCCGGCGCGGGCCATAGACCTCGATCGGCGTCGGGATCTTGGCGTGGCGGTCCGGGTGGGCCTCGACGGTGTCGATCGGGTCGGTGACGACCTTCTCGACCGGCACCCGCTCGTCCAGCAGGGCGTGTACGAAGCTGGTGTTGGCGCCGTTCTCCAGCAGGCGGCGGACCAGATAGGGCAGCAGATCCTCGTGGCCGCCCACCGGGGCGTAGGCCCGCAGCGTGACGCCGTCATAGAGATCGTCGGCGGCCTTGTAGAGCGCCTCGCCCATGCCGTGCAGGCGCTGGTGCTCGATCTTGACGCCGGCGTTCTTGGCCATGCGCACCACGGCCGCCAGGGTGTGGGCGTTGTGGGTGGCGAACTGGGCGTAGAGATGCGGGGCGCCGGCGATCAGGGCCTTGGCGTTGACCAGGTACGACAGGTCGGTGGCCGGCTTGGTCGTGTAGACCGGATAGTCCGGGCGACCGGCGACCTGGGCGCGCTTGACCTCGCTGTCCCAGTAGGCGCCCTTCACCAGGCGGACCATCAGGCGGCGTCCGGTCTCTTCGGAGAGGGCGCGCAGGCGGGCGATGACCTCGCCGCAGCGCTTTTGATAGGCCTGGACGGCCAGGCCCAGCCCCTGCCAGTCGCCCAGCTCCGGCTCGCGGCACAGCTTGTCCAGCAGCTTCAGCGACAGGGCCAGGCGGTCGGCTTCCTCGGCGTCGATCGTGAAGTTGAGGTTGTGGTGGGCGGCGATCTTGGCCAGGCGCAGGGTGCGAGGATAAAGCTCTTCCCACACACGATCCTCGTGCGTCGCTTCATAGCGCGGGCACAGGGCCGAGAGCTTGACCGAGACGCCGTGGCCCTTCTCCGGACCGGCGCCGTTCGACAGCTTGCCGACCGTCTGAATCGCGTCGGCATAGGACTTCTCGTAGCGCTCGGCGTCGGCGGCGGTGCGGGCGCCCTCGCCCAGCATGTCGAACGAGCACATGGTGTTCTCGCCGGCCGCGCGCTTGATGGCGGCTTCAATCGTCCGCCCAAGGACGAACTGCTTGCCCATGATGCGGATGGCCTGGCCGACGGCGGCGCGGATGACGGGTTCGCCCAGGCGACCGGCCATCTTCTTGATGAAGCCGGGCAGGTCCTTCTTGGCGTCGTCGTCGGGCTCGACGATCTTGCCGGTCAGCATCAGGCCCCAGGTCGAGGCGTTGACGAACAGGCTGTCGCTGCCGCCCAGGTGGCTGGCCCAGTCGGCCGAGCCGATCTTCTCGGCGATCAGCTTGTCACGGGTGTCGTCGTCAGGGGTGCGCAGCAGGGCCTCGGCCAGGCACATCAGCGCCAGGCCCTCGCGGGTGCCCAGGCTGAACTCCTGCAGGAAACTTTCGACCACGCCCTGCTTGCGGACGGACCGACGGGCCCCGCGGACCAGGGCCTCGGCCTCGGCGCGGACGGCGGCGCGGTCCTCGCTGGACAGGGGCTTGGCGGCCAGCAGGTCGGCGATCACCGCGGCTTCGTCGCGATACTTGCCGTCGTCGAGGCTGTCCCAGTGGGCCAAGTCGGTCATGGTTGTTCCCTTGGTTTAGGATATCATCGGTCTAACTCGGCTTCGGGCAAAGGTGCTTCGTTTGTCGCGTGGCAGCGCTGTATCTTCTTCGGTAAAGTCGCGGAAAATGATCATCCATTCCAGCGTGGCGGAAGGCGCGCGCCGAAGCCTGCTCCAGAAGCGAGAATGAGGACATGGGGAGGGAGGAAGGGGCGCGTGCTGGGGGAGTATCGCGCCCCTTCCTCTCTTGCGCGACGCCCGGTTAGGGGGAGAGGGGCGAGCGTCGCGTGTGTTCCACCCCTACGGGCTGGCCGTTTCGCCGGGCGCCTTTTAAGGGGGAGGGCGCGGGGCGGGGCTGGAACGATCGGAGGTGTAACGCTAGACATTACGAATGTGCTACGTTTGTGTCCGCTGATTTTCGAAGCTTCTTCGGCGAAAGTTCAATATGGCCATTTCCGCTCTGGATGACACCGATCGCCGCCTGTTGAGGGTTTTGCAGGCCGACGGCCGTGTCACCAACGCCGAGCTGGCCAAGCGCTGCAACCTGTCGCCGGCGGCCACTTTCGACCGCGTCCGGCGACTGCGCGAGCGCGGCTACATCACCGGCTACGCCGCGCTGCTGGACCCGGCCAAGGTCGACCGGGCCCTGTTGATCTTCGTCGAGGTGGTGCTGGACCGCACGACCGGCGAGGTGTTCGAGGACTTCGCCGCCTCGGTGCGCCGCGCGCCCGAGATCCTGGAGTGCCACATGGTGGCCGGCGGCTTCGACTACCTGATCAAGGCCCGGGTGCGCGACATGGAAGCCTATCGCGGCTTCCTCGGCGACATCCTGGTCAAGATGCCCGGCGTGCGCGAGACGCGGACCTATGCGGTGCTGGAAGAGGTCAAGAGCACGGTGCAGCTGCCGCTCTAGACGCTGGGCTGAGGGGGCGAGAGACCGCGCCAACCTGTGGGGCAGTGGCGCGGCCTTGCCGAGACGACGCGGTTGGATGCGTCGGCCTTGACGTTCGTCACAAGGGTGGACCTTGGGAGAGCCGCCTTTGTGTCGATAGGCCTACATTTATCGCAATCATCTGTCGGGTCACACAACCTCTGGCATGATCCGCCCCATTCCGGGTTGGCCGGTCCGTTCGCGTGCGCGCTGAAGGGGGCGGAGCGGGCAAGTCCCACCACAAGGGTGGAAGGGCGCCTCCAGGGATGGGGGGAGGAGAACGCCCTTCCGTTCGCGACCATCGGGGTGGGGGATGATGGCCAGCGAACCACCCCGGCTCTCGCCGGGGAGCTCGTGTTCGTTCAGCCTCAGGCCGCCGGCGCGCCGCCGCCGAGGGTCTTGTAGAGGGTGACGAGGTTGGTCGCCCGCGCCAGGCGCGCCGTGATCAGGCCCTGCTGGGCCGAATACAGGGTGCGCTGGCTGTCGAGCAGGGTCAGGGCGCTGTCGAGGCCGGCGTCGCGACGCTGTTGCGACAGGCGCTGGCTGTCGGTGGCGGCCACGACCAGGCGCTCCTGGGCGGCGAGGCGGTCGCCGACCGTGTCGCGCACCGACAGGGCGTCGGAGACCTCGCGGAACGCCGTCTGCACGGTCTTCTCGTAGGTCGCCACGGCGATGTCGCGGTTGGCCTTGGAGACGTTCAGGTTGGCCACATTGGCCCCGCCGGCGAAGATCGGCAGGCTGATCTGGGGCGTGAAGCTCCAGGCCTTGCTGCCGCTCTTGAACAGGTCGCCCAGTTCGGTGCTGCTCGAGCCCAGCGAGCCGGTCAGGCTGATGCGCGGGAAGAAGGCCGCGCGGGCCGCGCCGATATTGGCGTTGGCGCCCTGCAACTGGTGCTCGGCCGACAGCACGTCGGGGCGACGCGCCAGCACGTCCGAGGGCAGGCCCGCCGGCAGGTCGGCCAGGATCCGGGCCGACGCCAGGCTACCGCCCGGACCATTTGACGGCAGCAGGTCAGCGGGCACGTCCGCGCCGACCAGCAGGGTCAGGGCGTTGCGGTCCTGGGCGACCTGGGCGGTGTAGACCGCCATGTCGCTCCGAGCCGTCTCGGCCTGGACCTGGGCGTTGCGCAGGGTGGCCAGCGAGCCGACGCCGCCGTCGACCTGCTGCTGGGTCAGGCGCAGCGTGTCCTCGCGGGTGGCCAGGGTGTCCCTGGCCAGGGCCAGGCGCTCCTGGTCGGCGGCCAGGGTCAGCCAGGCGTTGGCGGTCTCGGCGATCAGGCTGATGCGAACCGAACGGCTGGTCTCCTGCGTGGCGAAGAAGCTCTGCAGGGCCTGGGCGTTCAGGCTGCGGACGCGGCCGAACAGGTCAAGCTCATAGGCCGTGAAGCCGATGGTGGCGCTGTAGACCTCGGTGTCGATCGACCCGCCGGTCGCGCCGGGGATCTGCGAGACCGCCGCCGGGGAGTGGCTGCGTTGCTCGCTGAGCACGCCGTTGATCCCCGGGAACAGGGCCGAGCGCTGGACGCCGTACTGGGCGCGGGCCTTCTCGATGTTCAGCACCGCCACGCGCAGGTCGCGGTTCTGCTTGAGGGCCAGGTCGACCACGCCTTGCAGGCGCGGATCGACCAGCACCTGGCGCCAGTCGAGGTCGGCGGCCGCGACGGACGCCGTGGGCTCCGGCGTCGGCGTGGACCAGGCCTGGGCGACCGGCAGGGCCGGACGCTCATAGCGCGGGGCCATGGTGCAGGCGCTGACCGCCGTGGAGGCCAGCAGGATCAGGGTGAGACTACGGAACATGATCAGTGGGCCTCCGTCGACGGCGCTTCGCCAGCTTGGGCGACCGCTTCGTCATGGCCTTTGTGCTTGGGTTTGAAGATCTTCTCGACGACCACGAAGAACAGCGGGACGAAGAAGATCGCCAGGAGGGTGGCCGAGATCATGCCGCCGATCACGCCGGTGCCGATGGCGTGCTGGGCCCCGGAGCCGGCCCCGTTGGAGATCGCCAGCGGCAGAACGCCGAAGACGAAGGCCAGCGAGGTCATGATGATCGGTCGCAGGCGCAGGCGAACCGCCTCCAGCGTCGCGTCGATCAGGCTCATGCCTTTCTCGTACAGGTCCTTGGCGAACTCGACGATCAGGATGGCGTTCTTGGACGCCAGGCCCATGGTCGTCAGCAGGCCGACCTGGAAGTAGATGTCGTTGCTGAGGCCGCGGACGAAGGTCGCCAGCAGGGCGCCGACGATGCCCAGCGGGATCACCATGATGACGGCCAGCGGGATCGACCAGCTCTCGTAGAGGGCGGCCAGCAGCAGGAACACCACCAGGATGGAGATGCCGTACAGAGCCGGCGCCTGGTTGCCGGATTCACGTTCCTGGGCCGACAGGCCGGTCCACTCGTAGCTGACGCCGGGCGGCAGTTGCGCCGCCAGCTTCTCCATGGCCGCCATCGCCTGGCCCGAGCTCTTGCCCGGGGCGGGCGAACCCTGGATGTTCATCGACGACAGGCCGTTGTAGCGCTCGAGGCGCGGCGAGCCATAGGTCCAGCTGGCCGTGGCGAAGGCCGGGAAGGGAACCATCTGGCCTTGGTCGTTGCGGACGTACCAGCGGTTCAGGTCCTCGGGCGTCATGCGGTAGGGCGCGTCGGCCTGCAAGTAGACCTTCTTGACCCGGCCGCGATCGATGAAGTCGTTGACGTATGGCCGCCCCACGCCGCGCTGAGCGCGCTGTTGATGTCGGCGGTGGTCAGGCCCATGGCGCCGGCCTTGGCCTGGTCGACCTCGATCTTCAGCTGCGGGGTGTCGTCCTGACCGTTGGGGCGCACGCCCACCAGGTTCGGATCCTGCGCCGCCATGCCCAGCATCATGTTGCGGGCGTTCATCAGCGTCTCGTGGCCGACGCCGCCGATGTCCTGCAGCTGGAAGTCGAAGCCCGACGAGGTGCCTAGCTCCGGCACGGACGGCGGGATCACGGCGAACACCATGGCGTCGCGGATCTGGCTGAAGGCGCCCATGGCGCGGCCGGCGACGGCCTGGGCCTTGAGTTTGGCGGCCTTGCGGTGCTCGAAGTCCTTCAGACGGACGAAGGCGAGACCGGCGTTCTGGCCGGCGCCGCTGAAGCTGAAGCCCGAGACGGTGAACACCGACTGCACGGCGTCCTTCTCGGCGCCCAGGAAGTGCTCGCGCACCTGGGTCAGCACGGCCTGGGTCTTCTCCTCCGTCGCGCCAGCGGGCAGCTGGACGAGGGTGATCATGATCCCCTGGTCCTCTTCCGGCAGGAAGGCGCTGGGCAGGCGGACGAACAGCAGGGCCATGACCACGATGATGGCGGCGTAGATCGCCATCCAGCGGCCGCTCTTGCCCAGGATGCCGCGGACGGAGCCCTGGTAGCGCGAAGACAGGTCGTTGAAGCTACGGTTGAACCAGCCGAAGAAGCCGGTCTTGTGCTCGTGGTGGCCGGCCTCGACGGGCTTCAGCATGGTGGCGCAGAGGGCCGGCGTCAGGATCAGGGCGACCAGCACCGACAGGGCCATGGCCGAGACGATGGTGATCGAGAACTGGCGATAGATCACGCCCTGCGAGCCGCCGAAGAAGGCCATCGGCACGAACACCGCGGCCAGCACCAGAGCGATGCCGATCAGGGCGCCGGTGATCTCGTTCATCGACTTGCGGGTGGCTTCCTTGGGGGAGAGCCCCTCTTCGGACATCACGCGTTCGACGTTCTCGACCACGACGATGGCGTCGTCGACCAGCAGGCCGATGGCCAGCACCAGGCCGAACATGGTCAGGGTGTTGATCGAGTAGCCGAAGGCCGACAGCACGCCGAACGTACCCAGCAGCACCACAGGCACGGCGATCGTCGGGATCAGGGTCGCGCGCCAGTTCTGCAGGAACAGGAACATGACGATGAAGACCAGCACGATGGCCTCGATCAGCGTCTTGACCACTTCCTCGATCGAAAGCTTCACGAACGGCGTCGAGTCGTAGGGGACGACGTATTTGTAGCTGGCCGGGAACGACTTCTCGAGCTGGGCCATCTTGGCCTTGACGGCGGCGGCGGTGTCCAGCGCGTTGGCGCCGGGGGCCAGCTTGATGGCCAGACCCGCGGCCGGGTGGCCGTTGAACTTGGCGACCGAGATGTAGTTCTCGGCGCCCAGCTCGACGCGGGCCACGTCGGCCAGGCGCACGGTGGCGCCGCCCGTGCTGTTCTTGATGATGATCTGGCGGAACTCTTCCGGCGTCTGCAGGCGCGACTGGGCCGTGATCGTGGCGTTCAGGCCCGTGCCCGGCAGGTTGGGCGCGCCGCCCAGCTGGCCGGCCGAGACCTGGGCGTTCTGGGCCCGGATCGCGGTGGCGACGTCGGCCGGGGTCAGGCTGAAGCTGGCCAGCTTCTGCGGATCCAGCCAGATGCGCATGGCGTACTGGGCGCCGAACAGCTGGATGTCGCCGACGCCGTCGACGCGGCTCAGCGGGTCCTGGATGTTGCTGGCCAGATAGTCGGCCAGGTCGGTGTTGGTGGTCTGGGGATCCTCCGAATAGAGGCCCACCACCATCATGAAGTTACGCGCCGACTTGGCGACCGTCAGGCCTTGCTGCTGCACTTCCTGCGGCAGCAGGGCGGTGGCGGTCTGCAGCTTGTTCTGGACCTGGACCTGGGCGATATCGATGTTGGTGCCGGCCTTGAAGGTCAGGGTGACCGTGGCCGAACCGGAGCTGTCGCTGGTCGACGACATGTAGTCCAGGCCGTCCAGGCCCTTCATCTTCTGTTCGATGACCTGGGTGACGCTGTCTTCGACCGTCTTGGCCGAGGCCCCGGGATAGTTGGCCGAGATGGCTACCTGGGGCAGGGCGATCTCAGGATATTGCGCGATCGGCAGGGTCCGGATGGCGAGCGCCCCGGCCAGCATGATCACGATGGCGATGACCCACGCGAAGATGGGCCTGTCGATGAAGAAACGCGAAAGCATCTGAGGCCCGCCTTAGTGTTGGGCTTGCTGCGGAGCGGCGGGCTTGCTGCCGGCCGGAACGGGCTTGATCGGCGCGCCGGGGCGCAGCTTCTGCAGACCCTCGGTGATGACCTTGTCGCCCGGGTTCAGGCCGCTGGTGACCAGCCACTTGTCGCCGACCGTCTGGCCCAGGGTCACCGGGCGCGGCTCGGCGCCCTTGGCGCCGACCACGCTGACCATGGCGGCGCCCTTCGGGTCGCGCTGGATGGCCGCCTGCGGGATCAGGATGCCGGTGGGCGCCACGCCCTGGCCCAGGGCCGCGCGGACGTACATGCCGGGCAGCAGCTGGCCGTTCGGATTCGGGAAGATGGCGCGCAGGGTCACCGAGCCGGTGCCCGGATCGACCGTGATGTCCGAGAACTCCAGGCGGCCCGGGATCGGATAGGTCGAACCGTCTTCCAGCGTCAGGGTGACCTGGGCGGAATTGGTGCGGCCGACCTTGCCGCTGGCGAACTGCTGCTGGAGCTTGAGCAGCTCGGCCGAGGTCTGGGTCAGGTCGACATAGATCTTCGACAGGTCCTGGACCGTGGCCAGCGGGGCGGCCTGGCTGGCGGTGACCAGCGCGCCCGGCGTCACCGTGCTCTTGCCGATGCGGCCCGAGATCGGCGCGACGACGCGGGTGTAGTTCAGGCTGATGCGGGCGGTGTCCAGCGCGGCCTTCTGCACGGCGACGGCGGCGGCCGTCTGCAGGGCGGCGGCCTGGGCGTCGTCATTGTCCTGCTTGGACACCGCGCCGGTCTCGACCAGACCCTTGTAGCGGTCGGCCTTCAGCCTGGCGGCCGTGGCGGTCGCCTGGGCCTGGGCCAGGGCGGCCGCGGCGCTGTTGACGGTGGCCTGATAGGTCGCCGGGTCGATCTGGTAGAGCGACTGGCCGGCGCGGACGGTCGAGCCTTCGGTGAACAGGCGCGCCTTGATCACGCCGCCCACCTGCGGGCGAACCTCCGAGACCAGGAAGGCCGAGGTGCGGCCCGACAGTTCGGTGGTCAGGCCGACCGGCTGGGTCTGGGCGACGACGTAGCCGACCTCGGCCGGACCGCCCATGCCCATGCCGCCAGCGCCTCCCTTGCCCTGACCGCAGGCGGCGAGGGTGAGAGCGACGGCGGAGAGCCCCGCGGCCGTGATCGCGGCCGAGCGTTGGAATTGCATATTTGACCCCGGATGCGGTGGCTTCGCGGGCTATTGCCCTTGACGAAACCGGCATGATGAACAATTTGAGAATGAACGTTCATTCTCAAGTGGGCTGGACATAGGTGCGGTAGTGTCGCAAGTCAACCTCCGCACCCCATGCCGTCGCCTGACCTAACGGAAATGTAATGCCAAGCGGGAATTTCCCAAGTGAAACCTTCGATGTCTGACGAGACGCATCCGAGCCGACCGTCGCCGGAATCGCGTCGCCAGCAGATTCTGGACGCGGCGTGCGAGCGGGTCAGGCAGTCGGGCTTCCACGGCGCCAGCATGGCGGACATCGCCAAGGCGGCCGGCCTGAGCGTCGGGCAGATCTATCGCTATTTCGAGAACAAGGAGGCGATCATCGCCGCCATCGTCGCCCAGGACCTGGCCGAGATGCGCGACAAGTTCGCCGAGATGGAGAGTCGGCCGGGCGCCCTGCTGGACGCGATCGAGGCGCACCTGCCCGAGGGCATCGACAAGTGCTTCGATCCGCGCCGCGCGACGCTGGCCCTGGAAGTCGTGGCCGAGGCCGCCCGCAATCCCAAGGTCGCCGCCATCGTCCGCGCCGCCGACGATCAGGAGCGGGCCCTGGCCCAGACCATGATGGGGCGCGATCGCAAGCCCGAGTGGAGCGAGGCCGAGTTCCAGGCGCGCTGCGAGGTCGTCGGCATGATCTTCGACGGCCTGCTGATGCGCGGCGTCAACCACCCGGATCTCGACCGAGACGCCCTGGCCGCGGTGCTGCGGTCGACGGTGCGGCACCTGCTGGGGTAGGGGCGGAAACGCCGCCCTGGGCTGGGTCGCGGGCTTGACGGGCCGTCCTCGCAACGATGATGGCGGATACGCCAGCGTCGGGCGACTAGCTGGGCTTTCGGTTGTTCGCTAGGCTGTCCGCGACCCGGGATTGTGTGGAGTCGGTGCGTGAGGCGTTTGTCCGTCGGGGTGCTGGTCGCGCTCCTGCTGGGGGCTGCGGCGAAGGCTGAACCCGTCCGCTACGCCCTGTCGCCGGTCGTCGAGAACGGCGCGCTGAAGGCCCTGGCGGTCGATATCGACTTCGAGGGCGACGAGGATGGCCTGACCGTCCTGAAATTCATCGACAGCTTCCAGGGCGACACCCGGCCCGGCCGCTTCGCCGAAGGCCTGGAGATCACCGGCGCCAAGTCTGTCACGCCCAGGCCCGGGGGCGGGGCCGAGATCCACGCCGCGCCGGGCGCGGCGCTGCACGCCCGCTACCGGATCCGCTCGGGCTACGACAAGGCGCCGACCACCCAGGACGAGACCCAGACCAAGCCGATCGTCCTGCCCGACTGGTTCTATGCGGCGGGTGAAGTGGTCTTCGCCTTTCCGGCCGGCCGGCGCGACGAAGCGGCGACCTTCGCTTGGGGCGGCGCGCCCGAGGGCTTTCGCCTCGTCTCCGACCTGAGCGCACCAGGCCCCCAGGCGGTCGAGGACGTTTTGCATGGCGTCGTGATGGGTTCGCCGCGCCTGCGGATCATCAACGGCGCTGGCGCCAACGCGGGGACGCGGATCGCGGCGCTGGGGACCTTCGACCGCTTCGACGATCCGATCTTCGCCGACGCGGCCTTCCGCATCATCAAGGCCGAACGCGACTTCTGGGGCGATGGCGCGAGCCCGTTCCTGGTCACCCTGGCGCCGCTGGTCCCCCGGGTCTTCGAGGCCTACAGCGGCACGGGGCGCACCGACGGCTTCGCGCTATGGGTCGGAACCTCGTTGAGCCTCAAGGAGGTGCTCCCCCTGCTGGCCCATGAGTATTTCCACACCTGGAACAATGGCCAGCTAGGCGCCCAGGCCGCGCACCGCTCGACGGCCTGGTTGTCAGAGGGCTTCACCGACTTCTACACGAAGCGACTGCTGCTTCGCGCCGGGTTGTTCAGCCTGGAGGATTACGTCGCGTCTTGGAACGAATGGCTGCGCGCCTATGGCGTCTCGCCGGCCCGTAACGCGACCGAGAAGCGCATCACAGAGGTCTACTGGACGGATCACGATGTCGAGGACGTCGCCTACAAGCGCGGGGCGATGCTGGCCGCCCTGTTCGACGCCCAGCTACGCCGGGACGGGCGCGGTCTGGACATGGTGATGCGGCAGATGCGCCTGCTGAAGAGCCGGAATCCCGAGAGTGGGCTGCGGCCGAACTTCGAGGTGGCCTTCGAGAAGATCGCCGGACGCCCGGCCCTGCCGGACATCGACCGCTACGAGATGCGTGGCGAGACCTTGATCCTACCGCCCGATGCTTTCGCCTGCCTGACGGTGGAGACTGTCATCCAGCCCAATTTCGATGTCGGCTTCGACACCGACGCCACCGCCGCGAAAGGTGTCTTCGCGGGTGTCGATCCAGCTGGGCCCGCATATGCCGCGGGCCTGCGTGACGGCATGAAGCGGCTGGGCCGCGAGGGCGGGGCGGCGAACGACTCCAGCGTTGATCTGACCTATCGTGTCGCTGACGCGGCCGGCGTGGAGCGGGAGATCCGCTACAAGCCCGAGGGCAAGACGCGCGTGACCTTCCAGCGCCTGTCCGTTCCGCTGAATCTGCCGCCGGACCAGCGGCGGGCCTGCGTCAGAACTCTGACCGGCCTTTGAGGCTCTATTTCAAAAGTTTAGAGCATTTTTCGATCCGATAGCCGTTTCGCACTTATCGGAAAATGTTCTAGTCCAGCGCCCGGTACTGGAAGTTTCGGAACCGCGCCGAGCCCTTGCCGGCCGCGTAGAGGCCCGGCTTCAGCATCAGGAAGCCGCCCCGCACATTGTGATGGTAGCCCGAGACCTCCATGCCCCGGTCGAAGCGCTTCCAGGTCTTCCCGCCATCCCCGCTGGTATGGAAGCTGACGATGTGGCGGGTGTTGATCACCTTCATCAGCATCCGTGAACCATGCGGGTTGGCGGGCCGCCCGCGCTCGATGCCGTACTGATGGGTGACGAAATTCTTCTCGTCGAAGCCCAGGCCCGCATAGAGCTGGCGGTCGTAGAACAGGATCAGGCCTGCGCGGGTGTCCGGATCGATCTCGATGTCGCAGGTGATCTCGTAGGCGTGGTCGCCGTTGACGAAGATCAGCGGCGCGCCGCTGGACGGGGCCTCGCCGGCGCCCTTCAGGGTCATGACGCCATGGGCGCGACTGATGCGGCTCTGCTCGCCGGGCTTCGGATCGAAGAACGCCCACTGCACGCCGTACTTGTCGGTCGAGAAGTCGTCGGAAAGCGCCTTGCCGTGCGGGCCGGACTTGCCGCCTCTGGGCTTTGGAATGGGTTTCGACAGATCGCCGCCGCCGACCTCGAACCAGCCGTCGGCGGTCCAGGTCACGGGGGCCAGCAGGGTCTGGCGGCCAAGCGTGTAATAGCCGTTCTCGTAGCCGTGATAGACGGTCCACCAGTCGCCGGGCGTCGGACCCTCGACCAGGGTGGCGTGGCCGCGCGACCACCATGTCTCGCTGTTGTCGACCGTGCGGACGACCGGGTTGCGCGGATGGTCCTCCCACGGGCCGGCCAGCGACTTCGAGCGCGCGACTATGACCATGTGGCCGGTCGGCGGGCCGGCGGTGCCGCCCACGGCGGTGACCAGGTAGAAGTACTCGCCGCGCTTCATGACCTTGGGGCCTTCGGGCGAGAAGCCCTCGACGTCCCAGTCATCCGGATAGCGCCAGGGATTGTAGACGTGCTCGGGCTCGCCGACGGTCGACAGGCCGTCCGGGGTCAGCCTGATGCGGTCGCCGCCCGACAGGAACAGCCAGCGCTCGCCATGCTCGTCGACGATGTGGCCGGGGTCGATGTAGCGCGGCAGCTTCAGGTCGACCGGCTCGGACCAGGGGCCTTCGATCCTGTCGGCCCAGATCACGTAGCTGGTGTTGTTGTTCGGCTGCTTGGCCGGCAGGTAGATGTAGTAGCGGCCCTTGTGCTTGCAGATCTCGGGGGCCCAGATCGAGCCGACATTGGTCTTCAGCGTGGTGACGACCGGGGTCCAGTTCACCAGGTCCTTGCTGCGCCAGATCAGCAGGCCCGGATAGGCGTCGAACGACGAATGGGTCATGTAGTAGTCGTCGCCGTCCTTCAGGATCGACGGATCGGGGTGGTCGCCGGCCAGGATCGGATTGAGGAACGTACCGTCGCCGAGGTCGGCCTTGCGCTGGCCCTCGATCCCCTTGGCCCAGGTCGGTCCCGCGACGGTCTTGGCGGGCAGCAGGCCCATCTGGGCGGCGTCGCTGGCGGCGGGCATGGCGGCGAGGCCGGCGCCGGTCAGCAGCGAGCCCAGCGCGCCGCGGCGGTTGATGTCGACCATGTGCGTTTCTCCCGGACCCGCGCCTCCATTGCTCGAAGGGGCGCTCGTCACCGTTACCCTAGCGGCCCGGGAAAGGCGCTGTCCACCGGTGTCATTTTCTTGTTCCAAAGGATGAAACGATAACGAAAAAGCCCCGGAGGCGACCTCCGGGGCTTCGGTATCTTCAGGTGACGGCGGGGCTTAGCCCTGCATCGCCTCCAGCTCCTTGCCGCGCGTCTCGTCGATCAGCTTCTGGACCAGGAAGAACGAGACCACGGCGCAGACGGCATAGAAGCCGTAGGTCATGGGCAGGCTCGCCTTCTTCATGATCGGGAAGCTGAAAGAGATCGCGAAGTTGGCGATCCACTGGGCGAAGCCGCAGACGGCCAGGGCCGAGCCGCGCATCTGGTTGGGGAACATCTCGCCCAGCATCACCCACATCACCGGACCCCAGGAGAGGTTGAAGAAGATCACATAGAGGTTGGCGGCGACCAGGGCGATCGGGCCGACGCTGGCGTCCAGGTGCAGGGCGCCGTTGACCATGGTGGCGGTCGAGAAGCACCAGGTCATCACGCCCAGGGTCACGGCCATGCCGGCCGAGCCGATCAGCAGCAGCGGCTTGCGGCCGATCTTGTCGATGACGGCGATGGCGGCCAGGCAGGCCAGGATCGACAGCGCGCCCGACAGGATGTTGATCTTCAGGCTGTCGTCCTCGGTGAAGCCCACCGACTGCCACAGCACCGAGCCGTAGTAGAAGACGATGTTGATGCCCACGAGCTGCTGGAAAACGGCCAGCACCAGGCCGGCCCACAGGATCGCGCGCAGCTTCCGGGTCTTGGGGTCCAGCAGGTCCGAGAACTTCGGCTGGTGGTCGGCGGCCAGCGAGGCGCGGATCTCGGCGACCTTGGCGGCGCCCTGACCCGGGCCGAACAGGCGCGAGAGGATGGCTTCGGCCTGGGCGTCCTTGCCCTTGGCGACCAGGAAGCGCGGGCTCTCAGGGATCACCAGCAGGGCGAAGAAGAAGATGCCGGCCGGAATGACCTGCATCCAGAACATCCAGCGCCAGGCCGGCAGGCCCAACCAGAATTCGGCGGTCGAACTGCCGGCGGTGTGGGCCAGGGCGTAGTTGGCCAGGAAGGCGCCGGTCAGGCCGGTGATGATCATGATCTGCTGCACGGACGACAGGCGGCCGCGAATATTGGCCGGCGTGACTTCCGAGATGTAGACCGGGCACAGCACCGAGGCGGCGCCGACGCCCAGGCCGCCGATCAGGCGGAAGATCACGAAGACCAGCGAGGTGTGGGCCCCGCCGGTGCCCAGGGCGCTGACCACGAACAGCAGGGCCGAGATGATCATCACGGTGCGACGGCCCCATACGTCGGCCAGGCGGCCGGCGGCGAAGGCGCCGAAGGCGCAGCCGAGCAGGATGGCGGCCACGTTGAGGCCCTCGCCGGCCTCGGTCAGGTTGAAGGCGGCCTTCAGGCCGGTCTGCGTGCCATTGATGACGCCGCTGTCATAGCCGAACATGAATCCGCCGATGGTGGCGACGGCGACGATCCCGGCGATGAAGGCCATGTTGACCTTCAGCCCGTCGGCGCTCATGCCGGCGCTCGGACCGGCGTTGGATACTGAAGCCACAGGTTTCCTCCCCGTTGGGCCTACCGGCCCCGTTTGATGCCCTCGCGGTCCTTGTCAGACCTTTGGTTGCCGGCGACCTTAGTGTTACCGGTATCAGCGCGCAAGCGGTGGTTCTGGCGACCCCATGCCCGTGCGCGGGACTCACCCCTGCGCCTCTTCGATAGCAGAGGCGCGCGGGTTTCCGCGACGTCCGTTTCGTAGGACGCGCGAGGGCGGACAAGGCGGAATGGAAATCTGGCATCCGGCGGCGAGGCCGGACGGCGGCGCTACATGATCGTCCGCGGCGCGCGGAAAAGATGCGCCCGGCGATCCTGGGCTTCGCCGCCA
The DNA here is from genome assembly GCA_965283765.1 of Caulobacteraceae bacterium. Lineage (GTDB taxonomy): Bacteria > Pseudomonadota > Alphaproteobacteria > Caulobacterales > Caulobacteraceae > Caulobacter. The sequence continues at coordinate 148,388 of CBDIPU010000010.1, forward strand.
GGTTCGGCGGGGGACAGGCGCGGCCCGAGCTGTTCGATCTCATGCCAGGTCCAGGGCCGGGCGCTCAGCCGCTTCTCGTAGCGCCAGATCTTGAGAGGGTACCAGCCGCCCGGAATCTCGGTCGGAACGGTCTGGGTTCCGGTCATGACCCAGCCGGCCTTCTGGTAGAAGCGCGCGGCGCGGGTGTTGCCGATGGCGCAGGCCAGCCAGGGCGTCTTGACCCCGGCTTCCAGCAGGCGGTCCTCGGCGTCGGCCATCAGCAGGGCGGCGATGCCGGCGCCGCGGGATTCTTCCTCGACATAGAGCTGGTTCAGCTCGTTGTCCTTGATCAGGTGGAAGCCCAGCGGCGCGCCGACCGGCCCCACGGCGCGGACGTGGGGCAGGGCCATGGCCATCCGGACGATGAAGCTGTCCAGCGTGCGTCGGGTCGCCAGGGCCTTGGGGACCAGCGGCAGATGGGCGTCCCGCCAGCCCTGCCACCACAGGCGGGCCAAGGGGCCGAGGTCCGGAGTCTGGGCGGCGCGAATGCTCATGACTTGTCCTCCTCGATTGGCGGCGAGGACACGGCGGGCCGCCGAAGGAGGGCGCGCACGGTTTTGACCGTCAGGATGGTTAAGGCCGCGATGGCGGCGGGGATGAGAACCAGCAGCCAGACCAGCACCACCAGGGCGAGCTGGAGCGCACTCGTCACGACCACCAGGGTCGGCAATTCCTTGCGTTCATCCAGGGCTCGGCTCACCGATAACATGCTGTCCGCGCTCAAAAAAACCGCCCCCGGTCCCGTGAACATAACCTCGTTTTGAGTTTCAACCTAGGAGAGAATTTTACAATTGACTGCAGATTTTTTAGGACTTTCTTAATGTCCTTTTGGGTGGTCAAACAGGTTTACTTGGCTGCGACTGCGTCGCGGTAGCCTGGTTGGGCGGACAACAGCGCCGCACCGGCCAAGCCGCCATGCTGACGCCCCATTGGGCCTTGACGGTCCGTGTCCATGACCGCCACGGCGGCCGAGGCGCTGGCCCACGGCCGTTCTCGGCGACGGGCCGAGCGGCGATCGTTCTCGCGCGGCGAGGACTAGAAAAAAGCCCCGGATCGCTCCGGGGCTTCTTCGGTCTCAGTGATTGTGCCGGGGGAGTTTCGACGCCAGGTCCTGGTACTTCACGGCGAACTCCAGCACCCCGCCGGTCTCCAGCTGGCCCGTGTGGGCGCGGTAGATTTCCTGCCAGGGAGTCATCGTCGCCGGGACAGCCGGAATACCTTCCTTCCGGCGCTCGGCGATGGTCGCCTCATCCACCAGGGCGTCGCAGCGGCCGGTGTTGAGGTCGATGCGGATGGTGTCGCCGGTGCGCAGCCACGACAGGCCGCCGCCGATGGCGCTTTCCGGCGAGGCGTTGAGGATCGAGGGGCTGTCGGCGGTGCCCGACTGGCGGCCGTCACCCAGCGTCGGAAGGCTCATGATGCCTTTCTTCAGCAGGTGATCCGGCGGCTGCATGTTGACCACCTCGGCCGAGCCGGGCCAGCCGATCGGACCCGCGCCCCGGATGACCAGGATGCAGTGCTCGTCGATCTCCAGCGCCGGATCGTTGATGCGGGCGTGATAGTCGTCCGAGCCGTCGAACACGATGGCGCGGGCCTCGAAGATGTCCTCTTGCCCCGGCTGGCTCAGGTAGCGCTCGCGGAAGTCCGCGCCGATCACGCTGGACTTCATGATCGCGAAGTCGAACAGGTTGCCCTTCAGCACCAGGAAGCCGGCCTTCTCGGCCAGGGGCTGGGCGTAGGGGAAGATCACCTCGCGGTCGTGGGTCTCGCGGCCCTCGAGGTTTTCGGCCATGGTCTTGCCGGTGACGGTCAGGACGTCGCCGTGCAGACGGCCCTGCTGCAGCAGCTCCCACAGCACGGCGGGGCGCCGCCGGCCCGATGGAAGCGCTCGCCCAGATACTTGCCGGCCGGCTGCATGTTGACGATCAGCGGGATGTCGTAGGCCGCGCGCCAGTCGTCGGCGGTGATCTCCAGGCCCGCGTGGCGCGCCATGGCCGCGATGTGCGGCTGGGCGTTGGTCGAGCCGCCGGCCGCCGCCACCAGGGCGATCGCGTTCTCGAAGGCCTTCTTCGTCAGGATGTCGAGCGGCTTCACGTCTTCGTAGGCCAGGTCGACGATCCGCTGACCGGTCTTGTAGGCCATCTGACCGCGCTCGCGGTAGGGAGCCGGGATGGCCGCGCAGCCGGTCAGCGACAGGCCCAGGGCCTCGGCCACGGCGTTCATGGTCGAGGCCGTGCCCATGGTGTTGCAGTGGCCCGCCGACGGGGCCGACGAGGCGGCGCGGTCGATGAACTCTTCCTCGGTGATCTCGCCGGCCGCCAGCTTGCGGCGCGAGCGCCAGATCACCGTGCCCGAGCCGACCAGCTCGTTCTCGTGCCAGCCGTCCAGCATCGGACCGCCGGAGAGGACGATGGCCGGGATGTTGACCGTGGTGGCGGCCATGATCCCGGCGGGGGTGGTCTTGTCGCAGCCGGTGGTCAGCACGACGGCGTCGATCGGATAGCCGTGCAGGGTCTCGACGAGACCCAGATAGGAGAGGTTCCGGTCCAGCGCCGCCGTCGGGCGACGGCAGTTCTCGAAGATCGGATGGACCGGAAACTCCATGGGGATGCCCCCGGCGTCGCGGATCCCGTCCCGCACGCGCGTCACCAGATCGAGGTGGATGCGGTTGCAGGGCGAGATGTCGCTGCCGGTCTGGGCGATGCCGATGATCGGCTTGCCGCTGCGCAGCTCCTCCGGCGTGATCCCGTAATTCATGAAGCGCTCCAGATAGAGCGCCGTCATGTCGATATGGTCGGGATTATCGAACCAATCGCGGGACCGGAACCGGCGGGGCGTGCGATCAGGCAAGGCGGACCTCGTGTTGGGGCTGGCCCGCGATATTGACCTCGATGGCGAACAGACCGCCGGCCAGCGGATACTGGGCCAGGGTCTCTTCGCTGAGGCCCTTGCGGGCGGTGGTGAAGAACAGGGTTTTCAGATCCGGCCCGCCGAAGCAGACCTTGGTGACGTTGGGCGCGGGCAGTTCGATGCGGCCCACGATCTCGCCGGCGGGCGACACGCGGATGACGCCGAAGCCGCCCCACAGGGCGATCCACAGGCAGCCTTCCGAATCGACGACCGTCCCGTCCGGATAGATGTCGTCGCCCAGCTTCACATGGACGAACGCGCGCTTGTTCGACAGCGTCCCGTCCTCGGCCAGGTCATAGGCCCAGATCGTCTTTTCCAGCGTGTCGGTGTGGTAGAAGGTCTTGCCGTCGGGCGAGACGCACGGGCCGTTGGTGATGCAGATGTCCTTGTCCATCCGCGCCACGCCCTGGGCGTCCATGCGGTAGAGCGAGCCGCTCTTGTTCTCTTCGCCGTCGTGCATGGTGCCGAACCACAGGCGGCCGGCGGAGTCGACCGTGGCGTCGTTGGGTCGGTTGTCGAGCGCCTGATCCTCGACCTCGACCAGCGGGCGGAAGCCGACCGCCGGATGGAAGCGATGGATGCCGCCCTTCAGTCCGACCACGAACCCGCCGCGATCCGGCAGGGGCGCCAGGAAGGTGACCTGATCCGGGGCGTCGAAGCTGAAGTGGTCGCCAGTCACCGGATTGTAGTTGTGGATCTTGCGGCCCTTGATGTCGACGAACCATAGGGCGTCGCCGTGCCAGACGGGGCCCTCGCCCAGCGTGGCCTTGAGATCCCAGACGCAGGTGGCTTGAGCGGTCATGTCATCCTCTTCAGATCCCTCCCCCTCGATGGGGGAGGGTAGGGTGGGGGTGAATAGGACATCGGCGGCCGAACCGCCACATCACCCCCATCCCCAACCCTTCCCCCATCGAGGGGGAAGGGAGCAACCCTTAACGCCACCCCGCGTCGATCCAGTATTCGTGTCCGGTGCAGAGCGAAGCGTCGTCCGAGGCCAGGAACAGCACCAGCGAGGCGACGTTCTCGGGCACGAGGCGGCCCTTCAGGCACTGGGCCTTGACGATCTCGGCCTCGCCCTCGGGCGTGTACCACTTCTCCTGGCGCTTGGTCTTGACGTTGCCCGGCACCACGCAGGTGACGCGGATGTCGTCGGGGCCCAGCTCGCGGGCCAGGGCCCGGGTCATGCCCTCGATGCCGGCCTTGGCGGTTTCGTAGAGGACCAGGTCCTCCAGGCCCAGGTGCCAGCTGATCGAACCGAAGTTGATCACCGCACCGCCGCCGCGCTTGGCCATGCCCGGCGCGACGGCCTGGGTGCAGAACAGCATGTGGCGCAGGTTGACGTTGATCCGCTCGTCCCAATAGGCCCCGGTCACGTCGCCCAGCTTGTGGCGGTCGTCATTGCCGGCGTTGTTGACCAGCACGTCGATGTCGCCGATCTCAGCGAAGGTCGCCTTGATCGCGTCCAGGCTCATCAGGTCGCAGCGCTTGTAGACCGGCGGGATGGCCGAACCCGAAAGCTCGGCTTCCAGCGCCCTGGAGTCCTCGTCGGCGATGTCGAGGAAGATCACTTCCGCGCCCTGCCGCGCGAACCCGGTGGTGAGGCCGGCCCCGATGCCCGAGCCGCCGCCGGTGATGACGACGCGCTTGCCCTTCAGGCTGGGATAGATGGCTGACGACATGCTGCTTAGGACCACGAGTAGGAGGTTTTGGTCTGGGTGAAGAATTCGACCGCCGCGAAGCCTTGTTCGCGCGCGCCGTACGAGCTGCTCTTCGAGCCGCCGAACGGCACATGGTAGTCGACGCCGGCCGTGGCCAGATTGACCATGGTCATGCCGGCCTTGGCGTGACGCTGGAAGTGGCGGGCGTATTTCAGCGAGGTCGTGGCGATGCCGGCCGACAGGCCGAACTCGACGCCGTTGGCGACCTCCAGGGCTTCTTCATACGAGCCGACGCGGATGGTCGAGGCGACGGGGCCGAAGACCTCCTCGTTGTTGATCCGCATGCCGGCCTGGGTGTCGGCGATCAGGGTCGGCTGCACGTACCAGCCGGGATTTTCGAGCTTCAGACGATCACCGCCGGTGACCACGCGGCCGCCTTCCGAGGTGGCGATGTCGATGTACTTGTAGCTCGTCTCCATCTGGTCTTCGGAGACGGCCGGGCCGATCTGGGTGTTGGGGTCCAGCGCATCGCCGACGCGCAGGGCGGCGACCTTCTCGGCCAGCAGGGCCACGAACCTGTCGTGGATGCCGTCCTGGACGATCAGGCGCGAGCTGGCGGTGCAGCGCTGGCCGGTGGCGTAGAACGAACCATCCAGGGCGATGGCGACGGCGCGTTCCAGGTCGGCGTCGTCCAGGATGATCAGCGGGTTCTTGCCGCCCATCTCCAGCTGCACGCGGGCCTGGCGGGCCACGGCGGCGGCGGCGACCTGGGCGCCCACGCCCTGCGAGCCGGTGAACGAGACGCCGTCGACGTCCTTGTGCTTGATCAGGGCGTCGCCCATCGACCCGCGGCCGAACAGCATGTTGAAGACGCCGGCCGGGGCGCCGCATTCCATCATGATGTCGGCCAGCACGTTGGCGGTGGCCGGGGTCGGGCCGGCCGGCTTGATGACCACGGTGTTGCCGAAGGCCAGGGCCGGAGCCGCCTTCCAGGCCGGGATGGCGATCGGGAAGTTCCAGGGCGTGATCAGGCCGAACACGCCGACGGCCTGACGATAGGTCTGCACCTCGACGCCGGGACGGGTGCTTTCCAGGTTCTGGCCGTGGCGACGCAGGGCCTCGCCGGCGAAGTACTTGAAGATGCGGCCGGCGCGGACGGTCTCGCCGATCCCTTCGGCGACCGTCTTGCCTTCCTCGCGGGCCAGCAGGCGGCCGATGTCGGCGCTGCGGGCGATGATGGTCGAGCCGACCTTGTCCAGCAGGTCCGAGCGGACTTCCGGCGAGGCTTCCGACCACGAGGGGAACGCCTTTTTCGCCGCGTCGACGGCGGCGTCGACCTCGGCCTGGCCGCCCATCGGGACCTTGGCGACGACGTCGTTGGTGTTCGACGGGTTCAGGCTCTCGGCCGGGGCGTCGGCGGCGATGCGTTCGCCGCCGATATAGTGGCGCAGGGTGTCGGTCATCGCCGAGCTCCTTGGATCTGGATTAGAGCAGGCCGCGGCCGGCCAGGTTGCGGATCAGGGCCGAGATGCCGAAGGTCCACGGCTTGGCCTGATCGCAGGTGGTGACCTCGTTCTCGAGCACGCCCAGCTTCGGCGTCGAGACGCGGACGCGGTCGCCGACCTTGTGGGTGAAGCCCTGGCCGGGCGTGTCGCGGTCCTGGATCGGCGCGAACATGGTGCCCAGGAACAGAGCGAAGCCGTCCGGATACTGGTGCTGCTTGCCAAAGGCCTGGCCGGCCAGCACGGCGGGGTCACGGCTGATCAGGCTCATGTTCGACTTGCCGTCGAGCACGAAGTTGTCGCGGCCGGTGATCTTCAGCTCGACCTCGGCCGAGCGGACGTCATCCAGCGAGAAGACATCGTCGAACAGGCGGAAGAACGGGCCGATCGCGCACGAGGCGTTGTTGTCCTTGGCCTTGCTGAGCAGCAGGGCCGAGCGGCCTTCGAAGTCGCGCAGGTTGACGTCGTTGCCCAGCGACGCGCCGCGGATCTGGCCCTGGCCGTCGCACAGCAGCACGACTTCCGGCTCGGGATTGTTCCAGTGGCTGTCATAGCGGACGCCGACATGGTCGCCCCAGCCCATCGACGACAGGGTCGGACCCTTGGTGAAGATCTCGGCGTCGGGGCCGATGGCGACCTCGAGGTATTGCGACCACAGGCCGTCCTTGATCAGGGTCTGCTTCAGGCGCTCGGCGCCCTCCGAGCCCGGGTTCACGCTGCGCAGGTCGCCGCCCATGCTCTCGGCCAGCTGTTCGCGGATCTTCAGGGCCTCGGCGGCGTCGCCGCGCGCGCGCTCCTCGATCACCCGTTCCAGGGTCGAGACGGCGAAGGTCACGCCGGCGGCCTTCAGGCATTGCAGGTCGACGGGGGCCAGCAGCTTCACGGCCGCCGCGCCGTCGGCGTCCTCCCACACGGGGCGGATGTCGAGGGCTTCCAGCGGACCCTTGTCCTCGCCGCGCGGGATCACGGAGCTGGGCGGATAGGCGTTCATCAGGTCGGCGACGGTGGGGGCGATCTTCGAGACGTCCTCGACACGACCGCCGCGCACCAGCACGGGCGTAGGGCCATCGCCGAAGTCGATGCGGCCCAGCAAGGTCGCGTCTTTCCAGTCTTCCGGAAGGAATTCACTCACGCCCACGGCGTCGTCTCCCCAAGTTCGAGCGTCTGGAAGCTGCCGACAGGCGGCGCTCGTTGATCAGGCACTTGGTAGCGCTAACATGTCTAAGCCGCAAGCGACTTGTCAGACCAATCCGCCAAACGCCGCGTCCCGCGTCGAGGGCGCGGCTGGCTAGGGTGATCTATTTGCTGACCGGCCCGCTGGAATCCCGCACGATCAGGGTGTGGGGATGCACGAGCTGCCTCGGCTCGCCGCTGCCGTCGCGCTTGCGGCGGATCTCTTCCAGCACCAGGTCGACGGCGGCGCGGGCCATGGCGGCGATCGGCTGGTGAACGGTGGTCAGGGCCGGCCAGATGTTGTCGGCGATCGAGGTGTCGTCAAAGCCGACGATCGAGACGTCGCCCGGCACGTCCAGGCCCAGCCTGTGCGCCAGGCCCTCGGCGGCGGCGGCCATGTCGTCGTTGGCGGCGAAGATCGCGGTCGGCCGCGGCTCGGCGGCCAGCAGCCGCTCGGCCGCTTCCAGGCCCGAGCGATAGGTGAAGTAGCCCTGCTCGACCCGGATGTCCTCCATGGGGATCCCTGCGGCCTTCAGGGCGGCCATGAACCCGTCCAGGCGTTGCTGGCTGACGGTCTGGTTCGGGTGGCCCTTGATGAAGCCGAAGCGCTTGTGGCCCAGGTTGATCAGATGCTGGGTCAGCTCGTAGGCGGCCGCCTCGTTGTCGATGCGGATGGTGGCCATGTCGGTGCTGGTCATGCCCGGGGCGACGGCCACGGCGGCGGCCGCGGCGCGAATCTCGGCCAGCACCTCGGGCGACTTGCACAGCGGCGGCGGCAGGATCAGACCGTCGACGCCGGTCTTCAGCAGGCGAGCCAGGGTGGCGCCAGCCAGCTCCGGTTCGGCGCACTTCTCGATGACGATCTGAGCGCCGGTGCGGCTGCTCTCATCCAGGGCCCCGACCAGGAACTCCGACAGGTAGCCGGTCGAGGGGTTGTCGTAGAGCAGGCCGATGCGGAAGGGCGCGCTGCCGGCCAGGCTGCGGGCCGCGGGGTTGGGGGCGTAGTTGAGGTCGGCGATGGCCTGTTCGACCAGGGCGCGGGTCTCGTCCTTGACGGTGCTCTCGCGGTTGATGACGCGCGAGACGGTCATCGGCGAGACGCCCGCCCGGGCGGCCACGTCGCGGATGGTGGCGCTCTGGGTCGTCCGACGACGCTGGCGCTCGACAGGCTGGCTCATTGTTACTTCGTCCCTTTGCGGGGCGGACACTAGACCGCTTCGGGCGCAGCTTGGAAGACCAGCGCAAAATCCTGCTAAGACGTGGACATGACCTCTTTCGGCGCGATCATTCTGTGTGGCGGCGCGTCCCGGCGAATGGGGCGCGACAAGGCCTTGCTCGATTGGGACGGCGCGCGGGCGGTGGACCGGGTGGCGGCCTTGGCGAAGGCGGTCGGCGCGGAGGCGCTGGTGACGGCGGGAGCGGATTTCGGCCTGCCGTGGGTTCCGGACGACGCGGACTTCGCGGGACCGGTCGGCGGGGTGCTGGCCGGGGCGCGGGCGCTGGGCGCGGCGCGGCTGCTGGTGCTGGCCGTGGATGCGCCGACGGTGCTGCCGGAGGACCTGGCGCCGCTGCTGATGGGCGGCGGCTACTACGAGGGCCTGCCGGTTCCGATGGTGGTCGAGACGCGTGCGATTCCGGCCGACGCCGAGGCCGGGTGGCCCCTGCGTCGGTTCGTGGAGCGGGCGGGGTTGGTGAGCTTGCCTGTGCCGGAGGGGGCGATGGGAAGGCTGCGTGGGGCGAATACGCCGGAGGAGCGAAACTCCTCAGGCCCAAAATAGCTTGTCATCCCGGCCGCAGCGAAGCGGAGAGCCGGGACCGCTACAAGCGCCGCGTTTACTGCGGTCCCGGATCGGCGCGCTGCGCGCTTGTCCGGGATGACAAGCTATTTTGGGCTCAGTACACGTCCCGCCGATAGCGCCCCTCGTCGGTCAGCCGCTCCAGCGTCTCGGCGCCCAGCACCTCGACCAGGGCCGCGTGGACGTCGCGTGACATCCCCTCCAGCGACCCGCAGACATAGATGGCCGCGCCATTGGCCACCCAGCGGCGCAACACGTCGGCCGCCGCGCGCAGGCGGTGCTGGACGTAGACGCGTTCGGCCTGGTCGCGCGAGAAGGCTAGGTCCGCTCGGTCCAGCAGGCCCGAAGCCCGCCAGCCCTCGATCTCCTCGCGGTGGAAATAGTCGTGGGCGGCGGTGCGCTCGCCGAAGACCAGCCAGTTCCATCGGACGCCCAGGGCCGCGCGGGCCTTCAGGTGGGCGCGCAGGCCGGCCAGGCCCGTTCCCGAGCCGATCAGGATCAGCGGGCGCGAGGCCTCGGGGGCGTGGAAGCTGCGGTTGGTCCGCACGCGGGCGTCGATCGTCCCGCCGATCTCGGCGAAACGACACAGCCAGCCCGAGCCCAGGCCCGGCGCGCCGTCGGCGCGGGGCATGAGGCGGACGATCAGCTCGGCGCCGCCGTCGCTGGGCAGCGAGGCGATCGAATATTCGCGGTGCGGCAGCGGCGACAGGCGCTCGGCCACGGCCTGGGCCGACAGGCCGCGCAGGGCCTCGATGGCGGCGGGCTCATGCGGCAGGCGCAGGCCCGACAAGGTGTTGGTGAGCGACGCGGGCAGGCCCAAGGCGGCGACCTCGGCCGGGTCGTTGCGCGGGCCGATCTCCAGGATGTCGCCGGCTTCCCAGGTCGCGCCGTCTGTTGGGACGAGACGGATATGCCAGGCCTCGCCGCCAGGGCTGCCGGGATTGAGCAAGGTCCGCTCGGCCAGGGTCCAGCGGCCGTAGGCGGGACGGCTCCAGTCGGGCGCGTCGGTGACGCCGGTGAGCAGGCTAAGCTGCCCCTGCCAGTGGCGCAGGGCGACCGGATCGCCGTCGTCGACCTCGACGCGATCGAACAGCGGCGCGGCGCCGGACCGCGACAGCCAGGCGTCGAGCCCGCGGCCGAACGCGCAGAACGCGGCATAGGTCGAGTCCCCCAGGGCCAGCACGCCATAGCGCAGGTTGGGCAGGTCGACGCCGTCCTTCATCACGTCGCGGATGAAGGCGCGGGCCGGGTCGGGGGCGTCGCCCTCGCCGGTGGTGCTGACGACGAACAGGGCGCGGCCGGTCAGGTCGGCGGCGGTGACGGCGGAGAGCTCGCGCAGGGTCACCGGCGCGCCGGCCTCGGCCAGGGTCCTTGCGGTGGCGTTGGCCAGCTCCTCGGCGAAGCCGGTCTGGCTGGCATAGGCGACCAGGATGGGTTCGCCGGCGCCTTCCGACAGGGCAAGGGTCGCCTTGCGCGTGGCGCGGCGGCGCAGGGTCTCGCGCACGGCTACGCCCGCGCAGAACAGGGCGTAGACGCCGGCCACGGCGCCGGCCTCGATCAGGCGGCGGGTCTCGGGCGAGAAGGCTGAGAGGTCGACCATCAGTCCAGCATCGCTCGCAGGGCAGGGGACAGACGTTCTTCCAGGCCGCCGGCGCCTCGGCTGACGATCAACGCGGCCAAGTCATGTCTCGCCGCGAAGGCCAGGGCGGCGTCGGGGGGCATGACCGTCAGGGCCGTGGCCCAGGCGTCGGCGCTCATGCAGTCCTTGGCCAGCACCGTGACGCTGACGGTCGCGTGGGTGGTCGGCGCGCCGGTGGCCGGGTCGAGCGTGTGGGCGTAGCGGCGGCCGTCGTGGTCGAAGAACCGGCGATAGTCGCCCGAGGTGGCGACGGCCAGGTCGTGCAGGGCGACCAGGGTGCGTTCGGTGTCATTGGCGGTCAGGCCATTGGGCGGCGGGCGCTCCAGCTCGACCCACCAGGGCTGGCCGTCGGGCTTGGCGCCGACGCCGCGCAGTTCGCCGCCGACCTCGACCAGGTAGCTCTTCACGCCGGCTCTATCGAGGGCCGCGGCGGCCTGGTCGACGCCGAAGCCCTTGGCGATGCCGTTGAGGTCGAGGCGAAGGCCGCCCGGCTGGAACAGGGCGTCGCCGTCCAGCGTCAGGCGCGTCCAGCCGCCGGCGTCACGCAGCGGGATGATGTCGGCCGCCAGCGGCGGCTTTCCGGAAAGGGACGCGGGCCGAAACCCCACAGGTCGGTCAGCGCGCCCAAGGTCGGGTCGAAGGCGCCGGCGCTCTGTTCGGCGACTTCGATGGCGCGGCGCAGGACGATGGCGGTCTCGGCTGGCAGCATCGTCCAGCTCCCGGCGGCGGCGCGGTTGTAGCGCGAGAGGTCCGACAGCGGCTCCCACGGGCTCATCTGCGCGACGACGGCGTCGAGGGCGCGCTGGACCATGGCCTCGAGGGCGGGGAGGTCGGTGGTGGCCGGCAGCACGGCCTTGACCGCCCAGGTCGTCCCCATGGTCGCGCCGCCGAACGCGCGCACCGTCCCGCCGACGGGGCGGGCGGGCGGCGTGGTCAGGGCGGGGACGAGGACGCGGGGCATGGCGCTCAAATCGAACCCTTCCCCCTTGATGGGGGAAGGGCAGGGTTGGGGGTGATGCGGCGGTGAGGCTGACGCGACGTCGCTGGTCCTGACGCGGCGCCACCCCCATCCCCGACCCTTCCCCCATCCAAGGGGGAAGGGAGCATTCAGCAGTCGACCTTTAAGGCCGCTGGGCTTCGATCGTGGCGGTGTAGCCGGCGCTGTAGCCGTCGCCGGCCAGCGGCGTGGCCTGGCCCTGCTGGCCGCCGCCCATCCCGCCGCCGGGCCCGCCCGGGCCCGGACCCGGCCCGCGACCCGGCATGGCGCCGGTGCGGACCGTGGCGTTGATCCAGTACATGCCGGCTTCCGGCAGGGTGAACTTCAAGACGCCGTCGGCGCCGGTCTTCACCTTCATGTCGGGACGCGGGCTGTAGCGCGAGCCGCCTTCGGCGATCGTCACTTCGAGATCGGCGGCGGGCTTGCCGTCGACCAGGAACTTGAAGCTGGCGGGTTCGCCGGCGACCAGGTCGTTGGGGTGGGTGATCGGCACGAGTTCCAGGCCCTTGCCGGTCGGCTTGAAGACCTCGGTCGTCGGCTTGTCGCGGGTGACGAAGGCTTCGTTGCGGTTGAAGCTCTTGATGGTCTTCAGGTCGGCGGCGCTGGCCGGGACCTGCTTGGCGAAGTCGTCCGGCGAGCCCCGGAAGCGCTTGACCTCGCCGTTCTCGGTGTAGCTGGCCATCACGCTCTGGCTGGCCGAGCCGATCTTCCAGGTGCCCGGCTTGGTCAGGGCCACGTCGAAGGTCGAGCGGTACTTGCCGGTCGCGCCGTTCTGGATCTTGTCGACCGAACCGTCCGGCGCGGTGACGACCACGCCGTCCAGGCGCATGGCGTTGTGGTCGGGATAGAACAGCTCGTTGGAGATGGCCGCGTCGAACGTCACCCAGACGTCGCCCGACAGCACGGTGGCCGACGGCACGATCCAGCCCCGGTGGGCCGAGGCGGTCATCGGCAGGGCGAGAGCCACGCCCCCAATGAGCAGGGGGGCGGCGACGGCGAGCAGGCGCTTCTTGAAGGTCATGGCTTTTCTCACTTCACGGAAACGGTGACGGCGCCGAGTTCCGAGGAACCCTTGACCGTGGCGGGCTTGCCGGGCTTGCCCCCCATTTGGCCCCAGACGAACGGCACGCGGACGGCCTCGTGGCCGCCGACCTCGCGGGCGGCTTCGACGACCAGGTTATAGGCGCCGGGCTTGAGGTCCTTCAGCGCGCCCTTGGAGCCGGCGAAGACCAGCTTCTGCGGGCCTGGGGCGCGCGTCGCGCCGCTGACGCCGTCGGCCGGGAAGCTCATTTCGCGGCCGGCCTTGCGCCACCACTGGCGCATGTCCTTCAGCCACTTGGCGCCTTTGTCCTCGCGGTTGTCGGCGTCGTACCAGACGGCCAGGGTGCCGGCGGCGGTGCTGTCGGCCGGGTTCTCGATCCAGATCGCGACGTAGGGCTTGTGGTACTCGGCGACCGTCAGCTTCGGCACCTCGACGGTGACGTTGAGATCGGCGGCGAGAGCCGGGGCGGCGCCGGCGCCAAAGGCCGCGCCAGCAAAAGTCAGCAGGGAGATCGAACGCTTCACGGGGTCTGCCTCTAAAGGTGGACGAAAAGAATGACGAGAATGAGGGGCGCGGCCAGGCCCAGCCCGACCAGCGGCCAGGTCAGCGGCCGGGCGCGAGCGTGGAACTGCAGCAGGATCAGGCCGGTGACCGTGAAGATCACGCAGGCGCCGGCGAAGATGTCGATGAACCAGCTCCAGGCCTTGCCGGAATTGCGGCCCTTGTGCAGGTCGTTGAGCAGGGAGATCGCGCCGCGCGTGGTCTTCTCGTGCTCGACGGCGCCGGTCTCGCGGTCGATCGAGACCCAGGCGTCGCCGCCCGGCCGGGCCAGGGCGACATAGACCTCGTCGGCCGACCACTCACCTTCGCGGCCCGCCACCTCGGCGCCGACGGCCTTGTCGAGGAAGGGCTCCAGGGCGACGGGCAGGGGGCGCTTGCCCTCTTCGGGACCCTTGGCCAGCAGGGCCAGCAGGTCGGGCGGCAAGGTGGCCTTGCGCGACACCACCACGGGCTTGGCCTCGATCTGGCCGGCGTGGTTCAGGGTGAAGCCGGTGATCGCGAACAGCAGCATGCCGATCAGCGACAAGGCCGCGCTGATCCAATGCCACTGGTGCAGCTGCTTCAGCCAGAAAGAGCGGCGATGCTGATCGGCGGCGGATTTCACGGCGTCCTGACGAACCTTGGCGTTGGAGGTTCGTCCTTACTTGAGAACGAATTGCAATTTCAAGCCACAAGACTCGGCTGGGCTGTCCCGCGCCCAAAAGAAAGCGGAAGCCTACCGCGCCGCGCTTGGCGCGCCACGGGCCAGGGCGCCCAGGAGAGCGCTGGTGGCGACGGGCTTCCTCAGAATGGGACCGTCGTCGACGTCGGGCTCCTGGTAGCCGGTCAGGTAGACGAACGGGATGCGCTGGTCGGTCAGGGCCGCCGCCACCGGGGTGATCAGGCGGCCGCCCAGATTGACGTCCAGCAGGGCGCGGTCGATCGGCTGGCCGTCGTTCAGCAGATCCAGCGCCTCTTCGATCGTGCCCGCGGGGCCGACGACCTTGGCGCCGGCGGCGGTCAGGACGCGGGCCAGCTCCATGGCGACCACGGCCTCGTCCTCGACGATCAGGACGTGCTGGCCGCGCAGGGCCGGGCCGTCGTCGACCGCCAGGCCGGGGCGATAGGCCGGGATGCTCTCGGCCGTGCGGGCCTGGGCGCCGGTCGGGATGTCGAGGCGGACCTCCAGTCCTTCCGGCCGCCAGTCCAGGGCAACGCGGGCGGCGGCCTGCTTGACGGCGCTTTCGATCAGGGTCGAGCCGAAGCCGCGACGCTGGGGCGGGGTGATGCGTACGCTCGCCGTCTCGCGCCAGATCAGATGCAGCGCGCCGTCGGCGCCCCAGCTCCAGGTCACCGATAGCCGCCCCTCCGGCCTCGCCAGGGCGCCGTACTTGGATGCGTTGGTGGCGAGTTCGTGGATCACCAGGGCCAGGGACTGGGCGGCCCGGGCGTCGATCAGGGCCGGTGGGCCGTCGATGGTCTGCTGGGCGGCGTCCTCGAAGCGATAGGCGTCCAGCTCCAGCCGCAACAGGTCGTGCAGATCGACGCCGCTCCAGCGGGCCGTCGACAGCAGGCTGTGGGCGCGGGCCAGCGAGCCGATGCGGCCCGACAGCGCCTCGACATACTGCGCCTTGCTGTGGAACGGGGTCAGCTGGGCCAGCGACTGAACCACGGCCAGCACGTTCTTGGCCCGGTGGTCCACCTCGCGGATCAGCAGGCGCTCGGTCTCGGCCGCACGCCTTAGGGCCTGGTCCAGCGGGCCCGTTCCCGGGCCGTCCAGATCAGCTCGGCGACCTCGGCGGCGAAGGCGACCTCGTCGGGGGCGAAGGTTCGCGGTTTCTGGTGGCAGATATAGACATAGGCCGACAGCGCGCCGTTCTTGACCAGGGAGATGGTCATGAAGGCCCGCACGCCGAGGGTGGCGTAGGCCTCCAGGGCGTCCGCCGCGTTGGTGCGATCGTCCAGCGCCACGTCGCCGACCGTGACCGCGCGACCGGCGCGCATGTCGGCGCTCATCGTGGGGCCGAAATCCTCGAGGCGGATTTGCTGCCCTCTCAACGGGGCGACGCTGCGATCGGGCCCCCCGTCGTCAGCGACGATGTCGGCCACGTCACTGACGAAATCCATCTCCGCATAGCCGGCCCGCGCCACCTTCAGGTGCTCGGTCAGCATCCGCGCGGCGGTCTGGGCGATGGCCAGGGGATCGGTCTCGTCGCGCAGTTGCTGGCCCAGATCGAGCAAGGCCCCGCGCCGTCGTTCGCCCGCCAGCATCCGCTCCAGCTCGGCGGCGGCGGTCTTGCGGTCGGTGATGTCGTTGACGAGAACGTAGTAGCCGGGAATCTCGCCGTCCTGGGCGATGTCCGGCACGTACCGCGCCTCGACGTGGCGAACCCCGACGCGCTGGTAGTTGTACTCGGTCTCGAAGATGACGCTCTCGCCGGTCAGGGCGCGGGCCGCATGGTCGCGCACCTGGTCATAGGCCAGCGCGCCGAGAACCTCCTCCAGGGTCTTGCCCTCGATCTGCGAGCGGTCGACCCCGAACCAGCGCTCGTAGGCGCGGTTGACGAAGCGATAGCGCTGCTCGCGGTCGACATAGCTGATCAGGATCGGAACGGCGTCGGCCATCGCGCTGGAAAAGACGGCGCGTCGCTCCTGCGGCGGATCGCCCGGCAGGCCTTGGTCGTCTCGAGACATACGCGGACGCTCAATCTTGTCGAAGGGCCAAGCCTCACCGTGTCACGTTGTGATCGCCGTCCAAACGGTCGCGCGGTGAGGCAAACGGTCGCAGGCGCAACCGCGCCGCGAGCTTTACCGTGGCGCGTCCGGGTCCTGCCTGTATGTGACGACCAGCACATCGCGCAGGGCGGGCTGCTCCGGATCGTGCGGCCGGATCGGCGTGACGCCGTGCAGCACGCGGTGGTCGTCCAGGAACACCGCGTCGCCGGGCGCGGTCAGGGTGAAGGAGCCCAGGCTGGTCCCGTCCGGCGCGTAGATGTCGGTGACGCCGCTGTCGACGTTGCGGCGATCCACCAGCATGACGATCACCCAGTCGACGCCGTCGCGGTGGGCGCCTTCGGGCGTGGGCTGACCCGCCTCGTCGGCCCGGGCCTCGATGCGGAACTGGTGCAGTTCGACATGCCAGGGCGCGGCGGGCGATCCCGACAGCGGGTGGAAGCGCTCCAGGCCGGCGCGGATGACGCCTTGCGTCACCGGGTGCGCGGCGATCGCGTCGGTGACGGGTTCGAACCAGCGCTGCACGCCGCCGTTCAGCGGGTTGTAGTCGCGGCTCTGCCAGTGCGGCTGGTGCGGCTTGCGGGTGACCTCGCCCGGCAGGGCGGCGAAGGCCGCGAACCGCCGGCGACGATAGCGTCCGCCGTCGGCCATGAAGCCGTCGAGGGGAAGGTCGTTCCAGCTTTCGGCGAAGGCCGGCCACTGGGCCATGGCCTCGGCGCCAAGCAGGGTTTGGGTCTCGTCGGCCTCGAAGCGGACGAAACCGTCGTCGGCCAAGCCGCTCAAGCGACCGCGTCCGGCTTGAAGAACACGCCGAGCTTCAGGCTGCGGGCGATGCGCTCGGCCTTCTGGCCGACGATGGCGGCGCGCGGGGCGTCGAACAGCTCGACGCAGGTCTGATGGAAGAGGTTCAGCCACGGCATGAACAGACCCTCGGTCAGCCCCTCGACGTGCTGATGCACGGTCACCGGCTGGCCCTTGTAGCGGCCGGAGGTGTTCAGCACCGACGACCAGAAGTCCTTCAGGGTCGCCAGGTGCGCGGGCCAGCCGTCGGGACCGATCGCCGTCTCGAAGATCGGACCCAGGCGATGGTGGCGACGAACGCGCGCATAGAAGGTCTCGACCAGGGTGTCGATCTCGGCGTCGGTGAAGGGGGGCGGGGGAACGGCCATGGCTGGGAAGATGGCCCTTTACGCCTCGGGACTAAAGTCCCGGTGCGGTAAAGATTGGCTTGCGATTGTTACTTAAGGTTCGCCCGAACCCGATCACCAAACTCGTCTCCCCGGCGAAAGCCGGGGCCCAGATTCATCCAGAGCGTCTTGGGTTGGCCCGCTAAAGGCTTGGCGAACCCTCCCACGCTCGTGGGTTCGATCTGGGTCCCGGCTTTCATCGGGAAGAACGGATTTGGAAGCTTACGCCACCGTCAGCGTCGCCTTCTTCAGGTCCACCGAGTTCGGCCCGACCAGGATCGAGAAGTCCCCCGGCTCGACGACGCGCTGCATGTCGAGGTTCCAGAACCACAGGTCCGACGGCTTGATCTCGAAGCTCACCGTCGTCCTGGCGCCGGCCGCCAGGGTGACGCGCTTGAAGTGCTTCAGCTCCAGAACCGGACGGGTGACCGAGGCCTGCTCGTCGTGGATGTAAAGCTGGACCACCTCGTCGCCGGCGACCTTGCCGGTGTTGGCCACGTCGATCTCGACCTTGACGCTCTCGCCCTGCCCTATCTTCGCTTTCGCCAGGCGCGGGGCCGAGATGTCGAAGGTCGTGTACGAGAGACCGAAGCCGAACGGATACAGCGGGCTGGTGTCGCCCAGCAGATAGCCGCGGCGGGCCGTGGGCTTGCGGTTGTAGTAGATCGGCAGCTGGCCGACGTCGCGGGCGATGCTGACCGGCAGCTTGCCGCCCGGATTGGCGCGGCCGAACAGGATGTCGGCGGCGGCGTTGCCGGTCTCCTGGCCGAGGTACCAGCCCTCGATGATGGCGTCGGCGCGCTGGGCCAGCAGGTTGATCGACAGCGGGCGGCCGTTCAGCAGGAACACCACCGTCGGCTTGCCCAGGTCGAAGATCGCCTTGGCCAGGTCGTTCTGCTGGCCGATCAGGTCCAGGCTGTCGCGGTCGCCCAGGTGGTTGTCGGCCCAGGCCTCGCGGCTGGTCTGTTCGTTGTCGCCCAGCACCATGACCACGACGTCGGCCTTCCTGGCGACCTCGACGGCTTCGGCGATCAGCCTGGCGTTGACGGCCGGGTCGACCAGCTTGACCTCGTCCTGCGCCCAGATGCGCTGTTCGGTGATCCGCACGGCCTCGGCGTAGTCGAGCGTGAAGCCCTGGGCCTTGGCTTCGGCGGTCAGGCCCTCGTGGATCGAGACCACGTGGCGCGGAATGTCGGAATAGCCGCCGATCGGCGTGTCCTTGGCGTGGGTGCCCAGGAGGGCCAGGCGCTTGATCTTCTTGCCGTCCAGCGGCAGCAGACCCTTGTCGTTCTTCAGCAGCACGGCGGCCTTGCGGGCGGCCTCGCGGGCCAGGGCGACGGCGTCCGGCGTCGCGGTCTTGGCGTCGGCCGTCTTCTCGTCGCAGTAGGGGTTCTCGAACAGACCGCCCTCGAACTTCATGGTCAGGACGCGCGAGACGGCGGCGTCGATCTCGAACTGCGGGATGCGGCCGTCCTTCACCAACTGCGGGATCAGGGCGTAGGCCTCGCCGTCGGGCAGCTCGACATCGACGCCGGCGTGCATGGCCATCACCGCCGTCTGGCCGAGATCGGTGGTCAGCTTGTGGCGGGCGATCAGCTCCTTGATCGCGAAATAGTCGCTCTGGACCGAGCCCTTGTAGCCCCACTCCTCGCGCAGAAATCTTGGTCAGCAGCCAGCGGTTGGCGTGCGACGGGACGCCATCGATCTCGTTGTACGACGGCATGACCGCGCGGACCGGCAGCTCCTTCACCGCCCGTTCGAACGGCGGGAAGAAGTTCTCGCGCAGGGTGCGCTCGGCGATCTGGGCGGGGCCGACATTGGTGCCGTTCTCGGGCTGGCCGTGGCCGGTCATGTGCTTGAGGGTGACGAAGACCTTGTCCTTGGCCAGCGGCAGGGTCGTCCCCTGGAAGCCGCGGATGGCGGCCAGGCCGATCTCGGCGCAGACATGCGGGTCCTCGCCATAGGTCTCCTCGATGCGGCCCCAGCGCGGGTCGCGGGCCACGTCGACCACCGGCGCCAGCGCCAGGTTCGAACCGCGGGCGCGCATCTCGCGGGCGGCGACGGCGAAGATCTTCTCGGTCAGCTCGGTGTCGAAGGTCGAGGCCAGGGCGATGGCCTGCGGGAAGCTGGTCGCGTCACGGGCGACATAGCCGTGCAGGGCCTCGTCGTGCATCAGCAGCGGGATGCCCAGGCGCGTCTTCTCCACGGCCCACTTCTGGGCGGCGTTGGTGTAGCGCGCCGTCTCCTTGGCGTTGCGGTTGACCGCGCCGTCGTCGGCGCCGGCCGCCGCGTCGATCACCGTGGCGGGCTTGGCGCCCTTGCGGTCGGACGGACGCGAGATCTGGCCCAGGCCATTGGGGAAGTTCTTGCTGGCCTCCTCCGGCGAGAACTCGCCCTCGGAGGTCTGGATCCTGTTCTTGGTGAGCCAGATGCCGATCAGCTGGGCGGCCTTCTCTTCCAGCGTCATGCGGGAGAGCAGGTCCTGGACCCGGGCGTCGATCGGCTGGGCGGCGTCCTTGTAGAGCGGCTTGTCGGACTTGGACTTGGCGGCCCTGTCGGCGGCCTGCACGAGGCCCGGCATGGCGGCGGCCGACAGCGCCGCGAGGCTCGCGCCGAACAGGCGGCGGGTGAGGGTGGTGGTCATCCGTTTGTTTCCCGAGGGTGCGCAATGGCCGGCGGCTCTGGGGCCGCCTTCGTCAAGGCACTATGGAGGCAGTTGTCAGACCACTCAAGACGGAAATGGTACCGGTCTCATTTTGTTGGCTCGGGGACATAGACCAGCCGGATCGCGTCCGCGCCGATCCGGTCGCTGGACACCAGGCGCAGCCGAGGGCGGGCGGCGATGAAATAGGGCGCGCCGCCGCCCAGCACGACGGGGTGCAGATAGATGCGGTACTCGTCGATCAGGCCGAGCGCCGTGAGGCTTCCCGCCAGGTTCGGGCCGGCGACCTCGATCTCTCCGTCCTGCTCGGCCTTCAGCCGTCGGACCGCGCTTTCGAGGTCGCCCTCGACCAGGCTGGCGTTGGGACCGAGCGCCGGCCGCCCGCGCGAGACGACCCACTTGTGCTGCCTGCGCCAGGCCGCCGCGAAGGCCTGCTTGTCGGCGGTCCACTCGGGCTGGTCGTCGTCCCAATAGCGCATGATCTCATAGATCTTGCGGCCGTAGAGGCTTCCGGTCTGGGCTTGCGCCTCCTTGATGAAGTTTCGAAACAGCGTGGGGTCGGGGGCGAACGCGTCGTGATCGACGTAGCCGTCTAGCGACTGGTTCATCCCGAACACGAGCTTGGCCATGACCTCTCCCGTTCCCCACGCCGTGCTGGGGTCCTATCCCTGCCACCGATCGATCACGCCCTCCAGCACCGTCAGCGGCGCCGGGCCGACCATCAGCGCGGTGTCGTGGAAGCGCTTGATGTCGAACTTGCTCCCCAGGCGCTTCTTCGCGCGCTCGCGAGACGCCGCCCAGACGGTGTGGCCGACCTTGTACGAGCAGGCCTGGCCGGGGTTGGCGCAGTAGCGGTCGACCTCGCGGGAGATCTTGCCGAGGAAGTCGCCGCCGGTGTCGACCATGTAGGCGATGGCCTTCTCGCGGCTCCAGCCCTTGGCGTGGAGGCCGGTGTCGACCACGCAGCGCGAGGCGCGGAACAGGCGCGCCTGATACATGCCCAGTAGGCTGAGGTCGTCGCCCTCGTACATGCCCATTTCCATGGCCACCTGCTCGGCATAGAGCGCCCAGCCCTCGGTATTGGCCGAGAAGCCCATGTTCTGGCGCAGCTTCGGCAGGTTGCTCTGGGCGACCAGGGCCAGCTGGAAATGGTGCCCGGGGGCGCCCTCATGATGGATCAGCGTCGCCAGCGACAGGCGCGGCCACTCCGCCGTGTCCTTGAGGTTGATATAGACCGCGCCGGGGCGCGAGCCGTCCAGGGCCGGCCGCTCGTAATAGGCGCCCGACGAGCCGGCCTCGGTATAGGTCGGCACGCGGCGGACCTCGACCGGGATCTTGGGCATCAGGCCGAACCACTTGGGCAGCTCGGGCTGCAGCTTGGCCAGCCGCCCGCGGCAATAGTCCAGGATCTGGGCGCGGCCCTCGTCGGTGTTGGGGAACACCTGGTCGGGCTGGGTCCCGAGGCTGGCCATGCGCGCGCCGACCGACCCTTGCGTCAAGCCGCGCTTCTTGAGGATCTCGTCCATGCGCGCCTGGATCTCGGCGCCTTCGTCCAGGCCCAGGCGGTGGACTTCCTCAGGGGTCTTGTTGGTGGTCGTGTAGATCTTCAGCAGGGCGGCGTAGAAGGCGTCGCCATCCTTGAGGCGGCCGATGCCGGCGTCGTGCACGGCCTTGGGGCGCATGGCCTGCAAGGCGGCGATCTGGCGGTCGAGGGCGGGCTGGATCTCGCCGGTCAGCACCTTGGCGGCCTGGACGTCATAGTCGCCATACTGTTTGGCGCGACGGGCGGCCGAGGCGACCATGACGTTCTTGTCGGCCGGGATGGCGCGGAACTGCTGCAGCTGGGCGATGGCCTTGTCGACCATGAAGTCCGATGGGATCACGCCCTTGGCGGCATCGGCGCTGGCCCGTTCGGTCTCTTGGTCGAGCACGACCGCGAAGGCCTTCATGCGGGCGATGTAAGTGTCGGCGTCGGCGGCCAACTCGATCTTGTGCTTGCTGTCCAGGAAGTTGGGCGTCGAGATGTAGGCCCCGTAGTACTGGGTCAGCACGAATGGCCGCGAGCCGCCGCCGTAGTCGAAGCGCGAGGTCCCTTCACGGGCCTCGTAGTTGAACAGGGCGGTGTCGTAGTTGATGGCGTCGTCGCCGGAGAGCGCCTTGCGGTCGATCGTCTTCAGGCGGGCGATGCGCCGGGCCGGCTCGGCGCGGTCGCGCTTCCAGGCGGCGATCGAGCGGTCCGAGAGTTTCGAGCGGGCGTCGGCGTGCTTGCCGATGTCGAGGCCCAGGTTCGTGGCCTGTTCGGGGCTGTCGCTCAGGTCCTCGTCGAAGAAGACGTCGAACAGCGCGTAGAGCTGCTCCCTGGGCGTCGCGGCGGCGGCCGGAAGAGCGGTCGCCCCAAAGCCGGTGGTAAGGGCGGCGGCGGCCGTCCCCATCATGATCTGGCGACGGTCGAGCATGGCGATCCCTAACGCTGAAACGCCGTGGCCCCCGCGCCCGGCGAGGCGCATCGTTCCCTCGCCGTCACGCGAGCGTCAATGTCCGGACGAAAAAATGGGGAGGGTCCAAACCAGACGTAAAAAAGGGCCCGTTTGGGAGAGGGGCACGGGCCCTTTTCGGTACGCGTTCAGAGGGATTGAACGATCAGGAAGGTGGCACGGATGTCGGCTTCCCGCCCTTCCCCAAATCGTCGCAGGCTGCGAGCGGCTCGCAGCCTGCTGGCGAACTTCTCTTTCCTTCTACGCATTTTCTTCACGCGAACCGGCATCCACTTCGCTCGAAAATGCTTGGCCTTATGCGCGGCGTCAGGATGTCGCCGAGGCGGTCCGGCGCGCCGGCGATCCGCTCCAGGCGCGGGTAGCGCAGGCCGCCGCGATAGTCGATCTTGACCATCCTGTAGCGGCCGCTGTCCTTGATCAGCAGCTCGACCAGCTGGCCGTCCGGCTTGGCGGCGGCCTTGACGGCGGCCTTCAGCTTGTCGCCGTCGAACTGCTCGCCGTTGACCGCCACGACCGTGAGGCCCTGGGTCAAGCCGGCCTTGAACGCCGGGCCGCCCCACTGCACGTCGGTCAGCACGCCGTCCGCGCCCACCGTCAGGCCCAGCGAGTAGCTGAGCGGGGTGTTCTTGGCCTTGGTCTCGGCCGACTTCATGAACTCGGTGGGGGTGTCGGTATAGACGACCTTGTAGCCGCCGCGCTCGAAGCCATCCAGCGGGCCCTTCTCCTGGACCTCCTGGATGCGGGTCTTGAGGAAGGTCGCCCAGTCATAGGCGTAGACGCCGTTCAGCGTGCTGACCACGTCGTCGAACGTGTAGGTCTTCTCGCTGTACGAGCCGTTGTCGACGCCGAAGAAGGCCTTGGCGAAGTCGTCCAGCGACTTCTTGCCGCCGGTCTTCTCGCGGATCAGGGTGTCGGCGTCGAGCCAGACCAGCAGGCCTTCGGAATAGTAGTCCTCGCTGCGCTGCCAGGAGAGCCACGACAGCGGCTTGCGGCTGGCGATGATCGGGTCGTTGGTGGTGTCCTGCACGGGCGCCAGTCGCGGCCGCGGCGGTTGTCGTAGGCGGCGGCCGTGGCGGCCAGCGAGTCCATCGCCTGCTGCTTGGTCAGGAGGCCCGAGCGGGCGGCCAGGACATTGCCCCAGTACTGGGTCTGGCCCTCATAGACCCACATCATGCTGTCGCGCATCGGCACGTTCAGGTTCGGGGTCCACAGGTCGGCGGCGCGGCGGAACTTGCCGTTCCACGAGTGGGTGTATTCGTGGCTCAGCAGGTCGCGGCCGACGAAGTTCTTGTCCCATTCGTTGAAGTACTTCGGGGCGACGCGGTTTTCGCTGGAGCGATGGTGCTCCAGGCCGATGCCGCCCAGCTTGTCGGACATGGCGACCAGGAAATCGTAGTGGTCGTAGTGGTGCGAGCCGTAGAGCTTGTAGGCCTGCTGGACGAGATCCTTGTGGATCTGGATGTATTCCGGCTTGGCCTCGAGGTTCTCGGGGCTGTCGGCGATCAGGTTCAGGCGCACCGGGGCCGGGCCGGTCGGATCCAGCTCGATCGACTTGAAGTACTTGCCGGCCATCATCGGCGAGTCGACCAGGATCTCGACATTGGTCGGCTTGAAGGTCGTGACCTGGCCTTCGGTCTTGGCGGTTTCCAGGGCGGTGGCGAACTTCCAGCCTTCCGGCAGCTTGACGCTGGCCTCGATCGGGATCTGGCGGGTGTAGTAGCCGGCCGGATACATCGTCACCTGCAGCCATTGCAGGTTCAGCATCTCGGGCGTGACCTCGATGCGGCCGACCTTGCCTTCGACGGCGGTCAGGAACTGGTAGCTGATCTGCAGCTCGGTGACGCCGGCCGGAACGTCGACGTGGAAGGCGTGGACGCTGACCACGTCGCGGGTCCAGGGGATGCGCTTGCCGTTGGCGGTGACCACCAGGCCGGCCAGCTTGTCCAGGTCGTTGCGCGGCGAGTGGCCGCCCGGGACCCACTGCGGATACAGGAACACGAAGTCGCCGGCCTTGCTGACCGGCATGGTCGTGGTGACGTTCCAGATCTTGCGGTCAAGATCGGTGGCGTCGACGGCGACCTTCAGCGTGCCGGCGTAGGGCACATCCCGCGGAGCTTCGATCGGCGGGGTAGGCGGCGCGGACTCCGGCAGGGGAGAAGTCTGGGCCATGGCCGCCGTGGCGACCAGGGACAGGACGGAGACCGAGAAGAACAGCGCTTTCACGAAACACCCCAATGCGACGCGCGGGCGTGCTCCCGCGAAGAGAAGCCGGGATGTTTGTGGCGTTAACCCTCGCTTGTCGAGGGCAAGTTGGCCGGATGGGCAAGAACGTGGGTATGCGGCCCAATTTGCGTTTCGGCGCTGAAATCAAGCGTCGGAAGGGTAACGCGAAAAGGCGCTCCGCCCGTCGGTGACGGGCGGAGCTTCTGGCCCTTAACCCAGCGGCGACGGCGGAACGGTGGTCGCCGTTGTGTCGGTCCCGCGGTCGACCCGCAGGTTGTTCTGGACATTGTCGACGCCCGAGACGCTCTCGGCCAGGGCCTCGGCGCGTTTCTTGTCCTCGCGCGAGCGGACCGTGCCGGTGAGGGTGACGTCACTGTCGGAGACCGCGACCTCGATGCCGTTGGCGTCCAGCCAGCTGTCGTCGGTCAGGCGGTCGCTGACATCCTCGCGGATGCGCTCGTCCGAGCGGCGATAGCCCTTGGGGCCCCGGCCGCGATGGGCGCCGTCGGCCTCGCGGCGATGCAGGGCGTCCTGGTCGCCCATCCACGAGGACACTTCGTCGCGGGCGCGGTCGAACCAGGTGCGCTCCTCCTGGTGGGGCCGCTGGCCGCGCGGGCTGAACGACCGATAGGGATTGTAGTCACGGCCATAGGCGCCCTCGCGGCCAGAACGATCGCGGTCGTGGCCATCGAAATAGCGCTCGTCGCCATAGTCGGGGGTGCGGCCGGAATAGCCGCTGGAGCCGTAGTCGCCGGTCGCGCCGCCGAAGTCGTGACCGCCCACGCGGCCATAGTCGCCCGGCGAGCGATAACCCGTCGCGCCGGCCCCGTAGTCGGCGCCCGAGCGCGTGCGGCCATAGCCGATATCGCCGCCCGCTTGCGCCGCGCGCAGGAACTCGCCGCCGTGGCGGCGCGGACCGCGCTCGACGCGATAGCCGCCTTCGTTGCGGTAAGAGGTGTCATAGGCCGGATCGCGACGTCGCGCGGCGTCGTAGCCATAGCCTTGCTGGCGGTCGAAATCACCGTCGGCTTCGACGTCGAAGCGGCCTTCGCGGTCATTCCACTTCTGGGGCATGGGTCTTCTCCGTGGCGGGCTTGGAAGCTGCGGGCGCGTCGAGGCGCCCGGCTCTCCAAACGAAGAGGGCGGAGTCGATGTTCCTAAGGCCGAGCTTCAATCGGTTAATCTGTGGGTAACTTGTGAGGGACTCGCCATATTGGCTTGGACGGTCGCCCACGTCCGGTTCTGGCGAGACGGCTCGCCAGATAAGGTGTCGGGTTCAAGTCCGTGAAGTACCGCCCAGCCTCAATGCGTTTCGACGACCGCTTCCTCGAAGAACTGAAGTCCCGCCTTCGCCCGTCCGACGTCGTCGGCAAGACGGTGAAGCTGCGCCGGCAGGGGCGCGAATATGCGGGGCTGTCGCCGTTCACCAAGGAGAAGAGCCCATCGTTCTTCGTCAATGACGAGAAGGGCTTCTATCACTGCTTCTCCAGCGGCAAGCACGGCGACATCATCAGCTTCCTGCAGGAGACCGAGCGGCTGACCTTCGCGGAAGCCGTCGAGCGGCTGGCGGCCGAGGCCGGCATGAGCCTGCCCGCCGTCGATCCGCACGCCGCCCGCGAGGAGCAGAAGCGCTCGTCGCTGGGCGACTGGATGGAGCTGGCCTCCGCCTGGTTCGAGGCCGAGCTGCGCCGCCCGGTGGGCCAGGCCGCCCGCGCCTATCTGGAAAAGCGCGGCCTGCCCGAGACCGAGTGGAGCCGCTTCCGCATCGGCTTCGCGCCCAACAACCGCACGGGGCTGAAGGACTACCTGGTCGCCAAGGGCGCCAAGCCGGGCGATCTCGTCGACGCCGGCGTGCTGATCTCGCCCGAGGACGGCGGCCAGCCCTATGACCGCTTTCGCGACCGGATCATCTTCCCGATCACCGACAGCCGGGGGAAGGTGGTGTCGTTCGGCGGCCGGGCCATGGATCCCAACGCCCGCGCCAAATACCTGAACGGCCCCGAGACGGAACTCTTCCACAAGGGGCGGGTGCTCTACGGCCTGTTCGAGGCCCGCAAGATCCTGCACGACGGCCAGAGCGGCGGGGGCAAGCCGCCGATGGTGGTGGTCGAGGGCTATATGGACGTCATCGCCTGCCAGCGCGCCGGCGTGCCGGCCGTGGCGGCCATGGGCACGGCCCTGACCGAGGAGCAGATGGAGGGGCTGTGGCGCCTGCATCCGACGCCCACCCTCTGCTTCGACGGCGACAAGGCCGGCCAGCGCGCCGCCCACCGCGCCATCGACCGCGCCCTGCCGCTGCTGAAGCCCGGCCGCTCGTTCCTGTTCTCCATGCCGGTCGGCGGCAAGGATCCCGACGACATATTGCGCGATCAGGGGCCGGCGGCGCTGAAGGCCCAGCTCAGCGACACCAAGCCCTTCGTCCAGGCCCTGTTCGAGCGCGAGCGCGACGTCGAACCCTTCGACACGCCCGAGCAGCGCACCAACCTCAAGGTCCGCCTGCGCACCCTGGCGGCGACCATCGCCGACAAGGACCTGGCGCACGCCTATAAAGAGGAGCTGCTGGATCGCCTCGACGAGATGCGGGCGGCGCGACGGGTCAAGACCGACGCCAGCGACGCGGGCCGGCAGCTGTCGCGCCAACGCTGGGACAACACGCCCCGCAAGTTCGGCAAGCCCCGGATCGAGGGCTCCACGGCCGAGGGGCGCGCGGCCGCCCAGGCCTTGCAGCACGCCCCCAAGCCGTTCTCGGCCGCCCTGCTGATCGCCGCCATCCGCGATCCCAAGGTCGTCGACGACCGCATCGAGGTGCTGATGAACCAGGGCCTGGGCGACGCGCGCCTGGACGGCATCGCCCACGAGCTTGTGAACCTGCGCATGGAGGTCGACCACGTCGAGACCGGCATGGTGCGCGGCCGCCTGGCCTCGATCGGCTACGACGCCGGGGTCCTGGCGCTGCTGGAGCGGTCGGCCGCCGGCGTCAAGGCGCTGGATGTCGCCCAAAGCGCCGCCCAGAACCCGGAAGAAGCCATCCGCGTCCTCTGGTCGCAGGCCTTCGACCTTTTGATCCGCCTGACGGCCCTGGAGCGCGCGGTCGACGACGCCAAGATCGATCTCGTCGATGACAGCGACTTCCAGACCCTGCTGCGCCTGAAGACCGAAAGGGACGCGGTCAAGCGCCTGATCGACAGCGGCGGATGGACCGATCCCGAGATGGTCTCTCAGGTCCTGCACTAGTTTTCCTGTCCCTATCCGGTCTCCCAACCCCGATTTCCCCGGCGAACGCCGGGGCCCAGATACATCCGGAACGGTTTGGGTGGGCGCGCCTGCGACCTTGCCCAAGATCCAAAGGCTTGCGGGTTCGATCTGGGCCCCGGCGTTCGCCGGGGAAATCGGATTTGGATGGCCGTCAGCCCAGGAATTCCAAGGCGAGATTCCGCCAATCGGGATTGTTTTCCTCGATCACCATCAGCTTCCAAGACCTGCGCCATTCCTTCATCCGTCGCTCTCGGATCAGGGCGCTTTCACGTGTCTCGTGCTGTTCGAACCAGACCAGCATCGTGCAGCCGTACCTGGCGGTGAACCCTCGTACGCGGCTTTGATGTTCGAATACGCGCCGGGCAAGATCGTCCGTGGAGCCGATATAGAGCGTACCGTTGCGGCGGCTGGCCATGATGTAGACGTAGAAGGCCATTTGCCATCGGTCCGGCGTTTGAACTCCACCATAAATTGAAATATTGGTGTGGAGCATCCGGAAATTGGAACTTCCTATGCCAAAACCCGTGCATCCCATCTTGACACCGGCGTCACCCAAAGCCATTTGCCAACTCAAGGATTTGCCAAGCAGCTGATTGACATCGCTCGGGCCGCCGTTGCGCGCGCCCTCATCGAAACAGGATGTCACCCTCGCCGCGGCCCCAGGTCCCCAGCGGTCGCCGACCCGATCAGGGAAAGCGTCAGGCCGCGTCCACGCCGTATGGTCTCCGCCGGGTCTCTCGCGGAGCGCTTGTACATGGCGTATCCGGACGCGCTTGGCGAATTCTGACGGGAACGTGATCCTTGGGAAAGCGCTAACTCAGAACCCTGACCTATTGGGGGAAGCGCGCGACGGGCAGGCAACTCCTTTTCGATACGGATTTTTTCGCCGCTCTTGCACGACGGCGGTGTCGATTTCGGAGAGCTTGATGAGCAACAATTCCTCGGCCGAGACGGAAGCGCCCGAAACCAACGGCGGCGACGGCCCTCTGCTCGACCTGACCGACGCCGGCGTAAAGAAGTTCATCAAGCAGGCCAAGGCCCGCGGCTACGTCACGATGGACGAGCTGAACAAGGTGCTGCCGTCCGAGGAAGTCAGCCCCGACGCCATCGAAGACACCCTCGCCATGCTGAGCGAGATGGGCGTCAACGTGGTCGAGGCCGAAGAAGACGCCGAGGGCTCGGAAGGCGGCGAAGTCGCCACCCGCGACGAGAACACCACGGTCATCACCAGCGAGAAGCCGGCCGCCTACGACCGCACCGACGACCCCGTGCGCATGTATCTGCGCGAGATGGGTTCGGTCGAGCTGCTGTCGCGCGAGGGCGAAATCGCCATCGCCAAGCGCATCGAGGCCGGCCGCGACACCATGATCCGCGGCCTGTGCAAGTCGGCCCTGACCTTCGAAGCCATCATGGTGTGGCGCGAGGAACTGGGCACGGGCCGCATCCTGCTGCGCGAAGTCATCGACCTGGAAGGCACCTACGCCGCCATCAACGGCGTCGCCGCCCAGCCGGCCGCGGACGAGGAAGAAGCCGAACCGGCCGAGCCCGTCGACCAGGAAGCCGGCGCCGAACCCAAGCCCGAGGGCGAAGGCGACGACGACGACGATTTCGACGACGGCGCCGGCCCGACCGTCAGCGCCATGGAAGGCGAGCTGCGCGAAGGCGTCATGGCCATCCTGGACGCCATCGCCAGCGAGTTCGAAAGCTTCCGCAAGCTGCAGGACAAGCTGGTCGGCAGCCGCCTGAAGGGCGAGGACCTGACCGACGCCGATCGCAAGGCCTACGAAGGCCTGTCGCAGACGATCATCCAGCACCTCAAGACGCTGAAGCTGAACAACAACCGCATCGAGGCGCTGGTCGAGCAGCTCTATGCGATCAACAAGCGTCTGATCGGCCTGGAAGGCCGTCTGCTGCGCCTGGCCGACAGCTACGGCATCAGCCGCGGCGAGTTCCTCAAGGCCTATTTCGGCTCGGAGCTGAACCCGACCTGGTCGGATCAGGTCAAGGCCATGGGCGTGCGCTGGACCAAGTTCGTCGAGAACGACAGCCAGTCGGTCCTCGACATCCGGGGCGAGATCGCCGCCCTGGCCACCGAGACCGGCGTGCCGATCGACGACTATCGCCGCATCGTCCAGACGGTCCAGAAGGGCGAACGCGAAGCCCGCCAGGCCAAGAAGGAAATGGTCGAGGCCAACCTGCGTCTCGTGATCTCGATCGCCAAGAAGTACACCAACCGCGGCCTGCAGTTCCTGGACCTGATCCAGGAAGGCAATATCGGCCTGATGAAGGCCGTCGATAAGTTCGAATATCGGCGCGGCTACAAGTTCTCGACCTACGCCACCTGGTGGATCCGCCAGGCGATCACCCGCAGCATTGCTGACCAAGCAAGAACCATCCGCATCCCGGTCCACATGATCGAGACGATCAACAAGATCGTCCGCACCAGCCGCCAGATGCTGCACGAGATCGGCCGCGAGCCGACCCCGGAAGAGCTGGCCGAAAAGCTGGCCATGCCGCTGGAAAAGGTCCGCAAGGTCCTGAAGATCGCCAAGGAGCCGATCTCGCTCGAAACGCCGATCGGCGACGAGGAAGACAGCCACCTGGGCGACTTCATCGAGGACAAGAACGCCATCCTGCCGATCGACGCGGCCATCCAGAGCAACCTGCGGGAAACCACCACCCGCGTGCTGGCCTCGCTGACGCCGCGGGAAGAGCGGGTTCTGCGGATGCGCTTCGGCATCGGCATGAACACCGACCACACCCTGGAAGAAGTCGGCCAGCAGTTCTCGGTCACCCGCGAACGCATCCGCCAGATCGAAGCCAAGGCCCTGCGCAAGCTGAAGCACCCCTCGCGGTCGCGGAAGCTGCGGAGCTTCCTGAACTCGTAGGAGTCCGGTTCAGCCCGAAAACAAAAGACGCCCCGGTCGCGAAGGCCGGGGCGTTTTTCGTTCTCGCGGGGGAGCAGCCCGTCAGGCGTTTTCGAGGGTTCGCGCCTGGGGCTGGTGGTCGTCGAGGGCCATGTTCGGGTCGGCCATCTGGGTCACCGCCTTGGCGAAGCCGAGATATTCGGCGGCGAAGGTCGGGGGCAGCAGCTCGACCAGCCAGGTGTTCTCGATCCACACCTCGACCACGCGGAAGTGGCCGCCGCGATCGCAGATGAAGGCGTCCCAGCCCTTGGCCTTGGCGCGGGCCAGAGCCTCGTCCTGGGGCAGGTCGATGCTCAGCGCGAAGTGGGTGGCCGAGCGGCCGAAGGCCTCGGGCTGGCGCAGGAAGATCGCGCCCGGCTCTCCGTTGGGGACCATGACGCTGCCGGCGGGATAGATCTCGATGGCGGTGCCCCGGCCGTCGGCCTTGAACACCATGCAGCTGCCGGGGTTGGGCGGGAAGTCGACGACGACGCCACCCATGATGTCGGCGAAGAACTGGCCCACGCCTTGAGGATCGGCGGCGGCGACGGACAGATGATGGATCATTTCGTTTCCCTTGGTCGAGGCGCGGCCGATCCCGTGGCGCGCGACGACCGCCGCGCGCGGGATTTAAGCTCGCATTTTGCTGTTCACTGATCGGCGTTACGCGCCGAGGCCGCGCGATGTACGGGTGGGCCGGGTAAGTCTCAACTTACAAGACCGTCATGAAGCCGATTTAACCTTGAGCTGGACTACCCCGAACCTCGCGTAACCTTGGCGAGCGTGACGGTTAAGGGTTAGACGCGGCCGGCGCGCTCGTCCCGGCGTTGGCGACGGACGGGGCCGTGGATGAGACGAGGCGATGGAACTCAGGCGCTCTGGCGTCGCCCCGCTCGGCGTGGTCGGCGGTCTCTGACCGGCCTTCCAGCGCCCGGGCGACGGCCGCGAACAGCTCCTCGCGGCGGATTGGCTTGGGCACGTGGCCGTTCATGCCGGCGGCGTGGCAGCGGGCGATCTGCTCGGGCAGGACATCGGCGCTGAGCGCGATGATCGGGACGCCGGCCACCGGGCCGGGCAGGGCGCGGATGGCGCGCGTGGCGGTCAGGCCGTCCATCCCTGGCATGTGCACGTCCATCAGGACGAGATCGAAGCCGCCGGCCGTGACCGCCTCCAGCGCCTGGGCGCCGTCGCCGGCGGTGGTCACCTCGCAGCCGGCCAGGGTCAGCAGGGCCATGCCCAGTTCGCGGTTCATCGGATGGTCGTCGACCAGCAGCACGCGGGCGGCGCGCGCCGGCGCGGCCTCCGGCGTGGTGCAGCAGCCAGCCGCCTGGGCGGCGGGGCCGCAGGGACCGGCGGTCAGGGTGATCCAGAAGCGGGCGCCATGGTTCAACTGGCTCTCGACGCCGATCTCGCCGTCCATGGCGCTGACCAGGGCCTTGCTGATCGCCAAGCCCAGGCCCGTGCCGCCATAGCTGCGGCTGATCGAACTATCGGCCTGGGAGAAGCGCTGGAAGAGCCTGGCCTGAACCTCGGGGGCGATACCGATGCCGGTGTCGGTGATCTCGAAGCGAAGGGCGCCGGGGCGGGGCCGGCGGTCAGGCGGGCGACCACGCCGCCTTCGCGCGTGAATTTCACGGCGTTGGCCAGGAGGTTCAGCAGCACTTGGCGCAGGCGGGTTTCGTCGAGGGCCACGGGCGCGTCGACATCGCCCTCGAACATCGCCCGCAGATAAAGGCCCTTGGCGGCCGCCTCGGGGGCGATGATGTCCACGGCGTCGCGCAGCAGGGCGGCGGGCGAGACGGGCGTCAGGGTCAGGTCCAGGCGGCCGGCCTCGACCTTGGCGAAGTCCAGCAGGTCGCCGACGATTTCGGCCAGGGAGCGGCCGGCGCGGCTGACCAGATCCAGGCGGCGACAGCTCTCGACCGACAGGGTGGGATCGTCGGCCACCAGCGCGGCGAAGCCCAGGATGCTGTTCAGCGGCGTGCGGATCTCGTGGCTGATGGTGGCCACGAAGTCGGACTTGGCGCGGTTGGCGGCCTGGGCCTTGGCCTTGGCGGCGCGAGCGACGGCGGTCCGGCGGACCAGCAGGGCCTGAAGGCGGGCTTGGCGCCCAGGGCCAGGGCCGAGACCAGGCCGACGGCGTAGAGCACGATGTGGAAGATCAGGGCGTGGCGCAGCGGGCCCAGCGCCGCATTGATGTCCGCGCCGGTCCGAAAGAGCACGGCTGGGATCGCCACGGCCATCGAGCCGGTCACCGCGATCGCCACGGCGCGCGGTCCGCCCCGGAAGGCGGCCAGCAGGACCGGGGCGAACAGCATCACCCTGTACCCGCCGTCGATGGCGAAGATGACGGCCGAGGTCGCGACGACCAGGAACTGGGTCGCGACGCCTTCCAGCGGCCGGACCTTGAAGCCTTCGCGATGGCGGCGATCCATCAGGATCAGGACGACGGGCAGGGCGATGGCCGCGCCCAGAACGTTCGAGGCGGTCCACTCGCTCCAATTTTGGAAGAACGGCCGGGCCCGGCTGGCCATCAGCAGGCCGTTGACCAGGGTCGAGCCGATGGCGGTCAGGATCGAGGCGGAGGCGATCACCATCAGCAGGCCGCGCGCGTCGCGGACCCTGGAGGGCACGCGCATCGCCCGCATCAGGGCCGCGATGGCGATGGTCTGGGGCGCGTCCAGCACCGAGACGATCGCCACGAAGCGCCAGGGCACGCCCAGCGCCAGCTCCAGCCCGATGTGCACCAGCGTGGAGGCGATCAGGAAGTCGATCGCCTGGCGGCGCGGCAGCACCATGAGGGCCGCGATCGCCACCGCGTTGGCGGTCCAGAGCGTCGGCACGTTGCGCAGGAAGCTGGCGAGGAACAGGCTGTAGGCCATGGCCGCCGCATAGGCGCAGAGCAGGGCGAAGGGCTTGGCCCAGTCGTTCAGCCCCTCGATTGTCCGTGGTCTGATGGTAGTCACCTATCCCCCTGGGCGCTCCACGTCCCGGACTATGCGCGACAAAAGGTCGGTGTTTGGTTAAGCCGGGTGCGAGAACGCGTCTGCCAGGGCGCGGGCGGTGGGCTTGGCCTGGCCGGCGTCGTCGAACAGCAGCGGCTGGTCCGTGGGACGCTGGCCCGATGGACCGCGCAGCCAGGTTTCGCTGTCGCGCAGGCCCCAGACGGTGAAGGCGAAGCGCTGGCGCTCGGGCAGGGCCACGAAGGCCTCGGCGACCTCGGCGTATTTGGCGATCTGGCGCTTCACCCGGTCGCCGGGCAGGGCGGGGACGAAGCGGTCGCCCAGCGAGATGTCCAGCTCCGACAGGTGGATCGGCAGGCCGAAGCTGGCCAGGTCCTTGAGCGCTGCGCCGACCGCGCCGGCCGGCAGGTCGTAGTCGATATGGGTCTGGGTCCCCAGGCCGTCCAACGGCGCGCCGCGCTTCAGCAGGCGCTCGACCAGCCGCATGAAGGTGGCGCGTTTGTTGGGCTTCAGCTCGAGATGATAGTCGTTGATGAACAGCACCGCCGCCGGATCGGCCTCGCGGGCGTGCTCCAGGGCGCGGATGATGTGGTCGTCCAGGCCCAGGTTGCGCGACCACAGGCTCTCGCGCAGGCGCTCGCCGTCGTCGGTGATCGGCTCGTTGACCACGTCCCAGCTGCGGGCCTGGCCCTTGTAGCGGCCGACGACCGCCAGGATGTAGTTGCGATAGGCGTTGGCGAAGGCGGCGCCCTTGCCGTCCAGCTTCTTGAAGGGCTCGGGCTCGCCGGCGTACCAGACGAGCGTGTGGCCGTGCAGGGCCATGTCGCGCGCCTTGGCGAACAGGGCGATGCTGTCGGGGCGGTCGAACTGGAAGCCGCCATCCTCGCGCAGGATGTACTCCATCTTCATCTCCCACTCGGCGGTGAGTTGGGAGAACTGCTCGGCCAGCAGGTCGGCGTAGTCCGGCTCCTGCAGCCAGCGTTCCTGCACGCAGCAGCCGATCGGGAAGCGCGTCAGGCTCTTGAGCGGCGAGATCGGCGGCGGGGCCGGCTGACTCTTGGCCCCCTGACCGCAGGCCGAGAGAGCCAGCGCCGAAGCGATCGCTGAGCGGCGGGTCAGCCGCATCGCGGAATCTTGGTTGGAGCGCGATCTCATCGCAAAGCCGTCCCCACTTTTGCGGATCGCGCTCTAGCGGACGCCCATGGCGGCGCGGCGGATGCTCACTTCGTCCATCTGGGCGGCTTCGTAGGCGCCCAGCTTCTTGGCGGCCAGGATCTTGGCCTGTTCGGCGACGTGCTCGTACTTCTTGAGGTTCTCGAAGGCCTCGGAGAGAGCGTCGCGGGCGCCGATCTCTTCCTGCCGGCACTGCTCGATCTGGACCAGCATGTCGGCCTTGCGGCGCTTGTGGCCCTCGCGGTAGCCGATCATGTACCAGCCGGCGCTGGCGTCACCCTCGGCGCTCTTGGCCTCGGCTTCGGCTTCGGCGTCCATCATGGCGATACGCAGCTCGGCCGCCATGCGGCGTTCGGTGATGTCGGCGAGGCGTTTTTGCAGCGTCTCGACCTCGTGGTTCGAGATGCGGATCAGCGAGGCGGCCCACTTGGTCATCAGTACTCACTCGCCAGGATCTGCCCCAGATGACTGAAAGAGTCGTCCAGAGACGTTGCTTCTTCCTTATCTTGGCTAAGGAAAGCCTCGATCGCGGGATTTAAACGGATCGCGCGGTCGACCACGGGGTCGGCCCCGGCGCGATAGGCGCCGATGCGGATCAGTTCTTCCATGTTGGCGTAGGCGGACATCACCTGGCGCGCGCTCTTGACGATCTCGCGCTCGTGCGGGTGCTGGCAGCCCGGCATGGTCCGGCTGATCGACTTCAACACGTTGATGGCCGGGAAGCGGCCGCGCTCGGCGATGGACCGCTCCATGACGATGTGGCCGTCCAGGATACCGCGCGTGGCGTCGGCGATCGGTTCGTTGTGGTCATCGCCGTCGACGAGGACGGTGAACAGCGCGGTTATGGGCGCGGCGGTGGTGCCGTCGGCGCGGATCGGGCCAGGACCGGCGCGCTCGAGCAGCTTGGGCAGCTCGGTGAAGACGGTGGGCGTATAGCCCTTGGTGGTCGGAGGCTCGCCGGCGGCCAGGCCGATCTCGCGCTGGGCCATGGCGAAGCGGGTCACCGAGTCCATCAGGCACAGGACTTCCTGGTCCTGGTCGCGCAGATATTCGCTGATCGCCAGGGTCATGTAGGCGGCCTGACGGCGAGTCAGGGCCGGTTCGTCCGAGGTGGCGACCACCACGACGGCCCGCTTCAGGCCCTCCTCGCCAAGGGTCTCCTCGACGAACTCGCGGACCTCGCGGCCCCGCTCGCCGATCAGGCCGACGACAACGGCGTCGCAGGTGGCCTCCTTGGCCAGCATCGACAGCAGCACCGACTTGCCGACGCCCGAGCCGGCGAAGATGCCCAGGCGCTGGCCGCGGCAGGTGGTGGTGAAGACGTTCATCGAGCGCACGCCCAGGTCCAGGCGCTCGCCCACCCGGCCGCGGGCGTGGGCCGGCGGGGGCGGAGTCTTCAGCGGATAGGGGACTTCGCCCTGGGGCAGGGGCCCGAGGCCGTCGATCGGCTCGCCGAAGGCGTTGATGATGCGGCCCAGCCAGGCCTTGGTCGGGCGGACCACCGCGCCTTCCGGCATGAAGCGGATCTCCGCGCCGGGCCCCACGCCCTCGACCGGACCGAACGGCATCAGCAGGGCGCGGGTCTCGCGGAAGCCGACCACCTCGGCCGGAAGGGGTTTCTGACCGGGGCGCTCGATCTCGACGCGGGCTCCCACCGTCAGCCGGGTCAGGCCGCCGCGAACCTCGATCAGCAGACCGTTCACGGCCGCCACGCGCCCATAGATGGTCAGCGGATCGATACGTTGGACGGCGGCGATGAGGCTACGCAAGACGGCTCCTAAACAGCACGCGCAACTCCGCCATCGTGGTTAACCGGGTGTGAAGTCAGCCCTTCGGAAGCGGCTTGGCCGGTGCGACCAATTGGTCGGTGAAGAACCGGGTGACCGCCGTGTTGAACGTCCGGTGGAAGGCGCGGCGGTCGAAGCCCGGCGCGCTCTCGCACAGCGCCTGGCTCGCGCCTTGCGGAGCGGTGTCGCAGGGCGTGAGGAAGTCGAAGTGCCGGGCGCCCTCGACGACGTGATAGTCGTGGGGACGGCCGAGGTCGCGATGCACCGCCTCGGCATAGTCGTCGCCGGGCAGGATCTCGTCGTCGGCGGCCTTCCACAGCTGGATCGGGGCCTTGATCCCCGTCAGTCCGTTCTTGCCGAACGTGAAGCCCAGAGCCGGGGCGGCCGAGACCACGGCCTTGATCCGGACGTCGTGGACCCAACTGGCGGTCAGGGCGTCGGCCGGGATCGGATGGCTGGCGGTCAGCTTGCAGTCGAAGTTCCCCGGATGGGCCAGGCAGTGGCCGGGCATCCTGGAAAGGTCCGGCTCGCCGCCCGCCGCCGCCAGCACCGTGAAGCCGCCCGACGAGAAGCCGAACGCGCCGACCTTGTTCGGATCGATTTTCGCCTTCAGCGGCGAGCTCTCCAGCATCCAGCCGATCAGGGCCGACAGCGCCGCCGGACGGTCAGCCATGGCGGTGGCGCGGCTCTGGTCGCGATAGTTGTCGCCCGGGTGGGTGAGGGCGGCGACGACGAACCCGGCCTGCGCCAGCGCCTGGGCGGTGTCGGCATGACCGCCGAAAAAGCCGCCATTGCCATGCGACATGACGATCAGCGGCAGGTGCTCGCCGACGATCGGCGCGCCGGCCGCCACCGTGTGGCCCCAGGAGCCGAGGGGCATGAAGGCGGGCGTGGCGTCGGTGGGATACCAGACCCCGACCTCGACCGGCGGTCCGTCGGGGCGGGCCTCGTGCAGCACCATGAAGCCGGCGTTGGCGGCGATCGCCTGGGACGAGGCGGCGGCCGTCAGCAGGACGGCGAACAGGAAAGTACGGAACGACATGGCGGCCCTTCAGCGAATGACGATGAAGCCGCTGTGATGGCCGGGGCCCCGCCTCGCCAGGGCGTTTGCGCGAATGGGCGAACGGGTTCGCGGGCGGGCGGATGGGTTGAGGTTCGCATATCGCCAGTTGCGGCCGCCTCTACGATGTTCTCATATTGTTCCCTTAGCGAATGCGCCGCGCCGAGCGCTCTTGCGTCTTGTATCTACATGGATACGATAATGACCGAGGTTCTTGAGACGGATGAGTTCAAGGCTTGGCTTTCTGGCCTAAGGGACAGGCAAGCCCTGCTGGCCATCGGCGTGCGATTGGCCCGCCTGGCCCGTGGGCTACTCGGTGATCATCGGCCGGTAGGCGACGGCGTTAGTGAGCTACGGATTCACTTCGGACCTGGTTATCGAATCTACCTGGTTCAACGCGGAGATGTCCTGATCGTGCTGCTCCATGGCGGCGACAAGAGTTCACAGGGCCGGGATATCGAGAAGGCAAAAGCAATCGCAAGGAGCCTCGAATGGTGACGCTTACCCGTTTCGATCCCGTCGAGATGATCACGGACGCCGAGGCTGTCGTCGCATTCCTGGCCGACGCCTTCGAGACCGGCGACGCCGACTATATCCAGCATGTGCTCGGCCTGATCGCCCGCTCCAAAGGCATGGCCGAGGTCGCCGAGAAGGCTGGGTTGGGTCGGGAGAGCCTCTACAAGGCCTTGAAGGACGGCGCCTCGCCGCGGTTCGACACGATCTTGCGGGTGATCCACGCGCTGGGTTTGAAGCTGGCCCTGGTCGATGCGACCGAAGCGAGCCGCGACCAGGATGCCGAAGCGGCTGCCTAGGGAGTGGCAACTCCGCATAGCGTCGCTCTATAGGAAGGCATGGTCACCCGCCCTTCCGACCCGCCGCTGCTGGGGACCGCCCGTCAATGGGCGGTCGACCTTGTCGTCGCCCTGGCGGTCGGGCTGCTGCTGGGGCTGATGGGGCCCTACGGTAGCTTCTTCAATGACAATCCGGCGCTTCGGATCGCCTACTGGACCGTCAGCATCATGGTCGGCATGGTGCTGTTTGGCTGCCTGACGCGCGTGTCCGTGGTGCTGGCCGAACGCATGCGCGCGCCGGACTGGACGGTGATCCCGGTCGTTGTTCTGGTCGGCAGCGCGATTCAGGGCCCTCTGTCCAGAGCCGCCGCCATCGCCATCTGGCCCCACCTGGAGCGCGCCGTGCCGCCGTTGGAGTGGTACGGCCAGTGCGTGGCGACCACGACCCCGATCGTCATCGCCTACTATTTTCTCCGCGTCCGGGCGCGGGAGGCGAGGCCCGCGCCTCTTGCCGCCGTCGAGGCCGCGATCCCCGCCGTCGATCCGGGCGCGGTGCTCTATCTGAGGATGGAGGACCACTATGTCCGGATCCGCACCGAACACGGCTCGCGGCTGGAGATGGGGCCGCTGGCGCGGGTGACGGCGGGCCTCATCGGCGTTGAGGGACTTCAGACCCATCGCTCGTGGTGGGTGGCCCGGCGGGCGATCGCGGGCGTCGAGCGCGACGGCCGCAACCTGCGTCTGCGGCTGGTCGACGGCGAAACCGCCCCTGTCAGCCGCGCTTCGGTCGCCAAGCTGCGGGCCGCCGGCTGGCTGGCCGAGGAAAATTCACTCTAAAGGCTGCGGCAGGGCGTCGCGGGCCTCCCCGATCGTCGAGCCTTCGCCCCGCTTCCTCCGCCGGGGGCGCACTCAAGGCGTGAGCATAGCGTGCAAATTTTCGCGGCGGAACGTCGCAATCTCGCCTCAAAGGCGAACGCCGGTCGGGCGGGTCTTAACCGCTTAACGCTGTTTGGATCGTTGCGAGCGCACGGATTTTAGGGATTTGAGCGGCCCAGTTAGGGACTTGGAAAGGGTCCTCGCGACGCCTGCAACCAATGTGTCCAGCGTCCCGTCCACGGCTTGCACCCAATTCGCAAATCAGATTAACCATTCGACCAACGGAAACATTCACCATTAACCAGTCTTAAATTAACTCACCGGCAGAGTGGCCGAAGGGTTTTCCGGCGGGCTTCCGCCTAAGACGTTCGAATACGCCAGATTTGGCGTGGAGGGGCTCATGCGCGTACTGTTGATCGAGGATGACAGCGCGACTGCGCAGACCATCGAGCTGATGCTGAAGTCTGAAGGCTTCAACGTCTATACGACGGATCTGGGTGAAGAAGGCGTCGATCTGGGCAAGATCTACGACTACGATCTGATCCTGCTCGACCTCAATCTTCCCGACATGAGCGGCCTCGATGTTCTGCGCACCCTGCGGGTCGCGAAGATCAACACGCCGATCATGATCCTGTCGGGTTCGTCGGAGATCGACACGAAGGTCAAGACCTTCTCGGGCGGCGCCGACGACTACATGACCAAGCCGTTCCACAAGGACGAGATGATCGCTCGCATCCACGCGGTGGTCCGTCGTTCGAAGGGTCACGCGCAATCGGTCATCAAGACCGGCGACATCATCGTCAACCTGGACGCCAAGACGGTCGAAGTGAACGGCAACCGCGTTCACCTGACCGGCAAAGAGTACCAGATGCTCGAGCTGCTCTCCCTGCGCAAGGGCACGACCCTGACCAAGGAAATGTTCCTGAACCACCTGTACGGCGGCATGGACGAGCCCGAGCTGAAGATCATCGACGTGTTCATCTGCAAGCTGCGCAAGAAGCTGGCGGCTTCGGCCCACGGCAAGCACCACATCGAGACAGTCTGGGGCCGCGGCTATGTGCTGCGCGACCCGAACGAGCAGGTCAACGCGGCCTAGTCTCGGACGAATTCAGTAAGCGTAACAGTACCGCGTACCCAAGACGCCCGCCGGAAACGGTGGGCGTTTTCTTTTATGGATCATATGGTTGCGC
Source organism: Caulobacteraceae bacterium (assembly GCA_965283765.1). Lineage (GTDB taxonomy): Bacteria > Pseudomonadota > Alphaproteobacteria > Caulobacterales > Caulobacteraceae > Caulobacter. Next base: position 188,985 of record CBDIPU010000010.1, read on the forward strand.
TCCATTCTTTAACGACCGTTAACCAAGTCGTGACAAAATGACCGAAGCGCCGAATAGTCCTTGCCGACGAGAGCACGCCTCGCGCATGGTCCGGCGCGACGATTGCTGGGGGGCTACCCGGCCGTGTCATTTTGACTTGCGCGGCATCGAACCGACGGGGGCACGATGCAGGAATTTGATCCGCGACGCAGCGCCACGCGCTGGGCGCCGAGGGTTTTCACCGCCGTGGCCGGCATGGCCGCCCTGGCGCTGGGCTGGAAACTGACCGCCGACGATGCGCAGCCGACCGCGGTCCGCGCGCCGCTCGATCCGGCCGCCCTCACCGCCTTGCAGCACGTGGCCTTCGCCAGCGCCGAGGCTCAGCCCGGCTTCGAGCGTCCCGAGAACATCGCCGTCAAGGTCCGGCCGGGCGAGACCCTGCAAGGCGCCGTGCAGCGCGCCGGCGTCGCCCCGGAAGACGCGCAAGCGGTCGTCGCCACCCTTCAGGGCGCCATCGACACCGTCAACATCAAGGCCGGCATGGCCTTCGAGGCCGCGGTCGCTCAGCGCCGCAGTGGTCGTGGAGGAATTGGGGGTGGTCCGGCCCGCCTGATCGGCCTGTCGATGCGCACCAGCCCCAACTCGACCCTGACCGTCTCGCGCACCTTCGACGGCGCCCTGCGCCTGCGCGAGCTGGAAGAGAAGGTGAAGGACGAGAAGAAAGTCGCTTGTGGGGAAATGAACGGCTCGTTCTACGAGAGCGTGGCCAATGTCGGCGGCACCCCGGCCGTGATCAGCGAGGCGGCCAAGCTGTTCTCGCACAAGATCGACTTCTCGCGCGACATCCACGAGGGCGACCGCTTCTGCCTGGTGTTCGAGCGCAAGGTCACCGAGAGCGGCCGCACCATCGAGGCCGGCGACCTGGAATACGCCGAGGTCAAGGGCCAGAAATTCTACGCCTTCGATCGCCGCGACAGCGACGGCAAGCCTCAGTTCTTCGACGAGTTGGGCAAGAACATCAAAGGCTTCCTGCTGCGCACCCCGGTGGACGGCGCGCGGATCACCTCGGTGTTCGGCATGCGCAAGCACCCCGTGCTGGGCTACACCCGCGCCCACCAGGGCGTCGACTTCGGGGCCGGAACCGGCACCCCGATCCTGGCCGCCGGCGACGGCGTCGTGCTGGAGGCCAAGCGCTGGGGCGGCTACGGCAACTGGCTGCGCATCCGCCACGCGGGCCAGTGGGACACCGGCTACGGCCACATCTCGCGCTACGCGCCCGGCATCCACGCCGGCTCGCGTGTCCGTCAGGGCCAGGTGGTCGCCTATGTCGGCTCGACCGGCTTGGCGTCGGGTCCGCACCTGCACTACGAGGTCTGGCTGAAGGGGCAGCGGGTCAACCCGATCGGCGCCAAGGTCCCGCAAGGCACGATCCTGGCCGGTTCGGAGCTGGCCTCGTTCAAGTCCCAGAAGTCCCGCATCGACCGCATGCTGGCCGAAGGCGGCCAGGCCGTCAGCGGCGAGGACACGCCGAAGCTGGCGATGGCGGACCTGGAAAAGGCCAAGAGCAGCCTGCGGTAGGGCGTCATCAAACCTGACAGGCCCTAGGACTTCGGTGTTTCCGCGGCCTTTGCCTCTTGAGCCTGGGCTTCGGCGAGCCAGCGGCGGTATTCCTGCAGGAATGGCGAGCCGGGATCGATCCGTTGCAGAATCTCGGGCATGGCGGCGAGGGCGCGGCGGTTGGGCGCGTTGAGAAAGACGATCACACCCGAGCGCGACGGCCTGGCGATATAGGCCACGGCCAGTTCCGACCAGTCGGCGCCGCCGTGCTCAAGGATGATCACGTCGCCGTAGCGCAGCACGTTGAAGCCCAGGCCGTAGCCTTGGGCGTCGGGGCAGGGCGGGGCCGGGACCGCGGCGCAGTCGACGGTCCGCTGGTCGGCCTTGTCCGTCTGGATGCGATCACGATCGGCGGCTAGGGCCGGGCCATAGCCCTCGGCGTCGACCACGGCGCGCAGGAAGGCCGCGTAGTCGCCCACCGTCGTGACCATGTCGTCGGCGGCGGCATAGCTTCCCTCGGCTCGGCACGCGGCCTTGCCCGCTGGACGGCAGTAATAGCCGTGGAAGACGGCGCCTTCGTCGACGGGGCGTGCGATCGTTTCGGTGTCGCCGCGACGCACCACGATGCTGCTGTGGGTCATTCCGATCGGCTTGAAGACGGTTTCGTCGACGAGGTCGGGGAAGGACGCGGAGAGTTTCCGCTCGGCGTAGCGGGCGACGTAGTCCAGGCCTTCGCCGGAATAGCCGTAGCGCTGGCCGGGCGTCTGCTGGAAGGCCAGCTTGCCGCCGCGCAGGAAGAAACGCCAGTTGGGCAGTCCGGTCGTGTGGTTCAACGCCATGCGCGGCGTGAGCAGCCCCACGCGCGGGTCGCTGGCCAGATCGGGATCGATCCAATAGGTCGCCATGAACTCGTCGAAGTCAGGCGACCCTGGCCCACGAGGCGCAGGATCGTCTCGGCCGTGACCGTCTTGGTGATCGAGGCGACGTTGTAGCGCGTCGCGGCGCTGGCCGGAACGCCCGGCGACTGCTCGCCAGCATGATGCTGCCAGACCAGGACCCCGTCGCGAATGAGGCCCATGCCGGCGGTGACCACGCCGTGGCGCTTGACGAGCTGATCGATGGCGCGGGCGTCGGCCGTCGACGGAAGCGCGCTCCGGCGGGCCTTCGCCTGTGCGGGATGGGCGCTGGCGAGCAGCAGGAACGCGACGGCGAGGCGCGAGATCGCGCCGAGGTGTCTGGAACTCATGACAGGACCCACCAGGCTCGGAGATCGAGCTCATGGGTCTAACCTCGCGGCGAGAGGCGCCGAGGAAAAACCCGTCAATCGACACGGGCGCGCGCGAACCGACGTGCTGGGCCGGTTAAACGGTCAGCTCCCGCAACCGCCTGGCGCCGGCGCGGCTGGTCATGATCCTCTCGCCGTCCTCGAGGTGCAGCAGCATGCGGGCGTTGCCGGCCGGCTCGGCATGCGCCACCGCGCCCAAGCGGACGATGTGCGAGCGGTGGGCCCGCACGAACTGATCGGACTCGAGCATTTCCTCGAACCGCGAAAGGGGCGTGGTCGACAGGATGCGGCGCTGGCGCGTGACCACTTCCGAATAGCCGTCGGCCCCCGTGATCCGGATGAGATCGTTGGCCAGGATGGGCACGACCTCCCTGTCGCAGCGGATCAGTAGCGAGGCGGACGCTGGGGGCTTGGCGGCGCCGGCCGGCCGGGCGGCGGCCTGGGGGCCGAGGACGGTGCTCGATCGACGCAAGGCTTCCAGTTCCCGCGCGGCGGCGCGCCAGGCCGTGAACAGCGCCAGGACCCCATAGACCGTCACGCCCTGGAAGATCTGCCAGCTGAGCGCGCCTTGGGCGAACGGCGCGGCCTTCAGGCCTCGGCTCAGCCACTCCGGCGACAGCGCGTAGCCGGCCAAGGTGCAGAAATACCAGCTGATGGAGAACGCCGCCGCGAGAAGCGGGTGGAGCAACACCAGCCCGCGGGCGCGACGGCCCACGACCAGGCGGTTCAGCACGGGCTGGAAGAGAAGCGCCGTGACGCCGGCCCCAGTGTGTTGACGGCGGCGAAGCCCGCCGACCGAACGAATGGCTGGTCCAAGGTGGCGGCGAACGCCATCAAGTACCCGAGAAACAGCAAGGCCAGACCCAGCAGCCCACCGGCCGCCGCCGCATCTGGTCCGGTTGGGTTTCCGATCATGAGGCGACGTTGCAAGCGCATCCTCCAAGGTCACACCGCGCGTCGGAGTTCGCAATGGCTCCGGTCTATCCGGTCTAACCTACCGCCGCCCGGATTCCCGCCAGCAGGTTCGCCGCCGTGATCGGCTTGGCGACGTGCAGGTCGGCGCCGGCTTCCAGGGTCTGTTCGCGGTGGGCGGTCAGGGCATTGGCGCTCAGCATGATGATCGGCGTGCGGGCCGCGCCGCTTTCGGCCTCCAGGGCGCGCAGGGCGCGGGTGGCGGCCAGGCCGTCCATGCGCGGCATCTGCACGTCCATCAGCACCACGTCGAAGGTCCCGGCCCGGAAGGCGTCGATGGCCTCAAGTCCGTCATTGACGGTCACCACCTCGGCGCCCAGGGTCGCGAGGATCAGCTGGGCCACGCGCTGGTTGGTCGGGTGGTCCTCGACCAGCAGCACCCGCAGCGGGGTGTCTTCGTTTTCGATCGGCGCGGCCTGGGCGTCGCGCGGGTCATCGGCCTGCTCGGGCGGCGCGTGGGGCAGGTCCAGCACGACGGTGAAGCGGCTGCCGGCCCCGGGGGTCGAGGCGGCCGAGATCTCGCCGCCCATCATCTCGACCAGCGAGCGGCAGATGGACAGGCCCAGGCCCGTGCCGCCGAACCGGCGGCTGATCGAGGCGTCGGCCTGGTGGAAGCGGCCGAACAGGCCGGCGGCGTGGTCGGCGTCGAAGCCGATGCCGGTGTCCTCGATCTCGAAGGTGAGGGTGGTCTTCTCGCCGGCCGTTTCCGCGCGGACGCGCAGGGTGACCTCGCCGGCCTCGGTGAACTTGACGGCGTTGGACAGCAGGTTGCCGATCACCTGACCGATCCGTGTGCCGTCGCCCAGATAGCGGCCGTCCGTTCCCCTGGCCGTCGCGTCCAGGCCGTGCAGCCGCAGGGCCAGACCCTTCTCCTCGGCCCGATGGCGCATGACCTCGATACACGGGCGCAGGGCCTGGTCGAGGTCGAAGGGACGATTCTCCAGCTCCATCTGGCGAGCTTCGATCTTGGCGATATCGAGGAAGTCGGAGACCAGCCGTTCCAGGGTCGCGCCGAAGTCGCGGATCAGGCCGACCATCTCGGTCTGGTCGGCGTTCAGCGGCGTGCGGGCCAGGGCGTCGACGATGCCGATGACGCCGTTCAGCGGCGTGCGGATCTCGTGGCTGATATTCGCCAGGAAGTCGGTCTTGGCGCGGTTGGCTGCCTCGGCCGCCGCCTTGGCCTCGACCAGCGCCCGTTCGGCGGCCACGCGCTCGGTCACGTCGCGCGCCACGCCGTAGATGCGGTCGCCCAACCGCTGGGCGCGCCACTCCAGGGTCCGGTAATGGCCGTCCTTGTGGCGATACCGGTTGGTGAAGCCCAGCACCGTGTCGCTGTCCCGACGGTTCTCCACCTCCTTAACGCTGCTCAGGGTGCCGGGCATGTCCTCGGGATGGACCAGACGCAGCAGCGGGCGGCCCTCCATGTCCTCTGGGCGGTGGCCCAGCTGCGCCTCCCACGAGCGGCTGGCCTTCAGCACGCGCCCATTGATGTCGCGGATGATCAGCAGGTCCAGCGAGACATCGAAGAAGGCGCTGATGTCGCCAGCCAAATTCTCGTGCGGGGTCGTCTGAGCCATGGTGAACGGGATCCTTGCTGCCGCCGAAAGTTTCGCCAAGGGCGAAGCGTCCAGTAAAGACGTCGATATCAGTGACGCTCGAATAGATGAACAACCAAGAGGGGGTTTGCGAAAGGACGGGCGTTCTGCGTTGAGGGCTATCCACTTAAGGTGGAGAGAACTTGAGGGAAACGTCGTTATCTCAATAGGACTTGGCGAGTGTTCTCGTGCTGGCCCTAGGCCACGAACTCATTAGATCGCAGCCAAATGCGTACTGAGGCGAGTTTGACGCCGGCGAGATAGTTGTCGGCGCGCTTGTCGTATCGTGTTGCGACGCCTCGGAAGTGCTTGAGCTTGTTGAAGAAGCGCTCGACGAGGTTGCGGTATCGGTAGAGGAAGCCGCTGAAGGCGGGGACGTTTTTGCGATTGGGCATGGGCTTGACGTTGGCCCAGGCGCCTTTGCTTGCGAGATCTCTGCGCAAGGCGTCGCTGTCATAGGCGCGATCGGCCAGCAGGATCTGGCCTTTGCCGATCGAGGCGAGCATGTCGGCAGCGCTGCGACCATCATGGGCCTGACCCTCGGTGAGCTTGAGGGCGATGGGCAACCCCTCGGCGTCGACCAGGGCGTGGATTTTGGTGGTCAGGCCGCCCCGCGAGCGACCCATGCAACGGGATCGGTCGTCTTTTTTTGGGCGTTGGCGGCGTGCTGATGCACGCGGATCGACGAGCTGTCGATCATCTGGATGTCGCCGTCATAAGCTTTTGAAACTGCTTCAAGAAGTCGGTCCCAGACGCCGGCCTTGCGCCAGCGGTTGAAGCGGTTGACGCAGGTCGTGTAAGGCCCGTAGCGACCGGGGATGTCCGCCCAGGGCGCCCGTCCGCAGTCGCCAGAAAATGCCGTTGAGCACCCGCCGATCGTCCACGCGCGGTACGCCGCGCGGCTTGTTGGGCAGCAGCGGCTCGATCACCGCCCACTCGAAATCCGTAAGATCAAATCGCGCCATTCAAACCTCCCGTCTCAGAAGGTTTGAAATCAGCCCCGCCACTTTTTGGGAATCCCGTTTATGGGTCTGTGGCCTAGAAGTCGCGTTTCAGGCGACGATTGAAGCGCGCTGACCCAGGCTTTAGAAGCTCCGCTTCGGACGAGGTGTTTCGCCCGCAACCTCGAGCGAGCCAGCGTTGTCCCAGCCCCGCGCCGATCTCTATCGCGACCGTCGCTTCGTCGTCGGCGTCGCCGTGCTGTGCTGCCTGCTCTGGGGCAGCGCCTTTCCGGCGGTGAAGGCGGGGTACGCCCTGCTGCATGTGGCCAAGACCGACATGGCCACGCAGATGCTGTTCGCCGGCTGGCGCTTCCTGGGGGCGGGGCTGATCCTGCTGGTCCTGGCCTTGCTGGGTCGCCGGTCGATCGCCGTGCCGCGCGACCGGATCGCCTCGGTGGTGGGGCTGGGCCTCGTCCAGACCACGCTGCAGTACGTTTTCTTCTATGTCGGCCTGGCCCACGCCAGCGGCGTGAAGTCGTCGATCATGAACGGCACGGGGGCGTTCTTCAGCGTGATCCTGGCGCACGTCCTCTATGCCAACGACCGCCTCACCGCCCGCAAGGCGGCCGGCTGCCTGTTGGGCTTCGCCGGCGTATTGGTGGTGAACCTGGGCGGCTCAAAGGGCGTGAAGGGCCTCGATTTCGAGTTCACCCTGCTGGGCGAGGGCTTCGTGGTCATCGCCGCCTTCGTGCTGGCGGCGGCTTCGATCTGGGGCAAGACCCTCTCGCAGAAGCTCGACCCGATGGTGATGACCGGCTGGCAGCTGGCCATCGGCGGCGCGGGACTTCTGGCGATCGGCGAGATCGGGGGCGGCCACCTCTCCGGCTTCGATGTCCGGTCGCTGGCGCTGCTGGCCTATATGGCCGGCCTGTCGGCGGCGGCCTTCGCGCTTTGGAGCCTGCTGATGAAGCACAATCCGGTCGGAATGCTGGCGGTGTTCAACTTCCTGATCCCGGTGTTCGGCGTGCTGCTGTCGGGGCTGTTCCTGCACGAGCCGGTGCTGGCCTGGAAGAACGCGGCGGCGCTGGCGCTGGTGTGCGGGGGGATCTGGCTGGTGACGCGGCGCGGCCGTCCTCGCCCTTCGACAAGCTCAGGGTGAGGACGACTTTTAGCGCGGGGCTTGAGTAGAAACCTCATCCTGAGCTTGTCGAAGGACGAGGTTTCGCTTCTCAGTTCACCCCCGCCACGGCCAGCAGCGCCGCCAGGCCCACCTGCATGCCCTGCACGCTGGGCGCCTTCTCGACGTCGATCCATTCGTCCAGGGCGTGGGCGCGGCCGGCCTTGCCGCCCGAACCGATGGTGACGGCGGGGATGCCCAGGCTCATCGGCACGTTGGAGTCGGTCGAGCTGTCCTGATGCTCGGGCTTCATGCCCAGGGCCGAGATCGCGGCGGCGGTCAGCACCACGATGTCGGAGGTCTGGGGCGTGGTCCCGGCCGGGCGCTCGCCGATCACCTTGGCGTCGTAGCTGATCTTGCCGGCCCCCGTGGAGCGGGCGGCGTTCTCGCCCGCGACGGCCTTGTCGAGGATGCCGATGAAGGTCTGGTCCAGCTTGGCCAGTTCGGCGGCGCTTTCCGAGCGCATGTCGAACTCCATGAACACGCTGTTCGGGATCGAATTGACCGAGGTGCCGCCGCCCGTGACGCTGGCCGAATAGGTGACCTTGGGCTCCTTGGGGGCCTGGACGGCGTAGAGGTCGACCACGGCCTGGCTCATCGCCGTCATCGGGTTCACCAGGCCGAACGCGCCGTAGCTGTGGCCGCCCGGACCCTTGAAGGTCACGCGATAGCGCTTGGAGCCGACGCCCCGGTCGACGATCCGCGACGGGTCTGAGCCGTCCATCGAGAAGAAGGCGCTGATCTTGCCCTTGTACGGACCCTTGTTGAATAGGAACCGCGTACCGCGCAGGTCGCCGGGGCCTTCCTCGCCGACATTGCCGACGAACAGGATGTCGGCCTTGGTCGAGATCTTGGCCGCGTCCAGGGCGCGCATATAGGCCAGCAGGGTGGCGAGGGACCGGGTGTCGTCGCCGATACCGGGGGCCATCAGCCTGGTCCCCTCGCGCTTGACCTTCACGTCCGTGCCTTCCGGGAAGACGGTGTCGAGGTGGGCGGCCAGGACCACGAACGGACCCTTGCCCTTGGTCACCGTGCCCGGACGCACGCCCATGACATTACCCTCGGCGTCCATCTCGACGCTCGTGAGGCCGTGGGCCTTCAGCATTTCGAGATAGGCCTTGGCGCGGGCCTCTTCCTTGAACGGCGGGGCCGGGATCTGCGTCAGGGTGACGATGTCGGCGACCGTGCGATCGAAGTCGGCGTCCAGCTTGGCGGCCGCCGCCTTGAAGGCGGGCGACGCGACCATCTTGGCGACGGTCTTGTCGGCGTCAGGCTTGGGGGCGGCGAGCGTCGGCGTGGCGATGAGGGCCAGCGACAGCGCGATGAGGGACGGGCGGAGGGGCATGATGATGGTCCTGAACGAATTCCAGACCTAACCCCTAACCGATTTCCCCGGCGAAAGCCGGGGTCCAGAATCTTCCGGAGCGGTTTGGGTGGGGCCGCCTAAAGCCGAGCCAATTCTTCGGCGTCCGTGGGTTCGATCTGGGCCCCGGCTTTCGCCGGGGAAATCGGAATCTAGAGGGTCAGCCGCGCCGCGCCCCCCATCAGCGGGTCGCTGATCGATCCCTGCCGGTCTCGATCCGGCCCGCCAGCCGCCGCAGCCAGGCCGGATCGGCGGCGTCGCGGACGGTCAGGTCGTACCAGCCTTGCTTGGTCGTGAAGGTCTTGGCCTGGGTCGCGCCGACCGCCAGGCGGACGCGCCAGGGCTCGGCGCCGCCCTCGACGAAGACGATGCGCGGTTCGTGGCCGGTATTGGTCAGGGTCAGCCGCATCGCGCCGCCGCTGGCCCGCGCGGTGACCGCGACCCCCGCCGCGGCGCCCGTGAAGCGCTGGTGGAAGCCGTTCGGCCCCAGCACCCACAGGTCGTGCGGCCCGGCGGGCCAGGCGTCCTCCAGCGAGGCCTGCGGACCGATCGTGTAGCGGCGCGGAACCGCGTCCAGCCGCTGGCGGTCATAGACGTGCAGAACCGCCGCCTGGGCGCCCGCATTGGTCAGGGTCAGGGTCATGGCCCCGTCCTTCACTCGGCCGTCCACGGCCAGGGCGTAGGGCAGAGCGCGCGAGGGCCGCACGCCCTTGGCCTGGACCGGGGCGACGATCGTCGTCGGCGTCGGCGGCTTGATCTCCTTCAGCTTGGCCGCGCGGGCCGCGGTCTCGGCGGTCGGCGGCAGCGGGGCGAAGGGCTTGTGGTTCGGGGTCTTGAAGTCGAAGCACGAGGTCAGGTCGCCGCACACCGCCCGCCGCCAGGGCGCGATATTGGGCTCCATCACCCCGAAGCGCGTCTCCAGGAAGCGGATCACCGAGGTGTGGTCGAACACTTGGCTGTCGACCCAGCCGCCCCGGCTCCACGGCGAGATGGCGTAGAGCGGCACGCGCGGACCCAGGCCATAGGGCCGGTTCATCAGGTCATCGCGCTCGGACTTGGCCTCGGTCGGGTTGCGCACGGTGTGGTGCATGCCGGCGAGGTCGATGGTCGAGCCGCCGATCAGCTTGCCGTCCGCGTCCTTGGACGGCGGCGACGGCGGCGGCATGTGGTCGAAGAAGCCGTCGTTCTCGTCGAAGTTGACGATCAGCACCGTCCGCGCCCAGACCTTGGGATCGGCGGTCAGGGCGTCGATGACCCGGGCGGTATAGTCCGCGCCCTGGGCCGGGCTGGACGGGGCGGGGTGCTCGCTGTCGGCGGCCGGGGCGATGATCCACGACACCTGCGGCAGGCGGCCGGCGACGACGTCCTCGCGCAGCTTGTCCAGGTGCCAGGTGCTCAGGGCCAGGTCCTTCAGGCGCTTGTCCGAGCCCGGAACGTCCTTGTGGGCGTCGCGATAGGCCTTGAAGCCGGCCAGCGGGTTGTCGGTGAAGTTGTCGGCCATGTCCTGGTAGATCCGCCAGGAGACGCCGGCCTTCAGCAGCCGCTCGGGATAACTAGTCCATGTGTAGGAGTCCGCCGCCCCGCCCTTGTCCGGGAAGTCGTCGTGCGAGTTCGAGATCGAGGGGCCGCCTTGCGTGCCGGACGGATCGTTGGTCCCGGTCCACAGGAACAGGCGGTTGGTGTTGGTGCCGGTCTGGGTCGCGCAGTGATAGGCGTCGCAGAGGGTGAAGGTCTCGGCCAGGGCGAACTGGAACG
>CBDIPU010000011.1:0-198137 GCA_965283765.1 Caulobacteraceae bacterium
CAAGACCCGCTTCGCGATCTCGACCGAAGAGACCCGCTATTACCTGAACGGCCTCTACGTCCACACGGTCAACGAGGGCGGCGAGACCAAGCTGCGCGCCGTGGCCACCGACGGCCACCGCCTGGCCCTCGCCGAGATGCCGGCCCCCGAGGGCGCGGCCGGCCTGCCGGGCGTGATCGTGCCGCGCAAGACCATCGCCGAGGCCCGCCGCCTGATGGAATCAGCCGGTGAGACGGTCGACCTGCAGGTCTCGCCCAGAAGGTCCGCTTCGAGTTCGGCCAGGCCGCCCTGACCTCCAAGGTCATCGACGGCGCGTTCCCGGACTATCTGCGCGTCATTCCGCGCGACAACGCCAAGATCCTGACCCTGGACAACGATCTGTTCGCCAAGGCCGTCGACCGCGTGGCCACCATCTCGGCCGAGAAGAGCCGCTCGGTGAAGCTGGCTATCGAGCCGGGCCGCATCACCCTGACCGTGCGCAACATGGAGGCCGGCCAGGCCGTGGAAGAGGTCGAGGTCGACTACGACGGCGAGCCCTTCGAGATCGGCTTCAACGCCCGCTACCTGCTGGACGTCTGCGGCCAGATCGCCGGCCCGCAGGCCGAGTTCCGCTTCGCCGACCCGGCCAGCCCGACCCTGGTGGTCGATCCGGTCGATCCGGGCGTGAAGTACGTGCTGATGCCGCTGCGGGTCTGATCTCGCGACGGGGTCTTGAAGAACAAAGGACGGGCGCTTCGGGCGCCCGTTCTGCTGTCTGGCGCGCGCGGAGGCGTTGCGCGGCGGGTCTTCACGCCCACCCTGACGCGAGGGTCATGTTGCGAACGCTCATAAGCGCGCTAAGGTCCGTTTCGTAAGAAAACGGGAGGTGGCCCATGGCCAAGCTGAACTACGTGACGGTCGGTTCGAACGACCTGGAGAAGGCCAAGGCCTTTTATGACGGCCTGCTGGGCTCGATCGGCATGAAACCGCTGTTTGAGCATCCGTCGGGCGGCCGTCTCTATCGCGGCGACGGCTGCATGTTCGGGGTGCTGGGCCCGTATGACGGCAATCCGGCCTGCATCGGCAACGGCATGATGGGCGGCTTCGCCTTCGACACGGTCGAGGAGGTCGACGCCTTCCACGCCAAGGCTCTGGAACTGGGCGGCAAGGACGAGGGCCAGCCGGGCGCGCGGATGCCGAAGGCCTATTTCGCCTATTTCCGCGATCTGGATGGCAACAAGCTCTGCGGCTACAAGCTGGGCTAGGTTTCGCGGCCAAGTTTCGCCCCGGTTAGGACCGCTTTCGGTCTCTATCGGGGCGCAACCCACGTCCAATTCGACGCGGAGATGAGCATGCGTATCGCCTGGGAGCGCGTTGGTGCGGTCGCGCTGAGCATGGGTATCTGGACCCTGCTGCTCGTCTCCGGGCGGCATGTCCTGCACTTGGCCTGGGGCGAGGTTCACGCCCTAAACTCACCTTGCGTTGGGGCGACGCGGCCGCTTCGTCTGAAGTGCGGGGCTGCGCATCGCTCCCGAAATGCTATTAGGCGCTCATGGCGTCGGCCGCACTGCTTTCCCTGACCCTGACGGATTTCCGCTCGTACGCGCGCGCCCGCCTCGAGACCGAGGGGCGCAGCGTCTATCTGTTCGGGGCCAACGGGGCGGGCAAGACCAATCTTCTCGAAGCGATCAGCCTGCTGACCCCCGGCAAGGGTCTGCGTGGGTCCAGCATGGCCGAGGTCGGCCGTCGGTTGCCCGGTGAGGCGGTCGGCCGGGCCTGGGCCGTGGCCGCCGAGGTCGAGTCCGGTGAGGACGCTCCCCTCCGCATCGGCACCGGCGTCGAGCAGGGCGGGGCCGCCCGCCGCACCGTTCGCATCGAGGGCGAGACGGTCTCGCCGGGCCGCCTGGCCGACCACGTCCGGCCGATCTGGCTGACGCCGGCCCAGGACCGCCTGTTTCTGGAGGCCGCGTCCGAGCGCCGCCGCTTCTTCGACCGCCTGGTCTTCGCCGGCGAGCCCGGACACGCGGCCAACGCCAACGCCTATGACAAGGCTCAGCGCGAGCGCATGCGCCTGCTGACCGACGCGGCCGAGGCCGGGCGCGCGCCGGATGCGACCTGGTTGAACGCCCTGGAGGCCCGGCTGGCGGAGTCCGGCGCCCTGCTGTCCCAGGCCCGCGCCCGCACGCTGCTGGCCCTGCAGAACGAGATCGACGGACGCGGCGACCGCCCCTTCCCGCAGGCCCGCCTGACCCTGACCGGCGAGTGGGAGAAGATGGCGCTGGACGAGGTTCCGTTCGCGGAGATCGAAGAGCGTCTGGCCGCCGCCCTGGCCGCCGCGCGCGCGCGAGACGGGGCGGCCGGGCGGGCCCTGACTGGCCCTCATCGCGGCGATCTTGCCATCTTCCACGTCGACAAGGACCGTCCGGCGGCGGAATGCTCCACGGGCGAGCAAAAAGCCCTGATTTTGAACCTGGTTTTGGCCCAGGCGGCGCGACTTTCGCGTGCGGAATCCGCGCCAATCCTGTAATATTGCTCGACGAAGTCGCCGCGCATCTCGACCTTACCCGTCGGGCCGCCTTGGCCGACGAACTCACGGCGCTCAAGCTCCAGGCCTTCCTCACCGGCACGGACGAGTCGCTGTTCGACCATCTCAAGGGTCGGGCGCTAGGTGTTCGCGTGTGCGACGCCGGCCTGACCATCCTGGAAGACGAATGACCGAGAACACCGAAGACCAAGTTCCCGAAGCGCCGGCCCACGAAATGACCACCGAGGAAGCCGCCGCCCAGTACGGCGCGACTCGATCAAGGTGCTGAAGGGCCTGGACGCCGTCCGCAAGCGCCCCGGCATGTACATCGGCGACACCGACGACGGCTCGGGCCTGCACCACATGGTCTATGAGGTGGTCGACAACGCCATCGACGAGGCCCTGGCCGGTCACGCGACGAAGGTCCAGGTGATCCTCAACGCCGACGGCTCGGTGACGGTCACCGACGACGGCCGCGGCATTCCGGTCGACATGCACGAGGGCGAAGGCGTCTCGGCGGCCGAGGTCATCATGACCCAGCTGCACGCCGGCGGTAAGTTCGACCAGAACAGCTACAAGGTCTCGGGCGGTCTGCACGGCGTCGGCGTCTCGGTCGTCAACGCCCTGTCGGACTGGCTGGAGCTGAAATTCACCGGGGCGGCAAGGCCCACCAGATGCGCTTCGAGCGCGGCGACGCGGTGACCTCGCTGAAGGTCACCGGCAACTCGCCGATGCGCGAGGACGGCCCCAAGGCGGGCGAGCTGCTGTCGGGTACGGAAGTGACCTTCTTCCCGTCGCGGACCACCTTCGCGTTCATCGAGTTCGACCGGAAGACCCTGGAGCACCGCCTGCGCGAGCTGGCGTTCCTGAACTCGGGCGTGACGATCTATTTCCGTGACCTGCGTGACGCCGAGCCGTGGGAAGAGAAGCTGCACTATGACGGCGGCATCGAGGCTTTCGTCCGCCACCTGGACAAGGTCAAGACCCCGCTGCTGAAGACCCCGATCGTGGTGCGCGGCGTCAAGGACAAGGTCGAGGTCGACCTGGCCCTGTGGTGGAACGACAGCTATCACGAGCAGATGCTGTGCTTCACCAACAACATCCCGCAGCGGGATGGCGGCACGCACTTGTCGGCCTTCCGCGCGGCCCTGACCCGGATCATCACCGGCTATGCCGAGAGCTCGGGCATCACCAAGAAGGAAAAGGTCAGCGTCGGCGGCGAAGACGCCCGCGAAGGCCTGACCTGCGTGCTGTCGGTCAAGGTGCCGGACCCCAAGTTCAGCTCGCAGACCAAGGACAAGCTGGTCTCGTCCGAGGTGCGTCCGGCCGTCGAAGGCCTGGTGCAGGAAGGTCTGGCGACCTGGTTCGAGGAGCACCCGAACGAGGCCCGGGCCATCGTCAGCAAGATCGCCGAGGCCGCCGCCGCCCGCGAAGCCGCTCGCAAGGCCCGCGAACTGACCCGCCGCAAGAGCGCGCTGGACATCACCAGCCTGCCCGGCAAGCTGGCCGACTGCTCGGAACGCGATCCGGCCAAGTCCGAGATCTTCATCGTCGAGGGTGACTCGGCCGGCGGCTCGGCCAAGCAGGCCCGAAACCGCGACAACCAGGCCGTCCTGCCGCTGCGCGGCAAGATCCTGAACGTCGAGCGCGCCCGCTTCGACAAGATGCTGTCGTCCGACCAGATCGGCACGCTGATCACGGCCCTGGGCGCAGGCATTGGCCGCGACGACTTCAACCCGGACAAGGTGCGCTACCACAAGATCGTGCTGATGACCGACGCCGACGTCGACGGCGCCCACATCCGCACCCTGCTGCTGACCTTCTTCTACCGGCAGATGCCGGAGCTGATCGAGCGCGGCTACATCTACATCGCCCAGCCGCCGCTCTACAAAGCCGCCAAGGGCAAGTCCTCGCGCTATCTGAAGGACGACAGCGAGATGGACGCCTTCCTGATCGACGAGGGCGTCGAGGGGGCGGAGCTTGACCTGCCGTCGGGCGAGCGCCGCACCGGCCAGGACCTGCTGGCCCTGGTGCAGCTGTGCCGCCAGGCCAAGGGCAATATCGATCGCCTGGCCGCCCGCGCGCCGTCCTTCGCCGTCGAGCAGTCGGCCCTGGCCGGCCTGTTGGGCGACAACCCCGACATCGCCGCGGCGGCGACCCGCCTGGACCTCTACGCCGAGGAAGGCGACGGACCGTGGACCGGCGAACGCGGCGACACGGCCTATGTCTTCAAGCGCACCCGTCGCGGCGTCACCGAGAGCGTCGTGCTGGACGATGGCCTGTTGCACGCCGCCGACGCCCGACGCCTGGCCGAGCGGGCCGGGGCTCTGGCTGAGATCTTCTCTGGGCGAGCCGTGTTCCGTCGCAAGGACAAGTCGACCACCGTCCGGGGGCCGATGGACCTGGTCGCCGCCGTGATGGACGCCGGCCGCAAAGGGCTGAGCATCCAGCGCTACAAGGGCCTGGGCGAGATGAACCCGGACCAGCTGTGGGAGACGACGCTGGACGTCGAGGCCCGCACCCTGCTGCAGGTTCGCGTCAACCACGCCGACGACGCGGACGAGATGTTCAGTCGTCTGATGGGCGATCTGGTCGAGCCGCGCCGCGAGTTCATCCAGGAAAACGCCCTGGACGCCGAGGTCGATGTCTAAGCCTCTGTAGAGAGTTGGACCGGCTCACTCTAAATGAGAAATGGCTCATAATAGATGAGAAAGCGCATCAGGTAGTTGAGAATTGCGCTGTGGGTTCTTACGAGCCGAATATCCGGATCAACGCAATACTCGCATAGCGAGTGTGGCGCGAGGAAGGGGTCAGCCTGGCTGACCCCTTTTGCGTTTCCCTTGGGAAGTTTCGTGTGCCGCTTCCTGCCAGCTTTGTGAAGGCGCGGGTCTACGGCGAAAACCTGCTACGAGTGGCTAGGCCTAACTCATCGCCGACCTTGGGAAGGTCCGCTACAGGGGCGTGAAACTCTCGCAGCCCATCATCTCAATCGGATGGCCGCGCCTTTCGGGAATGATCTGTATAAGGATTTTTGACGTTGAGGTCCGAGAGCGCGGAGCGGGTGGCGTGTGTCTAGGAAGGAATTCCTAGTCGAAAAGGCTTGCGATCGTCTGGGTCGGAGCGGCCTCGCCCGCCAGTCTTCGCCGTTCGAGATCTTGATAGTCGGCCAAGCGCCGCCTCAGGCGGCTCAGAATGGCCTTGTCGTTGACCGGGATGTACGTGCCGCCCCACGAGGCCTCCTGCCAGTATGTGCCCCGATAGAGCTCGCCAACCTGGAAGCTGTCCACCAGGATCCAGCGGATGCGATCACCCTCGATGGCGTCGCAGTAGTAGTAGTTCAGCGGATTGGTGATGAAGTAGAAGGCTCCGACCTTCACAGGGCCAAGGCCTAGTGGCAGATGGTCGAGTGTGAAGCGCTGGATCTCGTTGGTCAGGACGTTGGTATAAATGACTGGCGCGCTGAAGACGGCCCCGTCGATCTTGACGTTGCCCTGATGAACTGATGGGGTGGATGCCCCTTCGAGCGGCATCGTATGATGCCATCCCGGCGCACTATGGCGCCGGCGAAGGAGGAGCATATCGGCGATATCCACATCCTCGCCATCGACCTCGCCAAGCGCAGCTTCCAAGTCTGCGCGACAGCGCCGGGAGGGGCGGTTCTGTTCAACCGGACGATTTCGCGCACCAAACTCAAGTCCGCGCTACGCGAGCAACCTCGGTGCATCGTGGCGATGGAAGCCTGCGCCACGAGCCACTTCTGGGGGCGATTTGCGCAAGAGCTGGGCCATGAGGTTCGCCTGATCCCGCCGATCTATGTGAAGCCGTTCGTGAAGCGGCAGAAGAACGATGCGGCCGATGCGGCGGCGATCGCCGAAGCCGCCTTGCGTCCGGGCCTGCACTTCGTGGCCGTGAAGAGCGCCGAGCAGCAGGCGCGCGCCGTCGCCTTTCGAACCCATCAGTCGTTTGTGGGACAGCGCACCCAGTTGATCAACGCTCTACGCGGTCACCTCGCCGAGTTCGGGGTGGTCGTGGCCCAAGGGCCCACGAGCCTGAAAGCCGTCACCGGCATCATCGACGACGGGGCGGTCGCCCTTCCCGACGTGGTGCGCGAAGTTGCTCGCCTGCACCTGGACCAGATCGCTCAGCTCACGCTCAAGATCGACGAGCTGCATTCCAAACTCGTCGCCTCGACGAAGACGGACGATGCGATGCGTCGGCTCTGCACCGTGCCGGGGATCGGCCCCGTGACCGCCGGCGCGATCATGGCGTTCGCGCCAGATCTCCACACCTTCGCCAGCGGACGAAACTTTGCTGCTTGGCTGGGCCTTGTCCCCCGACAGCGATCGACCGGCGGCAAGACCCGTCTGGGCTCGGTCAGCAAGATGGGCCAGGCCGACATCCGCAAGTTGCTGATTGTCGGCGCCATGAGCCGGATCCGATGGATCGTGCGCAAGGGCGTTTGCCGGACAACTGGCTTGGGCGGGTGCTCGGCCGCAAGCCGCGCATGGTGGCGGCCGTCGCCTTGGCCAACAAGATGGCGCGCATGGTCTGGGCGATGATGACCCGCCAGGAGAACTATCGGATGGCGTGAGCCTGTCGCCTTCGATCGAAGCGACTGGGTGACCGCCTGAGGGCCCCTTGGGCCCTGGCAAGGAGATCGACTGACGACTATGCGGCAAGGACTTCAATGTTCAGGGCGAGGAAACCAGTCCCGGGGCTCGAGCGGCTCAGCTCTCTGAACCGATGTGGACCTCGTTCTTCGAACTGCATACCGGCCCGTGGCGACTTCAGGCCACGCAATGAGGCCTGACACACGAGCGATACGAGCCCAGCCGTCGAGCCGTCGAGCCGTCGAAAAAATCACCTTGCAAAACTGGGGGCATCCACACACGCCCCTCCCGGCGCTGTCGCGCAGACTTGGAAGCTGCGCTTGGCGAGGTCGATGGCGAGGATGTGGATATCGCTCATATGCTCCTCCTTCGCCGGCGCCATAGTGCGCCGGGATGGCATCATACGATGCCGCTCGAAGGGGGCATCCACCCCATCAGTTCACTACCTCAAGCCGCTAAAGCCCGAGGAGCTGGCGCAGCTGCGCGAGATCTTCCCCGAAGGCGTCTGCGACTATGCCAAGCCGGGCGTTGAACAGCAGCCGTTGATGGGACGCTGGCTGTCCTTCGGTCCGGCAGGGGCGGCTTCGTGATCCGGCGGCCGTCGTCGGTGGTGGTCACGCCGGCGGCGATGTGATCGGGCGCGCAGCGGCGCAGGCATTCCGCCTCGGGCAGGGTGAACAGCCAGTCGGGGATGTCGAGCCTCATTCTGACCGAGCCCAGGCGTCTCAACGGATTTGAACTGGCGGATGGAAAAGCTGAGGATTATCAGCGGCGCTGGTTCTCTGCTCGAATAAGTCGGCCCAGGAGCGATGTCTTTATAAGCGCAACCAAATCGAAGGCGATCCGGCGTTTTCTCGTTAACGAAGTCCGTCTCTGTTTGAGTGTGGCCAACGGTGTCATCGCGCGGCGATGACGAGGGCGTCATTTTGCGTAAAGTAAGTCGATTAGACGGAAGTTTTGCGTGGGGGCTTACCTGTGATGGAACAAGACGTCAGTCTTCGTCCTGAACGGATACTGGATTTGTCGGAGCGTCTGTCCAGCGTGGCGGGCGCCAAGATCGGTGAGATTGCCCGGGTCAACCGCGCGGCCAAGATGTTGTCGATCAACGCCTTGATCGTGGCGGCGCGCGCCGGCGAGGCCGGCAAGGGCTTCGCCATCGTCGCCGAGGAATTCAAGAAGATCTCCACCGAGATCGACGCCGTGGCCGCCGCCTTGGAAAGTCAGGTGCGGGCCGACCTCGACGAGCTCTCGGCGATCGGCGGGGCGATCCTGGGTCACATGCGCGGCCAGCGCCTGGCCGATCTGGCTTTGAACGCCATCGAGATCGTCGACCGCAATCTCTATGAGCGGACTTGCGACGTCCGCTGGTGGGCCACGAACTCGGCGGTGGTCGCCTGCCTGGCCGACGCCGATCCCGCCGCCAGCCGCCACGCCAGTGAGCGCCTCGGCGTGATTCTCGACGCCTACACCGTCTATCTCGACCTGTGGATCTGCGACACCAAGGGGCGGGTGGTCGCCAATGGCCGGCCGGGCAAGTATCCCGGCGTGGTCGGCCAGTCCGTCGCCGACGCCAAGTGGTTCCGCGACGGCATGCGCACCGCGACCGGCGACGACTTCGTGGCCTGTGACATCGAGAAGGCTCGCACCCTCGGCGACGCGCCCGTGGCCACCTACGCCACGGCCATTCGCGAGGGCGGCCAGGCCAAGGGCAAGATCCTGGGCGTGCTGGGCGTCCATTTCGACTGGCGGCCTCGGCCCAGGCCGTGGTGGATGGCGTTCGCCTGACACCGGAGGAGCGCGAGCGTTCGCGCGTCATGCTGCTGGACCAGAAAGGTCGCGTCTTGGCCTCTTCCGACAACCAGGGCGTCCTGACCGAGGTGTTTCCGCTGGATGTGTCCAGCGGTGCGATGGGCAGCTACGCCGACGGCGACATCACGGTCGGCTATGCTTTGACGCCGGGCTACGAGACCTATGCCGGTCTCGGCTGGTACGGATGTCTTGTGCAGCGGCGACAAATTCCCGGCGTGACTGTCGCGGCGGCTTAATCTCAACCAGATCCATTGCGGAATATTCGGACAAATTAATCGCCCCGGACGCGAAAGCGATCGAATACCGGCAGGCCGCAGATTATCGCAGTGCAGCATTGCCATTTTCGGTCCCGCATGGTTAGTCTAAGCCTAACCATGCGCCCGGCATATTATCTGTGCGTCTGCTGGGCGGCGGTACCGCGTCATGTTTTTAAGTCTAAACCGTCGACCAACTTATCTTTCTCCCATAGATTGCGCCTTGGGTGTGTTCTTCGGGGAACGGTGTCGCCAGGAAAAGACGAGACCGCGTTATCTGGGCTAGAGCATTTATTCACGTTGTCCTAAAGGGACGCCGCTCAATTGGAGGGAGCAATCATGGCTTCTAACCGCATACGCGCCTTGACCCTGGGCGCCATCATGGCGATTGCCCCGCTTTCCATGGGCCCGACGACCATCCTGTCGGTCGCGAACGCCGCCGCGCCGACGCGGGCGGAAGTGCGCGCGCAGATCACCAAGGCCGTAACGGACGCGACCAAGTCGCAAGCGTTCGTGGATGCTCAGGCGGAAGGCGCCGCCGCTCAGGCCGCCTTGAACGCGCTTCCGGCCAACGCAACCGCCACTGAGAAAAAGGCCGCGCAGGATAAGGTCGACGCCGCCAAGGCCAAGCAGTCCGCTATCCTTCAAAGCGCCGTCGCCGCCGCCATGCAGGCGGCGATCGCGGCTGGGGCTCCGGCGGGCATCGTTAGCGCCGCCCTCAACGACGCGGTTGCGGCGGGCGCCGTTCCGGCGGCGGTCGGAAGCGCTGTCGTCGCGCAGGTCAACGCCATCATTACCGCGTCGACCACGTCGGGTGACGCGCCCAGCCTCGTCAACCCGCCGACGGCAAATCCTCCCGGTGCGGCCGGGCAGACGGCGGTGGCCCCGGCGCCGTTCGATCCCTGCGCGGGCGTGATCGCGACCTACTGCGGCTAAGATTTAAATTCGGGCGGATTGGCGCGCCACGACGCGCGGCGACCGACCCTTGGTGGGGATTAAGCTATGCGACTTCTGACGTGCTCGGCCATTGCGGCCTGTATCGCGTTGACCGCGCCACAAGCTGTTCAGGCGCAGGATCTCGGTTCAAACTTCAAGCGTGACAAGAACGTCTCCGTTCGTCAGCGCCCGCGACCGGACTATGAGGCGACCGGCCAGAGGGCTGGCGGTTTCACCGTCTATCCGCGCGTGACCGTCGACCTTGAGCACAACGACAACATCTACGCCGTGGCGGCGGGCAAGATCGACGACAATATCTGGCGCGTGAAGCCGGAAGTGGCCGTCCGGTCGAACTGGTCGCGCAACGCGCTCGGCTTCTTCGCGGGCGGCAACGTCATACGCTATGGCGACGAAAAGACCGAAAACGCCGAAGAATATACGCTCGCGGCCAACGGTCGCATTGATGTGGTGCGGGGCTCGAACATCTCCGGCTCGGCTCAGTATCAGCGCCTGATCGAGCCGCGCTCGGCGATCACGGCCGGTACGCCCGCCGGCGCGACGCCCAAGCCCGTCGAGTACAACCTCACCACCACGAACCTGACCGCGGTGAAGGAATTCAATCGTCTGCGCCTGACCGGCCGCCTTGACGACAAGGATTTCAACTTCAAGGACCAGGGCGCGGCGTTTAATCAGAACACGCGTGACCGCAACGAACTGAACTACGGTGCAAAGGCCGAATACGCGGTCAGTCCGGACACGGCGGTCTATGCGACGGCCACGGGCAACAAGAAGGACTATGACCTTGGCGGTCTGACCGATCGTTCGTCGGACGGCTATGTCGTGGGTGTCGGCGCCAACTTCGAAGCGTCTGATCTGGTGCGTGGCGACGTTCAGGTCGGTTACATGAAGCAGTCCTACGACAACAGCGCCCTCTACAAGAGCATCAGCGGGTTCAGCGCCGCAGGGCGCCTGGAGTGGTTCCCGACCCAACTGACGACCGTCGGCCTGAACGGCTCGCGCACGATCGAGGAATCGACCGCGACGGGTTCGGCCGGCTTCATTTCCAACAACATCGGCGCGTCGATCGACCACGAGCTGATGCGTAACGTGCTGCTGTCCGGCGCCTACACGCACGGCAAGGACAACTACAAGGGCGTGGATCGCAGCGACAAGCGCGACAACTTCTCGGCGACGGCCACCTACCTGCTGAACCGTCGCGTGGGCCTGTTCCTGACGTACAACTACCTGAAGCAGGAACTGAGCGGCTTGGCCAAGGCTTCGTCGTTCAAGGACAACAAGCTGATTGCGTCCGTGGCGCTGCAGTTCTAGCGACGACCACAAAACGGCAAGGTTTGCCGATTGCTGAGAGTATCCATGGACGGCTCCGGTTTTGAAACTTCGAACGCTCCGGTGAATGACACCGGAGCGTTGTCTTTTGACCTGAACATCGTGATCGCGACGTTCAGGCGACGCTCCAACTCTTCGCGGCGGTGGCGGTGGTGGTGTTCGCGGCGGTGGTGTTGTTCACCCTGCAACAGACGCCGCGCTACACCGCGACCGCGCAGGTGATGCTGGATGTCCGCAGGGAACAGGTCACCGATATGAGCGCGGTGCTCTCGGGCCTGCCGGCGGATTCGTCCGTCGTCGACACCGAGGTCGAGGTGCTGAAGTCGCGCTCCCTGGCGGGGCGCGTCGTCAAGGATCTGAAGCTCGAGGAAGACCCCTACTTCAATCCCTACCTCGCGCAGGCCAAGGGGGCGAAGGCCTGGTTCTCCTCGTTGAAGAAGGCGGCGTCGCCCACGACGGCCACGCCGACGGATCCGATCGAGCTGCAGCGCCGACGCGAACGTATCGTCGACAATGTGCTGGGGGGGCTGAAGGTTCGCCGCGCGGGCCTGACCTATCTCATCGCGATCGACTATACCCACACCGATCCGAAGCGCGCGGCCGAACTGGCCAACGCTTTCGCCAACCTCTATCTGACCGAACAGCTCGAGGCGAAGTTCGACGCGACCCAGAAGGCCAATGAATGGCTGGA
The DNA here is from genome assembly GCA_965283765.1 of Caulobacteraceae bacterium. Classification (GTDB taxonomy): domain Bacteria; phylum Pseudomonadota; class Alphaproteobacteria; order Caulobacterales; family Caulobacteraceae; genus Caulobacter. Next base: position 12,151 of record CBDIPU010000011.1, read on the forward strand.
CACCCGTGTCGGCGAGCTGCGCGACCAGGTCCAGCAGGCGGACGCGGCGGTTCAGCAGTACAAGATCGCCAACAACCTGCTCAGCGCCGAAGGCGCAACTCTCACCGAGCAGGAAATCTCCGGCCTGAACCAGCAGCTGGCCCTGAGCCGCGCCGCGCAGGCCGAGACCGATGCGCGCCTGAACATCGCGCGCCAGCAGCTGGCGCGCGGCAGCACGGGCGAGGATGTCGGTAAATCCCTGAACTCGCCGGTCGTGCAGCAGCTGCGCAAGCAGCGGGCCGAGAAAAGCGCCCAGGTGGCGGATCTCGGCGGACGCTATGGAGATCGTCACCCGGACCTGCTGAAGGCCAAGCGCGAGCTGGCCGACATCGACGGCCAGATCCAGGCCGAAATCCGCCGCATCATTTCCAATCTGGAAGCCCAGGCCCAGGTCGCACGTCAGCGGACCGGTTCGGTGGCGTCCAGCGTGTCCGCCTCGAGGGGGACGCTGGCGGGAAACAACCGCGCCAGCATCGGTCTGGCCGAGCTGGAGCGCAAGGCGCAGTCGGTCAAGACCCTGTACGAGAGCCTGCTGGCCCGCTTCAAGCAGACCACGGCCTCGGATGGCATCGAGCAGGCCGACGCCCGGGTGGTGTCGCCGGCCAAGATCCCGACCGGCCCCAGCTATCCGAAACCATCGCTGAACCTGGCGCTCGGCCTGGTTCTGGCCTTGGGCGCGGGCGTGGCCACGATCGTCCTGGCCGAGATCCTGATGGCGGGCCTGTTCACCGAGGACGAGGTCGAGCGCCGTCTGGGCCTGCCTTATCTCGGCGCCGTCCCGACCCTGGGCACCACGGTCGATGACGCAAGATTCTGAAGGGCATGACGCCGGCCGACTATCTTCTGGCCAAGCCGCTCTCCAGCTTCGCCGAAAGCCTGCGCAAGCTGCGCGCCTCGATCCTGTTTTCGAAGGTGGGCGAGCCCGTGAAGGTCATCGCGGTCACCTCGTCCCTGCCGGGCGAAGGCAAGACCACGACGACCTTCTGCCTGGCCCGCACCCTGGCGACCTCGGGAGCCAAGGTGGTGGTGGTCGACTGCGACCTGCGCCAGAGCTCGATCAGCCAGTTCCTCAAGGAGCCGGCCTCGATCGGTCTGCTGGAGGTCCTCAACGGCGTCGCCACCCTGGATCAGGCCGTGATCACGGATGAGAGCGGCGCGCACATCCTGCCGCTGGCCAAGTCGGCCTACACGCCGCGCGACGTGCTCGGTTCGTCGGCCATGCACAAGCTGCTGCAGGACCTGCGCGATCGCTACGAGATCGTGCTGCTGGACACCGCGCCGTTGCTGGCTATCGCCGACACCCGCATTCTGGCGCCGCACGCCGACGCGGTGGTGATGCTGGTCCGTTGGAAGAAGACGCCGGTAAAGGCCGTGCAGTCGGCCCTGGCCCTGCTGCAGGGCACGCGCGCCTTCATCGCAGGCGTGGCCCTGACACAGATGGATCTGAAGGCCCAGTCCCGCTACGGCTACGGCAACTCCTATTATTATTACGCGAACTATCGAAAGTACTATGCGGACTAGGACACGCACGGGCGGGGGAGCGTCCTCGCCCGGGGCGGCCAGGACGCGAAAATTGCAGACCTCCGAGGGCGTCGCGATCGGCGCCCTCGTTGTTCTGGTCCTGGCCGAGATCATCGCATTCGGGGCCAGTGACGTGGCGATGGCCGCTGTCTTCGGCGTGCTCCAGGCCGCCTTTCTCCTGATCCTGCTGCGAACCTGCGGTTGGGCGCGAAAGGTCCCCAGCGTTCTGACCGCGCCCTGGCCCGGTCTCTTGTTCATCGGCTTGCTGGTCGTCACGGCCTGGTCCCTGACGCCGTTCGGGCCCGGCGGCGCGCACCCCGTCTGGAGCTATCTGGACCGGAATGGCGGTGCGATCACCGTCGACCGCTCCGCCCTCATGCTCAATCTCGTGAGCCTCGTGAACTTGGCCTGCCTGTTCCTGGCCGCCCGCATTGTCGGCGCGTCGGAGACCCGGCGCAGGACATTGGTTTGGTGGCTGCTGCTCGGGCTCGCGGCCTTCGCGGCGATAGCGATCATCGACCATGTCAGCCTGCGCGCCGGGCGACGTCTGACGGCGACCCTGTTCAGCCCCAACTCCGTCGCCACCTTGATGGGCGTAGGCGTTGTCTTCGCCGTGATGTTCTTCTCCCAGGCCATCCAGCGCGCGGGCGCCGCCCTGCGTCTCGACCGGATGGACCTGAACGCCAGCCTGAGCCTGGCCGCCGCGGCGGTCTTCGCCGTCGCCCTGGCGCTGACAGCCTCGCGGGCGGATCTTCGCCACCGTGGTCGGTCTGGCGGTGCTGTTGACATGGCAAGTGCTGGCCCAGGGGCGACGGGTTCGCGCCATCGCGATCGTTGGCGGCGCGGCGGCCCTGCTGATCGTCATTGGCGTGGCCATGCGCAGCGCCGATCTGACGGCCGCGCGGCTTGAGCATCTCGACGGCGACGTCGCCGTTCGAAAGGCGATCTTCGACGCTCACTGGCAAGCCTTTCAGTCTTCGCCCTGGTTCGGGTTCGGTCTCGGGTCATTTCCGGTCGTCAATCAGCTGATCACCACCACCGGGAACCTGAACGTCCTGTTCGACGTGCGCGCCACGCACAACCTCTACCTCCAATGGCTGGAGGAGGCCGGGATCGTCGGCTCCGTCGTCATGCTGGCCTGGCTGCTCGCCGCGCTCTGGCGTGTCGGACAGGACGCGATCAGGCCGGGCACGATCGGAGCGCTGGCGCGCGCCACGATCGCCGCCACGGTGGTCGTCCTGTTGCATGGCCTCTCGGATTTCGCCGTTCAGGTGCCGGCTCTGCAGGCGGTCTTCGCCGTGGGGCTCGGCGCGATGACCGCGACCTCGGCGCCGCGTCGCGCGCGAGCCGAGCGAAAGGCTGACTGGGGAACGACGGCTTTTGCGGGCGTCGCCCTCGTGATCGCCCTGTTGTTCGCCCTTCCCTTGGCGGCGTCACGGTTTGGCGGCGACCTCTCCGCCATGCCGACGGCTTCGGCGGAGGTTCTGGCGAGCAGCATCGAGGCGGGTCTTGCCTCCCCGGCGGGGTCGACGGCGCGGGCGCGTCTGGAAGGCCTCAGCCGTCGCGAAGTCGCCCTGCGTCCGGGATCCGGCGCCGCGTGGCTCCGGAAGGCGGCCGTCGATTTCCAGCGGGGCGACATCGCCGCGGCCAATGTCGCGCTCAGCCGTTCGTTCGCCGTCGCTCCGCTGCAGACCAGCCTCTTCCGGAGTCGAACGCGCCTGGCCTATGAGCACTGGCCCGAGTTGTCGGACGCCGTGCGCGATCAGGTCGTCTATCAGGCGCGTATCGAGTTTGGCCGGCCTGGCGGCGAGTGGCGTCTGAGGAGCGTGGTCAGCACCATCAGCAGCCCTTCGGGCCAACTCGCGCTGGCGTTCCTGATCGTCGCCGAACGCCTTTCCCTGGCCCAGACCAAGGCGCAGTAGGCGTTCTCGGCGATCAGCAGGCTGGGAATGGTGAGAAGGACGATCTGGGCGTCCTTCAGGATCGACCAGGTCTGGATGTAGTCGATATCGGCCTCGACCCGGCGACGCATGGCCTCGATCGTCTCTGTGCCGCCGCGCAGTCCCTTGACCTGAGCCCAGCCGGTCAGGCCCGGCCGCGCCTGGTAGCGGGCGTAGTAGTCCGGAATGCGCACGCCGTAATATTCGTCGTGGGCCGCGGCATGGGGGCGGGGACCGACCAGGGACATGTCGCCGCGCAGCACGTTCAGCAGTTGAGGCAGCTCATCGATGCTGCTGGCGCGCAGGAGGCGGCCGATCCGGGTGATCCGGTTGTCGCCGCGCTGCGCCTGGGTCAGTTCGGGCCCGTCCTCGCGACAGTGCATGGTGCAATCTGGAAGCGCGCGCCGCCGAGGCCGCCACGGGTCTGTCGGAAGCGGGCGGGACCGGGGGACTCAAGCTTGACCAGCAGAGCCGCCAGCAGGAGGAGCGGCGCGAACAGCAGCAACAACAAGGCGGAGGCCACGACGTCCAGCGCGCGCTTGCGGGGATCCACGGCTACCCGCGGCAGCGGACCATGCAATTCTGGCGAGAGAAATTCGATATGGCCTCCCCCGTCCACCAGACAACCCTCTGAGTTCCCCACCGCGTCGCGACTGGTTTCCAGTTCCGACGACCTCAGGCTAGCGCAAACGCTGTACAGCGTCGCCGGGAAAAATCCACGGACCTCACATATATGCTTAACGCGCGTAGACTCTGTTCATTCACGGGCGATTAGCTGCGCCGCATTACAGTCATCGCATCAGGAGTGTGATCGATGATTGAAGCCAAGATCTCGTTTGCCCAAGTCGAAGCCGTCGCGCCAACTCGCGTCAAACGCCTCCCCACTGCTGGGGTTGGGCATGGGCGCGATCATTTCGGCGGGGCTGTGGGGCGCCTGGCGCTGACCGTCTCCCACATCTTCTAGGCTCTCCATTCACGCCAGGCCGATCCTAAGGCTGGTCCGCACGCCCGCTCATCGTCGAGCGGGCGTTTTCGTTCGTGCGAAGAGGCTCAACGAGAAAACCCCCGGACCATCAGGTCCGGGGGTTTTCGCATTCAGGCCTGACGGTCGATCAGGTGACCGTGGTCCACAGGGCCGTGCCGGGGATCTGGCGCTCGACCCAGCGATAGTTCAGGTCTCCCCAGGGGGTCGCCCAAGGGGTCAGATTGTCCAGCACCCAGTCGCCGCTTTCTAGCGAGACCATCAGCACGGCGTGGCTTTCGCCGCGGGCCGTGAAGGCGACGGCCATGGACAAGGCCGTTTCCGGCACGCCAGCCGCGATCAGCTGACGGCGCTTCTCCAACGCATAGTCCTCGCAGTCGCCGTAGAGCTTGCCGTTCACCAGTCGCGGCAGAGACCAGTATTCGAGCTCGCCATAGAGATCCTGGTCCGTAGCTTTCTTGACCGTGCGATTGACCAGCTGGTTGAACTTGATTCAGCAGCTTCATCTGTTCGCGGTCGGTGCGCGTGGTCCAGGCGAGACCCTGGGGCGCGTTCACGGCGGCGGCGGGCGTCGTGACGACCGCGGCGGCGGCAGGCCGCGCCTGGCCGGCGGCGACGAAGTCCTCGACCGTGGCGGGCGTCCAGGCCCGGACGATCTCCACCGTGATCAGGTTCGCCCCGTCCTCGTCGGTCGACGCGGTCGGCGCGGCGGCCTCGAAATGATGTTGCGAGGGCGCGCCCACCGAAGAGGTCGCGATCAGGCCGACCGCGCCGCCCAAGAAGGCCAGCTGGCTCGCCGGCGCGCCGCAGGCGTTGGTGTCGCGGCGGCACAGGTCGGCGAAACCCATCGGAGCGCCGACGCCTTCGCCGCGCGGCATGAACGGGGCCGAGCCGGCCTGAGCGTTGGCGCCAGCCATCATGGCGATGGCGCTGACGAGTCCCAGAACAATGTTACGTGCCTTGAACATGCTGACCTCGCTGTGTTCGTGAGGTCAGTATTCATTCGCGGCGCAAATTTGAGCTGAATTTAGATGGTATAATCCGAATGTTTAACTGTGGTAATTCTAAAATTAACTACAATGAATGGGAAATATACTTAGTAAATTGAGGGGAAATGAGCATGATGAATTGCGAATTAACTGCTGCATGCGCCGTTGAACTACGTCGTCGGCTGGGGCAAAATCAGGGTTCTTGGTCCTGGCGTTTGTCGCCGTCCTGACGAGTCCGATGTTCAAGTCCCTCTTCGTCCGAAGTCCCAGCCGCGCCACGCGTCGTCCACGGGCGGTCGAATGGTTTACGCCGTGGGGGACGTGCACGGGCGGCTCGACCTTCTGGACGGCCTGATCGGGGCGGTGACCGAAGACTATCGGGCCACGGGCCGCGAGGACCCGCCGGTGCTGGTCATGCTGGGCGACTATGTCGACCGCGGCGCTCAGTCCTCGGCGGTGATCGATCGGCTGATCCTGCTGAAAGCGCAGGCCGCCGAGGGCCGCTTCGAATTCCGCACCCTGATGGGCAATCACGAGGAGACGCTGCTGCGCTTCCTCGACGATCCGATGGCGGGACCCTCCTGGATCGAATATGGCGGCGGCGAGACCTTGACGTCCTACGGCGTGCAGCGCCCGGTCGGCCGCGCTGAGCCGGAGGTCTGGGAGCAGGCCCGTCAGGCCTTCCGCGCCGCCCTCCCACCGGCCCACGAGACCTTCCTGCGCCAACTGGAACTGGTGGTCGTCTATGGCGACTATGTCTTCGTCCATGCGGGCGTGCGCCCGGGTCTGCCGCTGGAGCGCCAGGTCGCCGCCGACCTGCTGTGGATCCGCAACGAATTCCTCGACAACCCGCACGGGCTGAAGGCTACCGTCGTCCACGGCCACACGCCGGTCGAGGAGGCTTTCGTCGGACGCCAGCGGATCAATGTCGACACAGGCGCCTATGCGACCGGCGTCCTGACCGCCGTTAGACTTGATGGCGGCGAGCCTAAGATCATTCAGTTCAGTAAAGCGCGCGCGGCCTGAGTTTTGATCTTGTTCATGTCACGGTCACGTGCGATGTGGCATTTTGATTTTTAGGCCTGAGAAGTCCCCAGGTTCTAAACGTTCAAGGTGAGACGCTTCGCGATGATCGTTGTTTCGAAACTCTCGCGCCTCTTTTCGATGCTGGCGCTGGTCGTCTGTATCGCCGCCGGCGGCTGGGGTGGCGTGGCGCGCGCCCAGCAACCCTTGGTCAGCGACACGCCCGTCCCGGCGGCGCAGTCGATGGACTACCTGCTCGGCGCCGGCGACAAAGTCCGGGTGACCGTCTACGGCGAGCCCACCCTGTCGGGCGAATTCTTCGTCACCGGCAGCGGGCTGATGTCGCTGCCGCTGATCGGCGAGATCAAGGCGGGCGGTCTAACCGTCGGCCAGTTCCAGGACGCCGTGCAGAAGTCGCTGAGCGACGGCTATCTGAAGGAGCCGCGCGTCAGCGCCGAGGTCCTGACCTTCCGCCCGTTCTATATCCTGGGCGAGGTCGGAAAGCCGGGCACCTATCCCTACACCGCCGGCCTGACGGTTCTGAACGCGGTGGCCACTGCGGGCGGCTTCACCTACCGGGCCGACAAGAAGAGCGTCTACATCAAGCACAATGGCGAAACGACCGAAGCGAAGGGCGCGCTCGAGCCGTCGACCCAGGTGGCGCCGGGCGACACGATCCGGATCGGCGAACGCTTCTTCTGATCCAGGGCGCACCGAACGAGACAAGGCCCGGCGGGACCCCCCGCCGGGCCTTTGTCGTTTCGGCGGGAAAGGTCTAGCACTGAACCGATCCTAGTCTTGAGCACGCGCCATCGGAGCCAGCCCCATTCCTGATGTCCCCATCCTGAACCTGGCCGTCGCTCTTGGAGTCGGCCTGCTGATCGGCGCCGAGCGCGAGCGTCGCAAGCAGGCGCGAGCCTCGTCCTCGGCGGCCGGGATCCGCACCTTCTCGGTCACCTCCCTGGCCGGAGCGGTCAGTCTGGCGGTCGGCGGGCCGATGCTTTTGGCGGTCGTCACGGCCGGGGTCGCCGTTCTGGCGGCCTTGAGCTATTGGCGGGCCCGCGCCGAGCCGGACGCCGGGTTGACCACGGAGGTCGCCCTGATCTTGTCGGTCCTGGTGGGCGGGCTGGCGATCCTTTCGCCTGGTGTCGCCGCCTGTGTCGGGGTCGTCGTCGCGATCCTGTTGGCCGCCCGGACCCCGCTGCATCATTTCGTCAGCCAGGTCCTGACCCCGGACGAGGTTCGCGACGCCCTGATCCTGGCGGGCGCGACCCTGATCGTCCTGCCCTTGCTGCCCGATCGCGCGATGGGGCCGTTCCTGGCCCTCAACCCTCGCTCGGTCTGGGTCGTCGTCGTCCTGGTCTTGGCCATCGGCGCCGCTGGCCACGTCGCGGTGCGCGCGCTCGGCGCCCGGTGGGGTCTGCCCCTGGCCGGGCTGGCTTCCGGCTTCATTTCGAGCACGGCGACGATCGGGGCCATGGCCGGACGAGCGGCGGCGACGTCGGCGGCGCTCTCGGCGGCGGTGGCGGGCGCGGTGCTGTCGACGGTCGCCACCATCGTCCAGATGACGCTCGTGATCGCCGTCACCAGCCTGCCGACCCTGCGGGTCATGGCCGGACCGCTGCTGTGCGCGGGCCTGGCGGCGGTGGCCTATGGCGCGGCGTTCACGCGCCTGGCGCTGCGTCAACCCGCCCGTGACGACCCCGATCCGGGCCAGGCCTTCAGCCTTACGACGGCCCTGACCTTCGCCGTGACCCTGGCGGCGATCCTTGTCGTTTCCGCGGCGCTTCGCGAACGGTTCGGAGCGGCCGGAGCCGTCGCCGGGGCGGCCCTGGCGGGCCTGGTCGACACTCATGCCGCGGCGATCTCGATCGCGTCCCTGGTCGGGTCGGGCCGGATGACCCCGGAGCAAGCCGTGCTACCTATTCTCGCCGGGCTTTCGACCAACACCCTGACCAAGCTGGTCTTCGCCTTTTCGGGCGGGCAGCGCGGTTTCGCCTGGCGGGTCGCGCCAGGTCTGTTCCTGGTCGCCGGCGCGGCCTGGCTTGGCGCCCTGCTGGCGCCCGCGTCATGACGGGAAATGGAGGGCCCGTCCGTCCCTGGGGCCGAAGTCGCGACGGCGCGAATTGACTTGCGTCAAGGTGACGACGGCCCGCCCGCCCGACGCTGTATTGGTCATGGGGCTTGTCGATACGATCGGCTCGGCCAAAGAAAATGGATTTCACGGATGAGCCTCAACGACATCCTGCTTCACGTCGACACCTATCCTGACGCAACGCCGCCCGAGGCGATCGAGGGCGCGGTCGGCTTTGTCCGACTGATCGGCGGCCGGGTTTCGGCCCTGGCGGTGGGGGTGAGGTTTCCTGTCCACAGCAATCGGATCGCCGACTACCTGATCGGGCTGAGCAGCATGGCGGTCGACGAGCAGGCCAAGAGTTCTGGCCAACGGCCACGCCAGCCTGGCGGCCTTCACCGCTCAGGCTCGGGACGCCGGGGTGCTCGGCCAAGCCCTGATCGAGACCGTGGAATACTACGCCGTGGCCGACCATGTGGCGGCGCGCGCCCGGACCCGCGACCTGTGTCTGGTGCCGCTGGGCGGACCGCTGGACGGCCAGGCCGAGGTGGCGACCAGCGCCGTCTTCGGCTCGGGGCGGCCGGTTCTGGTCTATCGCGGAGGCTTGCCGGCCGCCAAGCTCGGCTCGGTCGTGGTGGCCTGGGACGGGAGCCGGTGCGCCGCCCGCGCCCTGGCCGACGCCTTGCCCATCCTCGCGCGCGCCGGCGAGGTTCGCGTGCTCACGGTGATCAATGAGAAGCCGGCCGCCGTCGCCGGCCTCGCCGCCGAGGCCGTCCGTCACCTGAAGGCCCACGGCGTCGCCGCCGTCGCCGAAGAGGTCGATGGGAAGGGCGTGTCGATTGGCGAAAGCCTTGAAGCCTATTTGGCGAAGACCCCTACCGACCTCCTGGTGATGGGCGCCTATGGTCGATCGCGCCTCCAGGAGTTCATTCTCGGCGGCGCCACCGAGTACATGTTGCACGCGCCAAAGGTCCCGCTCTTCCTCTCGCACTGAGTCGCTCACCGAGCCCCTCGAGGAGGATGGTTGCATGACCGTCGAACTGTTGCGCGGCCTGGACGAGGCGGAGGCGGCCGCGCGTCTGGTCGCCGTCGGTCCCAATGAACTGCCGCACGCGACGGGGCGCGGTCTGGCCGGAATCCTCGGCGAGACCTTGCGCGAGCCGATGTTCCTGCTGCTGGTCGGGGCGGCGGTCCTTTACCTGGTGCTCGGCGACCTGGGCGAAGGGCTCTTTCTGACCGCCGGAGCCCTGGCTTCGGTGGGACTGGTGGTTCTGCAGGAGGCGCGCAGCGAACGGGCGTTGAGCGCCTTGCGCGATCTGGCCCAGCCCCTGGCCCGGGTCATTCGCGGCGGCGTAGAACGGCAGGTCGCCGCGCGCGACGTCGTTCCCGACGACCTGTTGCTGATCGGCGAGGGCGAACGTCTGCCGGCGGACGCCCGACTGGTCGGGGGCGAGGTGCTCACCGTCGACGAGTCCGCCCTGACCGGCGAGTCGGCGCCGGTGACCAAGCCGCCCGCCGGGCCCGACGATGTCGGCGCGCCCAATCCGGCCCCGGGGGCGGATGGCTCCCCCGATCTCTTCGCCGGCACGCTCGTGGTCCGCGGACAGGGCGTCGCGCGGGTGACCCGCACCGGGCCGCGCTCGGCGCTCGGCCAGATCGGCGCATCGCTCGCGGCGATCGATCACGAGCCGACGCCGCTGCAGAAGACCGCCGGACGCCTTGTCGCCATATTGGGCGCGCTGGCCCTGGGATTCTGCGCGCTCGTCGCGGTCGCCTACGGATGGTTGCGTCACGATTGGATCGGCGGCGTCCTGGCCGGGGTGACGGTGGCGATCTCGCTGATCCCCGAAGAGTTTCCCATGGTGTTGGCCGTGTTCCTGGCGCTGGGCGCGTGGCGGCTGGCGACCCACCAGGTGCTGACGCGGCGAAGCGCGGTCATCGAGACCCTGGGCGGCGCCACGGTGCTCTGCGTCGACAAGACCGGGACCCTCACCGAAAACCAGATGCGGGTCGCCCGCCTGTGGACGGAGGCCGGCGACATAGCCGTCGAGGCGGCGCGCCCCATCGAGGGCGCGGCCGGAGACCTGCTGGAGCTGGCCGCCCTGGCCTCGGCGGTGCGACCGATCGACCCGATGGACAAGGCGGTGCGTCACCTCTCGATGGACGCGTTGGTCGACGGGGAGGTTACCCAGGGCGAGCCCGAGCGCGCCTGGCCCCTGCGGCCCGAACTGCTGGCGGTCGTCCAGGTCTGGCGTCGCGCCGGCGAGGCGCGGATCGCCGCGGCCAAGGGGGCGCCCGAGGCGATCTTCAATCTGTGCCGGCTGCCCGCCGCCGAGATCGCGCGCCTGCAAGCCGTGGTCGAGGACTATGCGCGGCAGGGGCTGCGGGTCCTGGGCGTGGCTTCGGCCCGTGTGGAGGGCGGTTTCGCGGATGATGATCCTCGGACCGTCGCCTTCACGTTCGGCGGACTGATCGGCTTCATCGATCCGCTGCGCCGGGACGTGCCGCAAGCCCTGGCCGAGGCGCGCGCGGCGGGCGTCGCCGTCGTGATGATCACCGGCGACCATCCCGCCACGGCCCTGGCCATCGCCAAGGCGGCGGGACTGGACACCTCGGCAGGCGTCCTGCTCGGATCCGAGATCGAGGAACTGTCCTTCGCCGCCCTCTGCGAGCGTCTGCGCGGCGTCCGGGTCTTCGCCCGCATCGCGCCCGCCCAGAAGCTGCGACTGGTCGAGGCCCTGAAGGCGGACGGAGAAGTCGTGGCCATGACCGGCGACGGCGTCAACGATGCTCCGGCGCTGGAGGCCGCGCACATCGGCATCGCCATGGGCAAGAAGGGAACGGACGTCGCGCGCGAGGCGGCCGATCTCGTCCTGCTGGACGACAGCTTCGCCTCCATCGTCGGCGGTGTGCGCCTGGGTCGGCGGATCTTCACCAACCTGCGCCGCGCCCTGACCTATGTCACCGCCATCCACGTGCCGATCGCTGGCCTGGCGCTGGCCCCCATCCTGCTGGGTCTGCCGTCCCTGCTGTTTCCCATGCATGTCGTGCTGATGGAGCTGGCCATCGACCCGATCTGCGCCCTGGTCTTCGAGGCCGAGCCCAGCGAGGCGCGGGCGATGAAGCGCCCACCTCGCCGTCGTGACGAGCCGCTGTTCGGCTGGAAGCAAATCGGCCTGGCCCTCCTCCAGGGACTGGCCGTCCTGGGCGGGGTTCTGGGCGTCTATATCTGGGCCCTGCGGAACTATCCCGAGGACCAGGCGCGGGGCGCGGCCTTCACGACCCTGGTGCTGGGTAATCTGATCCTGGCCCTGGCCGACGCGGCCGCGTCGGGCAAGCTGCTGTCGCCCCATCGGCGCGCCTATTGGATCATCGCGTCGGCGATCGTCGCCCTGCTGGCGGTGATCCTGAGCGTCGCGCCGGTGGCCGCGGTCTTCAAGGTGGCGGCGCCGACCCGACCCTCGCGATCGTCGTGCTGGTCACCGCAATGCTGAGCGGCGGCTGGACGGCAGGCCTGTCGCGGCTTCGTTCATTCGAGCAGACCAGAAGAAAGTAGTCCCATGAGTTTGAGCCTGACCTTTCACGGCGCCGCCGAATGCGTGACGGGCTTCTGCGCCCGCCTCAGCGGCGAAGGCTTCACCCTTCTGATCGACTGCGGCATGTTCCAGGGCTCCAAGACCCTGAAGGCTCTCAACTACGACCCCTTTCCCTTCGACGTGGACGCCATCGACGCGGTGCTGCTGACCCACGCCCATATCGACCATTCGGGCATGCTGCCGAAGCTGATGCGCGCGGGCTACAAGGGGCCCATCTACGCCACGGCCCCGACCCGGGCCCTGTGCGAGGTGATGCTGGCCGACGCCGGGGAGATCCAGGAAAGCGAAGTCTTCCATCTCAATCGACGCAACCAGCAGCGCGGTCGCCCACGGGTCGAGCCGGTCTACACGGCCAAGGACGCGGCCCGGACGATGGAGTTGTTCGAGAAGGTCAAGCTCGACGAGATCACCGAGATCGTCCCCGGCGTGAGGGCCCGCTTCTGGAACGCGGGCCATATGCTGGGCGCCACCTCGATCGAGGTGATCGTCGGGCCCGACGAAGACGCCGAACGGATCCTGTTCTCCGGCGACCTGGGCGCCGGAGGTCAGGCCTACCTCCCCGAGCCGACCGGACCGACGGGCGTCGATCACCTGGTGCTGGAGTCGACCTACGGCGACCGCGAGCGTGATCTGGCCGACACCGCCGAACGGCGCCGGCTGCTGGCCGAGGAACTGCGTCAGGCCCACGCCGCCGGCGGGCCGTTGTTGATGCCGACCTTCGCGGTCGGCCGCGCTCAGGAACTGCTGCTGGATCTCCTGGCGGTGATGGAATCGGGCGAGGCGCCGCATGGCGAGATCTTCCTGGATTCGCCCCTGGCCATCGAGGCCACCGACGTCTTCCTCGATCGGGGATGGAACCGGGATACGGAGGTCAACCCGTTCACCCCGCTCCGCCACGCCCCGAACCTGCACTACCTGATGAAGCCCGAGGAAAGCGATCAGCTGGAGAAGGTGCGCGACTGGCATATCATCTTGGCGGGCAGCGGCATGTGCGACGCCGGTCGCATCCGCCGGCATCTCAAGCGCCTTTTATGGCGATCCGAGGTGACCGTGCTGATCACCGGCTTCCAGGCGGCGGGCACGCTTGGCCGCCTGCTGGTCGACGGCAAGAAATTGGTGCGGATCCAGGGCGATGACTTTCAAGTCAAGGCGCGGATCAGGGTGCTGGACGTCTATTCGGCCCATGCCGACGCCAAGGGCCTGGTGCGCTGGGCCTTGGAGCGTCAGCCGATCACCGGGCAGGTGTTCCTGGCGCACGGAGAGCCGGGCGCCCTGACCGGTCTGGCCGAACGCCTGGAGCAGGCGGGCTTTCCTGCCGCGCGCATCGCCATCCCCGTTCTCGACGAGACCTTTGAACTGACCCGGTCCGAGGCGCATCAGGTCCCCGGCGGCCCGCCGCGACTTCAGCCGGGAAAAGCCGCGGCCCTGGACTGGCACAACCAGCGCGCCGACTTGTTCGCCCGGCTCAACGCCAAGATCCAGGAGGCCCCCAGCGAAGAGGCCCGTTCGAGGCTGCTGCAGGCGCTGGAGGCCGCCTTGAACGAGGCGGGCGACTTCTCCGGCGTCTGAGCTCGGCGGGCGTCACGCGGTTTCCGGAGGAAGCTCGCGGTCCCAAAATCGAAGCAGCCCGACATCGAAGGTCGCCACGGAGCCGTCTCCGTGGCGACCTGGGTCTGACTTCTAGCGAGAGTCCTCGGTGGCCGCGATCGCCGCCTTGGCCGCGAGGATATAGGCGGTGGTGGAGCTCACCGTGTATTCGCTCTCGAACCACAAGAACGGCCAGTCGGTCATCATTTCGGGGAAGTCCGGCTTGATGACCAGCACGCCCGGCGCCATCCCGCCAGGGATGAAGCCGTAGTCCGCGCGGTTGTGCCCGTAGCCGTTCAGCTTCGAGCGGGTCCCGACGGTCGAGACCAGGGACAGGTTGTTCGCGGGATGGCGGCCGAGCATGTAGTCCAGGGCGTGCAGGGTGTATTCCGGTCCGATCAGGTCCGGGAACGCCTTGTGCATCAGGTACATGTTGATCCCGAAGCCGGCGACTTCGCCGGACCCCGCCCATGAGCCCATGCCGACCGGGACGCCGAAGGGGTTGCCCGCCAGTCCGGTGTCGGCCCGCGACTTGGCGGCGCTCACCAGGGTCCTGATCCGCGCCTTGTAGCTCGCATCCATATAGGGAAGGGCGCGCACGGCGACGCCGCTGACGCGATCGAAGTTCGCCTCGATCGCCGGTATCAGGGCGCGCAGCCGCGCCGTATAGACCGCGTCGCCCTTGGTGGTGAGGATCAGCTCCACCGTCGCGGCGACCTTGGCCAGGTCGAGAAAGCGGGACATGTTCCCGCTGTCGTCGCGGCCGTCGCTGCCGTTGGCGGCCTCGCCCTCGCGCTTGGTCCACAGCGCCTTGGCGGCGGACAGCGCTTCGGCCGACATCGCCGGGTCGAAGTCTTTCAGCGCGCGGCTGGCCGACGCAAGGCTGCCGGCCACCATCAGGTCATTGGCCGGATAGGCGGTGGTGAACGCCCAGCGATCGTCAGGGACGCCCGAGTGGTCGCCCCGGACCTCGTTCGGCCCCAGCGCGGCGTCGTACAGCTTGCCGTCGGTCTGGGAGGCGGCGTCGCCGAGGTGCGCGTACTGGCGCAGCTTCGGGTCGATGATGCCGACGATCGAATGGCCGAAGACCTTGTACTGCGCGAGCAGTTGCACGACGCCGTGGCGGACCTGCTGGAGCGCGTCGGGCGCGCCGTCCGGCTTGCGGATCTCCACCTCGCGCGCCTTCTCGTCGACGCTGGTTTCGTCCCAGTCGAGCCCGAAGAGCTCGCGCGTCCAGACGAGATCACGCACCACCTGCGCGTTTTGCGGGGTCTGGATGTCGTAGTCGCCGGCGTCCTGGAAGCCGCCGACCGCCAGGCCCGGGATGTGCTCGCCCGGCTTGAAGGGGAAGTCGAGGTTCGGCCCCATGCGATAGCCGTCGAAATGGACGTGATTGGGTGGAGCCTGGACCGCGTCGTCGAGGTGCGAGGCGCGCTGCCAAACCCGGTACTGCTCCCGCACGGTCATGTGGTCCATCTGGACGGGAAGATAGGTGTCCAGCGAAGGCTGCCAGATCCGCGAATAGGCGTCGGCGGCGATCGGGAAGGGATTGGTCGTCTGCCCGGCGTAGGAGATCGCGTAGACGCCGGGCTCGCGCACGCTGGAGAAGTCGAACGCTGCGTAGTTGTAGCGCAGGAACTTGCCGCGCGGCTGGACCGGCGCGCTGAACACGGCCTTCTCGCCGCTGTCGGTCAGCTTGACCAGCGTAGCCTCGGCCGGCGCCTTGAAATTCGGATCCAGCTCGATCAGCGCGACCTTGCCGCGCTGCGGCGTGTAGCCGGCCTGGTTGAAGGAGACGACGGGCGCCCGCGTCCAGCCCGGGATGACATTGGGGCGCACGTGCCAGACGACGGCGTCTTCCTTGGCTCCGGCGGCGATCATGGACCGCACGACGAACCAGCCGTTCTGCGCCCGATTGCGCGCGTCATAGAGGGCGAGCGGCGCGTTGGCGGTGATCGTGACCCGGGTCTTGGGGTCTTCCGGCGAGAGGGTCACGCTGCGGGCGCCGGAGGCCATCGGCTGGGGATCGCCCGAGCCGTCGGTCGCCATGGGGCCGTTGGGATTGCGCGGGAACAGGCCCGGCCGCTCGCCCATCAGATAGGTCTTGCCGAAATAGGCGGTCGGCAGGAAATCAAGATTGAAGCCGGCCTTGCCGACAAGCTCCGGCGGCAGCGGGGCGTCGAGATCCACCGCGATGCGAAAACCGCCGTCCTCGGGGGTCACCTTCACGCGGTAGTTCAGTTTTTCCTTCGGATAGCTCGATCTCACGACCAGTTGACCCGGCGTCTCGCCGAGCGTGCGTTCGCCGAAGATCGGCACCGGGTCCCATTGTTCGGGCGTCGGATTGAGGCGGACCTCGCCGTCGGTGGCGATCCGCTCGCCATGCAGGACGATCTGGATGCCGGCGTTCTTCTCGTCGAAGAAGATCGGGCTGAAGTGATTTTGCTCGACGATCACGCTGAGGCCTGGGGCCTCGAGCGTCTGGTCCGGACTCAGCCGCGGCGTTTGGGCCTGGGCGGTCGCGATCGCGAATATCGAACACGCGGCTATGGACAGCGAGGCGGCGACGATCCTTGGCATTCCAGTTCCTCCCTTGTTACCGGTAACAATTTTTTATGCATCGCCCAGCGGTGATCTTCACGTCGCCGATCTGGGAGTATGGTCTTCCGGCCGTTGCGTATCGCGCGGGCCATACCGAGCGGAAAGCCCGCCCATGGGAGGGATTTAGGCCCAGGCGCGCCGCTACGACAATCCATATTTGTCGGTGTTATTGTCGTCGATCTCGGGTCGGCGTCCGCATCGCTAGAAAGCCCTGGCGTCTTCGGTGCGAGGTGGAGCGCCAGGCCAGGGAACGCTTGGCCGGACGTGCGCGCGACGGAGCGTATGTTGACGGCTGATTTTGTCAGAGTAAACATCGCGCTCACAGTGAGCGTTTGGGCTGCGACAGCCGAGCCGTTCAGCAACCGATAAAAAGACGGCGCGGGAAACGATGAGGAAGCTGCTGACCGCGGGGGTGATCGCCGCGCTTCTTGGACCGTCCGTCGCCGCGGCGCAGAGCGATCCTTTGGCGCCGACCGGACGCTGGACGGCCTATACCGCCGGCCGCGCGGCCACGCCGCCCATGGGGTGGAGCACCTGGAACGCCTTCGCCACCGACATCGACGAGGACAAGATCCTCGGCTCGGCGAAGCAGATCGTCGACAGCGGCCTGGCGGCCAAGGGCTATCGCTATATCAACATCGACGACGGCTGGGCGCTGAAGCGCCGGATGCCGGACGGGCGGATGATCATCCGCGACGACAAGTTCCCGTCGGCGCGCACCGGCGGCGACGCCCCCAGCTTCAGGCCATTTACCGAGAAGCTCCACGCCATGGGGCTGAAGGCCGGCATCTATTCCGACCTGGGCCGCAACACCTGCTCCGAAGCCTATTCCCCGACCGATGACGACCTGCCCAAGGGGACCGTCCTGGAGCGCGAGGTCGGCATTTACGGCCGCATCGACCAGGATATCGCGCTTTATTTCAAGGACTGGGGCTTCGACTTCATCAAGGTCGATGGCTGCGGCCTGCGCGACTACGGACCGCAAAGCGAACGCGTCCGTTCGGGCAAGTTCCGGGCGCTGGGACCATTCCTGGATTCCGGGGCGGTGACGCGAACCGACATCCCGGCGATCCAGGCGATGTTCCGACAGATCAATGTCGCGCTGGCTCGGGAAAATCCGGACGGCGACTACCTGCTGTCGCTCTGCATCTGGGGGGCGGCCAATGTCCGCGCCTGGGGCAAGGACTATGGCGGCCTCTCGCGCACCAGCGACGATATCTCGCCGGCCTGGGGGCGGTTGCTGGTCAACTACGATACGACCGTGACGCGGTCGCTCTACGCGCACCCCGGGTCCTGGAACGACCCGGACATGCTGCACATCGGGGCCGGAGATTTCGACGCGGACCACCTGACCGAAGCCCGCTCGCACTTCGCATTGTGGGCGATGCTCAACGCGCCGCTGCTGATCGGGACCGACCTGCGCAAGACGCCAAAGGCGCTGCTCGATATCTTCGGCAACGCCGATATCATCGCGCTGGACCAGGATCCAGCCGGCAACCAGGCGACGCTGGCGCACGACTCCAGCGACCTGCAGATCCTGGTGAAGACCCTGGCGTCGGGCGACAAGGCCGTGGCGATCTTCAACCGGGGCTCGGTCGACTATGACGTCGACCTGAACGCGACCCATCTGAAGTTCAGCGACGACGCGCCGATCGCGTTGACCGACCTGTGGAGCAAGCAGCAGACGACGTTCACCAAGCGGACCAAGCTCCACGTCAAGCCGCGCGAGACCCTGATCTTCCGCGCGCACGGCGCGCGCGCGCTGCAGGAGGGCTATTATCTCTCCGAGCAGCCGGGCAGCGTGAACCCGGCGGTCGATGGCGTCGTCGATCCTACGCCCGATCCCTCCATCTTCCGCACCGCGGCGGGCTGGGGCGGCACCGGCGGCCCGGGCGACCGGCCGTCCTATGCCGGCTGGGGCGGCGCGCGGGCCGACAGCGCTCCGTACGGCCAAGTGCTGCGTGTCGCGGGGAAGCCGTTCGCGGCGGGCATCGGCATCCTCGCCAACTCGCGGATGGAGGTTCGGAATAACGGGGCGCGGCGCTTCACCGCGATGGTCGGCGTCGATGACAGCGCCAGCGACAAGGCCGCCGCCGTGACCTTCGCCGTCTATGGCGACGGCAAGCTGCTGGCGACCAGCAAGCCGGTCAAATGGGGCATGGCGGCCCAGCCGATCTCGGCCCCGGTCGCCGGCGTGAAGCTGATCGAGTTGGTGGCGAGCAGCCCCCGTGGCGACAACCAGCGCTTGCCCGTGACCTGGGGTGAAGCGGCGCTTCTCGAGCGCTGATCAACCCGGCGGGAAACCCGGGCGATGGTGGTTCGCACCGCGCCTGGGCGGCGTTTTCATCAGAGAAATATTAGGCGTTGGGGAGACGGTCGGATGGTTTCGAAAATTGCGGCGCTCGCGTTGATGGCGGCCCTGGGCATGGCGACGCCAAGCGCGGCCGGCGATGAAAAAGCGCCCACGCCAGGCTCGAACCCCATCTTCCGGGAGAGGTTCACCGCTGATCCCGCGCCGCTGGTTGTCGGAGATCGCCTCTTTCTCTATGTGGGCCACGACGAAGCCCAGCGTGACGAGATGTTCAACATGCGCGAGTGGCTGGTCTACTCGACCACGGACATGAAGACGTGGACGGCCTACCCACCGATCATGAAGGCCACGGACTTCAAGTGGGCCAAGAAGGACGCCTGGGCCTCGCAGGCGATCGAGAAGAACGGAAAGTTCTATTTCTACGCCGCCGTCGAGCATGACAACACGCACCCGGGCAAGGCGATCGGCGTGGCGGTCTCGGACTCGCCCACCGGCCCGTTCGTCGATGCGCGCGGGTCGGCGCTGATCACCAACGAGATGACCCCGAAGGGGCCGCACAGCTGGGAGGACATCGATCCGACGGTGTTCACCGACGACGATGGAACCACCTGGATCGCCTGGGGCAATCGCTCCTGCTACATCGCCAAGCTCAAGCCCAACATGATCGAGATCGACGGTCCGATCACCGAGATCACGCCGCCGCATTTCGAGGAGGGCCCTTGGCTGCACAAGCGCGACGGGACCTACTACCTGACCTATGCCTCGCTCGACCGAAGCACCCAGCGCGACGAGCATGTATCCTACGCCACCGCGCCCGCCATCACGGGTCCCTGGACCCCTCGGGGCCTCCTGACCGGCTCAGGCAAGTACAGCTTCACGATCCATCCCGGCATCGTCCAGTTCAAGGGCGAGTGGTATGTCTTCCTGCACAACGCGACCCTCGCGGTCGGCGACCAGAGCGGGGCGATCGGTCGCCGCGCCGTGACCGTCGAACGCCTTCGCTACAGTCCCGACGGCGCGATGCTGCCGGTCGTGCAGACCGAGGCCGGGGTTTCGGTCCCAGCCCGCTAGAGTATTTTCCGACGAAGTGGAGACCGAGCGTCGTCAGAAGAGCTCTGGCGGCGCGCTGATCAGACGGGTCATCCGTCGCCCCGATCGATCAGGCGCTTCTTGCGCCGGTGCAGGCTGGCGGCGACGGCGAGCAGCACCAGGGGAACCAGCGCCGAGAGAACCTGTTCGCTCGCGCCCGGCCAGCCGTGCAGCCAGGGCTTCAGGAAATAGCCGAGCAGGCCCAGCACGTAATAGCCGACCGCGAAGATCGACAGGCCCTCGACCAGACCCTGCAGCTTGGCTTGCAGCTGGAGGCTGGCGCCCATGCCGCGCAGGGTCTCCTGGTTCTGGCGGTCCAGGACGATGCCCAGACGGGCCTGCAGAAGATCGCCACAGCGCGCGACGCGCACCGAAAGGTCGTCCAGCCGCCGGTCGGCCGCCTCGCGGGTGCGCATGGCCGGCTGCAGCCGCCGCGCGATGAACTCGCTCATGGTCGAATAGCCGGGAACATGGCGCTCCCGCAGCGCCTCTAGTCTGTCCAGGGCCAGGCGGTGATAGGATTCCGTCGCGCCGCGCCGGAAACGGCTGTGGGCGGCGCGCAGCTCTACCTCGGCGGAGAGTTTCAGGAGGCTGTCCAGCACCGCCTGGCTGTCCTCGCCGCTGGCCAGGCCGCTGGCGATCGCCGAAAGCCTGGCTTCGGCGCCGTCCAGCCAGGCCAGGAGCTCGCGGGCGGGCGGAAAGCCGATCAGCGCCAGCTTCCGATAGTTGCCGATCTCCAACAGCGTCTGGACCAGGCGCGAGACCTCATCATTGGCCAGGGCGATGTTGTGGACGTGGATACGCCCCGTGCCGCCTTCGCGCAGGCGAAAGTCCGTCCAGATCCGCGCGGCCCCGTCGAAGACCTCGCACGAAACGCAATGGGCCAGGTCGATATGCCGGTTCAGGATCGCTTCGGCCGGTGGCTCGGCGCCCGGCGCGGAGACAGAGATCTCGACGCCCCTGAACACCTGACCCGGCGCGCCGTCCAGCCAGAAGCAGTCCTCGCCGACGTTCGTCTCGAAGCCAAGCTCCGGGCCCAGCGGGCCGTAGGTGAACCGGGTCCAGGTCGAGAATTCCTGATGCCGCTCCCACAGCCAGCCGCCGGCCGGGCTGGTCACCAGAATCCTGCCGACGGCGGGATCCTGGCCTGGCGCGAACAACGCCACGAAGGCCGCCTCGGACGCCCGTTCGTCGGCGCCCACCAGGAAGACCCACTGGCGCAGCCTGACCGGCGCTTGCTCCAGCGGCAGGGCGCGCAGATGCATCAGTTCACTCAGCGCCACCCTGAGCGGATGATCCCGGCTATCCGTCACGTCCTTGCCCCATGCTCCCGGATCGTTGGTCTATGTTCAATGTTACCGGTCACATAAATCTAGCCAACTTGTCCGCCGCCGTCACCCGCCTTGCCGGGTTAGGGAACCTTGATCTCGAACGAGCCGACAGCCCGGCCGGCCTGGTCGAACAGGTTCACCGTCGGACTGTCCGCCCACCCGTAGCGCACGCGCCGGATGGCCCCGCCGTCGCCTTTCAGCGTGACCTTGTCGCCAGCGACATGGCCGGGGGCGTACCGGCAGGCGCCGTCCGCGCCGCAAAGCTCGAAGCCGATGGCCGTGTCGGCGCTGCGGGCGACCAGGCCGCCGGCGGCGCCTGTGAACGTCAGGATGACGCCGCCGTCGGGCGCGCGTTCGGCGCTCGCGATCCGGGGGCCGGCGGCGACGGCTTCCCCATAGGCGAGGACCCGCAACGCATCGGCCGCCCGGCGGCCGACTTCCTGCTTCTCACCGGGGTGAATATCGTAGGGATCGCCGAGATCGAGGGTGACGACGACAGCCGCGTGGCCGTCGGTCTCGGCGGCGCGTCGCTGGGCGTCGCGCACGCCGGCCCATCCGCTCTCGACGGGCTTGCTCGCGCCGGCGCCGTAGGCCGACAACTGGATGATCGCGAACGGCAGCGTCGGGGCTTCGAACTGGCGGCGCCAGTCGGCCATCATCGCCGCGAGGCGGCGCTCGTAGCCAGGCAGGCCCGTGTCGGACTCGCCCTGGTACCAGAGCGCCCCGGCCAGGCCGACCGGCCCAAGGGGCGAGATCATCGCGTTGTAGAGGACGCCCGCGCCGTTGATGTCGTCCCAGGGCGCGCGGGGGGCGTTGGTCTTGGGCCGTCCCGCCAGGGCGTAGCGCCAGCCGGCGTCAAGCGGGACCGAGGTCCCGTCGTCCAGCTGAAGGCGCATGAGTTCGGCGGGGCCCGCCAGGCCGCCATCGGCATAGACATTGTCGTCGTTGACCGTGATCCGGTTGCGCCCGGCCACCAACGTACCCGGGGCCAGTCGGTAGCGGCGTGGGGCGCCGATGCTGGACCCGCCGACGGCCTTGCCATTGACCCAGGTGCGATCGGCGTCGTCGATCAGGCCCAGCGAGAGGACGGCGCCTTGCTCGGCCTGGGCGGGGGTCAGGTCCACCGTCTTCTCGAACCAGACCATGCCCAGATACTTCGTCATCTCAGGCGCGCCCCAGCGCCCGAAATAACTGATCGCGGGAACGGGCGACCAGGCGGGATGCTCGCCGCGCCAGGGTTCGTCGGCGCCCGCGAGACCGGAGTGGTCGCGCCACCAGGTCTCCCACTGACGCGCGACCATGGTCTCGGCCGCCGCCGCGTCGCGCGCATGGAGCGCCAGCGCCTTGGCTTCCAGGTCCAGGCCGCCGGCGCGGAGGCCCTCGGGCGCCATCCAGGCGGAAATCCGCGAGCCGCCCCAGCTGGAATGGATCAGGCCGATCGGCGCCTTGGTGGTCCGCCGCAGGTCCTGGCCCGCGTAGAAGCAGACGGCCGAGAACTTGGCGATCGTCCCGGGCGTGGCCGCCGCCCAGGCCGGCGGGACGTCGAATTGGTCCTTCGGCGTCTCCGCCAGCTGCTTGCCGACCGTCATCAATCGCATCTGCGGATCGGCGGCGCCGGCGATCTGAAAGCTGTTCTGAGACTGCTCGGTCGACAGCTCCATGTTGCTCTGGCCCGAGCAGAGGAAGACGTCGCCGATCAGGAGGTCGTTGACGAAGGTCTGGCCGCTCGGCGCGTCGACCAGCATCTGGTAGGGACCGCCGGCGGCGAGCGGCGGCAAGGCGACGCGAAAGCGGCCATCGCGATCGGCCTGGCCCGTGGCCGAACGCCCCGCCAGATTGACCAGGACCTTCTCGCCGGGCGCGGAACGGCCTGTGACGATGATGGGCCTGTCCCGCTGCAGCACGGCGTGGTCGCCGACCGCGCCCTCGAGCCTGGGCGCGGCGCTCGCCAGCGTCGGGAGGAGGAGGGCGAGGGCCCCGGTGATGGTCGCGATGGTTTTCACGCTCTTCTCCTGATCCGCCGAGGCCGGTCTATTTCGCCAGCGCCACGGCGGCGCCGACCGAGAACGGGGCCGACTGGCTCGGGACCCCCGTGCCCGGTTGGCCCGATCCGACGCTGACGCGATAGGCGCCGGCCGCCACGCGGCGATCACCCTCGGGGGTCACCGAACTGAGATCGCGCGGCGACAGGGTGAAGGTCACCTTGCGGGACTCGCCGGGCTTGAGCGCCACGCGCTGGAAGCCGCGCAGGGCCACGCGCGGCGCGCCGGGCGTGTCGGGGAAGTTCAGATAGAGCTGAGCGACTTCCTCGCCCGCCCGCGCGCCGACATTGCGCACGGTGGTCGTCACGCGAACGCCCTGGTCCGCGCCGCCCGGCAGGGGCTCGACCGTGACCGGCGCGTAGTCGTAGCGCGTGTAGCTGAGACCAAAGCCGAACGGATAGACCGGCTCGCCCGTGAAGTAGCGATAGGTGCGCCCAGCCATCGCGTAGTCGCCGAAGGGCGGCAGGTCGTCGATCGAACGGTAGAAGGTCAGCGGCAGGCGGCCCGACGGATTGGCCTTGCCCGACAGCACGTTGGCGACCGCCAGGCCGCCGGACTGGCCCGGATACCAGGCCTCCACGATGGCCGAGGCGTTGGCCTTGGCCCAGGCCAGGTTCACCGGGCTGCCGTTCATCGTCACCACCACCAGCGGCTTGCCCAGGGCCTTGGCCTGTTCCAGCAGCGTCTGCTGATCGGGCGGCAGGTCCAGGGTCGTCTTGTCGCCGCCCTTGAAGCCGGGGACCTCGACCGGGGACTCCTCGGCCTCGAGGTCCGAGGTCAAGCCGACCACGGCGACCAGCACGTCGGCCTGGGCGGCCGCCCTCTTCAGCTCGGCGGTCGGATCGTCGGACACGCGCTTCCAGACGAGATTGACGCCGGACAGGGCGTGGGACTCCGAGACGATCTCGATCGGATAGCGATGGCCCTTTTCCAGGCGGATGGTCTTGAGAGTCGGCAGGCTGGCCCAGCCGGCCTTGCGCAGGTCGGCGAAGGGCTTGCCGTCGAACTTGAGCTCGCCGTTGAAGCCCGCCAGGCCCAGGCGATAGGTTCCGCTCTCGGGCGGAACCAGGAAGCCCGTCCAGACCACGCGGTGGTGGTCGGAGACCGAGGCTAGGTCCAGGCTTCGCGAGGCGATGTCCGGCTCGACGCGGGTGACCACCGGCTTGTCCTGGTAGCGCATCTTGGCCACCGCGTCGCCGAAGGTCCCCGGCTCGAAGCGCGTCGGCGGCGGCTCGACGGTGTTGTAGTAGCGAGCCAGCAGGCCGGGCTTGCCATCCGGCGTGACCAAGGCCGTGCTCGGCACGCGATCGCCGTCGGTGAAGGAAGCGCCGAACGGCGCGTGGACGATCTTGGCCGACGGCATGGCGCGGCGAAGACCGTCCAGCACCGAGATCGGCGGCGCGGACAGGGCCGAGGAATAGTTGCCGCGCAGGACGCGGGTCGCGTCGGCCAGCGGGCCGATCACCGCGATGCGCAGGCCGGGCTTCAGGGGCAGCAGGCCGTCGTTCTTCAGCAGCACCAGGCTCTTCTCGCTGGCGGCTAGCGCCAGGGCCTCATGCTGGGGCGTCATGACCGAGGCGACCGGCGCCGGTCGGGTTTCGACTGCCCGCACCCCGGGCAGGTCGCCGACCCGCAGGCGCGCCGAATAGAGCCGCACCAGCGCCTGGTCGACGTCGGCCTCGGTGATCAATCCGCGTCGCAATGCCTCGGCGTAGGGCTTGGCCAGGCCCGCGGTGTCGGTCAGGGTCGCGCCGTTGCATTCGTTGTCGACGCCCGCCCGCATCGCCGCGGCGACGGCTGTGGCCGCATCGGGCGAGTACTTGTGATTGTCGGCGATGTCCTTGACCGCGTCGCAGTCCGAAACGACGTAGCCGTCGAACTTCCAGGCCCCGCGCAGATGGTCCTTCAGCAGCAGGTCGCTGGCGCAGGCCGGCTGGCCGTCGACGCGATTGTAAGCGCACATCACCGATCCGGCCTGGCCTTCGGTGATCGCGGCGCGGAAGGCGGGCAGATAGGTGTCTTCCAGATCGTGGCGGGAGACGAAGACATTGGCGCCGTGTCGGGTCGACTCCGGCCCGCTATGGACCGCGAAGTGCTTGGGCGTGGCGATGACGCGGGGCAGGTCGGCGTCGGGGCCTTGAATGCCCTCCACGAAGGCCACGCCGATGCGCGCGGTCAGGAACGGGTCCTCGCCATAGGTCTCCTGGCCGCGGCCCCAGCGCGGATCGCGGAAGATGTTGATGTTCGGCGACCAGGTGTCGAGGCCCGTGCCGATGCGTCCCATCCGGCCGGTCTGACGCGACAGGATGTGCAGATCGCGGACCTCGGTGCTGATCGCGGCGGCGACGTCCTGGACGAGGCTGGTGTCGAAGCTGGCGGCCAGGCCGATCGGTTCGGGGAAGTTGGTGGTCGGCAGGGTTCCCAGCGCGCCGTGCAGCGACTCCGTCCACCAGTTGTAGGCCGGGATCCCAAGCCGGGGGATCGCCGGCGCGGTGTTGAGCAGTTGGTCCAGCTTCTCCTCGGTGGTCATCTTGCCGACCAGTTCGGCCGCCAGTCGGTCGGCCTTGGCCCGGGCGGCCGACGTTTCCGGCTTGGCCGGGGCGGCGGACGCGGAGAGGGCGGGGGCGGGCGCGCTCAAGGCCAGGCTCGCGCAGAGCGCCGCGCTGGCGGCGCATTGAAGCCAGGATGACTTGGGCATGGAAGAAGACCTCATGATGGGCGTCCAGGCTGTGTTCAGGGCTTGGCGGGGCGAGGACCGGCGCGCGCGATCACCTCGCGGGCGGGCGCGGGCCAGGCCTGACCCTCGACGGCGACATTGTCGATCAGGCGATTGTTGGCGTAGTCGGACCAGGATCCGTTGGCCTTGCCGCCGTTGCGCCAGTTGCCGCGCGCGACGTTGTCCGCCGCCGTGCGGCGCGGATAGGCGCCGTCCAGCGCGTTCAGATTGACCCACAGGCCAAGGCCATCGAAGACGTTGTCGCGCACCGTGACGTATCGCGACCCTTCGTCCAGATAGACGCCGATGCCGCCGGGCACGTCGTAGACGTGGTTTTCCGCGATCAGGGCGCCGGGGTCGGCCGACAGGTGATAGATGGCGCCGCCGTCGGGGAACCAGCGCTTCACCCCGTGCACGCGATTACCGACGATCACGGTGTCGCGCAGGGTGGTCGGCGTGTCGTAGACGCGATTGCCGGGCTGGTCGTAGTAGCCGCGCCCCAGGCTCATATAGGCGGTGTTGCCGCCGGGGTCGTTGACGCCCCAGCCCCAGCCCACGTCGATGCCGTCATAGGGCGCGTCCGAGACCTCGTTGTGCAGGATCACAGCGGCGGTCGCATAGGTGACCAGGATCGCGGCCTGTTCCCGATAGACCTGCGAGACGCCTTGGATGGTGTTGTCGCGGATGATGATGTCGCGCACGGCCTGCTCCGGTCGCGCCGGGTGGTGCGCGTCGGGCGAGACGCCGCCGACCATGATCGCGCCGCCGGCCAGGTCGTGGAAGCGGCTGCGGACCACCTCCACCGAGCGCGTCTCCAGGCCCGCCCCGCTCAGATTGGCGCTGGCGTCGTTGCCGATGCCCAGGGCGATCTGGCCAAGGTGGGCGAACTCGGCGTCCTCGAAGAGGATGCGCGCGGCCGCGGCGACCTGAACCGCCGCCGGCTGCTGCCGCCATTGGTTCCGCATCCCCTCGAAGGCCCAGCATCCCCAGCTGCAGTCGCGGATCGGATCGCTGGGATAGTTCGGGACCTGGCCGGACAGGAAGGCGCCGCTTTGCTGGCTGGCGTAGCCCTCGGCGCTGGAGGGGCCAAGCCAGCTGGTGTGGGCGAAGCCGACGCCGGCGAATTGCAGGTCGCGCACGGGCTGGCCAGGACGGCCGGCGATCGAGACCAGGGCTTCCAGGCGCGGCATGACCACCCGGCTCGAGGCCATGACCTCGCCGTCGCGCGGCTTGTAGTAGAGCTTGCCCTGAGCGGGATCGGCCCACCAGTCGCCGCCAGCCCGGACAAAGGCCAGGGCGTTGCCGATGAAGAAGCGCGCCCTGTCCCCCGAGACCGGCCGGGCGAAGGTGTCGTAGCCGATCAGATTGTTGCGCCAGCCCGGCTGGGCCAGGACGATGTGGTCGCCCTGGATGCTCTCGACCCTCGCGCGACGGTCGGTGAAGAAGCCGGTGTTCTCCACCTCCAGCCGCGCCTGGTCGGGCAGATCGGCGAGAAAGCGCCAGGCCGGATCGACGATCTGGATGCCCCCGTCGTGGAAGGCGAAGGCCTTGCGGGGCGCCTCGACCGCGGCGCGATGCGCCAGCCGGTCATTGACCCAGATCTGGCGCGGATCGGCGCCGCGCGGGATGTCGGCCACCCAGATGTCGCGCGCGGCGTCCGCCTGGCGCCAGCCTTCGACCGGCTGGCCGCCCGACAGGACGGGCCGCGCGCCCTTGGCCGCTTCCCAGCGAACCACAAAGCCATCCTGGCCGCCGTCCTCGACCGAAAAGCGCAGCGGCTTGGCCAGGCGATAGACCCCGTCCGCGAGCCGCACCGTGACCGAATGGGTCTTGTTGACCGACCGCACCGCGGCCTGGGCGCGGGCGAGGGTCGCGAACGGGCGGCCGGGCGCGCCGTCGGCGGTATCCGAGCCGCCGGGGGCGACCTCGAAGATGACGGGTATGGGCGCCGGGCGTTCGTGGATCTCGACCGAGGAGAACGCCTTTTCGGAGTTGGGCCGGTCGGCGGCCGTGATGACGGGGATGCTGGGCGCCGGCGGTAGCTGCGCGCCGTGGGCCGCTCCGCCCGCCAGGACGACGGACAGCAGGACGGCCGCGCGACCGCGATGGAAGAGCGATGTATCGCGCGTCATACCGGCTGCAGGCCGTGCTCGACGATCTTGCGGATGAGGTCGCGGTGCTTCGGCAAGCTGGACAGCAGGCGATCGCTTTGCAGGGCGTTCTCGCGCAGAGCGCGTTGAGCCAGCGCCGCCTCGTCGGCGAGCGCGGCGACCTCGACCTCGGTGCGGAAGCCCATGCCGTAGAGCACGTACTGATAGCTGGCCGAGGGAAACACCTCGTCGGCCCGGTCGAACTCCTCGTGCAGCCAGGGCGGCTGGTGACGCCACAGCAGCAGCAGGTCCGACAGGCGCTTGGGGATGGTCGCCGGGTCGCGGTTGTCGCGCCAGAAGGCGGTGTCGGTCCTCTGGCTCAGCACGTAATGCAGCTTGAGGAAGTCGATGATCCGGCCCCAGCGGTAGTGGGTCGTGGCGTTGAAGCGTGAGGCCACGATGTCCATCACCTCGCGGCAGGCGGGCATCTGCTCGGCGATGAGCTTGGCCGACAGTTCGATCAGCACAATGGCCGAGGCTTCCAGCGGCTCCAGGAAGCCCGCCGCCAGGCCCACGGCGACGCAGTTGCGCTTCCAGAAGGTTTCGCGGTGGCCCGAGCGGATGGTGATCTTGCGCACCGGCAGGTCCTTGCCGGTCGGGCCGAGATAGGCCCGCAGCTCGCGCTCGGCCTCGTCGTCGGAGATGTGGCGACTAGAATAGACGTGGCCGGTCCCCCGGCGGGTCGGCAAGCCGATATCCCAGATCCAGCCGGCCGATTGGGCGGTCGAGATCGTGTGGGTTGAGATTGGGCTGTCGGGACGCTCGTAGGGGATCTGGACGGCCAGGGCGGTGTCGCAGAACAGCACGTCGCCGCAGTCGCGGAACTTCACGCCCAGGGTCTCGCCCAGCAGCAGCGAGCGGAAGCCGGTGCAGTCGACGAAGAGATCGCCCTCGATCTCGCCGGCCTGTTCGGTGACCACGGCGCGGATGTCGCCGTCCTCGGCCAGAGCCACGCCGCGCACGTCGGCCAGGACATGGCGGACGCCCAGCTTGTCGCAACAGTGGCGTTGCAGGAACGGCGCGAACTTGCCCGCGTCCAGGTGGTAGGCGTAGTTGGCCGCGCCTTGATAGGGCGGGGCGGTGATGGTCTTGGGCCCCAGGCCCTCGTCGCAGAGGCGGCCCTGCGGGCAGACCGCGTCGCAGAAGCTGTCGGTCGCGTCGCCGGCCAGCCAGTGGGGCGCCAGGTTGATCTGCCCGAAGCTCTGGGGCAGCACCAGCGGGTGATAATAGGCGTCGTCGGGCTCGCCCGTGGTCCAGCGCGCGAACCTGGCGCCCTGTTTGAACGCGGCGTCGCACTCGCGGAAGAAGTCGGTTTCGGAAACCCCGATCTTGGACAGGGTCGTCCGCAGGGTCGGCCAGGTGCCTTCACCGACGCCGATGATCGGCGTGGTCGGCGACTCCACCAGGGTCACCGTGAAGCCGGTGGCCTGCCGCGCCCGATGCTTGGCGGCGATCACGCCGGCGGTGAGCCAGCCCGCGGTCCCGCCGCCGACGATGACGATATTCTTGACGGGACGGACCATGGCCTATCGAAGAAAAAGCGACTGGGAACGACGGCTCGACGTTCCCAGTCTAGGGGAGGGGAATACTAGAAGCGGAAGCGGACCCCGGCCGTGTAGCGGCGGCCGTAGGCGAACACGTCGAGCAGTTGGTTGTCGAACCGCCCGTGCGTGCTCTGGACTTCGTTGGTCAGGTTGAGCGCCTCGAAGAAGCCGGTGATCTGCTTGGTGATCGCGTAGCTGGTGCTGAAGTCGATCTGCAGGTTCGGGTTCTCGAAGGTCGGCTCGGAGCCGAACGCGCCTGTGTTCTGGTTCTGGCCGAAAGCGCGCAGATACTCCTTGCGGTAGTTGACCGCCACGCGGGCCTCCAGACCGTTCTTGTCATAGAAGGCCACGAGGTTGGCCGAGTTGGCCAGGCCCGTGATCGCGAAGCCGCTCTGGGAGATGTCCTTGGGATCGTAGGGCTTGTTGGTGTCGACGAAGGTGGCGTTGGCGTTGAAGCCGAAGCCGCTGTCGCCGAACACGTGCTGCCAGGCCAGTTCGACCCCGCGCACGGTGGCTTCCGGTCCGTTCACCTGCTGGGTGACGCTGAAGATCGCCGGCTGGCCGGTCGTTGGATCGATCACGCCGTTGATCGTCTGCCGCTGGGTGCCGCCGACGATGAAGTTGCTGACGTCCTTGATGAAGAAGTTCACCGCCGCGTACGAGTTGGGCTTGTAGTACCACTCGACAGCGGCGTCGAAGTTGTCGGCCAGATAGGGCTTCAGCGAGGGGCTGCCGCCACTGGCCGTCAGGGCGCCGACGCGCTGGCCGGTGCCCACGCTCGCCACGGGGGTCAGCAGGTTGAGGCCCGGGCGGGTCAGGGTGCGTGAAGCGTCCAGACGCAGGTGGATGCTGTCCGTCAGCTCCAGCTTCATGTCGAGGCTGGGCAACAGGTACGAGTAGTTGCTCTTGGTCGACACGCTCTGGGGCGCGCTCAGCGACACGGTCAGCAGGGTGGGATCCCCGGCGCTGCGCGTGATCGCCGTCGGCACCTGACCGAAGCCGGCCGAGGTGACGTGGGTGTTCTCCTCGCGCACGCCGGCGTTGAAGTGGAACGGCATGCCGGCCACCTCGATGTCGAAATTGGCCTTCACGAACAGCGACCACGTCTTCTCAGTGATGTCGCGGATGCTGCCGTTGTCGAGCGCCATGTCGAACGCGCCGGTGAACTGGGTTCCGACGCCGCTGCCGCCGTAGTTGAAGCCGGGGATGTTCTTGGCTTGCGGGTTGCCCAGGCCGGTCAGGAACTTCTGGTACTCCTGAGCGTCGAACTTCAGCAGGTAGGGCGGCAGGGCGCCGTCGAAGCCGGGGATGAAGTTCTTGGTGCTGACCTTCTCGGTGAACAGGCTGGCCGGGACCATGACCCCGCCGTTCGGGCCGGACGCTGGACCATAGCCGGGATAGGCCTGCCAGAAGTTGTTCACGAACGTGTTGCTTTGCTGGAACTTGTAGTGGTCTTCCAGGTAGGTGCCGCCGGCCTTGATCTTGAAGCCGTCCTGCTCCCACGACCCGGCGAAGCGCAGCTGCTTGACGACGTCGGTGTTCTGCTGGGCCTGGCGCACCACCACGTGGGAGCCGATCACCGAGGTGTCCGCCCACCGCGACCCGTCGCCGTTGGGGCCGTAGCCGTGGAGGACCGGAAGCGTGTTGTCGCTGCTGCCGCCGATGCTGATACCCAGGGACGGGCCGATGCCGAAGCCGTAGCCGACGTCGGCGTTGTCGCTGGTGATCTCGCCGCCCGGGTTCATCCAGCTCTTGGCGTAGCTGCCGTCGGCCTCGAACTTCAGGTTCTCGGAGACCTCCCACTGCAGGTTCAGGCCCGTCTGGTTCGTCCGCAGGACCGAACGGTCGGTGCCGGCCGTGAAGTCGGTCTGCGAGCCGGCCTGGGTGAAGTCGACCGTCGTTCCGTTCTGGTCAAGCTTGACGTTCCGAAGGCCGTCCTGGTTGAACCAGATGCCGTAGCCGAAGTTATCCGCGCGGATGTTCTGGCGCGAATAGTTGTCGTCCAGGGTGACCGTCACGCCCTCGACCGGCGCCCATTGCAGGGCGATGCGGCCGTCGAGGCGCTCATCCTTGGTGTAGATCTGGGTCGCGCCGGCCTGTTGCTCGAACCAGCCCAGGACCGTCTTGCCCGCGGAAAGCTGGGCGGGGGTGCACGCCGCCGTCAACTGGCACGGTGCGTAGTAGCCGCCCGGCCAGCCGCTGACATAGACGCGGTTGGTCTGGGTGTCGTGGCGCGTATACATCGCGTCGACCAGCACCCCGAACTTGTTGTCGGCGAACGTGTCGCTGAACAGCGCGCCGACCGTGGGCACGAACTTGCCGGCGTCGTCCTGCACCGAACCCGACGCGCTCAGGGCCATGCGGCGACCCGGATGGTCGAAGGGCTTGGGGAAGGAGACGTTGACCGTCGCGCCGATCGAGCTGCTCGACAGCGACACGTCCGGAGTCTTCAGGACGCTCAGGCCGCCGACGAAGTCCGCGCCGACGGTGCTGAAATCGACCGAGCGACCGCCGGTCGCCGTCGAGATCCGGCGGCCGTCGTACAGGGTCTCGTTGAAGTCGCCGCCAAAGCCGCGGACCGTGATGCCCTGCGGCTCGCCGCGGGCCCCGGAACGCTGGATCGACACGCCCGGCAGCCGCTGCAGCGAGGCGGCGACGTTCGAGTCGGGGAACTTGCCGATGTCCTCGGCCGAGATGGCGTCGACGACACCGGCCGAACTGCGCTTGATGTCGAGGTTGCGTTGCAGCGAGCCGCGCAGGCCCGTGACGATGACTTCCTCGACCACGCTTTGATCGGAGGCTTGCGACGCGCCGGCCTGTTCCGCGGCCGGAGCGGCCAGGGTCGAGGCGGTCGAGATCACCTCGTCGGCGGTTTCCGTGGCGTTGGCGGCGCCGCAGAGGGCCAAGACCAGCAGGCTGGACGCGCCAACAAGCGCGAGCTTGCCGCTCAATCCGCGCGCGGATTTACTCTGATAAGAAAAATTGGATAGCTTCATTTCCCCCTCCAGGTGTCATGGGATGACTTGTTACCGGCACGTGCGGCCGGCCTTATCCGCGAGCGTTCTAATGTCGCGAATTCACTGGGTATGAGGGAGACTCGCCAAAGCGCGGCGTAGGTAGCGCATCACATCCTCCCGCATGCATTCTTATTACTTATGGGAGAACGGTAGCTCCAAAAGGTACCGGTATCAATATCTATTTGTCGGTGTAATTATCGTCGCGTTAGACCTCTGTCGCTGGACGCGTTAGGGGTAACCAAAGCCGCTCCGAACAAACGGCGAGCGGCGGGGGAGGGACGATGGATCTGCAGTTGCTGAACGCCCAGGATCACGGCCGCCTGCGGCTTGGCCCGCTTCCGGCGGCCGGCCCGCACTTCGTCCAGATCGTGCCGTCGGAATTCGTCGCGGCAGCGGCCGTGTGCCCCGTCTTCCTGACCAAGAACGCCGACACGGGTCAGTTCTATGCGGGCGCCATGTTCGGCTTCGAGCCGGGCGAGAGTCTTGTTGGCGTCGGGGAAACGACCCAGGCCTCGTTCACGCCCCTGGACCTCGAGCGCCAGGGGGTCTTTCTGACCGACGGCGGCGTGATCGCCGTCGACCGTGATCATCCCCGGTTCGTCACCGGCCAGGGCGCGCCGCTTTTCGACGCGCAAGGCGAACCCACCGCCGCCACCCGCCGGCTGCAACATGTCCTGGCTCAGCTGCAGGCGGGCGTGGCCGAGAGCGAGCGCTTCATACAGGGACTCCTGGCGCTGAAGCTCATCGAGCCGATCGACATCGATCTCTCCTTCGATGACGGCCGGAGTTCTCTGAACGGGCTCTATACCGTCAGCCTCGACGCCTTGAGCGAGCTGGATGACGCGGCCGCGCTGCGGCTTTTCCGGCGCGGGGATCTGCAGCTGGTCTACGCGATGAGCGGCTCGCTCAGGCAGGTCTCGGCGCTGGCCAAGCTGCGGAACGACAAGCTCGCCGCATGAAGCCGCCGCCCTCTCCTGGGCCTCGGCGGGCCAAGCCGGGCGCTCTTGCCCTCGGCGGGACGGAAGCCTTCGCCGAACTCGCCGCCGGTTGCGAACCGGTCGTGCTGCCGGGTCTGTGCGGAGCCTGGCCAGCCGTGCAGGCCGCCAACATCGGATGGCCGGACTTGGCGGCCTATCTCCTCGACTTCGCGACCGATCGCATGGGCGAGGCTTTCGTCGGCGCGCCGGCCATCGCCGGTCGCTACGACTATGGCGACGGGCCGGAAGGGTTCAATTTCGACCGCGTATCCATGACCCTGGCTCAGGGACTGGATCGCATGGGCAAGGCCGCCGCCGACGCCGGGCTGGCCAGCCTCTACATGGGTTCGCTGCCGGTCGACGACTATGTTCCAGGCTTTGACAAGGACAACCGGCTCGACCTGCTGGCGCCGGCGATCCGGCCGCGCGTTTGGCTGGGCAATGCCGGCCGCGTGGCCTGCCACTACGACACCTACGACAACATCGCCTGCGTCGTGGCCGGGCGAAGACGCTTCACCCTCTATCCGCCCGACGCGGTCGGCGATCTCTATGTCGGGCCGATCGATCACACCCTGGCGGGCCAGCCCATCGCCATGGCGGCCGGCGCGCCAGCCGATGATCCGCGTTACCCGCGCTTCGCGGCCGCCGCGTCCCGCGCCTGGGTGGTCGAGCTCCGGCCCGGCGACGCGCTGTTCCTGCCCAAACTCTGGTGGCATCAGGTCGAGGCGCTGGAGCCGGTCAACATGCTGGTCAACTACTGGTGGGACAGCGCGGCCGTCGGTCCCGACGCGCCCTATCTGACGATGATGCTGGCCATGACCGCCATCGCCGAGCGTCCGCCGGCCGAACGCGCGGCCTGGCGGGCGTTCTTCGACCACTACGTCTTTCGGCCCGACGGTCACCCGCTGGCCCATCTGCCGGTCGAGCGCCATGGGCTGCTCGACAAGAGCGCCCATGGCCGCGTCCGGGCCCTGGTCATGCGCGCCCTCCGCGGCGGCTAGGGCGCCAACCCCGGAGGCCGGCGCCCGTTGACGTCAGCGCCGCACGATGGGGAACTCGAAGATGGTCACCGAGGTGGGCGAGACCGACAGGCCCTTTGACAGGGCGGCGGCGGAGCCCTCTTTGACCGTGACGCCGTCCGGCGCCCCCACTTTGTTCTGGGCCTTCAGGTCCGGACCGCTCAGCACCCACTTCCGGCCGGGCCCGCCCACGGCGAGCGCCTTGAGGTCGAGCTTCACGGTCTGGGCCTCGAAGGTGGCGTTGACGACGCCGACCCGCAGGGCCTTGCCGTCCGGCGTCAGGCCGGCGATCACGTCGAGCGGGTAGGTCGAGCTGCCGGCGCGCACCTGGGGGTGGGCGAAGCCGACGGGATAGCGCGGGGCCGGCTGCGGCGCCTGACCTTGAACGGCCAGCGGCGTGACGCCGGTCCCGAAGCGCTCGCCATAGAGCTTGAAGATCAGGCCGGTTGTGTTGAGCGTCGCCGCCGTGGGCGTGATGTCCATGGTCGAGGCGCCGGTCGTGAAGGCGCCCATGGTCAGGAAGTCGGTGTGGCGCAGCATTTCCTGCAGCACCATGGCGTAGGCGAGGGCAGACTTGAGATTGACCTCGCCGAAATAGGCGTACTCGTCGATCGACAGGAAGATCTTCTTGGCCTCCATCGCCGGGAAGCGCTTCTGGTAGATCTTCCACTCCTCGGCCTTCATCCGCACCTGGTTCGAGGGCGCGCGGACGTATTCGATCAGTTCGGCGTCCTTGGGCGCGTTCGGCCGTTCCTCGGGGCGATCGTACCAGTGCTCGGAGATGCCGTCGAAATTGCCCCAGGCCTTGGCCAGGAGGCCGCCGGTCCAGTCCCACTCGGTCCCGAACTTGGGGGCGATGCTTTCCAGGGAGGCGTTCTCCTTGGTGTCCTTCGGATGCATCTGGTCGGGCATGGCGCCCGAGCCGATCAGGGTGATGGTCGGATCGACCGCCCGCATCGCGTCGGCGAAGGCGTTGTGCTTGATCATGAAATAGTCGAGCGAGGTCTTGCCGATCTGCCACCAGCCGTAGGGCTCGTTGCCGATGTTCCAGAACTTGACGCCATAGGGTTCGGGGTGGCCGTTGGCGGCCCGCCGGGCGCCCCAGGCGCTGGTGGCCGGGCCGTTGAGATACTCGACCTCCTCGGCGGCCGAATTGGCGTCGCCCAGCCCGGCGTTGACGGTGACATAGGGCTCGACGCCGATGATCCTGGTCAGATCCATCCACTCGTCCATGCCGATGTCGTCGGGCTGCATGGCGCTCCAGGCGTGGTCGAACATCGGCGGCCGCTTGTCGCGGGGGCCGATGGCGCTGTGCCAGTCCCAGTCCGACAGGAAGTTGCCGCCCGGCAGGCGCCACATGCCCGAATTGAGCGAGCGCGCGATGGCGGTGGTGTCGGCGCGCCAGCCCCGGATATTGTCGGAAGGCATCAGGGACACCGCGCCGACGCGGAACGACCCCGAGCCCAGGCCGGTGATCTCCAGGCGGGCGTCGGTGGCGTCGGCCGTCGGGGTGAAGCTGAAGTCGACGCGCTTCCAGTCCGCGCCGGGCGCGGGCAGGGTTACGGTCTGACGCGCTTGCGGGCCATCGCCCCAGATCAGGGTCACCTCGATCCTGGCGCCCGGATCGCCGGCCAGCTGCAGGTAGCCGTCGTAGCGCTTGTTTTTGGCCAGGCCGATGCCGGCCTGTGAGAGGCCCTTGCGGGTCGTGGCGTCCACGCCGATCACGGGACTCTGTTTTCCGACATAGGGCGCCTTGGCGTCCATCGTCACCGCGTCGTTAGCCCCCACCGGCCGCCACTTGCGATAGGTCACCCCGGGGCGACCCTCGGCATTCAGGGGCGGGGGCTGATCGAGGGCCGGCGCGACGACCGGATAGTAGAACTTGCGGTCGTCCAGCATCTCGGCCCACAGCGTGCGGGCCACCAGTCCGCCGATCGGCTCGATGAACATGCCGTATTCGTATTTGGTGATCGGCGCGGCGCGCTGGGCGCCGTCGATGGTCACCGTGACCGGCGTCGCCGCGGAGGTCATGGTGGCGACCGCCATCGACCCCGCCAGGCACGCGCCCAGCATCAACCCGTATCGCATTGTCTTCTCCCTAATTACTCAGTCTTTTTTGAATTGTGGACGCGACGCGCAGCGCCATTTTCGTGGCGTCCGTCCTCGTCGAGTTACCCCGTTCTAGTGCTCGGCATGCAGGTCAAAGGCGTCTTCCGAAGGCCGCCTGCAATCCAGCCGGAACGGTTGACGTCGAAATCTTTTAGACGGACAAATGGTAACGCTAACAAATTGCACGACGCAAGATCGCAAAGTGAACAGGGAGGGTTTGAATGAAGAGATCCGAGATCAAGGCCGGGCGCGGCCATGGCTGGGCCAAGCTGGCCTGCGCGATGGCGATCGCGCTGTCCGGGACGACCCTGGCGCAGGCCCAGGTGGCCACCAACGCGCCCCCGGCCGTCGCCGGCGCCAAGCCGGTCACGCTCCAGCGCATCAAGGTCCATTCGCCGGCGATCGAGGGCAATCTCGAGGGCGAGACCGCCGATCGTGACGTGCTGGTGTTCCTGCCGCCGGGCTATGCCAGCCATCCCAAGCGGCGCTACCCGGTCGTCTACGCGCTGCACGGCTATTCGATCGGCGCCGAGCAATGGAGCGGCGAGATCCACGCGTCCCAGACGATCGCGGGGGCCTTCGCCAAGGGCGCGGGCGAGGTGATCGTCGTGCTGCCCGACAGCAAGACCGTGCACAACGGCTCGATGTATTCCAGCTCTCAGACCACGGGCGACTTCGAGACCTTCGTGTCCCGGGACCTGGTCGCCTATGTCGACCAGCACTATCGCACCCTGGCCCGGCGCGAGAGCCGCGGCCTGGTGGGCCACTCGATGGGCGGATACGGCGCCAGCCGGATCGGCATGCGCCATGCCGACGTGTTCGGCGCGCTCTACATGATGAGCCCCTGCTGCCTGTCGCCGCGCGATCCGGCGCAGGCCCCTCCCGGCGCGGCCGCCGCGCTCGCCGAGGTCAAGACGCTGCAGGACGCGACCAAGCTGCCCTGGGGCCTGCGCGCCCAGCTGGCCACGGCGGCGGCCTGGTCGCCCAATCCCGCCAAGCCGCCGCTGTATCTGGACCTGCCGGTCGAGAACGGCGTGACCCGGCCGGACGTGGTGGCCAAGTGGGCCGCCAACGCGCCCCTGGCCTTCATCGACCAGTATGTCGGCGCTCTGCGGCGCTACAAGGCGATCGCCATCGATGTTGGCGACCGTGACGGGCTGAAGGACGACGCGGCCAAGCTTCACGCGGTGATGGACCGCTATGGCCTGGCCAACAGCTTCGAGATCTATCCGGGCGACCACACCAGCGACGTTCCGACCCGCTTCCAGGATCACGTGCTGCCATTCTTCAGCCGCAACCTGGCCTTCGATAGACGTTAGCGTTCCTGGCGCTGGTGAGGCCTCGCGGCCTTACCAGTCGAAGGCCGGCGCGACGCGGCGCTCGCCGAGCAGAAACGCGTCGGCGACGTGGCGCAGCGGCGAGGTGTCCACGTCGCTGGCCCCGTCGGCGATGAGCCGGGCGAAGGCGTCGTAGAGGCCCGGATATTCGCGGTCGGGTCCTTCGTGCAGCAGCTTGCCGTCGATCCACAGCTTGGCGCCGCCGTTCGTCAGCTTCAGCGCGCCGTCGTCGGTGTCGACCTCGATGTCCC
The DNA here is from genome assembly GCA_965283765.1 of Caulobacteraceae bacterium. GTDB lineage: Bacteria > Pseudomonadota > Alphaproteobacteria > Caulobacterales > Caulobacteraceae > Caulobacter. Next base: position 50,396 of record CBDIPU010000011.1, read on the forward strand.
AGCTTTGCGGACCGGTCTGGAGGAAATCCAGTTCGACGCGGATCGGCGCGCCGGCCGTGTCGCGGAAGTCCAGCTCGGCCTGGATCGGCGACTGCCGGTTGGCCGGCACGTGCAGCAGGCCGCGCGACAGGAAGAACGGGCGGGGCAGGACGCGCGTGGCGATCGACAGGGCGTTGATGGCGGGGTCGAAGACGCCCAGGCCGCCCGCTTCCCAGATCCAGTCCTGGCCCGGATGCCAGACGCGGACGTCTTCCTTCCAGTTGATCCGCACGGCGTTGACGGACCGTTCGGCCAGCCAGGCGCGCGCGGGCTCAACGGCCGCGGCATGGCGCGAGTGCCAGGTCGCCTGCAGGGTCAGCCCCCGGGCGGCCGCGACCTGGCGCAGGTCCTCGACCTCGCTCAGCGTCGCGCCCGGCGGCTTTTCCAGCATGACGTGCTTGCCGGCCGCCAGCGCCAGATGCGCCAGGCCGTGGCGCGGCTGGGGCGGCGTGCACAGGGCCACGGCGTCGATCGCCAGGCCGTCGGCCAGCAGGTCCTCCAGCCTGGCGAAGTGGGCGACGCCGTCGAGACCGGCGTGACGGCTGACGACAGCGGCCAGCTCGAAACGCGGATCAGCGGCGATGGCCGGCGCGTGCTGGTCGTGGGCGATCTTGCCCAGGCCAACGAGAGCAAGGCGGATCGGAGTCACAGCGCCTTCACGGTCACGGGCTGGTCGACCGCCTGGGCCAGCGGGTTGCTGACCGGATAGCGGAACGGCGCGGCCTCGATCTCGAACACATCGCCTTCCTGTGTCTGGAAGCCCTCGGAGAAGGAAAGGGTGGCGGTGCCGAAGAAGTGGACGTGCACGTTGCCGGGGCGGCGGAACAGGTCGTACTTGAAGTGGTGATGCTCGAGATTGGCGATGGCGTGGGACATGTTCGCCTCGCCCGACAGGAAGGGCTTTTCCCAGATGGTCTCGCCGCCACGCACGATGCGGCTGGTCCCGCGCACATCGGCGGGGAGGGCCCCGGGCAGCAGCTCAGGACCGAGCGCCGCGTTGCGCAGCTTGGAGTGCGCCAGCCACAGGTAGTTACCGCGCTCGATCACGTGGTCGGAGAACTCGTTGGCCAGGCAGAAGCCCAACCGGTGCGGCGTCCCGTCGGGACCGATCAGATAGACGCCGGCGATCTCGGGCTCCTCGCCGCCGTCCTGGGCGAAGCTGGGGGACGTCAGCGGCTGGCCGGGGCCGACCAGCTGGGAGCCGTCGCCCTTGTAGAACCACTCGGGTTGCACGCCGGTCTGGCCCGCCGCCGGCTTGCCGCCTTCGACGCCCATCAGGAACATCCGCATGGAGTTGGTGAGCTGTTCGCCAGATTGGGCCGCCTTGTGCATCTTGTCGCGTCCCTCGGCCGAACCGAGGTGCGTCAGGCCGGTGCCGGTCAGGAACAGGTGCGCGGGATCGGGATGGTCGATCGGCGCCAGCACGCGCCCTTCGGCCAGGGCGGCGGCGATGTCGACCGTCTCGCCCAGCGCCGATCGCGCAGTTTCGACCAGGGTCGATCGCGAGGCCAGCGCCTTGTGGGCCAGGTCCAGCAGGGTGTCGGCGACGCTGACCTGACGGGCGGTTCCCTCGTCGTCGAGCATCGCCAGGCCGCGCCGGCCCACGCCGTCGACAAATTGTACAAACGTCATTCTGGACTGTCCTTACTGGCTACTTCGCGATGGAGAGCTTGAAGACCATGCGATTGCTGTAGCGCTCGCCCGGGTTCAGGCGGATCGAGGCGAAGGCCGGCTTGTTCGGCGCGTCGGGAAAGTGCTGCGGCTCCAGCGCGATGCCGTCGCCCTGGCGATAGATCTTGCCGCTCTTGCCCACCATCGTGCCGTCGATGAAGTTGCCGGCGTAGAACTGGATGCCGGGCTGGTCCGACAGCACATCCAGCGTGCGGCCGCTCTTGGGGTCGGACAGGCGCGCGGCCAGGCGCAGGGCGCCGGAGTTGCCGTTGAGGACGTAGTTGTGGTCGTAGCCGCGGCCGATGACCATCTGCGGATCGCGGGCGTCGCGGATGCGCGTCCCCACGGCGGTCGGCTTGCGGAAGTCGAACGCCGTGCCGGCCACCGGCTTGATCTCGCCGGTCGGGATCAGTTCGGCGTCGACAGGCGTGTAGCCGTCGGCGAGGAGGGTGAGGACATTGCCCATGGCGCCGTCGGCCGAGCCTTCGCCCGCGAGGTTGAACAGGGCGTGATTGCTCATGTTGACGATGGTCGGCTTGTCGGTCGTCGCGCCGTAGGTCACCGTCAGCTGGTTCTTCTCGTCCAGGGCGTAGGTCGCCGTGGCGGTCAGGGTCCCCGGATAGCCCTGGTCGCCATCCGGGCTGACATAACTCAGTGTCACGGACGCCCCGGTGGCGTCGGACTTAGCGTCCAGAACCTTCCAGACGACCTTGTCGAAGCCCTTCACCCCGCCGTGCAGAGCCGCGACGCCGTTGTTGTTCAGCGCCAATTGGTAGCTCTTGCCGTCCAGCGTGAAGCGGCCCTTGCCGATGCGGTTGGCGACGCGTCCGACCGTCGCGCCAAAATAGCTGGCGTTGCGGGCATAGGCGCCAGCGTCGGCGAAGCCGAGCACGATGTCGGCCTTGGTCCCGTCGCGGCCCGGCGCGTCCAGCGACTGAAGGGTGGCGCCATAGGTGATCACGGTGGCGCTGACCCCATGGCCGTTGGTCAGGGTGAAGGCCTCGACCGCTTCGCCCGAGGGCGTCTGGCCGAACACAGCGCGCGACAGGGTCGCGGCATGACCAGCGATCGGGCCGGCGAGCGTCAGCAGGATCGCTGCTCCGGCCGACAGGTTTGCGACGCGCATTCGAACCTTCTCCCCGATCCTGTTGACCGCTCTCGATTGACGGTCATGGTGACCGCCATATACTCCGACAAAACAAACGTGCGCAACCGACGTCGCGCCGAGCATCACATTCGGGAGACTATCCAATGGCGCCAGCGCCCATGACGTCGGCCGCGCGGTCGGACGGCGGTTCCGCGGTCACGCAGAAATCGGCCCTGACCCTGCTGGCCAGCCTCTTTTTCATGTGGGGCTTCATCACGGTGATCAACAACACCCTGCTGCCGCATCTGCGCTCGGTGTTCGACCTCAACTACACCCAGACCACCCTGATCGAATTCGACCTGGTTCATCGCCTATTTCGTCGCCTCGTTGCCTTCGGCCAAGCTGATCGAGAAGATCGGCTACAAGCGCGCGCTGGTGACCGGCCTCCTGATCATGGCGCTGGGCGCGCTGCTGATGATCCCGGCCGCGCGGATCCCGTCCTACGGCGTGGTGCTGACGGCGCTGTTCATCATCGCCTCGGGGATCACTCTGCTGCAGGTCGCGGCCAATCCCTATGTGGCGGTCATCGGACCGCCCGAGACGGCCTCCTCGCGTCTGAACCTCGTGCAGGCCTTCAACTCGATGGGCACGACGCTGGCGCCGCTGTTCGGCGGCTGGCTGATCCTGTCACGCTCGGCCTCGGGCAACAGCCAGGCCGGGGCGGTCCTCACGCCGGCGCAACGCCTCGCCGACGCCCAGTCGGTGCAGCTGCCGTACTTCATCGTCGCGGTGGTGCTGGTGGCCCTGGCGGTCGTCATCGCCTTCTACAAGCTTCCTGAGCTGGGTCTGGCCGCTCAACGCGCCGGCGCGGAGGAACGCAAGAAGCACTCGCTGTGGCGCCACCGCAATCTGGTGCTCGGCGTGCCGGCCATCTTCATCTACCTGATCGCCGAAATCGGAGTCAGCAACCTCTTCATCAACTTCATCTCCGCGCCCGAGATCGGCGGCGTCACCCATGCCCAGGCCTCGCGCTACCTGTTCCTGCTCTGGGGCGGGATGATGGTCGGCCGCTTCGTCGGCAGCCAGCTGATGCGCAAGGTCGCCGCCGAGAAGATCCTGGCCGCAGCCAGCCTGCTGGCGTTCATCGTGATGATCGTCACGGTCCTGGCCCATGGGCCGCTGGCGATGTGGAGCCTGATCGCGGTGGGCCTTTTCCACTCGATCATGTTCCCCACCATCTTCACGCTCGGCATCAAGAACCTGGGACCGCTGACCGAAGAGGGTTCGGGGCTCCTGGTCATGGCCATCGCCGGCGGTGCGCTGGTGGTGGTCCAGGGGCAGATCGCCGACGCCTACGGCCTGCAGGTGTCGTTCTTGCTGACGGCGGTATGCGAGCTCTATGTGCTGTTCTACGCGCTCTGGGGCTGCAAGCCGACCGGGGGCGCGCAGGAGGCGGACAAGGTCGGCGAAGCGGCCTGAATCGGCTCCGCCATGCGCCCAACGCGGTTGCGCGCATGGCTAAGGCTCGGCCTAGTCGATTGACCCTGTTTCGTTGAAATTATAGTCAGACAAATACGAGCGAGGCGCGCGGTGATTTGCCACTCTGATGGAGTTCAGCAAGCTACCGGCGCCGAGCCGGACTAAGCAGCGACAAGGCTCTTCATGGTTTCCCCCACAAGCGACGCACCCAAGCTCCGTTCGCGCGCCTGGTTCGATAACCCCGACAACACCGACATGACCGCGCTCTATCTCGAGCGCTACATGAACTTTGGCCTGTCGCTGGAAGAACTGCAGTCGGGCAAACCCATCATCGGCATCGCCCAGACCGGCTCGGATCTCTCGCCCTGCAACCGGCATCATCTGGTCCTGGCCGAGCGCGTGCGCGAAGGCGTCCGCTCCGCCGGTGGGATCGTCCTGGAGTTCCCCGTCCACCCGATCCAGGAGACCGGCAAGCGTCCGACGGCGGGGCTGGACCGCAACCTGTCCTACCTCGGCCTCGTCGAGCTGCTCTACGGCTACCCGCTGGACGGCGTGGTGCTGACCATCGGCTGCGACAAGACCACGCCGGCCTGCCTGATGGCGGCGGCGACCGTGAACATCCCGGCCATCGCGCTGTCGGTCGGGCCCATGCTGAACGGCTGGCACAAGGGCAAGCGGACAGGCTCGGGCACCATCGTCTGGCAGGCCCGCGAGATGCTGGCGGCCGGCGAGATCGACAACGCCGGCTTCATCAAGCTGGTGGCCAGCTCCGCGCCCTCGACGGGCTACTGCAACACCATGGGCACGGCCACGACCATGAACTCGCTGACCGAGGCCCTGGGCATGTCGCTGCCCGGCTCGGCGGCGATCCCGGCGCCTTATCGCGACCGGCAGGAGAACGCCTACCGGACGGGCCTGCGCATCGTCGACATGGTCCACGAGGACCTCAAGCCGTCCGACATCCTGACCCGCGACGCCTTCCTCAACGCCGTGGTCGTCAACTCGGCCATCGGCGGCTCGACCAACGCCCCGATCCACCTGAACGCTCTGGCGCGCCATATCGGCGTCGAGCTGTCGATCGACGACTGGCAACAGTTCGGCGAAGAGGTGCCGCTGCTGGTCAACCTGCAGCCGGCCGGTGAATATCTCGGCGAGGACTACTACCGCGCCGGCGGCGTGCCGGCGGTGTTCGGCCAGCTGATCGAGCAGGGACTGATCCGAGAGGACGCCAGATGCGCCTCCGGCCAGACCATCGGCGAGCAGTATCGCGGCGCCGCGATCGAGGACGAGGACGTCATCCGTCCCTTCTCGCGGCCGCTGGTCGAGCGAGCAGGCTTCGTGGTCATGCGCGGCAACCTGTTCAACTCGGCGATCATGAAGACCAGCGTGGTCAGCCAGGAGTTCCGCGAGCGCTATCTGTCCAATCCCGATGATCCGGACGCCTTCGAGGGCGACGCGGTCGTCTTCGACGGGCCCGAGGACTATCACCGCCGGATCGACGATCCTGCGGTCGGGATCACCTCGAACTCGATCCTGTTCATGCGCGGCGCGGGGCCCGTCGGCTATCCCGGCGCGGCCGAGGTCGTGAACATGCGCGCGCCCGACTACCTGATCAAACAAGGCGTCCACCAGTTGCCGTGCGTGGGCGACGGGCGTCAGTCGGGCACCTCGGGCTCGCCCTCCATCCTCAACGCCTCGCCGGAAGCGGCGGTGGGCGGCGGCCTGGCGCTGCTGAAGACCGGTGACCGCGTGCGCTTCGACCTGCGCAAGTCGCGCGTCGACGTGCTGGTCTCGGCCGCCGAGATCGTCGAACGCCGCAAGGCCCTCGATGCGGCGGGCGGCTTCGCCTATCCGGAAAGCCAGACGCCGTGGCAGGAAATGCAGCGCGCGGTGGTCGGCCAGATGGAGACCGGCGCGGTCCTCGAACCGGCCGTCAAGTACCAGCGCATCGCCCAGACCAAGGGCCTGCCGCGCGACAATCACTAGTCGCCTCGGCGACGATCCGAGGGCCTCATGCCAAAGCCATCCACGCTGATCGTGTCGGCCCTAGCCCTGGGCCTGGCCTGCGCCGCCGCGAGCGTACAGGCCCAGGTCTGGCGCTCCGATAGCGGGCAGGGGACCTATCACAACCCGCCGCTCAACGCCGACTATCCCGATCCCGACATCATCCGGGTCGGCGAGGATTTCTATTTCGCCTCGACCACCTTCGTGAACACGCCGGGGCTCACCCTCCTGCACTCCAGGGACCTGGTGAACTGGGACATCGTCAGCCACGTGATGCCGAAACTGACGGGCAATCCCAAATACGACCTGGCCGACGGCGGCGACTATCGCCACGGCGTCTACGCCCCCAGCCTGCGCCGCCACGGCGGGCGCTTCTACATCACCGTCACGCCGGTGGGGCGGAACACCCGGATCTATTCGGCCGCCGACATCCGCGGACCCTGGAGCATGCGCGAGCTCGACCGCGAAGCCTTCGATCCCGCCCTGTTCTTCGACGACGACGGCAAGGGCTATATCGCCACCGCCAGCAGCGCGGACGGCACGATCACCCTGCTCAGCCTCAACGCCGACCTGACCGCCGTCACCAGCGCGCGGAAGATCCACTACATCAAGGGCGCCGAGGGCTCGAAACTGATCAAGCGGGGCGGCTGGTACTATCTGTTCAACGCTATCCCGCGACGCCTGGCCCTGACCGTCTCGCGCGCTCGCAGCCTGACCGGGCCGTGGGAGACGCGCGACCAGATCGACGACACCACCGGCGGCCACCAGGGCGCGCTGGTCGATCTGCCCGACGGCGGCTGGTACGGCTTCGTCATGCGCGACGCCGGCGCCATCGGGCGGGTGACCAATATCAGTCCGGTGTTCTGGCGCGACGACTGGCCGGTCTGGGGGACGCCCGAGGCGCCCGGCCGCGTGCCCGACGTCGCCGCCAAGCCCATCGCCGGCGGGGCCTTCGTCGAGCCGCCCAGCTCCGACGATTTCGGCGGCAAGGCGTTGGGCCGGCAGTGGCAGTGGAACCACAATCCCGACGACAGCCGCTGGTCGCTGCGCGAGCGGCCGGGCTATCTGCGCCTGAAGGCCACGACCAGCGACCAGTTCTGGACCGCGCGCAACACCCTCTTGCAAAAGGGCCAGGCGCCGCGCGGGCGGGGCGTGGTCAAGCTGGACGTGCGGGGACTGACGGTCGGCGACGCCTGCGGCTTCGGCACGTTCGGCAAGTTCTCCAGCCAGTTGGTCGTCACCCGGACGGCCGACGGGCGGGGCGCGCTGTCCGCGCGCCTGGTCGAGAGCACCCAGGAGGGGCCCAAGACGACGCCGCGGGGCGAGGCCTTGGCGATCCCGCTCGCGGACCTGTGGCTGTCGGTCGAGATGGATTTCACCACCGACAAGGCGGCCCTGGGCTACAGCCTGGATGGCAAGGCCTGGACCGCTATGCCGGGTGATTTCCCGCTGGCCTTCGACTGGCGGACCGGGACCTTCCAGGGTCAGCAATACGGCCTGTTCTGCTACAATCCCAAGGGCGGCGAGGGGCGGCTGGACGTCGACAGCTTCACGCTGAGCAAGCCCTAGGAAGGGGCTCTACATCGCCGATCGGGTGTCATCCAGCGCCAGGTCGACGAGGGCGCGCATGGCCGCGCTGGCCGCCTCGGGATCGCCCGCGGCGATAGCGTCGAAGACCTTGGCGTGGTCGGGCACCGGATCGCGGGGCAGGGCGCGCGAGCGCTGCTTGAACTCGGTCGTCCAGCTGACCGCGGCGCTGATGCTGGCGCTGAGCGCCATCATCGCGCTGTTGTGCGTGGCGCCCAGAAGGGCGTCGTGGAAGGCGCGGTCGGCCGCCCGGCCAGCCTCGGTCGCCAGGGTGTGGCGGCGCATCTTGGCCAGGGCGTCCTTCATGGTCTTGAGGTCGTCCTTGTCGCGTCGCTCGGCGGCGAGGCGCGCCGCGGCGGGCTCGACGATCGCCCGAAGCTCGAACAGGTCGCGCACGAAGCTGACGTCGGGTTCGGCCGAGAAGGCCCAGGCCAGCACCTGAGGATCCAGGATGTTCCAGCGGCTTCGCGGCAGCACCCGGGTGCCCGCCTTGGGGCGGCTCTCGACCAGGCCCTTGGCGGTCAGAACCTGGACGGCTTCGCGATAGGCGCTGCGCGAGACGTCCAGGGCCTCGGCGTTGGCGATTTCGCCGGTCAGCTTCTCGCCGGGCGCGATCTGGCCCGAGACGATGGCGCTGCCCAGATAGTGCGCCACCGCGCCCCGCAGCCGTCGACCAGACCCTCTCGCCGATCGGGGGATCGACTTGTCGTCTGGTTCGTCGGTGGACATGGGCTCGGGCTCCTGCGTGGGTGCGCTCGTTTCTATAAGCGCAAGCACGCGGGCGTTGGCAAGTTGTCAGGCAAGTTTGCCGCCGCGCAAGATCGCCGCCGGCCATGACAGCGAAGGCGCTTCTTCCCGCATGATGCGATGGGAGCCCTCGCCATCATGCGGGAAGTGGTCAGATGTCGTCAGTCCAGGCGGACGACCATGATCGACTTGGGCGGAGCTTCCAGCGTCAGACCGCCCGCGCCGGCCTTCGCCGAATAGGGCTTGGGGACGACCGCGTTGGGGGCGTCGAAGGTGTTGACGCTGTCGACGCGCGGCGCCGTCATGACCTGGCCGGTGGCGGACGCGGCTTTGACGCCGGCGATGTCGGCTCGGATGCTGGCCGACTTGACGGGGTCGAGGTTGGAGACCGCCAGCCACAGCTTGCCCTGGGTGTCGCGCGCGGCGATGGCGTCGATGCGCGGCAGCGTGATGTCGCCCTGCGTATAGGTCCCGGCGTCGAACTTCACCGGCACGAAGGTCGCGTCCTGGAAGGGCAGGTACATCTTGTAGACGTGATAGGTCGGCGTCAGGACCATCTTGTCCTTGTCGGTCAGGATCATCGCCTGCAGCACGTTGATCATCTGAGCGATGTTGGTGATCCGCACACGGTCGGCGTGACGCGCGAAGATGTTCAGGTTGAGCGCCGCCACCAGCGCGTCGCGCATCGAGTTCTGCTGGACCAGGAAGCCCGGATTGGTGCCTTCCAGCGGCGCCAGCCACACGCCCCATTCGTCGACGGCCAGCGGCACCTTCTTCTCCGGATCATACTTGTCCATGATCGCGGCGTGCTTGGTGATCAGCCCGTCCATGCCGAGCGTTTCCTTCAGCAGCTTGGCGTAGGCGGTCTCGTCGAACTTGGTGCTGGAAAACGACGGCGGCCAGCCGCCCGTCGTGTAGGAGTGCAGCGACAGGCCTTCGATGTTCCAGGCCCAATCGTGCCCCTTCTGCGCGGCCATCACCGCCTCGGTATAGGCCGGCTTGCCCTGGTCGGGGCCGACGGCGATGCGCTGCATGGCGTCCGCGCCGGTCTGCTTGGGATTGTAGTTGCGCACGAAGCGGGCGTAGCGCTTCATCTGGTCGGCATAGTACTCCGGCCGCATGGCGCCGCCGCAGCTCCAGCTCTCGTTGCCCAGGCCCAGATACTTGATCTTGTAGGGCTCGCGGTGGCCGTTGGCGGCGCGTTCCTTGCCCGCCGTGGTCTCCGGATCGGCGGTCATGTACTCGACCCACTCGGCCGCTTCCTGGACCGTGCCCGAGCCGACATTGACCGAGATGTAGGCGTCGCTGCCGATCTGGCCGACGAAGTCCATGAACTCGTCGGTCCCGAAGGTGTTGGGTTCGACCGCGCCGCCCCAGTTGGAGTTGATCGTCTTGCGGCGACCCTCGATCGGGCCGATGCCGTGACGCCAGTGATATTCGTCGGCGAAGCAGCCGCCGGGCCAGCGCACGTTCGGCACCTTGATGTCGCGCAGCGCCTTGACGACGTCGGTGCGGATGCCGCGGACATTGGGGATGGTCGAGTCCTTGCCGACCCAGACGCCGCCATAGATGCCGCTGCCCAGGTGTTCGGCGAACTGGCCGAAGATGTTGCGATCGATCTTGGCGCCGGGCGCGCTGGCCTCGATGCGGACCGCGATCGGCGCATCGGTCTTGGTCTGGGCCAGCGCCGGCGCGGTCGCGGCGAGCGTAAGGGCGCAGGCGGCCATCGGCCACGTCATTCTGGTCATCTTGTCTCCCCTGGGCGCCTCTAGGCGCGTCGCTGACGGTCGCCTCGGCGCCGTCTTCCGTTGGTCAAAGTCCGCGTCGATGTTCACTGGCCCTGTGCGCCGCCGTCGTGGGCGTAGACGCCCAGCAGAGCGCCCACGAAGCCGCCGGCCTTCTTGGTCGAGAGGATTGATCCATCCTCGTCAGCCCTCAGGGTCTTCCACTGTCCGGCGGCCAGGGCGTACGAGAAGTCGTAGGCGCCGCCCCGGGCGGTGACCTTCAGCCAGACGGGCGCATCGGCCTTCAGCGCTACGGGCGCGCTGGCGACCTTCACGCCGCTTTCCGGGTCGCCGGGGCCGGCGCGGCGTTCGAGCACGACCTCGTCCTGTCCCTGGGCGTTTCGCTCCAGGCCCAGAAAGAAGAAGTGGTCGTCGTTCTGCACGGCGACCATGCCGGCCTTGTCGCCGACCTTGGTCGGGCGGAAGCGCATTTCCGTGGCGGCGCTGGCGTTGAGGTGCTGCTGCCGCCGTCCCCAGAAGGAGGGCTGGGTCATGCCGCCGATAGTCTCGGGCCGCGCGGTCAGGATCAGCTTGCCGCTGTCCAGTCGCCACCAGCGCTGCCGGGGGATGCGCATGGTCACCCAGTTGAGCGGCAAGGCCTTGCCGTCGAACTCGTCGCGAACCTTGAAGGCGCCGGCCGTCGGCGGCGGCCTGGGCGTCGTCGCCGGCAGATCCGGCTTGGCGTGGACGTAAGGAATGGTCTTGCCGTTCTCGAGAATGATCGGCCAGCCGTCCTTCCATTCCACGGGCAGAAGGAAGGTCTCCCGCCCGGTGTTGTAGAGGTCATCGCCGTAAGGGCGCACCGCCAGGAAGGTCGCCCACCACTTTCCGTCCGGGGTGTCGACCAGGTTGGCATGGCCGGCCGAGGTGATCGGCAGCGGGCGGTCTTTCGGCAGGCCGCGCTGGGTCAGGATCGGATTGTTCGGGTACGGAACATATGGTCCCCAGGCGCTTCTGGAGCGCAGCGCGACCTGGCTGTGGCCTTCCGCCGTTCCGCCTTCGGCCGCGATGAGGTAGTACCAGCCGTCCTTCTTCAGGATGTGCGGACCTTCTGGCCAGATGGGCTTGGCGGCGGGATTGACGCCCTTGTCCAGCAGGAGCTTGCGTTCGCCGACGGTTTTTCCGGTCTTGATGTCGTAGGCGATCGCCCAGATGGCGCGGTGGCCCCTGTACTCGGCCGGGCCGGGCGGCTCGCCATTGAAGACGATCAGGGCGCTGCCGTCGTCGTCGAAGAAGAGATACGGATCTATGCCCTCGACCGTCGGCAGCCACACCGGGTCGGACCAGGGGCCCTTGGGGTCCTTCGCCGTGATCAGGAAGTTGCCCTTGCAGTCGACACAGGTGTTGAGAAGGTAGAACGTGCCGTCGTGGTGGCTCAGCGTCGGGGCGAACACCGCGCGCGAGAGGCCAAGGCGTCCGAAGTCGAGCATGCCTGGGCGGTCGATGGCGTTGCCGATCTGCTTCCAGTGCACGAGATCCGTCGAATGGAAGATCGGCAGCCCCGGGAACCAGGCGAAGGTCGAGCTGACGAAATAGAAGTCCTTGCCGACGCGCATGACCGCCGGGTCGGGATAGGTGCCCTTGAGGATCGGATTGGCGTACTGGCCGGCGGTCGGCTTGAAGGCCGCGTCCGACGGATCCGCGCCTTCGTATTCGAACCAATCGAACGCCGCCGTCGGCGCGGCGCTCGAGACCGTCTTTGGCGTTTGCGCATGGCCCGATCCGGCGAGCAAGGCCAGGGCGGAGGCCAGGCTCAACATCCGTCCATGGAACGGTCGCCGCGATCGACGGCCTGGCGAAGCGTACGCTGACATGACGTTTCGTGTCTCCCTGCCGCGTCGGCGCGCGGTCGTTATTATGTCGGGCAAGTCGCCCATCCGGATCGCCATACGTCATGGCTTGGCCAACCCTAACGTGCGGAATGAAGTAATGGTAGCGCTAACTTATGGGGTGGGCCGGTTGTTTTTATCCAGCTTGTAGGCTGGCGGCCGAGTGTGCTTTTGTCGGAGTATTATGACGCTGACTCGCCGCTCCACGCTCGCCGTCCTCGGCGCCGCCTCGGCCCTGACCGCGGCGCCCGCGCGCGCCGCCCAGACCAAGGCCTCGCCGACGCGCCTCTGGTATCGCCAGCCGGCCAAGGCATGGGTCGAGGCCCTGCCGATCGGCTCGGGCAAGCTGGGCGCCATGGTGTTCGGCGGCGTGGCGTCCGAGCGGCTGCAACTGAACGAGGACACCCTGTGGGCCGGCGGTCCGTACGATCCGGCCAATCCCGAGGCGCTGGCGGCGCTGCCGGAGATCCGCCGCCTGATCGACGCCGGCGAATACGCCCAGGCCACCAAGCTGGCCGACGCCAAGTTCCTGGGCGCGCCCAGGCGGCAGATGGCCTACCAGACGATCGGCGACCTGAAGCTCGATTTTCCGGGGCTGGACGAAGCGAGCGGCGACTATGTGCGCGACCTCGACATCGACGGGGCGGTCGCCGCCACGACCTTCGCGACCGGCGGCGTACGCTATCGCCGCGAGGTGATCGGCAGTTATCCGGACGGGGTCATCGCCGTGCGCCTGAGCGCCAGCCGCAAGGGGGCGATCAGCGTCGATCTGTCCTTCGCCAGCCCGCTGAAGTCCAAACCCGTCGCGACGGTCGAGAGCGGCGTCCTGGTCCTGACTGGCGCCAATGAGAGCCGGGAGGGTATCTCCGCCGCCCTGACGTTCGAGTGCCGCGTGGAAGTCCGCGCCAAGGGTGGCGCGGTGACGGGACAGGGCGGCGTGTTGTCGGTCCGGAATGCCGACGAAATCGTGCTGCTGATCGCGGCGGCCACCAGCTATCGCAGGTACGACGACGTCTCCGGAGACCCCAAGACGCTGAACAACGCGACGCTGACCAGGCTCGTCGGCAAGCCCTGGGCGAAGATCCTGGCCGACCATCAGGCCGATCACCGGGCGTTGTTCCGTCGTGTCAGCGTCGATTTCGGCCGCACCCGCGCCGACCTGCCGCCCACGGACGAGCGCATCCGGCGGTCGCCGAACATGGACGATCCGTCGCTGGCGGCGCTGTACTATCAGTACGGCCGCTACCTGCTGATCGCCTGCTCGCGCCCCGGCGGCCAGCCGGCCAACCTGCAGGGGGTCTGGAACGACAAGACCTCGCCCCCCTGGGAGAGCAAGTACACGATCAACATCAATACCGAGATGAACTATTGGCCGGCCGAGCCGACCAATCTCGCGCCCTGCGTCGAGCCGTTGATCGCCCTGGTCGAGGACCTCGCCAAGACCGGCGCGCGCACCGCCAAGGTCATGTATGGCGCGCGCGGCTGGGTCGCCCATCACAACACCGACCTGTGGCGCGCCACCGCGCCGATCGACGGCGCGATCTACGGCGTCTGGCCCACGGGCGGCGCCTGGCTCTGCAAACACGTCTTCGACCACTACGACTACAGCCGCGACAAGGCCTATCTGGCCCGCGTCTATCCGTTGATGAAGGGCTCGGCGCGGTTCTTCCTCGACACCCTGGTCGTCGATCCCAAGTTCGGCGTGCTGGTCACCAGTCCGTCGGTCTCGCCGGAGAACGATCATGGTCATGGCTCCTCGCTGGTCGCCGGTCCGACCATGGACCAGGCGATCATCCGGGATCTGTTCGACAACTGCCTGAAGGCCGAGGGCATCCTCGGCGCGGATCCGGCCTTCGTGGCCGAGCTGACGGCGGCGCGCGACAAGCTGGCGCCGTACAGGATCGGCAAGGACGGCCAACTTCAGGAATGGCAGGAGGACTGGGACGCCGACGCCAAGGAGCCTCAGCACCGGCACGTCTCGCACCTCTATGGCCTGTTCCCATCGGACCAGATCGGGATCGACACCACGCCGAAGCTGGCGGCGGCGGCCAGGACTTCGCTGCTGAAGCGCGGCGACCTCACCACCGGCTGGGCCATCGCCTGGCGGCTGAACCTCTGGGCGCGACTGGGCGACGGCGACCACGCCCACAGCGTGCTGAAGCTGTTGCTCGGCCCCGAGCGGACCTATCCGAACATGTTCGACGCCCACCCGCCGTTCCAGATCGACGGCAATTTCGGCGGGACCTCGGGCATGACCGAGATGGTCCTGCAAAGCCGCGACGACCGCCTCTACCTGCTGCCGGCCCTGCCGTCGGCCTGGCCGACCGGCCACATCACCGGCCTGCGGGCGAGGGGCGCGGTCGGGATCGACGTGCGCTGGGCGGGGGCAAGCTTTCCGAGGCGGTGCTGACCGCCGAGGTCGACGGCCGCCATACTGTAGTTCATGGGTCATCGACCCTGGAGATCGAGATGAAGCAAGGTCAAAGCGTCCGCCTCGCGGCCCGCGACGGCGCCCTGGTGCGCGCATGAGCGGCCAGGCCCTCACCCCCAGCCGGCGCTCGGTGCTGCTGGCCGGCGCTGCTCTGAGCGTCACGTTCAGCGCCAAGGCTTCCGCCCAGACGCCCACGTCATTGCGCAAGGTCGAGCCGATCCCGGCCCGGTATGTGACGCTGGAGCCGTCGCCATTCGCCGACGCCATGGCGGCCAACCGCCGCTACCTGCTGTCGCTGGACCCCGAACGGCTGCTGCACAACTTCTATTGGTCGGCCGGCCTGCCAGCGAACAAGCCGCGCTACGGCGGATGGGAAAGCGAGAGCATCGCCGGTCATTCCCTGGGCCACTGGCTGTCGGCCTGCAGCCTGACGGTGGCCAATACCGGCGATCCCGCCGTCGCGGCCGTCCTCGACCGCACGCTCGCGGAGATGGCGAAAATCCAGGCCGCCGAGGGCGACGGCTATGTCGGCGGCACGACCGCCGACCGGGGCGGCAAGGAGGTTCCGGGAAAGGTCATCTTCGAGGAAGTCCGGCGCGGCCAGATCGAGGTCACCTGGACGCTGAACGGCGGCTGGGTGCCGATCTACGCCTATCACAAGGTGCTGGCGGGGGTGATCGACGCGCACCTGCTGGCTCACAACGCGCGAGCCCTGCCGATCGCCCTGGGCCTAGCCGACTATCTGGCCGGCGTCCTCGATCCTCTCTCGGAGGAGCAGGTCCAGAAGGTCCTCTCGGTCGAGCACGGCGGCATCCTGGAATCCTACGCCGAACTGCATGCGATCACCGGCGACGCGCGCTGGCTGCGGACCGCCGAGCGGCTGCGCCACCGCGCTTTCGTCGACCCGCTGCTGGCCCGCCGCGACGCCTTGGCCGGGCTGCACGCCAACACCCAGATCCCCAAGGCCGTCGGTCTGGCGCGCTTCTACGAAACAACCGGCCAGGCTGACCACGGCGAGGCGGCCGCGTTCTTTCACCAGACGGTCGTCGATCACCACAGCTATGTGCTGGGCGGCAATTCCGAACGCGAGCACTTCGGTCCGGCCGACCAACTGGGCGGCACGCTGACGACGGGCACCTGCGAGGCCTGCAACACCTACAACATGCTGAAGCTGACGCGGCATCTCTATGCCTGGAAGCCGGACGGCGCCCTGTTCGACTACTATGAGCGCGCCCAGCTCAATCACATCCTGGCGCACCAGCGGCCCGACACCGGCCAGTTCGTCTATTTCATGCCGCTTCAGGCGGGCGCCAGCGTGACTACTCCACGCCGGAGGACAGCTTCTGGTGTTGCGTGGGCTCGGGCATGGAAAGCCACGCCAAGCACGCCGACAGCATCTTCTGGCGCGGGCCGGACGCGCTCTACGTTAATCTCTTCGTGCCTTCGACCTTGGATCTGCCAGACGACGCCAGGCTCGAACTGCGGACCCGCTATCCGGAACAGGGCGAGGTCGTGCTTCGGGTGGCCCGTCCTTCGGCGACCGCTGCCACCCTCGCCATTCGCCGGCCTGGCTGGGCGCGGGACGCGCGGATCGCGCTGAACGGTCAGGTGCTCGCCGCGCCGGTTTCGGACAACTACTGGCGCGTGACGCGTGCGTGGCGGGCCGGGGACACGATCACCGTGACCTTGCCGATGACCTTGCGGGCCGAGCCGCTGAAGGGCGCGCCGGCGACCTACGCCTTCCTCAGCGGCCCTCTGGTCCTGGCGGCTGATCTCGGACCTTCGGACAAGCCGTTCGACGGCCCCGCGCCGGCGCTCCTGGCCAAGGCCTCGCCCACCGACACCCTTGTCCCGGGCGGCGGGGCTCATCGCTACGCCACGGTCGATGTCTTGGGGCAGAGTCAAACGCTGCGGCCGTTCAACGCGCTCTATGACCGGCGCACGGCGGTCTACTTCCAGACCTTCACGCCAACGGACTGGAAGGCTCGGCGCCAGGACTATCTGGCGTCCGAAGCGCTGCGGGCCGACCTGGCGCGACGGAGGATCGACGTCTTCCATATCGGCGAGATGCAGCCCGAGCGCGATCACGGGCTGACGGCGACGGCCGGACAGCCGGGGACCTTCTATGGCCGCCACAGCCGGTCGATCCCCGAGGGCGCGGAAGTGTCGTTCACGATGGCCCGTCGACCCGGCGCCGCGTTCCTGCGCGCGACCTATTGGGGCAACGACGCCGACCGCGAGATGGCGATCGAGTTCGACGGACGGCAAGTCGCCGTGGAGCGTCGGTCCGGACCCAAGCGCAACGACTGGGTCATCGTCGACTACCCGCTGCCGCCGAGCGACCAGAAGCGCTCGAAGGTCAGGCTGATCGGTCGCAAGGGGACGAGTGTCCTCTATGGACTCGAACTGATCGAGGCGCCGCGGCGAGACGCCTAAAAAAGAGGCCAGGCGCTGGACGCCTGGCCTCAGTGATCGAGGGGGAACCTCGGTTAGAAGCGGAAGCGAACACCCGCGCGGTACATCCGGCCGATGATGTCGTAGAGGGCCGGGTTGGCGTAGTTCGGTGACTTGGCCGGATCGCGGTCGAACAGGTTGTCGACCTTGAAGTAGGCGGTCACGTCCTTGCGGATGTTGTAGGTGCCGCCGACGTCCATGTAGAACGCGCCCGGCATGAAGTTCTTGTCGATCGTCGGGTTGTTGACGGTCGAGACCGGGCAGCTGCCCGCCGCGCAGACGACGTACTGGTTGCCGTAGTTGCCGTCGGTGAACCAACGCTCCTGCAGCGTCAGGCTGAAGCGGTCGGTCTCGTAGCTCTGGATCGCCAGCCACTTCCAGTTGGGGGTGTTGCCCTGGTTCACGCCCGCGGAGTTGACCGGGGTCGTGCCGGGCAGGCCCAGTCGGTCCAGAAGTCGCGGATATGGGTGGCCAGGGCCCGCAGGGTGAAGTTGCCTGACAGACCCAGCGGCTGCTGCCAGCGATAGCTGGCCTCGATGTCGAAGCCGCTGGTCTTGATCGACGCCAGGTTGAAGGACTGGACGTTGATATAGTTCGGGCCGCTGGTGTTGTTGAGGTTATAGGTTCCGCAGGTCTGCGGCAGGATGTTGCGATAGCAGTAGTCGACGATCTGGGCCGCGCCCAGGCTGGAGACGACATCGTCGACCTTGATCTTGTAGTAATCGAACGACGCGCTGAAGCCGGGCAGCCAGGACGGATTGGCCAGCACCACGCCGATCTGGGAGTTGCGCGCGATTTCCGGCGTCAGGTTCGGGTTGCCGACGGCGTTCTGGATCGCGACCACGTTTCGGTTGTTCACCGGATCGAAGAAATTCGGCAGCGTCGTCGTGACGGGCGCCGCGAACAGTTCCGACAGGTTGGGCGCGCGCACGTCGCGCGAGGTCACGCCGCGGAAGCGCAGGCCGTCGATCGGCGTGTCCCAGGTGCCGCCCGCCTTCCAGGTCCAGATCGTACCCGAGGTGCTGTAGTCGGTGACCCGCGCCGCGGCGTTGAAGTTGGCGCGGCCGACGGTGTCGTTGTCGAACAGCGGCAGGTCGACTTCCAGGAAGGCTTCCTTGACGTTGTAGACGCCGTCGCCGTTCTTGTAGTTGCCCGCGTGCCAGTTGTTGCCGACGGACGCCAGGATGGGATCGGCCGGATAGGAGCCATCGTTAGGGCTGCGATCGGCGACGCCGGCGCCGTACGGGTCCGCGCGAACGGTGTAGTACTCCCGGCGGTATTCGGCGCCGAAGGCCACCGACAGCGGACCGGCCCACAGGTCGATCGGCGCGCCCGAGAAGTTCAGGCTGGCCACGTCCTGTTTCATGCGCAGGCGTTGGAAGGGACCGGCGGCGGGCTGGACATATTCCAGGGCCGAGGCCGAGGGCGGCCTGCCGCCAAAGATGTTCAGCGGCTGACAGCCATTGGCGCGCGCGATCGGATCGGCGCAGACGATCGCGCCGTTCAGCGTGATGGCCTGGATCGCCTGGTTGAAGCGCGGCGTCAGCAGGATGTGGTCGACGTCGACGACGGTCTTGTTGACGCCGTGCTGGTAGTAGGCG
The DNA here is from genome assembly GCA_965283765.1 of Caulobacteraceae bacterium. Taxonomy (GTDB): domain Bacteria; phylum Pseudomonadota; class Alphaproteobacteria; order Caulobacterales; family Caulobacteraceae; genus Caulobacter. The sequence continues at coordinate 69,109 of CBDIPU010000011.1, forward strand.
TCATAGGTCCAGTCGGAGCCTACCGCCGCGAACTTGCCCTTCAGGCCGGCGACAACGCGATACTGACGACGATCAGTGTGAACCTCGGTGTTGGGCAGCACGGCGTTGCTGGTGCCGTACTGGAAGCTGGTGACGCCCGCCGTCGCGCAGGCGGCTTGGACAGAGGCCGGCACGTACGGGTTCGAGCACTGCAGCGTCAGGCCGGTCTTGTTCATGCCGTTGACGGGCTGGTTGCTGGTCTTCACCTGGCCCAGATTGAACGAGACGTAGGCTTCGTTGTTCTCGGCGAAGTCGTAGCCGATGCGCCCATAGGCCACCTTGCGCTCGATCTTCGACTGCAGCGTGCGACCGCTGTCGACGTTGCCCGACAGGTCGCCGCCAACGCAGAACCCCGGAAGACAGCCGTTGACGGCGCCCGGCGGTCTTGGAGGGCACGCCGTTCGATCCGTACTGGAACTGGAACGGGTTGCCGCTCTGGTCGAAGGCGATGCCCTGCAGCGGACCAGCGGTGATCAGGCCGTACTTGGTGTAGGCGTACGGCTGGGCGTTGTCGCGCATCAGGTACTGCGGCGAGCCGTCGTCGGTGACGTTGCGGTTGATCATCGTCGTCTGGGTGAACCAGTGGCGATCACCGGCCAGATCGAGGCCGAAATCGCCTGGGCCGACGCCGTTTTCCTTGGCCCACTCCACGCTGCCGACGACGTGCACGCGGTCGCCCGCGAAACTGCGGCCGCCGGCCAGTTGCACCAGGCCCTGTTCGTTGTCGTTGTACTTCGAGATGCCGGCCTGGACGTTGCCTTTAAGGCCCTCGAAGCGGGTGTCGGTGATGAAGTTGACGACGCCGCCCACCGCGTCCGAACCGTAGGAGGCCGAGGCGCCGCCGTTCACGACGTCGACGCGCTGGATCAACAGTTGCGGGAACAGGCTGACGTCGGTGACGCCCGTATAGTAGGCCCCAACCACGCGCTGGCCGTCCAGCAGGGTGAGGGTGCGGATCGTGCCCAGGCCGCGCAGCGAGAACGAGCTCAGGCCCTGCTGGCCGCTGGATGTGCTGAAGGTGTTCGTCGCCGAACCGCTCGAGCCCTGTAGCGACGGCAGTTGGACGATGGTGGCGAAGATGTTCGGCTGGGCGTTGCTCTGGATCTGAGCTTCGCCGATCACCGAGGTCGGCGTCGGCGCGGTGAAGCCGGTGGTCTGGATGCGCGTGCCGGTGACGACCACCTCGGTGACCGTGGCCGAGTCGTTGGCCGGCGTCGAAGCAGGGGCCGTTTGGGCGAGGGCGGGCGCGGCCGCGAACAGGGCCGCGGTCATCGCGCCGGCGCTGGTCGACCGCAAATCCGGTCCCGAATCCGTGTGGTGTTGTTCCGAGCCTCGATCTGGGCGCGGCTATGCGCGCCGCCACCCTCCGAGGACGTCATGCCATTGGCGTTCATTCTCATCCCTCCCTATCCGCAGGCTCACCGGCTCCGCGTGCTTGATCGTCGCCATGGCCAATCGCGATGGTAACGTTATCAGTGATCTTGGTATGGTCGCCGGCTCGGTGTCAATACTCCGACATATTATCGTTGAAACGATCGTTCTGGTTCGCTAGTCGGTTGTGGGTTGGCGAGTGAAACCGCGCCAGGCCTCGACGAAGGCGGGTCGGCGTTCTCGCCGATCGGGAATGATAACGTTACCGGAGGAGGGGGCGTGTCAGCAGGTCAGGACGACGGTCGAGCGCTTCGACGGCCGCGCTTCGCCTACATCCGATGGACCATTCTGGGCCTGTTCGTCCTGGCGATGGTGCTGAACTACCTGTCGCGATCGGTGCTGGGCGTCGCCGCGCCGATGGTGCTCAGCGAGCAGTCGATCTCCAGCGAGCAGTATTCGTGGATCACCAGCGCCTTCCAATTGGGCGTGATGTTCCAGCCGGCTGGTATCACCTGCTGGTGGCCGAGGGCGGCACGGGGTGGGGGCGCGCGGTGGTCATGGCGCGCTCACGCCACCTGCCTGGACCGTATGAGCTGCACCCCGACGCGGTGGTCCTGTCCTCCGGCGGCCGACGCGATGGTCCGCTGGCCCGCGCCGGGCATGGCGACCTGATCGAGCTGGCCGACGGAACGCCGTGGATGGCCTATCTGTGCGGCAGACCCCTGCCGGGCCGGCAGCGATGCGTCCTGGGCCGCGAGACGGCTCTGCAGCCCCTGGTCTCCCGCCGGCGCCTTGGCCGGCGCAGATGTGGGATGGCGATTTTGCCGTCGACTCGTTGCCGTCCGAGTTCCAGTGGCTGCGCACGCCCTGTCCGGACGAGCTCTTCAGCCTGGCGGCCTGGCCCGGATATCTGCGTCTCTACGGGCGCGAGACCATCGGCAGCCCCTTCCGTCAGGCGCTCGTGGCCCGGCGCCAGGAGGATCTGCGGTTCACGGCCACGACGCGGCTCGCGTTCGAGCCGGTCGACTTCCAGCAGGCCGCCGGGCTCGTCTGCTACTACAACAGCACCAGGTTCCACTATCTCCACGTCACTCGCGACGCGGGCGAGCGTCAGCTCCAGCTGATGACCGCCTCTCCGGACGCGGGCGGCTGCACCCTCAAGGTTCTGGTCGCCAGTCTGCCCGAAGGACCGATCGAGCTGCGGGTCGAGGTCGACCTGGACCAGCTTCGGTTCGCCTGGCGCGGCGACCGTGAAAACGATTGGCGCGACCTGCCCGACGCGCTGGACGCCAGCATCCTGTCCGACGAGGCGTCCTTGCCCGGCCTGCCCAATTTCACGGGGACCTTCGTGGGGATGGCGTGCCAGGACATGTCGGGGAGGGCGACGCCCGCCGACTTCGCCTTCTTCCGCTACGAAGGTCGGGGTGACGATTAGCTCAGGGGCGGCGAGGTCGATAGCCGGCGAACGAGTTGGTGATCGAGCACCCGGTCGCGGTGATCGCTCAGATGGGCCTCGGCCCCGGAGATCTGCGCCGCCAGCAGGCCGAGCGCCTCGGCGGCCAGCTCGCGAACCGGCTGACGCACCGTGGTGAGCGGCGGCCACAGGGTGACCGCCGCGGCGGTGTCATCGAACCCCGCGACCGTGAGTTCGCCGGGCACGTCGAGGTGTCGACGGTGCGCGACCGACACCACGGCCGCGGCCATGTCGTCGTTGCTGGCGAAGATCGCCGTCGGCGCGGGTGACGCATCGAGCAGGAGCTCGGCCGCCGCAAGGCCCGAGGTGAAGCTGAAATCGCCTTGGGCGATCATCGTCTGCACGTCGTCGGCCTCCCGAACCGCGGCGTAGAACCCCGCCAACCGCTCGGCGCTCGCCGCCTGGTCGGGATTGCCGAGGATGAAGCCCAGGCGGCGATGCCCCTCGGCGATCAGATCTCGCGTCATTTCGTAGGCGGCCCGCCGATCGTCGATCCGTACGCAGATGGCGCCCGTCACGCCATAGGCGCCGACCGCCGCCAGGGGCAGTCGCGCCTTACGCAGCACCTGCAGGACCGTGGGGATTCTCCCAGGGGAGGGGCCAGGATCACGCCGCGCACGCCTGCGGCGATCAGGGTCTTCAATTCGGCGTCCTGGGGCGGACGCCCGCCTTCGCCGCCCTTGAGCAGGATCAGGCGGGCTCCGCGCGTGGACGCCTCTTCGTAGACCCCGGTCAGGAACTCGCTCATGAAGGCGGCGCTGGGATTGGAATAGACGACGCCGATCCGCAGCTCCGCCGACGTCACGAGGCTGCGCGCGGCGACGTTCGGCGTGTAGCCCAGGCGGTGGATCGCTTCGGTGACGATAAGGCGTGTGTCGGGGCCCACGCCCGGGCGGGCGTTGATCACCCGCGACACGGTCATGGGGGAAACACCGGCCGCGGCCGCGACATCGACAATTGTTGGGCCGCGGGCGCCCTCAGTATTTCTGGCCAATCGTCTACCCCGCCACCGTCATTGAAACCCTACCTAGTCGATTGTCGGCTCGACTCAAAATCAGCGCTATGGGGCGGGCGGACCTGCCAGTGGCGTCACGATTATCGGTATCGCCACTGTTATTGGTTGGACAGGTTCAAGTAAATACGATTACGTTAACGCAACCATTCCGCAATCTGTCTTACAGATCGGGGGCGTGGCGCGGCCTTGGACTTGGTTTCGAGGCTCCGCCGCTTTCGTCCTTTGGCCGCGAGCTTTCGACTGCCCGCTTTCCCCCTCCTGGGCGGCCCGCCCGAGCCCGGTCACATCGCCAGGCTCGGGCGGCTTTTTTATCTCTCAACTTTATCTCTCAACGCGTGGCGCCAGCCAAACTTGGTCGCCCATCAGGACGTGACAAACGCCCAGCTTATTTGTAGGAGTAAAAAGCCGGAATGATACCGGTCACAAAGTCAAAAATGGGAGGTTGCGCCATGGAGCGGATCAACAAAGATCGCCGGTCGGCGTGGGTGAGGGCGGTGCGCGTGGGACTTGCCGCGGGCGCCATGGCCGTGACGTGCGCCGTCGCCGCGCCCGTCCAGGCTCAGGCCGACAAGATGACGCCGATCGCGACACCGGCGCAGCCGAAGGCGATCGAGCTGGGAACCGGCGCGCTGCCGGGCGCCACCGCCGCCGAATCCTGGCACAGTCAGTATGGCAGCGTGTTCGCGCGCAACGTCACCGTCGCGACCTTGACCCCGTTCCTGCCCGATCCGGCCAAGGCCACGGGCGCGGCGGTCATCGTCGCGCCGGGCGGGGGTTTTCGCACCCTGTCCATGGAAAATGAAGGCTGGCAGGTCGCCCAGGCCCTGGCCGACAAGGGCGTGGCCGCCTTCGTGCTCAAGTATCGCCTGAACCAGACGCCCGCCGACATGCCCGGCTTCGAGCGGTCCATGACCGAGATGTTCGCCAATACGGCGCGAAACCCGCGGCCAAATCCCGAACAGGCCATCGCGGGTCTGGCCCCGCAGATCGCCGACTCCCGCGCCGCCTTCGCGCTGGTCCGCAAGCGCGCGGCCGAATGGCATGTCGATCCCGACCGGATCGGGATGGTCGGGTTCTCGGCGGGCGCAATGCTGACCATGGCCACCACGCTCGCGGGGCAGGACGCCAAGCCCGCGTTCATCGGGACGATCTATGGCTCGCTGGCGCCCGTCACCGTTCCGGCTGACGCGCCGCCGCTGTTCGTCGCGCTGGCGGCTGATGACCCTTTCTTCGCGAACGGCGGCTTTGGCCTGATCGAGAGCTGGCGGACGGCTAAGCGGCCTGTCGAGTTCCACCTTTACGAACAGGGCGGCCACGGCTTTGGCATGTATCAGAAGACAACCACCAGCACCGGCTGGTTCGACGCCTTCGCCCGCTGGATGGGAATGCACGGGCTCCTGAAACCGGCGAGCGCTCGCCTGTCGCGGGGGAACTAGCCTGGACGGCTAGATCGGTCGCGCACCGAGGATATGGATCACATTCGCCGGGCGATACGATTCCGTCGGCGGGCTCGGTGCGCCACCGGATGATACGGTTTGTTGAACATCGCGCGGCGTACGTCTTCCAACGCGCCGGTCAGCGAAATGGGGGTAAATAGGCTTTTGTTTTCGCGGAGGTTTTTGGCGCACCCGACACGATTCGAACGTGTGACCTTTGCCTTCGGAGGGCAACGCTCTATCCAGCTGAGCTACGGGTGCATCCTTGCGGGAAGCGGGTCTTAGCCGAAAGGCGGCGCGGGCGCAACGCGATCACGCGGCTCCCATGTAGATGAATCGCGCCACGAACAGCGCCGCCAGGACGAACAGCAGCCAATCGCCGGGCTTGGCCTGGCCGCGCACCAGCTTCAGGACGGCGAAGGCGGTGATGCCGAACGCCAGGCCGTTGGCGATCGAGAAGGTCAGCGGGATGGCGATCACCGTCAGGAAGGCGGGGATGGCCACGCCCGGATCGTCCCAGTCGATATCGGCCAGGGCGCCCACCATCATCGAGCCGACGATGATCAGGGCCGGGGCCGTGGCGGCGGCCGGGATCGCCTGGACCCAGGGCGCGAAGAACAGGGTCAGCAGGAACAGGAGGCCGACCACGATCGCCGTCAGGCCCGTACGGCCGCCCGCGGCCACGCCCGAGGCGCTCTCGATATAGCTGACGACGGTCGAGGTGCCGGCCAGCGAGCCGCCGATCGTGGCGATGCTGTCGGCGGTGAGGATGCGGTTCAGGCGCGGGATCGTGCCATCCGGTTGCACCAGGCCGGCCTTCTTGGTCACCGCGACCAGGGTGCCGACATTGTCGAACAGGTCGACGAACAGGAAGACGAAGATCACCTCGGCGATGGCCATGCCGGCTCCGCCGTTCAGGTGAAGGGCGGCCGGGATGTCCAGCTTGAAGGCGGTGGCGGTCAGGGCGGCCAGGCCGTACTCGCCGGGAACGACCTTGGCCAGGCCCAGGGCCCATCCGGCCGCGGCGGCGACGAGGATGCCGATCAGGATCGCGCCCTTCACCCGCCAGACCATCAGCCCGCCCATGATGGCGAGGCCCAGTATGGCCAGGACCGCCGTCGGCTGGGTCAGGTCGCCCAGGGCCACCGTGGTGGCCGGATTGGCGACGATGATGCCGGCTTCCTTCAGGCCGATGAAGGCGATGAACAGGCCCACGCCCGCCGCGACGGCCGAGAACAGGGGGCGCGGAATGGCGCCGACGATCAGCTGGCGGATGCCCGCCACGGTCAGCACCAGGAAGGCCACGCCCGACAGAAAGACGCAGCCCAGGGCGGTCTCCCACGGCAGACCCATGCCCTTGACGACGGTGAAGGTGAAATAGGCGTTGAGGCCCATGCCGGGGGCCAGGGCGATCGGATAGTTGGCGATCAGGCCCATCAGGATCGAACCGAAGCCGGCGGCCAGGCAGGTGGCGGCGGCGACAGCGGCGATCGGCATGCCGGCCTGGCCCAGGATCGCCGGGTTGACGATCACGATATAGGCCATGGTCAGGAAGGTGGTGAAGCCGGCCAGCACCTCGGTGCGCAGGCTCGTGCCCTGGGCCGCAAGCCCGAACCGCCGTTCAAGAAAAGTCATGCGATGCGCCCCCGACGCGCGCCCAAATCGGTCGGGGGAGTTTGGCCGGCGAGATCTGGAACGCAAGCCTTAGCTTGGCGTGGGCTTATCGATACCGCCCAAAGTCCCTAGCGCTTGCGAAACCGCTTGGCCTCGGCCTCCAGCTTGGACATCCAGGCTTCCGGCTCGGTGCTTTCCGGCTGGAAGGGCAGGGTTCCGGCCACGCCGCGCACCGCCAGCCACAGCGGCGCGGAGAAGTGACCCAGGACGCGCAACGGTCGGCGCTTGTCGTCGGTGACGTCCCAGCCCTCGGCCTCGAACGCGGCGACCTGCGCGGCCGGCGGCTGGTTTTCGACATCGTCCCAGCCCGGCGGTCGCTCCACCGTCTCGGCCGCGTCGGCGGTCAGGCCGAACAGGGCGAGCACGCACGCGTCGATCTCCGGGAACTCGGCCCGGGCCTCGGGTTCGGCGAAGTCGCGCTTGAGCAAGGCCCGGTACTCCAGGTCCTTGACGCCGGGGAGGTCGATCAGGCGCCGTAGCGCGTCGGGCTTGCTGGTCATGCGCTTAGTCCTTGGTCGGATCGGCGGCGTTCGGGTCGTTGTAGGTCAGGGCCAGGAAGACGTCTTCCAGATCCGGGTCCTCGGTGGCGATGTCCTTGATCTTCAGGCCACTCGCGCGCACCGCCGCCAGCACCTGCTCGACGCTGGACTGGCCCGTGCGATAGCTGACCTGGAAGGCGCCGTTGGCCCGCAGCTTGGTGTCGAAGCCCGCCAGGGCCGGGGCGGTCAGCACCGGCTCCTCCGGCGTCACCACGACATTGCGGCTGTCCATGCGGCTGAGCAGGGTCGCGGTCGGCTCGCAGGCCACCACCTCGCCGCGGTTGATGATGGCGATCTCGTCGCACAGCTCCTGGGCCTCTTCCAGGTAGTGGGTGGTCAGCACGATGGTGACGCCCAGCTCGTTGAGGCCCTTAACATAGCGCCAGAGCTGGCGGCGCAGCTCGACGTCGACGCCGGCGGTCGGTTCGTCGAGGATCAGCACCGGCGGCTGGTGGACCATGGCTTTCGCCACCATCAGTCGCCGTTTCATGCCGCCCGATAGCTGGCGGACATAGGCATTGGCCTTGTCGCCCAGGCCCAGGGCGTTGAGCAGCTCGTCGGTGCGGCGCTCGTTCTTCGGCACGCCATAGAAGCCGGCCTGCACCTCCATCGACTCGCGCGGGGTGAAGAAGACGTCAGCGGCCAGCTCCTGGGGCACCACGCCGATCGCGGCGCGGGCGTCGCGCGGCCGCTGGTCGATGTCGCGGCCCCAGATCCTCACCGTGCCCGAGCTCTTGCGCACCAGGCCGGCCAGGATGTTGATGAAGGTCGACTTGCCCGCGCCGTTGGGACCCAGCAGGCCGAAGATCGAACCGCGCGGGATCTTCAGGTCGATGCCATTCAGCGCCCGCTTTTCCGGCGAGGTCTTGGTGCCGGCATAGGTCTTGTAGAGGCCTTCGGCTTCGATGGCGTAGGCGGGCAGGTCCATGGAGCGTCCAGATAGAAGATGGGCGGATCGGGTGGCGCGGAGGCCGGGAAACGTCGTTTAAGGCGCGCGTCGATTGACGGCGCCTTTGAGCGTCGCATAGGTATGCCTCGTTCGCCGCCGCGCCAAGGCCGCGTCCGGAGCCTTTCTCGCGAGAAAGGCTCCTGTCTATCGTTTGGCGCGCGACGGACGCCGAAACCGGCGGCCACTTTCGTCTGTCGCGCTCGAAATCAGGGATTTCCCAATATGGCCAAGACCCCGTCCACCTCCGCCCTCGACGCCCTGCCCGGATCGGCGACGACCGAGCCGGCGACGGTTCCGACCGCCATGGACACCCTGGCCCAGGTCGGTCCCGCGCCGGAGACGATCTCGGTCCGCTCGCACCGCATCGCCTGCGACGGCGTCGGCGGGGCCCTGGGCCATCCGCGCGTGTGGCTGGAGATGGGCGCGGCCGGGTTCGTCGACTGCCCCTATTGCGACCGCCGCTTCGTGGCCTCGACCGCCGTGGGCGACGAGGACGAGATCCTGGCCCCGGGCGTCTATGAAGGCGCCGGCGGGCACTAGGCCTGGCGCCCGTCCCATGGCCGACGACGTCTCCCAATCGAACCGCGCCGAGACCCTGGCCAAGGCCTGGGAAGCGCTGGAGTGGCCGCACGAGGCGCCGGTGCTGCGCGCCATCGCCATGCCCTCCGACACCAATCCCGAAGGCGATATCTTCGGCGGCTGGCTGCTGTCGCAGATGGACCTGGCGGCCGCCTCGGTGGCCTTCCACCGCGCCGCCGGCCGCTGCGCCACCATCGCCATCGACGGCATGACCTTCATCAGCCCGGTGTTCGTCGGCGACGAGGTCAGCCTGTTCGCGCGCCTGATCCACACGGGCCGCACCTCGCTGAGGGTCCAGGTCGAGGCCTGGCGCCGCCGCCGCGACGGCGAGCAGGCCCACAAGGTGACCGAGGGCGTCTTCACGTTCGTGGCCATCGGCGACGACCGCAAACCGAGGCCGCTGCCGGTCTAAGGGCGGCCACACGCATAGGTCGTCCTTTCCTCTCCGCCCCGCTTGGGGGCGGACAGACCGCGCGCGGCACGGTCAGGTGGGGCCTGTGCTGAGTCCAGTCGCGCGGCGCCCCTTCACACGGCCAGCCGCTGAAGTTCGTGGAAAGGGACGCGGAGCGCCGGACAGCGTCCGGAGCATGAGGGGAAGAATACCGTTTCGACGAAGCCAGACGCTCCGCGCGACCGTTATTCGCCAGCGTCCCGTCGGGTGGCCCTGTTCAGGCCTTACCGGGACCCGGGCTCTTCCGTTTCCGGATGACCCCAGCGGTCGAAGAGGACGGGCTTACAGCCTGACACGCCCCTTTGCCTCCAACCACGCCGACGGCGGGCGGGTGAGCCCAGCAAGCCCATCCCCGGACCGTCCGAGTATCCCCCTCGGACCTGACCCCGCTCGATCACACCCCGTCGCCGCAACGGTCGCTGGCCATGCGCCCTTTCCTCGCGACGAGGTGCAAGCATTATGGAGCCGTGCTGAACGCCGATCATTCAACGGCGTGTAAAATCGACAAGTATCTGATTTCGTTGGATCCGAGATCGCGAACGCCGGGGATGGAGCGCGCTGAATGCTCTTTCGGACGCCGATCAGTGGGTCTGCTTCCGAGCGTGGACCTCATTCGGCACCCGACCCATAAGAGACCATTGGCCGTGCGCTGCCCTCCTACGGTCGCTCCTACTCCCGCTTCGATTGACAACGTGCGGCGAAGCTCGCAGAAGCTTTTTACTGTCGCAGAGGCTTTCCTGCCCTCGATCAGTCGCTTGGGTTGAGAAAAATGCAACGACGCACGCTATTTCTGATCATTGCCGCGCTGCTGTTGATCTCGATGTTGTTCTCGCAAGGAAACGTCATGACGGATCAATGCGTCAACGGTGCTTGCGTTATTCATGCGAAGACATCGCCGGTCGCCGTTCTAATTGGGATGGCGATGCTGATCTTGATCGTATCCTTTAAGCGGAAATCATTTGAGCCCTTAGATGGTCGGGTGAAGCTGCGCACAAGGATCGGCGCATTTCTGATCGATCTGTTTACCGCGTCCGCAATCGTAGGCCCGCTGACAGCGCTCCCGATGCTGGGTTATGCAGCGCTCGTCTCAGGTCCATTCATGTGGGCTATTGAAAGCATCGCGCCCAGCCCATTTGATCACTTGGTGGCGGTAGCATTAGTTATTTCTGGGTTTATCGGTCTCTTTGCTTATTTTCTTGTCCCTGTCGCGCGCGGGAATCAAACACCCGGCCAGTATATTTTGGGATATCGCGTAGAGGCCAACGGCCTTGGTCGCCCCAATTGGTTCGTTCTTGGATTATCTGCGTTCGTGGGCGTCGTTACATGGCCGATTTCGTTGCTACTGGCGTCAAGACGGGACGACAGGGAGTTTTGGTGGAGCGCGAAATCTGGTTTGCGGGCCGTCCCCTTGGCTCGCAAGGTCTGACTTCCACCCCGCCCGGAATTCGATGACGTCCGCTGACCGGAGCTAGCCGCCGAGGTCCTCACCGGATGCGTAGGGCAGACGAATAACGGGAACATCGGCAGCCAGACAGCGGGCGACCCGTCTGCGGCGTTCCGCCGATCGTTGCGACATCTCTAATTTTGATTGGTCATTCCCGCATGGAAAGACGTGTCGTCACTCAAGACCGCGGGGATATTGTCGGCGCCTTTCCTGATCTGGTCGACGAACCATGCCAGCATGGGATCTCGACGATGTTTTGGCCATTGCGCGACGACTGGGGTTCGACGCCTGGTAAAAGGCGCGGTGACGACCTTCAGCGGCATCATCGATGCATAGTGTTGAAACAGCCACATGCTGCCGGTCGCCACCAGATCGCTGCCGATGACGATAGCGGGCAACGTGGCCTGCGAGCTGGTCTGAATGCAGATCCGGCGCGCGCGCAGCATCTCGGCGCCAGCCGCGTCGAGCGGAAAGCTTTCCGTCAATTCGCCGCGCGCCACGATGTGCCGCGCGGCGCGATACTGATCTTCGTTCAGGTCATGGCAGTCCCGCAGCGTTGGGTGCTCGGTCCAGATCATGCAGGAGGCTTGGTCGTTCAGGATCGGCAATGTCTCCAGACCGTCGAGCGCGCACTGTCCGGGAAGCAGCAACAAATCGGCCCCATCATCCAGCGCGCGCCGCGGTCGTGCGATATCGAGCGGTAAAATGCTCACGGTCAAACCGGGGGCGGTCGTGGACAGATTGCGCAGCACCTCCCCAAGCAGCATCTGCTCTATCGCCTCGGACGTGGCGACATGGATGGCGCCGGTGGTGGTCATGGGATCGAAGGCGAGCGAGAAGTTGAAGGCGCCCTCCACTTCGCGCATCACCCGCTGCACTTCGGGACGCAACGCCAGACCAAGGGGCGTGAGCTGCTGCTCGGCGCCCAGGTGGATCACAAGATCATCGGCGAAGTGCTCGCGCAGGCGTCGCAGGGCATGGCTCATGGCCGGCTGACTGAGCCGGACCTCTCGTCCCGCCTCGGTCAGGGACCGCGCGCGCAGGATCGCATCCAGGGGGTAGAGAAGGTTCAAATTCAGTTTGCGCAGCGGTAAGACGTCGGGAGGCGGTGTCCGCACCTCCGCCTCGGGTTGCTTGGCGTTCATCCTGTGCCTGCCCCTTACCGACTTTGCCGGACCGCTGCTTCCAGCAATCTTCCATATGTAGACTGTAGTTGCTTCTGGCGTCCGCAGACCCGTTGGTCGATTGGCAGTTCAATCTTCGCGCGGGCTTGCAATCCACCCGGGACATCACCGTAGGCCATCCATGCGGCTTATGGGGGCATGAACACTTCGAATTTGCCAGTCATGGAACGGACACATAGCGTTTCTTTCGACGGAAAAGTCCCGCCAGGGCTTGGCTTCCAAGACTGGGGGGCGCCGTTGAGCAGGAGGGGGCCGCAGTCGTAGCCGATCTGGAAGCGACTGTTTCGCGCCGTGAGGCGAGTTCGTTTTGTCATAGGGTCTGCGGCTTAGCGGACGGGCAGTCGCGCCCGTGCGGGGATGGCGTGCGGCCCTCAAAGGGGGAACTGCGTGATGCATATGACTGCCAAGACCCGATGTCTGTTAAGCGCCGCAAGCCTCGGCGTTCTGGCGCTGGTGAGCGTCGTCACACCGTCGTCCGCTTCGGCGCAGAGCGCACAGGCCACGGCCATCGACCTGCCCGCCATGCCGATGGCCGAGGCGCTTCAGGCGATCGCCGCGCGGACGGGCGAGACGATCAATTACGACCCTGACGCCGTCCGGGGACTGACCTCCCGGCCGGTGCACGGGGCCACGAACGCCCGGCGGGCGGCTGAAGCGGCGATCAAGGGCAGCAGTCTGGCCGTCCTTTCGGGCGCGAAGGCGGGTCTGGTCGTCGTCATCGATCCGGTCATCCTCAACGAGATTGTCGTGATCGCCCGTCGCGACGAGGCCGAAACCAGCGCGCTGGTCCGCCAGTCGAGCACCTCCGATCGCAACGGCCTGGGCCTGCGCAACCAGCCGCGCAATACGCAGGTCATCACCGCCAAGACGATCGAGGAACAGCAGGCGCTCAACATCACCGACATCCTGCGCAACGCGGGCGGTGTGTCGGCGCTGGTCAACACCCCCAATAGCGGCGCCAGCTATACGCTCCGCGGCTTCTCGGCGGGCGGTCTGGTCAACGGCCTGACGACGACGTCGCAATATGGCGTCAATGCGGGGGCCGATCAGCCGGTCGCCAATATCGAGCGGGTCGAAGTCCTGAAGGGCCCCGACGCGCTGCTGGCCGGGTTCGGCAATCTGGGCGGTAACGTCAACGTGGTGACGAAGAAGCCGAGCGCCGAGCGGCGGCTGGCCGTCGGCTTCGATACCGGCTCGTTCGGGCTGGTGCGCGGCGTGATCGACGCCAACGGTGCGATCATCGCCAACAAAAAGCTGTCGGCGCGCGTCATCGCCAGCGCGCAGACGATGGACCACAATTACGGCGGCTATACGGGTGACAAGAACTGGCTGTTCGCGCCGACCGTGCGGTACAAGGATCGCCTGACCGATGTCGTGATCGGCGCCAGCATCAACGAAGGCTCCAGCGGCATCGGCGCCTTCACGCTGTTCGACAACAAGACCCGGCGGATCATCGATCGCGACCCCTCGCGGCCCATCTATGCGCCCAAACAGGGTATTCACATCAACACCACGCGTGTCTACTTCGATGCGACGCGACAGATCGTGCCGGGTATCGACCTCGTCGTACGCGGTACGCACGACCAGACCCTGCTGAAGCTCCGGGCCGCCAACGTCGGCTACAGCCGTGCAGGCGCTCTGGTGGCCGATACCCAAGGGTCGCGGCAGGACGGCTCATCCAGCGCCATCGACAGCTTCCTGCGGATCAAGACGCGGATCGGCGACGGCGTGAAGGCCAGCTTCAACTTTGGCTACAATTACAGCGACGGCGACAGCGCGCAGCAGAGCGGGCTGGTCTACAACCGGGCCACGAACCCGTCGCTCGACGCCAATACACCCTTGGTCGACATACCGTGGTCAGCGTTTGGCGATGTGCAGATCCGCAACGGCGGCAAGCAAGAGGGGGTCTATGGCCAGGCTCTGATCGAGTTCTGGAAGATCAAGGTCCTGGGCGGCGTTCGCAAGAACTGGTTCGAAAGCACATCGCAGACGTTTTTCGCGGGCCCGTCGCCATTATTGGTGCAACGCAAGAGTGGCGTATCACCGAGCGGCGGCGTCATCTTCGACGCCACGGACAACCTTTCGATCTTCGCCAACTATGCGCGAGGCGAGCAGGCCACGTTCACGGTCGCCAAGGATGGCTCCATCCTGCCGAACATCATCACCAACAACAAGGAAGTGGGCGTCAAGCTCGACCTCCTCCAAAAGCGCGCGACGATCAATGCGTCCTATTTCGATATCCAGCAGGACAATATCATCGTTCGTGACCCAACGGATCCGACCAACCTCTTCCCCGGACCGGGGCAGCGCGGGCGGGGCGTCGATCTGAACATCGCCGGGCAGTTGTCGCCGGGATGGACGGTGCTGGCGTCGCTGACGCGCACCAAATATGCGCTGCTGACCACCAATGCCCTTCAGACCGTCGTGGCGAACCAGCCGCGTGACACGTACAGCGTCTATTCGACCTATCGCACGAAGATTTCGGAGGGTGTCAGCGGCGGCGTATCGGCCGGCCTGTACGGGCGGTCGAGCTCGTTCGCCAACCTGCTGGGCCAGTATGTCGTACCGTCGTCGCGGCAGATCGATGCGAATGCTTTCCTTAGTGTGAGGGGCTTCGACATCAATATCGGTGTCCGCAATATCTTCGATCGCCGAAACTACGGGTCGAGCTCCATCTTCACCTACGTGCCGGTCGGAGAGCCGCGCAGCGTGCGCCTCAGCATTTCCAAGCGCCTGTTCTGATCGGGTATCGCAGACCGATGACGCCACAACCTGTCAATGTCGAGGAGACCCGCCGCGAGGCGGGTCTCCGTTCCTCCCAGCCGGCGCGAGAACGCTGGGCTTATGCTTGGCGTTTAAGCACGCGCTATTTCGTGTCGGACGACTGGAAATGGGCGTGGTTCCTGGTCGCCTGCTATTGCGCGATCGAGATCGGCACCACCTACGCCTTTCTGCTGTCCAATCAGTGGCAGCGCCATTTCTACGATGCGATCGAACAGCGGCAGGGCGGGTTGTTCCTGTCGCTGGTCTTCGCCTTCTCGATGATCATCGTTCTCCAGATCGGGACGGCCTTCGCGCACAATCTCGTCGGCTGGACGCTGTCGATGCGGTGGCGCCAATGGCTGACCGAATGGTATCTGGGCCGCTGGTTCGCCCGCGATCGCTTCTATGAGATCGAGCGGTTGCGGATGATCGACAATCCCGACCAGCGCATCGCCGAAGACGTGAAGGAATTCACGGCGATGGGCTTGGTGTACGGGACATCGCCGCTCGCCATCGTGATCGCGCTCGTCTTCAGTCTGGTGCGCGCGATCGTCTTCGCCGCCATATTGCTGCAGACATCCTCGCCGATCAGCATTCCCCTTTTCGGCCATCGCATCCCTCTACCCGGCGGCGACCTCGTCTGGTTCGCGATCGTCTATGTCCTGTTTGGCACGGTGTTCATCACCTGGATCGGCAAGCCGTTCGTCCGGCGCCGGATGCTTGAGCAGCATTTCGAAGCCGACTTCCGTAGCGACCTGCTGCATGTTCGGCGCAACAGCGAACAGATCGCTTTTTCCGGCGCGCAGGGGATCGAACAGAGCGGACTTCGCATCGCCTTCGACAACATCCGGCGCAATTGGTACCGCATGATGCTGGCCAATGCGGGTTTGCAGGTAGGGCAGGGCGTCTATCAGCAGGTCATGGGCATCGTCCCGCTGTTTCTGGCCGTGCCGAAATACTTCGCGGGCGCGATCAGCTTCGGTCAGGTCCAGGCGGCGCGCGACGCCTTTGCGCAGTTCGCGGGCAGTCTGTCCTATATCGTTACCGCCTATCCGAGCATCGCCCGCCAGATCGCCAACATCAATCGTCTGAAGGCGCTGGACGATGCGATCGACTATGAGCGGCCGCGTGGCATCGGCTTTACGCCCGGCGGCGCGCCCGAGGGCGTGGCGATCAGCGCGACGGGTCTGATGCTGCGTCGCCCGAATGGCGAGCCTTTGCTGTCGGTCGCCGACTGGACCATCCGCGATGGCGAGCGCTGGGTGATCGAAGGGCCTTCGGGCACGGGCAAGACCACCCTGCTGCGCGCCATCGCCGGACTGTGGCCGGATGGATCGGGCCAGGTCGCGATGACCCGGCGCGGTACGGCGATGCTGGTGCCGCAGCGGCTCTACCTGCCGCTCGGCACGCTCAAGAACGCCATCTGCTTCCCCGACCGGACCGAGGATCACGATGATGCGGCCATCGCGCGGCTGCTGGAGCGGGTCCGGCTCGACGCCCATATCGAGGCCATGCACGAGTTGCGCATGTGGCAGGACGAATTGTCGCCTGGCGAGCAGCAGCGCGTGGCGCTCGCCCGCATCCTGCTTCAGCGTCCGACCTTGCTGGTGCTGGACGAGGCGACGAGCGCGCTCGACGCGGACAACGCCGCGCATTTCTACCAGTCGGTGCTCGACGCCATGCCCGAGGCGACCATCGTCAGCGTGGTGCACGATGAGAAGCTGGCCGCCTATCACACCGATCGCCTGCAGCTGCATCACGGCCACGCCACCGCCGCCCGTATCGAGGTTCAGGCGTGACCAGGCTGCTCACCCAGACCGAGACCGAACTGCGCGAGGCCGCCCAGCTGGCGGTGGAGCTGGCGGGCCGGCGTGGCGCTCGAGCCCGCGCCTCGGTCCATCATGACGCCGTCGCCAGGATCGCGGTGCGCGACGGCGAGGTGGAGACGGCCGAGCGCAGCGGCGGTCAGGGCCTGGGCCTGACCGTGTTTCACGAAGGGCGCCGCGGATCGGCCTCAACCGCCGGGTTCGATCGGGCGGCGGTGGAGCGGGTCGTCGAGGAGGCGATGCTGATCGCCGGACATGTCCAGCCCGATCCAGACGCCGACATGCCCTCCGCCGATGCGCTCGCCTTTTCCGGTCCGGCGCCGTTGCTCTACGCCGACAGTCCCCGTGGTCCGGCGACGCTGCTGGACGCGGCGAACACGATGAACCGCATCGCCATCGGCGTCGCCGCCGCCGACAGCCGCCTGCGCGCGGGCGAGTTGGTGGCGGTGGCGACCGAAGGCCTCTGGGCGCTGGCGACCAGCGACGGATTTGCCGCAGCGCGCCGCGCTCCAACGACGCCCGCTGGACAGTGATGCTGGCGCAGGACGAGGGCGGCGGCATTTCCGACTTCTGCCAATCGCAGGAACGACGGGCCGACGCCCTGTCGTCCGCTGAACAGCTCGCGAAGGCGGCCGCCGACCGCGCCCTCGGGGCCCTGGGGCGCGCTCGGTCGACAGCCGTCGCTGTCCGGTGCTGTTCGAGCCGCGCGTCGCCGCCATTCTGGTCGGCGAACTGGCGGGCGCGCTGACCGGCGCGGCGCAACATCGGCGCATGAGTTTCCTGCCCGATCCGATCGGACGCGGCGTGGCCGCCGCCCACCTTGATCTTCACGAAGACCCGTTCGAGCCGCTGGGTCTGGCCAGCGGCGGCTTCGACAGCGAGGGGATCGCCGGATTGCCGCGCGCCATCCTCCGGTCCGGCGTGGTCGAGGGGCTCTTCCTGTCGAGCTTCACGGGGCGCAAGCTGGGCATGCCCTCGACCGGCAATGCCGATGGCTACTACAATCTGCGGCTGACCAGCACGGCCGAAAGCGGCGATTGGGCCGCGATGCTGCGGATGCTGGGCGCCGGGCTGGTCGTCACCCAGTTTCAGGGCGGCAAGACCGATCCCGCGAGCGGCAACTGGACCCAGGCGGTGCGGGGCCTCTGGGTCGAGGACGGACAGGTGGTCCATGCCGTCACCGACGTGACGCTGGCCGGGACCATGCCCGCGATGCTGAACGGCGTCCGCGCGGTCGGCCGGGATGTCGAGCGGCTGGGCGCGATCCGCACCGGTTCGATCCTGATCGATGACATGCTGGTGGGAGGCAGGACATGAACGGCGGCGCCCTCGCGATCGACCGCGCACGCTCGGCGTTGCTCGGCCCGGCCGGACTCGACGAAGCGGCGATCGCCCGTGCGCTGGGCGAGCTGGCCGGAGGCGGCGCGGATTTCGCCGACCTCTATTTCGAGACGACCAGCATGCGCAGTTGGGGGCTGGAGGGCGGGCGCGTCACCCAGGGCGGCTTTGTCATGCGCCAGGGCGTCGGCGCGCGCGCGGCCCATGCCGGCCAGGTGAGCTTCGCCCACTCCGCCGACATCCGCGAGGGCGCGCTGCTCGACACCGTGCGCGCGGTGCGGACGCTGGAGCGTCGCGGGGAGTTGCGACGACATCCGCAAGGTGTCGCGCTGAACCGCCGGGTCGCGGGACATGATCTCTATCCCGCGGTCGATCCGGTCGCGGTCGAGGACGCCGGCGCCTGGATCGCGATCCTGAAACGGATCGACGAACAGGCGCGCGCGCACGATCCGCGCATCGCGCGGGTCGACGCCAACGTCCGCGCGACCGACACGACGGTGCTGGTCGCCGATGCCGACGGGTTGCTGGCTGGCGACGTGCGGCCCATGACCATCCTGTCGATGGTGGTGATCGCCGAGCACAACGGTCAGCGCGCGCGCGGACAGGCGGGTCTGGCCGGCGCGCCGGCCTGGATGGGTTCGATGCGGCCTCGATCGATACGATGATCGCGACCGCGACGCGCATGGCGGTCAACAATCTCGACGCCATTCCCGCGCCGGCCGGCGAAATGCCGGTCGTGCTGGGGCCGGGCTATCCGGGCGTGCTGTTCCACGAGGCGGTGGGCCACGGTCTGGAGGCCGATCACCACCGCAAGCATCTGTCCGCCTTCGACGGCAAGGTCGGCGAACGCATCGCAGCCCCCGGCGTGACGGTGATCGACGATGGCGGCATCGCGGGGCGGCTGGGGTCGCTGGGCATCGACGACGAAGGCGCCGCGCCCGACCGCACCGTGCTGGTCGAGGACGGCGTGCTGACCGGGCTGATGCAGGACCGGCTCAATGCGGGTCTGATGAACGCGCGCTCGACCGGCAACGGTCGCCGGCAGTCCTATGCGCATCTGCCGATGCCGCGCATGACCAACACGTTCCTTGCGAATGGCGCCGCCGATCCGGCCGATATCATCGCCTCGATCGATCGCGGCGTCTATGCGACCGAATTCGACGGCGGGCAGGTCGATATCGTCACCGGCCGTTTCAACTTCACCACGATCGAGGCCTGGCTGGTCGAGAAGGGTCGACTGGTCGCGCCAGTGCGCGGCGCGACACTGATCGGCGTTGGGCACGAGGCGCTTCGCCATGTCTCGATGATCGGCAACGACCTGGCGCTCGACAGCGGCATGGCGACCTGCGGCAAGCAGGGCCAATCGCTGCACGTCAGCGTCGGCCAGCCCACGCTGCGCATCGACCGGATGATGGTCGGCGGACAGGCCGGCTGACCCCCTATTTCCCCGAAAGGACAAGTATCATGCGTAACGCGACCGAGCAGGATTTCGACGAGATCGTGATGAAGAACGACAAGCCCGTGCTGGTCGACTTCTGGGCGCCCTGGTGCGCGCCGTGCAAGGCGCTGGCCCCAACGCTCGACGAGATGGCCAAGGAATATGCCGACGAGATGGAGATCGTGAAGGTCGATATCGAGGCCAATCCCAAGCTGGCCGAACGGTTCGCGGTCCGCGGCATCCCGCTGCTGATGATCGTGAAGGACGGCGCCGAGACCGGGCGGACCTTCGGCACCATCTCGCGCAGCCGGCTCGACGCCTTTGTCGACGCCCATGTGGGAACGGAATGATGACGATGGTCGCGTTCCACGGCGATAAGGCGGTCAAGGCGCAGGCGATGGAGCGCCTGCGGCGCCACATCGCGGCGGACAGCTTCGTCTATTTCCCGGCCTGGGAGAACGGACAGGCCAATGTCATCGGCGCCGTCATGGAAGCCGACGATACGCCGGGCTTCGCCGAGCGACTGGGATATCCGATCGCGCTGGCCGAGGCGCTGCCGATCTTCGTCAACGGCTTCCGGCCGAAGGCCGAGGCCGAGCGCTTCGCGTGGGCCTGGCTGGAGCGAACGCCCGTCGGGGCGGATCTGACGCGGATCGTCTCGCAACTGGTGCTGGACCTTCTCGCCAGCGCCGAACTGGCGGCTCTGACCGAACAACGCCCGGATGTGGAGCGGGGCCGTCTGGCGATCATGGCCTTGCATCGGCGTGCGATCGACGGCGATGAACCCGATCGAAAGACGTGGAAAGCCGCCCGGATGGCCGCCGTCGCCGCGACGGACGCTCTGGAGGAGGCGACGCTCGATCGTCGGGCGGGGCAGGTTATCGAGGCGGCGGCCTGGCCGACCTCCATGCGGACCGTCCTGCGTGACACGCTGAACGGGCTGGGAACCTTCGAACTCTATCTCGCCCTATCGAGGATCGGTTGGACCGACCAAGACGAAAGCCGCGTCTTCCATATCCGCGATCAGGCGGAGAAGGACGGATACAAGGCCGAATTCTCCGGGCTCGACCGCGTGCTGGCGATCCTGGACGCCGACCATCCGGCCCTGGCGCGGCAGTTTCGCCTGCGGCTGGAGCGGATGGAGGCGTCCAACGAACGGTATCGGTCGTTCGGCTGGAAAACGATCGAGCTGATGGAGCGCGCGCCGCTTGCCGCCGCGCCGGTTCCCGCACAGTAAGGATGAGGGCATAGGATGCCGGGAATGACCGGGCCGCGCGTGCGGCACAGCAAGATGCTGATCATCGGCTCGGGCCCGGCGGGTTATACCGCCGCCGTCTATGCCGCGCGGGCCGCGCTGGCGCCGACGCTGATCGAGGGGGCGCAGCCGGGCGGGCAGCTGACCCTCACCACCGAGGTCGAGAACTGGCCGGGCGAGGAGAGCGTGCTCGGTCCTGACCTGATGGCGCGGATGGGCGGGCAGGTGCGCAAGGCCGGCGTCGACCTCGTCAGCGACCAGATCGTTGAGGTCGACCTGACCCGCGCGCCGTTCCTCGCGGTCGGCGATGGCGGCGCGCGCTACACCGCCGACACCATCGTCGTGGCGACGGGCGCATCCGCCCGCTGGCTGGGACTGGAGAGCGAAACCGAGTATCGCGGACGCGGCGTGTCAGCCTGTGCGACGTGCGACGGATTTTCTATCGCGGTCGGGTCTGCGCGGTCGTCGGCGGCGGCAACACGGCCGTCGAGGAGGCGCTGCACCTCACCCATTTCGCCGAGAAGGTCTATCTGATCCACCGCCGCGACACGCTGCGCGCCGATAGCACCAACCAAGCGCGGCTTCGCGCCAATCCCAAGGTCGAGATGGTCTGGAACGCCGAAGTCGCCGAGGTGCTGGGCGATGGCGGCGGCGTGACCAGCGTGGCGCTGCGCGACACCCGTGACGGCGCCGTGTCGCACCTGGCGGCGCACGGGCTGTTCGTCGCGATCGGCCACGATCCCGCGACCGCCTTGTTCAAAGGGCAACTGCAAATGGACGATGAGGGCTATATCCTCGTCGCGCCCGGATCGACCGCCACCAGCGTGCCGGGCGTGTTCGCGGCCGGCGACGTGCAGGACAGGCTGTTCCGTCAGGCGGTGACGTCCGCGGGCACGGGCTGCATGGCCGCGCTGGA
This sequence comes from Caulobacteraceae bacterium, assembly GCA_965283765.1. Classification (GTDB taxonomy): domain Bacteria; phylum Pseudomonadota; class Alphaproteobacteria; order Caulobacterales; family Caulobacteraceae; genus Caulobacter. The sequence goes on from CBDIPU010000011.1 coordinate 90,800, forward strand.
GGCCGAGCGCTATCTGGCCGGGCGCAACGCGCACGCGATCGCCGCCGAAGGCGCCGATGTCGGCGTGCTGGTCTGAACTCTCGCCCAAGATGGGAAATTCCATGACGAACGCGCTGCTCGACACGCTGGCCTTGCCGCACTTTGGCGATATCCGCCCCGACCAGATCGCGCCCGCGCTCGACCAGGTCCTCGCCGACCACCGCGCGGTCGTGGCCAAGATCGTCGCGACCCGGCCGGCCGATTTCGCGGACGCCTGGCTGCCGCTGGAACGGGCCGACACCGCGATCGCGGGCGTCTGGTCGGCCGTCTCGCATCTGCAAGGCGTGGCGGACACGCCCGAACTGCGCGCCGCCTATGGCGCCGGGCAGGTGCGGCTGGTCGAGAACCGGCTTCAGGTCATGCAGAACCGGGCGCTCTACGAGGTGCTGGTCGCGCTGACCGCGACAGCGGATTTCGCCGCCTCGCCCAAGGCCAATCGCGCCGCCGTCGAGCATATGATCCGCGACTTCAAGCTTTCCGGCGTCGCGCTCGCGCCCGAGGATCGCGCCCGCTTCGCGACCGTCTCGGTGGAGTTGTCGCGGCTTTCGACGGCGTTCGGCAACGCCGTGCTCGACGCGACCGACGCCTGGTTCGAGCAGGTCGAGGACGAGGCGCTCCTCGCGGGACTTTCCGACGCCGACAAGGCGATGTTCACCGAGGCGGCCAGGGCGAAGGGGCTGACCGGCTGGGTCGTCACGCTCCAGATGCCCAGCGTCAACGCGATCCTGACCTTCGCCGAGGACCGGGGGCTGCGCGAGCGCGTCTATGCCGCATCGGGCACGCGCGCGTCCGACCAGGGCCCGCACGCCGGACAGTTCGACAATTCCGGGCGGATCGCCGAGATTCTCGACCGGCGGCGCGAGGCCGCGCGGCTGCTCGGCTTCGCCGATCCGGTCGCATGGTCGCTCGCCACCAAGATGGCGACCGATGCGGATGCGGTCCTGGCCTTTCTGCGCGATCTCGCCGCCCGCGCGAAGCCTGCCGCCGAGCGCGAGATGGCGGCCCTGGCGGATCATGCCGCCAGGCATCTGGGCGTCGCCGATCTTCAGCCCTGGGACGTCGCCTATGTCGCCGAGCGGATGCGGCAGGCCCTGTACGCCGTCGACGAGCAGGCGGTGCGCGCCCATTTCCCGGTCGAGCGCGTCATCGCCGGGTGGCGGCGGCTGCTCGACCGGCTGTTCGGCATCCGTCTGATCGCGCGGCCCGACGTCGCCGTCTATCACCCCGACGCCTGCTATTATGACGTGGCGGACGAAGCCGGCGCGGTGTTCGCGGGCGTCTATCTCGACCTGCACGCGCGCCCGGGCAAGCGTGGCGGCGCCTGGATGGCGCAAGCGCGACCGCGGCTCAACGATGGGAATGTCCAGCGCGTGCCGGTCGCCTATCTCGTCTGCAACTTCGCGCCGAAGACCGATGGCAATCCCGCCCTGCTCAGCCACAAGGAAGTCGTCACCTTCCTGCACGAGACCGGGCATTGCCTGCATCACCTGTTCACCCGCGTCGACCGGCCCAATATCGCCGGCATCAGCGGGTTCGAATGGGATGCGGTCGAACTGCCCAGCCAGTTGATGGAGGATTTCGCCTGGGACAGCGCCGTGCTGGGCGACATGTCCGGCCATTATGTGACGGGCGCGCCGCTGCCCGATGCGCTGTTCGAGACGCTGCTCGCCGCGCGCCACTTCCTGTCGGGGATGTTCGTCGTACGTCAGGTCGAATTCGCGCTGTTTGACCTGTTGCTGCATCGGGGCGGGCTCGGCGACGACCCCATCGACGTGATCGAGGCGGTGCGCGACGAGGTGGCGGTGGTGCGACCGCCCGCCTGGCACCGCTTTCCGCACGCCTTCACCCATATCTTCGCGGGCGGCTATGCCTCGGGCTATTACAGCTATCTCTGGGCCGAGGTGCTGGCCGCCGACGGATTCCAGCGCTTCGCCGAGGCGGGGCTGATCGACCGCGGCGTCGCGGCGAGCTTTTGCGAGGAAATCCTCTCCCGGGGCGCGAGCCGTCCGGCGGCGGAGAGCTTCCGCGCTTTCCGCGGACGCGACGCGGATCCCGCCGCGATGCTGGTCCGGCATGGACTGACCGCCGATGCCCGGTGATCGCGGCGAGACTCCCGTCCAGGCCTGGCGGGCCGACGCGATCCGACGGATAGAGGCGGACTTCAACCGCTCCGCCGACACGCACCTTATCCGGCTGGACTTGGCGCGTTATCCAGGAATCACGCTCTATCTGAAGGACGAGAGCAGCCACCCCACGGGGAGCCTGAAACACCGTCTGGCGCGCTCGCTGTTCCTCTATGCTCTGTGTAACGGCTGGATCAGACCTGACACCTGCATCATCGAGGCATCGTCGGGATCGACGGCGGTCAGCGAGGCCTATTTCGCACGGATGCTCGGCTTGCGCTTCATCGCGGTCGTGCCCGCATCGACGGCGGCGCCCAAGCTCGATGCGATCCGCTTCCACGGCGGCGAAATTCATACGGTCGACGACCCGCGCACCGTCTATGACGTCGCCCACCGCCTCGCACGCGAGACGAAAGGCCATTATCTCGACCAGTTCACCTATGCCGAACGCGCGACCGACTGGCGCGGCAACAACAACATCGCCGAAAGCATCTTCGCGCAGATGGCGGCGGAGGCGTTTCCGGTCCCGGCATGGATCGTGTGCGGCGCCGGCACGGGCGGGACGTCCGCCACGATCGGCCGCTACATCGCCTATCAGCGCCATGCGACCCGGCTTTGCGTCGCCGATCCGGTTCACTCGGTCTTCCATCGGCATTTCGCCGATCCGACGGTCGTGTCACTGCCGGAAGCGAGCGCCAGTTGCGTCGAGGGGATCGGGCGGCCGCGTGTCGAACCCAGCTTCATCCCCTCGGTGATCGACCGGATGATCGCGGTCGACGACGCCGCCAGCATTGGCGCGATGCGGGCCCTGTCTCATCGTCTGGGGCGTCGGGTAGGCGGCTCCACCGGCACGAACCTGGTAGCCATCGCTCAACTGGTCGAAGAGATGGCGAGCCAGGGCGAGACGGGCTCGATCGTGTCGATCCTGTGCGACGGGGGGATCGATACAGTTGCACCTATTATGACGATCACTGGCTGCGGGAGCGCGGGGTCGACTGGCGGCCCCATGAGATGCTGTTCAGGGCCCAGTTCGATGCGTGAGCGCTCACGGCGCACGCTCGGCGAGCCAGGCGGGGTATCGCCTTGTCGGCCTGGGTGCTGGGCGCGGCGGTTTCGGACCACGCGATAATCTTAGCGCCCGCCCGCGCCGCGCGGCGGGTATCGTCGAGCAGTTGGTCAGCGCTGCGAACGTCGCCTTCCTGGAGGCGTTCCAACGGCAGATGTTGTTTAGGTTTCTTGGACGCCCGCCAGGCGCGGCGATGGGTTTGCCCCCGCAGGCGGGTGTCTGAGAAAGCTCAAAGTCTGACCCGCGGGTTCAGACAGGAGGATCCCGATGTCCCTCAGCGCCGAACAAATACCCCTCCCGCGCGAGCGGGTTAGTACTCTGGCGCGAGGCGGCCGCGGAAGTCGCCATCGGCTATGAGCGCCGCTGAGGTGGCCAGACTGCATCAGGCGTCCCGGCAGCAAAGAACGATCGGCTTGTCCTTGGGGAGCTCGGCCTCCTGCTGGCGCGCGCGCCGCGCGCGCCAGCAGGAGGGGCCGAGTTCCAGGGCGGAGGTCCGGCCGGTGGCGTCAACTGGCCGGCGTGGCCGCCGAGCACAGACAGGCGGCGATCAGACACGCCCGCCGACCCACCCGGTCGGACAGGGCGGGCAGCATGATGCCGCCGATGCTGTGGATGATCCCGAGGGTGACGAAGAACAGAAGCTTCGAGGTCGGCGTGAACGCCGGCAGGGACGACAGATAGAGGGGCAGGAAGGCTGCCGAGGCCACCGTCGAGCCGATCAGGGTGATCGCTCCGACCAGGGCCAGGAGGATGTTTCGGCGCGCGATGATGCGCACCGCGCCGCGCAGGTCCAGCCGCTCGGCCTTGGCGGTCCCGCCCAAGGCGCGCGGCCGCGTGGCGATCCATACGGCCAGCGCCACCAGGGGCCCGGGCAGGGCGATGGCCAGGAAGGCCGAGCGCCAGCCCAGCGTCGCCGAAAAGCCCGTCATGATCGGCGGGGCCAGCACCGCGCCCACGAGGGCTGAACCGCCGATGATCACGCCGAGGTTGGCGCCGCGGCGATCGGCCGGCGAGGCCGCCGAGACGGTCGACTGGATCAGCGGCAGCACCGGCCCCTCGAAGACGCCCATGGCCACGCGAAGCAGCAACAGCGCCGCGAAGGTTGAGACCAAGCCCGACAGTCCGCCGACGATCGAAAATCCGATCGTGCAGATGACGATCAGCAGCCGTGGGCGAACGCCCAGCACGTCGCTGGCTAGCGAGAAGAAGATGCTCGACACGGCCCAGGCCAGAGAGGTCGCCGACATCAGCTGCCCGAGCTGAGTGTTGGTCAGGTGCAACTGGCCCTGGATCGCCGGAAACAGGAAGCTGATGCCGGTGCGGTTGAGGAAGACCAGCGCGGCGCAAGTGGCGAGCGCCAGCAGCAGGCCAAGCTCCCCCGCGCCGCGCCGCATTGCCGGCGTCGCGGCGGCCGGCAGGGGGCTGGAGACGGGGGTCAAGGCTTGGCACCTTCGCTATTGACGCCGAAATCGTCGGGCGGGGGTGGGCCCCAGAGATAGAGGCCGTTTTCGGGCGAGGCTTCGGTGCTAGGCCAGTCGAAGTCGGCCGGCACGTAGTCCATGTCGAAACTGTATTCGGCGAAACCGCCCCAGGGATCGCGAACATAGTGGAAATAGTTCGATCCCAGCACATGGCGGCCAAGGCCCCAGCCCTCGGTGTAGCCGGCGCGCGCCATCTGGGCCGCGCCAAGGCCCACCTCGTCGACCGAGCCGACCTCCCAGGCGCTATGATGAAAGCCGGCCTGGCTGGACTGGGCGAAGGCGACCATGTGGTGCTCGCTGCCATGCGCGCCGTGCAGGAACGCGCCCGGCCCCGAGCGGTCCGACAGGCGCAGGCCCAGGACGTCAATGTAGAAGGTCAGGGTGGCCTCGAGATCCGGGGTGAAGAAGGCCGCGTGCGACATGCGCCGCGGACGTACTCCCAGGTCAAGACCCCTGTCTTGCTCACCCAGCACATGCGCGCGATCGACCCGGTGACCGGCAACCTGATCGGCGCGATCAGCGACTTCCAGGTCGAACAGGTCAAGCGCCTCGTCGAGGGCGCCGGCGTCCGCTTCGACTTCGCCCTGCTGCCGGACGCCATGCACCAGATGCACATCGCCGATCCGGCGCGCTACGTGAAGGTGCTCACCGACTGGGCCAAGACCCTGTCCTAGCCTGGCCGGGGGGACTTGCCGTCCCTCCCGCGCCCCCCCCAAATCGCCCCGTTCCCCCAATCGCCCCGTTCCCTCAGCCGGCGCGCCCAAGCGGCGCGCCCGCGGAAAGCCTCGCCATGTCCAGCAACAAGGTCATTATCAGCTGCGCGATCACCGGCTCCGCGCACGTGCCGTCGATGTCGGACGCCCTGCCGCTGACGCCCGACCAGATCGCCGCGGCGTCGATCGAGGCGGCCAAGGCCGGCGCGGCGATCATCCACCTGCATGCGCGAAACCCCGAGGACGGTTCGCCGACTGGCGATCCGGCCGTCTATGGCCAGTTCCTGCCGGTGATCAAGCAGGCCACCGAGGCGGTGGTCAACATCACCACGGGCGGCAGCGCCACCATGAGCGTCGAGGACAGGCTCGCCGCCGCTCTGGCCTTCGAGCCGGAGATGTGCTCGCTGAATATGGGCTCGCTGAACTTCGCCTTCTTCCCGGCGGCCAAGCGGATCGCGCGGTGGAAATATGGCTGGGAAGAGGCCTATGTCCGGGACTCGGACGGCTACATCTTCCGCAACACCTTCCGCGACATTCGCACGATCCTGGAGACGCTCGCCGGCGCCGGAACCAAGTTCGAACACGAATGCTACGACGTGGGTCATCTCTACAACCTGGCCCATTTCGTCGACGAGGGCTTGGTCAAGCCGCCGTTCCTCATCCAGATGGTGTTCGGCATACTGGGGGGGATCGGCCCCGACCCCGAAAACCTGATGTTCATGAAGCAGACGGCCGACCGCCTGTTCGGCCGCGAGGCCTACTAATGGTCGGTCCTGGCGGCGGGCCGCCACCAGATGCCATTTTGCACCCAGGCCGCGCTGCTGGGCGGAAACGTGCGCGTGGGCCTGGAGGACAGCCTGTTCATCGGCAGGCGACAGCTGGCGGCCTCGAACGCCGAGCAGGTGCTCAAGGTCAGGAGGATCCTCGGCGAAATGGGGCTGGAGCCGGCGACGCCGGCCGAGGCGCGGGCTTTGCTCGGCCTTAAAGGCGGGGACCGTGTCGGTTTTTTAGCGGGCGCTCGGCCCGACGCTAGAGCCCCCTGAGGCAAGTCAAAAGATCTGACGTCAGGGGATCGAGTGGTCATTTTGGACGAGGTGATATCGAAGGCTGGGACGTTACGGGCGATGCGGCGTTGGCCGGCTGGGTCATCAGGTTCGGCTGATGCCGCCGAGCTCGTAAAGCCCTACGTCAAACGGCAGAAGAACGACGCGACGGATGCGGAGGCCAGAGGACGCGGCCGAGAGCGATCTAGCGGGCGGGCCGAGAGTTCTCCAGATACCGGAACAGATCGGCGACGAGGTCCTCCGGATCAGCTTTGCCCTTACCATCCGAAGCTAGGTGTCCGGAGAGTGCGAGATCGGCGGCGCCGTGCGCGAGCGCCAGGAGTAGCGCCGTGAGACGTTCGGGCTCGCCGGGAGGCAGGTCGCCGGCCTTCTGCGCGGCGATGACAGCGGCGACAAGGTTCGCGCGGGACTCCTCCGCAGCCTGGGCCAGACCCGGATTGTCCCTCGTCCAGCGGCCGAAGGTCAGTTTGAAGCGCTCCGGGTAGCGGCTCGCCCAGCGAACATATCCGATCATCAGGTCGCGGGCCGTTGGCGCGGCGCCAGTCGTCCGAGATGCTGACGGCGGCTGTCGTTTCAGCTCGCGGCCGGCGACGGCGGCAAGCAGATCATCCTTGTCGAGGAAGTGCTTGTAGGCGGCATTGTGCGAAACGCCCGCAGCAGTCCCCACGGCGCGCATGGTGACAGCCCCGGGCCCGCCGCTGTCAAGCAGCTTGGCAGCCGCCGCAATCAGGTTGTCACGCGTCGTTTCGATCATAAGCCTTCTTGCTGCGGCCGGTTGACAACGTCAACCTCGGTGCGCAAGGTTGACGTTGTCAACCACGAGGCTCGTCATGTCCTATAACAATCCCCCACCGTTGGATTTCCATGCCCGACGTCTCGAGGGGCAGGTCATTTTCGTGACCGGCGCCTCAAGCGGCATCGGCGCCGCGGCCGTCAGGTTGTTCGCTCTGGAGGGCGCCCGGGTCGTCGCGGCGGCGCGGCGGAAAGACCGGCTGGAAATCCTTGCGGCCAGCCTGAAAGCGGAGGGTCTTACGGTCGAGGCCGTGGCTTGCGACGTCACCGACGAGGAGTCCGTGAAAGCCGCGATCGACTTCAGTGTGAAGACCTTCGGCCGGCTCGACGGGGCGTTCAACAACGCTGGCGTGGGAGGTGGGCGAGCGCCGCTTCACGAGGCGGACGCTACCGCCTTCGATCGGGTGGTCGGGGTAAACCTGAAAGGCGTCTTCCACTGCCTTAAACATGAGATCGCAGCGATGCTGGACTCCGGCGGTGGCTCCATCGTCAATACCTCCTCCATCGGCGGGCTTGTCGGCGCCCCGCAAAACAGCATCTACGCGGCCAGCAAGTGGGGGCTTGCCGGGCTTACGAAGTGCGCGGCGCTGGACTATGCGCGTCGCGGAATCAGGGTGAACGCCATCGCGCCGGGGCCGACCCGTTCGGAAATGTTCGACCACTGGATGTCGAGCGACGATGCGCGCGCGGCGATGGCGAACGCCTTTCCGATGAACTACATCGCAGAACCGGATGATATGGCCCGCGCCGCCCTGTTCCTTCTCTCCGATGAGTCCCGTTGGACCACCGGCGCCATCCTGCCGTGCGAAGGCGGCGCGAGCGCGGGCTGATCCTGCTGGCTAAGGTCACGATAGAGCGATCTTCCTCGGTCGACCTTGGCCAATGGTGGGAGTCCTGGAGCGGCGTGGAGTTTGCCGTTGGCCGAACCGCCCATGCCGCCCTGGGGCGGACAAGCACAGGACAAGGCTTGGCGCGATCTTGATGGGCCTAGCGACATCATGGATAGGCTCGGGCGCGCGAGCTTTGGGATTGGACACGGTCAACAGACCATCAATCCTGGGCCGTCGGTCGGATGACGATGCTGCCGACGTCGACATCAGCGGGTTGCTCGATCGCATAGGCGACGCCGCGCGCAATCGCGTCGGGCGAAATGGCGACGTCCCCGATGCGTTTGCTCATGGCCTCCTTGACGGCCGGGTCGGTCATCGAGTCCGCGAAATTCGTCGAGATCATGCCAGGCGATATTTCGGTGACCCTGAGGTGCGGCCCTGCCTCCAGCCGCAAGGCCTCGGTGATGGTCCGCACGGCGTTCTTGGTCGCGGCATAGACGCCCATGGTCGGCAGGATCTTGAGGCCGGCGGTCGACACGATATTGACGATGTGGCCCGATCCTTGTCGCTGAAAGACTGGCAAGGTCGCCGCGACGCCATACAGGGTCCCGCGCAGATTGACGTCAATCATGGCGTCCCAATCGTCCACGCGCAGAGCATCGAAGCGCGAGATGGGCCCAATCCCGGCATTGTTCACGAGTACATCGAGCCGCCCCCCTCGCTCGATAGCCAAATGGACGAGGGCTTCGAGGTCGCCGCGCTGGCGAACATCGGTCACCCTATGGATGGCCTTGCCGCCAGCGGCCGTGATCTCTCCGACGACGGCCGCGAGTTTCTCCTCGCGGCGGGCGCCCAACACCACGAACGCGCCGCGCTCCGCAAGGAGCTTGGCTGTCGCCCGCCCGATGCCGCTGCTCGCGCCCGTGATGACGACGACCTTGCCGGTAATATTCATTGCCGTTCTCCTTCGCTCGGGAGATAGGTCTAAGTTGCAAGACGATCTACAGCATGGGATCCATGGTTTTGTCGCGATCGTCTAAATCGTCGGCAGATCCGCTCTCGGACGTTCTGACGGCGCTTGGCGCGAACGTCACGCGTCGCACGCGTCTGGAAGCTTCGGGGCAGTGGGCGCTGTCGTTCCCGCCGCTCGATCGCCTGAAGTTTGTCGCCCTGTTGAAAGGGACCGCTTGGCTGACCGTACCCGCGCTGGGGCCGCAGCTATTGAGGGCCGGCGACGTCTGCCTGATCGGACGCACCGCCTATGCGGTGGCCAGCGACCCAAACCTGGCGCTCCGCGACGGCCTGTCCCTTTACGACAGCTGCGACGTGGCGCGGCTTGGCGGCGACGATACGATCGGGCTCGGGGGAACGGTCACCTTTTCGCCGGGGAACGCCGACTTCCTGCTCGACATGCTGCCTGACTTCCTACCGGTTCCACGGTCGTCGCCGGGGTCGGGCGCTGTGAGCACGATCTTGGCGTTGCTGAACGACGAGGCGGCGCGAGGCTCCATGGGCGGCCAGATCGTCAGCGCCCGGCTTGCCGATGTGCTGCTGGTCGAGGCGATCCGCGCGTATGCGGAAGGCGGCGAGCGTCCGCGGACGGGATGGCTGGGCGCGCTCGCGGATCCCCGGCTCGGCAGCGCGCTTCGCGCCCTTCATGACGACATCGCCCGCCCCTGGACAGTGGCGCAGCTCGCCAGCGCCGCCGGCATGTCGAGGGCGGCCTTCTCCGCTGCGTTTACCCGCCAGGTGGGGCAGCCACCGCTGGCCTATGTAAGGGCGTGGCGTCTGACTCTAGCGCGCGCGGCGGTGGCGCGCGGTGACGACATCGCCAGCATCGGCCGCGAACTCGGCTATAGGTCTCAGAGCGCCTTCACCTACGCGTTTCGACGCGCTTTTGGCGCGACGCCAAAGGGTCTGGCCCGGGCTTGAGGGCCTGACCTCGGATGCATCTTGATCGAGGATGACGCGCCAACCGTCCGCTTAGGTCAGCCTTCGTCCTTGATGCAATGGGTTGGAGGTCTGGAGGCTGGAGGGATGCCCAGGTCCGCCGTTGGTGCCCAAGAGGCGGCGGTCTGCTGATCCGGCTTCGGCCTAGTCGGAGTCACGATGGGATCATACGCGACAGAGCCTAGGCGGCCAGCCACTTAGCGAGATCGTCGGGTTTGGGCAGACCGCCGGCATGGACAACTTTGCCGTCGATGACGATCCCGGGTGTCGAGAGGATTCCGTATCCGGCGATGGCGGCATAGTCGCTGACCTTTTCGATCTGGACCGCCAGTCCCTGCTTGGCCGCCTCTTTGCGGACCATCTCTTCAGCGGCCTCGCACCGCTTGCAGCCAGGACCCAGGACTTTCACGTTTTTCATGGAGGACGCCTTCTCAGATGAAGAGGAAATTGAACAGGTGGCCGACGGCGAGGCCGCGCGGCTGCCGGGGGCCAAGGGCAGGCGGGCGACCGCCCACTCCGAGAACGGCTTAAGCTGGCCGTAGACGGCGAACCAGACGGCCATGGCAAGCGTCGTCGCGCCAAGCCAGACCAGGCCGGTCCGGTCGAGGGATGGCTTGCGATGGATCGAGGGCGTGTCGGCGCTCATGCGGCCCTCTGGGATTCAAGGCGTGCGCTAGCCTTGATCACGAACACGGCCAGGTCCATGCGCTGCGTCAAATCGGTGCGCTAGACGCGGTATGCGACTGGAAGTTGGGCTTCAAGCCAGTGACCGTTCAGGGCGCGAGAGGCTAGGCTGGCGCAAGCACCTGGGCGATCTCGCGCGCGGTGTCCCGTGCGGACCGCATGACGCCGGTCAAGGTGGCGGATGCGAATCCCGTCCACTCGCCATAGCCCACCAGCCACAGGCGCGGCTCCTTGATGGACCGCGTGCCGTCGACCGCTACCCGTCCAAAGGGTTCAACCAAGCCCAGGGCGGCCAGATGCTGTAGCGCCGGCCGGAAGCCTGTGCACCAGATCACCGCATCGACCTTGGTCTCCCGCCCGTCCGGCCAGACGACGCCGCGTGGGGTGAAGCGCTCGAAGGGGCGAACCGCCTTCAGCACGCCGCGGTCGCGGGCCGCCTTGACCGGCGGAACCACTACGACATCGCCGAGCCCGCCCGGCGGCGGCGCATCGGCGGCGATCCCCTGTTTGGCCTGCCAGCGGGCAGTGGCCCGCTCGAACAGCACGCGCCCGTCGACCTCGTCCGGCAGGAAGGTTGGCGGCTCCTGTGTCACCCACGTCGTGTCGGCGACCTGCGACACCTCCGCGAAAATCTGCGCCCCGCTGTTGCCGCCGCCAACGACCAGCACCCGCTGTCCCGCAAACTCTTCCGGGCGGCGATACTGAGCCGAGTGGATTTGCACGCCTTCAAAACGGGCTTGGTCCGGGTAGGGCGGTCTATAGGGCGCGCGCCAAGTGCCGGTGGCGCTCACCACAGCGCGGGCCCGCCACGTCGCAGGGCAGGTTTCCACGACAAGCGCATCCTGTTCAGCGTGAACAAGTTCGACTTCCGCTGGCCTTATGACCGGCAGATTGTAACGCGCCTCGTAGGCCGCCAAGTAGGCCATCACCTCCTCACGCGTGGGATAGGCTTCGCCGCTGGGGGGCATGGGCCAGCCGGGCAGCGAGCTCCACTCAGCGGGTGAGAAGAGCCGAAGCGAATCCCAGCCATGGCGCCAAGTCCCGCCAGGATCTGGCTCGCCGTCCAAGATTGCAAAGCTCAGGCCGGTTCGGCGAAGGAAATAGCCCGTGGCCAGTCCGGCCGGCGCCGGGCCGTGGGGGCAGGGCGTTCGCGCAGCGCGCCAACGTAATCTCCCATAGGACGGCCGGCGTTAGAACCTTAAGGTCAAGGCTCGTCCACTATACAAGACTGTACGATCGGTCGACAGCGGCCTGAGCGCGCTTGCTCCGGCGGCGGCGATCACCACGATCTTGAGCTTTCGCTGCTTGACCATGCCGACGAACGCGCCGCGCCGAGGTCCCACCGTCAAGGTCCGCGTCGCATCGTTCCAGTTGAGGTCGTAACGCGCCGATTGGCCTTTCTCGTAGGTGTAGGTTTCGTTGTCGTCTTCGTAGAGCGTGAACTTGCCGTCCGCGCCGGGATAGACGCGGACCTCGTAGGGCGCGTCGGGGCGCTCGGTCGCGTATTGCACGACTGGCCCCATCGGGATGATCGCGCCGGCCCGGACATAGAGCGGCATGACGTCGAGCGGCGCCTGGCGCGCGATCGTCTGGCCGCCGCGGTAGCGCTGGTCGCTCCAGAAGTCGTACCAGTCCGCGCCCTTGGGCAGATAGGTTCGCATCGTCAGGTCGCGAGGCGCGCTCATCACTGCGGCGTCCCGCTTCAGTTCGCTGGGCGTGCGCCAGACGAAACGGAACACGCGGCCGCCCTCGGGATGGGAGAACTCCAGCCGGACCGACAGCTTTTCGCCCTTCTTCAGCGTGCGCCGCACCAGACGCGTGCGGGTCGCCGCGCGGGTCCACTCGTCGATCGCCGTCTCACCGCCCAGGGCCAGGCGCATCCCGTCGTTGCCCGTCAGCCCGATCTCGTACTCGCCGTCTTCCGGCGCGATCAGCTCGCCCTCCCATCGCGCGGAGAAGTGGCTGAGCGAGGTCAGGCCTGGCGGAAGCTCCGCCAGGGGCGGATCGGGCCAGGTGTGGTCGATCTTCGCATCGACCGCCTGGCCGCGCGGCGTCTCGAAGTTCTCGCCCGCGAAATACCGCACCGCCAGGCCCGACTGGCCGTCGGCGGTGCGCAAATGCTGCGCCGGCACCGTCGTGGGGACGGATGGGAGGATATTGTACATGGCCCGCGTGACGGGGTGGACCAGCAGCGAGGGTCCAAACATGAAGCTGTCGTTTATATCGAACGTCGCGGGATCCCGCGGAAAGTCCATCGGCAGGGCGCGCATCAAGGTGTATCGATCGGCGGTGACCTTGGCGCTGAGGCTGTAGGTGTAGGGCAACAGCCGGTAGCGCAGATGGGTGGCGTCCAGCAGCGCCTTGTAGACCGGCGGATCCAGCGTCTTGAACAGATAGGGCTCCCGCTCCACGCTGGTCCCGTGGACCCGCATGATCGGGTTGAAGGCCGCGTATTGGAACCAGCGCGCGTAGAGTTCGCGCCAGGCGGATTCTTCTCGCCGCCGGGAAAATCGGTGACGAAGAAGCCGCCGGTATCCTGGGTCCAGTAGGGATTGCCAGTGATCGTGACGTTGACGCCGCCCGCCACCTGCTGGGCGAAGGTCTTCCAGCTCGCATAGATGTCGCCCGACCATGAGGCCGCGGCCGTGCGCTGCGCGCCGGCCCAGGCCGAGCGCGTCAGCGTGAAGACGCGCTTGTCGCTGGTCGCCCGCTGGCCCTTGTAGGTCCCTTCGGTCGTCAGCAGGGAATAGGGGTTCAGGTAGCGGGTGAAGTCTCCCATGGCGTTGACGCCCAGGGCCTTGGTGTCGCGGACATTGTCGACCGGGTTCCACATCGCCGAACTGACCTCGACCTCGGTCCCGTCCATCCATAGGGCGTCCACGCCCTTGTCGAGCAGGCCCGACTTGATGTGCTTGAAATAGATTTCCCGGCCCAGCGGGCTGTAGGCGTCGTAGACGCGCGCCTGCTTGGAGATCCAGTGCGGCGGCTTGAACCGCAGACCGTGCTGGTCGAGTTCGCGGCCCAGCGCCGTGTCATTGCCGACCGAAGGCCAGATCGACACCATCAGCTTGAGGTGAAGGTCGTGGATCGAGCGCGTCATGCCCACTGGATCGGGAAAACGCTCGGGATCCCAGGTCATGCCTGACCAGGTCCCATCCTTGTCCGATCCCCAGTACTGCCAATCCTGGACGATGTAATCGAGCGGGAACTGGTCCTTGCGAAAGGTGCGCGCGACCTCGAGCAGCTGTTCCTGAGTTCTTGTAGCGCTCCTTGCTCATGAAGAGGCCGAACGCCTGCTTGGGATACATCGGGGCGTCGCCCGTCAGCCACCGATAGGCGCCGACCACGCCGTCCATCGTGTCGCCGGCCATGAAATAGTAGTCGACGCCGCCCGGCGCGCTTTCCGCCCAGAGGCGCGCGCCTTGCGCATCGTCCTTGAAGCGCATCTGCGAATAGGTGTCCCACAGCACGCCGTAGCGCTCGGTCGAGACCATCACCGGAATGATGATGCCGACATTGGTCTGCACCAGCAGCAGGTCCTTGCCCCGGCGGTTGACCTCGTCGTCGCCGGTGAAGCCGAAACCGTAGACGCCTTCGCCGACCTTGAGCGTGAAGCGGTTCTCGACCTCGTAGGTCGGCGCGTCGCTGATGGTGCGCTTGTCGATCGACTGAGGGGCGTCTGCCTTCTCGCGCGTAAGCAGTCGGCCCGAGGCGTCGTGATAGGTCAGGGCGCCGGTGCGCTTGTCGATGACGACGCGCAGCTTCTGGCCGACCAGCTCCACCTCGGTCGAGGTCTCGCGCACCGTGAAGGCCACGGTCTCGGGCTGGCGGATCACCACGAGGCTCGGCGCGGTCCAATAGGATTGACCCAGATTGGCGTTCACCCGAACGACCGTGGGCGAATAGAAAAGCACCGACTTGGTGACGCCGTTCAGCTGGAATTGCACGCCGTTGCGCAGTCGCTGGAGACGGAACGCGGCGCCGGTCGCGGGCGCCAAGGCCGGCAATTGACCCAGCACGTCCAGACCGGTGGGGGGCGGGGCCTGCCCGGCCAGCGCGGGGGCGGCCGCGACCATGGCGACCATGGCCGCCGCAATCATCCAACGTGTCTTCATGCCACACCTGCCCCGCGGTCGCGTTGTCGTCACTGTTCGAAGCGCCAGTAGTCGAAATCGAACAGCGGACTGTCGCCCGAGCCCTTGAACACCAGGAACAGGTCCCGCACTCCAGTCGCCGCCGTGACAAGGGTCGACTGTTCGCGCCACTGGCCCGCCGCGCCGGTCGCCTCGACCCGCAGCGTGCCGATCACCGGGCCATCGACCCTGTCGAGCCGCAGCTCGATGGCCCCGTCGGGCCGGCCGTTGGCGAGACCGGCGACAAAGGTCTTGGCGCCGATCCGGCCGAAGTCGACGCCGGCGACCTTGATGTAGCCGCGGTCGGTGATCCGCGTGACGTACACCTCCGCACGATCGTCCTGCGCCGTCGTCACCCCCGGCGCCCAGGCGTATGGCCGGTCGCGATCGCGTTTGAGACGGGAGGTCCAGGCGATCGTCTCGGCCTCTACCCGCCTGTAGGGGTTGAGCGTCCCGATCTGCGGCGCGCTGGCCTTGTCCCACCAGCCCAGGTTCGGAATGGTCCCGTCGGCGTTGTAGTCGAACTTGGCCACCGACACCGATCGGCGCTCGTGATGGATCGGCGTCAGCGCGAAATTGTGCTCGTAACTGAAGCCGAAGACATAGGAGCCGCCCTTGTAGTCGATAATGCCCGGGTGATTGCCGGTCGCGCGCGGGTCGTGGTCCATGATCGGACCCTTGTAGGTCCATGGCCCCGTCGGCCTGTCGCTCATCGCGTAGCCGATGCCCTCCGGGCAGCAGGTCGAGGCGAAGGCCATGTAGTAGCGGCCCTGGCGCTTGTAGAACCACGGCCCCTCCTGGTAGTCGCGCACACCAGGCTCGACCTTGGTGATGGGCCCGGAATAGGACACCATGTCCTTGTTCAGCTTGACGTACCAAAGGTTCGGGTTGCCCCAGTAGAGATAGGCTTGGCCGTCGTCGTCGATCCACGCCGTGGGATCGATGTTGTCGCGAGCTGGCCCGATCAGCGGCTTGCCGAGCGCGTCCTTGAACGGTCCCGCAGGATTGTCCGCCACCGCCACGGCGATCACATTCTTGGGCGATCCGGCGACGCTGATCGGAACGTAGAGATAGAACTTGCCGTCGCGAGCAATGACCTGCGGCGCCCAGGCATCGTTGGTCTGCACCGCCCAGGGGAAGGTCTTGAGCGAGGCCACGACGCCCCGGTCGGTCCAGTTGGCCATGTCCGTCGAGCTATAGAGCCGCCAGTCGAGCATCTTAAAGCCCTCGGCGTCGTCCTCGTCATGGCTGGTGTACAGATAGACGACGCCGTCGTGCACGAGCGGGGCCGGATCGGCGGTGAAGCGGGTCTGGATGATCGGATTGTCGGCCCGCGCCTTGGTCGCGAACAGACCGATCATCAGCGCGGCGAGCGCGAACAGGACAGGTCTCGCGAGCAGACACGCCTGCGCGTCGCCGCCGGTCGGCGGCCGAGCCGCGAACAAGTCCGTCGCGCCGCTCATTTGGCCGCTAGGCGCCGGTGTCCGGATTTGGCGTTCTCGTGGCGAATGCAACACCAGCTTATCATTGAACGCCTCCCCCTTTTCTTTTGTCTGACTAATGCTAACGTAGCCATCGAGGCATGCGAAGCCTGAAATGTCGCGAGGTAACAGGCGTGGTGGGTCCTGGCGCCCTTCTAGACCAAAGGCGTAGAGGTTCGCCCACCGGGCGCCGCCGTCCAGGGTTCGGGCGCGGATCACAAAGGGCCCGTCGGAAATTCGTCCAGCTGGTGCCAGACGGCCTAAACTTGTCGGACTAAATATCGGACTTGGCGTTCGGCCCTGGATTTGCGCCCCTCGCCCTCGCTCAACGATCCGAGCCATCTCGCCTTACGTCCCGCGCCCTGAACGTCGCCTTCCTGGAAGTGCGCCAATGGCAGCTCCTGGCGCTGTTCGCCGTGTCACAAGAAGGCTTGGCCGTGAAACGCGACATGGATCTAGTGCGGGAAGACGTCCGGCGCGATGTAGGTGATCGCGTTCCCGCCCCGAGCCGTCGACGAAACCACCGTGAACAAGCACAACCGTCTTGTCCGCGGGCGACGCCTTCCGGAGCGAATCCGAAATGCGTTTCCACGCGTTACGTTGTTTCTCTTAAGTCGCCAGAACTATACATTTCAATGATATCAATTACTTACTGGGCTGCTTGAGGGTGCGCCGACAGCGAGGCGGCGGCGGAATTCTTCCAGCGGGATAGCGTTGCGGTCATGGCCTGGTATGGCGATCGCCGGCCTCGAACGCGGGACCAGTCGTCTCAACGTCTTTGGCGACTGGGTCTGGTAGTAGACGCGAACCGATCGGTTTCCCGCGTCGTCCACGAGGCTCATGAAGATGAGCGCACCGCCGGGCGGAACGTCGCCCGTGGCGTAGCCGGGCGCGTCGAGGGGGGCGCCGAGCGCCGCCGCCATGGCCGTGACGTTGGTGTCGTGGCCCATGAACACGTCGACGCCGCCTGTCCCTGGCGCGTCGAACGTTTCCAGCACGCGCCGGCTCAGCGGGCCGGCCTGGCGCGCGGTCATGTAAGGCGGGCGGGTGAAGACGTCGAACAGCGCGGCGTGCAGCGCGCCCAGGCGCTTCAGGGCGCTGGGCTTGATGGCGCGCCAGCTCTTCGGGGCGGGCGACAGCCCCTCGACATATTGCAGGAGCAGCACCTGCGCCGTGCCCGAGGCGTCACGGACGGGGCCGGTCAGGTCGATCCCGAGTCCGTCCGCCGACGGCGTCACGGTGGAGGCGCGGCGTGGCGAGCAGGGCTTGGCCGCGCCGCAGTCCAGCACCTGGTCCAGTTCGTCGAGCGCTGGCCGCAGACGGGCGGCCAGGCGGTCGACGCCGCCCGTATAGGCCTGGATCGAGGCGATGGCGGCGGCCGGATCGAACGGGGCGACGCCCGCGCGCAGAGGCTCGAACAGGGGATCGACTTCGCCTTGCGGGCGATGGCCGACGCGGGTTCCGCATCCCGGCGCGAGGCCCTGGGCGAAGGCTTCGCCGCTGGCGATCGTGCGCTGGGCGGTGTTGGTCCAGATCCGCACCTGACCCTTGGCGGGGCATCCGCGCGCGGGCAGGACCCCCAGGCCGGCCAGCCAGCGGCGGTCCGAACGCCCCAGGACCTCGAGCGCCGTGGCGCCGCGCGCCGTCAGATGTTCGGGCGGGACCGACCAGGTCGGCCAGGGGGCGCCGGTCTGGGTGTCCAGCGGCGCCTCGCCGACGATCGGCGCGCGCACGCCGTGGCGCATGATCATGACGACGCGCTCCACACGAGGAGCGGCGGCCTGGCTGGCGTTGGCGCAGGCCAGGGCCGCGCAGGCGAGCAGCGCTTGCGCCATCAGGCGGCGGGGGCGAAGGCCGAGCATGGGCGATCCTCTGCGGGTTCTGGTCCAAATGCAGCGATGCGCTCCTCGCGGGAGGAGCGCATCGCGTCTTCAAAGCGCCGGAGGTCGTGGCGTCGTCAGAAGCTCTTCTTGAGCGTCAGCAGCGTGGTCCGACCGGAGTCGACGACGTCCGACAGGGCCAGGCTGTCTTTGCCGATGTGCGACCAGTAGCTGTAGTTCTTCAGCAGGTTGGAGACCGACAGGTCGAGCTTGAAGCCGTTGTCGAACGCATAGCCAACGTGCAGATCGACGCGACGCATCGGCCGGACCCACAGATTGTCCCACTCGCCGGGTTGATCCAGAACATCATAGCCGGCCACGTAAGCGCCCGTGTAGCGGTACATCACGTCGAAGCTGAAGCCGCCCTTCTGGTAGAACAGCTGAGCGTTGGCCAGCCAGTCGGGCGCGTTCTGGATGCGGTTGTCGACGCCGTCGCCCAGGTCGACGCTCGTCCACTGGCGGGTGACGTTGAACCCGGCGCCGAAGCCGCTGAGCAGGCCCGGCAGGTCCGAGAACTTCTGGCGCAGCTGCAGTTCCAGGCCGTACACGTCGCCGTCGCCGCCATTGGTCGGCTGGCTGATCGTGGTCTTGCCCTCGGCGTAGGTGTCGGTGTTCACCGAGCTGGAGCCATTGTCGTACATGTAGTCCGACAGGCGCTTGTAGAAGCCGCCGAGCATGGCGTAGCCGCCCTTGGCGTTGCTCCATTCGCCCGAGAGATCGAGGTTGATCGCCTTGATCGGCTTCAGGTCGGGATTGCCGCGCGAGATCGAGACGTTGCCATCGTCGCTGATCGAGCGGCGCTCGCCGCCGGCCAGCTGGATGAAGGCCGGCCGCGTGTAGGACGTCCACACCGAGCCGCGATAGACTGCCGCGTCGGCGGGGCGCCAGGTCACGAACACGCTGGGCAGCACTTCATTATATTCGGTGTTGCTCTTGGCCCAATTGCCCGTCTGTTCGCCGGCGCTTGTGGTCGGGATCGCCCAATAGGTATTGTCGATCTTGCTGTGCTCGTAGCGCAGGCCGGGCGATACCTCGACATCGCCGAACTGATAGTTGGCGGCGGCGTAGATCGAGGCCACGGCCTCGTCGCCCTTCTGGGTGTTGCAGTTATAGTTGTTGATCGCGTTGGAGCCGCAGGTGTCGAACGAGGCGGCGTTCTTGTACTTGTAGAAGTACTCGAACAGCTTTTCCTGGCTGACCTTCGGCACGCGCCACTTGTACTGACCCGGGAACACCGCGTCGTAGTAGCTGGTGGAGAGGCCGAGGCTCTGCCAGGTCAGGCCGCCCTGGCCGATCAGGTTGGCGAAGTGGTCGTTGGTCCAATCGCGGTTGGTCACCCGACGGTGGCTATCGACATATTTGCCGCCCAGCTTGATCCATTGCAGGGCTCCGCCCTCGAACACGCGCTTGGCGTCGAACTTGAATCCGTACTTCTGCTGGCCGCTGTACTGCTCGGTCAGCTGGCCGGCGCGGCGGGCCAGCAGGGCGGTGTTGGCGTTGTTCAGGTCGTCATAGATCGTGCTGGTGAACAGCGGGTAGGGGAGGTTGTCGGCATAGCCGATCGACAGACCGCCCAGGGGACGGTTGGAGCCGTTGTTGTACTTGTCGCTCTGATTGATCCGCACCGAGGTCTCGATGTGGTTCGGGCGGTCATTGGCGCCTTCGCTGTAGAAGACCTGGGGCGAGAGCGTCCAGGCGCCCAGCGTCTTGTCGAAGCCAGCCTGCAGGGTGGCCAGATCGGCCTCCTCGGGGTTGGTTTCGTACCAGACGCGGGTGGAGATCGCGTCGACGCTGAGGGCGTAGCGGCCGCTGCCGGCGACCGCCTCCTTGTAGCTCTTGCTGGTGCTGACGAACTGGCTGAGCGTCGAGTTCTGCTGGGTCTTGGCGTAGGCGTAGGAGCCGCGCAGATAGGCGTCCAGCGTGGCGTCCGGGCGCCAGTTCAGGGTGAAGTTGCCGCCCCAGCGCTCGGTGTAGCCATTCGAGACGCCGAAGTTCACGCCCGTCTGGGTGATGTTCTTCTCGGGATCCAGGCCCGGATAGCTGGCGCCGGCGGCGTTGCGGACCAGGTAGCTCCAGCCGCCGTCGTTCTGGGCGGCCATGACGCCGGCCATCTCGCTGTTGGCGTAGTTGCGCTTGTCGTAGAAGGCGCTGGCATAGAGGCCGAAGCTGTTGTCCGGGCCGAATTTCTTGGCCAGTTCGGCCGAAAGGCCGCCGCCCAGACCCTTGTCGCCATAGTCGCGCGCGCGGCTTTCGACCCGGCCCGAGGCGGTGATCGAGCCCGAGAAATCGTCGCGGAAGTCGAAGGCCGAAGGGGTGCGGAAGTCGACCGTGCCGCCGATGGCGTCGCCGTCCATGTCGGCGGTCGAGGTCTTGTTCAGCACGATCGTGTGCAGGCCCGACGGCGGCATCAGGCTCAGCTGGACCTGGCGGCTGTAGGGCATGCCCTGCGCCACGGTCACGCCGTTGATCATATTGACGTTGAACTCGGCGTTCAGGCCGCGGATAGAGACGAACATGCCTTCGCCGCGCGAGGCGCCGTCGATGCCGCCGAAGAACGACGAGCCGGTGTTCATCACGTTGACGCTGGGCATCATGCCGAGCGCTTCGGCCACGTTGTGGACGGCCGTATGTTCGAGGTCTTCCGCCGACAGCACCGCGATCGCGTTCGCCGCGCGCATCTGCGTCTTGGCCGCGTCGTTGCGCTTGGCGACGATCACCAGCGAGTCGATCGTCTCCGAAGGATCGGCCGGCGAGGCGGCGGTTTCGGCATGGGCGCCGGCGGCCGACGCCAGGCCGAAGACGCTGGCCAGAAGGACGACCTTGATCGCCCTGCCCGTCGCGCGAGCCCCGCGCGCGCCGTGTTCACCCGTCCACTTAAACATGTCAGCCCCTGCCTTGTTCGCCGTTTCGCGACGGCGCGGGTCTTAGCGAGGCGCTGAGACCGGCATGTGACGTTTGTGCGTAATTCAACTGAATGCATGTGGAAATTCTTTGCAATTCCACATAAACGCGTCACATATCGTGCAGTTTGAAGACGTCAGAGCCGGGGAGTGAAGACCGATGCTGAGGCGCGAGGATCGTCAGCGCGAAATTCTGCGCAGGCTGAAGCCGGGCGAGAACCACGCCATCGGGCGGCTGGCGCAGGACCTGGTGGTCTCCGAGGAAACCATCCGCCGCGAGCTGCGCGTGCTGGCCGCGCGGGGCGCCGTCGTCTGGACCCATGGCGCCGTCCAGCTGGCGGTAGCCTCCAGTGAAGGCCCCCTGGACCGGCGCATGCAGGAGAACGTCGCGGAAAAGAACCGCATCGCCGCCGCCGCCGCCGAGTTCGTTCGGGACGGCGACACGCTCTTCATCGACGCGGGGACCACAGCCTGTTTCGTGGCGCGCCTGCTGGCGACGTCGCGGCAGAGGTTGAAGGTGATCACCAACTCGCTGGTGGTGGCCGAGACCCTGGGCGGGCGAAACGGCAACGTCCTGTTCCTGGCCGGCGGCGAGCTGGACTACGACTACAAGGCGTTCTCCGATCACGTGGCCCAGACCTATATCGCCCAGTTCACGCCGCATCTGGCGATCCTGACCGTGGGGGGCGTTCATCCCGATCATGGCCTTATGGATCGGCATGCGCGCGAGGCGGTGATGAGCCGGATCGTCTACGAGCGCGCCGACCGCGTTCTGCTGGTCGCGGACCACACCAAGTTTGGCCGCCTGGGCCTGATCCGCACCGCTTCGCCCGAAGAGGTCGATATCCTGGTGACCGACCAGCCGCTGGACGACGCCTACGCCCAGGCCTTTCGTCGCGCCACCGTCGTCATCGCGCCTTAGCGTCGCGCGCCATGATCATCCATGTCCTCAGACTCGCCGCGGCCGCCGTCGCGCTCGCCGGCGCGCACCCCGCGGCCGTTCAAGCCCAATCGCCTTCGTTCTGGGTGATGAGCTACAACATCCGCTACGACAATCCGGACGACCGGCCTGATTGGCGCGCCCGCCGAGGGCCGATGGCGCGGCAGATCAGCTTCTTCTCGCCGGACATTCTGGGCCTGCAGGAAGCGCTGGTTCCGATGGTGGCGGACCTGTCGGTCGCCCTGCCGGATTACGCGCACTACGGCGTTGGGCGCGACGATGGCGACAAGGCCGGCGAAACCACGACCATCTTCTATCGCAGCGCCCGGTTCGAGCGACTGCTGGCGCAGACCCGGTGGTGCTCGCCGACGCCCGGGCGGCCTGGCAAGGCGTACGACGCGGCGCTGCCGCGAACCTATGCGCGGGTCGTGTTGCGCGATCGCGCCAGCGGCGTGCTGCTGGATGTGCGCAACGCCCATCTCGACCATGTGGGCGCGGAGTCGCGGCGGCTTTGCGCCCGGCAGCTACGCGACCAGCCCGCTTGGCCAGGCGCGCGTCTGGTCGTGCTCGGCGATTTCAACAGCGCGCCCGGCGAGCCGCCCCACGACGCCTTGACATCCGGCGTCGACGGGCTGCGGGACGCGCGCGCCGCGAGCCCCGTCGTCTTTGGGCCAGCGGGAACCTTCAACGACTTCTCGCCGAGCGTCCCGCCGACGGGGCCCATCGACTATGTCTTCGTCGACCGCGCTTTGCGGGTTCTGCGTTTCGCCACCCTGACCGATACGGATGGCGGCCAGGCTATCTCTGACCATTTCCCGATCATCGCCCAGATCGCCGCGCCCTGACCAATTGGTCCAGCCTATGGCGCGCGCAAGGGCGCTGTGAAATTGGCGGACGCCCATGTCCGCATTGCGGGACGAACTCGGAGTCCGCTCAGGCTGGCGTCTGCCGCCGCCGATGATCAGAGAGCCGAATTGGGAGATTGAGCGCCGGGCACTCGACTTCGCCACCGGGCGCATCCGCCAGGGGCGCCACCATCGGTCCGCTGAGAAAGGGCGCTCGCAATCGCCGGCAGAGATCTAGCTCGCGTAGACTGGCGAGCCCAGCGACTCCCTGCCAAACGCGCTTTGCACGATAGGCCTCCGCGGCCTTCAGGAAGCGGGTGATCAAATCCAGGCGGGCCCGCTCATCTTGACCGGTCAGCACCAAGGTGACGCTGTTTACAGCCCCGGCCGGCAGGCTTTCGATCCTAAACCCCGGGTCGCGAACCTGTAGGTCGATCAAGGAAAAGCGAGGCTGTAAAAATGCGCGCAACTGGCTGATGGCGCCGTAGGAAGGCTCGCGCGGCACATCATACACATTGGCGGCCAGCCTGGGGCGGGCGGCGAGAGGGAGCTTCTCGACCAGGGGGCGATAGGTTTCCCGCAGGGTGGGTTTGATCATCGAGGAGAAACTGAACGGGACGAACATGTAGCCGCCCGCATTCGCGCCCTGCAGCGCCTCGTTTGCGGCGTTCAGGCAGATCATGTCTCGCGTCGATGCATCGGAGTTTCGACAGAGCTGAACGGATCGCCGTCCCAAGCCGCGCGACAATCGACGCCGCTCCCAACGAACCGCTCCCTTAGGAGGTAATAGATTCCCCACCACCCCGTGGTCGCCACCGGCACCCCCAGCAAGCTGCTGGGGCCACCTTTCGGCGGGTCTGGCTCGATCGCCTCCAACTCCTCCGCGGGGGGCGAGCCCTCCACGGGACCATCGCGAGGAATAAGACTGGTCACGCCCTGCGGGGTGATCTTGCAAATCCGGCCTGCGAAGTCTCCTTCGCCCTCACCTGCCATGAGGGCCCTAAGGGCTTCATTCGAGGTTCCGGCAAAGCGCATTACGTCGCTCTGGTCGCCTTCAAACATCAGCAGGGCGATTTCCCCGGCGCCCTTGTCGCCAAACAGCTTGTGCTGCAAGTCGACCGCAAGCTGGCGCATCTCCCGAGCATCGAGCCGGGTCGCGCGAGGGTCAGCCAAGACGAAGGAGAAGGGCGCGACGAGGCCGTGACGGCGTGGCCACGTCCAAACGGATTCGAGATAGGCTCCGGCCACCTTGGCCACCAGGCCCGCCATGGCTTCCGTGTCGGCGAATTGTAGGTCGTCCCCGACGAATATCTTAAGGCAGGCGATTGCGGTCATGACGCGCGCTCAAACTCTTGATGGCGAGGCGATGGACGGGGCGGTGGCAGGCTCGTCATCGCCCAATGGCTTGGGCGTATGAGGCGACATTTGCGCCGAGCCTTCCGGCGACTACGCTATCTTCGGTGGGATCAAAGATCGCCAGGCGAACAAGTGTCTGATTAAGCAGGATGTAGGCGAACTCGCCGAACGTTACTGGACCGACAAAGCCCCCTGCGGAGCGCCCTTCCAGGCCGGCGTGCAGGTAGTTGAGTATGCAATTGCAGGATAGCATGCCTGGGGCCTCATCTGGTGGCGCGGCATAGGCATAGGGCAGAGTATGTTCCTGGACCGATCGCGCCAAGCGGTAGGAGACGCCGGGGACGACCGGTGCGTAGAGGCGCACGATCCCCGCCTCCCGATCCACCGCTTGGAATGAGACGTTGATCACGGCTCCGCCATAGTCGGCCACCATGGGCGAGCGCGTATCGAACCCGCCGGCGACAAGATATTCCGCGAAGTTGGCCGCCTGTCCATCGACGAGACAATCGCTCACCGAAAACCCGGCCTCCGGGAAACAAATGACGTCCCCGTCGCCCTCTTCAAACAGATTGACGATGTCGAGATCTGCTTCGAGATGAGGAGGCAACTCCAGCCAGAGCGTGGCCAGGCCATCACAGGCCGCCAGGCCGGTGGCGCCATCGAACACCTTCGGAAGCTGTTGCTGCGCCAGATCCAGCCGAACGCCAGCGACCCAGCCGAAGACGGGTTGATCATACAGCCCGGGCAGGGCGGGCCCTTCCAACGCGTATCGCTGGTGCGCCTCGGCAAAAGCTGGCGTAATGATGCAAGTCACGCCGTGGCTGAAGCGGCCCTCCGTTACAGCCTCCAACCGGCTTGCCGGCAGGATGGCGGTTCGGGCTCGCAGAGCCTCGTCAAAAACGGTGCAAAAAAGCCGGTCCTCGCGGGCTACCCCGCCCGCTTCCGTGACAAAGTATGCGGTTGTGCCGCCAATCCATCGCCCGCGCGGCAAGCCGCGAAGCAGCACCTCGGATCCCGAGATGAACGCCACCGCGCCGGTTGCGATCAGCTCTGCCGTCGCCTCTGGTGTCAGAAACAGATTTCTCATGGCGCGGATCCTGGGTCTCTGTTTCAACAATCTACAAGTCAGGATCGATCAATTTACTAACTTCACGTAGACCGATTGTCGCAGCCACGCCGCGCGCGAGAACCCTGGCGTGACGCGTCGGAGACGCGCCTCGCGCCTGCGGTGCGGTGTCGCATGACCACGTTCGATGATGTTCAACCCGCGCCGGCTTCGACGGGGCGGTGGCGGGACGTTATGTTCGTCCTGGACCTTCAAACCGTGTCGGCGGCTGGCTTCAGGCCATTTGAGCTCCCCTAGATGACGCGTCGCCGGCGAGGGCCGGTCATCGTTGTCGGCGCACGCCGATCCCGCGTGAGGCGACAGGTCGCAACCTAGGCGGCAGGTCCGATTAATGACCGCGACCTACGCTTCGAACCATGACTTTGGCTTTCGATCTTACGACAGACGGTTCGGGATTTGCGCCGCCCCTGGGACATGGAGACGGCGACACCGTCTATGTCTGCGACGGCGCCTTGGCGCGAAAGGCCGTCCTTGTTGACCTCGCCGGGGATGGGGCGCTGATCGATGCCGACGAGAGGCGCTTGCCACAGCGGCTTGTGTTGGTCGATCCGCGGACCGGCCTCAGCTACCTGTCGGCCGTGATCTGGCGACGAGGCGCTCGGGTGCGCGTCAGGTTCTTGGGCGAGGGGCCCCGCTACAGGGTCCTACGATCGACACGCGATCTGGACTGGGATCATCAACGCCAGGCTTCCTGAGCGGTGTCGCGAAGCGACCTTCCCAATCGGGCTGGCGACGACTTATCGGAACAGGTTGCTTGCCGCGGGCGCCTCGCGCCTCTCCGCCAGGATGATCGCGGCCTGCGCTCAAGTCGTCGTCGCCGCTTCAATCGAACAGGGTGGTCAAACCCAATAGGCCGCAGTTGGGATCGTTGACCAGATAGAGTGGGACGTCGCGGAGGTAGGCGGCCATGCGTCCCTTGGCTTCGAAACGTTGCCGGACAATAGCGCGATCTAGCCGATCGCCCCACGACAGCACCGTCGCGCTGATGATGTAGACACCACTTCGCGCGCCGGTGGTCAGCACAAGGTTGCCGCACACCGCGCCCAGCCACCCCGAGACCAGGTTGAAGGTCTCCAGCGCCACGGCCTCGCCGCGGTTGGCGGCTTCCAGCAGTGTTTGGAGGTTAGCTGGACGCCGCGGCGCGCCAGCCAGGGTCGAGACGGCCAGCGCTACGTCCAGCAGCCCCTGGCCCGAAAGCACATGTTCGGCGGAGACATGGTCGTGCCTGTCCCGCAGCACACGGATAATGTCGGCTTCGCGGTCATTGGCGGCGGCCAGGTCCACGTGTCCGCCCTCGGCGGCGGCGGCTGTCCAGCCGACAAATCCGTCGGGATAAAGGATCGACATGCCAAGGCCCGCTTCGGAGGGGCCCACCGCGCCGACCGGCGCGTCTCGGTGCGGCGCGCCGCCGCCGATCGGTTCTAGCGCCTCGGGCGCCAGCAGCGGCACGGCTAGGGCTCGGGCGGTGAAGTTATTGACGAGGTGTAGGCGCCGCAGTCCGAGCCGGTCGGCGATGAGGTCGGCATCGAGGCGCATATCAGAGTGGGTTAGCTGGATAACGCCATCCAAGTTTGGCCCCGGCGCCGCGATGGCCACGCCGAGCAAAGGTCTACCGAACGATGCGCGCGCTTGGGCCAAGATGTCGATCAGTTGGTCCTGGCTCGTACAATCGACCACGCTCACCGACGCGGGCGCCTGACCGGGCGCGGCCAGGCCGAAGCGGGCTTGAAGTCCGCTCACATCGACCACCAGGATCGGGTGAGTGACGTCTGGAGACTCGATCATCCATCGATTTCCCTTGACCAACCCATCAGCACGCAAGTCGCCCTTTACAGGTCGTGAGCCTGGCCAAAATCACGGGATCGACAATAGGCCGCGATGTCGCATGGCCGCGTCGGATCGGGTGTGGGACTATTCATCCTCTATCGACCCCGATCTATTGGTCGCCGGGCCTGTCTGCCGGTTCGTCGAAGGCGCTGGGGGCAGCGGCCATTGAGCGCCTGGCCGACGCCGAAGCCGTCATCGCCGGCGCGGCGGGCGCGCAGGTCCGGATGGGCTGAACTTCGTCCCACCGCCGATTTGATCGACGGCAAAGGCTGGCGGCGGCCAGTCTCTACGCTCCCCAGGGCTTATGATGAGAAGGAGATTTCAGATGCCGCGTGTCCTGGTCGCCAGCACCCTGATCCTGGCCCTTGCCGCCCAAGCCCCTGTTCCGGCGCTCGCCCAACCCGGCCGCCACCCGCCGAGCGAGTTGCGTCACGATCGCTGGCGCCCGCCGCCGCCCGGCTGGACCGAGCCGCAGTGGCGCTATCGCCAGGACTATGTCCGCCGCTACCCGGACCGTCGGAACGACCACAGCGACGCGATCATCGCCGGGGTTCTGGGCTTTGCGCTCGGCGCGGCGATCGCCGGCTCCAGCCAGGACAAGGACCGGGTCGAGCCCCGGCTCAACGATCCGGACTGGATCGCCTACTGCGCCCGCAAATACCGGTCCTTCGATCCCCGCAGCGGCACCTATCTCGGACGTGACGGTCTGCGCCGGTACTGCCAGTAGCAGAGGCGAGGCGGCGATGACGGCGTGGCGGGGTTCTGGACACGAGCGGCTTTTTCCGCCCGATTTGCCTGCGATCAAAGGTGACGAAGGCGTCACCTTGTCCGCTTGACCGGCATCAAGGTTGCGTAGGGCAAAGTTCGGTAAGTGGGCCTCAAGTTGCGCCTCTGGACAGGAGGGGACAGTTGATCCACTTCCGAAATATGCTGCGGGCGGCGTCGGGCGGCGTCGTGATCCTGCTTGCCGGCTGCGTTGCGGGCCCCGACTATCACGCGCCGACACTTGCCGAGCTGAGGGTCCCTGAGCAATTCACGGCCGGGGCGCGCGAAATCTCCGCCGACGTTGACCTCGCCCGCTGGTGGCAGGCGTTCGGCGACCCGACCCTGACGGCCTTGGTGGAACGCGGGCTGGCCGCCAACCTGGACATCAACGAGGCGGGATCGAGGGTGCGGGCGGCGCGCGCCGACCTCCGCGCCGCGCGCGGGGCGCTGCTGCCCAGCCTGAACGCGTCCGGCTCGGCAAGCCGTGAGGTCGGAGAGCGCACGTCCGGCGCGACCGGCGCGCGCAAGAACTATCAGATCGGTTTCGACGCGGCCTATGAAGCCGACCTCTTCGGCGGCCAAGGTCGGTCGATCGAGGCCGCCCGGGCCACCGCCGACGGAAAGCGGGCGAGCTTGCGAGCCACCCAGCTCACGGTCGCCTCCGAGATCGCTCTCAACTATCTCGACGCCCGCGAGGCCCAAACCAGGCTGCGCATCGCTCGCGACACGCTTTCCACCCTGGACGAGACGGTGGAGATCACTGGCTGGCGGCTGCAGGCGGGTTTGGTCGGCTCCCTCGACCTGGAGCAGGCCCGCCAACTCCGCGCTCAAAC
This sequence comes from Caulobacteraceae bacterium, assembly GCA_965283765.1. Classification (GTDB taxonomy): domain Bacteria; phylum Pseudomonadota; class Alphaproteobacteria; order Caulobacterales; family Caulobacteraceae; genus Caulobacter. The sequence goes on from CBDIPU010000011.1 coordinate 119,628, forward strand.
CGCGGCGAGCATCCCTGCGATCGAGACAAACTACGCCGCCGCGGCCAACCAACTAGCGGTGCTGCTGGGCGAAGCGCCGGGGGCGGTGAACGGCCTGCTCGAACCCGCCGCCGACCCGCCCACCGCGCCGGTCGCGCTGCCCGCCGCCATTCCCGCCGACGTGATCCGCCGGCGGCCGGACGTGGCGCTGGCCGAACGCACCCTGGCGGCGGAGACCGTCCGCATCGGCGTCCAGGCAGCCCAGCTCTATCCGGCGCTGACGCTGAGCGGGACTTTTTCCGGCTCGGGCGGTTCGCTGTCGAACGCCGCGGGCGACATGGCTGGCGGCCTGGTCGCCGGGATCACCGCCCCGATCTTCCGGGGCGGCCAGATCCGCGCCGCGGTGGAGGCTCAGCGGGCCAGCGCGGCCGGCGCCTTGGCCGCCTATCGCACCAGCGTCCTCACCGCCCTGGAGGAGACCGAAAACGCCCTCGTCTCGGTGTCCGCCACGGACCGCCGGCTGCGGGCGCTGGTCGCCGCCGAGTTCGCCGCCCGCAGCGCCGCCGAAATCGCCCGCATCCAATACCGCTCCGGCCGCACCGATTTCCAATCGCTGCTGGAATCCGAGCGCACCTTACTCTCCAGTCAGGACAGCCTGGCCTCGGCGCGCGTCGCCCGCGCGACTGCGGCGGTCCAGCTCTACAAGGCCTTGGGAGGCGGCTGGCAGGCCGCGCCCGAGCCCTATAGCGTCGCCGCGCCCTAGAGGAACCCCATGGACCAGACCTCCGGCGCACGCGCCAAGATCGACAGCTTCCTGGGCGTGAAGCCCGGCTCGCGCCGGCCGCGGCTGCTGATGATCGCCGCCCTGGCCGTCGGCGTGGTCCTGGCCCTGCTGATCTTCTTCCTGCTGCGCGGCTCGGGCGACGAGCCCCGGTACGCCACCTCTCCGGTCGAGCGCGGCGACCTCCGGGTGACCGTCTCGGCCACCGGCAACCTCGCGCCCACCAACAAGGTGGAGGTCGGCTCCGAGCTCTCCGGCATCGTCAGCGCGGTCTATGTCGACAACAACGACCGCGTAACCAAGGGCCAGATCCTGGCCCGACTGGACACTTCACGCCTTGAGGACACGGTCCGCGAAAGCGAAGCCGCCCTGGCTTCGGCGGAGGCCAGTGTCGCCCAGGCCCAGGCCACTCTGACCGAGGCGCGGGCAAGTCTTACCCGCATGGAAGAGGTCTATCGTCTATCCGGCGGCAAGGCGCCCTCCGCCACCGAACTGGACGTCGCGCGCGCCGAACAGGCCCGAGCCGCGGCCAACCTTCGCGCCGCCCAGGCCGCGGTGGGCCAGGCTCGCGCGAACCTGTCGTCAAACCGCACCCAGCTTTCCAAGGCCACGATCCGCTCGCCGGTGAACGGCGTGGTGCTGTCACGAGATGTAGAGCCGGGCTCGACCGTAGCCGCGACGCTGAACGCGCCCGTGCTGTTCACCCTGGCCGAGGATCTTTCGAAGATGCAGCTGGAGGTGAAGGTTGACGAGGCCGACGTGGGTCAGGTGAAGGACGGCCAGAAGGCCACCTTCCAGGTCGACGCCTATCCCGGCCGGACGTTCAACGCCGTGGTCAAGCGCCTGGACCTCGGCTCCACGACAACCACGAGCTCCAGCGGTTCAGGCCAGGTGGTCGCCTATACGGCGGTGTTGACGGCCGACAACCCCGATCTTGCGCTCCGTCCCGGCATGACCGGCACAGCCGCCATCGTGGCGACGGAGAAGTCCAATGTGCTGCTGGTCCCGAACGCGGCGCTCAGGTTCGCGCCCGCCGCAGGCGCCGCCCGGAGTACGGGCGGGGCGACCAGCATGCTGATCCAGAGGATGCCGCGCTCGCAGGGACAGACCGCCGACGTCGCGATCGGGCGGGGCAGCCGCCAGACCGTCTATGTCTTGCGGGACGACGGCGAACTACGACCGATTCCGGTTCAGGCCGGCGACAGCAACGGCAGCCAGACCGAGGTCGCCGGCGACGCGCTGAAGGTCGGGATGAAGGTCGTCACCGGCCAGCTCGCCGGGGCGGCGCGATGACGGCCGAGCCGCTGATATCGTTGCGCGGGATCACCAAGACCTTCGGCAACGGCGCGGCGGCGTTCCAGGCGCTGAAGGGCATCGATCTCGACGTCCAGGTCGGCGACTTCGTGGCGGTGATGGGACCGTCGGGCTCCGGGAAATCCACGATGATGAACATCCTGGGCTGCCTCGACACGCCCACCGGCGGCGAATACGTCTTCAAGGGCGTCCATGTGGAACAGCTCGATCGGGACGAGCGGGCCCTGCTGCGGCGGCGCTATCTGGGCTTCATCTTCCAGGGCTACAACCTGCTCGCGCGAACCAGCGCTCTGGAGAATGTCGAGTTGCCGCTGCTCTATCGCGGCGAACCGAAACGGACCCGGCGGGAGATCGCCATGGACGCTCTTCGGAAGGTCGGGCTGGAGGATTGGTCGCACCACATGCCCGCCGAACTCTCCGGTGGCCAGCAACAGCGCGTCGCCATCGCCAGGGCCATCGTCACCCAGCCCGAAGTGCTGCTCGCCGACGAGCCCACCGGAAACCTCGACACCGAGCGCTCGCTCGAGATCATGCGGCTGCTCGAACAGTTCAACGACGAGTTGGGGATCACCATCCTGATGGTGACGCACGAGCCTGACATGGCGGCTTTCGCCCGCACCACGGTGAAGTTCCGCGACGGCCTGGTCGAGGCGATCGAAGCCGGCAGGCCCCGGGTTGGAGCCGCTCCGTGAACGCTGTCCTGGTCACCACATTCGCCCTGGCGCTTCGGGAGATTCGCCGGCACCTGATGCGGTCGTTTCTCACCGTGCTCGGCATCGTCATTGGCGTGGGCTCCGTGGTCACGATGGTGACGCTCGGCAACGGCACCACCGCCGCCGTCCAGCAGCAGATCTCAAGCCTGGGCGCCAACATCCTGCAGATCCGGCCTGGCCAGGGGTTTGGGCGCGGCGGTGGCGGCGGTTCGCAGCCGCAGCCCTTCGAGGCCGACGATATCGAGGCGCTCAGGCAACAGGTGGCCGGCCTGGTGTCGGTCGCCCCCCTTGTCCAGTCGTCGGGCCTGGCGGTCCGCAACGCCGCCAACTGGTCGACCACCATCTATGGCACCAGCAACGATTACCTGCGGGCCCAGTCCTGGAACATGGCCGAGGGGCGAACCTTCACGGTGGCCGAGGAACAGGCTGGCAAGACGGTGTGCCTCATCGGCTCCACGGTCCGGCGCAACCTGTTCCGCGACGAGAACCCGGTCGGCGCCTCCATCCGCATCCGCGACCTTTCGTGCCAGGTGGTTGGCGCGCTGGCGGCGCGCGGGTCCAGCATGGGCCCCATGGACCAGGACGACGTGGTGATCATGCCGGTGAAGGCCGCGCAACGCCGGATCACGGGCAACCAGCACGTCAGCATGATCATGGTCTCGGTGGACCCGGCCTACGACTCCAAGACCGTTCAGGCCTCGATCAAGTCGTTGCTGCGCGAGCGCCGCCACCTGCAGCCGGCCGACGCCGATGACTTCAACATCTTCGACACCCAGCAGATCTCGGAGACCCTGCGGAGCACGACCCAGATGCTGACCGGCCTCTTGGGCGCCGTTGCCGCGGTCAGCCTGCTGGTGGGCGGGATCGGGATCATGAACATCATGCTGGTGTCGGTGACCGAGCGCACGCGCGAGATCGGCGTGCGGCTGGCCATCGGCGCGCTCGGGCGCGAGGTGCTTCTGCAGTTCCTGGTGGAGGCCGTGGTGCTGTCCAGCCTGGGCGGCCTTCTGGGCCTGACGCTGGCCCTATGCGCCAGCCTGATCCTCGCGCCAATGCTGAATGTGCCGTACATCTTCGACCCGACCATCAACACTGTCGCCTTCGTCTTCTCGGCCCTGATCGGCGTGCTGTTCGGCTACTTCCCCGCCCGCCGGGCCGCGCGGCTCAATCCGATGGACGCGCTTCGTCACGAATAGAGGCCGCGCTGGATCGCCTGGGCCTGCTCGGACTGCAGGTCGTCGATCATTTCAAGCATCTCTCGCAGCTTCTCACGCGCGCCGGCGAGCTTGCGGGCGGTGACGAGGTCTTGGCGGCCTGCGAGCTGCCCCTCCCCAGCAATCCTAAGGATTGGCCACCGGCGAGCTGGGTTAGCCGTTGATGGAAATCGTAGCTCAGAGGGCTTTGGCGTAGGCGTAGTGCTCCTCGCCATTCGATTTGCGCGCCACCTCACCGGGCGAACGTCGTGTTCCTGGAGGTGAGGCAACGTCAGCAACTGGCGTAGCCCCGCCCAACTCCGGACCGGCCGATAGACCGGGTTGCTCCGATGGCGCCGTTAGGGTCAGGCCGCAATCGACGCCAGCGCCAATGAGCGCTTCCGCGTTGCAGACTTAGCCTAAGTCCGGTTGTGGCTTAATCGGCGGAGCGCTAGCGTTCGCCAGAATGATGGCTGCCACTTATACCATTCGCGATATTCGTTGGGTGCTGCGGGGCCCAGTTCTGGTTCGGACCGAAGCTGGCTTCGGCTCTTGCGGCCCGGCATCCCGAAACCTACCGCCGGATGCGCGGACTTTCGCTACCAAATAAGCTCATGTGGTTCGCCCTCTTCCGTCGGGATCGGAGGATGAACGATCCTGATCTGACGGTTCATACCAAACGTTTGCAGGTTCTCAGCAGCGTGGCGCTATCGGCCTGGCTTACGTTCGTTGTGCTGGCCATGGCGGTGCGGACCTGAAGGCGGCTGTCCACCCTGAACGGATGCTGCTGGACAGCCGCTCCCCTTTAACAAAAGTGAGCCCAGGCCCCAGCCCAGACCCAGGTGACCGTGGAGTAGAGACACATGTTCGAGTTGCGCTACATCAGCATCCGCATCCACAAGCCGGCGGAGGCGGTCTACGCTTTCGCCAAGGCTCCGGAGAGCTTCCCCAAATGGGCGGCGGGCCTGGCCTCGGGTCTCACGCCGGACGGCGACCAGTGGCTCGCCCACGGCCCGGGCGGCGATGTCCGCGTGCGGTTCTCGCCGGACAACCCCTATGGCGTGCTCGATCACTGGGTGACCCTGGCGGACGGGACCGAGCTCTACATGCCGCTGCGGGTGGTGGCCAACGGCGAGGGGGCCGAGGTCGGCATGGTCCTCTACCGGCCGCCCAACATGTACGACGACGCCGCCTATGACCGCGACGCGGCGGCCGTGGCCAAGGACCTGGCCAGGCTGAAGGCGCTGCTCGAGGCATGAGCATTGTCCTGCGCCCACCCGCGCCGGGCGACCTCGGCTGGATCGTCCAGCGCCACGGCGCGCTCTACGCCGCCGAGGAAGGCTGGGACCATCGCTTCGAGGGCGTGGTGGCCGGCGTCGTCTCCGACTATGTGAAGACGTACGACCCCGCCTATGAGGCCTGCTGGATCGCTGAGCACGCCGGCGAGAAGGTCGGTTCGATCATGCTGGCCAAGGAGAGCGACACGGTTGGCCGTCTGCGCCTGCTGCTGGTCGAGCCGACCGCGCGAGGCCTCGGCGTCGGCGAGGCCCTGATCGCCGCCTGCGTCGCCCGGGCCCGTGAGGCCGGCTATGCCGAGATGGTGCTCTGGACCCAGAGCAACCTGCTGCCGGCCCGCCGGCTCTACGCCCGCTTCGACTTCGAGCTGGAGACAAGCTGGCCTTATGACGGCTTCGGCGAGGAGCTGGTCTCGGAGAGCTGGCGGCTCAAGCTTTGAGGCCTCAAAGCGCCCGGACCATCCGGGGCAGGGGGCGGCCGGGAATGGAGCGCGAGGGCGAGCGACCGACGGTCTCGAAGCCGAGCTTGCGGTAGATGGTCTCGGCGTTTGGATCGGCGTCGAGGCCGATCCGATCCAGGCCGCGCGCGCGGGCCTCGGCCAGCAGGGCGTCCATCAGGGCCGTGCCGACGCCACGGCCCTGGAAGCCCGGCTCGACCATGAAGTCCTCGAGTTCGGCCATGCCGTCGCCCGAGGCCAGGGCGATCATGCCGGCCAGCCGCCCGTCGCACTCGGCGACCCAGACGGTCCAGGTCGCCATCTTCTCCGGCGTGAGGGTCAGCTCGTCGCGGCACTGGGCCATGAAGGCTTCATCATAGCCCCAGGAGGCCTTGGCGCCCATCGCCAGGTCGGTGAGTTGCGGAGCCTCGTCGGGGCGCGCCGCGCGGACAGTGACAGGGTCAGCCATGGATAAGGTGGCCCTTCCAGGCTTCGCGCAGGACCTTCTTGTCGATCTTGCCCGTGGCGGTCAGCGGCACGATGGCGAAGACCACGTCGTCGGGCGTCCACCATTTGACGATCCGGGCGCCAGATAGTCGAGCACATCGGCCTTGCCAAGGATCGAGCCTTCATGGGCCTCGATGACCAGCAGCGGCCGTTCCTCCCACTTCGGATGCGGCACGCCGATGACGGCGGCGATCCGCACGCCGGGGCAGCCGACGGCGACGTTCTCCAGGTCGATCGAGCTGATCCACTCGCCGCCGGACTTGATGACGTCCTTCTGGCGGTCGGTGATGCGCATGAAGCCGTGGGCGTCCAGCGTGGCGATGTCGCCGGTGTCGAACCAGCCGTCGGCGCGCGCGGCGTCGGCCCCCTGGCGGAAGTAGCGCCGCACCACCCAGGGGCCGCGCACCAGCAGGGCGCCGGAGGTCTCGCCGTCGTGCGGGGCCTCGCTCCCGTCCTCCAGCTCGACGCGTAGCGCGATGCCGAACTGCAGCCGGCCCTGGCGGGTCCAGATGGCCTCGTCCATCGCCTCTTCGCCCAGGGCCGCGAGAGCGGGGGTGGGGGTGGAGACGACGCCGATCGGGCAGGTCTCGGTCATGCCCCAGATCTGCAGGGTCTGGACGCCGTAGAGCCGCTTGAACGCCTCGGCCATGGCGCGCGGCACGGCGCTGCCGCCGATGACGACTTTTTTCAGGCTGTCCGGCCGCTGGCCGGTCCTTTCCAGCCAGTCCAGATACATCGTCCAGATGGTCGGCACGCCGCCGGTGAAGGTGACGCCCTCGCCCTCGATCAGCGCGTGCAGGGACGCGCCGTCCATCTTGTCACCCGGCAGGACCAGCTTGGCGCCGCAGATCGGGGCGCTGAACGGCAGGCCCCAGGCGGTGGCGTGGTAAAGGCTGGAGCAGGGCATGACGACATCGAAGGCGGTGAAGCCGAACGCGCTGTTCAGCCCGCCGGCCATGGCGTGCAGCACCACGGCGCGGTGCGAATAGAGCACCCCCTTGGGGTCGCCCGTAGTGCCCGAGGTGTAGCAGAGGAAGGCCCCGGCGTTCTCGTCGAAGACCGGCCAGTCGAAGCTTTCAGCCTCGCCGGCGATCAGGGCCTCGTAGGAGATGGCGCCGACCGAGCCGGGGAGGGTCCGTTCGGGATCCGACAGCATGACGAAGGTCTTCACCGTGGTCAGCTGGGGGGCGATGCGTTCGACCAGGGCCGCGAACCCGCGCTCGTAGAACAGCACGCCGCTTTCCGCGTGATTGATCGTGTAGATGATCTGCTCGTCGAACAGGCGGGGATTGGCCGTGTGCAGCACCGCGCCGAGGCCGGGGACGGCGTAGAACAGCTCCAGGTGCCGGTGGGTGTTCCAGGCCAGGGAGGTGACCCGGTCGCCGGCCTCCACGCCCAGGCGCTGGAGGGCGTGGGCCAGCTGGGCCGAGCGACGACCGAGGCCCGCATAGTCGTAGCGCCACAGCGGCTCGTCGATCAGCTTGGAGACGATCTCGCGCGTCCCGTGGGCCTGGGCCGCATAGGTGAGAATGCCGCTGATCATCAGCGGCGTCGTCTGCATCAGGCCCGCGATCATCGGTCCCTCCCAACATGTCTTGTTGGGAGGAGCCTAGGGCCTGTAACGGGTGTTCGGGAAGGGGTTAGAGCGCCGCCAGCACCGCGTCGCCCATCTGGGCGGTGGTCAGCGATCCGCCCAGATCCCGGGTGCGCGCGCCGTCGTCGAGAGCCTTCTTGACCGCCGCCAGCAGCGCGTCGGCCGCCTCGACCTGACCCAGCGACCAGCGCAGGGCCATTTCGAACGACAGAATCGCGGCCAGCGGATTGGCCAGGCCCTTGCCGGCGATGTCGGGAGCCGAGCCGTGGATCGGCTCGTAGAGGCCCGGCTTGCCCGCCGCGCCCAGGGCGGCCGAGGGCAGCATGCCCAGCGAGCCGGTCAGCATGGCCGCGGCGTCCGACAGGATGTCGCCGAACAGATTGTCGGTGACGATGACGTCGAACTGCTTGGGCGCGCGGACCAGCTGCATGGCGCAGTTGTCGGCCAGGATGTGCTCCAGCTGGACGTCCGGATATTCGCGGGCGTGAAGCTCGGTGATCACCTGCTTCCACAGCAGGCCGACTCCATGACGTTCGACTTCTCGGCCGAGTGGACCTTGTTGGTCCGGCCCCGGGCCAGTTCGAAGGCCACGCGGCCGACCCGCTCGATCTCGCTGGTCGTGTAGACCTGGGTGTCGAAGCCCTTCTTCTGGCCGTCCGGCAGGTCCTCGATGCCGCGCGGCTGGCCGAAATAGACACCGCCGACCAGTTCGCGGACGAACATGATGTCCAGGCCCGAGACCAGCTCGCGCTTCAGGCTGGAAGCGTCGGCCAGGGCCTCGAAGCAGTAGGCGGGGCGCAGGTTGGCGTAGACGTCCATGGCCTTGCGCAGGTTCAGCAGGCCCGCCTCGGGGCGCAGATTGCGCGGGGCGTTGGCCCACTGCGGGCCGCCGACGGCGCCCATCAGCACCGCGTCGCTGGCGATGGCCTGGTCGCGGACCTCGTCCAGCAGCGGCGTCCCGTGGGCGTCATAGCTGGAGCCGCCATAGGGGGCTTCGGAGACCTCAAGATCCGGCGTGAGGGCGGCCGCCACGCGGCGCACCTGCGCGCAGACTTCCGGGCCGATGCCGTCGCCGGGCAGGAGGAGCAGGGTGGGCATGGGAGGCTCTCTAGGATCAGATTTCGCGGTAGGCGGAGACGTCGAACGACGACATGCGGCGCTCGCCGACGCCGAGTTCCGGCCAGCACGCGCGCCAGGCGGCCATGTGCGGGCTGGCGCGGTGGAAAGCCAGGGCCTCTTCGTCGACGAAATGCTCGTAGACCCGGATCAGGCCGGGGTCGAGCGGGTCTTCGGTCAGGGCGTAGTCCAGGCACCCCGGCTCGGCCCGGCTGTTCTCGACCTGGGCGCGGAGGTGGGGGCGGAGGTCGGTCAGGCGGTCGGGCGCGATGCGGATCGTGCCGGCGAGGATGATGGTCATCGGCTTCTCTCGCTCCCTTCCCCCTCGATGGGGGAAGGGTTGGGGATGGGGGTGAAACCACGCGTCAGAATGGAGAGGGGCCGTGACGATATCCATCGCCGCATCACCCCCACCCCTACCCCTCCCCCATCAAGGGGGAGGGAAGAGATTTAAACCTCCAGCCAGGGCTGGCTGATCGCGCGCTTGCTCTCGTAGACGTCTATGTCGCCGCCGTGCATCAGGGTCTCGCCGATGGCGTCGAGGCCCTTGAGCATCTTTTCCTTGCGCACCGGATCGATGTCGAAGGCGATGGTCTTGCCCGACGGCGAGATCACGGTCTGGGCCTCGAGGTCGACGCTGACCATGTGGTTGCCGCCCTTGGCCTCGTCCATCAGCAGCGCCAGCTCGTCGGGCTTCACCACCACCGGCAGCAGGCCGTTGTTGAAGCAGTTGTTGTAGAAGATGTCGGCGAAGCTGGTCGAGATCACGCACATGATCCCGAAGTCCATCAGGGCCCAGGGGGCGTGCTCGCGCGAGCTGCCGCAGCCGAAATTGTCGCCGGCGATCAGCACGGAGGCGCCTCTGTACTCCGGCTTGTTGAGCACGAAGTCGCTGATCTCGTTGCCCTCGCCGTCGACGCGGAAGTCGTAGAACAGGCCCTTGGCCAGCCCCTCGCGCTCCACGGTCTTGAGGAACTGCTTGGGGATGATCTGGTCGGTGTCGATATTGGCCAGCTCCAGCGGAGCCGCGCGGCCGTCGAGGCGGGTGAAGGCGCGCATCAGACGGTCTCCTCAAGGAAGGTGCGCACGTCGGTCAGATGCCCGGCGATCGCCGCCGCCGCCGCCATGGCGGGGGAGACGAGGTGGGTGCGGCCGGCGCGGCCCTGGCGGCCCTCGAAGTTGCGGTTGCTGGTCGAGGCGCAGCGCTCGTGTGGCTGCAGCTTGTCGGGGTTCATGGCCAGGCACATCGAGCAGCCAGGCTCGCGCCAGTCGAAGCCGGCGGCCTTGAAGATGGCGTCCAGGCCTTCTTCCTCGGCCTGTTCCTTCACGAGACCCGAGCCGGGCACGACCATGGCCTTGACGTGCGGGGCCACCATGCGGCCGTGCAGGAAGGCTTCCTGAACCACGGCGGCGGCGGCGCGCATGTCCTCGATCCGGCTGTTGGTGCACGAGCCGATGAACACGCGGTCGATGCGGGCCGCCGAGATCGGCTGGCCGGCGGTCAGGCCCATATAGTCCAAAGCCCGGTGGGCGGCCGCGCGCTTGTCGGGCGTGGCGAAGCTCTCCGGATCCGGGACATTGCCGGTGACCGGGATGACGTCCTCGGGGGAGGTGCCCCAGGTGACCATCGGCACGAGCGCCGAGCCGTCGATGACCACGGTGCGGTCGAACACGGCGTCGTCGTCGGTGAAGAAGGTCTTCCAGTGGCTGACGGCCATGTCCCAGGCCGCGCCCTTCGGCGCGGCGGGCTTGCCCTGGATGTAGGCGAAGGTCTTGTCGTCGGGCGCGATCAGGCCGGCCTTGGCGCCGCCCTCGATGGTCAGGTTGCAGAGGGTCATGCGGCCCTCCATCGACAGGTCGCGCACGGCCTGACCGGCGAACTCGATGACATAGCCGGTGCCGCCGGCCGTGCCGATCTCGCCGATCACGGCCAGGGCGATGTCCTTGCCGGTGACGCCGGGGCCAAGCTGGCCGTCGACGCGGACCAGCATGTTCCTGGCCTTCTTCTGGCGCAGGGTCTGGGTGGCCAGGACGTGCTCGACCTCGGACGTGCCGATGCCGTGCGCCAGGGCCCCGAAGGCGCCGTGGGTCGAGGTGTGGCTGTCGCCGCAGACGATGGTCATGCCCGGCTGGGTGCGGCCCTGCTCGGGACCGACCACGTGGACGATGCCGTTGCGGATGTCGCCCATCGGGAAGAATTCGATGCCGTTGTCGGCGACGTTGCGAGCCAGGGTCTTGAGCTGAAGGCGCGCTTCCTCGTCGGCCACGGCGTCGACGCCCAGGGCCTGGCCCTCGGTCGGGATATTGTGGTCGGCCACGGCGAGGGTGCGGTCGGGCCGGCGCACCTTGCGACCGGCCGCGCGAAGGCCGGCGAAGGCCTGCGGCGTGGTCACCTCGTGGATCAGGTGCAGGTCGATATAGAGGATCGCTTCGCCGTCGGTTTCGCTGACGACGTGGGCGTCCCAGATCTTGTCGTAAAGGGTTTTGCCGGACATGGCGGGGATATAGGGCGGATCGTGCGTCGAAATCCAGTGGCGGGCGGCTGGCGGGCCAAATTCTTGCGTTCAGTGTGACCCGGACGACAGAACGACATAGGGCGCGCCAGTGGTTTCGGCGCGCCCTAGCATCATTCTTTGCTTCCGGGGGCCGATGGCTCCGCCCGGAAAGGGCCGTCCACTAGAAAGGAGACGGTCAGGAAGCCCGGCCGAGGCCGGGGGTGGATTAACCATCTCACGGAACGGCGGTTTGTCAAGATAGTGCGTCCGCACGCAAGCTTGACTATGGGGTCGAGCGCGCCAACGGCGAGACAGCCGGTGACTCCAAGGGCGCCATCGTGGCGTAGCGGGCGATCAGCGGATCGGCGGCGGCCTGGTCCAGCACCCAGTCGCGGAAGGCGGCGATCTTGCGCACGCGGGCGCGGTCGCTGGGATAGGCCAGCCAATAGCCGCCGGTGTAGAGAGCGACGACGTCGAACGGCATGATCAGCCGGCCCTCGGCCAGTTCCCGCGCGAAGAAGATCGGCGAGCCCAGGGCCGCGCCGTGGCCGGCCAGGGCGCTGGCCACCTCCAGGGCTTGGGCGTCGGAGGCCAGGGTGGGCGGCGGCTGCTCGGGATTGGCCGCCACGCCAGCGGCCTGGAACCACTCGTCCCATTCGCGGGCGACGCCGATGCGCTGGACGTCCAGCAGGTCCTCGGGCCGGCCGAGGCCGCCGATCCTGGCCAGGAACTCGGGCGAAACCAGCGGCGTCTGGACGGCGGGAATCAGGAAATGCGCGGTCGTGCCCGGCCATTTCCCGTGGCCGCCGCGCAGGGCCATGTCGACGCCCTCGCGCGAAAGGTCGACCACCCGGCTCGAGGCCTCCAGCCGGACGGCGATGCGCGGGTGGGCGATCTGGAAGCCGCCTAGGCGCGGGGCCAGCCATTGGCCGCCCAGGCTCTGGACCGTGGTGATCGACAGAACCCCTTCCTCGGCCTCGACCAGATCGGAGACCGCCGAGCGCAGCAACGAGATCGCCTCGGTCGCGGCGCGCGACAGGCGCTCGCCGGCCGGGGTCAGGGTCACCTCGCGCGGCAGGCGGTTGAAGAGCGGCTGGTCGAGCTGCCGCTCCAGCGCCTTCACCTGCCAGCTGACGGCGGCCTGGGTCACCCCCAGGGCGTCGGCCGCGCGGGTGAAGCTCTTCAGGCGAGCGGCCGCCTCGAACACGCGAATGGCGCTGAGCGGCAGGCGGGAAAGGATGTCGGCCATAAGCAGGGCTTATGTGTATCCAAGGAGTCCGCGTTTGTCACTCGGGCGCGGAACGGCGATTTTCGCCGTCATGGATAGCCATGGGAGGCCAACATGATGGACGAAGCCTTCAAGACCCATAAGGAAACCACGTTCGGCTGGGTGTTGGCCCTGCAGGAGCTGTGGGCCGCCCTGCGGGCGCCGGCCAAGCCTCGGAAGCATCCGCGTCCGATCGTCCCGCGATAGCCCGGTGGATGTCAGCGGCCGCCGCTGACATCCAGGGTCGCGCCCGTCACGTACGAGGCCGCGTCGCTCAGCAACCAGACGATGGCTTCGGCGACTTCCTCGGGAAGGCCGGCGCGGCCTAGCGGGGTCTGTGCGCCGAGGCGGTGGGCGCGGTCCGGCTGGCCGCCGCTGGCGTGGATCTCCGTTTCGATCAGGCCGGGGCGGACGGAATTGACCCGCACGCCGTCGCCCGCCAGTTCCTTCGCCAGGCCGACGGCGAGGGTGTCGAGCGCGGCCTTTGATCCGGCATAGTCGACATATTCGAAAGGCGAGCCCAGTCGCGCCGCGGCGGAGGACACCACGACGATCGCGCCGCCCCGGGCGCTCGTGAGCGCTCGCGCGGCTTCGCGCGCCGTGAGGTAGGCGCCCAGGACATTCACCTCGAACATCCGCCGCAGGCGGGCGACGTCCATGTCCGCCAGGCGTTGGGGCGGAGCGACGATCCCGGCGTTGATCACGACGCCAGCCAGGGGGCCAAGAGCCGCCTTCGCCTGCTGGAACATGGCGAGGGTGTCGGGCTCCGAGGCCACGTCGCCGGGAACGAGAACGGCCGGGACGCCGCGCTCGCGCACGGCCGCCAAGGTCGCTTCCGCCGCGTCGCGGTCGGTCCTGTAGTTGATGGCGATCGACCAGCCTTCCTCGGCGGCGCGAAGGGCTGTCGCTCGCCCGATCCCTCGGCTGGCGCCGGTGATGAGAATGGCCTTCATGGGTCCCGCCGTGGTCTCGCCAAGGGAGACCTCTCTAGGCCCTGCGTGGCCATCGACCAAGAAAAAGGCCCCGGCGGTTTCCCGCCGGGGCCTTGTTCATTTCCGAAGGTCGAGAAGACTTAGTCTTCCGACGAAGCCGCGGCGGCCGCGGCCTTGGTGTTGCTGTTCGAACGCTCGGCGATCCGGGCCGACTTACCGCGACGGTCGCGCAGGTAGTACAGCTTGGCGCGACGGACGACGCCGCGACGCTTGACTTCGATGCTTTCGATGCTCGGCGAGAGCAGCGGGAACAGACGCTCCACGCCTTCGCCGAACGAGATCTTGCGGACCGTGAAGCTCTCGTGGACGCCCGCGCCCTGACGAGCGATGCAGACGCCTTCATAGGCCTGAACGCGCTCGCGCTCGCCTTCCTTGATCTTCACGTTGACGCGCAGGGTGTCGCCGGGACGGAATTCCGGGATCGCGCGGGCCGACAGCAGGCGAGCGGACTCTTCCTGCTCGAGTTGCTTGATGATGTTGATCGCCATGATCATTTCTCCTTGGGCTTACCCGTTTTCGGGCCGCCTTTTGCCTGTTGATTGGCGAGATGCGCTTCCCAGAGATCTGGACGCCGCTCGCGGGTCGTTTCTTCACGCATACGCTTGCGCCATTGGTCGATCCGCTTGTGATCGCCCGACAGCAGCGCCTCGGGGATGTCCAGTCCTTCGAACGTCCGCGGTCGCGTGTACTGCGGATGCTCGAGGAGACCGTCCTCGAAGCTTTCTTCCAGCGTGCTCTCGATGTTCCCCAGCACACCCGGGGCCAGTCGAACGCACGCCTCGATCACGACCATCGCCGCCGCCTCGCCACCGGCGAGCACCGCGTCTCCGACCGAGACCTCCTCGAACCCGCGGGCGTCGAGCACCCGCTGATCCACCCCCTCGAAGCGGCCGCACAGCACCACGATGCCGGGGGCCTTGGACCACTCTCGAACGCGCGCCTGGGTCAGGGGGCTGCCCCGGGCGCTCATGTACAAAAGCGGCCGACCATCGAGCTCCACGCTGTCGAGCGCAGAGGCGATGACGTCCGCTTTGAGCACGGCTCCCGCGCCGCCACCCGCGGGGGTGTCGTCGAGGAAGCCGCGCTTATCCTTGGAAAAGGCCCGAATGTCCAGCGTTTCCAAACGCCACAGGTCCTGTTCCGTCCAGGCGGTCCCGATCATCGAAACGCCGAGCGGGCCGGGAAAGGCCTCGGGGAACATGGTCAGGACGGTGGCGGTGAACGGCATGGGCGCTCTTTAACCGCAGGCGGGCTCGGAGTCGAAGGGGCGTTCATCAACGGCGTTTTCGGCTTGTTCACCCTCATCGGCGAAGGTCAGGCCGAAAATCACGCTTGGGACCCGACCATGCCGACCGAGAGCCGCTTCCTCCGACGCCTGACCGAGGGCTTCGCCGCCTTCGCTCGCCGTCTGCGGCGCGACGAACGCGGCGCGATCGCCGTGCAGTTCGCCCTGCTGGCCCTGCCGCTGGCGGTGCTGGTGTTCGGCCTGGTGGATATCAGCCGTGTCAGCCTGCAGCGCCGGCAGATGCAGGACGCCCTGGACGCCGCCACCCTGATCGCCGCGCGCTCGACGGCGGTGACCGACGTCGACCTGGACAGCATCGGGGACGCGGCCTTCGCGGCCGAGATTTCCGGCCTGAACCTGGGGCTCTCCTCCGCCAGTTCGACCTTCAAGTCCGGCACGAACAACCGGGTTCTCGGCACGGCCACCGGCGTGATCAAGCCGATCATCGCCAACCTCTGGACGAACGCCAACATCACCGTGACGGCCAATTCGGAAGTCGTCCGCTCGGTCAACAAGCTGGAAGTGGCTCTGGTGCTCGACAACACCGGTTCGATGGACAACGACCTGGGGTCGGGCGGCAAGAAGATCACCGCCCTGATCGACGCGTCCAAGTCGCTGGTCGACGTGCTGTCCGCCGCGGCCGCGCGGGCTTCCGAAACTGATGCGGTCAAGATCGCCGTGGTGCCGTTCTCGATGACCGTGAACATCGGCTCGACCTACAAGACCTCTTCGTGGATGACGGGTAGCCTGCCCTCGGAATACGGCTCGGACCTCTTCAATGACGGCGCCCGTCCAGATCGTTTCACGCTGCTGAGCAATATGGGTCTTAGCTGGACGGGCTGTGTCGAAAGCCGGCCCAGCCCCTACGACACCACCGACGATGCGCCGAACTCGTCCGTGCCCGGCACGATGTTTGTGCCGTTTTTCGCTGCGGACGAGCCGGACTCTTCGTATTCAAAATATCGCTACAGCAGCGGCTACCAGACTGACAAATATTCCAATAAGCCGGCCAACGACTATCTTCGCGACTACGGCGGCAATCCTAATCCGTACCCTACGCCGACTGATTGGTGGACGCGACAAGGTGTCGTCACCAAGTACATCTCCGCCAACCTGCGCTCAGGCGCCAGCGCCTTTGACGCCGGTCCCAACGACGGCTGCGGCATCACCAACGTCCTGCGGCTGACCAATGTGCGGACAACGGCTAACGCCAATGTCGTGAAGGCCAAGCTCGACCAGATGGTGGCGAGCGGCAACACCAACGTGGCCATGGGCGCGGTGTGGGGCTGGCACATGATCTCGCCCAACGCCCCCTTCAGGGACGGCGCGGCCTACGGCGCGCCGAAGACGCAGAAGATCATCGTGCTGCTGACCGACGGCGATAACGTCATGAGCGGCAACAGCAACAAGAACAACTCGACCTATAGCGGCTATGGCTATGTCTGGCAGAAGCGCCTGAAGAACGCCTCTAATGTCTCGCTCGACGCCGGTTCCTCTAACGACGCACGCCGCGACGCCATCGATAGCCGTCAGACCAAGATCTGCGACAACCTGCGGGACAAGAAAATCCTGGTCTATTCGATCGGCGTGGGGGTCTCGACCCACTCCAAGAGCATCCTGCAGGGCTGCGCCACGACGACGGACATGTACTATGACGTGACCGACGCTTCGCAGCTGACCACCGTCTTCAACGCCATCGCCGGCTCGATCCAGAACCTGCGGATCGCCAAGTAGCGACCCGGCTGTCGCGCAACGAAAAGCCCCGCCGAGCGATCGGCGGGGCTTTGTTCTGTCCGCACGCCGGGAAGTCTACGCCAGCTTGATCTCGCGCAGGCGCTGCTGGAGGAACTCGTCCGCCGTGATCAACTCCGGATAGCGGTCCGGGTTCTCAGGGCTAATGCAGTTGGGCAGGGTCTTGATCTCGTAGTCCGACGCGAAGTGCAGGAAGAACGGCGTCGAATAACGCGGGATGTGGCGGCGCTCGGGCGGCGGGTTCTGCACGCGGTGGATGGTCGAGGGCAGGACGTGGTTGGTCAGCCGCTCCAGCATGTCTCCGATGTTGATGACGATGCAGCCCGGGGGCGGGTTGATCGGCAGCCAGTCGCCGTTGCGATCCAGCAGCTCAAGACCGCCTTCCTCGGCGCCCATCAGCAGGGTGATGGTGTTGATGTCGCCGTGGGCGCCGGCGCGCACGCCGGTGGCGTCCTGCGGGATCGGCGGATAGTGCAGCAGGCGCAGCACCGAATTGCCGTTCTCGATGGTCGGATAGAAGAAGTCGCGGTCCAGCTTCAGATAGGTGGCGATCGCCTCCAGCACCTTGCCGCCCATGCTGTCGAGCGCGTTGTAGAACCAGGATACGTCGTGCTTGAAGGCCGGGATCTCGGCCGGCCAGACATTGTCGGCCATGGTGGCGCGGAAGCGGTGGCCGGGCGGCAGGTCGCGGCCCATGTGCCAGAATTCCTTCAGGTCGTGGTGCGTGGCGCCCTTGGCGGTCTCGACCCCGAACGGGATGTAGCCGCGCGCGCCGCCCTTGACCCCGGCATATTGCTTCTTGATCTCTTCCGGGAGGGCGAAGAAGGCCTTGGTGTCGGCGATCGCCGCGTCGATGCGGTCCTGCGGGATGTCGTACTCCGACAGCACGGCGAAGCCGTAGCGCTCGAACGACGCGCCCAGCTCTTGGGCGAAGCGCGGGAAATCCTTGCTGTAGAGGGAGAACGAGATCGGTTCGATGGCGGAGGTAGACACTTCTTCGAGCCCTGAGACAGCGGAATGGGAGATGAGTAAGTTCCTTCTTACTACACCGAGCCAGGGGTGAAACGAAGACCGTTCATCCTGGCGTCAGGTGCGATATTGGAACTTGACCATAAGAAGGGCGTTTGCCCGTCTGACGTTGATCTACAACAAAGCCGTGAGGGTTGCGAGAATGCGCAAGATTGCCTTGGTCGCTGTACTGATGGGCGCTACCGCCCTGGTCGCCTGCACCACCACCGACCCCTATACCGGCATGCCGGTGCGCAACAACACCGGCACGGGCGTGCTGGCCGGCGCGGCGGGCGGCGCCCTGCTGGGCTATCTGACCAACACCAACAAGGGCGAGCAGGGTCGCAAGAACGCGCTGATCGGCGCGGGCATCGGCGCGCTGGCCGGCGGCGCGGTCGGCAACTACATGGACCGCCAGCAGGCCGACCTGCGCCGCAGCCTCGAGACCTCGGGCGTGATGATCCGCCGCAACGGCGATCAGATCGTTCTGGTCATGCCCAGCGACGTGACCTTCGCCGTCGACAAGTCGGACGTGCAGCCGCAGTTCACCCGCGTGCTGGACGACGTGGCCCGTACGCTGAACGCCTATCCGCAGACCACGATCGACGTGGTGGGCCACGCCGACAGCAGCGGCGGCGCGGACTACAATCAGGGTCTTTCCGAGCGCCGCGCCAGCGCGGTGGCCGACTACCTGGTCCGCCAGGGCCGGGTGTTGTCGGACCGCGTCTTCGTGGGCGGCATGGGCTCGCGCCAGCCGATCGCCGACAACGCCACCGCCGCCGGCCGCGCCCAGAACCGCCGGGTGGAGATCATCCTGCGGCCGCTAGTCCAGTGAACACCTAAGGGCGCGGAATTGTCGCGTCTTTGATCCAAACGGTTGCTTTTCCCTCGCGTCGTCGCCAATTCGTCATGCCTGTTACGGGTTTGTGGGCGGCGCGAGGTCGAAGTGAACAAGTTGGCGAGCCAGGGCGTCAGTCTGACCAAGCAGGCCTATGCGCTGACCGATGACCTGATGACGCCGAACGCGGCGATCTACTGGGTCGACATGATCGTCTCGGTCGTCCTGATGTGGGGTGGGCTCTATGTCGCCGCGACGACGGCCAACCTGGCTATCGGCCTGGGCGCGGGCCTGGTCAGCGTGCTGGCCCTCTATCGCGCCCTGAGCTTCATCCACGAGCTGACCCACATCCGCGACGACGAGGCCCCGGGCTTCCGCGTCGGCTGGAACATCCTGGTCGGCGTGCCGCTGATGACCCCGTCGCTGATGTACGAGGGCGTGCACAACATCCACCACATCAAGGACCGCTTCGGCACGGCGCTGGATCCGGAATACATGCCGCTGTCGCGCTTCACGCCGCTGAAGCTGGCCGGCTTCCTGTTCGTGGCGCTGCTGGCTCCGCTGGGCGTGATCCTGCGCTCGGCGATCCTGATCCCGCTGTCGTTCGTGGTCCCGCCGCTGCGCCGTTACCTGAAGACCAAGCTGTCGGCCCTGATCATCAATCCCGGCTTCGTGCGCGACGACCTCAACCGCTGGCGCGCCGCCTGGGTGGCCCAGGACGTCGCCTGCTGGCTGTGGTCGTGGGCGGTGATCGCCGCCACCGTCGCGGGCTGGCTGCCGCTGCGCGCCGTGCTGACCGGTCTCCTGATCTTCTCGCTGGCCACCTTCCTCAACCAGGCCCGCACCCTGGTCGCCCACCACTGGGACAACGAGGGCGACAAGATGAGCCTCGACGAACAGTTCCTGGACTCGGTCAACGTGCCGCCGCCGAACCTGGCCTCGGCGCTGTGGGCCCCGGTCGGCCTGCGTTACCACGCCCTGCACCACCTGCTGCCGCGCCTGCCGTATCACAATCTGGGCAAGGCCCACGCCCGCCTGTCGGCCGCCCTCACGACGGACTCGATCTATCATCAGGCCTCGGAGAAGGGCCTGCTCGAGGCCCTGGCGGATCTCTTCCGCCGGGTGGGCCAGAAGCAGCCGGCGACCTAAAAAAGCGACGCGGAACTCGGCGGGAGTCCGCGTCGCGGTAGTTTGGGTTGTTCACGCGGCGGTCCGGACCCTCCAAAAGTTCCCCACCCTGGACGGACCGGACCAAACCGCTCGGCGCGAGTTCGTCACCAAGGGAATGGATCAGACGATTTTCGCGCCGGCCGTTTCCGTAGAGGCTGGGTCTGACGCCTGGCAACGGGGCGCCAGGGGTTTGAGACGGCGGGTCATAAATCTGAGACGCGGCGCGCGTCTGGCCCAGCCGTTGACGGCGGACGGCTTTCGGGATTTGGCTCAGCTGTCCGCTTATCGTTGGTTCGCGTTTCCGGGTTCGAGTTCCATGTCGCAAGCGTCGATGCTTCCCCACTATCAGGCGGGCACCCAGGTCACGCCGGGCCGCCAGGGCGTGCACGCCTATGCGGAGGCCATCGCGCCGATCTTTGACGTCCGGCTGAACGGCGTCGACGCCGCGGGCCCCGACCTCTGGGTCGACACCTTCAACATCGGGCCGATGCTGCTGGGCGCGGCGCACATGACCGGCGGAGCCTTCGCCTATGGCCGCGACGCGCGGAAGGTCGCCGCGACCGGGCTGGAGCTGATCTTGGTGCAGATCATCCTCGAGGGCGGGGATAGCCGCCGGACGGGGCGGGACGAAACCTTCGCGCGGCCTGGCGACGTCTGCGTTCTTGACCTGACCCGCACCTTCCAGTCCCAGGCGGGCGACTGCGTGAACCTGAATCTGGCCTTGCCGCGCGACGCTTTCGACGCTCGCGACATCGACCTGGACCCGCTGCATGGCCTCGTCCTGGGCCGAGAGAGCGCGGGCGCGCAGCTCTTGAAATCGCACGCCGAGAGCCTGATGCGCGTGGCGACCAATCTGCGCCCGGAGGAGGCGTATGGCGTCGGCCGCGCCACGACCGACCTGCTGGCCGGCCTGATCCTGGGCCAGCGCGGCGACGCGGCTCGGCGGGCCTCGGCCGACACCCAGCGCGCGCGGATGCGCCGGTTCATCGACGGCAACCTGCACGACCCAGATCTTGGGGCCGAGATGCTGTGCCGCCAGTTCGGCGTCTCGCGCGCCTCGCTCTATCGGCTGTTCGCGCCGCTGGGCGGGGTCAGCGAACACATCCGCAACCGACGCCTGCGCCGGGTGTTCGAGGCGCTGTCCGATCCGATCCAGCCCCTGGCCATGGCCCAGGTGGCCGAACGCTACGGCTTCACCGTCTGGTCAAGCTTCAGCCGGGCGTTCAAGAGCCGCTTCGGCATGACGCCGGGCGAGGCGCGTGGACAGGGCGCGATGGCGGCGGCGCGGGCCAGCGCGCTGCAGGCCTCGGCCGGCGCGCTGCCGGACTGGCTGAGGGCGCTGGACGCGGCCTGGGGCCCTTTAGCTTCTGGGGCCTACTCCGCCCCCTCCCGCTCGGCGCGCTCGCGCAGTTCCTCGTCCAGGCTGGCCGTGTCCCAGGCCCCGCCGGCGTCGCCTGGGCGCATGCGGTGGAGGTCGGCGTCCAGCAGGCGGTCCATGG
Source organism: Caulobacteraceae bacterium (assembly GCA_965283765.1). Taxonomy (GTDB): domain Bacteria; phylum Pseudomonadota; class Alphaproteobacteria; order Caulobacterales; family Caulobacteraceae; genus Caulobacter. Next base: position 140,863 of record CBDIPU010000011.1, read on the forward strand.
TCTTGGCCGCGTCGCGCGAGGCCAGGATATAGGCCTCCTCCTGGCCCCACATCGGGCGCAGTTCCTCGAACACCCGCCGATCGTGGCGACGGAAGAAGGCGGCCGCCCGGTGCGCCCGGTGAGCGCGGTAGCCCAACTTCTGCAAGGCGGTGGTCCCCAGGGCCAGGGCCAACTCGAAGGTCTCGCGCTCGACCGCGTCGGCGCCGTTGGCCAGCAGGTCGTAGGCGTGGCGGCGGTCCCAGGCGCGGGCCAGGATCACGAGGTCCGGGAAGGCCTTGCGGGCGGTCTCGACCAGCTCGACGGTCTTTTCGCGGTCATCCAGGGCGACGATCAGCATCCGAGCCCGCTCGGCGCCGGCGGCGCGAAGCAGATCCAGGCGCGTGGCGTCGCCATAGTGCACCCGGCGGCCGAAGCGCTGTAGCAGCTCGATCTGCTCGATGTCGCTGTCCAGAACCGTCGACTTGAAGCCGCTGGCCTGCAGCAGGCGGCCGGTGATCTGACCGAAGCGGCCGAAGCCGGCAATGATGATGTCCGGCTCGCCCTCGTCGAAGTCGCCGGTGTCGGGGACGACGTCCGGGATCGCCGCGTCCATCAGGGCCGCGACGCGCTCGTAGAGGATCATGGCCACCGGCGTCAGGGCCATGGAGACGGCGACGGCGGCGGTCAGCAGGGCGGCCAGCTGCGCGCCGATCACCCCTGCCCCGACCGTGAAGCTGAGCAGCACGAAGGCGAACTCGCCGCCCTGGGCCAGGGCCGTGGCCACCGCCATCGCCCCGCGCCTGGGCGCGCCGAACAGGCGGGCGATGCCGTACATGACGATGAACTTCAGCACCATCAGGCCGATGACGACGCCGAGCAGCTGCAACGGCTGGCGCGCCACCAGCGGCAGGTCGACGCCCGCCCCGACGGTGATGAAGAACAGGCCCAGCAGCAGGCCCCGGAAGGGCTCGATGTCGCTTTCCAGCTCGCGGCGGAACTCGCTCTCGGCCAGCACCACCCCGGCCAGGAAGGCCCCGAGGGCGGGTGACAGGCCGACGATCTGCATCAGGCTGGCGACCGCGACCACGATCAGCAGGGCGGCGGCGACGAAGATCTCGCGCAGGCGGGCCTTGGCGATGAAGCGGAACAGCGGCTGGACCAGATAGCGGCCGCCGCCGATCACTCCGGCCACGGCGGCGAACACCGACAGGGTCTGGGCCCAGATCGGCAGGTGGGCCACGAAACTCCGCCGCCATGGCCGCCGCCATCCGCCGCATGGCCCGCCGCGCCGGTGGCCAGCAGCGGCAGCAGGGCGAACATCGGAATCACCGCCAGGTCCTGCAACAGCAGCACCCCGAAGGCGGCGCGGCCGACCGGGCCTTGCCGAAGGCCCTTCTCGTCCAGTGTCTGCAGGACGATCGCGGTCGAGGACATGGCCAGCACCAGGCCCACGGCCAGGGCCGTCTGCCAGGGCAGGCCCAGCGCCAGAGCGGCGGCGGCGATGGCCAGGGCCGTGCCCAGCACCTGGGCGCCGCCCAGGCCGAAGATGGCCTTGCGCATGTCCCACAGCATCGAGGGCTGCACCTCGAGGCCGATCAGAAACAGCAGGATAACGACGCCGAACTCGGCGAACTTCATGACGTCCGCCTGGTCGCCGACCAGCGACAGGGCGAACGGGCCGATGACGACGCCGGCGATCAGGTAGCCCAGCACCGAGCCCAGCCCCAGCCGCTTGGCGATCGGCACCGAAACGACGGCCGCGCCCAGATAGACCAGGGTCTGGGTGAGAAAGTTCTCCATCCGCCTTAAGCCTCCGCCTTGCCCGAAACCCGCGGCGCCGGCAGCAGCGAGGCCACCCGCGCCTTGTAGCGCTCAGCCTCGGCCTTCAGGGCGGCGTCGTCTTTCACGGAGGCGCCGTGAACCACGAACGGCGTCTCCCATTCCATGCCGCACAGGTGGGCGGTCTGCTCCAGCGGCCGCAGGAATTCGTCCATGCTGAACCGGTTGTAGCCGTGCATGTGGTACGCCTTGGCGCTGGCTCCGGTGGAGCAGGCCACGAACAGCTTCTTGCCCTTCAGCGCCACGCCGTCCTCGCCATAGGCGAAGCCGTGCAGCCAGACCAGATCCAGCCACTCCTTCATCAGGGCCGGGGTCGAGTACCAGTAGAGCGGAAACTGCAGGGCGATGACGTCGTGGGCCAGCAGGGCCGCCTGCTCGGCCTCGATGTCGACCGCGAAGTCCGGATAGATCTCGTAGAGATCCTTGAAGGTGACGCCCGAGAGGCCCTTGGCCGCCTTGGCCAGGGCGCGATTGGCGCGAGACCGTTCAAGCGCCGGGTGGGCCAGCACGAGGAGCACGCCGGAGGCGGCCCTTGGGGTGGCGGGCGTCACCGAGCCGGTGCTAGCGTCGGTCATCAGGCGACCCTTTCGGAAAATAATTCATCAAGGGTTGAATTTCTTCGCGGCTCGGGCGACACGGTTCGCCAAGAGCCAAACAGGTGCGGCGAGGCAGCCTTTTCATCCGCTACGGATAAACAGGCCGACCCCGTTCGGGATAGCCCGCGAGCTCGGGAATAGGGAGACACCATGGTCGACAAGGTGAAGAAGGACGCCGTCGAGGCCCTCGCCGGGCTGTTGTTCGACGGCATGACCATCATGGCCGGGGGCTTTGGCCTCTGCGGCATTCCGGAGAACCTGATCGCGGCGATCCGCGAGGCGGGGACGAAGGACCTCACGGTCATCTCCAATAATTGCGGCGTCGACGGCTTCGGCCTGGGAATCCTGCTGGAGAACCGCCAGATCAAGAAGATGGTCTCGTCCTATGTGGGCGAGAACAAGCTGTTCGAACAGCTCTACCTCAGCGGCGAACTGGAACTTGAGTTCAATCCGCAAGGCACGCTGGCCGAACGCATCCGTGCGGGCGGAGCGGGCATCCCGGCCTTCTTCACGCGCACCGGCTACGGCACCCTGGTGGCCGAGGGCAAGGAAGTCCGCGAGTTCGAAGGCGAGATGTACGTGATGGAGCGCGGCCTGACCGCTGACCTCGCGATCGTCAAGGCCTGGAAAGGCGACGCCGAGGGCAACCTGATCTACCGGAAGACCGCCCGGAACTTCAATCCGATGATGGCCACGGCCGGCCGGAAGACCGTCGTGGAGGTCGAGCAGCTGGTCGAGATCGGCGCCCTGGACAAGGACGCCATCCACACGCCCGGCATCTATGTCGATTTCATCGTCAAGGGCGCCAAGTTCGAGAAGCGCATCGAGCGGGTGACCACCCGTCCCAAGGAAACCGCCGCCGCTGGAGTTGAAGTCTGATGGCCTGGACCCGTGACGAGATGGCGGCCCGCGCCGCCAAGGAGCTGCAGGACGGCTTCTACGTGAACCTTGGGATCGGCATCCCGACCCTGGTGGCCAACTACATTCCCGAGGGCATGTCGGTGACGCTGCAGAGCGAGAACGGCATGCTGGGCATGGGCCCCTTCCCCTATGAGGGCGAGGAGGACGCCGACCTGATCAACGCCGGCAAGCAGACGATCACCGAGCTGGACTTCAGCTCGTATTTCAGTTCGTCGGACAGCTTCGCCATGATCCGCGGCGGTCACATCGCCCTGTCGATCCTGGGCGGCATGCAGGTGTCCGAGACGGGCGATCTCGCCAACTGGATGGTGCCCGGCAAGATGGTCAAGGGCATGGGCGGGGCCATGGACCTCGTCGCCGGCGTCAAGCGCGTGGTGGTGGTCATGGACCACTGCGAGAAATCCGGCGCGCCCAAGCTCCTGAAGCAGTGCTCGCTGCCGCTGACCGGCGCGGGTGTCGTGGATCTGCTGATCACCGAGCTGGGTGTCTTCGAGATCAATCGCGGCAAGACGCCGGTGAAGCTGATCCAGCTGGCCCCGGGCGTGACGGTCGACGAGGTCAAGGCCAAGACCGAGGCCGCGTTCGAGGTGGCTGTTTAGACAGCGGTGGCGCGGCAACCTCGTCCTTCGACAAGCTCGGGATGAGGTTGCCGGCTATCGCGGCGCCTTCCTATCGCGGCGCCAGCATTCGGACCTCACCCTGAGCCTGTCGAAGGGCGAGGACCGTGGCCTTACTTCGCCGCTTTCTTCGGCTCCGGCGGCAGACCCGTCACCGGATCGCGGGGCAGGGGCGCGAAGCCCTCCGCGATGAACAGATCGATCCGGCGCGAGCGCTTCTTGTCGAGGCGCACGCGGCTGATCTGCATGCCGGAGGTCGCCTTGAAGTCCTGCTCGATCTCGGGCCGGTAGCCGCCCTCCAGGCTGACGATCAGGGCGCGGCGGCCGTAGTCGGCGTCGAGTGGGGCCTCGGTTTCGGCCTGGTTCTGCGGTTGGGCCTCGTGCACCCACATCCGCAGCGGCGGCGCGCCCGGCTGGCCGAAATAGTCGCGGCCGTAATAGGCGGCGGCGTTGTAGACGAAGCGGTCGTCCATCGCGACGGCGCTGAGCGGGCCGCGCAGGGCCTGCTCCTCGCGCGAGCGCTCGATGATCGCCTGGACGGTCTGGTCCCAGCCGCGCACGCGCTTGAAGCCGTTCGACAGGCCCACCGCGTCGGCGGCCTTCGGGTTGACCATGCACACCACGAAGAAGGCGGCGAACAGGGCCTCGAAGGCCAGACCCGCGATCAGCCAGCGGCGGGCGTTCCAGCGCAGCAGCCAACCGGCCGACAGCACCGACCCCGCGACGAAGGCGGCCCCGGCCCAGTTGGCGTTGGCGCGCGAGACGAAGGCCTCGCCGGCCACGATGATCAGCGGCGGGGCGCAGAAGCACAGCAGCAGGAGATCCGGCGACTGAAGCTTCTTCTTCACGCCCAGCCAGACCGCGCCGCCCAGCAGCACGGCGAACGGCACGGGACCGAACACGCCGAACTGCGAGGCGACGAACTCGATCAGCTCACGGAAATTGAACAGCTGATGCGAACCCCAGTTGGCGTTCGAGGCCGTGTGCTTGACCGTCGCGAAATGGTGGCTGGCGTTCCAGGCGAAGTTCGGGGCCAGGGTCAGGACGAAAGCGGTGACGAACAGCACCGCGGCGGCGATGCACCAACGATCGCGAGCCGACTTCGAGATGGCGAAGTGGATGACGATGCTGCCCAGGGCGTAGACGGCGGCGTACTTGGACAGGAAGGCCAGGCCCAGGGCCACGCCCATGCCGGCGGCGATGAAGTAGCGACGCGGGGCGGTTTCCTCGGCCAGGGCGACATAGGCCCAGATCGTCAGCGAAAGGAAAAACAGCAGCGGCGCGTCCGTGGCCATCAGGCCCGACGACAGCACCACGCCCGGCATCAGGCTGTAGATCGCCGCCGCGACCAGGCCCGTCCAGCCGCCGTAGAGCTTGCGGGCGATGCGGTGGACCACCAGGGCGGTCGCGCCGTGCAGGAGCGGCGCCGATAGCCGCACCCAGGCCTCGGCGTCGCCGCCGACGTGGGTCGTGGCCCAGATCAGCCAGGCGATCATCGGCGGTTTGGAGAAGTAGCCGAACGCCAGTTCACGCGACCACAGCCAGTACTGGGCTTCGTCCGGGTACAGCTCAAGAGGCGTCGAAAACAGGGCGATCAGCCGCACGAGCGTGAGCGCGGCGACCATCATCAGCGTCAGGCGCCAGGCGCGGGACTCGATCGAAAATCTCGAAGATTCGTGTGCGGTTACCATGACGCCTAACTAGCCAAGTAAGAAAAATTTGACCAATTCTTCCGCGTTATCCGGCCTTTATGACAGTTTGGGGGATGGCGTGGCCTTTCCGTCACCAAACCTTCTAAAACTTTCGCTAAACGGCCCTCAACGATGCTCATCCATGCCGTCCGCGGCAGGCGTGTCGAATAATGAGGGGATCTTCAAGATGAATATGAGAAATTTCGCCCTGGCGACGACCGCGCTGGTCGGCTGCCTGATGGCCAGCGGCGCCGCGATGGCGCAATCGACGGGTTCGGACGCTGTTGAACAAGTCGTCGTCACCGCCACGACCGTGCGGAACCAGAACGGCGCGATCGTGCAGCAAAACGTTCCGAAATCGCGTTCGACCATTACCCAAGAATTCATCTCCCGCCAGGTGCCGGGCCAGACCATTCTGGACTCGCTGAACCTTCTGCCGGGCGTCAACTTCACCAACAACGACGCCTACGGCTCGGCCGGCGGCGACATTTCCATCCGCGGCTTCGACAGCCAGCGCATCGCCCTTCTGCAAGACGGCATCCCGCTGAACGACAGCGGCAACTACGCCATCTATCCGAACCAGCAGATGGACTCGGAACTGATCGCCAAGGTCGACGTCAACACCGGCACGACCGACGTCGACAGCCCGACGGCCGCGGCCGCTGGCGGCACCGTCAACTACGTGACCCGCAAGCCGAACGAACAGTTCAGCGGCGTCGTGGAAGCCCAAGCCGGCGACGGCAACTTCCGCCGCTTCTTCGCCGTGATCGACACCGGCAAGGTCGGCCCGTGGGGCACCAGCGCCTGGTTCAGCGCCGCTGACGCCATCAACGACGTCTTCAACGGCCCGGGCAAGATCCACAAGAAGCAGTACAACGCCCGCATCTATCAGCCGATCGGCGACAACGGCGACTTCATCAGCCTGATCGCCAACTACAACCAGAACCGCAACAACTTCATCAACCGCATGTCGCTGGCCGCCTTCAATGCGGGCACCGGCATCGGCTACAGCCGCGCGACCTGCACCCGTCCGACCGCCGTGGCCGGCACCGCCCAGATCGATACGAACGCGGGCACCTGCTACAAGTACAACATCAACCCGTCGAACACGGGCAACATCCGCGGTCAGTCGCTGTTCCACATCGGTGACAGCTTCATCCTGACCGTCGACCCCTCGTTCCAGTACGTGCTGGCCAACGGCGGCGGTCGCGCCCTGTTCGACGAAAGCGGCAACGGTTCGGGCAGCGGCCTGATCCGCGGCAACGCGCTCACGGGCGGTCAGGACCTGAACGGCAATGGCGACATCCTCGACACCGTCCTGCTGTACTCGCCGAACACGACGAACACCCGCCGCTACGGCGTCACCTCGTCGCTGATCTGGAAGTTCTCGGACAGCCAGAGCTTCCGCGCCGCCTACACCTACGACGAAGCGCACCACCGCCAGACCGGCGAGTACACGACCTTCAGCAGCGACACGACGCCGAACAGCGTCTTCGGCGGCAAGGACGGCTACGGCACGCCGATCAAGCTCTCGGACGGCAGCATCCTGCGCAAGCGTGACCGCGTCTCGATCGCCACCCTGAACCAGTTCTCGGTCGAGTACCGCGGCAAGTTCATGGACGACAGCCTGCTGGTCAACGCCGGCCTGCGCGCCCCGTTCTTCAAGCGTGAGCTGAACAACTTCTGCTATCAGGCCGACACCTTCAACGCCTACTGCACCAATCAGGCCCCGACGGCCGTGGCGGGTACGGACGACGGCTTCGGCCAGACCCTGGTCACCCTGCCGGGCCGAGGCACGACCCAATACGGTCGTCCGCGCGAGTTCACCCGCAAGTACGACAAGGTCCTGCCGAGCGTGGCCGCCAGCTACCAGCTGGCTGACCACCAATCGGTCTACATCAGCTACGCCCAGACCCTATCGGCTCCGCGTACGGACGACCTGTACGACCGGAAGGCCACGAACCCGCAGCCGGAAATCACCGACTCGTTCGACATGGGTTATCGCTTCCAGTCGCCGACCGTCCTGTTCAGCGCCGCGGTGTGGTTCGCTCAGTTCAACAACCGCATCGAGCGCGCGTTCAACGAGCAGGACAACATCGCCTTCTCGGTCAACGTCGGTGACGTGAAGAAGAAGGGCTTCGACGCCCAACTGGGCTTCAAGCCGGAAGACTATCTGAGCTTCTACGCCTCGTTCTCGTACCAGGACTCGGAACTGCAAGAGAACATCCCGGGCACCGCCCTGGGCTCGCTCCTGCTGACCAAGGGCAAGGAACTGTACGAAGCGCCGAAGTACCAAGGCGCTGTCCGCGTCGACTGGGACATCACCGACGCTCTGAGCCTCGGCGTTCAGGCCAAGTACGTCGGCGAGCGCTGGACCAACCTGACCAACACCGAAAAGGCCCCGCACTACGCCCTGCTCGACATGGACGTGCGCTACGCCCTGGACGGTTTCGGCCTGAAGGACACCTACTTCCAGGTCAACGTGAAGAACCTGGGCAACGAGAAGTACCTGGGCGACCTGGCGGTGAACCCGTCGGGCACCGGCCTGGGTCAGCCGGGTTCGCCGCGCACGGTTAGCGCGACCATCCACGCCGCTTTCTAAGCGACGCGATCCAAGACCAAAGGACGAGGGCGGCCCGGCTTCCGGGCCGCCCTTTTTCTTTGTCATCTAGGCCTGATAGTTAGGCGACGCTTGACCCGGACCCCTTGACCCGGACTCCTTTGGGGGCCATCTGCGCCCCCTTTCGTTTTTCCCCGTCTCTATTGGGCTTTCGAATGACCGTCACCGTCCCCGCCGAGTGGGCTCCGCACCGCGCCATGTGGGTGGGTTTCCCCAGCCATGCCGACCTCTGGCAGGAGAATCTGGAACAGGCGCAGCAGGAAGTCGCCGACCTGGCCCGCGCTCTGGCCGGTCCGGGCGGCGAGCGCGTGCGCCTGATGGTGGTCGGCGACGAGGCCGAGGCCGCCGCCCGCGCCCTGCTCTCCGACACCACGGTCGAGATCGTCCGCGGCCAGTTCGGCGACATCTGGCTGCGCGACACCGGGCCGATCTTCGTCGACGATAAGGGCTCGGCGCGCGCGGCCGGTTTCCAGTTCAACGGCTGGGGCGGCAAGTACAGCCTGGAGGGCGACGACATCGTCGCCGAGCAGATCGCCGCCGCCTCGGGCGCGCCGCTGGTCCGCAACCCCTTCATCCTCGAGGGCGGCGCGCTGGACCACGACGGCAACGGCACCGTCCTGACGACGCGCCAGTGCCTGCTGAACGCCAACCGCAATACCGGCTGGGACGAAGCCGCGGCCACGGCCGCCCTCGCCGACGCCCTGGGCGCCAAGAAGGTGCTGTGGCTCGGTGACGGCCTGTTGAACGACCACACCGACGGTCACGTCGACAACCTGGCCCGCTTCGTCGCGCCGGGCGTCGTGGCCTGCCCGATGGGCTTCGGCGCGAACGACCCGAACGCCGAGGTCTATGCCGAGACCGCCCGCCTGCTGGCCGGCATGACCGACAGCCGCGGCTCGCCGCTGCAGGTCGTCCGCATCCCGTCGCCGGGCCTGATCCCGGACGAGGACGGCGAGCCGATCCCGGCCTCGCACATGAACTTCCTGATCGCCAACGAGGCGATCATCGTGCCGATCTACGCCGAGGAGTCGGGGGCCTTCGCCGTCGAGGTGATCAAGGGCGTGTTCCCGGAGCGTCAGGTCATCGGCCTGCCGTCCACCGCCATCCTGACCGGCGGCGGTTCGTTCCACTGCATTTCCCAGCAAGAGCCGGAGACCGCCTGATGGCCCGCACGCTCAGCGTCGCCGCGATCCAGACCTCCTACGGCATGGACCTGCAGGCCAACATCAAGAAGACGGAAGCCTTCATCCGTGAAGCGGCGTCCAAGGGCGCGCAGGTCGTCCTGCCGTCGGAGCTGTTCCAGGGCCCATACTTTTGCGTCGCCCAGGAAGAGCGCTGGTTCGCCGAGGCCCATCCGTGGCGCGAGCACCCGGTCGTCAAGGCCATCGCGCCGCTGGCCGGTGAGTTGGGCGTGGTGATCCCGATCTCGATCTACGAGCGCGAGGGGCCTCACTACTTCAACAGCCTGGTCATGGTCGACGCCGACGGGTCGCTGCTGGGCGTCTATCGCAAGAGCCATATTCCGGACGGTCCGGGCTATATGGAGAAGTACTACTTCCGGCCCGGCGACACGGGCTTCAAGGTCTGGGATACGCGCTTCGGCCGTCTGGGCGTCGGCATCTGCTGGGACCAGTGGTATCCGGAGGCCGCCCGCGCCATGGCCCTGATGGGCGCCGAGGCCCTGTTCTATCCGACCGCCATTGGCAGCGAGCCGCATGACTCCAGTCTGGACACCGCCCTGCCGTGGCGTCGGGCCATGCAGGGCCACGCCGTCTCGAACGTGATCCCGGTGGTCGGCGCCAACCGTATCGGCTTCGAGCCGTGGGACGGCTATCCGAACGGCGGCCAGACCTTCTATGGCTCCAGCTTCATCGCCGACCATCGCGGCGATCTGGTCAGCGAGTTGGGTCGCGCCGACGAGGGCCTGGTCAACGCCACCTTCGATCTGGACTTCCTGACGACGCACCGCGCCGCCTGGGGCTTCTTCCGCGATCGCCGGCCAGAGTTCTACGCCGCCCTGGCCACCGGTCGGCCTGCTTAGTGGAGGGCTTGGCGTGATCAGCACCGACCGCCTGATCCTGCGCCCGGCGGTCGACGCCGACCGCGACGCCATCGCCGCCATGAACGGCGATGCGCAAGTCGGCGCCTGGCTGGGCGGCGTGCGCGGCCGGGCCGAGAGCGACGCCTTCGTCGACCGGGTTCAGGCCCATCAGGCCGAGCACGGCTTCGGCTTCTGGGTCGTCGAGCGCCAGGCCGACGCGCGCGTGGTCGGCATGACGGGCCTCTGGTGGGTTCCGCCCGAGATGGCCATGCCCAATGCGGTCGAGATCGGCTGGCGCTTCCATCCCGAGGCCTGGGGTCAGGGCTACGCCACCGAGGCGGCGAAGGCGGCGTTGGCCTACGGCTTCGAGACCCTGCGGCTGCCCGAGATTATCGCCTTCACCGCCCGTACGAATCTGGCCTCGCAGAGCGTCATGCGGCGGATCGGCATGAGCCATGACCCGGCGCGCGACTTCGACCATCCGGGCGTGGCGGAAAGCGATCCGCTGCGCGCCCATGTGGTGTTCGTGGCGCGCGCCTAGGCCTCGCACCCTTCCGGCGCGCCCCCGGCCTTCGACGCGGTCACCTCCGCCCGCGCCCTGGCCAGATCGGCCATGAAGCCCGGATCGTCATGCAGCCGCGTGACCCTGGCCGAACCCAGGCCGAGCAGCCGGCAAGGACCAGGCCCGTAGCGGCGTCGGCGATGAGCGCGAAACGGGTCATCGGATGCATCCGTATGGTCATTCGCCCACACAGCGGCGGGAAAGTCGCGCGTCAAGAGAAAGCGGATTGACGCGAAGATATGTTATTTCATAACGCCTCTCACGGTCGCGCCTCCGGCCAAGTTTCAGTCGTTTCAGGACCGCCCATGCTTCGTCGCGTCGCCTTCTCCGCCGCGAGCCTCGTCGCGCTCGCCGCCGCCGTTTCCGCCCACGCCGAGGAGCCGGCCGCTGACCAGCAAGCCAACCAGGTCGACAAGGTCGTCATCACCGCCGCCCCCTATGCGGTGTCGCTGGATACGGTGACCAGCAGCGTCAACATCGTGACCCGCGACCAGTTGGACGTCGCCCCGCCCGCCGGCCTGGGCGACATGTTGAACGGCCAGCCGGGTCTGCGCTCGACCTTCTACGGTCCCGGCGCCAGCCGCCCGGTGATCCGCGGCCTGTCGGGTCCGCGGGTGATGGTGCTGCAGAACGGCGTCGGCCAGGTCGACGCCTCGTCGCTGTCGCCCGACCACGCCGTGGCCTCCGATCCGGGCGAGGCGTCGCGGGTGGAAGTGCTGCGTGGTCCCTCGACCCTGGCCTATGGCGGCTCGGGCATCGGCGGCGTGGTGAATATCATTGATGACCGGGTGCCGTCGTCGGCCCCTGCCAACGGCTTCGAAGGCCGCCTGGCCGGCTCGGTCTCGTCGGTCGACGACGGCAAGTCGATCAACGGTTCGGCCAAGTTCGGCAAGGGCCCCCTGGTCTTCGCCATCGACGCGGATCACCGTAAGAGCAGCGACTACGACGTCCCGACCGCCCCGGTCTCGGCCCGCCTGGCCAAGGTCAACGGCCTGACCGTCGATCCGGAGAAAAAGGTTCGCAACGCCGACGTCGAGGTCGACGCCTACGGCGCGGGCGTCTCCTACGTCCACGACAGCGGCTTCTTCGGGGTCTCGGTCAAGAAGATCGATACGACCTACGGCGTGCCCTACGAGCAGATCCTGGCCCCGATCGATCCGAACGCCGAAGGCCCGGTGTCGATCCACCTGCAGCAGACCCGCTACGACGTGCGCGGCGAGCAGGATGTCGACCTCGGCCCGTTCGACAAGGTCCGTCTGTCGGTCGGCCACGCCAAGTACGAGCACGCCGAGATCGGCGTCGACAGCGGCGAAGTCGGCACCCGCTTCCTGTCCGACGGCACGGAGGGGCGCGTCGAACTGGTGCAGAAGGAACGCGACGGCTGGCAGGGCGCGGTGGGCTTCCAGGCCCTGAAGCGCCACTTCGAGGCCATTGGCGACGAGGCCTTCGTGCCCTCGACCGACATCAAGGAATACGGCGTCTTCACGCTGCAGCGTCTGGACAAGGGCGACTGGGGCGTCGACGCGGGCCTGCGCTTTGACAGCCGCGAGCTGAAGACCAGCTTCGCCGACAAGACCTTCGACAATGTCTCGGGTTCGCTGGGCGTGTTCTACAAGCCCGCCGAGCACCAGTTCGTGGCCCTGACCGTGTCGCGCAACGGCCGCGCCCCGACCGAGGCCGAGCTGTTCGCCGACGGCCCGCACCCCGGCACCGGCGGCTACGAGGTCGGCGACGCCGACCTGAAGTCCGAGAAGGTGGTCTCGGTCGAGGCGACCTATCGCTACACCGGCGATCGCCTGCGCGCCGAAGCCCACCTGTGGGGCGCCCAGTACAACGGCTTCATCGAGGAGGCCCGCACGGGCGCCGTCGAGGATGGCCTGCCGGTGTTCCAGTACAGCCAGACCGACGCCAAGTTCCACGGCGCCGAGGCCGAGGCCTCCTACGTCGCCTGGCGCGAGGGCGAACGGTCGCTGAAGCTGGAAGGCTCGTACGACTGGGTGCGCGGCTCGACCGACCTGGGCGTGCCGGCCCGCGTGCCGCCGTGGGCCGTGACCGGCCGCGCCATCTGGAGCACCACGCGCCTCGAGGTCCAGGGCGAGGTCCGCCGCGTGGCCAGCCAGAACCGCGTCGCCGCCTTCGAACTGCCGACCGACAGCTACACCCAGGTCAACGTCATGGTGACCTACAAGCCGATCGCCAATTCAGGCCTTCGCGTGTTCATCGACGGCCGCAACCTGACCAACGAGACCATCCGCGAGCACGTCTCGTTCCTGAAGGACTTCGCGCCCTCGCCGGGCCGCTCGGTCCGCGCCGGTTTCGCCTGGCGCTTTTAGCGCCGGGTCGAGGAGCGGCCCTCTCCGTCAGCCCCCAGAGAGGTCCCGCCGCGCGCCGGAGCCTGGCCCCCCTCCGCCAGGCTCCGGACTGCGTCTCGCTCCGCGGGGCGGATATCAAGCTTAACCGCTCGCGCGCCCGTTGAATAACGGCCGTCGAGTGTCTCTATGACGGCGGTCCAGATTGCCGGTTCTTTTTGGATCGGCTAGAACGCCGGACCCTTTGCGGTCGTCTTGAAGCGTTCGAGCGTCCGTTTCTTATTTTGTCGCAGAGCTCTTCATGGAAACGAACCAGTCCGCCGGCCAGATCTCCGGCAACGTCCTGTTCTACAATTCGCCGGAGCCGTTGAACCGCGAACAGCACGCCAAGCTGGCCCTGGTCCACAAGGAAAAGCCGTACGCCTTCGCCGCCGCCGGCACCGCCGTGCCGCTGACGGTCTCGGAATTCGGTCCGGCCGCCCTGACCTTCCCGGTGATCTTCGCCGGCGAAGATCGCGTGCCGCTGGCCGTGATGGGCCTGAACAACGCCGAGAACCTGTTTATCGGCGCCGACGGTTCGGTCGAGCCGAACGTCTACATCCCGGCCTATATCCGCCGCTATCCGTTCGTGCTGGCCAATGACGACGGCCAGGACCGCCTGATCGTCTGCATCGACCGCGGCTCGGAGCTGCTGAGCGAGCAAGGCCAGACCCCGCTGTTCGACGCCAAGGGCGAGCCGACCGAATACACCCAGCAGTGCATCAAGTTCTGCGACGACTTCGAGCTGGAGCGTCGCCGCACCAACTCGTTCGTCGCCCTGCTGAAGGAGCTGGACCTGTTCGAACTGAAGAAGGCTACCTTCCAGCCGCAGGACGAAACCGGCGCCGCCGCTGGCGAACCGGTCACCGTCGCCGAGTACTACGGCGTCTCGGAAGAGAAGCTGAACGCCCTGCCGGCCGCCAAGCTCAAGGAACTGCAGGAAAACGGCGCCCTGGCCCAGATCTACGCGCACCTGGTGTCGCTGCTCGGCTGGGACCGTCTGGTCAACAAGACCATGATGCGTCAGGCCGAAGCCGAGACCGCCGCCGCCGCCGCGAACCTGAACTAAGGTTCGGCGAGCGCTGAAGACAAGAGGGCGGCGGGGCTTCGGCTTCGCCGCCCTTTTTCTTGGCCGCCCTTTTTCTTGGCCGCGGCTACCGTGCGAAGATGCTGCGGGTCAGGCAGGAAAAGACCAGGCGGCCGGCCTCGTCGAGCAGGTCGTGCTGGGCGATGACGATGCCCTTGCCCTCGCCGACCGGGTCCTTGCCCATCACGGTCATGCGGCCGCGCAGCAACTCGCCGACGGGCGGGTTGCGCATCCAGCGCAACGCGTCGACGCCCAGGCGCTTGGTCTGCGGCCAAGCGGCGCTGGCCTCGCCGTCGAGGCGTGTCCAGATGGCGAAGACCATGCCGTCCGGGCGCCGTTCTCGACCGGCCAGCCGGGAGTGAAGGCGGCGATGAAGGCGTCCAGCGCCTTGCCGTCCACGGCCCGCGAGCCCAGGTTCACGACCTGGCCGATCTCGATGTCGTCGAACGCGGCGGGCATGGGTCTCTCCGGGTAATTCCGTATTCGACTGTCGGCTGCGTCTTCGCCATTGTCGAGCCGGCTAGGCCGGGCCATGTGTTCGTCCGCAGACTTTTCCTTCCGGACCCGCGCATGTTCCTCAAGAGAGCCGTCCTTGCCCTGCAAGCCCTGCTGGCCGCGAGCCTTCTGGCCGGCGCGGCGCTGGCCGGGCCGGTGGTCAATTCCGGGCATATCCAGTCCGAGCTGGTCGCCCAGGAGACCGGCATCGCGCCGGGCGGCACGGTCTATGTAGCCCTGCGCCAGAAGATCATTCCCGGCTGGCACACCTATTGGCGCAATCCGGGCGACGCCGGCGAGGCGACCAAGATCACCTGGACCCTGCCCGCCGGCTGGAAGGCCGGGGACATGGTCTGGCCGACGCCGAAGACCGCCAGGCTGGGTCCGCTGCTCGACTACGCCTACGAGGGCGAAGTCTTCATCCCCGTGCCGATCACCGCCGGGGCGGACGCCCAGGTCGGGACGACGATCAGCCTGACCGCCGACGTCTTCTACCTGGTCTGCGAACAGGTCTGCGTGCCGGAGGAGGCCAAGCTCTCCCTGCTGCTGCCGGTGGTGGCCGCGCCGGCCGCCGATCCCAAGTGGGGGACGGTCGTCGGTGACGTCCTGGCCAAGGCGCCCAAGCCGGCCGGTCTGAAGGCGGTGTTCAAGCTGGACGGCCAGACCCTGAAGCTTGCGGTGACCGGCGGCCCGCTGAAGGGCGCCGACATGGCCGGCGCCTATTTCTTCCCCTATTCGCCCAAGGCCATCGAGCACGCCGCCGACCAGGTCGTCGATCGCGGCCCCGAGGGCCTGACCCTGTCGCTGAAGCCGGGCTACGACTTCGTCGGCGGCGGGACCGCGCCGGCCGAGGTGGCCGGCGTCATCGCGACCAAGGCCGGGGCCTGGGAGGTCACCGCGACGCCGGGCGAGCCGCCCGCGACCGCCGCGGGGATGGGACCGCCGCCCGCCGAGAAGGCCGCCGGAGACGGCAAGACCTCGGGCGGCCTGGCCGGCGCCCTGCTGTTCGCCTTCGTCGGCGGGCTGATCCTGAACCTGATGCCATGCGTTTTCCCGGTTCTGTCGATGAAGGCGGCCAGCCTGGCCGGCCACGCCCACGACGTCGGCAAGGCCCGCCTGCAAGGGTTCGTGTTTCTGCTCGGCGTCATCTCGACCTTCCTGGCCCTGGCCGGCCTGCTGCTGGCGGTCCGCGCTGGCGGCGCGGCGGTGGGCTGGGGCTTCCAGCTGCAGTCGCCGCTGGTCATCGCGGGCTTGAGCCTGCTGATGCTTCTGGTCGCCCTGAACATGTCGGGCGTCTTCGAGATCGGGACCTCGGTGCAGAACGTCGGTTCGGGCGCCTTGGCCCAGGGCGGCGCGACCGGGGCGTTTTTCACCGGCGCCCTGGCGGTCGTCGTGGCCGCGCCCTGCACCGCGCCGTTCATGGCCGGCGCCCTGGGCTACGCCCTGACCCAGCCGCCGGTCGTGGCGCTGGCGGTGTTCCTGGCCCTGGCCCTCGGCTTCGCCGCCCCGTTCGTGGCGGTGGCCTTCATCCCGGGCCTCTTGAAGCTGCTGCCGCGTCCCGGCGCCTGGATGGACGTGCTGAAGAAGGGCCTGGCCTTCCCGATGTACGGCGCGGCCCTATGGCTGGCCTGGGTGTTCGCCCAACAATCGGGTCCGATCGCCCTGGGCCAGCTGCTGGCCGCCGGCGTCCTGGCCGCCTTCGGCGCCTGGCTCCATGGTGTCGCCCAGAACCGCCGCGCGGCGGGCAAGGGCGGGGCCGTCTCGACCGTGATCGCTCTGCTGGTGGTGGCCGGCGCCATCGCCTTGGCCGCCTCCGGCGCCCTGGCCGCCCAGCCGCCGAGCGCCGCCGTGGCCGGTGAGGCCGCGCCCTCGGGGCCTGGCCTGACCGCGGAAGCCTGGTCGCCGGAGAAGGTGAAGGCGCTGCAGGCCGAGGGCCGGCCGATCCTGGTCGACTTCACCGCCGCCTGGTGCGTGACCTGTCAGGTCAACGAAAAGGTCGCTCTCTCGGGTTCGAAGGTCGCCGAGGCCTTCAAGGCCAGGAACGCGGTCTATCTGAAGGCCGACTGGACCAATCGCGATCCGGTCATCGCCAAGGCCCTGGCCGAGTTCGACCGGGTCGGCGTGCCGCTCTACGTGGTCTATCCGAAGGGCGGCGGCGCGCCGGTCATCCTGCCCCAGTTGCTGACCGAGGGCCTGGTGATCGAGGCGATCGAGAAGGCGGGGGCCTAGTTACTTCTTCTTGTCGTTGCCGAAGGGCAGCCTGTCCTTGACCTTGTCCAGCGGGGTCTTGGTCACGACTAGCGGCGGCGGGATCACCGGGGCGTTGATCTTGACCGGATAGGCCCGCCAGCCGGTCTGGATCAGGGCGCCGAAGCCCTGGCACTTGGGCAGGTATCGGACCATGCCGGTGCGCGGCTTGGCGAACGGCGCCGGCTGCACGAGATCCTGGCGCTTGGGATCGACGAAGCGCCAGTCGGTCGGCAGGCCGTAGCCCTTTTCGCCGCCCAGCCGCACGGCCTGATAGGCGAGATTGGCCTGGAAGGGCGTGACGCCGTATTTCAGCATCGCCCGCAGGAAGATCTGGTCGGCCTCTTCGCGCTTGCCCGGCTCGCCGATCGTGTAGAGCCAGTCGTGGACGATGGCGGCGCGCGCCGTCGGGCCTTGCGGATCGACGAAGCCCTGGCCGTACCAGGGCACGCTGGCGAAGTCGGTGACGTACCAGCGCGGCACCACGATCACCTTGCCCGTCTCGACGTCGCAATAGGGGAACTCGGCGTCCAGGGTGAACAGCTTGCGACCGTCCTTGGTCTGGTTGAACAGCATGATCGGCTGCGGCGTCAGCGAACTGGGAAGCACCGGCGCGACGACCGGCACGAAGACGGTGGTGTTCGTCTCGCTGGCGCAGGCGGCGAGGAGCAGGCCGGAGCCGACGACGGCGGCGAGGGTCTTGGTGCGGGACATCGAGCCGGGGAGAGCAGGAAGGGTCAGGGCGATCTTCTGAGCGCCCGGCGGTCAGGTATCAAGCGACCATGGCGAAGTTTCGGCCTTAGGCCGCCGGTTGGGGCGGCGCGGTGATCACTTCGACATTGTCGTTCAGCAGATAGGCCATGTCGCGCAGGGCCTGGTCCTGGGCCTTGATCGTCGTGGCCGCGCCGACGGCGGCGAGTTTCTCGGGCAGGTCCTGGCTGATGCCGCGCAGGATGCACTTGAGATCATCGACCGCGCCGCGTTCCTTCAGGGTCACGTGGCCCTTCATGTCCAGCGCCGAGAGGTCGCCGATCCGGGTGGAGAACGCATCGAAGCTCTTCAGCTTCGTCGCCGCGCCGGCCGGGTCGGCCTTGGCCAGGGCCTGACGATAGCTCTCCGTCTCGGCCTTCAGCTGCCCGGCGCGTTTGACGATGTCGAGGAACAGCGGTTCGCCGGCCACCGATTGGGGAACGGAGGGCTGTTGCAGGACGGCCGGCGCGGGGCCAGTGACCGATCCGGGATTGAACGAAGCCATCCAGAGCATGGCGGAAAAGGCGACGGCGTCACAGGACATGGGGAACTCCCGCAAAAAACGTCATTGGTCTGCCATGACGTGGCGGCAGGCGTTTGATAAGCCCCATCTCGTAAACAGCGATTTACCAAGATTTAGAGGATTACCGATGGCCGATCTCGACGCCGCCTGGACCCGCCTGGAAACCGCCGCCAAGGCCGCGGGCGAACAGCGCATCGTCGACTTCTTCGCGGCCGAGCCGGACCGCCTGGATCTGCTGACCCTGGACGTCGCGGGCCTGCACCTGGATCTCTCGAAACAGGCCTGGGACGAGGCCGGGCTGGAGGCCGCCCTCGACCTGGCCCACGCCGCCGATGTCGAAGGCGCACGGACCCGGATGTTCGGCGGCGAGGCGATCAATTCGTCCGAGGGACGCGCCGTGCTGCACACGGCTTTGCGGGCTCCGGCGGACTCCGACTTCAAGGCCCTGGGCCAGCCGGTGATGGCCGAGGTCGAGGCCGTCCGCCAGCGGATGAAGGCCTTCGCCGACGCCGTCCGTTCGGGCCAGATCAAGGGCGCGACCGGCAAGCCGTTCAAGGCGATCCTGCATATCGGCATCGGGGGGTCGGACCTGGGCCCGCGCCTGCTGTGGGACGCCCTGCGACCCGTGAAGACCCAGATCGACCTGCGGTTCATCGCCAATGTCGACGGCGCCGAGTTCGCCCTGACCACGGCCGACATGGATCCGGAAGAGACCCTGGTCATCGTGGTCTCCAAGACCTTCACGACGCAGGAGACCCTGGCCAACGCCGGGGCCGCCCGCGCCTGGCTGGCCGCCGCCCTGGGCGAGACCGGAGCGAACCAGCACCTGGCCGCCATCTCGACCGCCTTGGACAAGACCGCCGCGTTCGGCGTTCCCGACGAGCGAGTGTTCGGCTTTTGGGACTGGGTCGGCGGCCGCTATTCGCTGTGGTCGTCGGTGAGCCTGTCGGTCGCCGTGGCGGCCGGCTGGGACGCGTTCCAGGGCTTCCTCGATGGCGGCGCGGCCATGGACGAGCACTTCCGCACCGCGCCTCTCGACAGGAACGCGCCGGTGCTGGTGGCCCTGGCTCAGATCTTCAATCGTAACGGCCTGGATCGCCGGGCCCGTTCGGTCGTGCCCTATTCGCACCGCCTGCGCCGCCTGGCCTCGTTCCTGCAGCAGCTGGAGATGGAGTCGAACGGCAAGTCGGTCGGTCCCGATGGCCAGCCCGCCAAGCGGGGCACGGCCACGGTGGTGTTCGGCGACGAGGGGACGAACGTCCAGCACGCCTATTTCCAGTGCATGCACCAGGGCACGGACATCACGCCGATGGAGCTGATCGGCGTCGCCCGGTCCGACGAGGGGCCGGCCGGGATGCACGAGAAGCTGCTGTCGAACCTGCTGGCCCAGGCCGAGGCCTTCATGGTCGGTCGGACCACGGAGGATGTCGTCGCCGAGCTCACGGCCAAGGGTGTCTCGGAGACCGAGATCGCCACCCTGGCCCCGCAGCGCACCTTCGCCGGCAACCGGCCCTCGACCCTGGTGGTGCTGGAGCGCCTGACGCCCCAGACCTTCGGCGCCCTGATCGCCCTCTATGAGCACAAGACCTTCGTCGAAGGCGTGATCTGGGGGATCAACAGCTTCGACCAGTGGGGCGTCGAGCTGGGCAAGGTGATGGCGAACCGCATCCTGCCCGAGCTGGAGAGCGGAACGACGGGCCAGCATGACCCGTCGACCACGGCCTTGATCCGGCGGCTGAAGAAGTAGCCGCCTCAGAACGTCTTGCGCACCCGCAGGCTGACGAAGGTGCGCGGGTTGATGGCGCGGTCCTCGACATAGGCCACGGCCCGTTCCGGCGCGCGGTTGGCGAACACCGTGCGGCGGATGGTGTAGTCGTCCCAGATGTTCAGCTGGGCGCGGATCGCCAGGGTCGGGGTCGGCTTGTATTCGGTGAAGGCCTCGTAGTAGTTCGCGCCGCGCCACACGTTGGTCTGGTCGACGTCGTAGGTGCCCTGGCCCAGCAGCGGCAGCCAGTTGATCCCCCACTGGATGCGATGCCTGGGCAGGTCCTGCTGGAAGCCGATATTGGCCTGGGTCGGGCGCACCTGGGTGATCGGACGATCCTTGCCGGTCGTCGGATCCTTCACGTGGGTCTCGTTCCAGTCGTTCTTGAACGTGAACCGGCCGCCCTTGATGCCCAGCTTGTCGGTCGGCGCCACGATGTTCAGCGACAGGCGGTCCAGCGTGCCGTCGCCGATATTGCCGGTGGCCGACAGGTTGTCCGGCAGCGGCAGGCGGTCGATCACGCCGATGATCTCGTCGTGGCGATAGGTGATCGAGATGACGCCCTCGCCCCAGAAGCGGCGCTCGTAGCCGATCTCGCTGATCCAGCGCTGCTCGGGCTTGAGGTCGACATTGCCGCCATAGACGGTCTCGTCCTCCAGGTCCGACGAGGCGGCGAAGTCCTCGAAGTCCAGCTGGCCCAGCTCGCGCTCGAAGCGCACGCGCAGCTGGTTGTTGGCCACTGGCGTCCAGGTCGCCAGGAAGCGGGGCTTGGCGTAGAAGAAGCTCTTCTCGTTGCTGGCGTCGCCCGACTGCTTGATCGTCGACTTCTCCAGCCGCAGGCCGCCCTCCAGCGTCAGCTTGGGGTTCACGCGCCAGGTGGCCTTGGTGAAGGCCTCGCCGCGCAGCTCCTCGACCTTGACCGACGCCGAGGGCAGGGCCACCGGCGCGCCGCCGACCGAATAGGCCTGCTTCACGTCCAGCATGTTGTAGGCGACTTCCGCCCCGGCCTCGATCGTGATGGCCTTGGAGAAGTCGTGACGCAGCAGGCCGCGCAGGATCGACTCGGAGTTGTCGCCGTCGGCGGTGAAGCGCTGCTGGGGGCTGGCCGCGCCGTTCAGGGTCTCGTCGCTGGTCGAGGCGTTGTCGAAGTTCTCGAACGAGTACATCGCCCGCGTCTCCAGGGCCCACCTGGGCGCCAGGGGGCGGGTGTAGGTCAGGCCCAGCTCGCCCGAATGGCTCTCCTCGGCATAGTCGCTGCGGCGCAGGGCGACGGGCGAGCTCAGCTGCTGCCACTGCCGCCAGTCGTTGACGCCGAAGCGCGCCGTGGCTTCCAGCTTGCCGCCCTTGAACGGGGTCGACAGGTTGCCGCGCACCGAGCGCCCGCCGCCATAGCCGTCGTTCAGGTATTTCTCGTCGCGGATCAGCTTGCCGGTCCCGTCGTGGCGAACGTTCGTCCCCGGACCGTTGCTGTCGCTGCTGCTCATGCTGTCGCTGAGCGTCACGCTCCAGGTCTTGTCGCCATTGGTGGCGGTGAACTGGTAGTTGCCGCCGTAGAGGTCCTGGCCGCCGTCGAACAGCATGGCGTTCCAGGTCAGGATCGACTGCCGGCTGACGCCCTTCTTCAGGATCACGTTCACGATCACCGAATAGCCCTGCATGTCGACGCCGGGCGCCGCCGCGGATCAGTTCGATGCGCTCGACCCGGTTGGCCGGGATGCGGCCCAGCACGTTGGAGCTGGTGTCGTTCTTCGACGCCGGACGGTCGCCGTTGATCAGCACGTTGCCGACCGCGCCCTCGAAGCCGCGCGTCCCGGCGCCGTCGTTGATGATGAAGCCCGGCACCCGCTGGACCATGTCCTGGGCGGTGTTCGGACGCTGGGCGGCGAAGAATTCCGGCTGGAACACCAGCACGCCGCGCTGGGCCGCGTCATCCAGCGGGGCCCCCGAGAGGGATTTTGGGTCGGTCGGGCCGGTCGGGACCGGGGTCTGGGCGGCTTCCTGGCCAGCGGGAACCGGAGTGGCCGGAGCCTTGTCGGCGTCGCCGGCGTGAGCCGCGCTGGCGATGCAGAGCATGGCCGCGGTGGCCATCAGCATGGTCTTGGTCATCAACGTTCCCCTCTGTGCGGGAAGCTGTGACGGCGTGGGCGCGCAGCCTCAAGTTACAAGACCGAAATGTGCATTACTTTTGGGTTATATTACAGGGTGTTCATCTTTCTATACCGGCGGGGCGTGTGGATAAGTCTGGGCGCGTTCCGGCTTTGACTTAACAATTCGTGTATAGAGCGGCGAAGGCCGCGCTTTAACCGCTAGGACTCGTGATCTTCGGGCACGGGCGGCAGTTGGGCCAGCTTGGCGCGCAGCGCCAGAAGGTCCTGGTAGCTCTGCCGTCGCAGGAGCTCCAGCTGGATCCTGATCTTCTCGGCCATGATGGCGGTGGCGGGGCTGTCGGCGGTGGTCGGCGCGACCGAGGTCGCGGTCTTTTCGCGCATGGATTTGGACTTGGACGGCTTGGACATGAGGGGACTCCGTTGCTGAGGAAAGAAGGCGCGAGGCGACGGTCTTCCGCCGGGAAAGCCGGCGGGCTGGGGAGGCGGCGAAGCGTCCGGGCGACGCCCGGAGGGGATAGTGGAGTTGACCGTTTCGACGTGACCCGGGCGCTCCGCGCGGTTGTCGATGCGGAAGCCCTCGGGGCGCGGGGTTTTAACCCGCTCCCGATGAGAGGCCTCCGGCGGGCGGGAAGCTGACGTTGCTCCCCGGACCGCGCGGGCGATTTCAGCCCGCGCCTTTGGCGCTCGCCAACCTTCGCCGCCAGGGCTTCGTCCCATGTTTCAGGGAGCCCGCCTCTGGATCCGTCGCGAAGGCGCCTCCGAAGAGACCCCGACGAGCGCCGCCCGCTCAACCGCCCCCGCCGCCCGTCAGGTCGCCAGCTGGACGGCCTCCCCTGCGGTGGGGCGAGGAGAAGTATGGGGGGCATCCGGAGCGCGGATCATTCAGCGGCGCATAAAAGTGAGAAGCGATTGATTTCGTGGGGTTCGGCGCCGCGAACGCCGGGGATACAGCGCGCTCAATCCCCGCGAGGGCGCCTTTTGAAACCCTCTCTCTTAGAGAGAGGGAGGGGCCCATCGCGCAGCGATGGGAGGGTGAGTGGTTACACCCTCGGCCGGCGTGCCGGTACGGAATCCCCAACAGCGCCAAGATCGTCCAGCGGCTCCGCCTACCCACTCACCCTCCCACGCCTGCGGCGCGGGCCCCTCCCTCTCTCCATGAGAGAGGGCTTCCGGTGCGCGACTTCGTTCAGTGGGAAAGCCTTCCGCCCCGGAAGAGCGCCATCCTTACATCTCACGGCGAGACGATCGCAGGGCTGATCAGGTCTCAAGGACCGCCCCGCGCTCTGGCGCGATCCAACTAGAGCGTGTAGGATTCGTTCCAGTCTTGTTCCGCCGCCGAGAGTCCGCATGGCCAAGCCCGAGCATCACCGCGCCGCCCGCGCCGAGGAGGCGCTTGCCATGCGCCGGGCGGCGGGCGAGACAGCGGACATGGCCAACACCCTCGATCACCTGCCCGCCGGCAAGCAGCGCGAACTGGCCTTCGTGGTCGAGATCCTGCAAGCGGGCTTCGCCGAGGAGGTCGCCAAGCGGTCGGGTCCTTTGGGCCAGGGCAGGATCCTCAAGATCATCCTGTTCGGATCCTACGCCCGAGGCGACTGGGTCGAGGATCCGGTGGGCCGCTACTTCTCGGACTATGACCTGCTGGTCGTGGTCGATCAGGAGAAGCTGGCCGATCCCCTGGAGTTCTGGGAAGGGGCCGAGAAGCGCCTGCTGGATGAGCTTTCGGCCGGTCAGCGGCTGCGGACGCCGGTCAACTTCATCGTCCATGACCTTGAGGACGTGAACGCGCAGCTTTCGCGCGGGCGGTACTTCTTCACCGACATCGTGCGCGATGGGGTGGTGCTGTTCGAGGAGCCGGGCTCGGCCTTCATCGAGCCGACGCCGCTGTCGCCGGAGGCGGCGCTGAAGGAGAGCCGGGAGTACTATGAGAAGTGGATGGAAAGCGCCGAGCGCTTTCTCACCAACGGCAGCGAGAACCTCGCCCGAAATTGGAACAACGAGGCTGCCTTCCTTTTGCATCAGGCCGTTGAGCGCCTCTACTACTGCCTGCTCCTCGTCCTGACGCTTTACGCCCCCAAGTCCCATAATCTGATCCGCCTGCGCGGGCTCGCCGAGCCGCTCGACCCACGTCTGGCCGAGGTCTGGCCCACCGAGACGAAGTTCCACAAACGCTGTTTCGAGCTGCTCCGCGCCGCCTATGTGAAGGCGCGCTACTCGCCCCACTACAAGGTCACCGCCGAGGAGCTGGCCTGGATTCAAGAGCGCATCGAGCTGCTCCAATCCCTGGTCAAGGAACTCTGCGAAGCCCGCCTGCGCCAACTGGGCGAAGACGCCGCGACCTGACGGGTCGGAGCCATCCTTACATCTCACGGCGAGACGATCGCAGGGCTGTAGGGGTTGCTCAAGGACGACGCTCCGCGTCGCCGCGCGCGGCCGCCGGAGGCGGTCCTTGACCAACCCCTACAGCCCTGCACGCTGCAGCCTCCAAGAGATGAAAGGCTCACCCCGACCAAGGTCGGCTGGCGACCCCTGGGGAAAGCCGGCGGAAGCCTCCGCTCTCCTCCCCCTCTTGGGGGAGGGGGACCGGCGAACGCCGGTGGAGGGGGCCAGCGCCAGGCGCCACCCCAGCCTCCGTCATTTCCGCCCTCGTGGCGGGAACCCCTCTGTCCGCCGCAGGTGCGTACGTGTGGCGGGCCAGCCCGCCAAGACGCTTCCCGTGTCAGTTGAACCAGGGGTTCCCGCCACAAGGGCGGGAATGACGGGAAGAAGAGGATAGGTCGCGCTCAACCCCTGCCGCCGCACGACCTCGCGAGATCGGCTTTTGATCTGCATGAGACAAATTGGTGGTCTGTGTAGAGTGATTGGCGCGCGTTCTGCTTCTAGCCTTCCTCCTCGGTGGGCCATGTTGGGCGTTCAAGATCATCGCCCCTCGCTATGCCAAGCGCGTAGTGGATTTGATTTTCTAGAAAAGCTCGTAATTCTGCCCGCTCAACATTGTCCGCCGTGCGGCCTTCGATTTGAGCAGCGAAATCTTCGAGATATAAGCGGGTCAGGCCGAGCATTGAATTCATGGCCGCGAGGCGCCTAGCGAGCGATTTCGATCCTTGATCGTCCAGCTCAAATACCGGAAAGCGGCTCATCTCATCCGCAACATACGTCATCGATAGCGCCGCTGCGCGTACGGATAGTGAGAAAGGCGCGAAATGCGCTGACGTGCGGTGATAGCTCTCGACCATTTCAAAGCCGTTCGCCAGTAATCGGGCGGCAGTGCTTTGCAGTTGCCGTTTGCGCCGCCAGGTAGGTGCGAAGGCGGTGAAGTACGTTACTACCAACGCAAGCACAGCACCGAAAAACTGTGCCCAACCGGCGAGCTTATCGTGCGCTTCCAGCCATGCGCCTAAGCTACTCATGTCGCCCTCCCCATCGAGTTATCGCTGTCTTGGGAACAGTTTGCTCGGTCCTTTGATCGTCTCTCGGTGCGTCAGGAGTGATCAAGCTAATGTCGATGGCACGTTTTCTGATTTAATCGAATAGAGCCTCTTCCCCTCTTCGGCCCATGAAGTCCGCCGCGAAGGCGCGCTCCCAGATTTGGTGTTTAGCGGTGCCAAAGCGTCCGGCGGGGATCCGCCAAGCGCGCGTTTCGAGAAGTGTGCAGGTTCCAGCGACCGGTACGTTCGGGCAGTCTAGATCCGTGCCGAAGAGCAGGTCCAGGTTCCGTTTGTGGAATCCAAAGCCTAGGAAAATGATGCGGTTAGCGCTCGCGATAGTCCGTCGAATTTTTTCGGCAGCTCCGCTTTCTACTTCCTCCGTGAATGTTTTGATTTGACCTGCCGCGCTCTTGACTGCCCACGGAGTTATGGAGCCGAAAGGCGCTGCAACTGGAGTGTTCGCTGGTTCAATAGCTCCCAACGAGCCATAGGCGTGGTGGATTTCAACCTGCTTCAAGGCGGCGCGAGCGACATCTTCTGCCAAATCGCAAGTGTGAATGAAATTCGCTAGAAGGAATTGCTCAAGACAACGATCGTAGTTGAAGGTGACGAATGCAACGTCGCTGAAAGCCTGAAATGCGTGCCTGCGTTGGACGCCGCTGCCGCCTACGTTTCGAAATAGCCAGCTCGCCCAGCTACCCCTCAAAGGCCGAAAGGTCATCGCCCATCTGACCTCGTCATTTATCGGGATCATGAGCGCGCTATTGCTCTCCGCTGTGAGCAGCGATGCGGCAATCGCGTGTTTCGCAACGTTTGCGAACTCGGGGTACGCTTTCCATTCATCGATGAGTTCGTCGATCGAGGGCTTGGAGTGCAGGCTTTTGCAGATCTGTAGCGCTGCTCGCCTGTGGTCTGACAACAAACCTCCACCCTGTCGGAAGGAATCCTTTATGAGGCCTTCGCCTGATGGTGACGCCTCCGAAAATTCGGTGATCAAGGTGCTGTCGATTGGGCGGCCAATTCGTCGCCGACAGGCATGTGTTCGCCAAAGTCCTTTGAGGCTCCCGCTCCAAGGACAAATACGGTTTTTCCCATTCCACCCTCCCATAAGGCGAAGAAGATGGGATTCCCGCTGTGAAGTCTATTAGGCGAGGGTCACCTGTTAGCTCACCCCCTTCCCCTCTCCCGCCTCATCCGCTACACCCCCGCCCGATGACCCGCCTGCCGCACCACCACGGCTGCCACCACCATCCGAACTCGCCTCGCGGGATCGGCCGGGTCCGCGCGCTCTAAGCCGAGCGACCCAGCCAGAGCCCCGCCTAGCGGATGGGGCTTGGCTAAAGCGCCATCCGTCGAAGCCTTGAAGATCTAAGGACCGACGATGACCGACGACTCTACGAACACCCCGCAAGACTTCCGCCCCGAGGCTCGCGCCCCGCGCGGCTTCGCCGACAAGCGCGCCCGCGACCTGCGGGCCGAGCGGGCGATCCTGGAGGCGGTGTCGGCGGTCTATGAGCGCTACGGCTTCGAGGCCCTGGACACCGGGGCGTTCGAATATGCCGACGCCCTGGGCAAGTTCCTGCCCGACAGCGACCGGCCCAACGAGGGCGTGTTCGCGCTGCAGGACGATGACGACCAGTGGATGGCGCTGCGCTACGACCTGACCGCGCCGCTGGCGAGGTTCGCGGCCCAGAACTGGGAGACCCTGCCCAAGCCGTTCCGCCGCTACGCCTTCGGGCCGGTGTGGCGCAACGAGAAGCCGGGGCCGGGGCGCTTCCGCCAGTTCATCCAGTGCGACGCCGACACGGTGGGCTCGGCCCGTCCGGAGGCCGACGCCGAGATCATCGCCATGGCCGTCGAGGGGCTGGAGGCGGCCGGCCTGCCGCGCGGCGCGGCGGTGCTGAAGATCAACAATCGCAAGCTGCTGAACGGCCTGCTGACCTCGGCGGGGGCGGAAAGCGCCGGCCAGAAGCTGGCCGTGCTGCGCGCGGTCGACAAGCTGGATCGTCTTGGCGTGGACGGGGTCCGGCTGCTGCTGGGCGAGGGGCGCCTGGACGAGAGCGGCGACTTCACCAAGGGCGCGGGCCTGAAGGGCAAGGCGATCGAACTCGGTGCTGGACTTCGTGTCGGCCGGAACTCTTGGGGGAAGCGCCGGTGGTCGGGCCGCGACGCTGGACAATATCGCCAAGGTGATCGGCGGCTCGGCCGAGGGCGACGAGGGCCTGCTGGAGCTGTCGCGGATCGACGCGGCCCTGACCAGCCTGGGCATCGCCGACGACCAGGCCTTCATCGATCCGTCGATCGTCCGGGGGCTGGAATACTATACCGGCGCGGTGTTCGAGGCCGAGCTGCTGCTTTCCACTGTTGACGAGAAGGGCGCCAAGGTCTCGTTCGGCTCGATCGGCGGCGGCGGGCGCTATGACGACCTGGTGGCGCGGTTCACGGGCGCCGTGACGCCGGCGACGGGCTTCTCGTTCGGCGTCACCCGCCTGGCGGCGGCGCTGCGGGCGGCCGGACGCGAGCCGGGCGGCGCGGCGCGCGGGCCGGTGGTGGTGATCGCGTTCGACCAGGCGCACATGCCTGAGTACTTCTCCGTGGTCGGACAATTGCGCGCGGCGGGCATCGCCGCCGAGGTCTATCTGGGGACCTCGGGCATGAAGCCGCAGATGAAATATGCCGACCGCCGGGGCGCGCCGGCCGTGGTCATGCTGGGCGGCGACGAGATCGCCGCCGGCACGGTGACCATCAAGGACCTCGACGCGGGCCGCCAGGCCGCCGAGGGGGTGACCGACAACGCCGCCTGGAAGGCCGAGCGTCCGGGCCAGCAGACCATTCCGCGCGACCAGCTGGTCGCGGCGGTGCGCAAGATCATCGAGGGCTAGTTGATGAGGCTCGAGCGTTCCATTCCGGCGGAGGCGCTCGACGCCATCCGCGCTCCGCTTCTGCTCGCCGGGGCGGCCCTGACCGACGCGCCGGTGCTGCAGCCCCTGGGCCTGCTGCTGGACCTGACCGGCGAGGCCATGCGCTCGCGGCTGTTCGTCGTTTCCGGCGACGGCGGCGAGGAGGCCTGCCTGCGCCCGGACTTCACGGTCGCGGTGGCCCGGCAGCACTTCGAGAACGGAGGGCAACCGGCGCGGCGTCGCTACGAGGGCAAGGCCTTCCGGGTCGCCCCGCGCGGCTCGGACCGGGCCGAGGAGTTCCTGCAGCTGGGCGTCGAGGCGTTCGAGGCGGGCGACCCGGTGGCCGCCGACGCCGAGATCGCCGCCTTGGCCTGGGCGTCTTCCGCCGCTGGCGGACGATCGGACCTGTCGATGATCCTCGGCGACGTCTCGCTGTTCGCCGCCTTCGTCGACAGCCTGGACCTGGCGCCGCCCCTGGCCGCCCGGCTCAAGCGCGCCTTCGCCAAGCCGCGCCAGCTGAAGGCCGAGCTGGACGGCGACGTGGCCGCGCCCACCGGCGAGCAGTCGCGGATCGCGTCGCTGCTGGCCGGCCTGCCCGAGACCGAGGCCTCGGCGGTGCTGCAGGAGCTGTGGTCGCTGGCCGGGATCGAGCCCGTCGGCGGCCGCCGCCCGGCCGAGATCGCCCACCGCCTGGTCGAGCGCGCCGAGGCCGCCAAGGCCGGTCGTCTGGACGCGGCGCAGGCCGACAAGGTCCGCGCCTTCCTCGCCGTCTCGGATCGTCCGGACGCGGCGCTCGACGCGATCACGGCGCTCGCGGGACCGAACGACGCGAGCCTGAAGGCCGCCATCGCCGGCTGGCGCTCGCGCCTGTCGGGCATGGCCGAGCGTGGTGTGCCGCTCGAGAAGGCCACCCTGGCCGCCGCTTTCGGCCGGGCCTTCGGCTATTACGACGGCTACCTGTTCGAGGTTCATTCGGCCGCTCTTGGCGCTGAGCGGCCGCTGGCCGCTGGCGGCCGCTATGACGGACTCCCGGCCAAGCTGGGCGTCTCCACCAACACCGGCGCGGTGGGCTGCATGGTCCGTCCGGCGCGCGCCTATGCGGGAGGCGGCGAATGACTGCCCCCCAAGAGAAGAATGAGCCGATGATCTTCGCCATCCCTTCGAAAGGCCGCCTGAAGGACCAGGTCGAGGCCTGGCTGGCCGACTGCGGCTTCCGGCTGGAGATGACCGGCGGCGCGCGCGGCTATTCGGCCGAGCTGGCCGGCCTGCCGGGCGTCTCGGTGCGGCTGCTGTCGGCGGGCGACATCGCCGCCGGCCTCGACAGCGGTGACCTGCACCTGGGCGTCACCGGCGAGGACCTGCTGCGCGAGCGCGGCGACGACATGGACAGCCGGGTCATGCTGTTGCGGGCCCTCGGCTTCGGCCGCGCCGACCTGGTGGTGACCGCGCCCAAGAACTGGCTGGACGTCGACACCATGGCCGATGTCGACGAGGTCGGGCACCTGCATCTGGCCAAGACCGGCCGCCGCCTGCGCGTGGCGACCAAGTACGTCACCCAGACCCGCGCCTTCTTCGCCCGCCACGGCGTCGCCGACTACCGCATCGTCGAGAGCAGCGGCGCCACCGAGGGGGCCCCAGCCGCCGGCGCGGCCGAGCTGGTGGTCGACATCACCACCACCGGGGCGACCCTGGCCGCCAACGGCCTGAAGATCCTGTCGGACGGGGTGATCCTCAAGAGCCAGGCCCAGCTGACCGCCTCGCTGATCGCGGCGTGGTCGCCGTCGCAACTGGACAGCCTGAAGCGCCTGCTGGCCGTGGTCGAGGCCAAGGGCCGGGCCGGCAAGCTGGCCGCGCTGGTCTGGCCGGCCGAGCAGGACGCGGCGGGCCAGGCGGCCGTCGCCGCGTTCGTCGCCAAGGGCGGCTCGCGCCGGGCCAACGGCGCCCTGCTGGCCACCGGCGACCTGTTCGACGCCGCCGCCGCCCTGGCCGCCGCCGGGGTCGAGCCCGTCACCGTGTCGCGTCCGGACTATGTGTTCGAGTCGCGCTCGGCGGTGCTGGATCGCTTCACCGTCGCGCTCAGTCGCTGAGTTTTGACGATATCGTCAAAATATAACATGAATTCACGACGTAAAATCGACTTTCCGGTCCAAACTACGGCGCTCGCGTCAAAAATTCGGCCAAACCTTTGCGAAAAAGGGATTTGCCGCGTTGACACCGTCATGAATTTGACGTTTCTAGACGATGCAAGGACGAAACGAGCCCAACAGAGAGCTCCCGTTCTTCGGCGTTTCGGGGAGGAAACGCCCGCCTAGATCGAATGATCGAGAAAATAGCCAGCCCGTCGCGATTATCCCCCGCGACGGGTTTGGTGTATCTGGGCCTTGGCTAAATCTTTTGACGGAAGAGTCAAAATTCATTCGAGGGCCTGAAAGCGCTTCCAGATGCTCCGGCGCGCGGGACGCGCTCACGCCCTGACCCGGCGGCCCAGCCTTGGACGGATCAACCGCGCGCCGGATGCCGTTCGGCCATGTAGCGGCCCGGCGACGCGCCAAGCGCCTTGCGAAACATGGTCACGAAGCTGGGCGTGCTCTCATAGCCGAGGTCGGCGGCCACCGCCTGGATCGAAGCCCCCTCGGCCAGCCACTTCACGGCCAGTACGATGCCGAGTTGCTGGCGCCAGCGGCCAAAGCTCATGCCGGTTTCCCGGGCGATCAGGCGCATCAAGGTTCGGCCGCTCAGGCCGGCGCGCCTGGCCCAGCTGTCCAGGGTTCCGCGCGCGGCCGGCGCGGCCATCATCTCGTCGACGATCTTGCGCAGGCGAGGGTCGGCCGGCATCGGCAGGTGAAGGTCCTCGACCTTGGCCGCGGCCAGCTCGTCGAGCAGCACGGCCACCAGCCGCGAATTGGCGCCGCCTTCCTCGTACAGGTACGGCAGGTGCGCCGCGCGGGTCAGCAGTTCGCGCAGCAAGGGCGTCACCGACACGGCCCGGCACGCCTTGGGCAGGCCCGCGCCGACGTCCGGATCGATGAAGGCGTTGTAGCCGACGAGCGCGCCGCTGGCCTTGACGGCGTGCAGCGCCCCGCCGGGGATCCAGATGGCGCTGCGCGGCGGCACGATCCACAGGCCGCCCTCGACCTCGCAGCTGAGCGCGCCCTGCTGCACCAGGATGATCTGTCCCTTCCGGTGGCGATGATGGTCGATCTCGACCTCGCCAACGCCTTCCATCGCCGCGCCAAGGGCCACGATGGGACGCGGCACGTCGTCAGGCTCGATCCAGTCATCTTCCGCGTCCGCGTCCGCGATGTTCAGGATCGGCATGTCGCGCGTCCGGAGCGAATATCGCCGATGGCGAGATTGGATAACATTCTGTCCGTCCTTCGGAATGACGCCAGTCTCGCTCCCGGCTATCCGATCAGCCAGGAGAAGTCGAGATCGGGTCGGCTTCGCGCATCGCAAGGGAATCATCGTGACCACACTGGCCAGCGAACGGGTCGCCAAGCTGTTGACCCAGCTGCATGGGGACGCCGAGACCTCCGACCGCGAGCATGTCGAAGCCATGATGACGACCCTCGGGCGCCGGGCGCCTCGATGGAGGAATTGATCGCCGGCCTGCTGGCCGAAGAGCGCTCCGACTACCGGGCGGTCTATCACCGCTATGCCGGCAACTATCTGGCGGTCACCCCAACCTATGGGCGGTTTCTCTACGCGATGGCGCGCGCCTGCAAGGCGACCCGTATCGTCGAGTTCGGCACCTCGATGGGGATTTCGACGATCTATCTGGCCGCCGCCCTGCGCGACAACGGCGGCGGACGGCTCGTCGGGTCTGAATTCGAGCCCGGCAAGGTGGCGCGCGCCCGCGCCAACCTCGAGGCGGCGGGCCTTGGCGATCTGGTCGAGATCCGCGAAGGCGATGCGCGCGAGACGCTGAAGGACGCTGGCGGCGAGGTCGACCTGCTGCTGGTGGACGGCGCGTTCTCGCTCTACCTGCCGGTGCTCAAGCTGGTCGAGCCTTACCTGCGACCCGGCGCCGTCGTCCTGGGCGAGAACGCCTTCGACCCGGACTATCTCGCCTATGTCCGTGACCCGGCCAACGGTTACCTCGCCCAGACGCTGCCGCTCGACGAAGGTCGCGGCAACGAGTTCGCCGTGAGGGTGGGCTGATGGCCAAGATGATCCTGTCCTTGCGCCCGAAGCCCAAGCCGCCCGGGCGGCTGAGCCAGGCGCTGACGCGGCTTCTGATGAGGCGCGCGACCGTCGCCGCCATAAAGTCGCTGGCCCCTCGCTTCCGGCTGATCACGCTGGAGGGGCCGGCCTTGGCTGGCGTGAACTGGACGCCAGGACAAAAGATCCAGATCGCCATGGGCTCGGCGTTCGTGGCGCGAACCTATACCCCGATGGCCTGGGACGGCGCCGAGGGGCGCACCCGAATTCTCGGCTACGCGCACGGCGACGGACCAGGAAGCGGCTGGCTTGAAGCGCTCGAACCCGGCGCTGAATGCGATATCTTCGGTCCGCGCCCCTCGCTGGATGTCGCGGGCCTGGCGGGACCGATTGTCGTTTTCGGCGACGAAACCTCGATGGGCCTGGCCCATGCGCTGGCCGCGCGGGACAGCGCCCGAACCCTCGCGTGCGTCTTTGAGGTCGGCGACGTCGATCACGCCAGGGCGGTCGCGATGCGCCTGGGTCTGTCCGACGCGGCGCTGTTCAAAAGGACCCCTGATGACGCGCATCTCGAGGCGATGGCGGCTGCGCTCGCGTCAAGGGTCGCC
Organism: Caulobacteraceae bacterium; assembly: GCA_965283765.1. GTDB lineage: Bacteria > Pseudomonadota > Alphaproteobacteria > Caulobacterales > Caulobacteraceae > Caulobacter. The sequence goes on from CBDIPU010000011.1 coordinate 174,149, forward strand.
GCTGGCGCGTCTTTCGTTCTGACCGGAAGGGCGGGCGCGATCCAAAAGCTTCGCCAGGGCCTGAAGCTCAACGAAGTCTCGCCGGCGCGCATCGCCACCAAGGCTTACTGGGCGCCCGGCAAGGTCGGTCTGGACTGACGAAGGCCCGGTGACGGTCAGGGGAATTCCCGGCGCGGACGCCGACAGGTCCATGGCCGGCCGCGGCGTCGCCAGGTCAAGTCGACCCTCTGAATGTCGCCCGGCGCCGGCCCCGCAATCCTATTCGCAGGCCGCGCAGCGCGCGTCGTTGTGCCGGCGGCGCCAGTTGGCCAGGTGCGCGCCGGCCAGCAGCAGGCCGCCCAGCACGGTCAGCGCGCGCTCGTCGGCGGCGGCCGGAAACTCCAGGGCGCCGGCGATCATCAGGGCCAGGCCCAGGACCGCCGCCGTCGCCAGCGGCCAGGAGCGCGGCCGACGCGTGGACAGGTCGACGAACGACAGCGCCGCGACCGGCGCGGCGACCAGCACGAAGGCCACGTGCACCCACTCGGCCTGCGCCCACAGGCCCAGCACCGGCAGCAGCAGGGCCAGCGCCGGCAAGGCCAGGCAGTGGACCAGGCACAGGGCCGACAGGCCAACGGCGGAGGCGTCGAGGGCCTTGGCGAGGGTGGGGGTCATGAAGGCGTTCCTGATCTACGCGTCGCGGGACATTCAGACGCGGCCTCCGCCGACATCCGGTCCCGCCCGATGGCTCCTATCTAGTAGTGATATAATATAACACAAGGCCGAGCGGCCGGGCGGAACGGGCGCGCCGACAGACCGTTGTGGTGAAGGTTCGCGGCGCATCGGCGCCAACCGGAACCGGTTGACTGGGGTTGAGCCTATGGCTGGCGCGTTCAGAGACCGCTATCTCGATCTTCTGTGCTCGATCTACATCTACAACGAGCACCGCGGTTACACGGCGATCGACCGCATGCTGTGGGCGGTCCGTTCGAGCTGGCCGGACGATCACAAGCTGATCGATCTGATCGAGAAGCACCGCGCCGACGAGCGCAAGCACTACATGATGTTCCGGCGATGGTTCGAACGGCGGGGCGTCATGCCGCTGAACGTGGATCGCGCCTGCGGCCACATCGACCGCTTCGTCGAGATCATGTTCCGGTCGCCGATCGACGCGCTGGACCCCGCGCTGATCGGCCGCGAGGATCTGTTCGAACGCCTCTGCCGGATCATCTCCCTCACCGAGAAGCGAGGCTACCGGCAGGTCGAGGTGCTGCTTCGCAACCCCTGGGTCCTCGGGGATGGGTCCCTGACCAAGATCTTCCGTGTGATCGAACAGGACGAACCCAGCCACTGGGCGCCCTATGACGGCTGGCTCGCGGACCATGGCCGACGCCAGGCGAACACCTACGAGCGCGCGGTCGACGGGTTCATCCACGGCGAGTTGCTGGCCGTGAAACTGCCGCTGCTGTTCCTGTCGCCGCGCCTGGCCCGCCGGACGACCTGGCCGGACGCGCATGACGATGATGCGCTGTCCGGGCCGGCGCTCGCGGCGGCCTGAGCCGGAACGGGCCGCTGGTCCCGACCCTCGTCCGAACCCTCAGTCCTCGTTGACCACCGAGGTCAGGGTGCGGCCCTGGCGGGCCTCGAAGCGTTCATGAGCCAGGTCGATCATGGCCTTCAGCGCGCTGAGGAAGTGGGTCTGGTCAGTCATCAGCCGACAGCGTTCCCGCTGCGGGCCGCGCCAGGCGTCCAGGGTCGCGGGCGTGTCGATCAGCGTCGCCAGGCGGGCGAAATAGTCGTCGGGGTCCTTGGCGCGATGCTCGGGCGGGGCCATGGAGGCGACGTCGCCGTCCTTGGTGGTCAGCAGCACCGCGCCCGCCGTCAGGGCGATCATGGCGCTGTTGCCGCCGCCCTGGCGGAACGGGTTGGCGAACACGTCGACCGTGGTCATCAGCCGGGCCAGTTCCAGGTCCTGGTAGATGTAGCGGAACTGATCGCCCAGAATCGCCTGGCAGGCGTCCAGCAGATTGTCGGGCAGGCCGCCGACCACCAGCCAGATGCAGTTGGGACGGTCGCGCAGGATCTTCTCCATCCCGGTGACGAAGGTCTCGTCCAGATCGACCGCCAGGCGGTTGCCGACCGTGGCGATGACGAAGGCGTCCTGCGGCAGGTGGACCTCGGCGCGGGAACGCGGGGCGGGCGGACCCTCGTCGTAGAACGGCCCCGACAGGCTCTGAACATAGTTGCGGATGAAGCTGGCCGGCGCGCCCCGGCGCTTCCAGATCGGCGCCATGTACTGGGGCTCGTGGAAGTACCAGAAGACGTCGGCGTACTGCGGCGGCGGCTCGTCGCCGCAGGTGAACATCACCGTGGGGCCCAGGCGGCTGGCGATGGTGATCTGCGGGGCCATGATCGGCTCGCACCAGAAGTGATAGGTGCACGGTCCCTTGCGGATCGTGTCGACCAGGTAGTCGGGGTGTTCGACCGTCGAGATCAGCCGCACGCCGCGCTCGGGCGGGATGTGGCCCAGGCGCTCGTCGATATAGGCCTGCATATTGTCCTTGATATCGCCGCCATGGTGCAGGTCGATCCGCTCGACCGTCGGGTCCATGGCCAGGGCGGCGACATAGTCGATCGCGCCGCGCGAGGGCGAGTGAAACGGGCCGGCCAGGTCGCCGGCGAAGACCACGTGGGCGCGCCGGACGGCGCCGAGCGGAATGTCGCGCGGCGGCAGGATCAGGGCGTCGGCGCCGTTCAGGTGCAGGCGCCGCGCCAGGGCCGCGACCCGGGCCGCGTGGCCATCGCCCAGATGCGGGCCGCGCCACCAGGCGATCGAGCCGAGGTCGGAGATCACCTGCAGGATGAAGTCGGCCGGGTATTTGCCGCTTTCCAGCAGGCTGATCACCCTCTCGGCGAAGGTATAGTCGTTGACGCCGTCCAGGGCGTCTTCGCCGAGCATGATGTCCCAACGCTCGGCGATGATCTGGATCGAGGGCAGGTACCGCTCCTGGGCGCCTTCCTGAAGGAAATCGAACAGGGCCATCAGGGCAAATCCTTTTGCTGGGTCATCGCCGCCAGGATCGCGTGCAGGCGCGCGACGCGGGCCTCGCCGGGCGAAAACACCCGGTCGGCGGAGGTCAGGTCGTAGTGGGGGCTGACGCGGGCGCAGATCGCGTGATCCTCGTCGAAGATCTGGCGGTTGACCCGGGCGCTGGAGTCGAGGAACGCCGCGACGGCGGTCTCGTAGCCGGGCTTGATCTTGCCGGCCAGCAGGCGGCTGCAGAAGTGCGACCGGCGCGGGGTGGCCGACGGCAGGAAGGTCTGCAGCGAATAGGAATAGCCGAAGGTCGAGGAGACCATGGCGAACGGGAAGACATAGATCGTCCAATAGCCCGGATAGGCGCCGTCGACGTCGAAGAAGCGGTTCAGGGTCTTGAGGCCCCGCAGCGTGCGGCTGTCGGTGACGTGGCCCGTATAGGTGACGTTGAGGCCGTCGTGGACCGTGGCCTCCTCCTTCAGCCCCAGCTGCGCCAGGGTGTGGGGGTGGACGGCGTTGACGTGGTCGGTCTCCAGCGCGTTCTCGACGGCCACCCGCCAGTCGGCCTGGAATTCGAAGGCGTTGAAGTCGCGGCGGCCGGCGATGTGACCGGAGACTTCGGCCAGCGGCGCGAAGGCCCCGGCCAGCTGGGCCTCCAGGTCTTGCGCGGGCGCGATCCCGACAAAGAGGAAGTCGCCGCACCAGGCGGTCTGGAAGCGGCGCAAGGCCACCTTGTCCAGAGCGCCGGGCGGGAAGGTCTTGGCCAGCGGGACGCGCACCTGGCCGCCGCGATAGCTCCAGCCGTGATAGGGGCAGACGGCGCGGCCGACGCCGTGGTCCTCGACGAAGAACCGCCCGCCGCGATGCGGGCAGACATTGTCGAAGGCGACGATCTGGCCCTCGTCATTGTGCAGCACGAGGTCGCCCAGGGCCCAGTCCAGGCGCAGGAAGGCGCCCGGCTCGGCCAGCTCGCCGCGGTGGGCGACGAGGTGCCAGAAGCCGTTCAGCAGGGTGGTGTCGAGAGGGCTCAAAGCCGCCTCGCCGGCGCCGCGTAGAGGGTCACCCCGTCCTCGCAGCCGCGCACCACGACCGCGCCGGCCCCGATCGTGCAGTCGGCGCCGATCGACAGGCGCGGCAGCACCCGCGCGCCTGAGCCGAAGAACGAGCGCGGGCCGACCGTGACGCCGCCGGTCAGGTCGACATAGCCGCTGAGGGTGACGAAGTCGCCGAGGCTGGCGTCGTGGCCCAGGCCCGAATGGGCGTTGATGGTGACGAGGTCGCCGGCCCGGCTGTCGGCCGAGACATCGGCGAACGGACCCACGACCACGCCGCGTCCGAGCCTGGCCGAGGCCGAGACCCAGGCGCGCGGATGCAGCAGGGTGGCGAAGGCGTCGGGGCCGCCCAGCCGTCCGGCCAGGGCGACCTTGCCGGCCGGACCGGCGACCGCCATCACCAGGCGCTGGTTGGGGGCGAGCGTATAGGCCCTGGTGTCGCCCAGCTGCGGCAGGTCGCGGCCGAAGGCGGCCATCGGCCGGTCGCCGTCGTCCAGATAGCCGACGAAGCGGTCGCCCTCGGGCAGGCCCGGCGCGAACCAGTCGTGGATCTCGCGGGCGAAGGCCCCGCCGCCGACCAGCACATAGTCCGTCATCGCGCGCCTTCCCCTCAGCTGGCCAGGTAGCCGCCGTCGACGGCCCACACCGCGCCGGTCACCCAGCGGGCGGCGGGCGACAGCAGGAACACGGCGGCGCCCGCGACGTCGTCGGGTTGACCGAAGCCGAGCGGGTGCTGGGCCTCGTAGGCGCTCATGCCGGCGTCTGAGAGGCCCCGGGCCAGGCGCGCGTGCATCTCGGTCTCGACCCCGCCGGCGGCGATGGCGTTGACGCGGATGGCCTTGGGGGCCAGCTCGCAGGCCAAGGAGCGGGTCAGGCCCTCGATCGCGGCCTTGGCGGCGGAATAGGCCATCATGCCGGCGCGACCGCGGTGGGCGGCGGCCGAGGACATCAGCACGATCGACGCGCCGGGCTTCATCACATTGGCCTTGCCGGCCGCGCGGCCGAGACCCAGGGCGCCGTGCACCGCCGCCCCGAACACGCCGTCGATCTGCTTGGACTTGGTCAGGCGGGCCGGCAGGACCAGCTCGCTGCCGGCCGAGTGGAAGACGCCGTCCAGGCCGCCGGCCTCCGTGGCGATGGCCGAGATGCGATCGGCGACCGCGTCGGCCTCGTTCAGCTCGGCGGCGAAGGCGGTGTGGCCGTCACCGGGGAGGGCCTCGAGGGTGGCGGCCAGACGCGCTTCGTCGCGGCCGGTGGCGATCACCCGGCCGCCGCACCGGGCGATCAGGGCGGCGGTGGCGCGGCCCAGCCCCGAGGAGGCGCCGGTGACCAGGATGGAGCGATCCTTCAGCGCGTCAGCCGAGAAGGTCATGCGGAGATCACCTCGGCGCAGGCCAGCGGCCCGAACTCGGCCAAGACCGCGCCCCACGACAGGCCGACGCCGAAGCCGACCAGCATCAGCGTCTCCGCCCCCGTGGTCAGGCGCTGGGCCATGTCGTCGGCCAGCAGCAGCGGAATGGTCGCCGAACTGGTGTTGCCATAGCGGTCGATATTGATCGGCAGGCGGTCGGTGTCCGTGGCGCCGATCTTCTTGCCGATGTGGCGCAACATGAAGCGGTTGGCCTGGTGCAGCAGATAGGCGTCGACGCTGTCGCCGGTCATGTCCGCGTCGGCCAGGATGGCGGCCACCAGCCTGGGCACTTCGCGCAGGGTGAAGGTGAACACCTCGCCGCCGTCCATGTGCAGGCGGCTCGGGTCCAGGGTGAAGGCGCGGTCGGGATCGACGGGGCGGAAGCCGCCCTGCGGCACCATCAGCGCGCCAGCCCCCGAGCCGTCGGAGCCCAGGCGGAAGCGCATCACCGGCGCGGTGGGATCGTGCTCGATGGCCGAGGCCGAGCCGGCGTCGCCGAACAGGACGGCCGTGCCGCGATCGTTGGGATCGACCAGGCGGCTCATGGTCTCGCCCGCCAGCAACAGGACGCGCCGGCAGCCGGACTGGATCAGGCTGGCCGCCAGCCACAGCCCGTAGACATAGCCCGAGCAGCCCAGATTGACGTCGAAGGCCTGGCAGTCGGCGGCCAGGCCCAGGCGGCCGTGCAGCAGGCAGGCGCTGGCCGGCAGCGGATGGTCCGGGGTCTGGGTGACGAAGATCACGGCGTCGACGCTGTCGGAGTCCCAGTCCAGCTTCTGGAGCAGATGCCGGGCGGCCGCGAAGCAGAGGTCGGCGGTGGTCTGGTCCGGGGCGGACCAGTGGCGGGTCTCGACCCCGATCATCTTGACGACGTCGGCCACGGCCTGATCGCCCAGGGTCTCGGCGATCACGGCGTTGGGCACAGGCGCGCCGGGTACGGCGCAGACCACGCCGCGTAGGGCGACGCCGGACAGGGCGTAGCCGCCCCGACGCGGACGCTCACCGGCGGCGGACGTGGCCGTGGTCATGATCAGGCCGCTTGGGCCTGGGGGATCAGGGCGACGATGTCGGCCACCGTCACGCATTCGGCCAGGGCCGAACCGTCCAGCAGCTCGCCGCGGATCTCGTCGACCAGGGCGATGGTCGAGACGATGGCCAGCGAGTCCCAGTTGTGGTTGGCCAGGACGGTGTCGGCGTTCACCTCGGCGGTGTCGGTCTCGAAGATCTCGGCCAGGCCGGCGTACAGTTCTTGCATAAGGGGCTCCTAGAGAAGGGCCTGGGCGGCGGCCCAGGAATAGCCGACGCCGAACCCGACCAGCAGGACGCGGCGCGGACGCCCGTCCCTGACCAGCGGTTCCAGCGCCATGGGAATGGTGGATGAGACGGTGTTGCCCCAGTCGCGCAGGGCCACCACGAAGCGGTCCTCGGGCACGGCCAGCTTGCGGCGCAGGCGGTCGAGGATGAAGGCGCTGGCCTGGTGCAGCACGACGGCGTCGTAGTCGTCCAGCGTGGCGCCGGCGCGGGCCAGAAGCTTGTCGATCGCCGCCGGGACCGCCCCCAGGGTGAAGGTCATGATCGCCGCGCCGTTCATGTAGAGATGATCGGCCGAGCGCAGATTGCCCGAGGCGTCCTCGGTGACGACGGCCGTCTGCGCCGTGCGCGGCTGGCGGAAGCCCCCGGCCGGGACGATCAGGTTCTCGGCCCCCGATCCGTCCGTGCCGAACACGAAGGGACCCAGGGCTGGCGTATCGGTCTCGACGGCTTCGATCAGGGTGGCGGCCGCGCCGTCGCCGAACAGGCTGCGCACGCCGCGGTCCATCGGATGGATCAGCTTGGAATAGGTGTCGGCGGTCAGCAGCAGCACGCGTCGCGCCTGGCCGCTGGCGATCAGGGCCTGGGCCATCGACAGGCCGTAGACGAAGCCCGAGCAGCCAAGGTTGAAGTCCAGCGCGCCGATGTCCGTCCGCAGCCCCAGCCGCCGCTGCAGGATGCAGGCCGAGGTCGGCAGGATGTGATCCGGCGCCTGGGTGCAGAACAGCAGGTAGTCGATGTCGCTCGGCGCGACGCGGCCCTGGGCGAACAGCGCCTCGGCGGCGGCCTGCGCCAGGTCGACGGCGGTTTCGTCGGGGGCGGCGATATGGCGGGTCTGGACGCCGGTCTTGTCGAGAATCTTGTCGGCCGGCCAGCTGGGATACAGCGCGGCCAGGTCGTCATTGCTCAGCACCCGCTCGGGCAGGTGGCTGGCGATCGCGACGATTTTTCCGCTGGTGCCCACCTGACTCGGACGCTCCTCAACCGACGGCTGAGACTAGGGTTCCAAGTTCTAAAGACCGGTTAACCATAAGGCCGCGCGGATGCGGCGCGGCGTCGCAGAGCGGGCTCAGGCCAGGGCTTGCGCGAGGCTGAGACCGACGCGGTTGACCTGGTCCAGCGTCATGTCGGCGAAATAGGGCAGGCCCAGGGACGCGGCCGCCAGGCGGGCGGTGACCGGCAGCGGATCGGCCGGGCAGGACGCGAAGGCTCGGCTGGTGTGGCAGCCATGGCCCCACCAGCGGCGGGTGTCGACGCCCAGGTCCCGCAGCGCCGCTTCGACGGCGTCGGCGGACCCGGCGGGCAGTTCGACCACGCAGGTGCTGGACACCCACTCCGGGCCCCAGCCGGGCTGGAAGACGACCGACGGCGTGTGCAGCAGGGCCATGCGCAGGCGTTGGGCCGTGGCGGCGTAGGCCGTGCGGGTCGAGGTCCATTGGTCCAGGGCGGCCAGGCCGACCGCGCAGGTATATTCGCTGAGCTTGGCGTTGTTGGCTGGGAACCGCGCCTCGCGGTCGCCCATGAAGCCAAAGCTGGTCAGGCCCCGGAAGCGGGCGATGAAGGCTGGGTCTTCGGAAGCGATGAAGCCGCCCTCGCCGACGCCCAGCGACTTGGTGGCGTGCAGGCTGACCATGGTCGGGACCGGGGCGGCGCTGACGCTGTCGAACGAAGCGGCCGCGTCGATGACCACCGGCAGGCCGGTGTCTTCCCGCAGCCTGGCCCACGGCGCGGGATCCAGCGGCCGGCCGAACGAAGCCACCGGGATCACCGCCGAGACGGGGCCGGGCGCGTGCGCCAGGCGCTCGCGGACATGGTCGGCGTCCAGCACGCCGGTGACGGGATCGACGTCGACGAACCAGGGCACGAGACCCGCCTGGATCGCGGCATGGGCGGTGGCGACGAAGGTCCAGGCCGGCATGAGGCACAGGCCGCCCGGCTTGGCGTTCAGCGCCAGCAGGGCCAGGGTTAGGGCCTGGGTGCCGTTGGCGGCGGTGCAGGCCAGGGTCGGACGCGTGAACCGCGCCGCCAGGCGGGCTTCCAGCTCGATCAGCAGCGGGCCGAAATTGGAATACCAGCGCTTGGCGTCGATCCGCTGAAGATACGGCAGGATCGCCTCGGCCGACGGCATGAACGGCCGCGCCACCGGCACGGGGGCGTCCTGCGGTGACGGGCCCAAAGCCTCAACGGCCGAGAGGAGAGCGGACGAATGAACCAAAGCGGATCGCTCAAGGTTGCCGGAAGGTTCGAGTAAGCGCCACGATGGTTAATCGAGGGTTGCGGGCGGGGGCTCCGGGGTGCGACCGACTGACGCCCCCGGCCGCTACGGAACGAACACCTCGGCGGTGTCCATCCGCACGGTGCGCAGGGCTCGGGTGGCCGCGTCGACCGCCTGGTCGGCCTCTGGACGGAAACTCAGCAGCAGGGAGCGTCGTCGCGCGCCGACGCGGTTTCGGGTGGCCCCGTGCGGCAGGTCGGCGTCGAACACCAGGATGTCCCCCGCCTCGCCGGCCAGGGTCCGCGCCAGGGACTCATCCAGCGCGCCGTGGTCGAGAGGACGCGGGACCACGCGGGTCGCGCCGTTGTCCGGACCATAGGCGTCCAGGAAGATCAGGGCGGCGACGCAGCGCTTGCCCAGGCCGTCGCGGTGCAGGGGCTGGTGGCCGGCGCCGGGCAGGGGCTCGCGGCCCTCGACCTGGCTGAAATAGAATGGGCCGCCCACCAGCCGCCCGGCCGCCGCCAGCAGGGCCGGCGCGCGGCATGCCCGCCGCACCAGGGGATCGAGATCGACCAGGGCGTGGCGCCAGCCCGGCCCCTTGGGCGCGCCCCACTGGTCCGGGGTTCCGACGCCGGCGTCGAACGCGTCGCGCAGGCCCTGGCGCCAGGCCTCGGGTACGGCGCCGCGCAGCAGCAGATAGCCGTCGCGATCGAGGGCGGCCGTCTGCTCCGTCGCCAGCGGCTCGACCTGGGTGGGCGACAGGGGGGCGGTCATCGGCGCCTTTAAAGTCCCCGCAGCCAGGACAGCAGCTTGTCGACCTCGGACTGGCCGGCGACCTCGACCGGGCGGCGGCCGTCCTGGCCGAAGCTGCGGGCCTCGCCCGGGCGCATGTCGAAGCGGGCGCGGAAGGCGCGGCTGAAATGGGCCTCGGACTGGAAGCCGTGGGCATAGGCGATCTCGGCCAGCGAGGCCGCGGGGGGCGCATGCTGGGCGATGGCGCTGAAGGCGCGGTCGAGGCGGCGCTGCTGGATGTAGCCCGCGACGCCGTGCTTGCCGTCGAACAGGCGGTAGAGCGTCCGGCGCGAGACGCCCAGATGCGCGCCGACGGCGGTCGGGGTCAGGTCGCGGCTGTCCAGTTGGGCGTCGATATAGCGGCGGGCGATGGCGAACAGCCGGCCCTCGACGGGACCGTGCTGGGCCGGATCGAGGCCGGTCCGGCCGCCGATCAGGCCGGCGGCCAGGGCGCAGGCCGCGTCGGCGGCGGCCGCCGCCTCGTTCGGGGTCAGTTCGGGCGCGGCCCGGGCCAGACCCTCCAGGTGGGCGACCAGCAGCCGGGCAATGGCGGCGCCGTCGGGAAAGACCAGGCCGTGAGCGTCGCGGCCGCCCGTCGCCGCGTCCAGCCGCTCGCGGGCCAGGCTCAGCTCGATCATCTCGCCGTCGCTCTCGGTCAGGCTGAAGGGACGGCCCATGTCCAGCATGCGGATCGCGCCGGGGCCGCCGTCGATCTCGCGTCCGTCGCAATCGCCCTGGAATGTCCCGGACAGCTGCAGGATCACCTGCACGGAGTCGACCCCGTCCAGCCGGGCCAGGGCGCGCGTGCGGGTCAGGATGCGGGCCGATGACCGGCGGCGGGCGACCACGGCCGGGCCCAGGTGATAGCCTCGCAGATGATCATGAAAGACCATGTCGTCGGGCAGCGCCACGTCGAGCAGCGGCGCCATGCCGGACCGGTAGCGCTCCGCCCCCTGATGACCGGACAGCATCCACTCCACGCGCTGCGCGGAGGTCTCGGACGGCGCGTCGGTCTCGTGGCGCGCGGCGGGTCCGGGACACGGCGTTGGAACTGAAAATATCGCCATAGTTGTCTCGAATATATCGCACAACCGACAGATTGGCACGCTGGTGCAAGATTAGTGGCACGTTCAGTCAAAGACGCCAATGTGTTTTCGCGGCCAAAATGGCGACGGCTGGGCAAAAGTCTCAGACGTGCTTTGACTATGGCAAGAACATCACGCGCGCTAGAAAGCGAAATGGCGGGCGGGAATGGAAAGCCGGATGTCGAAATCACGACACATGGGTGGGAAGAGCTAAGGACGTTCGGAGTCACGAACAACAAATACGTTGCCTATCCGGTCTCTGAGTTAAATATTCGCCAATTAAGTGTGGTGAATGTCTTGGGTTGCGTTAGTCGCCAACGGCGAAAACCCAGGGTTGAACAGTGCATCGGCCAGGAAATTCGTGGAGCCGAGTGAATATTGTTCTTGGGGCAAGCGCGTTTAGTAAGCGCCCGCGAGAATCTTCGCCATCCAGGACAGCCCGATAGTTTCAAGGCGCCACGCCGCGCGCCTGTTCAAATTTGGGGTTGATCCATGGCGCATGTAAACACCAACGGTTACGGCACCGACAACGCTCCGCAACGGGCCGGTGGCGCGGCCTTGACGGGTCAGCTCTGGGTGTTCACCGAGGGCGGCGATTCCGACACCCGCCTGTACCGGATCAACAGCGACGGAACCAGCCAGACCACCGTCGCCAGCAACGGCGTGGGCGGTGCGGGCGACGACCAGTTCAGCTCGTCGTTCACGTCCGACATCGGCGTCGATACGGCGGCGGGCTACTACTTCGCGGTGATCGGCAGCCAGAACAACGACCACGCCGTCCTGGTGCGCGGCCAGATCGGCAGCGCCGCGGCGCCGACGGCCGTCGTGACCTTCCCGACCAATATCATCGTCAACACGATCGAGGTCGATGCGGTCAACCGGAAGATCTACGCCGGCTATCAGGACGGCACAGTCCCGCCGGACGGCAGCCAGAGCGGCATCCGCGTCTACAGCTACGACGCGGCCGGCGCGTTGACGGATAACGGCTTCCTGACCACGGCCGTGAGCGACGACCGCGCCGATGAAAGCGGTTACTTCGTCCTCGACCCGCAGGATTTCGCGCTCAATTCCTCGATCGGCCGCCTGTTCTACACCGAGCGTATCGATGGCCTGGCGGCGGGCGTCTTCCGTCTCGATCTGTCGAACCCGAACGTCCATACCCAGCTGGTCGTCCAGTCGCAGTTCCCGGACGGCAGCACCTATTTCGGCGATATCGAGGTCGATGAGAGCACCGACCTCGTCTACTTCGTGACCCACTCGCAGCACCCGTCCGGCGGCGTCAACTACAATGCCTCCGAGAACGCGCTCTGGTACATCAGCGAGAACGCCTCCAGCGGCACGGCCACGCGGGTGACCCTGGTCGGCATGCCGGGCGGCAATACCTTCTATCCCGGCGACATGACGTTCGATCCGAACCTGCGCCAGCTCTATATCGAGAGCGAGGAAACCGACGGTTCGCACACGGACGACGTCATCTACGTCTTCCAGCTGGACGGCGCGGGTACGACGGCCACCCTGATCGACAGCCTCTCGCCGGGCTTCACCCACACCGGCGCCAATATCGAAGGCCTGACCTTCGCGCAGCTGCCGGTGCTGAGCGGCCTGAGCGGCACGGGCGTGGCGGCCGTCGAACAGGCGGCGACCAAGACCACGCTGCTGACCGGCGCGCCGACCGTCGCCGACAGCGACGGGGGCTACCTGACCAGCGCCACGGTGCGGATCACCGGCGGCACGTTCGCGACCGGCGAGACCAGCGCCGCCGACGATCACCTGGGCTACGGATCATCGGGCCAGATCACCGGCACGATCGCCACCACCAACATCACCGTGTCGTGGAACGCGGCGACCGAGACCCTGACCTTGTCGGGCTACGACACCCTGGCTCACTACCAGACGGCCCTGGCCGGCGTCAGCTACTGGGCCACGGGCGACAACCCGACCAACCACGGCGCCAACACCAGCCGCACCATCACCTGGACGCTGAATGACGGCACGCCCGACATGGCCGGGTCGACGGTCAACACCGGCACGACCACGCTCAACATCAGCGGCGCCAACGACGCGCCCGTCAACAGCGCGGTCACCAGCGCCACGGGCGCCGAAAGCGCGAACATCGCCATCACCGGCCTGCAGATCAGCGACGTCGACGCCCTGGCGTCGCAGACCATGACGATGACGCTCGGCGTGTCGAACGGCGTGCTCACCCTGCGGACCAATGTCGCCAGCGGCCTGACCGCGGGCGGCATTACCGGCAATGGCACGGCCAGCGTCACGATCACCGGCACGCAGGCGGCGATCAACACCACCCTGGCGGCGTCGAACGGCCTCGTTTATCTCGGCGACAATGGCTTCAGCGGGACGGACTCCCTGTCCGTCGTCACCAGCGATGGCGGCGGCTCCGGCGCGGACGGCGTCAAGAGCGACAGCGACAGCTACGCGATCACCGTCCTCGGCGTGAACGACGCCCCGACCGTGGGTGGCGACGGCACGGAAACCCTGGCGGCGACCACCGAGGACGTCGCCAATGCGGCCCTGACCAACACGGTCTCGTCCCTGTTCGGCGGCCAGTACAGCGACACCGATCTGGACGCCTTCGCCGGCGTCGCCATCGTCGCCAACGGCTCCGCCGCCGGCACGGGCCAGTGGCAGTACTGGAACGGCGCGACCTGGGTGAACGTCGGCGCGGCCTCGGGCGCGGCGTCGGTGCTGCTGGCCGCCTCGACGGCGATCCGCTTCGCGCCGGCCGTCGACTTCAACGGTCCGGCCCCGACCCTGACGGCGCGGGTCGTGGACGCCAGCGGCGGCGCGCTGACCAACGGCGCGATCGTCGCCACCACCACCAACGGCGGCTCGACGGTCTACAGCGCCGGAACGGTGGTGCTGGACCATGGCGTCACGGCGGTCAACGACGCGCCGGTCACCACCGGCGGCGCGACCGTCACCCTGACCAGCATCGGCGAGGACTCCGCGCCCGGCGCGGGCCAGACGGTGAGCTCGCTGTTCAGCGGCCACTTCTCGGACGCCAAGGACACGGTGTCGGGCGGCAGCTCGGCCAACGCCTTCGCGGGCGTGGCGGTGACGGCCAACACGGCTTCCGCGGCCCAGGGGGTCTACCAGTACTATGACGGCGCGGTCTGGCATGACCTGCCGGCCGTCTCGACCGCCTCGGCCTTGATCCTCGACGCCGGCGCCCTGGTGCGCTTCGCGCCGGCGGCCGACTATGCGGGCTCGCCGCCCAGCCTGACCGTCCACATGATCGAGGACTCGGCGGGCGCGGTGACCACCGGCGCGACCGCCGACCTGACCGTCACGGGCGGCTCGACCCAGTATGGCGCGGCCATGACGCTGGGCGTCACGGTCACCGCGACCAACGACGCCCCGATCCCGACCGGCTCGGCCACCCTGGCGGCCGTCGACGAAGACACCGCCGCGCCTGCCGGCCAGAGCGTTTCGACGATCTTCGGCGCGCACTTCACCGATATCGACGGCGGCGACACCCTGGCCGGCGTCGCCATTACCGGCAACGCCGCCACCAGCGAAGGCGTCTGGCAATATTTCAACGGCGCCTGGGTCACGATCGGCGCGCCCACCGAGAGCGCCGCCCTGGCGCTGGCGGCCGGCACGCTGGTCCGCTTCCTGCCCGCTGCCGACTACAACGGGACGACGCCGGCCCTGACCGCCTATCTGATCGACAGCTCGGGCGGCGCGGTGACGGCCGGCGCGCTCCTGGACGTCAGCGTCAACGGCGGTCAGACCCGCTTCAGCGACACCAGCCTGACCCTGACCACCACCATCACGGCGGCCAACGACACCCCCGTCGTACCGGCCACGGCCACCGCGGTCGGCGCGACCGAGCAGACGGCGGCGACGCTGCTGGGCTCGCTGGCTGTGTCCGACCTGGAGCTGGACGCCCGCAACGGCGGCAATGGCGACTACGGCGGCGCCAGCTTCACGGTGCAGCGCGCCTCCGCCAACCCCGCCGACAGCTTCGCCTTCGCCAGCGGGGGATCGTTCACGGTTTCCGGCGGCGACCTGCAGGTCGGCGGGCTGACCTTCGCCACGTTCACCAATAGCGGCGGCGCGCTGACGATCAGCTTCACCAGCTCGGGCGCATCGGCCACCACGGCGCGGGTCAATGACGTCATCAACCATATCACCTACACCAATGGCAGCGACGCGCCGCCGCCCAGCGTGACGCTCAACTATCTGCTCGATGACGGCTCGCCCGGCGGCGGTCAGGGCTCTGGTCCCACGTCCCAGGCCGGCGGCGCGGTGATCGTCAACATCGCCAACGTCAACGACCTCCCGACCGGCGCGGTCACGATCACCGGCGCGACGACCGAGGGCCAGGTGCTGACGGTCAACACCGCGGCCCTGACCGACGGCGATGGCCTGGGGACGCTGCACTATCAGTGGCAAAGGTCCAATGGCGCCGGCTACGACGATGTCGGGACCGACGCGACGACCTACACCCTGGGCGACACGGACGTCGGCAAGGCGATCCGCGTGGTGGTCAGCTACACCGACGCCAAGGGCGCGGCCGAGACGGTCAATGGCGTCGCGACCGCCAACATCGCCGGGGTCAATGATCCGCACACCGGCGGGGCGTCGATCACGGGGACGGCGACCGAGGACCAGGTCCTGACCGCGGTCTCGACCCTGGCCGACGGCGATGGCCTGGGGACGCTGCACTACGACTGGCGGCGCGACACGGGCGGCGGCTATGTCAGCATCGGCGCGGCCGACCAGGCGACCTATACGCTGGGCGACGCCGACGTCGGCGCCACGGTCCAGGTGGTGGTCAGCTACACCGACGGACAGGGCTTCTCGGAGTCGGCGACCAGCGCCGCCACCGCGACGGTCGCCAACGTCAACGACCTCCCGACCGGCGCGGTGGTGATCGCCGGCGCGGCGGTCGATGGGCAGACCTTGACGGCCAGCAACACCCTGGCCGACGCCGATGGCGTCGGCGCCATCCACTACCAGTGGAAGGCGGGCGGGGCCGACATCGTCGGCGCGACGAACGCCACGCTCGTGCTCACCGGCGCCGACGTCGGCAAGACGATCAGCGTCGTGGCCAGCTACACCGATGGTCGCGGGGCGGCCGAGTCCGTCGCCTCGACGACGGTCACTGTCGGCAGCAGCACGCCGCCGCCGACCACGACCGGTACGGTGATCGACGGCGCGCCGGTGGAGGTGACCAAGACCGCCAACGCCGATGGCTCGGTGACCCAGACGACGGTCATCGCGCCGGTCACGCCCTCGGCCACCGACCAGACCGCCGACATTCCGCTATTTACCGAGAACGGCCAGTCGCTGTTGTCGGTGTCGGCGCCGGTGGGCTTCAGCATGACCGTCACCGGCAGCGACAAGCCGGAAACAGCGGGAAGCTCTTTGAACAACCTGATCACCGCTATCGTGGCCGCGGGCGGAAACAACAGCCAGACCGGGGCCGGCGGCGATTTCCTTTCCAGCCTGACCAGCGACTCGCGCATCCTGGTGCAGTCGGTGACCCCGACCGTGTCGCCGGGAGCCCCGTCGAACACCCCCCTCACCTTCGACGGCGGCCCGACCACGGACGGCGTCATGACGGCCCTGGTGCTCGACGTCACCAAGCTGCCGTCCGGCACGGTCATCAATCTCAACAACATCGACTTCGTGACCATCGTCGGGGCGGTCAAGGTCGGCGGCGGCGACGGATCCCAGGTGGTCTTCGGCGACAACCAAAGCCAGTACATCGTGCTGGGCGCCGATGACGACATCCTGCACGGCGGCGGCGGCGACGACACCGTCGGATCGAAGGGCGGCAACGACAAGCTCTATGGCGACGCCGGCGACGACACGCTGTTCGGCGGCGACGGCAACGACCTGATGGACGGCGGCGTGGGCAATGACACCGTGCTGATGGGCGGCAACCTCAAGGACTACATCTTCACCCACAACGGCGCGGGCCTGCTGGCCACAAGCTTCGAGGGCGACGACACCATCCTCGGTGTCGAGACGCTGAAGATGGTCGACGGCTCGACGGTCACCGACCTGAACAAGCTGGTGGCCGGGACGACGTCGGTGGCGGTGATGACCTACGCGTTCTTCACCGGCAAGACGCCGACGGCGGCGGGGCTGACGTACCTGCTGCACGCGGCGGACACCGTCAACGCCAGCGACCTGAGCGACGCCTACTATCAGAAGTTCAATGCCGATAACCGTTACATCAACTTCGCGGTCAACCTGGCCTCGCCCCAGGGCCAGGCCCATGACTGGTTCGAAACCAACTATGGCGCGCTGAACGTCGAGCAGACCCTGACCAAGGCCTATAAGGAGATCTTCGGGGTCACCCTGACGAACGACAAGGTCCAGCACCTGCTCTACGATCAGGTCGGCCAGGACATGACCCGCCTGCACTATTTCGAGCTTTTCGCGGGCTCGGCGGAGGGCGCCAAGGCCGGGATCATCGGCTGGCTGCTGGCCGCGGCGGTGCTGGAGAACACCGGGCGCTACGCGGCGGCCAACACCGCCTTCCTCAACGACTTCGCCGACGGCGACGCCAAGCTCAATGTCGACCTTGTGGGCGTCTACGGCGACGGCCACGCCTGGGGGACGCTGACTTAGAGCATTTTCCGCCCCTTCTGAGACGTTTACGGCGTCGGCTTGCGCTCTGCACGGGCCTTGGCCCCGCGCCCGGTAAGTGTCAGTCCGTGTGGGTCGAAGGTGACGTCGAGGTCGCCCGTGAAGGCATAAAAACGGTCCTTGCCGTTTGGCAGCATATAAACTGACGGTTCGTTATCGACCTGGAGCGACAAGACGTTCTCAAACCCCGGCTTGACTTTAAGGGTGCGCCCATCTGGCAGCACATAAGCCCCGACGTAATGCTCAAGTGCGGTTTGCGACAGCGGCGCGTAGGGCAAGTCGACCGGCACGATGGGTGGCAGCACGAACCGGAAGCCGTCGAGCACTAGGTTCGGGTAGTAGGAAAGGTGGTTCTCTCCAGGGTAGGATCGGGCTCGCAAAATCACGCCGGGTCCTGCCTGGAACGCCTTGGTCAAGGCCGCGAAGCCTTGCGCCATCCTCCGCTTTTCCAAAGTCGTGCTGTCCTCAGCGCCGCCGACCGCCAGGAAGACCCTCTGTCCATGCGCTCCGGATGCTGCCTTGGCGACGCGATCCGTCAGCCCAGGATCGCGAGGAATCACCACACTGCCGATGATGTAGCCGGCGAAGGCGTCGGGATTGTCCGCGAACACGTTTGCGGCGAATACCCCACCCATCGAATGGCCGAAGAGCACGGATCCCGCCGGATCGGCCGGATACCTAGCCTCGATGAACGGTCTCAGATCCTGAAGCAGGAATGCCTCGAAGGCTGCGCCGCCGCCGCCGCGCGTCTGGCCATCCACTGTGAAGGCTTGGTGCGCAAAGTCCTGGTCTCGAGGAGAAGGTTGTCCCGGGGCATAACGGAGACTGACGATGATCGCCGGCGCCATCGTCGCCCGGTCACCTAAAGAGACGCCGCCAGGCCCAGCGAACCCGTAGCCGCCGTCCAGCGCATAAATGGTCGCCAGCTTCTGGCCCGGCAGGAAAACCTTGGCGCTCGGCAGCTGGACGCGGAGTTCGTAGTCGCGACCGAGTGTTCAGAGTGGACGACGATCCTTGTAGCGCCCTGTTGGGTTATGTTGGCTTCCGAGACGACTGTCACGGAATCTGCGATCGCCGGTGAGGCCAGTGCAACGCCAATGGCAGACAAACAAGCCAACAAAGTGCGGCGCATGGTCCCTCCTTCATCCTAAGGTCAAGCTGGAGGGATCTGGTGTTCGAAAGGTGGCGGGACGGCAGCTCTCCATCTGTGGACGCCCCCTTCAGCGCAAGACGGATTTTGAAGCTCTGACGCTCGATCGGATGCTGCCATCTGTCCGGCCTGTTGTGCGCCCTTGAGCGCTGGCCTGTATGGAAGTTCGCGGATCAGGTCCAAATCACCCATAGCGTGCTCAAGAGGCACGGTGGAAAGCCCTGGTTTTCCCAATCCCGTCTCACCGACTGTGCGCCATACCCTCCGTCGTCCGACTACGCTTCGACGCCTCTGGAGCCGGCGGCCGTTAGGCCGCCAGCACCGGAGCCCTGTAAACGCCGCCCCTGGCCAGCAGCGCCCAAATGATCCTCGCGGTCTTGTTCGCCAGCGCCACGGCCACCAGCATCCGCGGCTTGCGGGCCAGCATCTGGGCCAGCCACGATCCGGGCGGCGCGCCGCGGATCAAGGCCTGCTTGATCACGGCGCTGGCGCCGATCACCAGCAGTCGTCGCAACGTTCGCTCGCCGGCCTTGGTGATCTGGCCCAGCTTCTGTTTGCCGCCACTTGATCGCTGGACAGGCGTCAGGCCCAGCCAAGCCGAGAAGTCCCGCCCGCAACGGAAGGCCTCTGCTCCCGGCGCCAGGGCGACCATCGCCGAGGCCGTGACAGGTCCAATGCCTGGGATTGTCATCAGCCGCCGAGCAACGGGATCCTCCTTGGCGCGACGGGCGATCTCGGCATCCAGGCTGGCGATCTCTGTCTGCAGCGAGGCCAGAATCCGCACCATGACCTGCAGGCTCACGCGGGCGGCCAGCGGCAGTCGGCTCTCGGGATCCTCGATCTCGGCGACCAGGCGCTCGACGTACATCACGCCCTTTGGGGCGACATAGCCGAACTCGGCCAAGTGGCCGCGCAGGCCGTTCATGATCTGCGTGCGCTGGCGCACCAGCAGATCCCGGGCGCGGAACACCACGCCGCTGGCCTGCTGCTCGCGGCTCTTCACGGGCACGAAGCGCATCGTCGGCCGCTGGGCCGCCTCGCAGATGGCCTCCGCATCGGCCTCGTCGTTCTTCTGCCGCTTCACGAACGGCTTCACGTAGGCCGGCGGGATCAATTTGACCGTATGGCCGAGCGCCGCCAGCTCACGGCCCCAGTGATGGGCTCCGGCGCAGGCCTCCATGGCGACCACGCAGCGCGGCTGTCCGGCGAAGAACGCCAGCAGCCGACCCCGCCCAAGCTTCTTGCGGAACATAACCGTGCCTGCTGCATCGGCTCCGTGGGCCTGGAACACTGACTTGGCGATATCCAGCCCGATGATGGTAAGCTCGCCCATGGGCGCCTCCCTCGAGTGAAGTTCAACACTCCTCACTCTGGCACGTAGATGCCGTCGGGGGGCGTCCACCCCATCACTCTAGTTGGACGTTGTCAAATCGACCTAAGATCGCGCGGTGCTAGCCGACATCCTGCTCCTGTTCCTCCTGCTTGTGGCCATCGCATCGGCGGCGTTATGGCCGGCTATGTATGCGACGGCGGCGCGCAAGCTCTTCAGAGCGTGGCCCGAGGCTCGGGATGCCTTTGTCGGCGGCGGCGCTTGGATTTCCTTATCGCGTAGGTTTGGAAAGGCCTACGCTTTGGGCGCGCTCCTCCTTGCATTCACTTGGGTCGTTGCAGGCGCGGGACTTGTCCCAAACACGACCGCTGGCGCCTGGCTCCTCTTTGGCCCTGCGATCCTCTTGATGATCATCGGCGTCATTTTGGCCTTGCTCGTCGTTGTCCGGTGGGTGGTGGACGAATAAGGGCCAACACGACCCATCGCTGACACCTGGAACGACAGCTTTCCGGCTTTGGGCGGTCGTCTGTTTCGCTCACGAAAAAGGGCCGGCGTTTCCGTCGGCCCTTTCCATTTCCGCTGGATCGCGGGACCTACCAGATCTTCACGCGGTCCGCGGGGGCGACGTACAGCTTGTCGCCCGGCCTGACGTCGAAGGCGGCGTACCAGCCCGGCTGGTTCCGGACCGTGCCGTTGACGCGGTAGACGGCCGGCGAGTGCGGGTCGCTGGCGATCTGCTGCTTCAGCGCGTCGTCGCGCGACTTCTGGCGCCACACCTGGGCCCAGCCCAGATAGACGCGCTGGTCGCCGGTGAAGCCGTCCAGGACCGGCGAGGGCTTGCCCTGCAGCGACACGTGGTAGGCGTCCAGGCCAAAGCCCAGGCCCGACAGGTCGCCGATGTTCTCGCCCATGGTCAGGTCGCCGTTGACGTGCATGCCCGGGAAGGGCTCGAACGCCGAATACTGGGCGTCCAGCTTGTTCTTCTGCACGTCGAACTTGGCGGCGTCCTCCGCCGTCCACCAGTCGCGCAGCACGCCGTCGCCGTCGGACTTGCGGCCCTGGTCGTCGAAGCCGTGGCCGATCTCGTGGCCGATCACGCCGCCGATGCCGCCGTAGTTGACGGCCGGATCCGCGTCCGGATGGAAGAACGGGGCCTGCAGGATGGCGGCCGGGAACACGATCTCGTTGTTGACCGAGTTGTAGTAGGCGTTGACCGTCTGCGGGGTCATGCCCCACTCGGTCTTGTCGACCGGCTGGTTCAGGCGCTCGACGTCGTGGCGATAGTCCCAGGCGGCCTCGCGCAGGGCGTTGCCATAGGCGTCGCCTTCCTTGATCTCCAGCTTGGAATAGTCGCGCCACTTGTCGGGATAGCCGATCTTGACGGTGAACTTGGCCAGCTTGTCCTGAGCCTTGGCCTTGGTCTCGGCGCCCATCCAGTCCGACGCCTCGATGCGGGTCTTCAGCACGGTGCGGATGTCGCCGACCAGGGCGACCATCTTGGCCTTCGAGGCCGGCGGGAAGTAGGCGGCGACATATTCCTTGCCGACCGCTTCACCCAGCAGGCCGTTGACCTGGGCGACGCCGCGCTTCCAGCGCGGGCGCTGCTCGGGCTGGCCCGACAGGGTCTTGTTGCGGAACTCGAAGCTGGCGTTGACGAAGCGCTTGGACAGCATCGGCGCCGCGCCGTCGATCACCTTGAACGCCTGCCAGGCCTTCAGGGTCTCGATCGGGGTGTCGGCGTAGATCTTGGCGTATTTCGGGAACGAGGTGTTGGTCGTCACGATGACGCGGTCGATCTTCGGCAGTTCCGTGCCGACCAGGTAGCGGTTCCAGTCGTAGCCCGGCGTCTGGGCCTGCAGCTCGGCCAGGGTGGCCGGATTGTAGGTCTTGTCGCGGTTGCGACGCTCGACCCGGCTCCACGAGGCCTCGGCCAGCTTGGTCTCGAAATCGACAATGGCCTTGGCGTTCTGCGCCGGCTTTTCCCAGCCGCCCAGGGTCAGCATCTTCTCGACATAGGCCAGATAGGCCGTCTTCTTGTCGGCGAACTTGGCGTCCAGATAGTAGTCGCGGTCGGGCAGGGACAGGCCGCCGGTCGCGGCGTAGACGGCGTAGGCGTTCGGGCTCTTGGCGTCGGTCGAGACGCCCAGGCCGATCAGGGCCGAATAGGGCGTGGTCGAGCTCTTGCCCATCAGGGCGGTGAACTCGTCCTTGGTCTTGACCTTCTGCACGCCGGCCAGCCACGGCTTGATCGGCGCGGCGTCGAGCTTCTCGATGGCGGCTTCGTCCATGAACGCGCGGTAGGCGGCGCCGATCTTGGCCTTGTCGCCGGTGGCGGCCTTGTCGGCGGCCGCGGCCTCGATCAGGGCCTTGGTGCGGGCTTCCGACAGTTCCGCCAGCTTGTCGAAATTGCCGTAGCGGGTGCGGTCCGACGGGATCACCGTCTTGGCGTCCCAGTTACCGTTGGCGAACTTGTAGAAGTCGTCGCCCGGCTTCACCGAGGTGTCCATGCCCGAGAGGTCGAAACCCCAGGTCCCGTAGCGCGGCGACTCCAGCGAGGTGACGTCGCCCGAGGCCACGCCCTCGGCGAGCGCCGGGAGAAGCGATTGCACCGTGCAGGCGTCGTTGACGCAGGGGTGCTCCTCATGGGCTTGCGCCCCGAAGGCCGACAGAGACAACGCCGCGATCGCCGCGGCGCCGAACCAAACTCGTTTCATGGAAAGTCGCATCCGTTGGTGTGAGCTGGCGGCAATCTGCACGGACGCGGAATATTTGCTCCCTTAAAAAAAGTTCATCTAACCCATTTTCGACTCGTCAGTGCTTGTGCTCGGCCGTGGCGGGAGCCCGCCCGCCGGACGGCGGGGTCAGTTGCACGACAAGGTCGACCCGCGCCTTGCGGCCGTTGTCGAAGACCAGGGTCACGGGAACTTTTTGCCCCACGGTCTGGGCCGCTTTCAGCGACAGGATCATGAGGTGGTAGCCGCCGGGGGCGAAGGCGACCTGACCGCCGGCCGGGATCACCACGCCCTTGTCCAGCTCGCGCATGGTCATGACGCCGCCCACCATGGCCGACTGGTGGATCTCGACCGAGGCGGCGGCCGGGGTTTCCACGCGCCTGAGGGTCACCGGGGTCTTGCCGGCGTTGGCGATGGTCATGAAGCCCACCCCGTTCATGCCGGCCTGGGCCGGGCGGCTCCAGGGCTGGCGGATGGTCAGGGCGCCGAGCTTGTAATCGCCGGCGTGAGCCAGCGGGGCGGCGACGGCGGCGGCCAGGATGGCGGTCAGGGCGATGGCGAACGGACGCGACATGGGCGCTCCTCCTCAGTGATGGTCGGGCGTCAGCCCTATGAAGCCCTTGGCTGGCGGACGCTAGTGATGTCCGGTCTGCGCCGCCGGCTTCTTCTTCGGCGCGCGCAGGAGCATGCCGCGCGCGATCTCTTCCTCGCCGATCAGGGCGTGGGTAGCGCCCATCTGCTTGAGAAGCGCGACGTCGGCGTCGGTATAGGCCCGGGCGACGATCTCGCAGTTGGGGTTGGCGGCGCGGGCCTGTTCGATGATGCGACCGGCCTCGAACGGGCTGGGCACGGCGACGAACAGGTGGGTGGCCTTTTCGAGGCCGGCCTTCAGCAGGACCTCGGGCTTGACCGCGTTGCCGCCGATCGTCTCGTAGCCGGCCTTGCGCAGTTCCTCGGCGCGCTCGGGATCGTCCTCGATGACGACCAGCGGGGTCATGGCCTTCAGGCCCTCGGCCACCAGCTTGCCGACGCGGCCATAGCCGACCAGCAGGGCGTGCGGCTTGGCGGCGGCCAGGATCGGCGGCTCGCCGGCGGCCTTGCGCTCTTTGGCGATCATCTTGGGCAGCACGCGGTCCAGCAGGGCGAACAGCAGCGGGTTGAGCAGGATCGACAGGATGGCCCCGGCCAGGATCAGGTCGCGCCCCTCGGGCGGCAGCAGCTTCAGCGAGACGCCCAGGCCCGCCAGGATGAACGAGAACTCGCCGATC
>CBDIPU010000012.1:0-189691 GCA_965283765.1 Caulobacteraceae bacterium
CTCGACCACACGCACGGCCGGGTCGAGCATCTCACGGGCGATGACGTACTGCGCCGGCGAGACGCAGACCGTGACCGGTTCGCCCTGAGCGATGGCGGCGGCGACGGCGGCGAAGGCATGCTGGGCCGGCTTGGCGCCGCCCCGCCAGTTGTCGGAGCGTTCGGGCCACAGCATCCAACATCCGGCGTGGGGTTCCCATTCGGCGGGCATGTGGAAGCCGTCGGCGCGCGGCGTGGTGGTCAGGAGGCGGCTCATGGCGGGATCTTCCGAATGTGAGTGAGCGACGGGCGGAGAAATCAGCGCGGACCGGCGGGTTCGACGGGCGGGCGCGACTCCGGCCGCCGGTGCGCGGCGATTGGCTTTCATCGTCCCGATCACCAGTTCGCCGAGCACCAGGGTGACAATGACGCCGCCCAGGATTGGCCCGGTCTTGCTCCAGTCGATCGCCACCCCGGGAACCCACAGGAAGAAGACGATCGCTTGGGCGATGAACAGGGTGCAGACGCTCGCCAGGATTACGGCGCCGATCGCCCCGCCAGGAACCCGGTAGGGGCGTGGCGTTGCGGGATCCTTGCGTTGCAAGGTGAGGAAGGCTGGAAACAGCACCAGGTAGGGCAGCAGGAAGATCACCGAACTGAAGGCGAACAGCGACCAGAACAGATCCTCGGCGCTACGGGCGAAGACGCCATAGGCGATGATCACCACCGTCGAGACCAGACCTGTGAGCAGGTAGGCCCCGATCGGCGTCTGGTTGGATTTGCGCTGCCAGCCAAAGATCTTGGGCAGTTCGCCGTCGGCGGCGGCGGACTGGGCCGCGCGGTTGGCGCCCATCGACCAGGTCACCAGATTGGCCAGGATCGTGAACACCGCGCCGACGCCGACGACAATGATGATCATGTTCAGGCCAGGCGCGCCGGCCAGCAGCGAGCGCAGGGTGTCCAGCAGACCCTTGATCAGGCCGATATCCTTGACGGGCAGGGCGACCAGAATGCCGAACGTGGCCAGGAGATAGAAGGCCGAGATCAGCAGGCCGGCGGTGATCACCGCGATGGGCACGTCGCGGGCGGGATTGCGCATCTCTTCGCCAGCGCCGGAGACCAGTTCAAAACCCATGAAGTTGTAGACGATGACCGGAAGGAAACCCAAACCCGCGCTCCAATGCGGGACCAGGCTAGCCCAGGACAGGTCGTTGGCCGCGCCACGGGTGAAGAGGACGTAGATCCCGCCGCCGCCGATCAACACCATGATGCCGGCCTTGATGAAGGCGCCGACATTGGGCACCCACTTGGCCGCGGCCAGGCTGGTGACGCCGATCAGCACGGTCAGCCAGGTCGCGCCCACGCCGATCAGGATCTTCGACCACAGGCCCATCTCGACGCCGGCGATCTGCGCGATCAGGCCCGCCAGCAGGATGTAGCCCGATGGCATCCACAGCGCGACATTGACCCAATAGTACCAGGTGGTGCGCGCGGCCCAGCGGTCGCCGAAGGCGCGACGGATCCAGGTCTGGATGCCGCCCTCGCCGGGATAGGCCGCGCCGAGTTCAGCGGTGATCAGGCCGTAGGGAATGAAAAACAGGGCAAAGGTGATCACCCACCAGCTCAGGGCCGAAGGTCCAATCGCCGCTGATGCGGCCAGGGTGTCGATGACCAGGATCGCGCAGACCGTGAACAGGGTCACGTCGAGCAGGCCCATGACGCGGGCGAAGCGCGCGCGGACGGGGGCGTCGGGGGATTTGGCCATGGCTCAAGCCTCCTGAGCGGCGGCGGGCGTCGCCGCGCCGTCCAGTCTATGATCGTGAAGGAAGGCCCCGATGGCGTGTGCGTGACGGGCCGAGCGCTTTGCGCTGGGAAGTTTCAGGTGCGGCCGCACGAAGGCCACGAGGATCGCCTTCTCGGCGTGCAGCCGGTTCTCAGCCTGATCGTAGATGATGGCCCGAGGCCCATCCATGACGGCGTCGGTGACCTCGACGCCTCGCGAGGCCGGCAGGCAGTGCATGAACTTGGCGTGGGGCGGAGCCTTGTCCAGCAGGGCGTCGTTGACCTGATAGCGCGGCATGAAGGCGGCCTGCCGCTCGGGGATCTCGGCCTCCTGGCCTACCCACCACCAGAGATCGGTGTAGATGAAGTCGGCGTCGGCGACGGCCTGGACCGGGTCCTCCGTCACCGAGAACCGCCCTCCGGACTGGGCGCAATTGGCGCGAGCGATCGACTGCCAGGCTTCGGGCGCCTGGTAGCGCGCCGGCGCGCAGTGGACGAACTCCATGCCCATCTGGGTGCAGATCATCATCAACGAGGAACAGACGTTGGTGGCGTCGCCGATGAAGGCGACCTTGAGCGCCTCGAGCGGTTTGCCGGCCGGCCGATGCTCTCGCATGGTGAAGACGTCGCAGAGCACCTGGGTGGGATGGTTGTAGTCGGTCAGGCCGTTGATCACCGGCACGTCGGCGTAGCGGGCGAGTTCCGTGACCGTGGCGTGCTTGAGCGTGCGCGCTTCGATGGCGTCGACCATGCGGCTGATCACGCGCGCGGAATCCTTGATGCTTTCGCGCACGCCCAGATGGATTTCGCCAGGCTTGAGATAGAGCGCGTGCCCGCCAAGCTTGGTCATCGCCACCTCGAACGAAATCCGCGTCCGGGTGGAGGGCTCCTCGAAGATCATCCCCAGCGATGCGCCGGCCAGCAGCGGGGGCAGGGCGCGCTCGCGGTCGGCCGCTTTCAGCAGCCCGATGAGGTCCATGAGCCAGACCAGCTCGCTCTTGGTGAAATCCTGGGTATCGATGAAGTGGCGCACGGCGGGCCTCGCGACGATGACGACCAACCCTAGGTCGGCCAGAGCGCGTGAAACTGATCTGCGTCAACTGGCTTGCCAGGGATGATCATGACGAATGGTCGTTCGCCACGCCGCGTCTCAGCCGAGCCGCGGATCCCAGGCGGCGGCTGTTCCTGACAAGGCCAAGTCGACCCGGTGTCAAGCGGCCGGCGGGCGCGCCCCGTCGAAGCCCGGCAGGACGGCGGTTCGGCGGGCCACGGCGTCCAGCCCTCCGATCACCAGGTCCGCGTTGGCGGCCATCAGATCTTCAGGGCCGCGCGCCTTGGCCAGGCTGGCGAAATAACGCGCGTATCGTTCGCAACTTTGCGACCAGTCGCGGGCCATCTGGGTTTGGCCGTTTTGCGCGGCGGCGATCACGGTGTCGAAGACGGACTCGCGACCTTTGGGGTATCGGTCTTGGCCATTGGACTATCTCCGGGTTGAGGCGGCCAGGATGCGCCGCTCAAAAAGGACCGTTTTGACGGGGATCAATCCGCACCGGCCAGCCAGCGCGATCATTGGCGTGCGCCGTTTGGGCGTGTCTTGCGCAAGGAACTTTCCAATGTCCCAGCCTGAGATCAAATCCACTCTGCCGACCATCGGACAACAGGCCAGCCACATCTTCGCGCCGCTTCAGCGCGAGATCGATCGCGTGTTCAGCGATTTCGGCCGAGGCTTCGGCATGGCCGAGAATTTCACCGTTCCCAGTCTCGACTTCAGCGAGACCGCCAAGGACATCGAACTGAAGCTCGATGTGCCGGGCTATACCGAGGACGAATTGACCGTGACGGTCGAAGACGACCGTCTGATCGTCCATGGCCACAAGGCAGATCAGACCGAGAGCGGCGATAAGACCTATCGCGTGCTCGAACGGCGCTCCGGCGAATTCACGCGCCAGGTCACCTTGCCGCGGACGGTCGACGCCGAGGGTTTCACCGCCAATCTCAAGGACGGCGTGCTGACTATCGTCGCGCCGAAGACCAACGGGCACACCGGACGCACCATCCCCATCCAAGCCGCTTCACCGGCCGCCTGACCATGCTGGCCATGGTCCTGCAGGACGGTCGGCTGACGGCGACCCTGCGCCCGGTTCCCGAACCGGGCGCAGGGCAGGTGCGGCTGGAGGTCCGCGCCTGTGGAGTTTGCCGCACCGATTTGCATCTGCTCGACGGCGAACTCTCCACGTCCGGCCCCGTCGTGCCGGGCCATCAGGTCGTCGGGACCGTCGCGGCGCTGGGCGAGGGCGTCACGACGCTGGCGCTCGGTCAACGCGTCGGCGTGTCCTGGCTGGGCAGAGCCTGTGGCCGCTGCAACCTTTGCCGCGAGGGGCTCGAGAACCTCTGCAAACGCGCCGAGTTCACCGGATGGACCCGGGACGGCGGCTACGCCGACCAGGTCTTGGCCGACGCCGCCTTCTGCCTGCCGTTGCCCGACGCGTTCAGCGACCTCGAGGCCGCGCCTCTCCTTTGCGCCGGAGCGATTGGCTTTCGGGCTTGGCGCATGGCTGGCCAGGGGCGCGCCATCCGACGCCTGGGTCTCTACGGCTTTGGCGCCGCGGCGCATCTCCTGGCGCAGCTGGCGATCTTTGAAGGCCAGGAAGTTTACGCTTTCACGCGGCCCGGGGACACCGCGGCGCAGGCTCTGGCGCGCTCGCTCGGCTGCGTCTGGGCCGGCTCTTCCGCCGAGCGGCCGCCTCAGCCGCTGGACGCGGCGATCATCTTCGCCGCCGACGGGGCCCTCGTCCCCTTGGCGCTGCGCGCGGTCGACCGAGGGCGCGCGGTGGTGTGCGCCGGCATCCACATGAGCACCATTCCAGCCCTCGACTATAACGACCTGTGGGAAGAGCGCCGGGTCCTGTCGGTGGCCAATCTCACTCGCGCCGATGGCGCGGATTACCTGAAGCGCGCCGCGGCGGCGGGGGTGCGCGCGCACGTCACGACCTACGGGTTGCGCCAGGCCGGAAAGGCCCTTGCCGACTTGCGCGCCGGCGCCTTCACCGGCGCGGCCGTCCTCGCGATCAGGGGCTAGAGCATTTTTCGACGAAGTGGACGCCGGTTCGTTGGAAAAATACGTAAAAACAGGAAACTAGAGCATTTCACCGATCCAGTTGGACCGGTGAAGGCTTTAGCCTGGGCCGGCGGTGAACGCGCGCAGTCCTGTCAGGCGCTGATAGAGGCGCGTCAGGTGTTCGAAGGTGGTGTCCCAGCGATATCGCTCGACGGCTCGCGCCCTGGCGCATGCTCCTAGAACCGACAGGTCGCGATCAAACAGCGCCGTGATCGCGCCGGCCATGGCCTCGGGCGTGGCCCGCGCGGCCAACTGGCCGAACGTCTCGTCCACGGTCTCGCCCACGCCCCCATGGGCGACCCCCACCACCGGCACGCCGCAGGCCATGGCTTCGAGCACCACCAGGCCGAGGGTTTCGAAGGGATTGGCATGAACCAGGGCGTCGCAACCCGAGAGAATCCTGGCCAGCCTTGCCGGGTCGTTTTGGAACGGCAGCGTCAGCACCTGCCTCGAGCGTGATGCGCCTCCGCCGATCAGGAGCAGGCGATAGTCCGGGCCCAGGCGCTCAACCGCCTCGACCAGCACGTCCAGTCGCTTCTCTGGCGCGGGCCGTCCGGCGAAGACGAGCAACCGTTCTCGCGCGCTCAGGCCAAGCGCCGCACGCAGCGGCGCGCGGGCCTGCGGATAGGGATGGAAGACGTCGGTATCGACGCCCAGCGACACGGCTTGGACATCTTCCACGCCGGCTTCGCCGAGGATCTGGGCCATGTATCGACTCGGCGCCAGCACTTGGTCAAAGCGGCGGAAACGGCGCGCCCAAAGCTTGCGAAACGCGGTGGCCCCGCGCCCCTCCAGAAGGAGCCGGGTCAGGGCCGCCACGTCGCTGTGACAGAAGCCGACCACGGGGACGCCGAGGACTTGGCCGGCCCGTAGCGCCGCCTTGCCGGGCAAGTAAGGGTCCTCGGCTTCGATCAGGGCGGGCGTGTCACGCACGATGCGTTCGGTCCAGGCCGTCAGGTTCATCGGCCAGCGATAGCCGTGCGTGAAGGGCAGAGTGGCCGACTGAACAAAGGCGATGTGAGCCTCGTCACGATCGGCCGGCCCAGGCAGCACCTGCCGATGGCGCAGGCCGGGGCGGTGTCGGGCCAGCCAATCCGTCTTGGCGCTCAGATAGCGTCGCACGCCGCCGCTGGCCGGCGCGTAGAGCATCGTCGTGTCGACCAGCCCGACCGAGCCAAGGGGGCGGGCAAGCTGGTTGCTGCGATGGAGGGTGGAACATCACGCCACATGGCGCCTCCAATAAGCGCCGATGACCAGCATGCGACGAACGCTAGGCGTATTGGCCAAGTTGTTTTGCGTCAAACGCGACCTTGCCCCGATCTAGCGATCCTCGACGATCCGGCCGTCCAGCATGCGGATACGGCGATCGGCGGCCTCGGCGAAACCCTCGTCGTGGGTCACGCACACCACCGCGCGCTGTTCGGAATGGGCTAGACGCTGGAACTCCTCGATCACCAGGCGAGTGTTGACGCTGTCGAGATTTCCCGTCGGCTCATCGCATAGCACGATGGCCGGGTCGTTGGCCAAGGCGCGGGCGATCGCTACGCGCTGTCGCTGACCGCCCGAGAGGCGGTCGGGCCGCCGCTGAGCCTGTTGGGCCAGGCCGAGCTTATCAAGCAGGGTCTGGACGGCCTGATCGATCTCCGGAGGACTGCGGCGTCCCAGGCGTCGCATCGGCAGGGCGACATTGGCGTGCGCCGTCAGCTCCGGCAGCAGGAAGTGGAACTGGAAGACATAGCCGATCCGCTCCAGACGCAGCCGCGTGCGGGCCGCTTCGCCCAGATTGGTCGTCGCCTGTCCGGCGATCAGCACCTCGCCCTGATCGGGTCGATCCAGGAGACCCAGCAGGTAGAGCAGCGAAGACTTGCCGCACCCGGACGGTCCCACGATCGCCACCAGGGCGCCGGCTTCGATCTTCAGGGTCGCCGCGTCGACCAGGGTGAAGGGCTCGGGATCCGCGAGAACCCGCGTGACCGCGCGCGCTTCGATCAGGGCGCTCACGTCGCCCCTCGGAGGATGGCGACCGGATCCACTCGCGCGGCCTTGCGCGCTGGCAGCCAAGCGGCGATCAGGGCCGCGGCGAGCGATGCGCCGCCGGCCAGGAGATACTGCGGCAGGCTGCGGTCGAGCGGCAGCACGAGCGGCTTGCCGCCCATGGTCAAAGGCAGGCTGGCCAGGATCTGCAGAAGGCCCGTGCCGACCGCGAAGCCGACGAGCGCGCCCAACAGTCCCACCAGCAGGCCCTCCATCAGGAAGATCGCCTGGATGTCGCCGGCCGTGAAACCCATCGCGCGCAGGATGGCGATGTCGCGGCGCTTGTCGGCGACGCTGTTGGAAACGGCGGTGTAGATGCCGAAGCTGGCCACGATCAGGATGGCCAGGATCACCGCGTACATGATGACGTTGCGCACGACGAGCAGGTTGAGGATGTCGGCCGAGCGCTCCTGCCAGGACTTCCACTTATAGCCCCATCGACCTTCCAGGCGATTGGCCTGCGCCTGGGCGTCGTCGGACCGGGCAAGCCGAATGTGGATCTGGTTGACGATGTTGGGCCGTGTGAACAGGACCTGGGCGGTGCGCAGCAGGCCATAGGCCACAGTGTCGCCGGCATAGAAGCCGGCTTGGGCGTCGGGCTCGATCAGCGCCAGGATCCGCATGCGCTGGAGGGTTCCGCTGGAGGCGGTCACGACCAGGGTGTCACCCAACCGCGCGCCCAGGCGCTCGGCCAGGGGGCGGCTGATAATGATCCCGTCGGGTCGAGCCTCCAGATCCGTCAGCGCGCCACCGACCAGAGTTTCGCTGATCTTGGCCAAGCGTCCTTCCAGCCGTGGGTCAACGCCATTGAGCGCCACCGCCGCGGTCCTGCCGGCGTAGGCGATGGTCACCGCGCCGCTCAGCGACGCGGCGGCCACGGCGCCGGGGATCGCGCGGGCGTCGGCGAGCATGGCGGACCAATCCTTCAGCCCGCGCACCTCCTCTTGGGCCGCAGGCCGTGGATGGCGATCGCGGCGCCGGGAAAGGCGTCCAGGGCGGGCTGTCGAACCGGCCTACGCTGCTCGTCGCGGACGATGATGTGTGGCGCGGAGTTCACCAGCGTCTTGATGAAATCCTTCTGGGAGCCAACCATCATGCCCGAGACGGCCAGGAAGAACCCGACGCCGATCGCCACGCCCAAGGTGGCCACGAGGGTCTGACGGGCTCGAACTCGAACATGCGCCAGGGCGACCCCGGCCAGAACGCCAGCGACAGAGTTCATGGGCGCGCGGCGCTCACGCGTTGACCGTCCCGCAGGCGGCCGGGCGCAACGATGACGGTGTCACCGGCGGCCACGCCTGACCTGAGTTCGGTCTGGGCTGCGCCAATCGCGCCCACGAGCACCGGAACCCGGCGGGCGCGCCCATCTTCCACGCGCCACACCTGGCCGTTCTGGACCGCCGTGGCGGGAACGAGGATCGCATGCTCGCGCCGGGCGGCGACGAGGTTGGTCTCGACGGTCATGCCGGGCGAGAGCGGGCAATCGGCGGGCAGGGCGATGCGGACGCGAAATACCCGGCCCGTGGCGTCCCCGGCCGGGGTGATCTGAGCGATGGATCCCTGGAACGTCCGCCCGGGAAAGGCGTCGGCGCGGATCAAGGCCTGGGCGCCTAGCTTCAGGCGGGCGATGTCACGCTCGTCGACATCGGCGGTGATGCGCAGGGTGCGCGGATCGGCCAGCAGGAACAGCATCGTTCCCACCGCCGCCAGATCGCCGGGTTCGGCTTCGCGCCTCAGGATCTGGCCGGCGAACGGCGCGGTCAGGCGATAGTCGCGCAGGCGGGCCATGGCGCCGTCGGCGGCCGCCCCCGCGGCGCGGGCCTGGGCTTGAGCGTCGTCATCGGCGGCGCGCGCGGCGAAACCCGCTTCCAGCAGGCGTCGCGTTCGACCGGCCACGATGCGGGCCTGCACCGCCTGGGCGGCTAACTGCAGAGCCGTACCTTGCGCCGGACCATCCTCGAGCTGGGCCAGTCGTTGGCCCGCCGTGACCCATTGGCCTTCGGCGACCATGACCTCGCGGATTGGCGCGCTGACGACGGGCGCGACATGAGCCTGGCGCACATAGTCGACCACGCCGGAGGCATACACGACATCGACGGCCTGACCCACGACGGCTCGAGCGACGACGACCCGCGCCGGCTTCAGATAGAACGCCGCGGCGGCAAGCGCCGCGATCAGCACGAGCAGGCACGCGCCAAAGACCCATAGCCGGCGCGATCCTGCCTTGGCGGAGATCGGCGCGACCGCCGGCGCGGGATTGGCCGTCTTTGCGCCGCGGCGGAGCGTGGGAGGGGCGTGTCCATCAGGCCAAGGGCCAATCCAAAAGGCCGCCGGACGCCGGCCTTGGAGGGTGATGACACGGGCTGGGGCGGCCGGGATTGATCAAGATCATGCGGTCGAGCGCCGGGCGGCGCGAAGTTCACGAACCCCGCCGCGCCCTGGAGAAGCTCCCGCCATGCCCCGATGTCTCACCCGCAGAACCTTGATGACCTTGGCCGCGATCCTGCCGCTGGCGCCAAAGGCCTTCGGCCAGGACCGTTCGGATACAGCGCAAGCCACATTCAGGGGCGAGAACCTGGCCTTGGTGATCGGCTATCAGTCCGGCTCGGGGCGGCTGACCTTCCGGGGGCGGCGCTATGACTTTCGCGTCAACGGCCTGGCTGCGGTCGGCCTCGCCGAGCGTCTCGAAGGAACCGCCGAGGTCCGCCACTTGAAGTCCCTGGCCGATTTCGAGGGTGTCTATTGGGGCGCGGGCGGGCGGCGCCTTGATCCTGGGCCACGGCGCGGCGATCTTGCGCAACGGCAAGGGCGTGGAGATCCGCTTGCGTCTCGAGGGCCGCGGACTGGCCTTGATGATCGCCGCCGGCGGCGCGAGGATCGCCTTTGGCTAGGTATCTGGTCCCGGGGGGCTTCGGTCCAGCTGAGCGCTCACGTCGGCGCTGAGCCTAGAAGATCCTCCCGGCGCGAGCTTGACCCAGCGCCAGGCGCTTCAGCCCCTCGGCGCAGACGAGATAGGCCCCCACCAGCCCGGCGATGGCCGCCAGGGTCGCCCCGGTCGGCGGCGCGAAGCCCAGCACCACGCCCCATGGCAGGAACGGCAAGGCCAGGGCGAGGGCCAGGCCGGCGAGCGCCGTGGCGGTCAGGGCCGGATGCGCGCGGCTCGCCAGGGCCGGACCCGCCGTCCGGATCACGAAGATCACCAGGATCTGGCTGGCCATCGATTCGATGAACCAGGCGGCGCGAAACTGGGCCACATCGGCGTGGAACACCCACAGCAGCAGGGCGAAGGTGGCGACATCGAACACCGAAGACAGAGGTCCCATGATAGCGGTGAACCGCAGCAGGCCGCGCATGTCCCAGGCCCTGGGGCGCGCCAGATCCGAAGCGTCCGCCCCATCGAACGGAATGCCGACCTGCGCCAGATCGTAGATCAGGTTGTTGAGCAGCACCTGGACGGCGGTCAGCGGCAGGAATGGCAAGACCAGCGAGGCCAGCGCCATGGTCAGCATGTTGCCGAAGTTGGAGCTGGTGCCCATGCGCACGTATTTCATGATGTTGGCGTAGGTGCGCCGTCCCTCGGCCACCCCGTCGGCAAGGACGGAAAGGTCCGGCGCCAGCAGGATCATATCGGCCGCCTCGCGCGCCACGTCCGTGGCGCCGTCGACCGACAGGCCGACATCGGCGGCCCTGATCGCTGGGGCGTCGTTGATCCCGTCGCCGATGAACCCGACCGTGTGGCCACGCGCGCGCAAGGCGCGGACGATCCGCGTCTTCTGGTCGGGCGTGACGCGGGCGAACAGATCGGCGTGCTCGACCCTGACGGCCAGGGCTTGGTCGTCGAGCTTGTCGATCATCTCCCCGGTCAACAGGCCCTCGACCGGCAGGTTCAGCGTGGCGACCAGATGCTGTACGACAGCGGCGGCGTCGCCCGAGATCACCTTGACCCGCACACCGGCCGCCTGGAGCCGGGAGATCGCCTGGGTGGCGCTGGCCTTGGGCGGGTCGACGAAGACGCAGAAGCCTAGGAACACAAGGCCGATATCGCCATCCTGGCCGATGGTGTCGCGTCCTGCGGCAGGCTTGAACGCCACGCCCAAGAGGCGCAGGCCCTGGGCGGCGCGGTCGGCCTGGAGGTCGGCCAGGCGCTGACGGAGCGCCGCATCGAGCGGCCTGATCACCCCCGAGCGATCCCGCGCGTCCGTGCAAAGGGTCAACAGGGTTTCGGGCGCGCCCTTGACGATCTCGAGCCGAACGCCGTCGACCGCGCGCTCGACGAGAACCGAGACTCGCCGCCGTTCGAAATCGAAGGGACGCTCGTCAAGCTTGCGCCAGCCGCCGAGGCTGCGGCCGGACATGTGCAGGAGCAACGCCTCGTCCAGAGGGCTCTTCAGACCAGTCTCGAAGCGCGCGTTGATCGCCGCCCATTCGGCCACCTGGTCATCGTCGTCCCCGTCGATTCCGGGATGGGCGACCAGCGTGATGCGCGCCTGGGTCAGCGTGCCCGTCTTGTCGGTGCACAGTATGTCCATCTGGCCAAGGTCGTGGATGGCCGACAGGCGCTTGACCACCACCTTGGCGGCGGCCATGCGCTGGGCGCCGCGTGACAGGGCCACGGTCATGATCATCGGCAGGAGCTCGGGCGTCAGCCCGACCGCCAGGGCCATGGCGAACAGGAACGACTGCAAGGCTGGTCGGCCGAGCGCCAGGTGAGCCAGGAGCACGAAGAGCACCAGGAACAGGGTCAGGCGCACGATCAGGACGCCCAGTTGGTGAACGCCGCGCTCGAACGCGGTGGGCGGCTGCGTCTTGCCCAACGCGCCGGCGATGGCGCCAAGCCGGGTGCGCGGGCCGGTGGCGGTCACCAGCATCCTGGCCGTGCCGGCGACCACCGAGGCGCCTTCGAACAGGGCGTTGCGCGCGTCCGCCAGGGTGGCTTCGGTCGCGGCCGGCTCGACGGCCTTCTCCACCGGATAGGGCTCGCCGGTCAGCAGGGCCTGGTTGACCTGGACGTTGTTGACGGCAAGCACCACGCCGTCGGCTGGCACGAGGTCGCCGGCCGCCAAGTCGACGACATCGCCCGCCACCAGCTGGGCGAGGGGAACTTCGCCGGCCTTGCCGTCTCGCCAGGCGCAGGCGCGCAACGCGATCGTCTGGCGCAAGGCTTCTGCGCTGGCCTGGGCGCGATGTTCCTGGATCATGTCCAGTCCGGTGGAGGCCAGGACGACAGCGACAATGATCACGAAGCTGGGCAAATCGCCCGTCGCCCCGGCGATCGCGGCGGCCACCAGCAGGATGGCCACCAACGGGTTCGCCAGGCGACGCAGAAGCTCCGTCAGGGGATGGCGACGGGCGCGTTGGGCGATGGCGTTGGGACCATCCACGGCCAGTCGGCGCAGGGCCTCCCGCGTTGAAAGACCCTGGAGATCACTCCCCAGGGCCTTGAGCAGGACGTCGGCGCCTTGCCGCCAGAAGGGCGGGGGTTTGGCGCTCACCGCCGACGTCCGGTCAGGCGAAGCGCGAACAGGAAGAGGTTCAGCAGATCGAGATAGAGCGTCAGCGCGCCCATCACCGCCGGCCGCGCGTCGCCATCCCAGCCTTCGGCGGCGAGGCGCCGCAAACGCTGGACATCGAAGGCCGTCAGGCCGGCGAACGTCAGGGCGCCCATCGCGCAGATCGCGAGATCCAGCGGCGAGGATCGCAGAAAGAGGTTGGCGAGCATGGCCACGAGCAAGCCAACGACGCTCATGGTCATGAAGGCGCCCAGGCCGCCAAGATCGATCCGTGTCACCGCGCCGAGCGCGGCCATGACGCCAAAGCCAGCCGCGACGGCGACCAGGGCCAGGGCCAGGTCATGGCCGGAATAGGCCATCACCATCCCGCCCAAGGACAGTCCGACCAGCGCGGCGTAACCCAGGAACAGGATCGCCGCTGCGATGGGGAAAGGCGGGTGATCGAGGTGCTGAGGGTCAGCACGATCAGCAGGGGCGCCAGGGTCACCACCCAACCGACGCCCGTCAGACCTTGGTCGGTGAACAGGGCCCGCGAAACGGCCGGCAGATAGGCCGCGCCCCAGGCCGCGCCCGCCGAGATCAGCACGCCGCCAGCCATCCAGCACCAGACAGAGGCCATGAACCCCGTCGCCAGATCAGACGGCGCCGACAAGGCCGCGCCAAGGTCCGGGTCGTCTCCGCGCCTGAGCATCCCATTCTCCTCCGCTGTCTCCGCCGGCGCCGGACGAGCGTCGACGGGTTGCGAACCAGACGAACAGAGGGTGGTCGGGGCGACCGCCGCACCCAATTGGGAAAGCTACGTAGATTTGCGAGGTTCGCCCGAGCCGACGTCGCGGTAGGTCAAGCGCTCGCCGCCTTGGTGGAGGAGAGCCCGCCGTGACCGCCGCTCTTGCGATCGACACCCGCCACTCGCCAGCCGCCAAGGCCGACTACGATCCCTCCGAGGCTTGGGCTGAACGCCTGGATCGTCTGACCAGCGCGGGGTTGGCGCGGATGACTGGCGGGCTCTCGCCGCTGTCGATCCTGTCCGCCTATGCCGACTGGGCCACTCACCTGGCTCTTTCGCCCGGCCGCCAGTGGCGCCTGGGCGTCAAGGCTGGACGCAAGATGTCGCGCTTGGCCGACTTCACCGGGCGCGCCCTTCTGGAAGGCTCGGCCGCCGCGCCGGCGATCACGCCCTTGCCCCAGGACCACCGGTTCGATGATCCGGCTTGGCGAACCTGGCCCTTCAATCTGCTCGAGCAGGGCTTCCTGCTGCAACAACAATGGTGGGATGCGGCCTTGACCGGCGTGCCGGGCGTCACCGCGCCGCATCAGGCCATGGCGCGCTTCGCCGCGCGCCAGATGCTGGATGTCCTGGCGCCGTCGAACTTCGTGCTCACCAATCCCGTCGTCCAAGCCAAGGTCGCCAAGACGGGCGGCCTCTGCCTGGCCCAGGGCGCGGCCAATCTCCTCGACGATGTCCGCCGCGCGCTCTCCGGCGAGCCGCCGGCCGGGGCGGAAGCCTTTCGTCCCGGCCATGAGGTGGCGATCACGCCGGGGCAGGTGGTGTTCCGCAACGACCTGATCGAGCTGATCCGCTACGCGCCCGCCACCGCGCAGGTCCGGCCCGAGCCGGTGCTGATCACCCCGGCCTGGATCATGAAGTTCTACATCCTGGACCTGTCGCCCGAAAATTCCCTGGTGCGTTGGCTGGTGGATCAGGGCTTCTGCGTCTTCATGATCTCCTGGCGCAATCCTGGCCCTTCGGATCGTGGCCGCGACCTGGAGGACTACCGGCGTCAGGGTTTCCTGGCGGCGCTGGACGCGGTGGTCGCGGAGACCGGAGCCAGCGCCGTTCACGCGATGGGATACTGCCTGGGCGGCACTCTGCTCGCCATCGCCGCCGCGGCCATGGCGCGCGACGGCGACGAGCGGCTGGCGAGCGTGACGCTGCTGGCCGCGCAGACGGAGTTCAGCGAGCCCGGTGAACTGGGTCTCTTCATCGATGCGGGCCAGGTGCGGTTCCTGGAGGACCTGATGTGGTCGCGCGGCTATCTCGACCCCCGTCAGATGAGCGGAGCGTTCCAGATCCTGCGCTCCAACGATCTGGTCTGGTCGCGCCTGGTGCGCGACTACCTGATGGGCGAGCGCGCGCCCATGAGCGATCTAATGGCCTGGAACAGCGATGGCACCAGACTGCCCTACGCCATGCACAGCCAATATCTTCATTCATTGTTCTTGAACGACGATCTTGCCGAGGGCCGGTTCCTGGTCGAGGGGCGGCCCATCGCACTGGAGGATATCCGGGTCCCGATCTTCGCGGTCGGCGCCGAATGGGATCACGTCGCGCCGTGGCGCTCGGTCTTCAAGATCCATCTGTTGACCGGCGCGGAAGTCACCTTCCTGCTGACCAGTGGCGGACACAATGCCGGCATCGTCTCCGAACCGCGGCGTCCTGGCCGGCGCTGGCGGCGCCGGACGCGGCCCACCGAGGGCCGCTATGTCGATCCCGAGACCTGGCTTGGCCAGGCCGAGCAGGGGAAGGATCCTGGTGGCCGCAATGGGCGCAGTGGCTGGCCGATCGCTCGGGTCCGTCCGTTCCGGCCCAGACGCTGGAACAGGCGGACCAGCCCGGGAAGGGCAGCCGCGCGCCCGCGCCGGGGCGCTATGTCCTCGAACGCTGACCCGCGGGAAAGCGCGCAAGCCAAACTCGCGC
The DNA here is from genome assembly GCA_965283765.1 of Caulobacteraceae bacterium. GTDB lineage: Bacteria > Pseudomonadota > Alphaproteobacteria > Caulobacterales > Caulobacteraceae > Caulobacter. The sequence continues at coordinate 15,121 of CBDIPU010000012.1, forward strand.
CGTCCTCGCGCCCGTCCCTGGGCCTCGGCGGCGCCTGGCGACGGTGGTCGCTCGGCGTCCTGACCGCGGCGGCCCTGGTCTGGGCTATTCTTCACTTCGGCGAGTTGGCGGCGTTCGGCCAGCTCCTGGCCCGGGCGCGGCCGCTGTGGCTCGCCGCGGCGCTAGGCCTTCAGGTCATGACCTATGTCAGCGTCGCCGGCGGCTGGGCCTTGGTGCTGGCCCGCGCCGGGGCGCCACAGAAGGTCTCACGCCTGGCCCCGATCGCCGTGACCAAGCTCTTCGCCGACCAGGCCGTTCCGACGGCGGGCCTGGGCGGCAATGTCGTGCTGATCGATCAGCTGGTTCGGCTGGGCGTTCCGAAGGGCGCGGCGGTCGCGGCGCTGATCATGTCCCTGATCGGCTACTACGCCGCCTATGCGGCCTTCGCCGTCCTCATGCTGTTCATGTTGTGGCTGCACGATCACGCCACCCCTCTGATGGTGGGGCTGGTCACGACCTTCTTGCTGGTCGCCCTGGCCATACCGGCGCTGGCCCAGTGGTTGCGACGGCGCGGCAGTCAGCCCTTGCCGGCTTACCTAGAGCGTCTGGCTCCGGTGCGTCTTCTGCTCGACACCTTGGCGCAAGCGCCTGCTGATCTCCTGGCCGACAAGACGCTGCTAGCCCGTGTGACGCTCTGCAATGGCCTGGTCTTCATGATCGACGCGGCGACCCTTCAGGCGTGCCTTCTGGCGCTGGGGGGAGGGATGGCGCCGGCCACGAGCTTCATCGCGCTGATCATGGCTTCGATCGTCGCCACCTTGGGGCCGATCCCGTTGGGGCTCGGCGCCTTCGAGGCCACCTGCACGGCGACCCTGCATCTCCTGGGCGTGCCACTGGAGCAGGCGTTCGCCTCGACGGTGCTGCTGCGGCTGCTAACCCTGTGGACGCCGATGGCGCCCGGCATGGTTCTGCTGCATCTTGGCGCGCACGGCGGGAAGAGCGGGACCGCATCGAGTCATGGGGGCCGAAGAATACCGCCTAGAGCGCGGCGAGGGCGGCCAGCCGGTTAGGGGCCATCACGCGAAAGCGTCGGCAGCCTTCCAGGGCGATGAGGCCCTCGCTCTGCAACTGGCTGAACATGCGCGAGACGGTCTCGATGCTCAGGCCCAGGTGATCGGCGATATCCTGGCGGCTCATCGCCAACTCGCTCCAGACGGCCCGCTGTCGCTTGGCCACGTCGGACAGGAAGCCGGCGACTTTCTCAAAGGCGCTCTTGCGAGCCAGGAGCATCATGTGTTCGTGAGCCCGTTCCAGCTCCGAGCCGGTGGCCCGCCAGATGGCTCGTTCCAGGCTGTGGCCGGCCTCGCCGTGATGACGCATAGCCGAGCGCCGAGCGACCAGGACCCGGGTCGGCCCCAGCGCCTCGGCCGAGGACAGGTGCGCGGGCCCGGTTTCCAGGCCGAAGAGATCGCCCGGATAATAGAAGCCGGCGATCTGGCGGCGACCGTCGCTGGTCAGGCGCGAGGCGCGCACCGCGCCGCTCTGCACCTGATAGACGAGATCGGTCTCTTCGCCCTGGGCGTAAATCTCCTCGTCGCAGGCATAGGCGATGCTGACGCCCATGTCGCCGAACATGTCGTCCGTGGGCGGATACAGCGACGTCATCGCTGGAGCGGCGGCGGATCTCGGTAAGGCGTGTATCGACATCGTGGCTCTCCCTGCGGATCGATGACAGGGATAAGGCCGGGCGGGCCAGCCACACCATTGGGAACAATACTTAACCCTGGCGTGCAGACCTCCGTTGACGTGAACACCGGTTCCGCTCTCGGACCGTCCGGTGCGGTCGACGGGACGCGGGCTACCAGATCGTCATGGCCCTTTGGGCCCAGGTCCATCGCGACTCCCAGCCGGTTTGGCCGTTGTTGATCGCCTGGGTGATCTTCTTGCTCGCGCTTTCTTCGTTGCTGTCGGTCTGCAGGATCGCCGAGAGGTGGTTCTTGTCCCAGAACCAGGCCGCGGCGAGGGACCCGATATCCGGGCCGGCGACCAGCTCCGGCTTCAGGCGGATATCGCCGACATCGGGTCGTCGAGACGCCAGCCAGGCGCCAAAGAGCGTGTAGTTGTCGCGCCCAGTCAGTTGCTTGGGGCCCCGGCCTCGGAAGTAATAGCCGTCGTCCGAACCCTCCCGATTGCCCATGCGGCCGTTGTAGACCTTGTTGGCGAGCGCCTTTGGGTTTCCGGCGAATGGGGTGGGGTCGACGGTCTTGAAGCGCCCGGGCCAAGTCTTGCGAATTTGCGCGGCCGAGTACCACAGATCCTCCTCGAACGTGCGAAATCCCATGGACGTGGGCCATCTGGCCGAGCCAGTGAACGGTCGCGCGCCGGCCGGTGACGCCACACGTATCGCCTGCCCGCGCCAGCGCGGCGCACCAGGCCTCCGCGCCCTGAGGTCCGATCTTGGGTACGAATTTCCGGAAGGTGTCGTAGGTGATCAGAGACATGCGCCCACTTTCTCCTGAAGCGCCTTCGACTTGGCGTTGCTATTATAGCGTGTGTGTGGCCTAAGTTCGCGTGATCACGATGAGCGATTGAGCTGGACCGTCAAGACCAGCGTTCTATCGTGACCGCCGCGGATAGACCGCCGTCAGTGGCGAGAGTTAGGGGAGGCGTCCTTCTTCCGGCGCGCCTGGAGGCGGTCGGCTACGGCGCGACGCGACGCATGCGGAGCGCCCGTGCGACGGCGGCGAAGGCGGCGGCGACGTGCTCGGTCAGCCAACTGACGGGATTCTCGCCGGGCGCCGGCGGCTGGCCATCCAGGTGGCGACGCAGATGATCGCGAAAAGCGCGGCCGGTCCGCCGACCGTGACCACCGCCGGCAGGTGAGCCGCCGACACCATGGCCTGGCCGAGGATCATCGAGGTCTCGAAGAGGAACAGCAGAATGCCGCCAGTGGCCATGGCCGACCCCGAGCCCGCGCGCTTGGCGCTCAGGCCGAACGGAACGGCCAGGAGCGGCAGCAGGGGCAGAATCAGCGCTCGCGAGGACCGAGCATAGAGTTCGGCCAGCAGGGTCTGTCGGGGGATGGCGGGCCGCGCGGCGCCAAAACCCTGCTGGGCAAGCTCGATCAGGGTCAGTTCGCTGACTTCGTCGCCCCGCAGCCGCAACAGCTTGGCCGATTGCGACAGGGGCAGGTCGAACGCGAAACGCGAGAAGTTGGCGACATAGACCCGGGCGTCGCGGGTCGTGCTGACCTGTCGACCGTCGCGCAGTTCCAGCTTCACGCTTTGATCGCCCGCGTCCTTGCTGACCTCCGCCGAGATCGCCGTCAGGACGTCCTCGCGGCCGTCGGGGCCGATCTTGCGGATGAAGACGTGCTCGAGCCGGCGTCCGCTGGCGTCGGCGTCATCAGCGGTCAGGAAGACGTCGGGGCCAGCGGTGAGCAGGGCCTTAGGCCTGACGTCGCCGTTCCAACCGGCGTTCTCGGCCGCGTGCAGGACCGCGTGATAGGCGTAGCGGCTGTAGGGCTGGATGAAGCCGAACAGTAGCACGCTGAAGACCATCAGCAGGACGCCAAGGCCGACGAAGGGCGCGGCGAACCGGCCCAGAGATATGCCGCTGGCCAGGATCGCGTCGATCTCCGAACTCTTGTTGAGCCCGTTGACGACCACGAACAAGCCGATGAAGAAGCCCCCGGGCAGGGTCAGGCCCACATAGTGCGGGACGAGATTGACCAGCAGTTCGGTCAGGAACTTGAAACCCTCCGTCGTCTGCGACAGCAACTGGAAGGACCGCATCAGACGCTCCATCAGGAACGCCACCATCGTGCTGATCAGCACGGCGGCCATCGGCGTCAAGGTCCGCCGCAGCAGGTAGCGGTCGAGCGTGGTCGGGATCATGGGCGATACGCGCGGGGCTTCAAAGCGCCGGCAGGCCGGCGGCCCGCGGCTCGACCGTGGCCGTTGAGCGCCACGCTCGCGCGCGGGGCGCTTGCGGGGCGGGGCGTGCGTCCAGGGCCTCGACGTAGACGTCCAGCACCTCGTCCAGAATCTGTCCAGCGATAGGCGCCGCTGCGCTCGAGCGCGGCGGCGCCTAGGCGCCGTTGTTCCTCCGGGTGGGCGAGTAGGCCCGACAGGGCGTCGGCATAGGCGGAAGGATGATCCGCGCAGAGGAGGGCGTTGCGGCCGTGGCGCAGCAGCGCGCGCGTGTTGGGCGCGTCGGCGCAGACCATCGCCAGGCCGCAGGCCATCGCTTCCAGATTGACGTTGCCGAAGGTCTCGGTGGTGCTGGGATTGAGGAAGATGTCGCCGCTGGCCAGGGCCGTGGCCAGGGTCTCTCCCGTCAGGAAGCCGGTGAAGACCGCCGAGGGCATCCGCTCCTGGAACCACGACCGGCCGGGACCGTCGCCGATCACCACCACCTGCGGGGTGTGGCCCGCCGTCTCCAGTTGGCCGATGGTCTCGGCGAACGCCGCCAGACCTTTTTCCATGACGATCCGCCCCAGAAAGACGATCACCGGACGATCAGGGGCGAAACCCTGGCTCAGCCGCCAAGCCTCGCTGCGACGTCCGGGATGGAACAGTTCGGGATCGACGCCGCGCGCCCAGGTTCGGATGCGGGCCGGAAGATGCTGGGCGCGAAGCTCGTCGCCGATCGCCTCGGTCGGGGCCAGGACATAGTCGCACGCCCCATAGAAGTTCCAGAGCTGGCGGCACACCAGCGGGCGCAGCCGGCCCAGGCCGTAGTAGTCAAGATAGGTGTCGAACAGCGTGTGCAGGCTGGCGACCACCGGAACCTTCAGGGCGCGCGCCAACTTCAAGGCCGCCGAACCCAGGAGGTCCGGCGCGGACAGGTGGATCAGGTCGGGCTTGAACGCCTCGACATCGCGTCGCAAGGCGCGCGGCAGGCCCAGGGCCAGGCGATAGTCCCGCCGGAACGGGATCTTCACCGACGGCACCGAGATCAGCTCGCCCATCGGCTCGAACGCGGGGTTCGGTCCGGTCGGAGAATAGACCCGCACCTGCGCATCCACCGTGCTCTGCAGGTGGCCGACCAACCGGTTCAGCGACTTGTTCGCGCCATCGAGGGTGTAGTTGTAGTTCCCCGAAAACAAGGCAATCCGCAACGGGCGCACACCATCGGTGCGCGTCAACGCCTTGATATCCATATCAGTCCTTCCACGAGCGCGCCCTGGCCCCCCGGCCACTACGACGACGCGCTTGCCCCACCACCACAAGGAATCTCGAATGCGATGAGACCTACACCCGCTAACGTCGTCTTTTTGTGAAGGTCGTCAGCCGCATCACCGTCATGGTGATGCTTTAACGGTGAGGGCGGACTATTTTTGGGAAACGCGATGCGGGTAGTGGATGTCGCCGAGTTCTATTCGCCCACCGGCGGGGGCGTGCGAACCTATATCGATCGCAAGTTCGAGGCGGCCGCCCAGTTGGGTCACGAACTCTTCGTCATCGCACCCGGGCCGGAGGACGGATTCGAACCACGCGCCTCGGGAGGTCTGATCCAGGTTCGCTCGCCTCGGCTGCCGTTCGACGCGAACTATCACATGTTCTGGGAGGCGGAGCCGGTGCATCGCTGGCTCGATTCGCTGTCGCCGGATCTGGTCGAGGCGTCCTCGCCTTGGCGCGGGGCCTGGATCGTCGCCAATTGGTCCGCGCCCGTCGCCCGCGCCATGTTCATGCACGCCGACCCGGTGGCGATCTATCCCCAGAGATGGTTGGCCTCCGTCGCCAGCCCGGCTCGGATCGACCAGCTCTTCGACTGGTTCTGGAGCTATCTTCGCAAGCTGACGGGACGCTTCGCCTCCGTCGTGACCGGCGGGCACTGGCTGGGTCGCCGCTTCGAGCAACACGGCCTGAAGGCCGTGACGAGCATCCCGCTCGGCGTGGATCGGGGCTCTTTTTCCCCGCGACTGCGAGACGAGCGTCTGAGGTCGGAACTGCTCAAGGCCTGTTCATGCCCCGGCGATGCGAAGCTGGCCCTGGCCGTGGGACGCTTCCATCCGGAGAAGCGCTGGCCGATGGTGATCGAGGCCACGACAAGAGCCCGCGCCGATGTCCCGATCGGCCTCGTCGTGGTGGGCGACGGCATCGATCGCGTCAAGAGTTCTGCGCGCGGCCGCCGGAAGACTTACGTCCACCTGATCCCGCCGATCCGCGACCGGGGCGTGCTGGCCGCTCACCTGGCCAGCGCGGATGTGCTGGTGCACGGCTGCGACTTGGAGACTTTCGGCCTGCTTCCGGCCGAGGCGATGGCCAGCGGCCTTCCTCTGGTGGGGCCGGATCGCGGCGGCTTCGCCGACCTAGCCCAGCCGTCGACCTCGGAAGTCTATCGCTCCGGTGACACCAAAGCGGCGGCGGCGGCCATCCGTCGTCTGTTCTCGCGCGATCCGGGCGCGTTGAAAGCCGCGGCGATCGAGGCGGCCGCTGGGGTTCGGCGCGACACCGACCACTTCGCGGACCTGTTCGAGCACTATCAAGTCGTCGCGGACAGGGACCGGTCGGTCGAGCCGCGCCCCGCGCCCCGACCCACGCAGGCGGTCGGCGCGGGCGCTTCGACTCGCGTGACGCAAGCCAATTGCGCCCCCTCCGGCGTCACCCCAGAGGTCGCGACGAACAAGGCGTCGCCTTGGTGGACTTTGCTGGGCGGCGGCCTGTCGGTCGGCCTGGTCGTCGCGATCGTCCTGCAGTTGGACGACGCGACCTCGGACGTCCTGAAGACCATAGGTCGGCTCCCGCTCCTCGTCTGGCCGGTCTTGGTGCTGCTCTACCTGACGCAGCCACTTTGTGATTTCGCGGTCTTCCGGCGTCTGTGGAGGCTGCCCCTGTCCGGGTTCGAGGCCCTGCTGCGCAAAACCGTGATCAACGAGGTCGTGCTCGGCTACAGCGGTGAGGCCTATCTCTACGTTTGGGCGCGGCGCGCGGTCGGCGCCGCTGCGCCTTTCGAGGCCATCAAGGACGCCAACATCGTCTCGGCGCTGCTGGGCAATCTCCTGACCCTGGCCCTGGCGGCGATCAGCGCCACGCGGCTCCAGGATCTCGACTTCGCCCAGCGGCTGGGGCCGGCGCTTTGGTCGGGGCTTGTTCCCGTGGCGATCTCCGTCGGCCTTCTGGTCTTCGGGCGCCGGGTGTTCTCTTCGCCTGGGGCAACTGGCCTATATCGCCGCCGCCCACGGGCTCCGGCTCGTGGTGTCGACGGCCCTGATCGTTCTGATCTGGCGGATGGCGTTGCCGGACGTCGCCCCGGGCCTGTGGCTCGTCCTGCTGGCGATCCGCTATCTCGTTTCGCGCCTCCCGCTGATCTCGAACAAGGATCTGGTGTTCGGAAACCTCATGCTTCTGCTCTTGGGCGCGCAGTCCTCGGTCGCGGTATTGCTGGCGGCGCTGGCGCTCATGACGCTTGGCCTGCACCTTGCCGTCATCCTCGGACTTTTCGCTGTCGATCTGATCCGTGGCTTCTGGCGCGGGTCCGGGCGGCGCGGCCGCGACGCCTGAAGGCGGCAGAGGATCTCGTCAGGCTGCTCGCAACCGCTTGTTTGGGCGGTGGCGCCTAGACGACGGAAGTTCGACGCCGCGTCCGGCTCGCCTCGAAGACGGCGAGATAGGCGTTCGCCACCGGCGTGATCCGATACGCCTGAACCGCGGCGATCAGGGCGGAGGGCTCGGGCGGCGCGGCGGCGAGTTCGGCTTCGAGCGCCCTGGCGAGGCCGTCCACATCGCCCGGCGCCGCGACACGTCCGCGCCCGGGCATGTCCAGAAGGTCCCGGACCGCCGGCGTGCAGTCCGTGGCGACGACCGGGCGGCCACGCCCCAGGGCCTCGACGATGACCGCGCCGAAGCCTTCGTGCCAGGAACTGAGCAGCAGCAGCCGCGCGCGGTCCAGCCATGGCCCGATGTCGGGCGCGTAGCCGGCGAAGGTCACGCGCTCCCGGACGCCGAGGCTGTCGGCCAGGGCCTCGAGCTGTGAACGCAGCGGGCCATCACCGACGAAGGCCAGGCGGGCTTCCGAATTGGCGACCTTGGCGAACGCCTTCAGCGCGATGTCGTAGCCCTTCTCCGGCGCGAGGCGCCCGGCCGCGACGATCAACTTACCCGAGGCCGTCTCGGCGGGATGGACGATGTCGTCGAGCGCGGGCAGGGGGATGGCCGTGGCGATGCGGCGGCCCAGCAGCCGGTCGATCTGCGGAAGGGTCTGGGGTGACAACGTCACTATCGCGTCGGCGTCGCGCAGTCGGCGGCGGGCGCGAACCTCGAAAGCCCATTGCTTCAAGCCGTCGCGACCACGCTTGAAGATCGGAGAGCTGACCTGGGCGACGATGGCCGGGCGGTCGTCGCCCAGGCCCTTGGCGACAGACCGGCAGACCGACCAGTGGAAGTTTCCCGGTACGAACAGCACGTCGGCGGGATGATGGCGCAAATGCTCGGCCACCGCGCGACCCAGGCGGATCCGTGAGCCGAAGCCGCGCGGAATTGGCGGGGCGCACTCGACCAACTCGACAGCCTCCGACACCAAACCCGCCTGGGCGCCGGTCGCCGAGCCGCACAGCAGGGTGACCTGATGGCCGGCCTCGGCCCAGGCTGCGGTCAGGCGCAGGGCGACGCGCTCGGTGCCGCCTAGGGGCAGGTCGTGCAGGACGACGAGGATTTCATGTCAGGCGCTTCAAGCGCTGGGCGATCGCCGCGCCGCGCGCCGCGAACCGTTCGGCGCCGAAGCGAGCCTCGACCCGCGCGCGGGCGGCCTGACCCATGGGCTCCAGGCGCTCCGGATTCGATAGCGCTTTGGCCAGCGCGGCGGCCAGGGCGGCGGGGGCGCGCGGCGGAACGAGGAAACCCGTCCCGCCGTCCACGATACTGTAGGGCAGTTCGCCGACCGCCGAGGCCAGCACCGGCAGGCCCGCCTGCATCGCTTCGTGGGCGGCGACGCACAGGCCCTCCGAGCGTGACGGCTGCAGGTAGAGATGCAAGGTCGCCAGGAAGCTTGGCGGATCCTGACAGAAGCCGACGAACCGGACATTGTCGAGACCGGCTTCCGCCCTCTGCGTCTCGAGCCGCTCCAGCTCGCCGCCATCGCCGGCGATCAGCACCTCGAACGGCGTGGCCGGCGCGAAGCCTTGAGCCTTCAACTGGGCCAGAGCCTCGAGCAGGACGTCATAGCCCTTCACGGGGTGCAGCCGGCCCAGCGCGCCGAGGCGCAGGGTCTGACCCGGACGCCACGGCGCGGCCTGGGGCGCGTTGGCGTCCATCGAGAAGATCGGCCAGCAGACCAGCTTGTCCGGATCGGGGGCGATCCGCTCGGCGGTCAGGGCGGTGACGCTTTCTGAATCGCCGATCCACAGGGCCGACGCCGAGCGCCGCCAGCGCAGCAGGGCGCGGTTGGCGGGCTTGAGGAAGGCGGCGTGCTGCCAGCTGACCACCGGCTTGCCCAGCCAGCCGCCGACGATCTGGCCCAGCAGGGTGGCGCGGGTCAGGGACGTCCAGACGACATCAGGCTTCCAGGCCTTCAGCTCGGCGTGCAGCCAGCGCAGGGCGGTGACCTGCTGCCTTTCACTGGCTGGACAGACGCGCACGTCCAGGCCGGCGGCCTCCATGGCGACGGCGCCTCGGCCGTCGCGGCGGCTGAGCGCGAACACCGCGACCTCCACGCCTTCGTCGCGCAGCACCCTGGCGATGGCGGGAACAGGCGATTGAGCGCCGCCGCCTTCGACGGAGTTGATCACATAGGCGATACGCATGTCAGGCGGCCAGGCTAGGCGGTTTGGGGCGTGCTCGCGGACGGGCGAGCCTGGGTGGCCAGCGCCGCGGCCAGGAGAGCCATGGTCAGCACCGCCTGCGCGACGATGCAAGGACCGATCGCGCCCTGGCCCCAGTTGGGCAAGGCGATCGACAGCATGGCGACCAGGCTGAAACTGCCCGCCAGGTTCATGCCGGCCGACAGGCCGGGACGGCCGAGGGCGGTCAGGGCCGCGCTTAGCGGTGGGGCGCAAAGCAGCAGGGTGCGGGCGATGGCCAGCCACAGCATCAGCCCGCCGGCCGCGGCGAACCCGTCGCCGCCCATCAGCCGGGCGAATGTGTCTCCGAACAGACCGAACAGGACACAGACCGGGACGGCGATAGCCATGGTCACGCCGCTGGCCCGGGCGATCGTCGAGATGACCAGCGTCGTCTGCCCCTTGGCCGCCAGCTTCGCCAGCTCGGCATAGGCCGCCTGGCCCAGGCTCTGGGCGGGTTGGGCGATCACGGTGGTGGCGCGCTGGGCGATGGCGAAGAGGCCGGCGGCGGTCGGGCCGCCCAGCCAGCCGATGGCCAGGGGCGTCGCCCGCGCGGCCAGTTCGGCGAAGGTCACGTCGGCGTTGGCGCCCAGCATGAAGCGGACGATGCCGGGGTTTTCGGCCCGCACGCCATGAAGGTCGGCGGTCACGGCTAGCCTGCGCAGCGAACGCGGCATGACGGCGAAGGCCATGATCCACATGACCGCCCATTCCAGCACCGCCGCGGCCAGCCAGGCCCACAGGAAGCCGACCAGGCCCCAGCCGCCGGCCCAGGCGACGACGGCGCCGATCAGGCGCACGACGGGCGGGACCAGGCTGTGGGCGCCCAGCAGGCCGAAGCGTCCGGTGACCTGCAGATAGCCGGCGGCCGTCGCGCGCACCGTGGCCAGCACCGCCAGGCTATAGGGCAGACTCAGTTCGATGGCGCGGGGCGACCAGCCGAGCTTGGCGCCGACCCATGGGGCCAGCAGCGCGGCGATCCCGACAGCGACCACGCCGCAGACCAGCTCCAGCGCCGTCGCGAGTTTCAAAAGGCGGCCCAGTCGCTGTTCGTCGCCGGCCAGCAGAGCCTGTGCGCCATAGCGCACCACCGCGTGCCAGCCGGGGAACTCGATAATCCCCCCGACGGCTAGCACATAGGTGTGGACCAGCACGAGAATGCCGTAGTCCTTCGGGCCCAGGGCGTGGGCGGCCAGGGCGATATAGACAAGGCTGATGATCCCGGCCCCGGCCTTGCCGCTCAGGAGACGCAAGGTATTGCCGAAGATGCCGCGCAACGCGCCGCGATCCTCAGCCATTGGCGACACGGGCGAACTCGGCGATCGGCTGCAGAAGAGGCGCGGTCAGGCCCGCGAACGCCGCCACGGCCCGAGCCGCGCGATGGGCCGAGGGCTCATCGGTCAGGTCGAAACTGTTCTCGAACTGCTCGCGCTGGACCTGGCTATAGCCGGCGGCGTGGTCGGCCGAGGCCGTTTCGAGCGCGCCGCCCAGCTGATCGACGCCGTTGATCACCCGGCCCATCTTCCAGTGTCCGAAGTTCTTGTCGTCCTGCCAGTCGTGGCCCTGCGGGTTCAGGAAGATGCAGGGACGCGAGCGCAGCAGGAACTCGTAAACCTGGCTGCTGGCGTCGCCAAGATAGATATCGGCGGCCTGGGTGTAGGTCATGGTCGTCGAGGCGCGGCTGCCCAGGTCGATATGGATGTTCGGCGCGTTCAGGTGTCGCGCCGCCATGCGGCCGGGCCGGTCGATGCGCAGCTTGTCGACGCTGATCACGAAGGGGCGCTCGAACAGCATGACATGCGGCGCGAAGATCAGCTGATACTCGGGGTGGTCGACGAACCAGTCGAGAACCTGACGGCCGACGGTGAACCACGACGACAGGTGCGGCGAGACGTGCGGGTTATACAGCACCAGAGGACGACCGTCGTTCGGCAGCGGCCGGGTGGGGGGAGCCGAGGCCAGGTCGAATTTCGGATAACCGACCACCGAGATCGCCTCGGGGCGCACGCCGGTGTCGCTGACCAGCCGCTCGCGAATCTTCGGACCCGAGACCAGCACATGGTCGAAGAGCGCACTGGCGGGGTCGAAGCCGACGGCCCGGTCCCCAGCGCCGTGGCGGGTGTGAACGATTTTCAGGTCATCCAGACCGAACTTGGTCTTGAGGATCAGCGAGGTTTTCTCGGCGACCACCAGCACGTCCACCGAGCGGAAGAAGTCGAGGTTGTCGCGATAGAACAGCAGTTTCCCGGCGGGCAACAATCGCTCCAGCATCTGGTTCGCGAGCTGGCTGGACCTACGCGTCAGGCCCAGTTCCACGACGGGCAGGCCGGGTCGGCCCGCGCTCAGTCGCGTCACTTCGGCGGTCAGCCGGGCGTTCGACGTCGCGATGACGATCTCGGCGTCGAGATTGGCGTCCAGCATCGCCAGGGCGATCGGCAGGCTGTGCGCCACCTGATGGACTTGGTCGTGATTGAAGAGGAAACAAATCCGCATACCAGTCAGACGACACCGATCGGGCGAAGCCGTACTAGTTCCCAAAAAAACCGTGACCGCGACGTCTCGCCGGGTCTCGCCGTAGGGGTAAAAGCGTCAGGCGGAGCGCCCGGCCTTCGCCCCCCGCGCGCGGATCTTGCGGGCGATATCGATAGCCAGACCGCGTGGCGAGGCCTTCTGCCGCTTGGCGTCGAACAGGGTCACTGGCCCGCAGGCGGCCAGGGTGTGGCGTCCGCCGGCGTAGCGGCCGGCGTCGAGCGGGGCTTTGAGGGGCGTCGTCGCCTCGGCCTCGAAACGGTCGGGAGTCAGGACGTTGACGACCAGCAGGCGCAGGTCGCCGCCATAGGTGCGGGTGCAGTCCTGGACCGGCAGATGCAGGCGACTTTCGTGGATGAAGGGCGTGCCGCCCGGTCGGCTGCTGGCCAGGTCGATCCGCACCGGATTGCCCGGATGGGTCGTCCAGGGGCCTTCGAGGCGGTCCGCATGGGCCAGATGCAGCTTGCCCTGCTTGTCACGCTGCGTGCCGTCCGGCGAATAGGCGCACCACCAGCGGCCCTCCCACTGGAAGAAGGTCGGGTCGATGGCGGGGGTGTCGAAGGCGATCTTGGCCGCCGGCTCCCAGACGTCGGGGAAGCGCTTGGCGCGATAGAGCGTGAAAGTCCCGGACCGGAAGGCCTCTGGCGTCATCCAGGTCTGGCCGTCGGCCTCGAACACCATGGGGTACGAGAGGTGCCAGGGCTCGCGGATCACCGTGCTGCGGCGGACTGGCCGATAGTCGGCGTCCAGCTCAAGATGATCGATGACGCCATGCCGCGTGCGGTAGTCGTAGGCCTCGGCGAACAGGTGCAGGCGGCCGTCGCGCCACAGGCCGAACGGATCGGCCAGGAAGGTGTAGGACGGCTCCTCTGGCAGCCAGCGCACCGGGGCGGCATGCAGGCCGCCGGCCGCGGCCACCGCCTGGATGGGGCTTTCGATCACGCCGACGCGCCAGATGTCCGAGAATAGGGGCATGCCCCTGCGCTAGCGCGAGGTCGTCCCGCTTGGCAAGCGCGGGCTTAGCGTCCGGCGGACCGCAGGCCTTGAGTCAGGGACTGTGCGGCGATGGCGGCTTGGGTGCGGTTGTGGACGTTGAGCTTGCGCATCAGCGCGGTCATGTGCGCCTTCACCGTGGCCTCGGCAATGCCGAGGTCGTGGGCGATCTGTTTGTTCAGCAGCCCCAGATTGACGCCTTCCAGGACTTTCATCTGGGTCGGCGTCAGTGCGCCCAGCCCGGTCTCGATGCCTTGGTCCGCGCCGCGGATGTCCATCGTGGTCATGCGTCAACCCCTCTGTCTCTTCCCTGCGCCTCCGTGTTCGGAGGTGCGGCGACCGGCTTTCTCGCTGCCGCTGTGAGTTGGCTGGGCCCGGTTCGCTTATTTCAGATGTTAGCGTTATCTGTTGGACCAATTCAAGAGATTTTAGCGATGTGAGCGTGAACATCGCGTTGGTGTCGTCATATCCTCAAAACCTGTCATACAGGTTTCGGGGTGATGCACGGCGACGAGGCGCTGGGGTTGGCCTCGCGACGCGAATGGCCCGATGGTGGCGTCAGAAAAGGGGAGAGCGATGAGCGAAGGCCGCCTGGCTGATAGGGCCTATACGGGCATCGTCGAGATGATCAACAGCGACGGCCTGGAGGTCGGCGACCGCCTGCCGTCCGAGGCGCGGCTGGCCGAGATGTTCGGTATGTCGCGCACCGTCGTGCGCGAGGCCCTTGTGCGCCTCGCCGCCGACAGTATCACCGAGGCGCGGCGCGGCGCGGGGTCGTTCATCAAGAACCGGCCGTCGGACAAGCTGAGCGCTTACATGCCGCTGTCCGAGTTGCCATCGACCATGGGCAGCTATGAGGTGCGCTTCGTGCTGGAGGCCGAGGCCGCGCGGCTGGCGGCGGTGCGACGCTCGGCCGAGGAGATGGTGGCGATCGAGGCGGCGCTGTCGAGGCTGCGCAGCGCCTTGATGTCCAGCGCGCCGGCCCACGCCGAGGACATGGCGTTGCATCGCGAGATCGTGCTGGCGACCGCCAACCCGGCCTTCCTTGCCGCCTTCGAGGCGCTGGAGGCCGATGTCGACCGCATCATGCGCGCTGGCGTCGACATCTCGCGGTCAAGGCCGCCGGAAGCGATCGCCGAGATGATGCGCGAGCACGAGATGATCGTCGAAGCGATCCGGGCGCAGGACGGCGACGGCGCGGCCCTGGCCATGCGCTGGCATCTATCCAGGGGGCGAAAGCGGCTCATGCCCTAGGCGCGTGGCGCTGACGGGCCGCGCTACGGTCTCCAGCCAGGTTTGCGCCAGTTCCCGCAGACGTTCGGGCGAGGTGGCCGCGTCGAGCGTGAGGATGGCCTCGTCGGCGTCCGGGCGCTCCAGGGTGGCCAACTGGCTGTCCAGCAGGCTGGCCGGCATGTAGTGGTCCGCGCGTTGGGTGAGGCGGCGCAGGAGCTCGTCCGGTTGTGCGTCCAGGAGGATGAACCGTGTGGGAGCGCCTATGGCCTGGCGCAGCCGTTCGCGATAGCCGCGTTTCAACGCCGAGCAGGCCGCCACGACCCCGCCGTGCGTCGCCAAGGACTTGCCGATGGCCGCGCCCAGCCGGTCGAGCCAAGGCCAGCGGTCGTCATCGGACAGGGGCTGCCCCGCCCGCATCTTGGCGACGGCGCTGGCGGCGTGGAATTCGTCGCCCTCCAGGAACGGGCAATCCAGCGCGCCGGCCAACAGGGCGCCCAGGGTCGACTTTCCGCAACCGCTGACGCCCATGACGACGACGGCGAAACCTGCGGAGCGTGCTGGGCGCGATGGCGGCAAGCGGTTTCCTCGACCGAAGGTGTCGGAGATCGACACGCCGAGGTTGGGGTTCTAGCGACGTCTCGACGGGCCGTAACTACGACCATGGTCGCGGTGGTCGCCAACGCCGATGGCTCTATCACTAGTCCCAAAGTAGATTTGGGGAGTGGCATGAGAGCGATCCTGTTGTCGGCGATCCTGGTGGCCGCGTGCCCCATCGTGGCGGAAGCCGCAGCTTCGAATTCCTTCCTGCCGAAAGCGCCGGAGGATCCCAAGGCGATCACCGTTAAGGGCGTGGGCGACGGCAAGGCCGACGACACCGACGCCGTCCAGAAAGCCATCGACGCCGCGCGCGACGGCACGGGTCACGGCCTGGTCTTCCTGCCGTCGGGTCGCTATCGCATCAGCCGAAGCCTGCTGGTGCCGCCGGGCGTGCGCGTGTTCGGCGTTGGCCCGACGCGTCCCGCCTTCGTGCTCGGTGCTAACACGCCGGGCTTCCAGGAGGGCGTGGGCACGATGGTCGTGTTCACCGGCGGCGACCAGTATCAGGTCGGCGACATCCCCGTGCCAGTGCCGACCGTGCGGCCCGCGACCGCCAAGGTCCGCGACGCCAATTCGGGCACCTTCTATTCGTCGATGAGCAATGTCGACATCGAGATCGGCGACGGCAATCCGGCCGCGGCCGGGGTCCGCTTCCGGATGGCCCAGCACGCCTTCCTCAGCCACATGGACTTCCGCCTGGGCTCGGGCTTCGCCGGCGTCTACCAGGCCGGCAACATCATGGAGGACGTGCACTTCCACGGCGGCCGCTACGGCATTGTCACCGAGAAGACCTCGCCCGCCTGGCAGTTCACCCTGGTGGACTCAACTTTCGACGGCCAGCGCGACGCGGCGATCCGCGAGCACGAGGTCGACCTGACCCTGGTCAATGTCGCGATCAGGAACACACCCGTCGGCATCGAGATCGACAAGGGCTACAGCGACAGCCTGTGGGGCAAGAACGTCCGCTTCGAGAACGTCTCCAAGGCCGGCGTGGTCATCTCGGCGGAGGACAACGTCTTTACCCAGGTCGGCTTCGACAATGCCGTGGCGTCCAACACGCCGGTGTTCGCCCGCTTTCGCGACAGTGGCAAGACGGTGGCTGGCAAGGGCAAGGCCTATCGGGTCGCGAACTTCACCTACGGCCTGACCCTGCCGGGTCTGGGCCACGTGGGCGAGTACAAGACGATCGCGGACATCGCGCCGCTGAAGACGCTGCCGGCCGCCACGGCGCCGGCGCTGCGGGCCACGCCGCCGATCGGCGAATGGACCAACGTCAAGACCTTGGGCGTCAAGGGCGATGGCGTGACCGACGACACCGTCGCGCTTCAGAAGGCCATCGACGGCCATCGGGTGCTCTATCTGCCGGTCGGCTTCTACATGGTCTCCGACACCCTGAAGCTCAAAGCCGACACCGTGCTGATCGGCCTGCATCCAGCCCTGACCCAACTGGTCATCCCGGATGGCAATTCCCGTCACGCCGGCGTTGGGACGGTGAGGCCGATCCTGGAAACGCCGAAGGGCGGCGACAATATCCTGTCCGGCATCGGGCTGTTCACCGGCCGCATCAACCCGCGCGCCTCGGCGCTGCTGTGGCGGTCGGGCGAAAAGTCCCTGGTCACGGACGTCAAGATCATGGGCGGCGGCGGCACGCCCACCGCCGACGGCAAGCCGCTGGGCGCGGCCCAGGCCCGCAGCGGCGATCCCGTGGCCGACGGCCGCTGGGACGCTCAGTACCCCAGCATCTGGGTGACCGACGGTGGCGGCGGCACCTTCGCCAATGTCTGGAGTCCCAACACCTTCGCCTCGGCCGGGTTCTACATCAGCGACACCAAGACGCCGGGCCACATCTATGAGGTCTCGGTCGAGCACCACGTGCGCAACGAGTTCGTGCTCGACAATGTCGAGAACTGGGAATTCCTCGCGCCGCAGACCGAGCAGGAGGTCGGCGACGGCCCCGACGCGGTGTCGCTGGAGATCCGCAACTCGAAGAATATCCTGTTCGCCAACTATCACGGCTACCGGGTGACGCGGTCGTACCATCCGGCCGAGACGGCGGTGAAGCTGTTCAACTCGACCGACATCCGCTTCCGCAACGTCCACATCAACGCCGAGAGCGGCGTGGCCCTTTGCGACACGATCGGCTGCGGCACCTACCTGCGGGCCAGCAAGTATCCGTTCGAGAACGCCATCCAGGACAAGACCCGCAAGCTGGAGGTGCGCGAGCGCGAGTTCGCGGTGCTGGATGTGAAGGATGACCAGCCGGCGCCGCCTCCGGCCAATCCGAACGTCAAGAAGCTGGAGACCGGCTTCTGGTCGATCTCGGGCGCGACGGTGGGCGCGGACGGGGCGCTGTATTTCGTCGAGAAGCGGTTCCAGCGGATCTACCGCTGGACGGCGGCCAAGGGGCTGGAGATCGTCCGCGACAGTTCGCTGGACCCGACGAACCTGGCCGTCGACCGGTCCGGCAACCTGCTCGTGGTGTCCTCGTACGGCCCGCAGGCCAGCGTCTATTCAATCGATCCGAACGGTCCCAAGGACCAGATGACGATGATCGCGCCGACGGCCGTGTCCTCGCGCGCCGGGACCAAGACGCTGCTGCCGGTCAACTGGTGGAACAATGGCGAATTCCGCGACCAGTACGACCCGGCCAAGGGCGAGTTCACGACCCTGGCGCAGATGTTCGCCCGCGATGTCGGAACGCCCAAGGCCCAGGAATACGTCTCGCCCGACGGCAGCGTCTCACTGCCGGCCTTCCGGGTGTGGCAGCAGGGGCCGCCGGACCATGTCGGCTGGCGCTGGTCCGACAGCCTGCAGACCCACGGCCTGATCGGCGGCGCGGTTGGCGAGCGGCTATTCTTCACCAACGGCTCGGAGAACAAGACCTATAGCGGCCAGGTCGGTCCCGGCGGGACGCTGACCGATCTGAAGGTCTTCGCCAATCGCGGCGGCGAGAGCGTCGCGGTGGACGGGCAGGGCAGGGTGTTCGTCGCCAACGGTCAGATCTTCCAGTACGGCGCCGATGGCCAGCCGGCCGGTCGCATCGACGTGCCCGAGCGGCCGCTGCAACTGATCTTCGGCGGGGAGGGCGGCAAGACCCTGTTCGTCCTGACCCACCATTCGCTCTACGCTGTGAACCCGTAGGTCGCGGGTGAGGGAGGCTGCCATGAAGCATTGGCTTGTGTTGGGCGCGGCTTCGATCGCGTTGAGCTTGTCGGCGGGCTCCGTCTGGGCCTCGACCTCGGTCCTGGCCACGGTCCCCGACGACCCGGCCGCCATCATGGTCAAGGCCAAGGGCGACGGGAAGACCGACGACGGCGCGGCGATCCAGGCGGCGATCGACGCGGCGGCGGCCAAGCCGGGCGGCGGCCTCGTCTTTCTGCCCTCGGGGCGCTACCGGATCACCAGGACCCTGTTCCTGTGGCCGGGCGTGCGGGTGTTCGGCGTCGGCGCCACGCGGCCGCTGATCGAGCTCCCCGACGCCACGCCGGGCTTCCAGAAGGGCGTCGCCAACATGGTGATCTTCGCCGGCGCCAAGCGCGACCCGGCGGGGCGTCCGGTGGCCTTCCCGCCGCCGGGCAGCGTGCCGTTCGACAAGACCGTGCCCGACGCCAATCCCGGCACCTTCTACAGCGCGATGAGCAACATCGACTTCAAGATCGGCAAGGGCAATCCAGCCGCCACGGCGATCCGCTTCCACGCCGCCCAGCACGCCGTGCTGACCCACATGGAGTTCGACATCGGCTCGGGCCTGGCGGGCCTCTATCACGTCGCCAACGAGGCCGAGGATCTGCACTTCAAGGGCGGGCGCTACGGCATCCTGGCCGAGAAGCCGTCGCCGGCCTGGGGCTTCGTGCTGCTCGACTCGACCTTCGAAGGCCAGCGCGACGCGGCGATCCGCGAGCACGAGGCGGGCCTGACCCTGGTCAATGTGGCGATGAAGGACACGCCGGTCGGCATCGAGATCGACAAGGGCTATGGCGACTGGCTGTGGGGCAAGGACGTCCGTTTCGAGAACATCTCCAAGGCCGGCGTCGTCATCTCCAACGAGCGCAGCGTCTACACCCAGGTCGGCTTCGAGAACGCGGTGGCGTCCAACACCCCGGTGTTCGCCCGCTTCCGCGACAGCGGCAAGACGGTCGCCGGCAAGGGAGCGACCTACCATGTTTCCGCCTTCAACCACGGCCTGACCGTGCCGGCGCCCGGCCAGATGGGCGAGTACCGCACGAACCTCCAGGCCGAACCCTTGAAGGCTCCGCCCAAGCCCAACGCGCCCGCGATCCGGCCGCTGCCGCCGACCGCCGACTGGACCAATGTCCGCACGCTGGGGGCCAGGGGTGACAACGTCACCGACGACACGGCCGCCATCCAGAAGGCGATCGACGCCCATCGCGTGGTCTATTTCCCGACAGGCTTCTACCGCGTC
Source organism: Caulobacteraceae bacterium (assembly GCA_965283765.1). GTDB lineage: Bacteria > Pseudomonadota > Alphaproteobacteria > Caulobacterales > Caulobacteraceae > Caulobacter. Next base: position 34,656 of record CBDIPU010000012.1, read on the forward strand.
ACCGACACCCTGAAGCTCAAGCCCGACACCGTGCTGATCGGTCTGCATCCCAGCCTGACCCAGATCGTGCTGCCCCACGGCACGCCCGGCTATCAGGGCGTTGGCGCGCCCAAGGCCCTGGTGGAGTTGGCGAAGGGGGGCGACAATATCGCTTTCGGCCTGGGCCTCTACACCGATGGCGCCAATCCGCGCGCCACGGCGCTGCTGTGGACGGCCGGCGCGACCTCGATGGTCAACGACGTCAAGTTCCAGGGCGGCCACGGCACCAACCTGTTCGATGGGACGCGGGTCATTCCCTACAACGCCAACGGCACGGGCGACGCCGACCCGGCCAAGCGCTGGGCGGGTCAGTATCCCAGTCTGTGGGTGACCAATGGCGGCGGCGGGACGTTCTCCAATGTCTGGAGCCCCAATACCTACGCCTATACGGGGATCTACGTCTCCGACACCACGACGCCCGGCCATGTGTACCAGACCTCGGTCGAGCACCACGTGCGCACCGAGATCACCCTCAATCGCGTCGCCAACTGGGAGTTCCTGGCCCCGCAGACCGAAGAGGAGGCGGGGGAGGGCGAGGATACCGTCTCGCTGGAGATCCGCGACTCCCACAACATCCTGCTGGCCAACTATCACGGCTATCGCGTCACCCGGACGCGCAAGCCGGCGGCGGCGGCGGTGCGGGTCTACAACTCGCACGACATCCGGTTCCGCAACGTAGCCGTTAATGGCGAGAGCGGCCTGGGAACGTGCGACGAGAACGGCTGCGCGACCTTCCTGCGCCTGACCAAGTATCCGTATGAGAACGCCATCCAGGACGTCACCAACGGCCTGGAGGTGCGCGAGCGCCAGTTCGCGGTGCTGGACCTGCCGGCGGTCTCGAAGCCGGTCGCGCCCTCTGTTTTCCCGGTTGGCGCGACGGTGGAGAAGCTGGCCGACGGTTTTTACTCGCTGGGCGGCGGGGCCGTAGACGCGGCCGGGACACTGTACTTCGCCGATCGCAAGCACCAGCGCATCTACAGCTGGTCGGACGCCCGCAAGCTGTCGATCGTGCGCGACAACACCCTGGATCCGGTCAACCTGGCGGTCGACGCCTCGGGGGGTCTTCTGGTGCTGTCGTCGGACGGCCGCAACGGCTCGGTCTATAGCTTCAGGCCCGGCAGCCCGGACGACGCGGTGACGGTGATCCCCGCCACGCCGACCGCCGACCATACCGGCGCGGCCACGGTGCTGCCGGTCAACTGGTGGAAGAATGGCGAGTTCAAGGACCAGATCGATCCGGAGACCTACCAGTACCCGACCCTGGCCGAGCTTTTCATCCGTGACATGGCCGGCTCGAAGTCGCGTGAATACGTCTCGCCTGACGGCAGCCTGGTGCTGCCGGCCTACCGCGTCTTTCAGCAAGGACCGCCGGACTATCGCGGCCTGCGGTTCTCCGACTCGCTGGACACCTATGGCTTCACGACGGCGAAGCCGGGGCAGCGGGTGTTCCTGGCCAACAGCTCCGAGAACAAGACCTACAGTGGCGTGGCGGGGAAGGGCGGGGCGATCACCGACCTGAAACCCTTCGCCGACCGGGGCGGCGAGAGCGTCGCGACGGACGGGCAAGGTCGGGTCTATGTCGCCAACGGCCAGGTGTTCGTCTACGCGCCGGACGGCCATGAACTGGGGCGCGTCGACGTCCCCGAACGGCCGCTGCAGCTGCTGTTCGGCGGCCCCGACAAGCAGACTCTGTTCGTGCTGACCCACCACGCGCTCTACGCGGTTCGCCCGCGATAAAGCGCCGATGACGGACGGCAAAACAGCCCCGGGCGCGTCGCGTCCGGGGCTGTTGGCGTTAGCCCGAAGCTCCAGCCCGCGGGGCATACGACCATGGTCGTATAGTTAGCGGTCCCATCGTCTGAGATAGTCCGATCAGGCCATCGAACGGTGGTCTCAATGAAAAATGGGAGGGTGTAGGATGAGCGCTGTCGGTAGCCTGCGGGGGCGATCGCCCGTTTTAAGCGTGTTGCTCGCGACCAGCGCGGTCGCGATGGTCTTGGCGGCCGGAGCGGCCAACGCCCAGACGGCGCCGGCTCCCGCTACGGGATCGCCCGACTCGACGGCGCTGACCGAAATCATCGTCACGGGCACGCGCATCCGGTCGACCGGCTTCACCGCGCCGACCCCGACCCAGGTTCTGGGCACGGCCGACCTTGAGCGCGCCGCCCAGCCGAACATCTTCACCGCCATCACCCAGCTGCCGTCGCTGCAGGGCTCCAGCGGCGCCACCACCGGCACGTTCAGCACCTCGAGCGGTCAGCAGGGCCTGTCCTCGTTCTCGCTGCGCGGGCTTGGCACCATCCGCACCCTGACCCTGCTGGACGGCCAGCGGGTCGTGCCGGCCAATGTCACCGGCGTGCCGGATATCAGCCTGTTCCCCCAGTTGCTGGTTGAGCGGGTCGACGTGGTCACCGGGCGCCTCGGCCTCCTACGGCTCGGACGCCGTTGGCGGCGTGGTCAACTTCATCACCAACAAGAAGTTCGTGGGCTTCAAGGCCAACGTCATGGGGGGCGTCACCACCTATGGCGACAACCACCAGTGGCTGGCGCAGGTCGCGGCGGGCAAGAACTTCATGGACGACCGCCTGCACGTGCAGGTCAGCGGTGAATACGACTGGGAAGAAGGCGTCCCGGCGGGGGGCTTCGGCGAGGACGCGCCGGGCAGCCGCGACTGGTACACGACCGCCACCCTGGTCAATCGCGGTGTCACCAACGACGGCTCGCCACAATATCTCTATCGCGAGCACGCCCAGGCCTACCAGTACGCCAAGTACGGCCTGATCAGTAACGGCCCGCTGCAAGGCACGGCCTTCGATCAGGCCGGCAATCCGTTCCAGTTCCAGTACGGCGGTGGCGGCGTCCCCGCCAAGAACGCCGCCGGCGCGGTCAGCGGCTGCTACTCGAACGGCGGTTTCTGCGTCGGTGGCGATCTGTCCGGCAATGTCGGCATCGGCACCTCGCTGCAATCCCGGATCAAGCGGATGGGCAGCTATGGTCGCATCGGCTACGACTTGGACGACAACAATGAGATTTATGCGACCCTGAACGTCGCCCGTGTGGAAAGCAGCAACCAGCCTAACCCGGGCGCCGCCACCACCAACCTGACGATGTCTTGCTCGAACCCGTATCTGCCGGCCTCGGTCGTGGCCGCCTGCGCGGCCAATGGCGTCACAACCTTCAGCTTCGGCACCAGCAACGCACTGCTGCCGCGGAATATCTCGGTCTATCCGACGCGGACCCAAGTCCGGGCGGTGATCGGCGCCGACGGCAAGTTCAACGCGCTGGGCAAGGAATGGCGCTACGACGCCTATTACACCCACGGCCAGAACACGACGAACATCCACGTTCGCGACATCCTGCTGATGCCGCGCTATCGCGCGGCCATCCAGGCCACGACCGTTGGCGGTCAGATTGTCTGCGCCGACCCGATCGCCCGGGCCAACGGCTGCGTGCCGATCAACATCTTCGGCGGCAAGCCGCCGAGCGAAGCGGCCCTGGCCTACATCACGCCCAAGAACGGCCCGTATCAGCACTCGGTGCAGAAACAGGACGTCGCCAGCATCAACTTCAGCGGCGAGCCCTTCTCGCTGTGGGCCGGTCCGGTGTCGCTGGCCTTCGGCGGCGAGTGGCGCAAGGAGCAGTACCACGTCAAAGGCGACCCCTACGGCGATGGCAATACGGACTCGCCCAACACCGCGGACTATCCCGCCGACCCGGTCCTGACCGCCTCGGGTTCCAACTGGTTCGCGGGCAACTACCATTCCGGCGCCGGCGAGTATTCGGTCAAGGAAGCCTATGCCGAAGTGAACATCCCGCTGGTCAATTCGGAAGCGGCGGGCAGGGCCAATCTCAACATGGCCGGCCGCTGGACCGACTACAGCACCTCCGGCACCGTCTACACCTGGAAGGTCGGGGCCACCTGGGACACGCCGATCGATGGCGTCCGCCTGCGGGCCGTCACCTCGCGGGACGTCCGCGCGCCGAACCTGTCGGAACTGTTCGCCGCGCCGGTGACGACCACGCTGCCGAACTTCACCGTCCCCTCGAACGGCACGCCCCCAGCCGGCCAGCCCTCGGGCGGCGCGCTGACGGTTCTGCAGAATGTGGTGGGGAACCCGGACCTGAAGCCGGAAATCGCCAAGAACGTGACCATCGGCGCGGTGCTGTCGAACCCGCAATGGCTGCCGGGCTTCAGCGTTTCGGTCGACTGGTACAACATCGTCCTCAATGGCGGCATCTCCAGCCTGGGCGCTCAGCAGATCGTCAACTTCTGCTATGCGGGCATGACCCAGTTCTGCGGCGCCTTCAACTTCAGCCCGTCTGGCGGCGCGACGGCCTTCGTCAACTCGCAGACGTTCAACCTGGCTTCGATCAAGACAAGCGGTTTCGACATCGAGAGCAGCTACCGCTTCGAACTGCCCAGCGTTCCGGGCCGCTTCACGGTCCGGGGCCTGGCCACCAACACCCACAAGTTCGTCACCAACCCCGGCATCCCCGGCGCGGTCGCCGTCGACTCGGCCGGCCAGAACTCCGGCGCCACGCCGGACTGGAAGTTCCTGGCCATCCAGTCCTGGGACACCGACCGCTTCGCCTTCAGTGTCCAGGAGCGCTGGTTTAGCGATGGCCGTTTCGGCGGCGCCACGACTGACTACGTCGAATGCAAGGTCGGTAGCTGCCCAGTCTCGACCGGCACCAACCCGACCATCGACTACAACCACATGAGCGGCGCGACCTACGTCGACATCAGCGCCTCGTACAAGTTCGGCAAGGGCCTGCAGATCTACGGCAAGGTCGACAACCTGCTGGACCGCGATCCGACGCCGTCGCCGCAGACCAATACCGGCCTGGACGCCAACCCGGCGCTCTATGACCTGCTGGGCCGCTTCTACCACGTCGGTCTGCGTTACGCCTTCTAGACCCAGTCTCCGCCTCTCCTTCCCCAGGGCGGCCTCGCCCGGGCCCGAATCCGGCCAAGCGCCGGATCGTGGCTCGGGCGTCTTTCTTTGCGCTACAGACTGAAACCGGCTGGGGCGCCCGAGGCGGCCCAGCCGGGGAGATCGAGTTGATGATTTCGGTGACGAGAGCGATCAGCGTAGGGCGACCGTTGAGCAGGCCGGACCGCCTTCGGGACGCCACCATGGCCGACGTCGCCGAACGGGCGGGCGTCTCGCGGATGACCGTGTCACGGGTCATCAACGACGGCGCCAAGGTCCGTGACGCCACCCGGCGGGCGGTGCTCGACGCCATCCGCGACCTGAATTTCCAACCCAACCAGGCGGCCCGCAATCTCGTCACGGCCGGTGAGCTGCGGATCGGCGTCGTCTATTCCAATCCCAGCGCCGCGTTCATGAGCGACTTCCTGGTCGGCGTGTTCGAGGAGGCCACCAGCGCTGGCGCGCGGCTGATCCTGGTTCGCGGCGAGAACGGGGCGGTCCCTTCGCTCCACGAGCTGCGGCCACTGCTGAACGGTGGCGTTCATGGCGTGGTGCTGGCGCCGCCGCTCGGCGAGTTCGCCGTGGTGCTGGATATCCTGCGCGCCGCCAATCTGCCCGTCGCCGTGGTCGCCGCGGGCTGTCCCCCGACGGACGCGATCAATGTCCGGATCGATGATCGTCAGGCCAGCCTGGCCATGACCCGGCATCTTCTGGATCTGGGTCATCGCCGGATCGGCTTCATCGTCGGCAACCCCAACCAGACCGCCAGCGCCGCGCGCCTGGACGGCGCCCGGGCGGCCATCGCGACCGTCGAAGGCGCCGAGCTTGTCCTGGCGCACGGCGCGTTCACCTACGACTCGGGTCTGCGCGCCGCCGAGGCGCTGCTGGACGGCGACCGGCTGCCGACCGCCATCTTCGCCAGCAACGACGACATGGCCGCCGCGGCCGTATCGGTCGCTCACCGCCGACACCTGGACGTGCCAGGCGACCTGACCATCGTCGGGTTCGACGACACGACCGTGGCCACCACGCTGTGGCCGCCGCTGACCACCATTCGCCAGCCCGTCCGCCAGATGGCCGCGGTGGCCCTCGATCTTCTGCTGCGCGCGTTGCGTTCGCCCGCGCCCTCGGCGGAGGTCTATGCGGATCACGTGCTGGACCATGTACTGATCCAGCGGGACTTTACCGCTCCACCCCGACGTCCTGACAAGAGGCCCTCGAATGTCTGATCCGTCTCCCGATCTGGAAGTCGCGACCGTCCGGCGGGTCACCGCGCGGCTGATGCCGCTGTTCTGCCTGATGTACCTGATCGCCTATATCGACCGGCAGAACGTCTCCTACGCCAAGCTGGACATGGTCCAGGCCCTAGGCCTCAGCGAAGCCTCCTATGGCCTTGGCGCGTCTCTGTTCTTCATAGGCTACTTCCTGTTCGAGGCGCCGTCGAACCTGATCCTGGCCAAGGTGGGCGCGCGGGTATGGTTCGCGCGGATCATGTTCACGTGGGGTCTGGTCACTCTGGCCCTGGGCTTCACCCAGAACGCGACGATGTTCTACGTGCTGCGCTTCCTGCTCGGGGTCACCGAGGCCGGGTTCTTCCCCGGCGTGCTCTATGTCCTGACGCTCTGGTATCCGCAGTCGCACCGGGCGCGGATGGTGGGACTGTTCATGATCGCCAGCGCCATCGCCAACGCCGTCGGCGCGGTCGTGGGCGGCCTGCTGCTGGATCTGGACGGCCTGTTGGGACTGGCCGGCTGGCAGTGGGTGTTCCTGGCCACCGGCGCGCCGGCGATCCTGCTGACGCCCTATGTGCTGTGGAAGCTGCCCAATGGCCCGGCCCATGCGCGTTGGCTGCCGGACGACCAGAAGGCTTGGCTCGCCAAGGTGCTGGACACCGAGCGGGGCGGGGTGGTCGACGACCATCGCGGCGCCTGGAAGGCGATCTTCGACCCGCGCGTTCTGCTGCTGGCCGGCCTCTACATCGGCATGCCGCTGGGGGCCTATGGCCTGAGCTACTGGCTGCCGACGATCGTCAAGTCGTTCGGCGTGTCCAACACCACCAACGGTCTGATCAACATCATCCCCTGGCTGATGGTCGCTGTGGCGCTGTGGGCGGTTCCGCGCCACGCCGCGCGCCATGGGGCCACCGCCTGGCACATCGCCGGACCGGTTCTGCTGGGCGCCCTCTGTCTCGTCCTCAGCGTGATCCTGCCCGGCCCGGTGCTGAAGTTCGCCGCGCTGTGCATCGCCGCGCCGGCCATCTTCGCCGCCCAGCCGGTGTTCTGGAGCCTGCCGCCGAGCTTCCTCAGCGGCCCCAGAGCGGCGGCCGGCATCGCGGCGATCAACGCGATCGGCAATCTGGGCGGCTTCATCGCCCAGAACATGGTGCCGATGGTGCGCGACGCCACCGGCAGCAACCTAGCGCCCATGCTGGCCCTGGCGGCCGTGCTGCTGGTGACCAGTCTGCTGATCTTCTACGCCATGCGGAAGCTGGGTCGGCGGGCGTGAGTGTTGGACGATCGCAAACTCCTGGCGTTCGGCCTGTCGCGACGCGCTGAGCTCCAGGCGCGGGCCAAGTCGCCGTCATGGGGCACGCCGCCCGGAGTTGGCCGACGGTCTTCGCCCGCCGACGCGCCGACGGCGGGGAAGGGCTCCTTGATCTCGTTTGGTATAGTCCAAAAGTAGAGTTTCTCGCTGATCTTGCGGAGATGACGAGGCATAGCGCGCGACGCGCCTGCCAGCATGTCTGGTGGAGGAGGCGTCGCCTGGGCATGGATGTCGCGGCGCGGTGTTCATCCGTATGCGATGAAATTCGCCTGTGATGGCCCATTCGATCGGATCCTGGGTCTCAACTTGAGCTTGCGGCAAGGGCCGTTACTGGCGCGTCAGCCAGGGGGGCGGAATTTCCGGGGCTTCGACGCCGACTGTCACGCTGATGTCGTGGCAAGCGCTTAAAGCGCTCTGGTCCATACCAGTTGGGGCAGGGGAACCACTCATGTCGACGCTATATTCCGTTCGAGCCGCGCGCCCGAACCTGAAGAGCTTTTTGTTGGCGACCGTCGCGGCTCTGGCCGTTGGCGCCCATTCATCGGCCGCGTTCGCGCAACAGACCGCCAATGAATTGGCCTCGGCCGACACGGTCGACGCGGTCGTCGTCACCGGCTTCCGCAAGTCGCTGAGCGACGCGCGCGCCATCAAGCGCGACTCGGTCATCCAGAAGGACGTGATCGTCGCCGAGGACATGGCGAAGTTCCCGGAACTGAACCTGGCCGAGTTGCTGCAGCGCCTGCCGGGCGTGCAGATCACCCGCGAGGCCGGCGAAGGTCGCCGCATCTCGCTGCGGGGCCTGGGTCCCGACTTCGCGCGCGTGCAGCTGAACGGCATGGAAGTGCTGGGCAATGTCGACTCGGCGCAGGACAGCCGCGGCCAGCGCTCGCGTGACCGCGCCTTCGACTTCAACATCTTCGCTTCGGAACTGTTCTCGAAGGTCGAGGTCGAGAAGACCTTCCAGGCCGCCCAGAACGAGGGCGGCATGGCCGGCACGGTCGGCCTGTTCACCGGCAAGCCGTTCGACTACGCGCCCGGCGCCAAGGGCGCCATCTCGGTCAAGGCCGGCACCAACCAATATACCAAGGACACCCAGCCGCGCGTCGCCGGCCTGTTCAGCTACAACTGGGACAACAGGTTCGGCGTGGCGGTGTCGGTCGCCTACAGCAAGCGCGAGACCACCGAGCAAGGTCACAACACCTATAACTACGACAAGCTTAGCGCCTCTGACATGGGCAAGCTGGTCGCCAACGGCTTGGACATCTCCCACCTGTCCGCCGCGCAGCAGGCCAAGTTCCTGTCCGGCGACCTGTATATCGCGGACGGCAACCGCATCTCCTCCTGGAACTCGAAGGCCGAGCGCCTGGGTCTGACGGGCGCCGTGCAGTGGAAGCCGGCGGACAATCTCCTCCTGACGCTTGACGTGTTGCACGGCGAGTTCACGACCCACCGCGACGAATATCACCTGGCCACGCGGCCGCTGGGATCGGGGACGAAGTCCTTTGCGTTCGACACCCCGGCGGGCGGCGTCTGGCCGTCGCAGTTCCAGAAGGGTTCGGTGCTCAACAACCTGGCGTGGGACAGCAGTAACTACGTCACCATGACCGATGTCACGGGCACGACCTTCGGCAGCGAGCATCGCCGGTCGTTGAACGAAAACCGCTTCAACCAGGTCGCGCTGACCGGCAAGTGGGACCTGTCCGATCGCCTCAAGATCGATGGTCACGTCGGCTACGAGAAGTCGACCTACAAGACCCCCTATGACGACAAGCTGTATATGCGCGCCAAGGGTAATATGGTCGCCAACTATGGCGCTGATGGCCAATCGGCGACGTTCTCCTACCCGAATTTCGACGCCACCAACCCGGCCAACTACGCGTTGGATTCCTTCTATTATCGCGGTTTCAACAACGAGTTGGAGCTGAAGGAAGGCGTTCTGAACGTCCAGTATGCGCTGAACGACGTGTGGACCCTGCGCGCTGGCGTGGCCTACCACAAGTTCACGCAAGGCGGCCGGGACCTGTTCTATGACGACAACGTCAATGGAACCCGGTCCAAGATGCGCGGCAAGTCGGTCGCCGACGTCACCACCGTGTTCACCAACGAGTTCGGTTCGTGGCTGGTTGGCGACTACGACAAGACCTTCGCCAAGTTCAACGAGTACCACCGGTTCGGCCCCAACAAGGACGGCACGGGTGGCGCGCTGCAGGACATCGAGAACGTCTACGAGACCTCGGAAGCGACCGTGTCCGAGTATGTGCAGGCGGACTGGGACAGCGACCTTTTCGGCAAGCGCTTCCGCGGCAATATCGGCCTGCGCGGCTATCAGACCGACACCCACGGCACCGGTTGGATCCAGGGCGACAGCTACGCCTATCTGGGCACGACGGACGTGAAGGGCAGCTATGACGGCGTGCTACCGGCCATGAACTCGGTTCTGGAACTGACGCCGCAGGTGATGGTGCGCTTCTCCGCCACGCAAAACCTGAACCGTCCGGGTCTGGGCTCGATGGCGGCCAAAGGCAGCGCGTTCCAGGCCGACAGCGGCGATATCACGGCCTCGCGCGGCAACCCGAACCTGAAGCCCTACAAGGACAGCACGCTGGACCTGGCGGCGGAATACTACTTCGGCCAGGACGGGCTGCTGTCGGCGAGCGTGTTCCACAAGAGCCTGAAGAACTTTATCGGCACGCAGACGCTCGAGAAAATCCCGTTCAGCCAGACGGGCGTGCCCTACACCACGATCCCGGGCGCGACGGCCAACACGATCGTCAAAGAGTTCGAGATGCCGATCAATATCGCCGGCACCAAGCAGTTGACCGGTGTGGAACTGGCCGCGCAGGGGCAATTCTCGTTCCTGCCGGCGCCGTTCGACAAGCTGGGCGCGGTGGTGAACTATACCTATGTGGACGCCGACGAGGCGCTCACCGGCATCTCGAACACCAGCTATAACGCCACGCTCTACTATGAAACCGAGCGCTGGGGCCTGCGGGGCTCCTTGAGCCATCGCAACAAGTGGTTCACCGGCCACAGCGACAGCCTGATGAGCGCCAGCACGCGCGGGTTCCAGGGATCCACCTATGTGGACGCCTCGGCCTTCCTCAACGTCTCGAGCGCGCTCCAGCTGACGCTGAACGCGATCAACCTGACGAACCAGAAGGACACCCAGTTCTGGGGTCAGAACGAGTATCTCTATAACCAGACCCAGAGCGGTGCGACCTACATGGTCGGTCTTCGCTACAAGTTCTAAGACGACCGAACTTGATCAATACCGCGCCCCGACCCGCCTTTCCGGCGGGGAGGGGCGCCCTTTGCGTGGGCTCGAACGTGATTGTCTCGCATCGACATCGCTTCATCTTCGCCGCGGTGCCCAAGACAGGCACCCATTCGGTGCGACGCGCCCTGCGCGAACAGCTTGGCGACGAGGATGTCGAGCAGGTCGGGCTGTTCCTCAACAAGCGCTTCCCCTGGCAGGACCTGGCTGAGATCCAGCATGGCCATCTGTCGCTGGAGCAAGTCAGGCCGTATCTGGGAGAGGACGCGTTCGGCGGCTATTTCAAGTTCGCCTTCGTCCGCAATCCATTCGACCGCTTCGTGTCCTATTGCGCCTTCATGCTGCGCGGCGGCGATGTCTTCCAGCAGCGCCCGCGCGATGTGATGCGCCATTTTCTCTTCGCCGAGCCGCCGGAGCAGCACATCCTGTTCAAGCCGCAGGCCTCGCTGCTGGTCGGCGACGACGGCGTGACCCTGCTGACCGACGCGATCGGCCGGGTCGAGGACATGCAGGGGTCCTACGACGCCATCTGCGCGCGGATCGGCATTCCCTCCCAGCCGCTCGAGCGCGTCAACGGCAGCCAGCACGGCGACTATCGCCAATACTACGATCAGGCCCTGATCGACGGCGTCGCGGCCCGCTACGCCCAGGATCTTGAGCTGTTCGGCTACACCTTCGAAGGCCTGCGATGAGCGCCATGCCGGTCGCCAATCCGCGCAAGACCGCGGCGGTCCGCAAGCTCGGTCTCGTCGACATCGCCGCCTTGCGGACGGCCGTGCTGGCGATCCCCGAGGACATCTGGGCGGCGGAGAACGCCGCCAAGCCGAACAGGTTCGAGGCGTTGGGCGCGACCCGCCACATCGTCTTCCGTTTCATCGACAGTCCGCGCGACTGGCGCGGGTCGCATGATCGTCGGGCCTGGGCCCCATGGCGCGATCTGCTGGAGCCGGTGCTCGCCCAGGCGGTGCGCGACTACGGCTATGCGCGCGGGGTGTTTCCGCGGGTGATGCTGGCCCGCATGCCCTCGGGCGGGGTGATCCATCCACACATCGACGCCAACCCCGCCGCGAAATGGCCGCACAAGATCCACGTGCCGCTGACGACCAATCCCGGTGTCGTGTCGTTCTTCGGCGGCGAAGAGCGCCATTTTCCGGTCGGCGAGGCGGTGGAGGTCGACAACCTCGGCCCCCACTGGGTGCGCAATGACGGCGCCACGGACCGCATCCACCTCATCTTCGAATATTACGACGCCGACCAGCCGGACCCGGACTGGCTGTCGCCGTTCCTGGCGGCGAGCGCGCCGCGATGACGGAACGCGACGCCTTGCTGCGCGAAGCCCAGCACCTGCGCGCCGGCCAGCGCGTCCCGGACGCCCTGGCCACGCTGGCGCGGCTGGAGGCGTTGCATCCCCGGTTCAGCCGCCTCCACCAGGAACGGGGTCACTGCCACATCCTGCTGCGCGATGGGCCGGCGGCGATCGCGGCGCTGCATGAGGCCGTGCGCCTCAACCCGAGCCTGCCGGCCAGTTGGGACATGCTGGAACAGCTCTACCGCATGGCGGGCGACGCCGCCCAGTCGGCCACGGCGGCTCAGCATCTGGCGATCTTGAAGCAGCTGCCGCCGGCGGTGGTGATGGCCAGTAGCCTGCTGGCCGACGGTGACCTGGAACCGGCGGAGGAGGTGCTGCGCGACTACCTGCGCCAGGACAATCTCAATGTCGGCGCCTTGCGCCTGTTCGCTCGGATTCGTCTGGAGCGTGGCGATCTCGCCGAGGCAGAGGCGCTGCTGCAGTCGGTCGTCGAGCGCGCGCCGGACTACCATGCCGCCCGCTTCGACTACGGGATGGTGCTGCTGCAGCGGCAGAAGCCGGCCCAAGCGCGGCAGGAGGCCGAGCGCCTGCTGCGGGAGGATCCCGACAACCGCGACTACCTCAAACAGTACGGCGCGGCCTGCGTCGCGCTGGGTGACCACGAGCCGGTCATCGACCTCTATGCGCGGCTGCTGGACGGTCTGCCCCCGATGGGACCAGAGGTCGCCGACCTGCGCCTGTGGCGGGCCAACGCGTTGAAGGTCACGGGCCGGCGGGCGGAGGCCATCGCCGACTACCAGGCCTCGCTGGCGGCGCGACCGGACAACGGCGTGGCCTGGTTCAGTCTCGCCAACCTCAAGACCTATCGCTTCACCGACGACGAGGTGGCGCGGATGGGCGCTCTGGAGGCCCGGAACGACCTCCAGGACATGGACCGCGTCTATCTCGGCTTCGCCCTGGGCAAGGCGCTAGAGGACAAGGGCGAACACGAGGCGTCGTGGCGCGCCTACGCCCGTGGAAATGCGGTGCGCCGCAGCCTCGGCCGCTGGCGGCCGGAGGCGGCCGAGGCGTACGCCGCCCGGCTGAAGCAGGTCTTCACCGCCGAGGTCTTCGCCGAACGCGCCGACTGGGGCGCGGACGATCCGGCCCCGATCTTCGTCCTGGGCCTGCCGCGTTCGGGCTCGACCCTGATCGAGCAAATCCTGGCCTCTCATTCCCAGGTCGAGGGTACGCAGGAACTGACCGAGATCGGCCGCTATGCTGGCGAGCTCCGCGGTCGCGATCCGGACTGCGGCCTGCCGCTGGAGCCCGAGGCGCTGCTGGACCTGACGGCCGGAGAAGCGAGGGCGCTGGGCGAACGCTTTCTGACCGAGACGCGGACCTATCGCCGGCTGGGCCGACCGTTCTTCGTCGACAAGATGCCGAACAACTTCTGGCACATCGGCCTGATCCACCTGATCCTGCCGCGCGCGACGATCCTCGACGTCCGGCGCGAGCCGATGGCTTGCGGCTTCAGCAATCTCAAGCAGCTGTTCGGCACGACGAACCAGGAATTCACCTACGGGGTCGACGATATCGCCCGCTACTACCGAACCTATCTCGACGTCATGCGGCACTGGAACGCGGTGCTGCCGGGCCGGGTGCTGAGGGTCTCGTACGAGGACGTGATCGAGGATATCGAAGGCGGCGTGCGCCGGATGCTGGCCCACGCCGGGCTGCCATTCGAACCGGCCTGCCTGACCTTCCACGAAACGCAGCGCAGCGTGCGCACGCCAAGCTCCGAACAGGTGCGCCAGCCCCTCGGCAGGGACGGACTGAGCCAGTGGGCGCACTACGCGCCGTGGCTGGCTCCGCTGGCCGATGCGCTGGGCGACGCCCGGACGACCTACAGGAGCTGATCCGATGCGGCTATCGCGCCCCTTCTTCCAGATTCCCGTGCTCTTCGACGTGGCGCGCTTGCAGTCCGAGGTCGCTGCGTTGCCGAGCGAGGCCTGGGTTTCGCATCCGGATCGCCTGCCCGGCAACAGCGCGGCGCGCCTGATCAGCGCAGGCGGGGGCGAGACCGACGCCGTCCACGGACAGATGCTGCCGACACGCTGGCTGCAGGGCATGCCCTACCTTCAACAGGTCCTGGCGGGCTTTGGCGTGGTCTGGAGCCGCTCGCGGCTGATGCGCCTGGCGCCTGGCGCCGGCGTGCCCGAGCACGCCGACATCAACTACCACTGGCACACGCGCGTGCGGGTCCACATTCCGGTCTTCACCCAGCCGGCGGTGCGCTTCCATTGCGACGGCGAGGCGGTGCACATGGGCGCCGGCGAGGCCTGGATCTTCGACAACTGGCGGCGGCACCATGTCGAGAACAACGCCGACGCCGAGCGCATCCACCTGGTCGCCGACACCACCGGCACGGCGGCGTTCTGGCGGCTCGCCTGCGGGCCGACTCCGCCGCGCGCGCAATGGCGGACGGTGGCCTGGGATCCCGGCGCCAGCCCGGACCTGCTCACCGAGGACGACCAGCGCGCACCCGTAATGCCCGCCGCCGAGGCGCAGTGGCTGATCGATGACCTGTGCGCGGAGCTGGCGCTCGCCGACGACACCGCCGACGCCCGGGCGCGCGTCGCGCGGTTCGGCAAGCTGCTGGAGAGCTTCATGTTCGACTGGCGCCAGCTGTGCGCGCTCCACGGCGTCGGCGGGCGAGGGCTGGAGGACTTCCAGCGGCTGGTCGACGCTGTGCGCCAGGCCGCCGGGCCGCTGGCCGAGGGGCTGGTGATGCGCACCAACGACGCCAGCGCCTTGCTGGTGCTGGAAAAGCGCGTGCTGCAGCACCTCGTCGTGGATTAGGTGTCGTCCGCGCGATCGATCAGGTCGCGGAGGAGACCCTGATAGGTCTCCAGGCCCGCGATCTCGGCGTCGGGCGCCTTGCCTGCCTCATCATAGCCGCGTAGCCGCAGGGCGGGCCGCGCCGCCGGATCTGCCAGGAAGTCCTCGATCTCGGCGGCGGACAACGGACCGCCCTGCAAGGCCAGGCTCTGCAGCGAGGCGGGGCTGAGACTCTCCAGATAGGCCGGATCGACCGCGACCCGATAGCGCTTGGCCGCCACGTGCAGGCGGATCGGCTCGGTGACCGCCGGGCCGAAGGCGCGGGCCAGATAGCCGGCGCCGATGTGCTCGTGCCGGGTGTCGATGCCGAGGTCGGCGGCGTTCTCGCCGACCTTCTGCATCATGTGGCCCACGTCGTGCAGCAGGGCGGCGGCGACCAGTTCCGGCGGCGCGCCGTCCAGCTTGGCATGGTGCGCGGTCTGCAGCGCGTGCTCCAGCTGGCTGACGCCTTCGCCGTAGTGCAGGCCGCCCAGGCGCGTGAAAAGGTCGGTCAGTTCGGCCACGAAAGCGTCGGCCGCGAGACGAGAGGTCATCGAATATCCGTGAACTGAAGGCTTAGAGGCGCATACGGCCGATGCCCGGATCGGTGCGGCTGGCGCGGCCGGTTTCCAGGTGCCCGGCCAGGCGCTGGGTGAACGAAGGATCGTCGGCCAGGGTCAGGGTCAGGTCGTACCAGTGGTCGCTGCCGCGCAGATCCCAGATCGAGCGGACGACGCCCCGCGGCTTCAGCATCACGGTCTGGCGGGCTTCGCCCTCGGCCAGCGGATAGTCCTCGGCCATGCGCAGGGTCGCCAGGCCGGCGCCTTGCAGGCTGATGACCAGGCGCGCGCGGGCGTCGGCGGCGACCGTGACGACGGGCTGCGGCCTGGACGTGTCACCGGCGAAGCGACGGTGGAAACCGTTCGGGCCGTGGACGGTCAGGTCATAGGGGCCCAGCGCGTGGCCGACCTTGTTCCAGTGACCGGCGGCGTGTTTCTGGCCGGCCGCCAGGGTGAAGCGCCAGGGGCCTTCGCGGTCGGTGTTGTCGAAGACCTGGAAGACCGCGCCCACCCGCCCGGCATTGACCAGGTCGATCCACAGCGCGCCGCCCGAGACGCGAGCGTCGGCCGACAGGACGTAGGGCAGGGGACGCGCGCCACGCTGTGGGCCATCCTGGGCCGATGGACCTTGGGTTTCGGGGATCCTCAGGCTCGGCGCCGCCTTGGAGTGGGCCACGCGCTGCATGTAGTCGGCGGTGGCCGGCAGGGTCAGGGCTGTCCAGTCCTGGTTCGGCGTGGCGAAGTCGAAGGCCGAGGTCAGGTCGCCGCAGACCGTCCGGCGCCAGTCGCTGATGTTGTCCTCGCGTACGCCGAACCGCCGCTCCAGGAACTTCAGGGTCGAGGTGTGGTCGAACACCTCCGAGCAGACGAAGCCGCCCCGGCTCCAGGGCGAGACGATGATGGCCGGCACGCGGATGCCCAGGCCCAGCGGATAGGCGCCCTTGTTGGCGCCCTCGGCGTCCGGGCCATAGGTCTTGGCTTCGCCAGCCACCGACACCGAACTCCAGCCTTGCTCGGGCGTCAGTGGCGGCATCGGCGGCTGCATGTGGTCGTAGAAGCCGCCGGCCTCGTCGTAGTTGACGATGAAGACCGTCTTGGCGAACACCTCGGGGTGGTCGACCAGGGCCTTGATCAGTTCGGCGCAGACATGCTCGCCCTTGGACGGCTCGGCCGAGGGATGTTCGGAGAGGTCGGCGGCGGTGACGATCCACGAGACCTGCGGCAACCGGTCGGCGGCGACGTCGGCGCGGAAGGCCTGGACCAACTGCTTGCCGTCCGACCGCTTGCGATCGGCGCCCGACTTGCCTTCGCCCACCCAGGAGCGGCCGCGCGCGTAGAGCTCGGAGTCCTTGGCGCAGGGGCGGAAGGTCTTGAACACCGACAGGATGTTATCGCCGAAATTGTCATACTCCTGGTAGACCTTCCAGCTGACGCCAGCCGCCTGCAGGCGCTCGGCATAGGTCGTCCAGTCGTGCGGCCCCTTGGCCATGACCTTGTCTTCGGCCATGTCGGCGCTGGGCGTCTCGTCCTCGCCGTAGTTGCTCATTTCCGGATCGCCGCCGACCTTGCCGCCGCCGTTGCAGCCCGTCCAGAGGTGCAGGCGGTTCGGGTAGGTCTGGGTCAGGGTCGAGCAGTGATAGGCGTCGCAGACCGTGAAGGCGCTGGCCAGGGCGTGGTAGAAGGGCAGGTCGGAGGCCTTGTAGTAGACCATCCGCTTGTGCAGTTCGCCCGAGTGGCCCCACTGGTCGTAGCGGCCGCCGTTGACGATGGTGATCGCCGCCTGATGGCCCTGGTCCGAGCCGTCGACGGTGTAGGCGTTGGTCGCCGAGGCGTCGCCGTGGAACGGGGCGACGAAGCCGTCGGGATGCTCCTGACTTGGTTGTCGCCACACCGAGGCGCCGCCGGGCAGGCGCTGCGGACGCGGATCGCCCAGGCCACGCACGCCGTTCAGCGCTCCGAAATAGTGATCGAACGACCGGTTCTCCTGCATGAAGATCACGACGTGCTCGACATCCATGATCGTGCCAGTGCGATGACGCGCGGGGATGGCCAAGGCCCTGGCGACGGTGGTCGGCAATAGGCCAGCCGCCGCGCTGGCCGTGGCGGCGGCGCGCAGGAAAGAGCGGCGGTCGGTCGTCATCGGCCCATCTCCCGAGATTTAATTTTTGGTATAGACCAGATAGTTTGGCGCTTCGGCGAAACTTTCGTGACACCGAGACGCGGGCCATGCTGGCGGGACCGTTGGTCCGATCCAGTTCCTTGACCCTGGGGTAGCGCCCTCCCATCCTCACGGCGTGGCGGGATTCGACCGCTGGCCAGGTCGCCCGATGCAGCAGCCCGAAAGCCTTCAGTATATCGGCGTGCGCGACGACATCGCCGCGCGCATCGCTGGCGGAGAGTTCAAGCCAGGCGAGCGCCTTCCGTCCGAGCGCCAGATGCAGATCGGCGGCGGCGTCGCTCGCGGCACTGTGCGCGAAGCCCTCTTTCAATTGGAGGCCGAGGGGGTCATCTACCGCAAGGAGCGCAGCGGCTGGTACGTCTCGCCGCCGCCGGTGGTGTATGATCCGACCCGCTGGGAAGGCTTCATGTCCTATGTCGAGGCGCAGGGGCGGCAGCCGTCGACCGAGACCCTCAGCAAGATCGAGATCGCCTGTGACGGCGTGCTGGCCGAGATCTTTCGCGCCCGATCGGGGCGCCCATGTACTGGATCCGCCGCCGGCGTTCGGTCGATGGCCGGGCGGTGCTGTTCGAGAACATCATCGTCGACGCGTCGCTGACGCAGGGTCTGATAGACCACGACCTGAATGGCTCGCTGACCAGCTTGCTGAAGTCGGTCTATGGCATCGGCGTGGCGCGCAACAAGGTCGATATGAGACCTTGCGCCCTGACTGGCGAGGAGGCCGAGGCCCTGCGGGTCAAGTCCGGCTTGCCAGGGCTTAGTCTGGTCCGCACCTGTTACGACGCGCAAGGTCGCGTGGTCGAGTTCGACCGCGAGCACTGGCGCCACGACGCCCTGAAGATCAGCGTCGACATCCGCGTGCGCTGACCCGTGAACCGGGGGAACCCGGACCTACGCGGCCGTCATCCAGTTGTCGTGGACTTGGTCTAGACCAGTGCGCTCCAAAGAGGGCGTCCCATGACAACTGGTCCAAAGCGCTGGCTGGAGCGCGCCAATCCGCTGGCCTTCACCCTGTTCGCGGGCCTTGCCGGTTTCTGCGCCTATTTTTCGATGTACGCCTTCCGCAAGCCGTTCGCGGCGGCGACCTTCGGCGCGGTCGAGGGCTGGAGCTTCGCGGTCGACTACAAGATCGCTCTCGTGCTGGCTCAGGTCGCCGGCTACGCCCTGTCCAAGATGATCGGGGTCAAGGTGATCTCCGAGATCGCGCCCCGCCATCGCGGTGTCGCCATCCTGGGCCTGATCGGCGTCTCGTGGCTGGCGCTGCTGGCCTTCGCGGTCACGCCCGCGCCCTGGAACGTCGCGGCGCTGTTCCTGAACGGCCTGCCGCTGGGCATGATCTGGGGCCTGGTGTTCGGCTTCATGGAGGGCCGTCGCACCTCGGAGGTGCTGGGCGCCATCCTCTGCGCCAGCTTCATCCTGTCGTCGGGCGTGGTGAAGTCGGTCGGCAAATGGCTGATGGTCGACTTGCACGTTTCACCGTTCTGGATGCCGGCCGCCACCGGCGCGATCTTCATGCCGCTGCTGGCGATCTCGGTCTGGGCGCTGGTACAGCTGCCGCCGCCCAGCGCCGCCGACGAGGCCGCTCGCGTGCGCCGAGAGCCGATGGACAAGGCCCAGCGCCGCGCTTTCCTGGGCACTTACGCGCCGGGCATCGTGCTGCTGGTGCTGGCCTATATCCTGCTGACGGCCTTGCGCGACTTCCGCGACAATTTCGCCGCCGAGATATGGACCGCCCTGGGCTTCGGCCAGGCCTCGGGCGTGTTCACCGCCAGCGAGCTGCCGGTCGCGGTCGTCTCGCTGGCCGTGATGGGCGCGGTGATGCTGGTGCGCGACAACCTGCGAGCCTTGCTGGTCATGCACGGCGTGATCCTGGCCGGCTTCCTGGTGCTGGGCGGCTCGACCCTGGCGTTTCAGGCGCACATGCTGACCCCCCTGACCTGGATGGTCCTGACCGGCGCGGGGCTCTACATGGCCTACACCCCGTTCAACGCCATGCTGTTCGACCGCATGATCGCCTTCAGCGGCCAGGTCGGCACGGCCGGCTTCCTGATCTATGTGGCCGACGCTTCGGGGTATCTGGGCAGCGTCGCCCTGCTGGTCTGGCGCAACTTCGCCATGGTCGACCTCGACTGGCTGAGCTTCTTCGTCAACAGCGCCTATGCGACCAGCGCCGTCGGCGCGGTCTGCACGCTGTTCGCGGGCCTCTATTTCCTGCGCCGGCGGAAGACGTCCGCCAGCGGGCAGGGCGCGGAGGCCTTCCCGGCCGCCGGTCAGGTCGTCGAGCCATGACGTTGGAGCGCCCCTTCGATCTCGCCGTTGTCGGCGCGGGCATTGTCGGCCTGGCCCATGCCCTGGCCGCCGCGCGCCTCGGCAAGCGTGTCGTGGTGATCGACCGCGACGCCCAGGCCAACGGCGCCTCGGTGCGCAATTTCGGCTTCGTGACCGTCACGGGCCAGGCGCGAGGCGAGGTCTGGCGACGGGCGCGGCGCTCGGCGCGGGTCTGGGCCGAGATCGCCGGGCCGGCCGGAATCGAGGTCGTGCAGCACGGCCTGACCATGGTCGCCCGCCGTACCGAGGCCAAGGCCGTGCTGGAGGCCTTCCTCAAAACCGAGATGGCCGAAGGCTGCGCCTGGCGCGACGCCGGTGACTTGGGCGACCGACTGCCGGTTCGGGGTGAGGTGCTGGGCGCGCTGACCAGTTCGGTCGACCTGCGGGTGGAATCCCGCACCGCCATTCCGCGCCTGGCCGCCTGGCTGGAGACGGCGCACGGCGTGACCTTCCTGCGCGGCGTCGCCGTGCGCGGCGTCGAGACCGGTCGCCTGGAGGCCTCCGTCGGGACGATCCACGCCGAGACCATCGTGGTCTGTCCGGGGGACGATCTCGTCACCTTATTTCCCGACGCCTTCGCCCAGGCCGAGGTGACGCGTTGCAAGCTGCAGATGCTGCGCCTGGCCGCCCCGGGCTGGCGGCTGCCCGGGCCGGTCATGTCCGACCTGGGTCTGGTTCGCTACCTCGGCTATGCCGCCCTGCCGGAAGCCGCCGCCCTCCGTGCGCGACTTGAGGCCGAGCAGCCGGCGCACCTGGAGCACGGCGTCCACCTGATCGTGGCGCAGAGCGCCGACGGCTCGCTGGTGGTCGGCGACAGCCACCACTATGCCGCCACGCCCGATCCCTTCGCCCGGGACGATGTCGACGCCCTGATCCTCGACGAGTTCGCCAAGGTGTTCGGCCAGGCTCCGCCGCCGGTGCTGGAGCGCTGGACCGGCACCTACGCGTCGGCGGCCGGTCACAGCCTGATCGAGGCCCCGATGCCGCGCGTTCGCCTGGTGACCGTGACCGGCGGCACTGGCGCCTCGACGGCTTTCGGTCTGGCCGAGGAGGTGATCGCCGGCCTCTACGGCCTTCCCCGGCAAGGAGCCGTCGCATGAGCCCGATCCAGGCCGTCATCTTCGACTGGGCCGGCACCATGATCGACTTCGGCTGCCGGGCGCCGGTCATGGCCCTGCGCGAGGTCTTCGCCGAGGCGGGGATCGAGATCTCGGAGGTGGACGTCCGCGCCGACATGGGCAAGGCCAAGCGCGATCATGTGCGGGCGTTGCTGGCCTTGCCGCGCGTCGCCAGCCTCTGGACGACGCTCCACGGCGCGGCCTCGACGGAGGCCGATGTCGACCGCCTGCACGACGCCGTCGAGCCGAAGATGCGCGCCGCCGCCCGCGACTGCGCTCGGCTGATCCCCGGCGCGGCCGATCTCGTCGCCGACCTGCGGGCGCGAGGCGTGAAGATCGGCTCCACGACCGGCTACACCCGCCCGATGATGGCGGACATCCTGCCGCTGGCCGCCGAACAGGGCTACGCGCCCGAAGTGGTGGTCTGCGCTGGCGAGACGGCGGCGGGACGGCCTTCGCCCCTGATGATGTGGAAGGCCTTAGTCGAACTGGGCGCCTGGCCGGCGCGGGCCTGCGTCAAGGTCGACGACGCGGTCGTCGGTATCGGCGAGGGGTTGGAGGTCGGCGCCTGGACGGTGGGCCTGTCGGCCTCGGGCAATGGGGTCGGTCTATCGTTTGATGACTTGGCCCAACTGCCGGAAACCGAGCGCGCCGCCCGGATCGAAGCCTCCGCTCAGGCCCTGCGCGAAGCCGGCGCACACTACGTGGTCGAAAGTGTCGCCGGGCTAGGGCCCGTCCTGGCCGAGATCGCGACCAGGATCGAACGCGGCGAGCGCCCGGCGGCCTAGGCTTCCGGCGGCGCTATTCGGCCGCCACCGCCGCGCCGCCGAAGCGCTGGGCGCGGGCGGCGCTTGAGCGCAGGTCCGAGAAGCTCTGAGCCACGAGCGGATAGTCGGCGGGCAGACCCCACTTGGCGCGGTACTGCTCTTCGCTCAGCCCCAACTGGTTCAGGTGCCGGCGCAGCGAACGATAGCGGCGGCCGTTCTCGAAGCTGACGATGGCGTCGGGCGTGATGCTGGCGGCGATCTGGTCGGGCGTCGGCGGCTCGATGGGCGGGGCGATCGTCCCCGGGCCGGCGAAGACGGCTTCAAGCGCGGCGTAGGTGCGCGCGCTGAGGGCGGGCAGATCGTCCGCCGACACGATGTTGCGGCTGAGATAGGCGCACAGCACCTGGGCGGCGATCTCGGCGGCGCGTTCCTGGGCCTTGGTCATGGGAATAGCTCGGGACGTTGAGAAGAAACCCAGGGGCGCTGGGATCGCGCCCCTGGGTCAGTTGGCGGGCGAACGGTGGGTCAGTGCGCGCCCGCGGCTCGGAGACGGTCGCCGAAGGCGCAGGCCGGCGGCAGCTCGACCTTCACCCCGGCGCGCGCCTTGCCTTTCAGCCAGTCGCTGAGAGCCTCGGCGACGGTGTGGTCCAGGCTGGTGAGGCCGCGCGTGTCCAGCTTCACCCGGCCATTGTTCGGCGCGCCGTCGAGGACCTTGGCGATCTTCGGCAGCTGAATGAACGTGGCCGCACCCTCCAGTCGGATCTCGCTCTCGTCGGGACCCAGTTCGTGCTGGGAGACGCTGAGGCGCATCTTCTTGAGGTTGGGGACCAGCTCGAGCAGCGTCAGCCCCATGCCGACCAGCACGCCAGTCAGGAGGTCCGTCGCCACGACCATCACGAAGGTCGCCGCCCAGATCATCGCCGGCAGCAGACCGTAGCGGGCGAAGAGGTGGCGGACATGGTCCAGGCTGACCAGCTTCCAGCCCGTGACGACCAGCACGCCGGCGAGGGCCGCGCTGGGCACCATGCGCAGCAGCCAGGGCAGCAGGGCGACGAAGGCCAGGATCCAGACGCCGTGCAGGATCGCCGACAGGCGGGTCATGGCGCCGGCCTGGACGTTGGCGGAGCTACGCACGATCACGCCGGTCATCGGCAGGGCGCCGACCAGGCCGCACAGCATGTTGCCGACGCCCTGTGCGCCCAGTTCCTTGTTGTACTTGGTGCGCTCGCCGTCGTGCATGCGATCGACGGCGGCGGCCGACAGCAGGGTCTCGGCCGAGGCGATGAAGGCCACCGCGATGGCGGTCACCAGCAGCATCGGATCGGCCATGCGGGCGAAGTCGCCGACGCCAGGAATGGCGATCGCCGCGGCGATCGATTCCGGCACGACGATCTTCTGGACGTCCAGGCCCAGGACCGTGGCCAGCACGGTGCCGGCGACGACGCCCAGCAGGGCGCCCGGGACCAGCTTCAGCGCCTTGGGGCGGAATTTCTCCCACAGCAGGATCGAGCCGATGGTCACCACGCCGACCGCCAGGGCGGCTTCGACCTGGGTCAGGGTGGCGAACTGAACGCCGGCCAGAGCCGACGGGATGGCCGCCAGATTCTGCAGGCCGTGGGCCTTGGGCGAGTTGCCGAACAGCACGTGGAACTGGCCCGCCACGATCAGCACGCCGATGCCGGCCAACATGCCATGCACGACGGCGGGCGAGATGGCGCGGAACCAGTTGCCCAGCTTGGCGGCGCCGGCGATCAACTGGATCAGCCCGGCGACGACCAGGATCGGCCCCAGCATGGATAGGCCGTGCTTGGCGACGATCTCGAAGACGATGACCGCCAGGCCGGCGGCGGGCCCGCTGACCTGCAAGGGCGAGCCGGCCAGGGCCCCGACGATGACGCCGCCGATGATGCCGGTGACGAGGCCGCGCTCGGCCGGGACGCCCGAGGCGACGGCGATGCCCATGCACAGCGGCATCGCCACGAGGAAGACGACGATCGAGGCGATGAAGTCACGCGACAGGATCGTCGAGAAGCCAGGCTTCACACCCTGGGGAGAGGAGGCGACAGCTTGGGTCATTCGGCGGCGATGCCCAGGTGATCGGCGGCGACCATGCGGCGCGAGGGGCGCTGGGCGACGGGCAGCGGAGCCCCTTCGTAGACCTGCTCGAACTGGCCGGTGTCGCCATTATAGGCCTGGATCTGGCCGGTCTCGATCTCGAAGAACCAGCCGTGCAGGGTCAATTTGCCTTGGGCGATGGCCGACGCCACCGACGGGTGGGTGCGCAGATGGTTCAGCTGGACGACGACGTTTTCCAGCGACAGGGCGCGGGTCGTGCCGTGCTCGTCCAGGCCGTGATAGGCGTTGCAGACGACGCTGTGGGCGGCGTGGGCGTGGCGCAGCCAGGCGGCCACGTTCGGCATCTTTTCCAGAGCCGCCGGGTTCGAGAACGCCTTCATCGCGCCGCAGTCGGAGTGGCCGCAGACGACGATGTCGCGAACGCCCAGGGCCATGACGGCGTATTCAACCGCCGACGAGACGCCGCCATTGGCTTGGCTGAACGGCGGAACGATGTTGCCGGCGTTGCGGCAGACGAACAGATCGCCGGGGGCGGCCTGGGTGATCAGTTCGGGGACCACGCGCGAGTCGCGCACGAGATCATCAGGGCCGAGGGGCTCTGGCCGTGGCTGGCCAGGCGTTCGTAGAGGGCGCTCTGGGCGGGGAAGACCTGGCCGCGAAAGAGCGCGGCGCGTTCGAGAAACTGTTCCAAGGGACCTCCATGAACTGATCGCCGCGACGCCCAAAAGGGGGGCGGGCGCCGCGGCGAGCGTCACGGCGAGAAGCGCCGGATGCGTCGATGAAGGTCGTTTGGGGTCTTTGCTGCGGTGCAGCGGCTTTGTGACAAAGGATGTCTTGGAAGATGTCTTTGGGGGGACGTCTTGGGCGCGCTAAAGCGCGGGTAGGCGGATCTCGACGCGCAGTCCGCCTTGAGGGCGGTTCTTCAGGACCAGGGTTCCATTCTCGCGTTGCAGGATCTGCTGGACGATGGTCAGGCCCAGGCCGAGACCGCCGGTGTTGCGGGCCCGGGCGTCGTCGAGACGATGGAACGGCTGCAGCACATGAGCCAGCTCGGCCTCGGGGATGCCGGGACCGTTGTCCTCGATGGCCAGCACCGCCGCGTCGCCCTCGCGTGTCAGGGTCAGCATGGCGTCGCCGCCATAGTGCAAGGCGTTCTCGACGATGTTGCTGATCGCCCGTTTCACCGACAGCGGCCGGGCCAGCACGGGCAGGTGGTCGAGGCCGGCATAGGTCGCTGGCCGCTCGGCGTCGGCGGCGTCGTCGACGACGGTCATGGCGATGGCGGCCAGGTCCGTTCGTCGCCGGGGCTCGGGATCCTCCTGGCCGCCCAGATAGGCCAGCAGGGAGTCCAGCATGGACGTCATCTCGTCGACGTCGGCCTCCAGGGCTTCGCGAGCGTCGGCGTCCGTCACGAAACCGGCCCTCAGCCGCAGGCGGGCCAGAGGCGTGCGCAGATCATGGCCGACCGCGGCCAGGGCCTCGGTGCGGGCTTGCAGCAGGCCGGCGATGCGGTCCTGCATGGCGTTGAAGGCCTTGGCCACCAGCTTGAGATCGCCGGCCCCGCTCTCGGCGATGCGGACCTGAGCGCCCTTACCGACCTTGTCGGCCGCCTCGGCCAGCGCCCGCAACGGGCGGCTGAGATTGCGCAGCACCAGCACCGCGGCGATGATCACGCCAAGGCCCAACGTAAAGGCCGAGCCGAAGCCGCTCAGCAGCACGGCCCAGGGCGCGACGCGTATCTTGGTGCTCAACGCCATCCAACTGCCGTCGCGCAACTTGACGGCCACCTTCAGGTGCGTGTCGCGCGGCAGGGCGCGGTCGATGTCGGCGTGGACGCGCAGATCCCGGTCGCGCAGGCTGGGCTCGGCGTCGAACAGTTCCTCGCGGTAGTCGTTTTCGACCGCCCGGCCGCCGTCGACCAGCGTGGGCAGGACCGACCAGGTCAGGTGGGTGGCGCGATTGGAAATCACCGCCGCCCGCACCCCGCGCTCGTCGGGGGATGAGGCCTCCAGGATCCCCGTCGCGGCTACCAGTTGCTCGGACACGCGCCGGATCTGGTTCTCGCGGTCGGGATAGAGGCGGCTGTTCTCGAACAGGATCGAACTGCCAATGAACTCCAGGGCTACGGCCAGCATCAGGACCAGGGTGACCTGGCCGACAAGACGCTGCGGCCATAGCCGCCAGGACTTCATCGGCGCTCGACGGCGGCGGTGAAGATGTAGCCGACGCCGCGCACGGTGCGCAGCAGAGGTTCGGCCTGGCCGACGACGGCCAGCTTGCGGCGCAGGCGGCTGACCAGCACGTCGATGCTGCGGTCCGAGGCGTCGGAAAGGCGGGCGCGGGACATCTCAAGCAGGCGCTCGCGGCCGATCACCCGTTGAGGCGAGCTGACGAAGGCCAGCAGCAGGTCGAACTCGGCGCCCGACAGGTCGACGAAGGCCCCGTCCGGCGACAGCAGCTCGCGGCGGCCGGGATCCAGGCTCCAGCCTGAGAACGTCATCCGCTGGTGGCCGCGCGGCTGGCTCGATTGCGAGCCGGCCTGAGTGCGGCGCAGGATGGCGCGGATACGGGCGATCAGCTCCTTCTTGCTGAAGGGCTTGCCGATATAGTCGTCGGCGCCGAGCTCCAGGCCGATCAGGCGGTCGGTCTCGTCATGGCGGGCGCTGAGCATGACGATCGGCACGTCGCTCTCGCGGCGCACCAGGCGGCAAAGATCGAAGCCGTTGCTGCCCGGCAGCATGACGTCCAGCAGAATCAGGTCGACCGTGTTGGTCTCCAGAACCCGGGCCATTTCCGCGCCGTGGGCCGCGCTGAGCGGCTGGAAGCCTTCCTCGCGCAGCAGACGCATCAACAGCGTGCGAAGGGCCGGATCGTCCTCGACGACGAGCACCGTGGAGGCGAGCGGCGCGGTCGCCAAGTCGCGCGGCAGCGCGATCATTCCGTGGCCTAAAATCCATATGCTCGGGCTAGTTAGGCGCCATGGCGCCGGGAACAAGGCTGGAGCCGACGATTTCTCGCCGACTCCGCGCCTAAACTGGGGATACCCCTGGCATCCCAGCGAAACTGGGCCCTCGCGCGCATTTTGCAGGTAGGGGAGCACGCGAGGGCGGGCCGCCGCCGACGATGAAGTTACGGCGACCGTTCTGTACGCCGCGCTAGCTGGCGCGGCAGGTGTCGGGGGTGACTTCTCCGGGCGCGACGTTGGCCGCGGGAGCCTTGGGCTTGGCGCAAGCGAGGGCCGTCTGGGCCTTGGCGGCGCGCTTCTGGAGGTTCTTCTTGGCGACCTCCTCGGTGAAGGTCAGGCCGGTGCCGGCGGGACCCGCCAGGGCCGGAGAGGCCAGCAGGCAGGCGGCGGCGAGGCCGAGGGACGCGAGGACTTTCATACGAAACAGACTCCGGGAACTTGAACGAGGAAACTCACCCGCCAGCGGCGGTGTCGACTTGCGCCTGGATGGCGGGCAGGGCGCGGCGGTAGGTGTCGACGGCCTTCAGCAGGCCCTCGATCTCGGCGTGGGTGATGGCGGTGCGGTGCTCGTAGCCCTTGGCCGAGGTGAACTTGAAGGCCCAGGCGCCCGGCGTCGCGGCGGCGCGGCGCAGTTCGTTCTCGGCGACGCCGAACGAGACCTCCTCGCGGCAGACTTCCGGCGCCTCGAACAGGAAGCAGTGGCTGGCGTTGTCACGGATCTTGGTCAGCGGCGCCGCGACCGGCCATTGGCCCGTCTGGTGCGAGACTTCGCTGTAGCCGCGGATCGAGCCCGGATAGGTCAGGCTCTGACGCACCTCGAAGCGCGTGGCGCCCGAGCGCTTGTCGACGACCGCCCGCAGGTGGTTGTCGTTGCTGGGCGACTTGAAGACACCCTTGCCCGTCTGGAAGCCGCGCTCGGTGCTGATCACCGTCTCGATGTCCAACGGGTCGTCGATGACTTGAGCGCGGGCGTGAAAGTGGTCGGCGGTCAGGGCGGTCTGCTTGGCGGGCAGGCGGACGGTTTCGGCGCTCGCGGCGCCGGCGACGGCGAGTCCAGCGACGGCGGCCAGGGCCAACACGCGGGTGTGGGTCTTGCGCATCCTTGTTCTCCCGAACAGGGGCCGCGCCATCGGGTGCGGCCTTTCAACGGTTCGAGAGTGGCGAGGTCGCCTTGCGGCTCTGCATCGCGATTGTGACAAAGCGTGACAGGCGAGGCCGGCTCGCCGAAAGGGCCCGAGGCTATGCCGGCAGGCGCACCGCTCCGGCCTCGCGCAGGGCCTTGATCGTCGGGAAGCCGTCGACGGCCATCAGCAGGTCCGCCTCGGCCAGCAGCGAGCGCAGGACATGGACCGCGCCTTCGGTCCCGCCCAGGGCCAGGCCGTAGGAATAGGGACGCCCGACGCCCACGGCCATCGCGCCGATCGCCAGGGCCTTGGCGACGTCGCTGCCCGAGCGGACGCCCGAGTCAAACAGCACCGGCGTGTCGCCCGCCGCCTCGACCACCCCCGGCAGCATGTCGATCGCGGCGATGCCGCCATTGGCCTGCCGGCCGCCGTGGTTGGAGCAGTAGACGCCGTCGACGCCCTCGTCCTTGGCGCGGCGCACGTCGTCGGGATGGCAGATGCCCTTCAACACGATCGGCAGCTTGGTCAGTGACCGCAGCCATGGCAGATCGGTCCAGGTCAGCACCTTGCCGAAGGTCGCCGCCCAGGTCATGACCGAGGTCTGGAGGTCCGTCTTTGGATCCTTGCCGACCATCGCGCGAAAGCGCGGGTCCGAGAAATAGTTGGCCAGTACGGCGCCGCGCAGTTGCGGGAAGTTGGAGTTGTTGAGGTCGCGCGGCCGCCAGCCGGTGACCCATGTGTCGAGGGTGACGACGATGGCCTTGTAGCCGGCCGCCTCGGCGCGGCTGACCAGGCTGGCGGCCAGTTCGGGATCCTTGGGCGTGTAGAGCTGGAACATCCCGGGCGTGTCGCCCATGGCGGCGGCGACGTCCTCCAGCGGGTCGTTGGTCAGGGTCGAGACCACCAGCGGCACACCCGTGGTCGCGGCGGCCCTCGCGGCGGCCAGGTCGCCGTGGCCGTCCTGGGTGCAGAGCCCGGTCACGCCGATGGGGGCCATGAACAGTGGGCTGGCCAGCTTCATGCCGAACAGGTCGATGGAGAGGTCACGCGCCGAGCAGTCGACCATCATCCGCGGGATCAGGCCCCAGTGCTTGAAGGCCGAGGCGTTGCTGTCCTGGGTGTGCTCGTCGCCGCAGCCGCCCTGCACATATTTCAGGGTCGAGGGCGGCATCGCCGCCTGGGCCCGCGCCAGGAGGCCGGCGAAGTCGACGGGATACTTCGGCAGCACGCCGTGCAGACCCTGAAAATAGATCTCGGTCTGATAGTCGCCGTAGTGCGGCATGGTTCGCTCCCCAGGGCTGCTCGACGGTCTGGGCGTCGATGCGTCGATCCGATTTGACGCGATCGCGCCGTCGGCCGCTAGCCCCCTCAAGCGCGTGATCGGCGCTCCAGCCACCAAAGAAGGCCAAGCACGGCCAGAAGGCCGACGGCCCAGGGCCAGGACGAACCCGGTGTCCTGCGGAGGACGCGGGCGTCGTGCGTGACGCTGGCCGCCACCGCGTCGAGCGTCGCCTGGCGGTCGGCGGCCCGCGCCAGCGAAGGCGCGGCGTCGGCGGGATGGACGTAGAAGCTCGCGCCGTCCGAGACCCTGCGCCATCCGGCCTGGCGAGGCCAGTAGGCGGCGCAGGCGGCGGGTCCGGTCGCCGGATCGACGACAGGCCGGCTTTCGACGCCATCGGGGTCGACAACTCGGATCGGTCCGGTGACGCCGCAGAGCGCCGCGCGTTGGCCCGCCCGGGCGATGCCGTCCAAGCGCACGCCCGGGCCATCGCTGGGACGCGCCAGGGCCGAGAACAGTTCGCTCCAAAGCTCTCCGTAGCGATCGGCGTGCCCGGTCAAGGCAAGGCTATAGCTGTCGGCCACGATCCAGAGGCCCACGCGACCCAGGCCGCGCGGCCGCCAGGCGGCCAGCGGCGCGCCGGCCTTGTCGCGGATCAACGGCACGCCCTCGCGTTCGGCTTGCGCCAGGTCGTAGCGGCTGAGTTCCAGGTCGGTCGGACCGCCGAGCCGGAAAGCCTGGACCTCGCCGTCGCCCGAGGTCGCCATGCCCAGGTTCATCCAGTCGCGTCGGGTGGCGGCCGAGAGCGGTCCAGTCGGACGCAGCAGCAGGCCGAGGCCGTCCTGCGTCGCCGCGGCCAGGGTGGCCCGAGCGCCGGGCGACAGGCTTTCCCAGCGCCGATCGTCGACCACCACGAGGTCGATCTCGGCCACGCTCGCGCGCGTGACCGGCGTCGGCGGATCGCCCAGGACCACGCCGCCGCCAACGTCGATGTCGAGGCTCAGGGCGATGCCGGCGTCCTGGGCCCAGCGGCGCAGATACTTGGTCTCGGCGCTCGGCGCGCCGGCCAGGACCAGTACGCGCGGCTGGCGCTGAGCGCGGGTCTCGACCGGGATGTCGATGTGCTCGACCAGACGCCCGGCGCCGTCCCTCAGGCGCAGGTCGAACAGCGCCAGGCCGGGTGCGCGAGTGGCGGCCGACAGCTGGAAGCGGCTGTCGGCGGTCACGGCGGTTTGGTCGACCACGGCGCCAGCGGGATCCAGCAGTTCGACGGCCCCCGCGCCCCCGACCTGCCCGGCGACGGTGAAGCGCGCCCCCGGGGCGAGCGGCTTCGGCAGCGTCAGGTCAACAAGGCCGCGCGGCGCGGGGGAGAGGGCGAACTCGGCGGGGCGGTCGAGCGGGATTCGGTCGCGCGGCGACAGGCCGTCGCCCTCGATCCTGAGGCGGCCAGGCTCGGGATATAGCCGCAGGGCCGAGCCGAGGTCGGGCAGGCGGACCGCGCCGGGCAGCGGGCCGGCTTCAGGCAGGGCGACAAGCACGTCGCCCGAGGCGGGCGCCGCCGGCTTCGCGCCGTGCGTGGCGACCACGAGACGACCGGGCGCCGCGCCGACCGAAGGCGGGAAGAGCGTCGGGTAGAGCAGCGCGCCGCCCAGGATCTGCAGAGCGATCAGCGCGGCGAACCGCCAGGCCGGACCCCCTGCGTCGGCTGACCGTCGCCGCAGAATTGTCCGCGCGATCCCGCCTATCGTGGCGACCGCGATCAGGATCGCCGTCCAGAGTTCGAAGTCGCCCGTCATCGCAGCGCGTCCAGATAACGCCGGCCCCGCGCGTCAGCGGGATCGCGGCGGCTGACGGCGGCGGGCGGGCGCTCCAGCGCGGTCCACAGCAGGGCGCGCAGCTTGCGGCGGCAGTCCTGGCACTGGGGTTCGTTGCGGACCGTGTCGATCGCCGCCGACAGGGCCAGCGGATCGGCCAGGCGCTTTTGGTTGGCGTTCACCCAGCGGGCCAGGGCCTCGAGCTGCAGCGGTGCGTCGGGGCGGTCCCCCAGCGCGCGCCAGACCTCGACGGCCGGCGTATCGGCGGGATCGCGCGTCGCTGGCGCCAAACGACCCGGCGCGATGCCCTCGCGCTTGCCGGACAGGCGGCGGGACAGGTCGACCGGCGGCAGCTTCGGCGGGGTGCGCGCCAGGAAGATGCGTCCGGCCTGCTGGGCGGTCTTCAGCAGGTTCAGGGCCTTGTAGGCGTGGGGCAAGGCGTCCTTGGGCTTGCCCTGGCGCAGGGCGCGCTCGGAATCCCACATGGCGTCCAGCGCCTGGGCCAGGGTCGAGCGCGTGCCCGGGTCGAACAGCGTCGCCGCATCCCCCGTATCATGGGCGTGGCCGTACTTGGCGACGACGTCGGTCATGTCGTTGAGATCGGCCCCGCCGCCATGGTCGTGGCCGTCATCGTCGTCGTGATGCTCGGCCTTGGCCGGCGCGGCAGGAGCGTCGTCGGTCGGCAGGGCGGGCGCGTCATTGGTCGGCAGGTCGAGGCCGCCGCCGCTGCTTTCGCCCTCGGCCTTCTCGCCCATGAACTGGCCGTAGCGCAGGCGCAGCTGAGCCTGGTCGGCGCCGAGGCTGTTCGAGCGGTCCAGGAAGGCGTCGGGCGTGAGCTTGCCGCGCTGGGCGATCAGGGCCTCGGCGTCGATGATGATCTGGCGCTGGCTGCGGAAATAGACGGGCATCACCTGCTTGGCCATGCCGTCCAGACCCTCGGCCAGGCCCATGGCGGCGGGCCAGCGCAGGATGACGCTAGGTCCCTCGACCGTCTGGCGGCGCGGGCTGCGATTGTCGCTGACCACCAGCTGCACGATCATGTCGCCACCCGGCGCCAGGCCTTCACCGGCCAGGTCCAGCGCGGCGGTGAAGCGCTTGAGCCGCCCGGCGCCCTGGCCGCTCAGAGGCTGGGTCCGCTGGGTGGTGGTGATGTTCTCACCCTCGCCCTTGGTGACGGTGATGCGTAGCTGGCCGGCGCCGTCGACGCCGTAGTCGTCGCGGACCTCGAACACCGGCGCCCACCGGCTCTGGCCGGGCGCAATGAGGGATAGCGAACTGTCGGGCGTCACGACGCGGACGACCGGCGGAGCGTCGGGGACGATCTCCAGGCGGTGCAGGCGCTGGCGGGCCAGTCCAGGGGCCTCGACGCGATAGAGCGCCGAGCGCTCGAACGCACGCCCGCCCAGCCAGCGTCCGCCGTCGCGGCGCAGCGACAGCGAGGCCTCGCCTGGGAAGTTGAGGCTGGCGGCGTGGGGATGCGGCCGGAGGGTGATCGTCCACTCGATGCGCGCCCCCTCCGGGGCCCGCGCGTCCAGGCCGCCTTGGTCGTAGGGGCGCTGGCCGGTATAGGGCGGCGGCGTGATCCGCAGCTTGGCGTTGGTGACCCTGGGCGCGCCGGGTGACGATGCGGTCTCAGCCTCTTCGGGGCCGAGAGAGACGCCGGATGTCGTCGGCCAGAACAGGGCGGCTAGGATCACGAGCGCGCCGAGGCCGGCGGTCCAGGGGATCCAGCGACGGGACCAGGCGGGACGCAGGTCGACCGCGGCCGCTTCAGCGAGGCGCGCCTCAAGGCGGGCGCGCTGCAGGGCGGCCAGTCCGTCGACGGAGGGTTGGAACAGGAGGTCGCTGCTGTCTTCCAGCCCCGGGGCTCGCGCGTCGAGGGCGGCGATTAGCCAAGCCTGGTCGAAGCGCCGGGCGCGTCGGATGGCGATCCAGCCCAGCACGAGGGCGCCGATCACGAGCGCGACAACCGCCCCCACGATCTCGAACCCGCGCAGAGCCAGCGCGGCGATTGCCAGGACGACGGGCAGGCCGACGGCCAGCGTGTCGAGGACGCTTCGTTGCCGGGCCGCGCGGAGATGATGGGCGAGAGCGGCGATCATGCGGCCACCGGGCGGTCGCGCCGCGTCGCCAGCCAGCGCTCGACGGCGAAGATCGCGGCGATGAGCAGGGCCAGCCAAGAGCGCAGGCTGACGGGATGCGGGTTGTAACCCATGCCGCCCGCCGCGGTTCGGACGCTCGGCGCATAGTCGGCGGCCGCGACCCGAGCCGGCGCGGGCGGCGGGGCCAGCAGCGTCCAGAGCTGGATGGGGAAGTCCGGCTCGACCAGGACCGGCATGGCGCTGGGCTCGAGGGGGCGGGTCAGGCGCAGCACGCGGCCCTTGCCGAAGCGGCCGGCCGTGGCCAGCGGCGCGCCTTCGGCGTCGCGCCAGACCGGGGGCTGGGCGCCTTCGACGGGCGAAGGGGCGTCACGGGCCAGCAAGGCGACGCCGCCGGCCTCGATCCAGTCGAGAACGGGCGCGGGCATGGGCGCGCTGGAGAGCCAGACGAGATACCGCGCAGCGCCAGGCACGGGGCTGTCGGCGAGCCCGGCGTCGAAGGCGAGCGGCTTGCCCGCCTCGGCGTAGGCGGTCGCCGCCGCACGGAAATAACCGACGGCGCGTTCGTTGCCAGGGGCGTAGCGTACCGTCAGTGCGGGCGGCGCTGGTGCGGTGACAGTCTTCGAACGCGCGGGCGCCGCGCCGATCCGCCAATCCACTTTGCGCGACAGGTAAAGCCGTTCAGCGTCGCCGCTCAATTCCGGCGGCGCGACGATCGTGATCGGCGTCTTGCCGGGCGTCTCGGCGTCGAGCTGGCGCACGAGGCTGGCGAAGTCCGCCGACGGCGCGGGAGGTGGACGGTCGAGGCCTGGGTAGCCGGGCGCGAGCCACACGCGCCGCTCGCCATGGTCCGGGACGCTCCTGGCGTCGACGGCCGGCGAGACCGCGAGCACGGGTCGGCCGTCGCCTGTCGGACGCAGCACCGGTTCGGCCAGAGCCAGCACGATCGCGACGATCAGGGCGATGCGCGCCGCAAGCAGCAGCCTCTCGTCAAGGCGCGGGCGGCGGACCGGCTTGGGGTTCGGGTTCAGCCAGCGCAGGGCGGCGAAGTCGATGGTCTGGGTCTCGGTGCGGCGGGCGACGTGGATCACCAGCGGGACCAGGACCGCGAGCAGGGCGCCGAGCGCGGCGGGGGCGAGCAGGGCGGGGATCATCCGCGCGCTACCGGGCGCGACAGGTCCTGGATCGGCTGATCGGGATCCCGGTCGCTGAAGTGCTCGACGAAGCGCGCGCCCTTGGCTTCCAGCCGCGCGCGCAGAGCGGCGCGAGCCTCGGCGAAGCGCGTCAGGAAGTCGGCGCGCAGGCCGCGGCCATCGCCGGCCAGTTCGATGTCGCTCTCCGGATCGCGGAACAGCAGGCTCCGATCGAACGGGAAGTCGCGCTCGTCGCCGGTCAGCAGTTGGACGAACGCGACGTCGCGGCCGGACGCGGCCAGCCGCTCGGCGGCCGCGACACAGGTGTCGTCGAAGCCGTCGGAGATGAAGATCACCAGGTCGCCGGGTGCGATCCGTTCGCCCAGCACCTTCAGGTCCCGCTCCCACTGGGGGACGCCCTCGGGCCGCAGGGGACCCAGCGCCAGGCGGATGCGGTCGCGGTGGCGGCTGTCGCTGGACGGCGGCAGGATGATCGGCCCCTCGGCTCGAGCCACGACCACCCCGAAGCGGTCCCCCTGCTGCAGCGCCACCTCGATGATCGCGGCGGTCAGGCGGCGGGCGGCGTCGAAGCGCGTCCAGGCGGGCTTGCCAAGATCGGCCTGGCCCATCGAGGCGCTGGCGTCGAGGACGATCCAGATCGCCACCGGGCTCTCACGTTCGGCGTCGCGGACGAAGAACTTGTCCGACCGCGAATAAAGCTTCCAGTCGATGCGCCGCAGGTCGTCGCCGCGCTCGTAGGCGCGGTATTGGGCGAACTCCATGGCCCCGCCGCGATTGCGGCTGGCGTGGTGTCCGTCCCCGATCAGCACCGCGGCCGCGCGGGGCGTCAGCGACAGACGTCGCAGACGGCTACGCAGGTCCGGGGGCAGGTCGAACGGGGACATCTCCGCTCTTAGTCGCGGGCCGGCGCGGGCAGGGCGGCCAGCAGGGCGGCGACCACGTCGTCGGTCGATTTGCGTTCGGCCTCGGCGGCGAAGGACAGCAGGATGCGGTGGCGCATGACCGGCGCGGCCAGGGCCTTGACGTCGTCGCGCGTGGCGGCCAGGCGTCCGTGCAGCAGGGCGCGGGCCTTGGCGGCCAGCACCAGGGCCTGGCCGGCGCGCGGCCCGGCGCCCCAGCGGACGTATTCCTGGACGGCGGCAGGGGCGTCCGGACCTGGGCGGGTGCCGCGGACCAGCGCGGTGATCCAGGTCAGCAGGCCATCGCTGACATGCACCTGGCGCACCCACTTCTGAAGTTCGACGATGTCTTCGCCCGTCATCACCGCCGCCGGGGCGGCGATCGCGCCGCCGGTGGTCAGAGTCAGGATGGCGCGCTCTTCTTCCGCCGTCGGATAGCCGACGCGGATGTTGAGCAGGAAGCGGTCCAGCTGGGCCTCGGGCAGGGGGTAGGTGCCGGCCTGCTCCAGCGGGTTCTGGGTGGCCAGCACGAAGAAGGGCTCGGACAGCCGGTGGGTGACGCCGGCATAGCTGACCTGGTGTTCCTGCATGGCCTCCAGCAGGGCGGCCTGGGTCTTGGGCGGCGTGCGATTCAGTTCGTCGGCCAGCAGCAGGTGGGTGAAGACCGGGCCGGGCTGAAAGCGGAAGTGGCGGTGACCGGTGCCGTGGTCTTCCTCCAGAACCTCGGTGCCGAGGATGTCGCTGGGCATCAGGTCGGGGGTGAACTGCACGCGACGGAAATCGAGCGACAGCGCCTGGCCCAGGGTGCGGACCAGCAGGGTCTTGCCCAGGCCCGGAACACCCTCGATCAGGCAGTGGCCGCCGGCCAGCAGGCCGATCAGCAACTGTTCGACGACCTCGTCCTGGCCGACGATGGCCTGGCCGATCGCCGCGCGCAGCTGGCCCAGGCGCTCGAGCTTGGCCGCGATATCGGCTTCGGTGGGGGTGACGCTCATCGGAACTCCGGACAGGTCGTAAGGCGGATCAGGCGGTGAGGGCGTAGAGGACGATGTTGACCGCGAACTTGGTGTTGTCCTCGGCCAGGAAGCGCTTGTTGCGCCAGTCGTAATCCCACTCGCAGCCGTAATCCTTGTTGCTGTAGAGCACCCCGAGGCGCCCGTTGATCTCGATGCCCTTCAGGTAGTCATGGACGAGATCGTCGCCCCATCCGTTCAGCTCGAAGCTGGTCGCGGGCGGGCCGTCGAACTTGAAGAAGCTGCGATAGATCGGGTGGTCCTTGGCCAGCTTCTTCAGGGCGTCGCCGCCGAACAGCTTGGCCATCTGACGCTCGAACGACTTTGCGAACAGGCCGTCGATATCGTGGTTGCAGTCGTCGACCAGAACGAAGCCGCCATTGAGGACGTAGCGCTGGAAGTTCGTGGCCTCGGCGGGGCTGAATTCGACCAGCTTGTGACCAGCGAGGTAGCAGAACGGCGCGGTCAGCATGGCCGGGTCCGAGAGGCGCACGACGCGCTCCTCGGTGTCCACGCGCAGGTTGGTGTAGTCGACCAGCGAGGTCAGGATGTTGGACGGCATCCGCTGGTCGACGTCCCAGTCGCCGGAATTGTAGCGCAACCGCGTGAACCAGAAGTCGTAGGTCGGCGCGGCCCGAAAAGCCGCAGAGTGGGCGGCCGACGGTCGGCTGGCGAGCCAGCTTCCCATCGCGCCGCCCGCCAGCAGACGCAGGCACTCGGTACGCGTTACGCTTCTACTCGGCATGTCGAACGTCAGACGGCGTCCGACAGCGAGGTGAAGGTGAAGTCCCGCAGTCGCATGGCCGGGATCATCATCTGCATGCGACCGCCTTCGCTGACGCGGACCGGGCGGCCCAGGTCGTCGATGTTGTTCAGCATGATCACCGGCGACTCGTTGAAGCGGAAGTTCTTCAGCGGGTGCTTCAGCTGGCCGTTCTCGATGTAGAAGGTGCCATCGCGGGTCAGGCCGGTCAGCAGCACGGTCTGCGGGTCGACCATGCGGATATACCAGGTCCGGGTCACCAGGATGCCACGCTCGGTCTCGCGCACCAGGTCGGCGGTCGATTTCGTGCCGCCCGACATGACGATGTTGCCCGGCCGGCCGGTGACCTTTTTGCCCTGCTTCTGGGCCCAGTAGGGGCTGTAGAGCAGGTTGGCGATCTTGCCGTTCTCGACCAGAGGCATGCGCTCGCGCGGACGGCCCTGTTCGTCCCACGGGAACACCGGCAGTTCCTTGTCCCACGGGTCGGCCATGAAGGTGACGCGCGGATCGAAGACCTGTTCGCCCAGCTTGTTGCCGCCGCCCTTCTTGGACAGGAAGCTGCGGCCTTCGTCGGCCTGGCGGGCGTCGAAATAGTTGAACATGAACGAGATCAGGCCCGAGGCCGCGTTCGGCTCCAGGATCACCGTGTACTTGCCCGGCTCCAGAGCCTGGGCCTCGGCCGAGGCGCTGGCCTTGCGCATGGCGATCTCGATGTCGCTGGCCGCCTTGAAGCTGCTGGAATCCTGCAGGTTGCGAGCGACCCAGCCCGAGCCGCGGCCGTCGGCCGTGCGCACGGTGCAGGTGTAGTCCATCGCCGTGGCGCGCTGATAGCCGAACGCGCCCTTGCTGTTGGCGAAGGCCACGAAGCTCTGCTCGTCCTGCAGGAAGCCGGCGGCGACCAGCTTCTGGGCGCGGCACGGGGCGATCGAGGCGCGGGCGACCTCGGCCCGCTGGTCGGGCGTGATCGCCGCGGTCGCCGGGCTGAAGGTGTCGCTGGGCTTGTAGGTCGTGGCCTCGACGGCCGGGACGAACTCGGGGTTCTCAGGCGCCAGCTTGGCCAGCTCCTCGGCGCGCTTGACCACGCGGGCCAGGGCCGAGTCCGAGAATTCGTTGATCGTCGCCGTGCCGACGCGACGCCCGAAGGCGACGGTGACGGCAAGGTCGATGTTGCTGACGACGCCACTGGTGGAGACGTTGTTCAGGGCGAAGCGGATATTGCCCTCGATCGAACCGGTCAGTTGCGCGGTGCACTCATCGGCCGTCGACAGCTTGATGACTTTCGCGAGGATCGTCTTGGCCTCGGCTTCGGTCATGATGCTCATTGGATAATCTTCCCCGAACCGATCAACCGAGCGAACGCGCGGTGTTGATGACGTTGATGCCGTTGAACCGCGTGGTCGACGAGCCGTGGCTCACCGCCGAGACCTGGCTGGGCTGGCCCTTGCCGTCGAAGAAGGAACCGAACAGGCGGTAGTCGCGCTCGTCGCAGATCGCCGAGCAGGCGTTCCAGAACTCGGGCGTGCGCATCTGGTAGGCGACATCTTCCAGCGGCTGGGTGATCTTGCCGTTCTTGATCTCGTAGAACAGCGTGCCGCCGAACTGGGCGTTGTAGCGCTGCTGGTCGATCGAGAACGAGCCGCGGCCCAGGATGTAGATGCCATCCTCGACGCCCGCGATCATGTCGTTGAGGCTGAGCGGCGTCTTGCCCGGCTGCAGCGAGACGTTGGGCATCCGCTGGAACTGCACCGTCGACCAGGAGTTGGCGTAGGAGCAGCCGTCGCTCTCGGTCTTGCCCAGGATGTGGGCCTGGTCGCGGGTGGCCTGATAGTCGACCAGCTTGCCATCCTGGATCAGCGGCCACTGCTTGGTCTTGACGCCCTCGTCGTCGAAACCGACCGCGCCCAGGCTGCCGGGCTGCAGCTTGTCGGCCATGATGTTGACGAGGTCGCTGCCGTACTTGAAGTGCGCCGCGCGCTTGTCCAGCGTGGCGAAGCTGGTGCCGGCGTAGTTGGCCTCGTAGCCCAGCACGCGGTCCAGTTCGAGCGGGTGGCCGACCGACTCGTGGATGGTCAGGCCCAGGTGGTTGGGATCCAGAACCAGGTCGTAGCGGCCCGGCTTGACCGACTTGGCGGTCAGCTTCTCGCGCGCCTGCACGGCGGCGGCCTGGGCGTCCTCGACCATGTCGTAGGACCGGCCGTAGCTGATGATGCCGTTGGGCGAGAGGGTCTTGTCCTTGGCCTGCGGGTCCAGGTACTCGTAGCCCATGCCCATCGGGGCCGAGAGGCCTTCGCGCGAGCGGAACTTGCCGGTGGTCTTGTCGACGGCCGTGACCGTGAACGGCGACCAGATGCGATGAACGTCCTGGTCGATGTACGAGCCGTCGGTGCTGGCGAAGTACTTCTGCTCGTTGATCAGGAACAGGCTGGAATTGACGAAGTTGGCGCCGGCCTTCATCGCCGCGCCGTTGACGCGCATCAGCAGGTCGACCTTCTCCTGCAGCGAGACTTCCATGCCGTTGCGGCGCAGGGGCGTGGCCCACTTCACCTCGCCGACGCCCTTGGTCGGGGCCAGCTGCACGGGCGCGGTCTGGTTCTTGGCGTTGGCCTTGGCGATGGCGACCGCCAGGCGGGCGGTGTCGGCCACGGCCTCCGCCGACAGGCTGTTGGTGGCCGCGAAGCCCCAGGCGCCGCCCGCGATGACGCGCACGCCGACGCCGCTGGACTCGGTGTTGGTCACGCCCTGGACGTTGGCTTCGCGCGTCTGGATGAACTGGCGCAGGTAGCGGCCCACGCGCACGTCGCAATAGCTGGCCCCGGCGGCCTTGGCGGCGCTCATGGCCGCGTCGGCCAAGCGCTTCTTGACGGCCACGTCGAGGGTCTCGACCAGCTGTTCGGCGGCGATGGCGCGGCCGAAGCCGGGCAGCAGAACGCCGCCGGCGCCGATCCCGCAGGCGGCAAGGAACTGACGTCTATCCAAGTTTCTTCTCCCCAACGGCCCAACAACACAGGCGCTCGCGCGACACCCCTTCCGGCGGGAATCTTGCGCGAACGAAGTTCTGTAGCGCCCCGCCGCCGAGGTCAAATCTTTCCCGTATATTGTAGTCGATATGATCAGATTGCGTGCATTGGCGACGAAGCGCGATGCAAAGCCTCCCGCCCGGATCCCGAAGCGGCGACCGGCCGCGAAGGCGTGGCCTAGGGTATCGCGTCCCGGATATAACGCCAGAGACTCGGGAACAGGGGCGGACGATCATGGATCGCTGGCAGGCGATGAGAGTGTTCGTGAAGGTCGCCGAGACCAGGGGCTTCGCCGAGGCCGCGCGACACCTGCACATGAGTCCGCCCGCCGTGACCCGCGCGGTCGCGGCGCTGGAGGAGACGATCGGCGCGCGTCTGCTGGTCCGCACGACCCGCTCGGTGACCCTGACCGACGCCGGCGCGCGGTTCTTCGACGACTGCTCGCGGATCCTGGCCGAACTCTCCGAGGCCGAAGCCAGCGCCGCGGGCAGTTTCGCCACGCCCAGCGGCACGCTGACCATCACCGCCTCGGTGATGTTCGGCCAACAGTACATCCTGCCGATCATCATGGATTACCTGGCCGAATATCCGGGGGTCAGCATCCGCACCCTGTTCGTCGACCGGATGGTCAACCTCATCGACGAGGGCGTGGATCTGGCCGTGCGGATCGGCAACCTTCCCAATTCAGGGTTCAGCGCCTTGCGGGTCGGCGCGGTGCGCCGGGTCGTTTGCGGTTCGCCCGACTATTTCGAGAAGAATGGCGTTCCGGCCACGCCGGCGGACCTCGCCAACCATTCGGTGATCGCCGCGACCAGCGCCTGGGCCTCGACGGAATGGCGCTTCGGCCAGGATCAGAAGACCATCGTCCACGTCTATCCGCGCCTCTACTGCAACACCAACGACGCGGCGCTGCGGGCGGCGATCAACGGGTTCGGCCTGACGCGCGTGCTGTCCTACCAGGCGGCGCCGTCGCTGGAGTCCGGCGCGCTGCGCACGGTGCTCCCGGCCTATGAGGAGCATCCGCTGCCGGTCCACATCGTCCACCCCGAAGGCCGGCACGCGCCGGCCAAGGTCCGCACCTTCGTCGACTTCGCGGCCGGGCGGCTGCGGGCGGATCGTCGGATCAACTAGGCTAGAGCAGGCCCATCCAGGAGATGATCGTTCCGGTTCTTGGAATGCGAACCATTCCGCTGCGCGCAACAGTGCCTTTCTCCTGTCGCGGCTTCAGCCCGCCCGACAGATGGAGTGTCCTTGGCTCATCGGATGGACGCCGTGTCCAGCCGTTCCGCAAAGGACACGACGATGCGCCTCTACTATTACCCGCTGTCGGGCCACGCTCACCGGGCCCACCTGTTCCTGTCGCTGATCGGCGCGGACTTCGAACTGGTCGAGGTCGACCTGATGGCAGGCGAACACAAGACGCCCGAGTTCCTGAAGCTGAACCCGTTCGGCCAGGTGCCCGTGCTGGAAGACGACGGCGTCATCGTCTCGGATTCCAACGGCATCATGGTCTATCTGGCTCGCAAGTTCGGCAAGACCGACTGGCTGCCGGAGGGCGTCATCGAGGCCGCCCAAGTCCAGCGCTGGCTGTCGGTGGCCGCCGGCGAACTGGCCTACGGCGCCGCCGCCGCTCGCCTGATCACCGTGTTCGGGGCCAAGCGCGACGCCGACGAGGTCATCGGGCGCGGCGCCGCGCTGCTGACCATCCTGGAAGGTCTGCTGGCTGGGCAGGCCTGGCTGGTCGCCGACCGCCCGACGATCGCGGATGTGGCGCTCTACAGCTACACGGCCCGCGCCCCCGAGGGGAACGTCGACCTTCAGCCCTATCCGGCCGTCCGCGCGTGGCTGGCGCGCATCGAGGCCCTGCCGGGCTTCGTGCCGTTCCGCCAGACGCCCGTCGGCCTGGCCGCGTAACGTCGAGCGCCGGGGAGCGGGCCATGACCACCACCGAAAAGCCCTCTCCCTGGCATCGCGGCGAGGTCGAGATCCAGCGCAGCGTCGGCGTCGAGGCGCGGATGGAAGACGTCGGCCGTCGCGTGATCCGCGACTTCCTGCTGGACCAGCACCGCGCGTTCTTCCCGCAGTTGCCGTTCCTGGTGGTCGGCAGCGTCGATCCGACCGGGGCACCCTGGGCGACGATCGTCGCCGGCCAGCCGGGTTTCATCAGCTCGCCTGACATCCACACCCTGGCGATCAAGGCCGTGCGCCAGCCCAGCGATCCGGCCGACGCGGGCTTGGAGGACGGCGATCCTGTCGGCCTGCTGGGCATCGAGCTGCATACGCGCCGCCGTAACCGCATGAACGGAACCGCGCGCCGTCAGGCCTACGGCTTCGACGTCACGGTCGGTCAGAGCTACGGCAACTGCCCGCAATACATCCAGCTGCGCGACTTCGCGGTGGTGGGCGATCCGACCGCGCCCTTTGCCGGCCAGGTCGAGACCTTCGCGGACCTGGACGCCGATGCTCGCCGGGTGATTGGCGCGGCCGACGCCTTCTTCGTGGCGTCCTATAGCGATGAGAAAGGCCGGCAGGTCGATGTCTCGCACCGGGGCGGCAAGCCTGGCTTCGTGCGGCTCGGCGAGGACGGCGTCCTGACCATCCCGGACTTCGCCGGCAATCTGTTCTTCAACACGCTGGGCAACATCCGGCTGAACGGCAAGGCGGGTCTGGTGTTCGTCGATTTCGCGACGGGCGACATGCTGCAGCTGACCGGCGAGGCCGAGGTGGTGCTGGACTCGCCCGAGATCGCGGCGTTCCAGGGCGCGGAGCGTCTGTGGCGGGTGCGTCCGACTACGATCGTCCGTCGTCGGAGTGTCTTGCCGGTTCGCTGGGCGGACCGTGCGAACGGCGCCTCGCCCAACGCCCTGATCACCGGCGACTGGGACGCGACGGCGGCCCGGCTCAAGGCCGCCGAGCTGGCCGGTCGCTGGCGGCCGTTCCGGGTCAGGAAGATCACTCGCGAGAGCGCGACGATCCGTTCGTTCGAACTGGAGCCGGCCGATGGCGTGGCGGCCATTCCGCACCTGGCCGGCCAGCATCTGCCCATCCGCGTCCAACTTCCCGGCGATCAGCGGCCCGTCACCCGCACCTACACTCTGTCGGTCGTGCCGTCGGATCCGTTCTACCGGATCAGCGTCAAGCGCGAGGGCGCGGTCTCCCGACACCTCCACGACCAGATCCGCGAGGGCGACCTGATCGAGGCCCGCGCCCCGGCCGGCGACTTCATCATCGACGCCAAGGAAAAGCGCCCGGCGGTGCTGTTGGCGGCCGGCGTGGGGATCACCCCGATGATCGCCATGACGCGGCATTTGCTGTTCGAGGGCTTCCGCACGCGCGGCGTCCGGCCGACCTGGATCTTCCAGGCCGCGCGGACCAAGGCCGAGCGGGCGTTCGACGAGGAGCTCTCGACCTTGGTCGAGGCCGGGCAGGGGGCGATCCGCCTGACGCGCATCCTCAGCGATGCGGAAGGCGCGGAGAGCGACGACTACGACCTGTTGGGTCGCCTCGACATGGATGTCCTGCGCGCCGAGTTGCCGTTCGACGACTACGACTTCTATCTGTGCGG
Source organism: Caulobacteraceae bacterium (assembly GCA_965283765.1). Taxonomy (GTDB): domain Bacteria; phylum Pseudomonadota; class Alphaproteobacteria; order Caulobacterales; family Caulobacteraceae; genus Caulobacter. The sequence continues at coordinate 78,335 of CBDIPU010000012.1, forward strand.
GCCGCCGGGCTTCATGCAGGCGGTCTATGACGGCTTGCGCGGCCTGAACGTCGCCGACAGGCGCATCCACGCCGAGGCGTTCGGCCCCGCCTCGCTGCGGCGCACGCCGGACCTTGGCGCCGCGCCCGCGACGGCCGGCCCGCCGCCGGCGACCAGCTCCAAGCCGGTGTTCTTCATGGAGTCCTCCAAGGAGGCCCGTTGGGAGCCCGGCTCGGGCACGTTGCTGGAGTTGGCCGAGGCGCGGGGTCTGCAGCCTGAGTTCAGCTGCCGAGCCGGAACTTGCGGTTCATGCAAGACCAGGGTGCTGCAAGGCGCTGTCTCCTATCTCACGTCGCCGACCGCTTCGGTCGCCGAGGACGAGGCGCTGATCTGCTGCGCCGTTCCGGCCGCCGAAGGCGAGGCGCTGCAACTGGCCCTTTGAACCCCCAGGAGAGATCCGCGTCACGTCCGCCGCCCTCGGGCGGGTGGATCGGGCGTGACAACGACGCCGCCGCGGGGGTGATCGCCCCGCCTAGCGCCGCGCCTGCTTCTGGTCCTCGTGGATGTCGAGGAGCGCTTTCATCAGTTCCTCGTCTTCGCTGGACATGACGCCCAGCACCTCGGCCTCGTCGCAGCCTTCCGCGGCGAGGTAGGCGTGGCCCATGGCTGAGTCGAGATAGATCGACTGGCCGGCCTCCAGGATCACGGGGTCGTAGAACTCGGTGGTCACGACGATCCGACCCTTCAGGACGAAGATGTATTCCTCGCCGGCGTGACGCACGAGGTCGCCGAACTGCTCGGCGCTCTTGGCGCGGATCTTGGTGATCACCGGGATCATCCGTTTCCCGCGCAGTTCGGTGCACAGGTAGTAGTAGTCGTAGTTAGGGGTCTGGACGCGCACGGCGCGCTCGATATCGCCCAGGCTGCGGCGCGCCATGACCGCCGGCGGCGGGGCGGCCTGATCCTCGGCGAACAGCTCCGACATGCGCATGCCCAACCGCTGCGAAAGCTGCTGCAGCTTGTCGTAGGTCAGGGTCAGGCGGTCGTGCTCGACCTTGGAGAGCGTCGAGACGGGGATACCGCTCTTCTCGCTCATCTGCTTGAGGGTCCAGCCCTCGCGATCTCTCAGTCCACGAAGCAGGGTTCCAAGCGTGTGGACATTAGCAGGCACGCGCCGCGACTCCTCGAAGGCGGTTGACGAATTTTCCAATCAGGATAGCAATTGTCCTAATCAGGATTGTTGCTTCCAATTTATCGGCTTGGCCGTGCGGGGGCAATCCTGCCGTCAGGCGAGGGGAGAGAACGCATGCGGGCGATCAAGGGGGCAGCCGTCGCGATCGTCGCGCTGCTCGCGGGGCTGGGCTCCGCACAAGGGCAGACGCGACAGGAAACGGCGTCGCCGCCGGTCGCCAGGGCGATCGCGCCGGCGAAGGCCGCACCGTCCGCCTCGGTTCCGGTGGCGATGGCGACAGCGCCCGCCCTGACCAAGGCCGATGTCGACCTGTGGCTGGACGGCTACATGCCCTACGCCCTGCGCACCGGCGATATTCCCGGCGCGGTGGTCACGGTGGTCAAGGACGGCCAGATCCTGACGACGCGCGGCTTCGGCTATGCCGATCGCGACAAGCGCACGGCGGTCGATCCCTACAAGACCCTGTTCCGCCCCGGCTCGATCTCGAAGCTGTTCACCTGGACGGCGGTGATGCAGCAGGTCGAGGCCGGCAAGATCGACCTGGACGCCGACGTCAACCAGTACCTGGACTTCAAGATCCCGCCTTACCACGGCAAGCCGATCACCACGCGCCAGTTGATGACCCATACGGCCGGCTTCGAGGAAGTCGCCAAGGCGCTCATCTTCTATGGTCAGCCCGAGCCGGCGCTGGGCGACTATCTCAAGAAGCACCTGCCGCATCGTATCTTCGACGCGGGGACCACGCCGGCCTATTCGAACTACGGCACGGCCCTGGCGGCCTACATCGTCGAGCGCGTGACGGGCGAGACATTCAACGACTATCTCGACCGCCACGTCATCGGCCCGCTGAAGATGGCCAACACCACGTTCCGCCAGCCGCTGCCCGCCAACCTGACCGGTACGGACGCCCAGGGCTATTCAAAGCCTGGCAAGCCCGCGAAGGGCTTCGAGATCGTCGGCCCGGCTCCGGCCGGCTCGGCCTCGTCAACGGGCGCGGACATGGGCCGCTTCATGATCGCCCATCTGCAGGGGGGCGAACTGGACGGCGCGCGCATCCTGTCGTCCGAGACGGCCCGCACGATGCACTACAGCCCCCTGGACAAGGTGAATCCCAAGTCGCTGATCCCGCCGCTGGACCGCATGGAGCTGGGTTTCTTCCAGACCTCGATCAACGGCCGCTACGTCATCGGTCACCTGGGCGACACCGAGGGCTTCCACTCCTCGCTGCACCTCTACATGGACGAGCATGTCGGCCTCTATCTGTCGCTGAACAGCGGCGGTCGAGAGGGCGCGGCGGGGACGTTGCGCACCGCCATCTTCCGTGACTTTTCAGACCGCTATCTGCCCTATGCCGGCGCCCCCGACGGCAAGGTCGACGCCAAGGTCTCGGCCGAGCACGCCAAGGCCATGGCCGGCGCATGGTGGGCCAGCCGGCGGGCCGACAGCAGCTTTCTGTCGCTATTCTACGCCGTGGGTCAGGCCAAGATCGCTGTCGGCCCCAAGGGCGAGCTGATCATCCCCAGCGTGCTGGGGCCCAATGGCCGTCCCAAGGAATGGGTCGAGATCGCCCCGTACGTCTGGCGCGAGGTCGGCGGCCACGATCGCCTGGCCGCCCAGGTGGTGGACGGCAAGCCGGTCCGCTGGAGCTGGGATTTCGGCTCGCCGTTCATGGTGTTCGACCGCGCCCCGGCCGCCCGCGACATGACCTGGGTGCTGCCGGCGATGCTCGCCAGCATCGGCATCCTGGTCCTGACCTTCCTCTACTGGCCGGTCGTGGCCCTGGTGCGTCGCCGCTACAAGGCCAGCCCGGACATCTCGGGCAAGGCCCTGACGGCCTCGCGCGCTTCGCGGATTGGCGCCGGCCTGCTGCTGGCCCTGCTGATCGGCTGGGTCGTGGGCATGATCCAGCTGACCTCCAGCGCCGCGGCCCTGGCCGGCGCCATGGACGGCGTGATGCTGCTCCTGCAGGGGCTGGGCTGGGTGGTCTTCCCGGTGGCGTTTGTCACGGCCGGCTGGAACGCCTGGCTGACCTGGACCGACGGCCGTAGCTGGGCGCGCAAGCTGTGGAGCGTGCTGCTGCTGCTCTCGACCCTGCTGCTGTTCTACGTCGCCCTGGCTTTCCACCTCCTGGGCATGTCGGTGAACTACTGATGGGCCGGCTGACCCTGGACATCGCCGACGAGACGCTCCGGCTGGCTCAACCCTTCCGCATCGCCGGCCACGTCTTCGACACGTCCAACATCATCGTCGTGACGCTGTCGGAGGCCGGCCGGAAGGGTAGGGGGAAGCGTCCGGGGTCTTCTTTCTGAAGGAGACCGTCGACAGCATGCGGGCTCAGCTCGAGGCCGTCCGCGAGGCGATCGAGGCCGGGCCGACGCGGGAGGCGCTGCGTTTCATCCTGCCGCCCGGCGGGGCCCGCAACGCCGTCGACTGCGCCCTGTGGGAGCTGGAAGCCGCGCGGACCGGCTTGCCGGTCTGGCGGCTGGCGGGACTGGACGAGCCTCAGCCGTTGCGCACCACCTTCACCCTCGGCGCCGATACGCCGGAAGCCATGGCCAAGGGCGCGACGGCTTACGTCCAGGCCAAATCGATCAAGATCAAGCTGACCGGCGACCTGCCGTTGGATCAGGCGCGGGTGCGGGCCATCCGCGCCGCGCGACCGGACGCCTGGTTGGGCGTAGACGGCAACCAGGGCTTCGTCCGCGCCGACCTGGAGAGCTTGGTCGAGACGCTGGTCGCAGAACGCGTCTCTCTGCTGGAGCAACCCCTGGCGCGCGGCCACGAGCACGAGCTGGAAGGCTTCCATAGTCCGATCCCGATCGCCGCCGACGAGAGTTGCGTCTCGCTGGCCGATGTCTCGGCCGCCGTGGGCCGCTTCCAGGTCATCAACATCAAGCTCGACAAATGCGGCGGGCTCACGGAAGGCTTGCTGATGGCCGCCAAGGCCCGGCGCCTGGGCCTGGGCGTCATGGTCGGAACCATGGTGGGCACGAGTTGGCCACCGGGCCGGGCTTCGTGCTGGGCCAGGTCTGCGATCTGGTCGACCTGGATGGCCCGACCTTCCTGGCGAAGGACCGGCCGCCGAGCGTGGTCTATCGTGACGGCGCGGTCTGGGCTGACGAAAGCGTCTGGGGCGCGCCGGCCGCGGCGGCGGCCGCATGAGCGGCAAGGCGCTCGACGCCTCGCCATGGTTCGGTCAGCCGCGCGGCCTGACCGTCCTGTTCCTGACGAACATGTGGGAGCAGTTCTCCTATTTCGGCATGCGCGCTCTGCTGGTCTACTACATGACCAAGGAGCTGCTGATCGCCCAGGGGACCTCGTCCCTGATCTACGGGACCTATACGGCCTGCGCCTATTTCACGCCCATCGTCGGCGGGGTGATCGCCGACCGGCTGCTGGGCAAGCGGCGGGCGATCATCATCGGGGCCAGCGTCATGGCGCTGGGCCATTTCATGATGGGTTTTCCGAACCTGCTCTATGTCGCCCTGGCCACCATCGCCCTGGGCAACGGCCTGTTCCTGCCGACCCTGCCCAGCCAGATCAACGACCTCTATGCGGAGGGGGATCCCCGGCGCGGCTGGGCCTACAACGTCTACTATCTGGGCATCAATATCGGCGGTTTTCTCGCGCCGCTTCTGTGCGGAACGCTCGGCGAGCTATTCGGCTGGCACGTCGGCTTCGCCGTGGCGGGCTTCGGGATGCTGGCGGGCCTGCTGATCTATCTGTGGGGTCAGCGCTACCTGCCGGCCGAGCAGAAGAAGACCGACGTCGCGCCCGGCGCCGCCAAGGGGCGCATGGGCTTGCCGACCGTGCTGGCCCTGGCCGGCGTCGCGCTGTCGGTCACCGTCTTCCGCGGCGCCTATGAGCAGGCCGGCAACACCGTGGCCTTGTGGGCCGACGCCGGCGTCGACCGGACGCTCGGGTCCTGGCGCGTGCCGATGACCTGGTTCCAGTCCCTGAACCCTCTGCTGGTCATGGCGATGACGCCGATACTGCTGGCCGGCTGGAAGAGACGCGCCGACGGCGGACGGGATGCGTCGCCGGCCCAGCGGATGGCGACCGGCGCGCTGATCGTGGCGGGAGCCTTCCTGCTGCTGTGCGCCGTCGACGCGTTCAGCGGGGGCAGGGCGCACTGGCTGTGGCTGGTGGCGTTCTTCGGGATTTACACCTTCGGCGAACTTTTCATCCTGCCCACGGGCCTCGGCCTGTTCGCCCGCCTGGCTCCGCCCGGGTTCGGCGCGACCACCGTGGCGGCCTGGTACCTGACCATCTTCGCGGGCAGCCTTAGCGCGGGTCTGGTCGGCACTCTATGGAGCCGGGTGAGCCACACGGCCTATTTCGCGCTGCTGGCGGGGCTGGCCGTGACCGCGGCGATCCTCCTGCGTCTGATCGATCCCTGGGCGCGCAAGGCCGAGGCGGGCTGACGCCACGATTGCCGTTGACAATTCTCTAATTGGGATAACATTGTCCTAATCAGGATTACATTTGCGTAATGACAAGCGGGCCGAGCACGGAAAAATCCGAGCGGCCGCAGCGTGCGGCGGAGGGGATGTCTCACCGGGGCCGCCGGCGCTTCAACGAGGGGGAATTTGGATGAAGCTCAATCGTGCGACTCTGCTGATCTCCAGCGCCGTCGGCGCCCTGATGATGCAGGCTCCGGCCTTCGCGGCCGACGAAGGTCCCAAGCCCGTCTCCACCGTCGAAGAGATCGTCGTCACCGCCCAGAAGCGGGAACAGACCCTGATCGACATTCCACAGGCCATCTCGGTGGTGTCGGGAGACACGCTGGAGGCCTACCAGGCGACCAATTTCAGCGACTATCTGAAGCTGGTTCCGGGCCTTCAACTGGACCAGAGCACGCCCGGCGAGGGGCGCCTGGTCATGCGGGGCGTCAACACAGGGGGCGTGGCCTCGACCGTGGCCGTCTATATGGACGAGACCCCGTTCGGCTCGAGCAGCGCCCTCGTCAACGGCGCGGTGCTGGCCGGCGACTTCGATACGTTCGACATCGCCCGCATCGAGGTGCTGCGCGGCCCACAGGGCACGCTGTATGGCGCGAGCTCGATGGGCGGCCTGTTGAAGTTCGTGACCAACACGCCTGACACCAAGGGCTTCATCGCTCGCGCTCGCGTCGCGCTCGAGGACACCAAGGGCGGCGCGATGTCGTATCGCACGACGGCGATGGTCAACATCCCGCTCGGCGAGACCGTCGCGGTCCGCGCCTCGGGCTTCTACCGCAAGGACGGCGGCTTCATCGACTCGATCGGAACCGGCGGTTCGGACGTCGAGCGGAACATCAACGACGCCAAGGTCTATGGCGGCCGCGCCTCGCTGCTGTTCAAGCCGACCGACAAGTTCGATCTGCGCCTGACGGCGGTGCTGCAGGACATCAAGGCCGACGCCCCGACCGTGGTCGAGAGCGATCCCGACACCCTGAAGACCCTGCACGGCGGCCCGACCCTGTCGCAGTTCGCGCCGGCCTTCTCGGACGTCGAATACCGCATCTACAACGCGGTGGTGAACTACGACCTGGGCTTTGGCACGCTGACCGCGTCAAGCAGCTACAACAAGCAGAACCAGACCAAGCGCGACGACGCCTCTTTCAACCTCAGCGGCCTGATCGAGAGCGTGTTCGGTCCCGCCAACGACCTCTACCTGGCCCAGAAGACCAACAACCGGAAATATACCGAGGAAGTGCGCCTGGCCTCGAACGCCGGCGCGCCGTTCGAGTGGCTGGTCGGCGGCTATTTCACCGACGAGAAGGGCCTGATCCACCAGGAGTACATCGCCGTCCAGCCGGGCACGCTGACCCAGCTTACCGGTCTGCCGCTTCTGGCCGACCTCGACCTCAATTCGCGCTACAAGGAATATGCCGGCTTCGCCAACGCCACCGTGCATCTGGGCGAGCGGGTGGATGTCGATCTGGGCGGCCGCTACAGCCACAACAAGCAGGTCGCAGGGCAGTCGGCCACGGGCGTGCTGGCCGGCGGTACGCCGATCAACAGCGGCCTGAAGTCGTCGGACAACGTCTTCACCTACTCGCTGGCCCCGAAGTTCAAGATCGACGATCGCCGCGCGGTCTATGCCCGCGTCGCCAAGGGCTATCGTCCGGGCGGTCCGAACGTGATCCCGCCCGGCGCGCCGGCCGACACCCCGGCCACCTTCGCGCCGGACAAGGTCACCAGCTACGAAGCCGGCTTCAAGGGCGAGAGCGCCGACCGTCGCCTCAGCCTGGACGTCGCCGCCTTCCATATCGACTGGAAGGGCGTTCAACTGCTGACCGTGGTCAACAATTTCGGCATCAACACCAATGGCGCGGACGCGAAAAGCGACGGCGTCGAGTTCACCGCCACGGCGCGCCTCGCCAGCGGCCTGACCGTATCGGCCAACGGCGCCTATACAGACGCCAAGCTTTCGGGCGACACCAGCGCCCTGGTCGGCGGCAAGAAGGGCGATCAACTGCCCTTCACCCCCAAGCTCAGCCTGGGCTTCAACGGCGACTATACTTGGACGATCGGCGACAAGCAGGCCTATGTCGGCGCCTCGCTACGGGTGATGGGCAAGCAGAGCGGCATGTTCGACGCCGAGTACCGCGCCGCGCACAGCCAGCAGCGCCAGCTTCCGTCATATGAGGTCGTCGACCTGCGGGCCGGGGTCAGTTTCGGCAAGGTGGACCTGGAGGCGTACGTCAAGAACGCCTTCAACTCGGACGGCAAGATCTCGACCGGCGCGGTCACCGCCAATGGCCTGCCGGTCTCTCCGGGCGGCGCGATCGGCACGGGCGTGATCCGGCCGCGCACGATCGGCCTCAGCCTGACGGCCGGCTTCTGATCACATGACCGCTATCGCCAGAACCGCCCAGGACGAGAAGGCAGATGAGGCTATGGAGGGCGTCTTGCCGTCGCCCTACCTCCTGTTCCTTGGCGACACGGTCGAGCCCGGCTACGCCAAGACCGCGTTCGGCCTGCGCGACTGGGTCGGCGAGCGCTGCGTCGGCGAGTTCGTCCTGCCGGGCGCCCGGGTCAGCACCGGCCTGCCGGCCCTGGCGCCGGCCCAGGCCGTGGCCGAGGGCGCGCGGGGCATGGTGATCGGCGTGGCCAACGCCGGCGGGATCATCCACCAGCCTGGATCGCCGGTCTGGTCGAGGCGCTGGAGGCGGGGCTCGACCTCGTCTCTGGCATGCACGCCAAGCTGGGCGATATCCCGGAGCTGAAGGTTGCCGCCCAGCGGACCGGCCGCCGGCTGATCGACGTGCGCACTCCGCCGACAGGGATTCCCGTGGGCTCGGGCAAACGCCGTTCGGGCCGCCGGATCCTGACCGTCGGCACCGACTGCGCGCTCGGCAAGAAGTACGCCGCCCTGGCCATCGCCCGAGGACTGCGCGGACGTGGTGTCGATGTCGACTTCCGGGCCACCGGCCAGACCGGGATCATGATCGCCGGCGCCGGCATACCGATCGACGCGGTGGTCTCCGATTTCATCGCCGGGGCGGCCGAGATGCTCAGTCCCGCCGCGCCGGCCAGCCATGTCGACGTGATCGAAGGGCAGGGGTCCTTGATGCACCCCGCCTACGGCGCGGTGTCGCTGGGCCTGTTGCAAGGCAGCCAGCCTGACGTCTTCGTGGTCTGTCACGAGCCGGGCCGCACCCAGATCCTCGGCTATCCCGGTCACGCCGTGCCGTCGATCGAGGCGGTGATCGAGGCGACTGTCCTGATGGGGCGGGTGACCAATCCGAATATCCGCTGCGCGGGGATCAGCCTCAACACCGGCAAGCTGTCGCCCGAGACCGCCCAGGCCGAAATTGCTGCCGTGGCTCAGCGCCTGGGCCTGCCGACCGCCGACCCGCTGCGGGGAGGCCCGGCCTTCGAGCGGCTGCTGGACGCCTGCCTCGCATGAGCGGGAAGGCGGCCCCAGGCTGGTTCAGCCGCTGGCTGCTGCCAGGCCTGGCGTTCAAGGCCGCCGTCATCGGCGGCGGCTACGCCACCGGCCGCGAGATCGCCGAGTTCTTCCTGCCCGCTGGTCCCTGGGGCGGCCTCGTCGGCCTGGCCCTGGCGACGCTGATCTGGAGCGGTATGTGCGTCCTGACCTTCCTGTTCGCGCGAGCGACCGGGGCGCGGGACTATCGGAGCTTCTTCCAGGCCCTGCTGGGACGCGGCTGGATCGCCTTCGAGCTGGCCTACGCCTTCTTTGTCGTCCTGGTGCTGGCCGTGTTCGGCGCGGCGGCCGGCGAAATCGGCCATGCGGTGTTCGGCGCGCCGAAGTGGGCGGGGATGCTGGCCCTGCTGCTGGGTGTCACCGGCTTCGTCGCCTTCGGCAGCAAGGTGGTCGAGCAGTTGTTCGCCTGGGTCTCGATCCTGCTCTACGGCGTCTACGGCTTGTTTCTCGTTCTGGCCCTGACGACCTTCGGCTCCGACATCGCCACCGCCTTCGCGGTTCCGGTCCAGGTCGGGGCCAACGCCCTGATCGGCGGAACCACCTACGCCGGCTACAACATCATCGGCGCGGTGATCATCCTGCCGGTGACCCGGCGCCTGCTCAGTGACCGGGACGCGGTGACGGCCGGCCTGATCGCCGGGCCTCTGGCGATGATCCCGGCCTTCGTCTTCTTCGTCTGCATGTGCGCCTATGCGCCAGCCGTCACGGGCGCGGCCCTGCCATCGGACGTGCTGCTGGCCAAGCTGAACCTGCCGGTCTTCCGCGCGCTGTTCCAACTTATGGTCTTCGCGGCGCTGCTGGAGAGTGGCACGGGCGCGGTCCACGCCATCAATGAGCGCGTCGCCGTAGCCTTCCAGGTCCGGATGGGACGGCCGTTCGGCGTCCGCGCCCGCGCCGCCTGCGCCCTGGCGCTGCTCGTGTTCTGCATGGTGCTGGCCGATCGGGTCGGGCTGGTGAGCCTGATCGCCGGCGGCTATCGCCTGCTGGCCTACGCCCTGATCGCGCTCTACGTCGCGCCGCTGGCGCTGGTCAGCCTTGTTCGTTTCGCCCGACGTCCCGTCTTCCAGCCGGAGGTCCCATGATCAGCCTCATTCTCGCCGCGGCGCTTGCCGCCGGCCCCGTCGTCCAGCCGCCCAAGGGCTTCGACGCCCATGTCGAGGCCCTGCGCCAAAAGGTCGGCGCGCCGGGCCTGTCGATCACCATCGTCGACGAGGGGCAAACCGTGCTCGCCAAGGGTTATGGCGTCCGCAAGCTGGGCGACCCGACCAAGGTCGACGCCGATACGCTGTTCATGACCGGCTCGACCGGCAAGGCCTTCACCACGGCGGCCCTGGCCACCCTGGTCGACTCCGGCAAGCTGTCCTGGGACGACAAGGTCGCCGATCGCCTGCCGGGCTTCCAGATGTACGACCCGTGGGTGACGCGCGAGCTGACCGTGCGCGACCTGCTGGTCCACCGCAGCGGTCTCGGCCTGGGGCAGGGCGACCTGCTGTTCGTGCCACGCAGCAACATCCCGCGCGCCGAGGCCGTGCGCCGCTTGCGCTATCTGAAGCCCGCCACCAGTTTCCGCAGCGGCTACGCCTACGACAACGTCCTCTACATGGTGGCCGGCCAGCTGATCGAGGCGGTCACCGGTCAGACCTGGGAGGCCTATACGCGCGATCATGTGCTGGTCCCGGCCGGCATGAACGCCTCGACCACCGACGAGCGCCGCTTCGACAACCCCAACCGCGCCCAGCCGCACGCGCGACTGAACGGGGGTCTGCGCGGGGCCGGCGATCAGGAGATCCTCGACGAGCGCGACGAGCTGGCGCGCAGCGCCGCCCCGGCCGGCGGCATGGCCGTCAGCGCCAACGACATGGCCAAGTGGCTGAAGCTGCAACTGGCCCACGGCGCCCTGCCGGACGGCAAGCGGCTGTTCAGCGAGGCTCAGAGTCAGGCCATGTGGCGGCCGACGGTCATCGAGCCGATCGACCAGGCACCCCCCGGGATGGAGGTCACCAAGCCCAACTTCCAGGCCTATGGCCTGGGCTGGGAGATTCAGGACTACCGCGGAACTCAGATCGTCTGGCACAGCGGCGCGGTGCTGGGCTTCAAAACGGTGGTGGTGCTGATCCCCGACCGCAACGCCGGCTTCTCGATCGAGCTGAACAGCGAGGACGGCGAGCTGCCGCGCGGCCTGATGCTGGAGCTGCTGGACCACTATCTGGGGGTCAAGCCCGAGCCGTGGACCGAGCGCTACATCGCCTACAAGAAGCGGTTGATCGCCGGCGCGCTGAAGACCCTGGGCGGCGTCCAGGTCAAGCCGGCCGGCGTCGGGCCTTCGCTGCCCGCGGCCAAGTACGCCGGGACCTATGCCGACCCCTGGTACGGGGACATCGCGGTAACCGAGGGCGACGGGGCCTTGCACATCGACTTCAAGTCGACCCCGCGCATGGCCGGCAAGCTGGAGCACTGGCAGTACGACACCTTCGTCACCCGCTTCGACGACAAGACGCTGGAGCCGGCCTACGTCACCTTCAACCTCGACCCCGACGGCAAGATCACGCGGGTGACGATGAAGGCGGTGTCGCCGATCGCCGACTTCAGCTGGGATTATCACGACCTGCTGTTCACGCCGAAGGGCGCGCCGTGAACCACGTCAAACCCGCGTCGCTGCAATCTTCAAAGGTGACGCCCGGGCCGGGCGCCGCCCTGGAGGCCGATCTGGCGATCATGGCTCGGCTGGAAGGCAAGCCGCTACCGACCGTGGTCGAGCTGGCCCAGATGCTGGAGGTCTCGCAGACCACCGCCTTCCGGATCATCACCCGCTTCAAGCAGAGCGGCCTGCTGAAGCTGGTCGACCGCGTAAGGCTGCCGGCCGATGTCTGCCACTGCATCGCCGACCTGCGCACCCGGCTGACCGATGGCGGCGCGCTGGACCGGCTGGAGGCGCGGCTGCGGGACGATCCATGCGTCTCGACCGCCGCGGCCGTGACCGGCAAGCACAGCTACCGGGTCATCGCCCTGCATCGCGGCATGGCCGAAGCCAATGCGTGGTTCAGAACCCTCCTGACCGAGGACGCTGTCATCGACGGCGCGCTGATCTTCTGTCGGCCGATCATCGACCGCCAGCACTACGCCCAAGCGTTGACCGGCGGCTCTCGCTAGGTTTCGTCGAGCAGGGCCAGGACGTTAGCCAGGGTGGGGGCGAGATCGTCGCGCCGCCAGGCCAAGCCGGTCTCCAGCATCGGAGCCGCGCCGGCCAGGGGGACGTAGGCGACCCCCGCTCGCGCTAGGTTTCGCAGCGAAGCCGGCACGAGGGCGATCCCGAGACCGCTGGAGACCAGGCTGATGATGGTCTGCATCTGGATGGCCTCCTGGATGATCCGAGCCGTCCCGCCCAGCGATGCGAAATAGCCGGTGACCAGGTCGTGGAAGGCCGGAGCCACGTGCTTGGGGAACAGGATCAGCGGCGAGGCCAGAACCTCGGCGCTGGACATCTCGGTCTCGCGGGCGATGCGGCCGTCCTCGATCCAGGCGCTGGGCACGGCGGCGACCAGCGGCTCGCGCAGCAGGCGGCGGTAGGCGAGGGCCGGCGGCAGGGGATGATCGGCGGGCGGGATGATGATGCCGGCATGGCGCTCGCCGCTGACGATGGCCGGGATCTGCACGTTGCTGGTGGCCTCGAACAGGCGGATCTCGACGTCCGGATAGGCCTGGGAGTAGCGCCGCACCAGCGATGGCAGGACGCTGTAGTCGGCCGTGCTGACGAACGACAGCGCCAGATAGCCGGTCTGGCCATCGCGCATCCGCTGGGCCAGGGCGGGCAGGCCGTCCAAGGCCGCCAGTGTTTCAAGCACGTAGGGCAGCCATTGCTCGCCCAGGGCCGTCAGGCGGACACTGCGCTTGGTGCGCTCGAACAGCGGCGCGCCCAGGTCGCGCTCAAGGCTCATGATCGACTGGCTGAGCGGCGGCTGGGTCATGCCCAGCCGCTCCGCCGCGCGGCCGAAGTGCAGGGTCTGAGCCACGGCGACGAAGTGGCGGAGCGGGCGAGCGTCCATTGATATTCTCAGCGACCTAATTCGGCTGAACTAATATATTTTGAGAGCGAGCGAAACAGCCCTAAATAACCCCATCGCCGACATTGAGATTTGCCATGCCTCCTTATCGCTCACGCACCTCGACCCACGGTCGCAACATGGCGGGGGCCCGCGGCCTCTGGCGCGCGACGGGCATGAAGGACGAGGACTTCGGCAAGCCGATCATCGCGGTGGCCAACAGCTTCACCCAGTTCGTCCCGGGCCACGTGCACCTGAAGGACCTGGGCCAGCTGGTCGCCCGCGAGATCGAGGCGGCCGGGGGCGTGGCCAAGGAGTTCAACACCATCGCCGTCGACGACGGCATCGCCATGGGCCACGGCGGGATGCTGTACTCGCTGCCCAGCCGCGAGCTGATCGCCGATAGCGTCGAGTACATGGTCAACGCCCATTGCGCCGACGCCATCGTCTGCATCTCGAACTGCGACAAGATCACGCCCGGCATGCTGATGGCCGCCATGCGCTTGAACATCCCGGTCGTCTTCGTCTCCGGCGGCCCGATGGAGGCCGGCAAGGTGCAGATGAAGGGCGCGATCCGGGCGCTGGACCTGGTCGACGCCATGGTCGTGGCCGCCGACGACAAATATACCGACGAGGAAGTCACCGCGATCGAGAAGGCCGCTTGCCCGACCTGCGGCTCGTGCTCGGGGATGTTCACCGCCAACTCGATGAACTGCCTGACCGAGGCGCTGGGCCTGTCGCTGCCGGGCAACGGCTCGGTCCTGGCCACCCACGCTGATCGCGAAGCCCTGTTTAAGGAGGCTGGCCGCCTGGTCGTCGACCTCTGCCAACGCTGGTACGAACAGGACGACGCCACGGCCCTTCCGCGCGGCATCGCCACGCGCGCGGCGTTCGAGAACGCCATGAGCCTGGACATCGCCATGGGCGGCTCGACCAACACCGTTCTGCACCTTCTGGCCGCGGCCCAGGAAGGCGGGGTCGACTTCAAGATGGAGGACATCGACCGCCTGTCGCGCCGGGTGCCGTGTCTGTCCAAGGTGGCCCCGGCCAAGGCCGACGTGCACATGGAGGACGTCCACCGCGCCGGCGGCGTCATGGCCATCCTGGGCGAGCTGGAGCGCGGCGGTCTGATCGACACGACCCAGCCGACCGTCCACGCCACGACCATGGCCGAGGCCCTGGCGCGCTGGGACATCGGCCGCACCAACAGCGCTGTCGCCCACGAGCTCTTCCGCGCCGCGCCGGGCGGCAAGCCGACCCAGATCGCCTTCAGCCAGGCCGCCCGCTGGGAGAGCCTGGACCTGGACCGTGAGACGGGCGTCATCCGCTCGGTCGAGCATCCGTTCTCGAAGGACGGCGGTCTGGCCGTGCTGTTTGGCAACCTGGCCCCCGAGGGCTGCATCGTGAAGACGGCCGGGGTCGACAATTCCATCCTCACCTTCCGGGGCACGGCCCGCGTCTATGAAAGCCAGGAGGCGGCGGTCAGCGGCATCCTGGGCGGCAAGGTCGTGGCCGGCGAGGTCGTGGTCATCCGCTACGAAGGCCCCAAGGGCGGTCCTGGCATGCAGGAGATGCTGTACCCGACCACCTATCTGAAATCGAAGGGCCTTGGCGCGGCCTGCGCCCTGATCACCGACGGCCGCTTCTCGGGCGGCACCTCGGGCCTGTCGATCGGTCACGTCTCGCCGGAAGCGGGCGAGGGCGGCCTGATCGCCCTGGTCGAGACGGGCGACTCGATCCTGATCGACATCCCCAATCGCGGCATCACGCTCGAAGTCTCCGACGCGGTCCTGGCCGGGCGTCGCGAGGCTCAACTGGCCCGTGGGTCGAAGGCGTGGAAACCTCTCGACCGCAAGCGCGAAGTCAGCCCCGCCCTGCGCGCCTACGCCGCCATGACCACCAACGCCGCCCGCGGCGCGGTGCGCGACGTCAGTCAGGTCGAATAGAGGGTTATAGCTGGGCCGCTGCTTCCCTGCAGAGGTCCAGCAGCCAGCCATTGGGCGAGTCCGCCGCGTCGCTGGCGCGCAGCACCGCGCCGAACGGCATGGGGGGCGGGGCGTTCGGCGGTTCGACCATGAACACCTTGCCCCGATCGGCGGCCAGCTGGGCCAGGCGGCGCGGAAGGATGCAGGTCATGTCCGAGCGGCCGACCATGTTCATGGCGCTGAACGAGTCCTGCACCGTGAATGGCTGATAGGGGCTGTCGCCCAGAGCGTAGGTGTCGCCCCACGAGGTCACACGCCGCAGCCCAAGGTGCCCGGCCGAGGTGCGATCCGGATCGTCATTGCCCCCGCCCGAGACGCCCAGGCGCGGCAGGCGGGCCAGGGTGTCGTAGTCGATGCCGCCCGCGATCATCGGGTGGTCGGCGCGCAGAACCCAGACGCCGGTCTCCTCGAATAGCGGACTATAGGAGAAGCGGCCGGGTATCGCCTCGAAACAGCCGATGACCATGTCCAGCCGCCCGGTGTCGAGATCCTCGGTCATGCCGGCATAGAGGTTGTGGAAGTGGATCTGGACGTTCGGCGCGGTGGCGATCACGCGCTCGGCGATCAAAGGACCCAGGACGTAGGAAATATAGGTCCCGGCCGCGATGTTGAAGGTGTGAATGTCGACCGCCGGGTCGAACCGCTGGTTGGTGACGGCGGTCTCCAGCAGCTTCAGGGCCGTGCGGGCGGTGTCGGCGATCTCCAGCGCGCGGGGCGTCGGCCGCAAGCCGGTCTGGCCCCTGACGAAGAGGTCGTCCCCGACCATCTCGCGCAATCGCCGCAGCGCATGGCTCACGGCCGATTGCGACAGGCCCAGGCGCTCGCCGGCGCGTGTGGCGTTCTTCTCTTCCAGCAGGGTGACGAACACCCGGAAGAGGTTGAGGTCGGCGTTTCGGAAATTCACGGCGTTCATGGCTGTCGTGAAGACATATCATTTCTCTCATGACAGGCCGAGCCCTATCTGAGGGCCAAGGTTCGCGAGCCGAACGAACCTCGACGATTCCCCAAAACCTATCGAGACGTGGAGCAGCGCGTGAGCGACGCTGAAGGTTACGACGCCATTGCCGAAGCCGAGGTCGGCGCGGCCAACAGGCGGCGCGAGAAGACCCTGGGCCAGCACCTGCGCTGGCCGCTGATGATCGGCGCGCCGCTGGTCGTTCTCGTGGGCATCGGCGCCTTCGTCGTGCTGACGGGCGGCAAGTCAGAGACCACCGACAACGCGTATGTCCAGTCCAGCCGCACGGGCATCAGCACCAGCATCGACGGCCGCGTGGTCGAGATCGACGTGCAGGAGAACCAGCGCGTGGCCAAGGGGCAGGTGCTGTTCCGCCTCGATCCGGCCGACTACCAGGTGGCGGTGTCGCAGGCCGAGGCCGCCCTGGCCCAGGCCCGCTTCGATGTGCAGGGCAAGCGCGCGGTTTACGCTCAACGCCTGGCCGATCTCGCAGCCGTCCAGGAGACCGCCGGCTACGCTCAGCGCGAAGCCGCCCGGCAGCGGGACCTCGCGGCCGCCGGGGTCGCCACCAAGGCCCAGGCCGACGAGGCCCGCCACGCCGCCGACCAGGCCCAGCGCCAGGTCGCCGTCGTCCGGCAACAGATCGCCACGGCCTTGGCCGACCTCGGCGGTCGCGCCGACATCGCCACCGAACAGCAGCCCGGCGTGCTGGAGGCGTCCGCCAAGCTCGATCGCGCCAAGCTGGACCGTTCCTACGCCGCCGTGGTCGCCCCGACCGACGGCGTGATCGCCAAGGTCGAGCAGCTGCAGGTCGGCCAGCGGGTCGAGGCGTCCAGGCCGCTGTTCTTCCTGATCTCCGGCAAGCCCTGGATCGAGGCCAACTTCAAGGAAGATCAGCTGGCCCACATGCGCGTCGGCCAGCCGGCGACCATCAAGGTCGATGCCTATGACAAGCCTTTGAAGGCTCACGTCGCCAGCTTCAGTCCCGGCACCGGCGCCAGCTTCGCCCTGCTGCCGGCCGAGAACGCCACCGGCAACTGGGTCAAGGTCGTCCAACGCGTGCCCGTGCGCCTGACCCTGGACGACGCCGCGCCCAGCAACCTCTCGGCGGGGCTCAGCGCCAAGGCGAAGGTGGATATCCGTTCGGGCAAGACCCGGTGACCCCCAAGGCGCTCCAAGACGGTCACGCCCGCGACGTCGCCAATCGCACGCCGATCACCATCTCGGTGATGCTGGCGACGATCATGATCTCGCTGGACACCACGATCGCCAACGTCGCCCTACCGCACATCCAGGGCAGCGTCTCGGCCTCGACCGACCAGATCACCTGGGTGCTGACCTCCTACATCGTGGCCTCGACGATCATGACGCCGCTGACCGGTTTCCTGACCGAGCGGATGGGCCGCAAGATGGTGCTGATCGTCTCGATCATTGGCTTCACCGCCGCCTCGATGCTGTGCGGGGTCGCGCAGAACCTGGTCGAGATCGTGCTGTTCCGCCTGCTGCAAGGTCTGTTTGGAGCCGCGCTGATCCCGCTGTCCCAGGCCGTGTTGCTGGACATCAATCCGCCCGAGCGCCACGGCCAGGCGATGGCCGTGTGGGGCGCGGGCGCGGTGCTCGGTCCGCTGCTGGGGCCCGGCCTGGGCGGCTGGCTGACCGACAATCTCGACTGGCGATGGGTGTTCTTCATCAACCTGCCGATCGGCATCCTGGCCTTCTGCGGCGTGTTCTTCTTTCTCTCCGAGAAGAAGAGCAGCGAGAAGCGCAAGTTCGACACCCTGGGCTTCCTGGCCCTGGCCATCGCCATCGGATCCTTCCAGCTGATGCTGGACCGAGGTCCCAGCCAGGACTGGCTGGGCTCGCGAGAGATCTGGGTCGAGCTGATCGTCGCCGTCATCGCGCTGTGGGTGTTCGGCGTCCAGCTGGCCACCGCCGAGAAGCCGTTCGTGGCGCGCGAGCTGCTGGCCGACGGCAACTTCATCACCTGCTGCCTGTTCGGCTTCTTCATCGGCATCCTGCTCTACAGCACCCTCGCCTTGCTGCCGCCGCTGATGCAGACCCTGCTGGGCTACCCGGTCGCCTTCACCGGCCTAGTCTCGATGCCGCGCGGCCTGGGCTCCTTCATCGCCATGTTCGCGGTGGGCCAGCTGATGGGGCGGATGAACATCAAGCTGCTGCTCAGCATCGGCCTGGCGATCAGCGCGCTCTCGCTCTGGCAGATGAGTCACTACAATCTGCAAATGGACACGACCCTGCTCGTGGTTTCGGGCTTCCTGTCGGGGGTCGGCACCGGCCTGATCTTCGTCCCGCTCAGCACGATCGCCTTCGCCAAGGTCATGCCGCGGCACCGGGCGGAAGGCGCGGGGCTCTTCACCCTGATCCGCAACATCGGCTCGGCGGCGGGCATCTCGATCATGCAGGCCCTGTTCGTCAGCGGCATCGAGAAGCACCACGCGGTGCTGGTCGAGCACGCCCGGCCCGACAACCCGCTGTATCAGGCCTACGCTCCGAACGTGTTCTCGACCGAGGCCGCCATGGCCGCGTTCAACGGCGTCATCAGTCGGCAGGCGGCGATGCTGTCCTATCTCGACGACTTCCGGCTGATGCTGGTGATCACCATCGCCTGCGCGCCGCTCATCCTTCTCATGCGTACCCCGAAGCCCGGGGCGAAGGCCGCCAATGTCTCCGACCACTAAGCTCCTGACCGCCTTGCTGGCGGCGACTAGCCTGTCCGCCTGCGCGACCGTGGGGCCGAACTTTCAGGCGCCGGACGCGCCCAAAGCCGCCTCGACCCTGGGCGCGGGCGAGACGGCCCCCGCCGCCGCGCGCCTTGACGCCGACACGGCCAACGCCGGTCCGTGGTGGACGGCGCTGAACTCGCCCGAACTGGACGCCGTCATCCGCCAGGCGCTGAAGGATAGCCCGACGCTCGCCGAAGCCGACGCCACCTTGGCCCAATCGCAATCGGCCTTGGCGCAGGCGCGCGGCGTGGCCGGACCTCAGGTGACAGGCAACGCCGGCGTCGCTCGCGAGCGCGCCAACCTGCAGTCGTTCGGCTTCACGGGCTTTGGCGACATCCAGCTCAGCAACCCGACCTTCAGCCTTTATTCGGTCGGCGGCGCGGTCAGCTACGACCTCGACCTGTGGGGCGGCAATAGACGCCGCATCGAGGGCGCCGCCGCGCGCGTCGAAGCCCAGGGGCGCCGCGCCGAGGCGGCCTATCTCAGTCTCACCGCCAATGTCGCCCTTCAGGCCGCGACCATCGCCACGCTGCGGGCCCAGATCGCCAGTGTCGAGCGGATGATCGCCGACGACCAGGCCAATATCGAGCTGATCCGCAAGGCCAACGCCCTGGGCGGCTCGACCAGCCTGGCCAAGGTCTCGGCCGCAAGCCAGCTGGAAGAGGACCGCGCCCAACTGCCGGCCCTGCAGGGCGAACTGGCCGCCGCCCGCCACGCCCTGGCCGTGCTGATCGGCAAGGCCCCGGCCGACTGGAGCGCCCCGGCCTTCGATCTGTCGACCATGGCGCTCGGCGCCCCGTGCCGGTGGCCCTGCCGTCGCAACTGGTTCGCAAGCGTCCCGACATCCTGGCCGCCGAGGCCGAGTTGCACGCCGCCACCGCCGACATCGGCGTCACGACGGCCGACCTCTATCCGAACCTGAAGCTGACAGCCTCGCTGACCCAGGGCGCGCTGAAGCCGGGCGACCTCTTCTCGTACGACGCCAGCGGCTGGGACATCGGGGCCGGCCTGACCGCGCCGATCTTCGACGGCGGCGCCCTGAAGGCCCGTCGCCAGCAGGCCCGCGAGGCCGCCCGCGCCGCCAGCGCCCGCTACCAGCAGACCGTGCTGACCGCCTTCGGCCAGGTCGCGGACGCGCTGTCGGCTCTGTCGGCCGATGAAGCGGCGCTCGCCGCCCACGCCCGCACCGAGCAGCAGGCGACCGAACGCCTGCGTCTGGCCAGGGTCGCCTTCGACAAGGGCGGCGGCACGCTGCTGGAGGTCGTCGACGCCCAGCGCACCCTCAACGCCGCCCGCTCGGCCCAGGCCCGCGCGCAGGGCCAACGCCTCGTCGACGCCATCCGCCTGTTCGCCGCGACCGGGGCCGATTGGCGCACCGGTTGACCGAATAAGGGGACGCCTCAATTCTGACGGCTTCACCTCGTCTTTCCGAGCGGCTAGCTTCGCGCCCCGATGGGGTACGGGTTGGCGTAGCCGCTGAGAGAAGGACGGCCGTGATGAGCCGAAGCATGTCGCGTGGACTGGTTGTGGCGTTAGCGCTGTGGGTCGGGGGCGGAGCCGCCTTCGCCCAGACCGGCGCCGCGCCGCGTCCGGGGGACATCTACGGCGTCTGGCGTAATCCCAAGGGCAGCGTCCATATCGAGATCAAGCCGTGCGAGGCCCGCACCTGCGGTGTCGTCGTCTGGGCCAATGACCACGCACGCGCCGACGTGAAGAAGAAGAAGAACCAGGATCTGGTCGGCATGCAGCTGCTGCGCGACTTTTCCGCCGCCGATCCCAACGAGTGGAAGGGCCGGGTCTATGTACCCGACCTGGACATGACCTTCTCGGGCCAGGTCAAGCTGCTGGACCGCGCCTCGCTGAAGGCCAAGGGTTGTCTGCTACCCAACTTCCTCTGCAAGTCGCAGACCTGGACGCGGGTCGACACCGCCACGGCGAGTACGGCCAAGGCGTCCTGATCGGGCTCAGGAATGGCGACCCGAACCGCCGGGTTTCTTGCCGCCGCCGTCCTGCTTGTTGACTGTGGCCCAGGCCCGGCGCTCGGCTTCTTTGTCCGAGACGCCCTTGGCCTCGTAGCCTTCGGCGATGTGGTCGGCCTTGCGTTCCTGCTTGTCGGTGTACTTGCTCTTGTCGCCCTGGGGCATGGCGGAACTCCTCTGCTGAGGACCTAACCGGCCATGTCCGTCCGAGTTCCTCGGGCTAAGCTTCGAACGAGAGCAGGGCCAGCAACGCCCCCTCGGTGTCCGAGAGCCGCCAGCCGCGATAGGCGAAGACCGCGCCCTTGCGGAAATCGGCGGCGGCCTGGTCGCGCAGGCGAGGCAGGGCGGCGAGGCCGCGTCCGGCCGGGAAGAGGCGCTTGCCGAGGGCGCTGGCGGTGACGGTCGGGTGCTGCTCGCGCCAGGCCTTGCCGATCCGCTGGACGGCGGCGGGGTCTAGGCCGGCGAAGACGTCGGGCGTGGCGGCGCGGGCCAGGGCCGGCGTGGCGGCCAGCGCCACCAGTGCGGCCAGGAGGTCGCGGCGGCTGGTCATTGTACAGTCTCGCTTTTCAGGTGATCGGCCAGGCGCATGCACAGCGCCAGGATGGTCAGGGTCGGATTGACGATGCCGGAGGTCGGGAAGACCGAGCTGCCGGCGACGTAAAGGTTCTTCGCCTCGTGCAGGCGCAGGTTCGCGTCGACGACGCCCTTCCTCGGATCGGGGTGCATCCTCGTCGCGCCCATGTGGTGGCGCGAGGCGCTGGAGGTCGCCAGCAACTTGTCACGCGGGATCGACCAGCACAGCCGGCCCTGGCCCGAGGCGCCGAACGCGTCGGCCAGCCCCGCCACCGACCGCTCCAGGTCGGCATAGTCCTTCTCGCCATAGATCCAGGTCAGGCGCACGCGCGGCATGCCCAGCGGGTCCTTGTGCTCCGGATCCAGGGTCACGCGGCTGTCGGGATTGGGGAAGTGCTCGGTCATGGCGAAATAACCTAGCAGTTGGGCCTCGTCCTGGCCGGCGATGCGGCCGCTGGTCCGACGGATCGCTTGCGTGTCGGCGCCGACCTTGGTGTCGGTCCCGGAGGGCGTGGCCTTGTAGAGCGTGGCGGTGAAGTTGCCGGTCTTCATCCGCGCCTGGGCCTTCAGTCCCGAACCGATCACGCAGTGGGGCGACAATCGCTTGGTCGGCGCATAGAGCTCCAGCGGCGCGGCGCGCGTGACGGCCACGACCGAGCCTTCGGTCTCGGCGTCGCCGTCGTTCGAATAGGTGACGTGGCCCTGGAAGAACCGCCCGACCAGGTCGTGGCCGTTGCCCAGGTTCTCGGAGGCCAGTAGCAGGCGGACATTCTCGATGCCGCCGGTCGCCAGCACGTAACGCCTGGCCTTTGCGGTGTGGTGCGAGCCCTTGAGGCAGGCGACGTCCAGGCCAACGATTTCAGCGCCTTGCCGGCGAATTTTCACGACGTTGGCGTAGAGATAGACGGTGATGTTCGGCGCGTCGGCGAACTTCGTGCGCCAGGCGTCGAAAGCCGCCTTGTCGCCGCCGCCCGAGAATTTCGAGAATACGCGCGGCGCCGGAAAGAAGCCGTCGGCCGGGTCCAACGCCAGGGGCTGGCGATCGGGTTCGGTCGGCTTTGCCATCTCCAGCGGGAAGCGCGGGATCTCCAGCAGGTCGCAGGCCCGGTCGTAGTAGGCCTGCATCTGGGGGCGGGTGACGGGCCAGCCGCTGTAGGGGATCCAAGGCCGCTCGGCGAAGTCGGCGGGGTCCAGCGGTCCGCACTTGCCGCCCCACACGTGGCCCGAGCCGCCCAGGGCCCTGATGCGGGACTGGACCGGATAGTTGTCGAACGGCCGGTCGGGATTGCCGGGCGCTTTCTGGACGCCGGAGCCGGCGTAGAGGGCCTGGTTCTCCATGTCGATTTCCAGGCCGCCGCTCTCCAGGATGGCGACCTTCAGCGGGCCGCCGGCCAGCTCCTTGGCCAGGGTGATGCCGGCCAGGCCGCCGCCGATGATCACCAGATCGGCCTCGATCCGGCTGGCTTCAGGCAAAGTCCGGGCGTCGATGATCGCCATCGTTGAAAAACTCGCTGATTTTATTGGGGAAGTTTCGGGCGGTCCCTTAGGACCGCGCGCCCCGGCTCTTCAGGTAGTTCACGACCGCGCCGTGGCCGTTCCTGCGGGCCTGGCCGAGCGGCGAGCGCATCTCGCCTTCATTGGCCTCGACCGCGCGGTTCACATCGGCGCCGTGCTCGACCAGATAGGCGACGATGGGCAGGCTGCCGGCCTGGGCCGCGTTGATCAGCGGGGTCTCGTCGCCGGGCACGAAGATCTCGACATTGGCGCCGCGCGCCACCAGGGCCTGGACGATGTCGAGGTGGCCGGACAGCGAGGCCTGGATCAGCGGAGCGCCGTCGCCGCGCACGGCCAGGTTCGGATCGGCGCCGGCGGTCAGCAGGGCCTGGACGATGTCCATGCGGCCGCGACGGGCGGCTTCGATCAGGGGCGAGCCGTCGCCGACGACCACCGTGTTCACATCGGCCCCCAGGGCGATCAGTTCGCGCACGGCGGCGATGTCCTTGGCGCGCACGGCCTCGAACAGCGGTTGGCCCAGGTGCCGGGCGGCGGCTGCCTTGGCCGGGCTCCGCTGGACGACTTGGGCCGGCTGGGCGGCCCAGGCGGCGACCCCGGCCGAGAGGCCAAGGACCGCAACGACGGCCGCCCCGGCCAGGTGGCGGCCGCGATGGGCATGGTGACGGGTGAGCAAGGTGAAGCGCTCCTTCAGTTGGTTGTTGGCCGAGGCGGGCCAATGGCAGCCCAGCGGCGGGGCGAAGGCGGCCAGCTGGGTCTTCAGCATGGCTTCGCCATAGGCGCGGCGGGTCTTGGGATGACGGGCCAGCACGGCGGCGTCGCAGGCAATCTCCTGATCGATCCGCAGCACGGCCGCGCCGAGATGGACGAGGGGGTTGACCCAGAACAGGCACCGCAGGCCGGTGACCACGGCGTTGATCTGGGCGTCGCCGACGGCCAGGTGGTTGCGCTCGTGGGCGATGATCAGGGCCTGCTCCTCGGGCGTGAAGCGCTCGGCGAAGTCGGCGGGCAGCACCACGCAGGGCGCCAGCGCGCCGATCACGGCCGGACCGACGCCGGGGCGCTCGGCGAGCAACAGGCTGGCGTCGTCGGTGACGCTGAGCCGGCCCAGCGACCGCACGAACCGGCGCTGGCGCTCGGCCTGGACAACCAGGCCGGCGAAGGCGACGACGGCCCACAGACCCAACACGATCTTGGCGATCGGCAGGGCGCGGAGTTGGCTCGGGATAGACGGTGGAGGCGGCGTGGTTGTGGGCGACGACGGCCCGTCCGCCCTGGCGGTCGCGACGGGCGTTACGGCGACGACGGGCGCGGGCAGGACGACGGTGCGGGCCGGGATCAGCAGGGCCAGGATCGACAGCGGCACGATCAGCCACAGCGCATAGGCGCTGCGGGCCCCGAACGCGGCGCGGACCGGCTTGCGCAGGGCCAACGCCAGCAGCACGGCCGCCGCCAGGGCCAGGTTGGCTTTGGCCAGGAAGAGGATCAGGTCACTGGTCATCGTCGATCTTGTCCAGCAGGCGGCGCAGTTCGGCGATGTCCTCGGGGTTCAGCTTCTCGCGCTTGGAGAAGTGGCTGACCAAGGGCGCCAGGCGTCCATCGAACAGGCGGTCCAGCAGGCCCTGGCTCTCGGAATCCACATAGTCCTCGCGGCCGACCAGCGGACGGTAGAGGAAGCGGCGGCCATCCTTGTCGGCGGCGATCACGCCCTTCTTCAGCAGGCGGTTCAGCAGGGTCTTCACCGTGCCCTCGGCCCAACCGTGGTCCTTGGCCAGGATGGTCAGGACGTCCTCGGCGGGCTTGGGGCTGTCGCCCCAGAGCACCTTCATGACTTCGCTCTCGGCGGCGCTGATGCGTTGCGGGTTCGTATCCATGCTCTAACGATTACACACGTAAACGATCGCGTCAAGCCAACGATTACGCTCGTAAACGAATTGTAATGCGGCGCGCGTCTCCGCCAGTTGGATCACAAGCCGAAGCGGCTTAACCGTGCCGGCGATAGCAGGAGGCGCCGGATGGCCGAGACGTTGCAGATGGGCCTGCCGGGCTTCGACCCGCCGACGCCGACCGACCGGCTGATGTTCCTGCTGTATCCGGACCCCGCGACGGCCGAGCGGATCGCCGCCGAGGCGCGCCGGCTGAAGGAGGCCCTGGGCCTGCGCGGCCAGCCTCTGCTGACCGACCGCTTCCACATCACCCTGCATCACCTGGGCGACTATGTGGGCCTGCCCAATGACATCGTGGCCAAAGGCAAGGACGCCGGGGCGGCCCTGAAGGCCGCGCCGTTCGAGGTCGCGTTCGATCAGGCCGTCAGCTTCGCCAACCGGCCGGGGAACAACCCCTTCACGCTGCAGGGCGGGGAGGGCGTGCAAGGCTTGATCGCGTTCCAGAAGGCGCTCGGCGAGGCCATGGCGTGGGTCAAGCTGAAGCCCGACAGCAGCTTCACCCCGCATATCACGCTGCTCTACGACGGCCAGGCGATCCCGGCCCAGGCCATCGCCCCGATCCGCTGGACGGTCGATCGCTTCGTGCTGGTGCAAAGCAAGCTGGGCCAGACCCAGCACATCGTGCTCCAGGCCTGGGACCTGACCGGGTAGGATCAAGGGGATTCGCGCCAGGAGACCGGCCATGACCCCGACGATGTACGGCATCAAGAACTGCGACACGGTCGCCAAGGCGCGCAAGTGGCTGGAGGCGCGCGGCCAGGCCTATGACTTCCACGACTACAAGGCGGTCGGGATCGATCGCGCGACGCTGGAAGGCTGGGTCCAGGAGCACGGCTGGGAGACGATCCTGAACCGCGCGGGCACGACCTTCCGCAAGCTGGACGAGGCCGATCGCCAGAACCTGAACGCCGACAAGGCCATCGCCCTGATGCTGGCCCAGCCGTCGATGATCAAGCGCCCGGTGCTCGACCTGGGCGACCGTCGGCTGGTCGGCTTCAAGCCTGAGATCTACGAAGCCGAGATCGGCTAGTCCGCGTTTCCCTCGCGCCGTGAGCGAAGTTTAAGACGACAATTTCCAGGAGATCGGTCTATCACTGGACGGAAGGTCTCGCGTCGTCGCGAGCCATGAGGGGGTTTTTGACGCGTGGGGGACGCTGTCTCGCGATACGAGCTGGTCATCTTTGACTTCGACGGCACGCTGGCCGACAGCGCGGCCTGGATGATGCGGGCTGTCAATCCGATGGCGCGCCGGTACGGCTTCAAGACCGTCACCAACGAAGAGATCGAGATGCTGCGCGGCCGCAGCACCCGCGAGGTCATCCGCTATCTGGGCGTCTCGCCCTGGAAGCTCCCCTTGATCGCCCGCGCCGGCAAGAAGCTGATGGCCGCCGACGCTCACACCATCCCGCTGTTCCCCGAGACCGCCCGGATGCTGCGCGCCCTGCACGCGGCCGGCGTGAAGATCGCCGTGGTCAGCTCCAATAGCGAGGCGGTGATCCGCCGCGTGCTGGGCGAGGAGCTGGGCGACCTGATCAGTCTCTATGCCTGCGGGGCTTCGCTGTTCGGCAAGGCCCGCAAGTTCAAGCAGGTCACGGCCCGAGGCGTCAGCCGCGACAAGGTCATCTGCATCGGCGACGAGACCCGCGACATCGAGGCCGCCCGCGCGGTGGGCCTGGACTGCGGCGCCGTCGGCTGGGGCTACGCCAAGCCCGCGATCCTGGCCCAGCACCAGCCCACGGTGTCGTTCGCCACGATGTCCGAGATTATTTCGTACGTCGGCGCGTCCAGACCGGCGGTCGGCGGCGACTAGCCTTCGAGGGCGCCTGCCGCAGCTCTTGGGGTTTCGTTGCGCCGCGGTCCTGATGGTCGGCGGCCCTTCGGTATGGCGTCGTCCGGCCCTCACGATCGTCTAGCTTTTGTTGGCCTTACGAAAGTTTCATCCCGGCGGGCGCCTCCAATCAGGACCGTGAACGCCTCTTACCAGTGAAGGCGGCGCGGGGGCGTCGTCCAAACAACTCGTTGGAGGATTTAAAATGGGTCCTGAAATCATCGTTCCGATCGGCGCCTTCGCCATGATCGTCGCCATCGTCTGCCTGCCGTTCTACTTCAAGAGCCGCGAACGCCGGGAAATGCAGCGCACCCTGCGTGTCGCCATCGAGAAGGGCCAGCCGATCCCGCCCGAGGTCATCGAGGCCATGAGCCGCAGCGTGAAGACGCCTCCGACCCGCCTGCGCGACCTGCGCACCGGCGTGATCTGGCTGGCGATCGGCATCGGCATCGCCGGCGCCACCTATTTCGGCGACTTCATTCACGGCAGCGGCGACTTCGACGGCTTCGGCATCGCCTGCATCCCGGTGGTGATCGGCGTCGCCTTCATCGTCCTCAGCTTCTTCAATCCGAACAAGGAAGAGCGGGTCTAGGCGGCTCGCGAGCCTTTGGGAGGGGCATGATCCAATGGGCACGGAACGCCCGCCAACTGGTCACGACGTCGAGCTCGCCGCGCAAGCGGCGGCGGGCGACCGCCGGGCCTACGGGGAGCTGGTGCGCAGGCACGGCTCGGCTGTCCGGGGTCTCTTGAGACGCATGGGCGCCGACTCGGCCACCGCCGACGACCTGGCCCAGGACGCCTTCATGACCGGTTTTGAACAGGCGGCCGAGTTTCGCGGGGAAGGGACCTTCGGGGCCTGGATCAGGAAGATCGCCGCGCGGCTCTACCTGAAGAAGGTCAAGCGCG
Organism: Caulobacteraceae bacterium; assembly: GCA_965283765.1. GTDB lineage: Bacteria > Pseudomonadota > Alphaproteobacteria > Caulobacterales > Caulobacteraceae > Caulobacter. The sequence continues at coordinate 105,906 of CBDIPU010000012.1, forward strand.
AGGCGCGTCTGATCTTCTCGGACACCATCGAGCCGGTCGAGGATGTCATGGTGCGCGACGCGTCGAAGGACGCGGCCAGCCGCATCGACCTCGACGAGGCCCTGAAGTCGCTGTCACGCGGGGAGCGCCTGTGCGTTTCCCTGTGCTACGGCGCCGACTGGTCTCACGCCGAAGCGGCCGAGGCCTTGAATATCCCGATCGGCACGGTCAAATCCCATGTCAAACGTGGTTTGGATAAACTCCGGGCGAGGCTCGCCCGGCCAGAGGAAGGGGCGAGGAGGGAAGCTCATGGCTGAACCCGATTTCGAAGCCCAACTAAGCCGCATGTTCGCCGAGCCGCCGTCGTTTCCCGACGCGGCCCTGTTCAACGCCGAGGTCGCGGCCAAGCTGGACCGCGGATGGGCGATGCGGCGCATGTTCATCGCCGTGGCCGGTGGCGCGGCGGGCCTGATCGCGGCCTTTCAGCTGCTGTCGACCCGCTTCTCCAACGAAGTCACGCAACTGTCGAAGAATGGCAGCCACACGCTGGAGAACGAGATCAACGCCGGCGTGGCCAAGTTCAACGCGGTGCTGGCGACTTCGTCCAGCGCCGAGGCGGTCTGGCTGGCGGCCGGCCTGGCGGTGGTGGCGCTGGCGTTCTTCGTGACGCGCGCGGTCGAGGACTTCTGACGCCACGGGCCGAAGGTCCGGTGCGCCGTGCCGCCTGGATGGTGTTATTGCCGTTCATGTTGCGGTGCGGCGCGATCCGGCCCACAAACGGCGCCCTAAAAGAAGCCGCTTAGGGAGCGCTCGCCGTGTCCGCCCATCGTGAAGAGACGGTCCGCCGTCTGGCCGCCCCCGACATCACCGCCCGCAAGGGCGGCGTCCCCATCGTCTGCCTGACGGCCTACACCGCCCCGGTCGCCGCCGCGCTGGACGAGGCCTGCGACCTGCTGCTGGTGGGAGATTCGCTGGGCATGGTGGTCCACGGCTTGCCCAACACCGTCGGCGTGACCCTGGATATGATGATCCTGCATGGCCAGGCGGTCATGCGCGGCTCCAAGAAGGCCATGGTCGTCGTCGACATGCCGTTCGGCTCGTACGAGAACTCGCACGAAGAGGCCTACGCCAACGCCGTGCGGATCATGAAGGAGACCGGCGCCCAGGCCGTGAAGGTCGAGAGCGGCCTGACCGTGCCGGCGACCATCGCCTACCTGACCCAGCGCGGCGTGCCGGTCATGGGCCATGTCGGCCTGCGCCCCCAGGCCGTACTGCTGGAGGGCGGCTTCAAGGCCAAGGGCCGGGACGAGGCCGGCCGCGCCAAGGTGCTGGAAGAGGCCCGCCTGACGGCGGAGGCCGGCGCCTTCGCCATCGTCGTCGAGGGCGTGGCCGAGAGCCTGGCCCGCGAGGTTACGGAAGCGGTCTCGGTCCCCACCATCGGCATCGGCGCCTCGGCCGGCTGCGACGGCCAGGTGCTGGTCGTCGACGACATGCTGGGCCTGTTCGACTGGACCCCGAAGTTCGTCCGCCGCTACGCCGACCTGAAGGGCGAGATCGAGCGCGCCGCGGCCGAATTCGCCCGTGACGTGAAGGATCGCAGCTTTCCAGGCGACGCCGAGACCTATTACGCCAAGAAGCCCTGAAAGCGCTTTCGCGGCGAACCTGGAACGACGATCGAAATCGCGGTTCCAGCGGGCGTTGCGGCCCGGCGCGGCACGCTATAGGTTCGCCGCCTCGGCGAGCGGCCCTCCGCCCGCCACAATCTGTCTTCAACCCAGCGGCGTCGCTCCAGTGCGGGCGGCGTGCCTGGGCTAGCGCCTGTTTCGGAGCCTCGTTTCGTGGTCGATGTTTTTGACGAAGTCGAAGAACAGCTTCGCTCCGAGCGCTATCGTACGCTGGCGGTGAAATCGCTGCCGTTCGTGGCGGCGGCCGTGGTGGCCGTGGTGATCGGCGTCGGCGGCTACTGGGGCTGGACCTCGTACCAGACGACCCAGGCCAACAAGGCCTCGGAAGGCTATCAGTCCGCGCTGGAAACCGCTCAGAAGCAGGGTCCGGCGGCTGCCTTCGGCCAGTTCAAGACCGTCGCCGACGGCGGCGCCGCGGGCTACAAGGCCCTGGCCCTGCTGCAAATGGGCGACATCCGCCTGGAAGAAAACAAGACCAAGGAGGCCGTCGGCTATTTCGACGAGGCCGCCAAGGCCGCGCCGAACGCCCTGCTGGGCGATCTGGCCCGCCTCAAATCCGCCTTCGCCCTGATGGACACGGCTCCCTACAAGGATCTTGAGTCGAGGTTGACGCCTTTGGCGGGGAAAAAGTTCGTACCGCGTGTACGCCAAGGAAGCGCTGGCCTTCGCCAAGCTGCAGGCCGGCGACCTGAAGGGCGCGCGCGCCGACTTCGTGATCCTGGCCAATTCGCTGGCCAGCAGCACCTCGGAAGAGGTGCGCCAGCGCGCCCAGGCGGCCATGCAACTGATCGACTCGGGCACCGCCAAGGACCTGGCCGCCGCCGTGAAGGCCGCCGCCGCTCTGCCGCCCATGCCGCCGATGAGCCAACTGCCCGCGGGCCTCGCTCCGCAAGCCGCCCCTAACGCCCAATGAGCCGCCTGATGATCTCCAAGCGTTCCGTCGCCCTGGTCGCGCTGATGTCGGCGTCCATGGCCGTCACCGGCTGTTCGACGGTTTCGAAGCTCAATCCGTTCCACGGCAAGGACAAGAACAAGTCCACGGCCAGCCAGGGGCAGCGCATCTCGATCATCGCCTTCGACCAGAAGGTCGAGGCCAACGAGACGCTGAAGGGCGCGGACTTCTTCCTGCCCGAGCCGGTCGTCCAGACCGAATGGCGCCTGCCGGGCGGCAACGCCGAGCAGTCGATCGAACACGTCGACGCCGGCAAGGGTTTCCAGATCGCCTGGAAGAAGGGCTTCGGCAAGAAGAGCGGCAAGACCTTCCACGTCACCGCGCCGCCGGTCTCGGCCGAGGGCCGCATCTTCGTGATGGACGGCGAGGCCGACGTCGTGGCGATCGACGCCAAGTCGGGCTCGCAGATCTGGCGCAAGGACCTGCGTCCGGCCGCCGGTTCGATCAAGAAGGCCGGCTTCATGGGCCTGCTGCCCAAGAAGAACGACCGCACGGGCTTCGGTGGCGGCCTCGCCGTCGGCGCCGACAACAAGCTCTATGTCGCCTCGGGCTTCCGCTTCGTGGCCCAAATCGACGCCGCCTCGGGCAATCTGAACTGGACGCAGCCGGTCACCACCCCGATCCACGCCGCCCCGACCGTCGCCGACGGCCGCGTGTTCGTGGTCTCGACCGACAACGAACTGCTGACCTTCGACGCCGCCACCGGCGCGCCGGGTTGGACCTACCAGGCCCTCAGCGAACCGGCCCGCATCCTGGCCGCCTCGACCCCCGCCGTCAGCGGTGACACCGTCGTGGCCGGCTTCGCCTCGGGCGAACTGGTGGCCTTGCGCGCGACCAACGGCAACGACCTGTGGAGCGAGGCCCTCAGCCGCGCCAGCCGCACCAACGCGCTGTCGGAAATCCGCGACATCCCGGGCCGGCCGGTGATCTACAAGGGCGACGTCTTCGCCGTCAGCCACTCGGGCGTCTTCGCCGCCACCGATCTGCGCTCGGGCCAGGCCCGCTGGAGCCTGCCGGTCACGGCCATCACCACCCCGTGGGTCGCCGGCGACGTGGTCTATGTCGTCGACAAGGCTGGCCAGGTCATCTGCGTCTCGCGCGAAAACGGCTCGGTCTATTGGATCCAGGACCTCAACAACACCGAGGCCCTGTCCAAGAAGCAGAAGAAGAAGCGGGCCAAGCATCCGATCCTGTGGTCGACCCCGATCCTGGCCAATGGCCGCCTGATCACGGTGTCCAGCGCTGGCGAGGCCGTCGCCTTGAACGCCAAGACCGGCGCCAAGGAAAAGACCCTCAAGGTCGGTTCCTCGGTGCTGATCAATCCGATCGCGGTCGGCGACATGATCTACCTCGTCACGGATGACGCGGAACTGATCGCCATCCGCTAAGCCAAGAAGGCGCGCCTTCGGGCTCGCTCGACAACTTGAAACGCTCTTGAGCCCGGGTCCGCGAAAGCTGGCCCGGGCGTTCGCTTTTCCAACGCCTTTTGCGGGAAACGTGAAAATCGACTACTGGACGCCCTATGCCTTTGAAACTCGCCATCGTCGGCCGCCCCAATGTGGGCAAGTCCACGCTGTTCAACCGTCTGGCCGGCAAGAAGCTGGCCATCGTCGACGACCAGCCGGGGGTCACCCGTGACCGCCGCTACGCCGACGGCCGCCTGGGCGACCTCGACCTGCACCTGATCGACACCGCCGGCTTCGAGGACGTCGCCGACGAGAGCCTGGAAGCGCGCATGCGCGCCCAGACCGAACTGGCGATCGAGGAGGCCGACCTCTCGCTGTTCATCTACGACGCTCGCGAAGGCGTCACGCCGCTGGACGAGGTGTTCGCCGCCCTGCTGCGCCGTCGCGGCAAACCGGTGATCATCGCCGCCAACAAGGCCGAGGGCAAAGCCGGCCAGTCGGGCATCGGCGAGGCCTACAAGCTGGGCCTGGGCGAGCCGATCCCGATCTCGGGCGAGCATGGCGAAGGCATGGCCGAGCTTTACGCCGCCATGCTGGAAGCCGTTCCCGAGGACCAGTATTCCGACGACGAGGATGACGAGGACAAGCCGATTCGTCTGGCCATCGTCGGCCGTCCGAACGCCGGCAAGTCCACCCTGATCAACCGTCTGATCGGCGAGCAGCGGCTGCTGACCGGTCCAGAGGCCGGCATCACCCGCGACTCGATCTCGGTCGACTGGATCTGGGGCGACAAGAAGGTGCGCCTGGTCGACACCGCCGGCCTGCGCAAGAAGGCCAAGGTCCAGGAGAAGCTGGAGAAGCTCTCCACCCAGGACACCATCCGCGCCATCACCTTCGCCGAGGTCGTGGTGCTGGTGATGGACGCCACCCACCCGTTCGAGATCCAGGACCTGCAGATCGCCGACCTGACCGAGCGGGAAGGGCGGGCCCTGGTGTTCGTGCTGGCGAAATGGGACCTGGTCGAGGACCAGGCCGCGACCCTGGCCGCCTTCCGCGAGCACGCCGAGCGCATGCTGCCCCAGGTGCGCGGCGCGCCGGTGGTGGCGCTGTCGGGCGAGACCGGCAGCGGCGTCAACAAGCTGATGCCGGCCGTGCTGAAGATCCACAAGGACTGGTCGACCAAGGTCAAGACGCGCGACCTGAACGACTGGCTGCAGATGGCCATGCAGCGCCACCCGCCGCCCGCCGTCAGCGGCCGCCGCGTGAAGCCCAAGTACATGGCCCAGACCAAGGCCCGTCCGCCGACCTTCGTGCTGTTCTCCAGCCGCGCCGACCAGATGCCCGACCACTATCGGCGCTATCTGATCAACTCCTTGCGCGAAAGCTTCGACCTGCCGGGGGTGCCGCTGCGCATCACCATCAAGTCGGGCGCCAACCCCTATGCCGACGGCGAGGCCAAGGGCCACAGCGGCCGGGGCAAGCGCGAGTTCGAACGCCGCGAGCGCGAGGAGGAACGCATCCGCGCCTCGCGCAACACGGTCAAGAAGTCCAAGCGCCTAGCCGACGAAGCCGCCGCCAAGGCCGCGATCGAGGCGGGCCTGCCCGACCCCCGCGAGGCCAAGCCGGTCAAGAAGAAGGCGCCCGCCGCCGTCAAGGCGGCTCCGGCGGTCGAAAGCGCCGTGGCCGCCGAACCGGGCAAGGCCGCGGTCAAGTCGGTCAAGAAGCTGGGCCCCAAGGTCCAGAAGAAGGTCTCGACCGCGCCCAGCTACAAGGTCGGCGCCAAGTCGGCCGGCGGCAAGGCGGCGGGGCCCAAGCGTCCGGTGTCCGGCGCGCGCACCGTGCGTGGCAACACCGGTCCCGGCAAGTCGAAGGGGCGCTGAGCCTAAACTTCGCCATACGCGTTCAGCCTTGTGGGCTGAACGTGGAGGGACGGCGATGCGAGGCTTGGGGCTGGCTTTGATCTTGATGGTGCTGCCGGCGGCGGCGTCGGCAGCCGACTACAAGCCCGTGATTTGCACCAGCGCGGTGACCTATGCCGGCCCGCCGCTGCATCCGGCCGTCGCGCCGCCGCTGCTGGCCGAGGTCCCCAAGGCTACGCTCGATCCGGAAGCGGTCGCGCGGCTGGAGGCGGCGTTCGTTCAGGCCAAGGCCGCGACCAAGGCGCCGGCCATGACCGCCGCCGTGCTGATCCCCGGCAAGGGCGCCTGGAGCCGCACCGACAGTGGCGAGCAACCGCCGATGCTGTTCTGGGCCAGCGCCGGCAAGAGCCTGGTCGCCATCGTCGTCCTGCAGCTGGCCGAGGCCGGCAAGCTCAAGCTGGAAGATCCTATCTCGAAATACGTGGCCGGCGCGCCCAACGGCGACGTGGTGACCCTTCGCGACCTGCTGGCCCACACCAGCGGCCTGTTCAGCGCCAACGAGGATCTCAAGGCCCGCGCCGAGCGCCGCGCCCATACCCTGGACGAGGACGTGAAGATCATCGCCCGCCATGGGGCCATGTCATGTCCCGGCGAGCGCTGGCGGTATTCCAACACCGGCTACGCCCTGCTGGGCAAGGTGATCGAGACGGTCGATGGTCAGACGTGGCAGGCCGCGATCGAGGCGCGGATCGTCAAGCCGCTGGGCCTGAAGTCGCTGCGGCTGCTGGCTGACGGCGACAGGGCCGAGGACGTCGCCAAGCTGGTCTCGGCCAAGGAAGCCCCGATCGAGCCCGCCTGGGCCGGCGCGGCGGGCGGCGCTGTGGGCTCGGCCGAGGACATGGCTCGGGTCTGGGCGGCGCTGCTGGGCGGCAAGCTGCTGAAGCAGGAGACTCTGACGGCGATGTTCGGCCAGCTCTATCCGATGTTCGACGCCGGCAGCTTCTACGGCCTGGGCGCGATGGTCGTCGAAGTTCCGGAGGCCGACGGCTCGAAAAGCCTTTGGCTTGGACATCTGGGCGGTACGCCGGGCGCGAGCGCCGTGGTGGCCTATTCGGTCAGGGACCAGGCGATCGTGGCCGCCGCCCTGACCGGAGATGGCTCGGCGACGGCCACGGCGAACCTGCTGCTGAAGCAGCTCCGCCGTTAGGCCGCTTCCCGTTCGCCCTGCGGGTCTCGGATTTCTAGGCGTCGATGCTGGGCGCTTCCTGGCCCCGATCCTTGAAGCGAACCACGCCCTTGGGCGGCTGGCGGTCAGGGCGGACCAGGTCGATGATGAACGGTACGATGGTCTCGGGCGCGGGAACGGTCTGGGGATCCTCGCCCGGGAACGCGCCGGAGCGCATCCGGGTGCGCATGGCGCCGGGATCGACGCACAGGGCGCGGACGGCGGTGTTCTCCATCTCGTCGGCATAGACGTCGACAATGGCTTCGAGGGCCGCCTTGGTGGCCGCGTAGGCGCCCCAGAAGGCCGGCCGGGTCTTGGCGACGCTGCTGGAGAAGAACAGGGCCCGGCCGGCGTCCGAGGCGCGCAGCAGCGGGTCCATGGCGCGGATCAGGCGCCAGTTGGCCGTCAGGTTGGTGGACAGGATCATGTCCCAGCCCTTGGGCTCCAGGTGGCTCACCGGGGTGAGGGGACCCAGCAGGCCGGCCGCGCCGACCAGGATGTCCAGCTTGCCCCAACGCTGATGGATGGCCGCGCCCAGATGATCCAGGCCGTCAGGCTCGCGCAGGTCCAGCGGGACCAGGGTGGCGCGCTCGCCGGTGGCCTCCAGGATGGCGTCGTCCAGGGCCTCGAGGGCGCCTTGCGTGCGGCCCACCGCGATCACGTGGGCGCCGGCCTGGGCCAGGCCCAGGGCGACCGCCCCGCCGATGCCGCGCGTGGCGCCGGTGACGAGGGCGATGCGGCCGGCCAGCGGCTTTTGGGAGTCGGAAGTCATGGGCGGGTTCTAGAACAGGCGAGGGCGGACGGAAACCGGGGCAAGCCCTTAAGCTTCCATCTCCTGTTCGGCGGCCTTACGGGCGTAGTGCTGGGCGATGACCGAACAGGCCATCAACTGGATCTGGTGGAAGATCATCAGCGGCAGCACGATGATCCCCGCCGTCGGACCAGGGAACAGGATGCCCGCCATCGGCACGCCGGTGGCCAGGCTCTTCTTGGAGCCGCAGAAGGTGATGGCCCTCTCGTCCTCGGGCGAGAAGCCCAGCGCCCGCGCGCCGAAGGTGGTGGCGGCCAGCACGATCGCCAGCAGCGCGCCGCACACCGCCAGCAGGATCGCCAGCTGCAGCGGCGAGATCTTGTGCCAGATGCCGCCGACCACGGCCTCGCTGAAGGCGGCGTAGACGACCAGCAGGATCGAGCCGCGATCGACATAGCCGATCAGCGACTTGTGCCGCTGGATCCACCCGGCGACCAGCGGCCGGGCCAACTGGCCGGCGATGAACGGCAGCAGCAGCTGGACGACGATGTCCCGCACCGATGTCCAGCCGCCCGCCGCGCCGCCCTGGGTGTGCATCAGCAGGCCGACCAGGACCGGGGTGATGAAGATGCCGAACAGGTTGGAGGCGCTGGCCGCCACGACGGCGGCCGCGACATTGCCGCGCGCGATCGAGGTGAAGGCGATCGACGACTGCACGGTGGAGGGCAGGCAGCACAGGAACAGAATCCCGGCCGCCAGGGTCGGGGGCAACAAATTGAGCTTGCTGGTCAGCAGGCCCAGGATCGGGAACATCACGAAGGTGAAGGCCAGGATCAGCAGGTGCAGCCGCCAGTGGGTCAGGCCCGCCACCACGTTGTCGCGCGACAGCTTGGCCCCGTGCAGGAAGAACAGCAGGGCGATGGCCAGCTTGACGACGATGTTCAGGCCGTGCGCGGCCTCGCCACGCACGGGCAGGATCGAGGCCAGCACGACCATGCCGAACAGGGCGAGGACGTACGGCTCGAGCTTCAGCTTCTCGAGAACGCTCTTCAGGCTCATGCCGCCACTTCTTCTAGGGCGGACTTAAGCGCTGAGCAGCGAAAGCTGCCTGTCGTTGGTCTCGTTGCGGCCCTCGGCGATTTCGCGATCCGTCAGGCGGGTCGGATAGTCACCGGTGAAGTAGTGGTCGGTGAACTGCGGGGCGGCCGGATCGCGCGGGCCGGCTTCCAGGGCGTCGTACAGACCCTCGACGGACAGGAAGCCCAGGCTGTCTACTTCCAGGAACTTGGCCATCTCTTCCAGCGACTTGTTGGCCGCCAGCAGCTGTTCTCGCTCGGGCATGTCGATGCCGTAGAAGTCGGGCCACTTGATCGGCGGGCTGGCCGAGCGGAGGTGGACTTCCGTGGCGCCGGCCTCGCGGACCATGCGGACGATCTTCAGCGAGGTGGTGCCGCGCACGATCGAGTCGTCGATCAGGACAACGCGCTTGCCGGCCAGGATGGCGCGGTTGGGGCTGTGCTTCATGCGCACGCCCAGTTCGCGGACGCCCTGGGTCGGCTGGATGAAGGTGCGGCCCACATAGTGGTTGCGGATGATGCCCATCTCGAACGGGATGCCGCTCTCCTGGGCGAAGCCCAGGGCGGCAGGCACGCCCGAATCCGGCACCGGCACCACGACATCGGCCTCGACGCCGGTTTCCTTGGCCAGGTTCCGGCCCATGCGCTTGCGCACGCCATAGACCGAGCGGCCGTTCACCACGCTGTCGGGGCGGGCGAAATAGACATATTCGAACACGCAGGGGCGCGCGGCCTGGGTCTGGAACGGCTTGGTCGAGGTGATGCCGGTTTCCTCGATCACCACCATCTCGCCGTGCTCGATGTCGCGCACGAAGCGGGCGCCGATCATGTCGAGGGCGCAGGTCTCGGACGCCAGAACGGGTTTGCCTTCCAGGTCGCCCAGCACCAGCGGGCGGATGCCCAGCGGGTCGCGCAGGCCGATCATCTTCTTGTTGGTGATGGCCACCAGGGCGTAGCCGCCTTCGATCTGGCCGACCGCGTCGATGAAGCGGTCGACGATCTTGGCCTTCCGCGAACGGGCGATCAGGTGAAGGATTACTTCGGAGTCCGAGGTCGACTGGAAGATCGCGCCTTCCTGCACCAAGCGCTCGCGCAGGGTCAGGAAGTTGGTCAGGTTGCCGTTGTGGGCGATGGCCACGCCGCCGGTTTCCAAATCGGCGAACATCGGCTGGACGTTGCGGATGCCGCTGCCGCCGGCCGTGGAATAGCGGGTGTGACCGATGGCCAGGGCGCCCGGCAGACGCTGGACGAGGTCGGCCCCGGTGAAGGCGTCGCCGACGTGGCCCATGTGGCGTTCGGTATGGAAGCGATTGCCGTCGAAGGCGGCGATGCCGCAGGCCTCCTGGCCGCGGTGCTGCAGGGCGTGCAGGCCCAGCGCCGCGATGGCGGCGGCGTCACGGACGCCGAAGACGCCGAACACGCCGCACTCCAGGCGCAGGGTGTCGTCCTCGGGATCGCGCCACGGCGACGAGGAATAGCGGTCGGTCGACTGGCCCAGGAAGGTCATCGTGATTTCTCCACCAGGTCGTCGAGCTTCCGACGCTGGTCATCATCATAGCCTTTATCCGACGACTTCTCGCCGGACGTATTGTCGCCGCCCTCATGAACGGCTTCCTTGATCGCCGGGGCCAGCTTGCCGGCCAGGGCCTTGCCCTTCGGGGCGAAGACCTTGAGCACCGCGCCGCTGGCTTCGGACAGGGGATAGAACATGGAATCCTGAACCCAGTGCGGCATGCGGTCCGGCGGCGTCGCCAGGTGCAGCAGCAGGTTGAAGACGCCAAGGATGACCACGGCCCGGATCACCCCGAAGGTCGCGCCGACCGCGCGATCCAGGGCTCCGGCCGAGGTCTCGTGCAGGCTGGCGGTCAGCTGGCCGCCGATCAGGCGGATGATCAGGAAGAAGACGACGAAAACCACCACGATGGCCGCCGCCGTGGCGGCCCAGTCGGGGTCCATGAGGTTGCGGAAGATCGGGCCGGAGATCCGCAGGCCAAACAATGAGATGGCGGCCGCGATAATGAACGACAGGGCCGAGGTCAGCTCGCGTGACGCGCCGCGCACCCACCCGGTGACGCCGGAGACCAGCAGCAGGAGCCCGGCGATGATGTCGAACGGCGTCACGTCAGGCTGCTCCAGATCTCGTCGCCGATCCGGCGGACGGCGTCGGCGACACGGGCGACGCCCGCGACCGGCAAGGCTCCGCCGCCTTCAGGGAGGCCGGAGAGCGGTCCGAGCGCCCGGCCAAATCCCAGTTTCGCGGCTTCCTTCAAACGCGTCTCCATCCGGCTGACGGGCCGTACTTCACCCGACAGGCTGAGTTCGCCGAACACGACGCAGTCCTGGGGCAGGGCGACGTCCAGGGCGGAGGAGGCCAGGGCCGCCGCCGCGGCGAGATCCGCCGCCGGTTCCGTGATCCGGAGGCCGCCAGCGACGTTCAGATAGACGTCCTTGTCGCCAAAACCAAGGCCGCATCGGGATTCCAGGATCGCCAGCACCATGGCGAGCCGTCCGGAGTCCCATCCGACCACGGCGCGGCGCGGCGTTCCGTACGCGGAAGGCGCGACCAGTGCCTGGAATTCCACCAGGACGGGTCTCGAGCCCTCGATACCGGCGAAGACGGCCGCGCCGGCCGAGCGTTCGCCGCCCTCGTTGAGGAACAGGGCCGAGGGATTCTTGACCTCGCGCAGGCCGACATCGCCCATCTCGAAGACGCCGATCTCGTCGGTGGCTCCGAAGCGGTTCTTGGCCCCGCGCAGGATGCGGAACGGATAGCCACGCTCGCCTTCGAAGGCCAGGACCGCGTCGACCAGGTGCTCGACCACGCGCGGGCCGGCGATCTGGCCGTCCTTGGTCACGTGGCCGACCAGTAGAATCGCCACGCCCTTCTTCTTGGCCAGGCGCACCAGTTCGGTGGCGCAGGCGCGGACCTGGGTGACCGTACCGGGCCCTGCCTCGTGGGCGTCGCTCCACATCGTCTGGATCGAGTCGATGACCACCAGATCGAAGTTGTCGCGCTTCAGGCCATCCAGGATGTCGCGCAGCGAGGTCTCCGCCGCCAGGCTGACATTGGCTTGGGCCAGGCCCATGCGGTCGGCGCGGCCGCGGATCTGCTCGACGGCTTCCTCGCCGGAGATATAGGCGCAGGAGACGCCCCGCAGGGCGGCGCTGGCGCAGACCTGCAGCAGCAGGGTCGACTTGCCCACCCCCGGGTCGCCGCCGATCAGGATCGCTGAGCCCGGGACCACGCCGCCGCCGCAGACGCGGTCGAACTCGTCGACGCCCGTCATGATGCGCGGAGGCGGGGCGGTGTCGCTCTGCAGGCCGGTGAACTGCAGGCCGCGCACGCGGGTGGCCTTGGTCGTCGCCAGGGCGCCGGGCGGCTTGGCGCCGACCTCCTCGACCAGGGTGTTCCAGCTCTGGCAGGCGGGGCACTGTCCGGACCACTTGGTCTGGACCGCGCCGCAGGACTGGCAGGCGTAGACGGCGCCGTCGCGGGCCATGGGGTCTCCTGATTCTCGGATAGCGGGAGACTACAGGTTGGCGAGGCGCTGCGCCAAAGCCGGACGCAGCCAAGCTGTGGGCCGATGCGTTTGCATCGCGGCAGGTGGCGAGGAGCGAGACGATGAACAAGGCCTGGTGGGCGGCGATCCTGGCGACGGCGGCCCTGACGGCTTGTGGTCGCGCCCAGCCCAAGGACCCGGACGCTTCCGCCCGCGTCGAGGTCAATGGCGCCGAAGTCACCGTCGGCCAACTGCGGAAGGATTCCGCGCGCGCAGAGATGGCGGCGGCTAAGGGAACCAAGCCTCTGACCCCGGCCAGCCTGCCAGCCCTGCTGCCGGCCACGGTCGGCGGCTTCGCGCGCACCGATGTCCGGAGCCAGGCCGGGACCGAGCCGGGCATGACCAAGGTCAGCGCCCGCTACGTCAAGGATGGCGCGGCCTTCACGCTGGAGGTCGTGGACCTTGGCGCGATCGGTTCGGTCGGGGCCAGCGACAGCGCGGTCGGCTCGCACAGCACGCGTCGGACGGCCACGGGCTACGAGACTGTCACCACCGCCGGCGGCCGCACCGTTACCGAGCAGTGGGACGAGGCCGCCAAGTCCGGCCGCTACGCCGTGGTCGCCGCCGACCGCTACACGATCTCGGCCGAGGGCTCGGCCGGCAGCGCGGCGGTGCTGAAGGCGGCCGTCGAGACGGTCAACGCCGCGCGGTTGCGGGCGCTAGCCGCCAAGTAGCGCGTGGCGCCTACTGGCTGATGATCACCTTCTCAACGCCCAGGCCGATGCTGCGCGGGTCCTCCGGCGTCGGGGGATTGGGGCGCCGATCGTGTACTCGATCGTCAGCGGCTGGCCCGGCGTGACGAGGTCGGCCGGAATGCTGACGCGATACGGGCGCCAGTTGGCCTTCTCGACGTTCCAGGTGACCAGCTTGCGGCCCTTCACCGCCACCTCGATCTTCTGCATCACCTCGGGCGGCTTGTTGAAGCTCATGGCGTGCAGTTCGACGATCAGCGGCGCGCCGGCCGAGATGTCGGGGACGTTGATCGTCATCACCGAATGCGGGCCATTGGACCAGATCCCCTTGGGATCGGCGGCCGACCAGCCCGAGATCAGCTCTGGCGGGCTGACACCCTGGTCGAAATTGACCTGGGCCAGCACGCGGCTGCCGTTCGGAACGTAGGGCGCGATCTCGGTCAGGCCCGGGACCTTGTCCAGCCCCTGGCCGCAGATCAGGCCGCGCAGGAAGCGGTGACAGTCCGTGCGCTGGGTGAAGCGGCCGTACTCGGCGCCGGCGCTCTCCTCCATGACCACGGTGATGCGCGGATCGGTGGGCGCGGCGACCTTGAAGAGGTCTTCCGGCGTCTGGCACGCGATGCCCTGGTCGCGGGCCGTGGAAGCGCTGTTCGACGTGCCCCCGGTGCGCACCGCCGCCAGGGTCAGCTGCGAGATCTCCATCTGGTCGATGACGTTGTTGGCGCAGAAATAGGTCGGAGCGAACACCCAGGGGCGGTTGTGCAGCACCGTCGATTTTTCGAGGTCGACCGGGTGATAGGACGGCGCGCCTTCGCTGAAGGTGTGGCGCACGCCGGCCCGCATCTCGTGGCTGTCGCCCCATTGCAGGCCGACGGCGATCACGGCGATGGCAAGCAGGGTGAGGGGGCGGGCGTAGCGGCCGATCTGCACGATCGAGACGGCGGTCAGCAGATAGCCGGCGGCCCAGAACAGGCGGCCATGGGCGCGGAACAGGCTCAGCCACTCGAACACGCCCGACAGCTTCGGACCGGTGAACAGCAGGCGCTGGGCCAGATACGGATTGGGACCGATGGCCCAGATGGTCAGCACGACCATGGCCAGGGCTAGCGGCAGCCAGCGGCGGTTCCACACGCGGGCGGGCGTCGGCAGCCAGCCGTGGCGCACGGACAGGAAGACGCCGGCGGCGATCGTGAAGATCACGCCCGCGCCCAGGTAGTTGTAGCCTTCGAACCACTGGCCGCCGTTGGGGTCCAGGGTCTGCTTGAACCAGCCGCCCTCGAAGGTCTGGCCGAACAGGGCCGAGCCCTGCGGCAGGATCGGACCCAGGATGTTCATCGAGTAGTAGCCGATGACCGGGCTCTTGCCGCCGCCGGCGCCCTGGCCGACGCCGTAGCCCAGCAAGATGGCGGTCAGGACCATGCCGCCCAGCACCAGGCCCGAGGCCTTGGCGCAGTTCAGCCAGGCCTTCGGGCGCTTCTGGGCGATCTCCGAGGCCATGGCCGCAGCGAAGCAGAAGCCGATCGGCGGCAGGTGATAGGCGTGGACGCCCATGGCCAGGGCCGCCAGGCCCGCGAAGACGCCCGCGCGGCGCAAGGTCAGGCCGTGGCGAATGCTGTCGACCGCCGCCGCCAGGGCGAAGATCACCATCCAATGTCCGCTCAGGGCCACGTGGCCGTGGCGCATCAGGAAGGCGGGCGTCAGCAGCGCCAACAGGCCGCCCATCGCCAGCAGCACGACCTTCCGCACGTCCAGGGCGCGGAGCAGGGTGATCATCGCCACCGGCTGCAGGGCGTAGGATACGAGGAAGAACAGGCCCAGGCCGTTCAGCCAATGCCACAGGCCCGTGACCTTCAGCGCGACCGTCATCCAGGGGATGCTGTCGGTATAGACGGTCGACAGCAGGGTCGGGTTCAGCAGGCGGTCGGTGACGACCAGCGGGAAGCGCCAGGCCTGGCGGAACACCGCCTCCTGGCCGGCCAGCATGGTGGCCATGTCATTGTGCGGCGCGCGCCAGAAGTCGGCGTGGGCGCCGACCAGCTTGAAGCCGATCAGATGATGGAAGAGGCCGACGGCGGCGACCACGACGGCCAGGGCGACCCAGCGCCAGCCCGTCTCCTGGCGCGCGGCGGTCAGCAGCGCGCGCTTGGCTTCCTCGTACAGGTCCGACATCGACGCGCCCCCGGGCGGAAACTCAATTGCAGGCTGAGGGCTAGCCGCCCCGCCGCCCCACATAGCGGCGTGTCGCGCGGAGCGTCAATCGCGTCAGACGCTCGTAGGCCGTGGTGCCGGCGGCCTCGGCCGCGTCGTCGATCGGCAGGTTCGGACCGAACAGCTCGACCATCGCGCCGGGGCGGGCGGCGTCGCAATCGGTGATGTCGATGGCGATCAGATCCATGGACACGCGACCCAGCATCGGCCGCCTCGCGCCGTCGAACCAGACCGCTCCGCGCGGATAGGCGGCGCGCGGAACGCCGTCGGCGTAACCGGCTGCGATGATGGCCACGCGGGTGGTCTCGGTCGCCGTCCAGCCGGCGCCGTAGCCGATGCTTTCGCCGCGCGGCACGACGCGGACCTGCAGAATCGGGGCCTCGACGGTGGCGACGGCGCGGATCTCCGGATGCGGCCGGCCTTCGGGACCGCCGCCATAGAGGCTGATCCCCGGCCGGGCCTGATCGAAGCGCCACGCTTCGCCCAGGAAGATCCCCGCCGAGGCGGCCAGGCTGCGTCGGGCGTTCGGCAGCAGGGCGACGGCCTCCTGGAAGCGTTCCAACTGCGTCGTATTCAGCGGATGGGCGGGTTCGTCGGCGCAGGCCAGGTGGCTGACGACGAGCTCGATATCGAGCCGCTTGAGTTGATCGAAGGCGCCGACCAGCACCTTCAGCTCCTCGGGGCGCAGGCCCAGGCGGTTCATGCCGGTGTCGACGTGCAGGGCGGCCTTGAGGCGGCCCGCGCGGGCCTGGGCGTTCCAAGCCTCGACCTGGGGCAGGCTGTTGAGCACGGGCGTGAGCCGGGCGCCCTCCAACGTGTCGCCGGAACCGGGCGTGGCGCCGTCGAGCACGTAGATGGCGGCGTCCCGATCGCCCAGCGAAGCGCGAAGGGCCACGCCCTCGCACAGGCGGGCGACATAGAAGCTCCGCGCGCCCTCGGCCCAAAGGCGGTCGACGATTTGGGCCGCGCCCAAGCCATAGCCGTCGGCCTTGACCGCCGGCGCCACCTCGGCCCCGCCGGCGCGGGCGCGCAGGGCCGCGTGGTTGGCGGCCAGGGCGTCGAGGTCGATGGTGATGCGGGTGTCGGTGATGTCGGTCACGGACGGGGCGTAGCCGACGCGGGCAGGCGGTTCAACGCCTTAACCGTGATGCACGGCCAGGAACCGCGCGACGAGGTTCTCGGCGCCCGAGGCGATGATCTGCACGCCGATGCACAGCAGCAGGAACGCCACCAGCCGCGAGAGCACCCGCGCGCCGCCGGGACCCAGCAGGCGCATGACCCGGCCGGAGGCGCTGTAGAGTAGCCAGACCAGGATCGCCACCAGGGCCGCGGCCAGGCTGGCGCCGATGAAGAAGGGCGCCACGCCGCTGCCTTCGGTCGGGCGCTGGGACGACAGGGCTATGGCCACCGAGATCGAACCGGGGCCGGTGGTGAACGGCATGGTCAGCGGGAAGAACGCGACATCGTCCTCCCCTTTGGCCTCGTGGCGCTGGGCCGACTCGGTCTGGCTGGTCTTGCGGTCCTCGTGCTCCTGCGGGTCCATCAGCAGGCCCCAGGCGCGGATCGCCACGACGAGCCCGCCGGCCACCCGCAGGGCCCCCAGGCTGACGCCGAAGAAGTTGAGGATGTAGCCGCCCAGCAGCAGCGAACCCAGCAGCACCAGGAAGGCGTAGAGGCCGATCAGCCGCGCCAGCCGCAACCGCTCGGACCGATCCCGGCCCGCCATCGCCTGGTCGAAGATCAGCGAGGCCCCGACCGGATTGACGATCGAGAACAGCGCCGGAAACGCCAGCAGGAAGGCGCCGACCAGGCTGGAGGTGGGCAGGGGGCTGAAGTCCATGTGAACTCGTCGGAACAGGGGGCGAGGCGGGGACGGTGGCCTAAAGCCCCAAGCTTGTCATCCCGGGCGAAGCGAAGCGCAGACCCGGGACCTCGGCGAGCTCAGAGTATTCGGCGGTCCCGGCTCGGCGCGCTTCGCGCTTGGCCGGGATGACAGTTTTGACAGCTACTCGTCCGACGGAATGTTCCGCGCCTGGGCGAAGTAGTGGTCCTTGGCCAGGTTGCCGAAGCGGGTGGTGTCGCTGTTGAACGACAGGCGCACGGTGCCGATGGGGCCGTGACGCTGTTTGGCGATAATCACCTCGGCCAGGCCGTGCAGGCGGTCCATCTCTTCCTGCCAGGTCAGGTGCTCGGGCGTGCCCTCGCGCGGCTCGGCGCGGCCGACATAATAGGCCTCGCGATACACGAACCAGACCATGTCGGCGTCCTGTTCGATCGAGCCCGATTCCCGAAGGTCGGAGAGCTGAGGCCGCTTGTCGTCGCGCTGTTCGACCTGACGCGACAGCTGTGAGAGGGCGATGACCGGGCAGGCCAGTTCCTTGGCCAGGGCCTTCAGGCCCATGGTGATCTGCGAGACCTCCTGCACCCGGTTGGCGTTGGCGCCGAGGTCCGAGCCGGTGACGAGCTGAAGGTAGTCGACCACGACCAGGTCAAGGCCGACCTGGCGCTTCAGGCGGCGGGCCCGGGCGGTCAGCTTGGCGATCGAGATACCACCGGTGGCGTCGATATAGAGCGGCGCTTCCTGCAACTCCATGGCCGCGTCGCGGACCCGGCCGAACTCGCTGGCGTCGATCTCGCCTTTGCGCAGGCGGTCGCCCGACACGCCCGAGGCGTCGGCCAGCATACGCAGGGCCAGCTGTTCGGCGCTCATTTCCAGCGAGTAGAAGGCCACGACGCCGCCCTGGACGGTCTTCTTGGTGCCGTCGGGCTGGATCTCGTAGGCGTATTTTTTGGCGATGTTGAAGGCGATGTTGGTCGCCAGCGCCGTCTTGCCCATCGACGGACGCCCGGCCAGGACCACGAGGTCGGAGGGGTGCAGACCGCCGATCTTCTGGTCGAGATCGATCAGGTCTGTCGCGACGCCCGACATGCCGCCTTCGCGGCTGTAGGCCTCGGCCGTCATCTCGACCGCGCCGCGCAGGGCGTCGCCGAAGCTGACGAAGCCCGACGAGGCCGCGCCGCTTTCGGCCAGGCTGTAGAGGCTCTGTTCGGCCGACTCGATCTGGTCGCGGGCGGTGCGCTTTTCCTCGTTGCCGCCTTGCGCGGCCGTGGCGATGTCGCCGCCGATGCGGATCAGTTCGCGACGCAGCGACAGGTCGAAGATCACCCGGGCGTAGTCGCCGACATTGGCCGCTGGCGGGGCGCGGTCGACGAGGTCGGCCAGATAGCGCAGGCCGCCCAACTCCTCGAACGCGGGGTCCTTCTTGAACTCGTCGGCCAGCAGGATCGGCTCGGCCAACTGGCCCTTGCGGACGTGGGTCTCGATCGACTGGAACAGGCGCTGGTGGAAGGGTTCGTAGAAGCAGCGGGCCTGCAGGTTGTCGCTCAACCGTTCGTAGGCGGCGTTGTCGTAGAGCAGGATGCCCAGCAGCGCTTGCTCGGCTTCCATGTTGTGCGGCGCCACGTTGATCGTGGGCTCGGGAAGACCGGGGAGAACAAGGTCGAGCGCGGGGACGAGAGACATCGACGGATATTACCGCGACGGGGCTTCGGACGCTCGGGTCAGATGGCCGCGCGGCTCCACATGAACGGGGATATTCTGTGTATGTTCTGAGTGGTTGACGGTGCAAGAGCACGCTTGTGGCTGGACGTCCGTTCCTGACGTATGGCCCAAAGGAAGGGGCGCGGAGATCGCTCTCCGCGCCCTGCCGGCTATGTCCCGGTCTACGCCCTGCTCACCAGTTGTAGGCGAGGCGCGTATAGAGGAACCGGCCATTGAACCCGAAGGGCGAGAAGCCGGAGAAGGCCGTAACGCCGGTCGTGTTGACCGCCGCGGGCGCCTTGTTCGGATAGGTGTCGAACAGGTTGTTCACGCCCACCGCCCAGGTGACGTTCTGGGCGAAGGCGTACCGGCCTTCCAGGTCCCAGACCGACTTGGCGCCGGTGCGGTAGTCCAGCGCCTGGTTCGAGTTCGGCACGAGCACGGAGCCGTAGTAGGCGGCCTTCAGCGTCGCGCTCAACGGACCCTTGGACCAGTCGCCGCTGGCCACGAACTTCTTGTCGGGCGTGCCCTCCTCGAAGATCGCGACGTTGACGCGCGAGAACAGAGCCGGCGGAACGGGCAGGGACGACAGCGTGCCGGTGGTGGGCACACGCTTGACCTTCGTATCGTTGAAGTTCGCCGCGAGCGTCAGGTCCAGCCGGCCGAGGGCGTCTTGGTCGATGCGATAGCGACCCACGACGTCCAGGCCCTTGGTGCGGGTGTCGACGCCGTTGATGAAGAACCGCGCCGTCGTCACGCCGAACGGCTGCAGAAGACCGTATATCGCCTGCTGCGTGGCCGAGCCCGTGGCCGAGCCCTGGATATTCTCCGAGAGCACGATCCGGTTGTCGATATCGATCTGGTAGGCGTCCACCGTCAACTCGAACGGGCCTTTGTGGAAAACCGCGCCGAACGAGTAGTTCTTCGATTTTTCCGGCTCCAACGGTTTCGCGCCGAGGGCGGCGGCCGTGGCGCTGGTGGCCGGGAAGGTGCCGACGTCCACCGCCGCCCCGCCGATGATGTTGATCGAGGTGGTGGTGAAGTACTGCTGCTGCAGGGCCGGCGCCCGGAAGCCCGACGAATACGAACCGCGGACGGCGAAGCTGTCCGTCAGGTCGTAGCGTGCGGCGACCTTGCCGGTCGTCGTCGAACCGAAGTCCGAATAGTCCTCATAGCGGACGGCCAGATCGACGGCGAGCTTGTCGGTGATTTGGCTGTCGAGGTCGGCATAGAGGCTGGTGGCGTTGCGGCTGACGTCCACGGCGTTGGAAGGACGGAAGCCGGGGAAGCCTTGCGCGCCGGCGCCCTTGCCGTTGCCGCCATTGACCCACGAGGCCGTCTCGCCGGCGCGGATCTTGTAGCTCTCGTCGCGATATTCGGCGCCGAAGGCCAGGGTGCTGGGCTTGGCGAAGTTGAACAACTCCACCGGCCGGGTGATATCCAGCGAGGCCACGGTCTGGCCGTACCGCATCGACCCGTCCTGGAACGAGGTTGGCGATGTCGGGCCGAGCGAGGCGTTCAGGGAGTTGATCGTGCCGTAGGCGACCTTGTTGCTCCCGTGGTTGACGGACGCGTCGACCGTGAAGCCGGCGACCTCACCCTTGGCGCCGAAGGCCAGGTTGTAGTCGTCGATGTCGGTGGTGATCTTCGGGACGTAGCCGTTCGGATAGACCGAGACGTAGTTGTTGGCGTTGTCCGCCAAGCGCGGGAAGGCGGCGCTTTGGGCCTTGCGGTTCTGGTAGCCGGCGAGACCGTAGAGCTTCCAGGCGTCGTTCAGCGGCACGCCGAAGTTGGCGTAGACGGTCTTTGTCTCGACCTGAGGGTCGCCGAAGATGCCGGTGACCTTGTTAGGCGTAACGCGCGGATCGAGGTCGGCCCGGTTGGTCGGGTTGCGATACGAATACTCGCCCGTCAGGGTCAGGAAGCCGTCATGGGGCAGGGCGAAGCCTTGCCAGACCGAGGCGCTATAGACGGGACCGTCGTTCGCCTTGCGGCCGTCAGGGTCGCGGGTCGTCTTCACCTTGGTGTTGTAGACGCCGTAGCTGGCGGTCGCGCCGCCGCCGCTGCTGGCCTCGCGAAGGCGCAGGTTGATGACGCCGGCGATGGCGTCCGAGCCGTACTGGGCCGCCGCGCCTTCACGGAGGATCTCGACGCTCGACAGCGCCGCGGTCGGGATGGTGTTCAGATCGAAGGGGCCGAGCCCCGACCGATCGAGCCATTGATATTGACCAGCGCCGAGGTGTGGGCGCGGCGACCGTTCAGCAGCACCAGCGTCTGGTCGGGCGCGAGACCGCGCAGCGTGGCGGGACGCACCGAGTCGGTGCCGTCGGTCACGGCCGGGCGCGGGAAGCTGATCGAGGGCGCCAGATTGGCCAGGGCCTGGGCCAGTTCCGGTGTGCCCTGACGGGTCAGGGCCTTGCTGTCGACGACGTCGACCGGTGAGATGGTCTCGAGGCGCGAGCGCGCCACCCGCGAACCCGTGACCACGATCTGCTCGATCGTCGAGTTGTCGTCGGCCGGCGCGGCTGTTTGGGCGTTGGCGGTCGCGGCGAAGGCCGTCAGCGAAGCGGCGGCTAGCAGTAAGCTTCTGTAATGCATAAAAAA
The DNA here is from genome assembly GCA_965283765.1 of Caulobacteraceae bacterium. Taxonomy (GTDB): domain Bacteria; phylum Pseudomonadota; class Alphaproteobacteria; order Caulobacterales; family Caulobacteraceae; genus Caulobacter. The sequence goes on from CBDIPU010000012.1 coordinate 127,444, forward strand.
TCCCCTGTCTTGGCTGGGGATGAGGCGCGCGTCCTCATGCCCCGAAGCGGGGGTCTTGATCGCCCCCGAACCGAACATGGGATTTCATCGTTCTGCACACAAGCTGATCATTTCTGTGCTGCGGCGCAGAAAAAACGGCGCGGATCGCTCCGCGCCGTTTCTCGATAAAAGCTCCGATCCCGGAAGGGATTAGGCTTCGTAGTGGTCGCCTTCGAACGAGCCGGCGCCGCCTTCCGCCATGTCTTGGGCGGCTTCGGCTTCGGCCGCGCGATCTTCCTCGAATTGCGAGTTGATCACGTTTTCGCCGCGCGCTTGGCGATCGGCTTCGTCCTGGCTGCGCGCGATGTTGAGGGTGACCGTGACGGTCACTTCAGCGTGCAGCTTCACCTTCACTTCGTGGACGCCCAGCGTCTTGATCGGCTTGTCCAGCACGATCATCGAGCGGTCGACCTTGCCGCCTTCGGCCTTGATCGCGTCGGCGACGTCGCGGCCCGCGACCGAACCGTACAACTGGCCGCTTTCGCCAGCTTGACGGATCAGGACGTATTGCGTGCCGTCCAGCAATTCACCGTTCTTGCCGGCGGCTTCGCGGTTGCGGACGTTGCGGGCTTCGATCTCGGCGCGTTGCGCTTCGAAGGTCGCTTCGTTGGCCTTGGTGGCGCGCAGAGCCTTGTGGCGCGGCAGCAGGAAGTTACGGGCGAAGCCGTCCTTCACGGTGACCACGTCGCCGAGGACGCCAGTGCCTTCAACGCGTTCGAGCAGAATGACTTTCATCGTGGTGTCTCCCTTACTTCACGACGTAGGGGAGCAGAGCCAGGAAGCGGGCGCGCTTGATGGCCTTGGCCAGCTCGCGTTGCTTCTTGGCCGACACCGCGGTGATGCGCGACGGGACGATCTTGCCGCGTTCGGAAACGTAACGCTGCAGCAGCTTCACGTCCTTGTAGTCGATCTTCGGCGCGTTGGCGCCCGAGAACGGGCAAACCTTGCGGCGACGGAAGAACGGGCGGCGAGCGCCGCCAGCGGCGGCGGCCGGAGCGCCGGCTTCGGGAGCGGTCGTATCGGTCATGATCTCTCTCTCCCTTACGCTTGAGCCTGGGGCGCGAAGTCTTCGCGCGGACGTTCCGGGCGATCGCCACGGTCACGACGGGCGAGAACCGGCGACAGTTCCAGGTCCAGCTCTTCCACGCGGATGGTCATGAAGCGCAGCACATCTTCATTGATGAGCAGCTGGCGCTCCATTTCCTTCACGGCCGGCGCCGGGGCGTCGATCGCGAGCAGGGAGTAGTGGCCCTTGCGGTTCTTCTTGATGCGGTAGGTGAGGTTGCGAAGGCCCCAGTACTCGATCTTGGCGATGTGGCCGCCATTCTCTTCGATGAGGGTCTTCAGTTGCTCGTTCAGAGCTTCGGCCTGTTGCGGCGAGATATCCTGCCGCGCGATGACCACGTGTTCGTAGAACGCCATGTTTTCCTTCTTCCGTTGGGGAAGGCGGCGCGGTCGTCGGCGGAAGTCCGTCGACCACGATGGTTCCTGCACACCGAGCGGGGAAATCCCCGGTCCCGGATGGGTGCGTGCAAGACCGCTCTTCCGTGAGAACGCGCGCTATTACAGAAGATGGGGCGGGAAGGCAAGCCGCGTCGAGGTTTGCCGCCGAACCAGGCGATGCGGGGCAGTGTCCGATAATTGACATTGGCCGGGTTCCATCCGGCGCCCAACTATGCTAGCAGGCGAACATGGGGATCGGTGATCGTCTCTTAGTGGCATTCGCAGCGGCCTTGGCCGCCGGGACGGCGCACGCCGAGATCATTCAGAAGCCCGTCACGTCGGTCGCGGCGCGCGAAGGCCGGTTCGCCGGCTATTCCGCGGCCATACCGCTGGATCTTTCCACCGACACCGAGAAGGTCGCCCTGACGGTCAGGTCCTCGGGCATGATCGAGAACCCGACCTACGACTTCGATCTCAACCTGACCCAGAAGCCCGACGACCAGCGCGTCGGTCAGCGCTCGGTGGCGCTCGGCGCCTCGTGGAACGAGAACGAAGCCAAGCTGCGCTCGTCGATGTCCAAGGCGTTCGGCTTCGGCCTCCTGCCGCGCGCCAACTATGTCCGCGTCTCGATGGACATGGACGCCAGCCAGGCCATCGCCGTGCCGGGCAAGATCCCGGTGGCGCGCGCCAACATCCGATCGTCACTGACCCTGGACGGCAAGCCGGTCGGCTCGATCGCGTTTGGCGGCGGCTCCACGGGCGACGAGGGTGTCGACCTCAGCCTGACCCGGCCGTTCGACATCCCCGCCGAGTTCACCGTCAGCGTGCGGGGCGTCAGCAATCAGCGCGAAAGCTGGCGGCTGCAGGACGCCCGCGCCATGATCAAGCTGGTGAAGGTCGGCTGGTAGCCTCAAGCTCGCGGTCCTTGTCGTTCTTCGGCTTTTTGGCGGTGACGGCCGCGAAGCGCTTCAGATATTCCGGGTGCTCGGTGCCCATGACCTTGTCCCAGAAGGTGAAGTAGAGGCCGTAGTTCCAGCCCGCCTGGGCGTGGTGCAGGTCGTGGTGGGTCACGGTCGTCAGGAACGGGAATAGCGGCCGTCCGTCCTTGCGGGCGGGAAACAGCTCGTAGCCCGAGTGGCCGATCGTGTTGCGGACGATCTGGTGCAGCATGAACAGACCGATCACCGGCCATTGGGTCGGGACAAGGATCATCCATAGCGGCACGAACACGCCGTTGATGAAGGCTTCGCCCAGGTCGAAGCTGTAGGCGGTGAACGGCGAGGGGTTGTTCGAACGATGGTGCCGGCGGTGGAAGCGCCGGAACAGGCGGCGGTTGTGGATCAGCCGGTGCGTCCAGTAGAACCAGGCGTCGTGGGCGACGATCATCAGCACGAGGCTGGTCCAGAACCAGACCGGGCCCCAGCTCTTGGCGATGTAGGGCCCCGGCAGCCAGCCGGCGCGGAATAAGCCGAAGGTCAGCAGGCCCAGGGTCGAGAAGATGGCGATCGAACGGATCGAGGTCGCGAACTCGGTCAACAGTTGGCGCGCCGGCGGGCGGCTGTCGCGGATCTTGCGGCTAGCCAGCGGGATCGCCAGAGCGACCCAGAGCACCAGCCAGACGCCGACCGAGAAGATCACGTAACGGGTGACGTCGACCCACATGCTGGCCAGCCAATTGCTGGCGAAGGGGAGGAGAGTGTCGAGCATTTATCCGGGCTCCAGGGCGAAAGACCTCGCCAAGGAAGCCGCCGGCTCTCCGACCGTCGCGCCGAACTTGAAATCAGGCCCGTTTGTCGCTTTTCGACCGACCTTCGCCGGTTTCGACCAGCCGCGGTCGCGGGTGGGCGGGCGTGACGTCCTGGCGCCAGGCGGTCGGGGTGACGCCGGTGGCGGCGCGGAAGGCGCGGTTGAACGGACCCAGCGACGCGAAGCCTAGTTCGTAGGCGATGGTCGACACCGACTTCAGCGCCTGCTCCGGATCGGCCAGGGCGACCTTGGCCGCCTCGATCCGCCGGCCGTTGACGTAGTCGGCGAAGTTTCGGTGGCCCAGCGTGCCGTTGATCAGCTTGCGCAGGCGGTGCTCGGGCGCGCCGACCAGGGCCGCCAGAGCACCGATCGACAGGTCCTCGCCGCGCCAGACCTCGTTCTCGTTCATCGCCTTGTCCAGGCGGGCCAGGACCAGGCGGTCGGCGGGGGTGAGGTCGAGGGTCTCGGCCTGCTTAACCACGGGTGGCTCGCCGGCCGCGGGCCGGGCCTGGACCAGCACCGGCTCGGCGCGCAGCAGGGCCAGGGCCGAGCCGACGCCCAGGGCGGCCAGGGCGATGGCCTGGATGAGGCTGGGCAGCACGGGTCCCTTGCCCAAGCCGAAGTCGCACAGGGTCTGGACCAGCATGTAACCGGTCGCCGCCGCCGCGATCGGCGCGCGCAGATGCCGGCGGCGCTCCACGAGGTCGATCCGCCAGCCGCGCCAGGTCATCAGCAGGATGTGCGCGTTGATCGCCAGCGAGGCGGCCGCGAAGATCCACCAGGCGATCGCGCGGGCGTGCGAGGGCGGCAGAAAAGCGCCTGGGATCCAGAGCGCTATGACCGTCGCGGGCACGGCTAAGCGCCAGGCCGGGATTTTCGGCTCGTCCTCGAACAGCACCGAGCAGAACAGCCAGAGCACCCCGGCGGCCATCGAACTCAGGAACCATGTCAGCAGGCTGAAGTGCAGGCGTGTCGTGTAGTAGAAATGGCTCTCGAAGCCGTGGGCTATGGCGCAGGCCATCAGCAGCACGCCGACCCAGCGCGTCGGCGTCATCTTGCGGCTGGCGGCCAGGGAAACACCGGTAGCGGCGAAGGCGCCGATGGCGACGCCGCGCAGCCCCAGTTCCAGACCGGAGAGGTCGATATGGGCGAGGTCGATCATGGACCGATCATCTCCCCCAGACCGCGCGACCCTCAAGCCGCGCGGCTGATCGGAACCCGAAAAGGCTGGCTACTTCTTGGCCCTGCTACTTCTTGGCCTTGTAGGCCTTCACCGCGTCCATGGTCTGGGTGACGTGGCCGGCGAAGTTGCCGTCGGTGTACGACATCAGGATCTTGCCGTCCGGGGCGATCACATAGGACGTGCGGTTCGACCAGTCCGGCTTCACCATCAGCGCCACGTCGTAGCTCTTGATCAGCGCCTTGTCGGCGGCGGCCACCGCGAACTTGTCGCGGCAGTGCTCCTTGGAGAAGTCCTTGATACGGTCGACATTGCCGGCCGTGACGCCGATCACCGTGGCGCCCAGCTTTTCGAATTCGGGCGTGGCCTCGGCGAACTCGTGGGCCTCGGCGGTGCAGCCGGCGGTATAGGCCGCCGGGAAGAAGTACAGCACCACCGGACCCTTCTTGAGGGCGTTGGCCAGCTTGAAGTCGAAGTCCTTGCCGGCCAGGGCGGCCTTGGCGGTGAAGTCGGGGGCCTTGTCGCCGACCTTGAGGGCGGCGAGGGCGGGCGAAGCGGCGGCGAGGGCGAACGCGGCGACGCCGGCGAGGATGAGTTTCATGGCGCGACTCCGAGGAAGGATGGCCCAGCTACGCTGGCGGGCGCACTTTGGATGTGGCCGCCTCTTAATTGCAAGCACTGGGCGCCCGCCGCCGCACTTGCCCCGATGGGGCCTTTCGCCTAACCCTCCGGCCCTTGAATCTGCAAAGACGGAGCGGGCCACCATGAGCATCGCCTTCATTTTCCCCGGCCAGGGCAGCCAGTCGGTCGGCATGGGCGTCGATCTCGCCGAGGCTTTCGCCAGCGCCCGCGAGGTCTTCCAGGAGGTCGACGACGCCCTGGGCCAGAAGTTGTTCGCGCTGATGAAGGACGGTCCCGAAGGCGACCTGACCCTGACCGAGAACGCCCAGCCGGCCCTGATGGCCGTCAGCCTCGCGGTCACCCGCACGCTGGAAAAGGAGTTCGGCGTCGGGATCGATCGCGCCGCCTTCGTGGCCGGTCACAGCCTCGGTGAATACTCGGCCCTGGCCGCCGCCGGCGCCATCACCCTGGCCGACACCGCGCGCCTGCTGAAGTTGCGCGGCCAGGCCATGCAGCGCGCCGTGCCGGTGGGCGAGGGCGCCATGGCCTCGTTGATCGGTCCGAAGACCGACCTGGCTCTGGCCGAAGCCGCCGCCGCAGCGGGCGCGGAAGTTGGCGTCTGCGTCGTCGCCAACGACAACAACAACGGCAATGTCGTGATCTCAGGCTCCAAAGCCGCCGTCGACAAGGCCATCGAGAAGGCCAAGGAGCTGGGCGCGCGGGCCATTCCGCTGAACGTCTCGGCGCCGTTCCACTGCCCGCTGATGCAGCCGGCGGCCGACGAGATGGCCGAGGCTCTCGCAAAGACCATCATCATCGCCCCGCGCGCGCCGCTGGTCGCCAACATCACCGCCGCCCCGGTCCACGACCCGGACGTGATCCGCAAGCTGCTGGTCGAACAGGTCACCGGCCGCGTCCGCTGGCGTGAGAGCATGACCTGGCTGGCTGGCGAAGGCGGTATCACGCGCTTCGCCGAGGCCGGCGCCGGCAAGGTGCTGTCGGGCATGGCCAAGCGGATCGCTCCGAACTCCGAGGCGACCCCGCTCAACACGCCCGCCGATCTCGAAGCCTTCGCGGCCTCGCTTTAGAAACTGTCATCCCGGCCAAGCGCGAGGCGCGCAGAGCCGGGACCGCCACACGCGCCGGCAATTCCGGCGATCCCGGCTCTGCGGCCGGGATGACAATTTCGGATTGGGAGACCCAGCCATGTTCGATCTGACCGGCAAGACCGCTCTCGTCACCGGCGCCACCGGCGGCATCGGCGGCGCCATCGCCAAGGCCCTGCACGAGCAGGGCGCCCATGTCGTGCTCTCGGGCACCCGCGAATCGGCTCTCTCGGAGCTGGCCGCCCAGTTCGGCGAGCGCGTGTCGTTCGTGGCGGCGAATCTCCAACTCCGCCGCCGTCGACGGCCTGGTCGCCAAGGCCGAGGAAGCCGCCGGCGCGCCGCTGGACATCCTGATCGCCAACGCCGGCGTGACCCGCGACGGCCTGCTCGTCCGCATGAAGGACGAGGACTGGGAGACCGTGATCAAGGTCAATCTGGAAGGCTACTTCCGGCTGTCCCGCGCCGCCGCCAAGGGCATGATGAAGCGCCGCGCCGGTCGCATCATCGGCATCACCTCGGTGGTCGGCGTGACCGGCAACGCCGGCCAGACCAACTACGCGGCCTCGAAGGCCGGCATGATCGGCTTTTCCAAGGCCTTGGCCCAGGAACTGGCCAGCCGCGGCGTGACCGTCAACTGCGTGGCCCCCGGTTTCATCGCCAGCCCGATGACCAACTCGCTGAACGAGCAGCAGAAGGCCGGCATCCTGGCGACCATTCCCGCCGGCAAGCTTGGCGAGGGGAGCGACATCGCGGCGGCTTGCGTTTATCTCGCCAGCGACCAGGCCGGCTACGTCACCGGTCAGACCTTGCACGTCAACGGCGGCATGGCCATGATCTAAAACCGCCGTCGCTCCTTCGGTCTGCCGCTAGCAAGCCGAAAAGGAACATGATAGGCGGAGCCCGACACTTCCCGCGGACCGCGAGGCGCAGCCTCAATGTCCGAGGGCCGAAATTTCATAATGAGGGACTGAACAGAATGTCCGACATTCTCGAGCGCGTGCGTAAGATCGTCATCGAACACCTGGATGCCGATCCCGAGAAGGTCACCGAGAAGGCTTCCTTCATCGATGACCTGGGCGCCGACAGCCTCGACAACGTTGAGCTGGTGATGGCGTTCGAAGAAGAGTTCGACATCGAAATCCCGGACGACGCCGCCGAGCACATCCAGACCGTTGGCGACGCCGTGAAGTTCATCACGGAAAAGACCGCCTAAAAGGCGTCGAGTTCGCTAGTCGAACCTGACCATTTCCGCCGCGTCGCACGGGCTCTTGCCATCGTGCGCGCGGCGGTTTTCGTTTGAGGCTCAAAATACTTTAGGCCAGGGATTCGCGGCTGGCGTGGACGGGGGAAGTTCCCCACATCCCGCGCCCCGCACGAAGGTTTGGGAGTGATCCATGCGTAAAGTCGTCGTCACCGGTATCGGCATGCTGACCCCTCTGGGCCACGGCGTTGACGTCACCTGGAAGAACATCCTCGCCGGCAAGTCCGGCGCCAACCGCATCACGGCCTTCGATCCGACCGACTATGCCTGCAAGGTCGCCTGCGAGGTTCCGCGCGTCGATGGACGCGGCGGCGGCGGTCCGGATGTCGAGGGCTCGTTCAACCCCGACCTGACCATGAGCCCGCGCGACCAGAAGCGCGTGGACGATTTCATCCTGTACGGCGTCGCCGCGGCCGACGAGGCCGTCAAGGACTCGGGCTGGGTTCCTCAGACCGACGAGGACCGGTGGCGCACGGGCGTCATCCTCGGTTCGGGTATTGGCGGCCTGTCGACGATCGCCGACACCGCGCTCGAGCTGGAAGCCAAGGGGCCCCGCCGGGTCAGCCCATTCTTCATCTCCTCGGCCCTGATCAACCTGATCTCGGGCCAGGTCTCGATCAAGTACGGCTTCAAGGGCCCCAACCACGCGGTCGTGACGGCCTGCGCCACCGGCGCCCACGCCATCGGCGACGCCATGCGCCTGATCAAGTACGGCGACGCCGACGTGATGGTGGCCGGCGGCGCCGAAGCGGCGATCTGCAAGGTCGGCATCGCCGGCTTCATCGCCTGCCGCGCCGTCTCCACCGACTGGAACGACACCCCCGAAAAGGCCTCGCGTCCGTATGACAAGGACCGCGACGGCTTCGTGATGGGCGAGGGCGCCGGCGCCCTCGTGCTGGAAGAATACGAGCACGCCAAGGCGCGCGGGGCGAAGATCTACGCCGAAGTGGTCGGCTATGGCCTGTCGGGCGACGCCCACCACATCACCGCGCCGTCGGAAGACGGCGAAGGCGGCGGCCGGGCGCTGGCGTCGGCGATCAAGGACGCGGGCCTCAAGCCCTCGGACATCGACTACATCAACGCCCACGGCACCTCGACCATGGCCGACGGCCTGGAAGCCGGCGCCGTCGAGCGCTTCCTGGGCGACCACGCCAAGAACGTCGTCATGTCCTCGACCAAGTCGATGACGGGCCACCTCTTGGGCGCGGCCGGCGCGATCGAGGGGATCTTCTCGATCCTGGCGATCCGCGACCAGATCGCCCCGCCGACGATCAACCTCGACAATCCCGACGTTCACGTCGCCATGAACCTGGCGCCGAACAAGGCCGTGCCGATGAAGATCGACGTGGCCGTGTCCAACAGCTTCGGCTTCGGCGGCACCAACGCCACCGTGGTGTTCAAGAAGGTCTCGTGAGCAAGAAGCCGCCCGCCTCCCGCGCGCCCAAGCGCTCGCCCGCTCGGGCGAACCGTCGCGAAACCGCATCCGTGGGGCGGCGGCTGATCCGCGCCGTCTTCGGCGCCGTCGCGACCCTGGCCGTGATCGGCATGGTCGCCCTGCTCGGCGCGGCCTGGGTCTATAACGGCCCCGGTCCCGCCGCCAAGGCCGGCGACAAGACCACCGTCGTCCTGCGCAAGGGCGCCAGCCTGCCGGAGATCGCCTCCAGCCTGGAGCGCGGCGGGGTGATCCGCTCCTCGTCGATCTTCATGACCGCCGCCAAGGTCACGGGCGCGGCCCGGACGCTGAAGGCCGGCGAATACGCGTTCGCCAGCCGCGCCTCGATGGCCCAGGTGCTGGACGCCGTCCGCCACGGCCGTATCGTCCGCCACTGGATCACCATTCCCGAAGGCCTGACCTCGGACATGGTCATGGACATCCTGGCCAAGTCGGACATCCTGGAAGGCAGCGCCGCGACGCCGCCCGAGGGCGCGATCCTGCCCGAGACCTACGAGGTCCAGCGCGGCGAGGACCGCGCCGCCGTGCTCAAGCGGATGATGGACGACCGTGACAAGCTGTTGAACCAGCTGTGGGCCAACCGCCAGTCGGGCCTGCCCTACCAGTCGAAGGACGAGGCCGTGATCATGGCCTCGATCGTCGAGAAGGAGACGGGCGTGAAGGGGGAGCGGCCACAGGTGGCCGCGGTGTTCATCAACCGGCTGCGCACCGGCATGCGCCTGGATACCGACCCGACCGTGATCTATGGCATCTCGCGCGGCCGTCCGCTGGGCCGCGGCCTGCGCCGGTCCGAGCTGGATGCATTCACGCCCTACAACACCTACAGGATCGAAGGCCTGCCGCCGACGCCGATCGCCAACCCGGGCCGCGCGGCCCTGGAGGCGGCGCTGAACCCGGCCAGGACCAACGACCTCTATTTCGTCGCCGACGGCACGGGCGGCCACGTGTTCGCCTCGACGCTGGAGCAGCACAACGCCAACGTCGCCAAGTGGCGCCAGATCGAACGCAACCGCGCCGGCGCCGGGCGCCCGTGGTTGCGGCCCCGCCGGCCGCCAAGCCGCTGGCGGGGGGCTAGGCATGTCGATTTCGGGGATGACCGGCTTCGCCCGGGTCGAGGGCGCCCACGGCGCCTGGACCTGGGCGGTCGAAGCCCGCAGCGTCAACGGCCGCAATCTCGAGACCCGCTTCCGCGGTCCGCCCGCCTTCGAGAGCCTGGAGCGCGCCGCGCGTGAAGGCTCCCAAGGCCGCTTCCAGCGTGGCCAGCTGACGCTCAACGTCCAGGCCAAGCGCGCCGAGACCTCGGGCGAGACCCAGGTCAATATCGCGGTCTTGGAGCGCTATCTGACCGCCGGTGGGCCCTACGTGGCCACAGGCATGGTCGCCAAGCCCGCCCTGGACGGCCTGCTGGCCCTGAAGGGCGTCATCGAGGCCCGCGAGGACGAGGACGACGCCGAGACCCGCGCCGCCGTCGAGGCCGGCATGGCCGCCTCGATCGGCCAGGCCCTTGATCGCCTGAAAATCGCCCGCCTGGAGGAAGGCGCGGCCCTCGATCCGGTGCTGAACGGCCTGATCGACAAAATCGAGGATCTGACCCGCCAGGCCGAACACGAGGCCTCCGGTCAGCCCGCCATTCTGAAGGATCGCTTCGCCCGCCGCATGGCCGATCTGATCGGCGAGGCCGCTTCCGAAGAGCGCATCGTCCAGGAAGCCGCCGTCCAGGCCGTGAAGGCCGACGTGCGCGAGGAACTCGATCGCCTGGCCAGCCACGTCGCGGCCGCACGCGCGCTTCTTTGCGGCGAGGGCGCGTCGGGCCGCAGGCTCGACTTCCTCTCCCAGGAATTCATGCGAGAATCCAATACTCTCTGCTCGAAATCGGCCCTGACCGCCCTGACCGCGATCGGTCTGGAGCTGAAGGCCGTGATCGAACAGTTCCGCGAGCAGGTCCAGAACGTTGAATAAACCCCACCACAATACCCGCGGCCTGCTGTTGATGGTGGTCGCGCCCTCGGGCGTCGGCAAGACCTCGCTGACCCGCCGCCTGGTGGCCGACCACAACGACCTGCACCTGTCGATCAGCTACACCACGCGCGAGCCGCGGCCGGGCGAGCACGATGGGCGCGACTATCACTTCGTCACCCGCGAAGCGTTTCAGGCCATGATCGATGATGACGCCTTCCTGGAATGGGCGGAGGTCTACGGAAACTTCTACGGCAGCCCCAAGCCGCCGATCATGCAGGCCCTGGAGCGGGGCGAAAGCGCCCTGTTCGACATCGATTTCCAGGGCGCCATGAAGGTGCACGCCCAGGCCGGGGAAGACAGCGTGCTGGTCTATATCCTGCCGCCGTCGCTGGCCGAGATGAGCCGCCGCCTGCACGCGCGCAGCCAGGACAGCGAGGAGGTCATCCATCGCCGTCTGTCGCGCGCCAAGGACGAGGTCGCCGACTGGGAACGCTTCGACTACGTCATTCTCAACGAGGATTTCGATCGGGCCTATTCGGACCTGGCCCACATCTATCACGCCGAACGTCTGAAACGGGCGCGTAACCCGTGGATCGGCGACCTGGTGGGCGATCTTCTCAAGGAAGAGATCTAAGGCTCGGCGGCGAGCTTTCACCCGCCGCCGAGGCCGCTGCGCCTTAAAGCGCGCGACGGCCGAAGATCAGATGGTACAGCGCCAGGATGACGACGGCGCCAATGGTGGCCACGATCAGGCTGTACAGGTTGAAACCCGACACGCCGCCATTGCCGAACTGATTGAACAGCCAGCCGCCGACGAACGCGCCGACGATGCCGAGCACGATATCGAGCAGCACGCCGCTGCCGGAACGGTTGACGAGCTTGCTGGCGATGAAGCCGGCGATCAGGCCCAGAAGGAGCCAGGCGAGAATGGACATCGTAGGGACTCCGTGAGCGGTCGCCCTGTGCGACCTTGCTCAATCAAGTCCCGGACGGTCACGTTAGTTCCCGCGCATGCGTTCCTGCACGAAGGCGATCAGCTTTTCGGCTGGTGGTCGGCCGAACGCGATGAAGAGGCCCGAGCCCAGAACGGCTCCGATCAGGAATGTCAGGTCCATCGCGCAAATCCCCTAAGACGCCCTCGACCTATTGCAGATGCGGTGTGGCCAAGCCAAGGCGACAAGGAGGCGCTGCGACGATCGGTCTTGGCTTCGCCCGCTCAGGCGGCGCCTTTCGCCAAGGAGACTTGGGGGGGCGCGATGATGCTCATCACGCAGGTCAGGCCCTCGGGGGCGTAGTCGAAGGTCGCCGAGCCGGCCAGGTCGCCCTTAAGGCTGGCAGCGATCAGGCGCGAGCCGAACCCGCCGCGCTCGGGCGGCCTGACCAGCGGGCCGCCGCGTTCGCGCCACTCGACGGTCGACAGGTGTGGCCGCCCAAACTCCAGGATATGGCGACTTGGCCGGTCTCGATCGACAGCGCGCCGTATTTCGAGGCGTTCGTGGCCAACTCGTGGAAGATCATCGCCAGGGCGAGGGCCGCGTTCGGCGCCAGGGGCAGGGGCGGCCCGTCCAGTCTCACCTGGCTGGCATAGGGCTTCAGCGCCTCGGCCAGCAACTCGCCCAGGTCCGCGCCTTCCCAGTTGCGGCGGGTGAGCAGGTCGTGGGCGGAGGCCAGGGCGTAGACGCGATCGTTGAACTGGGCGAGGCCGTTCTGGTCGCCTTCACGGAGGCTGTGGCGGGCGAGGGACTGGACCACGACCAGGGTGTTCTTCACCCGGTGGTTCAGCTCGTTGATCATCAGCTGCTGGCGCTCGGCGGCGCGGCGGGCGTCGTCGTCACGCGCCCGCAGGATGGCGGCGGCGGCCCGCAGCGAGCCGCGCACCTCGGCGATCTCCTGCAGGTGCGAGGGGGCCGGATCCAGCGGCCGGCCGGAGGCCAGGGCCTCGGCCTCGGCCACCAGGCCCCGGACGTCGCGCGAGATGGGGCGGGCAAAGGCGAGCGCTGCCGCCACGCCCAGGGCGATCAGCAGGGCGGCGCCGGCGATGGCGGGGCCTAGCGAGGTCAGCACCGTCCTGTTCAGTTCCTCGCGCGGCACCCCGACGATGAAGGTCCACCCATAGGTCGGTGAGCGGCTGAAGGCCGACAGGGTCTGGACGCCGTCGAGGGTGTGGGTCCGCACGACGCCGTCGTTCGCCCGCGCCATGGCCTGCCGCATGTCCAGGCTGGCGTGTTTGCCCACCATACTTTCCTGATCACGCGAGCGCGCCACCAGGGCCGCGTTGCGGTCGACGATGCTGGCGGTCCAGGTCTCGGGAAACGTCTGGGCGGTCATCAGGGCGTGGAAGGCCGCCGGTTGCTGCATATAGGCCAGCACCAGCAGCTTGCCGTTGACCAGGACGGGCATGTTCACGCCGATGATCGGACCGGCCCCCCGGCGCGGGATCAAGTTGCTGACGTTCGACTTGCCCGTGGTCATCTCGCGCCAGGACGTGGGCGAGACGGGGGCGTAGGGCGTCGGCCGGCCCGGGGCTATCCGCGTGTTGATCAACTGGGCGTCGTGGGTCATCAGCACGATCCAGCCTTCGCGCCCCTCCACGGCCTCGCGAGCCTGCTTTTCGAAGGTGGCGAGGTCGCCTTGGGCCAGGGCGGGGGAGACGGCCAGGCCTTGCAGAATGCTCTGTCCCTGGCCGATCTGGCGATCAGCGGCCAGGGAGAGGGCCCGGGTCATGGCGATCAACTGGGTGGAGAAGCGGCGCTGACCCTCCGCATACTGCTGGGCCGCCAGCGCGCCCATCAGCAGGATGGCGGGGGCCGCGAGGGTCAGCGCCATGAAGAGCAAGCGCCGCGCAACCGTCGATGGCGCCTTCACCGCGCTTTTGATAGTCACATTCGCCCCACTTCGCCCTGGCCAAGGCTCGAGAGCGCCGGCCCCACCGTCAATAGACTTTGGGGCAGATTAGCCGTGGTGACGGGTCAGCATCCAGAGGGCCATCGCCACCATCAGCAAATTTTCGGTCAGGGACACGAAGCCCAGCGGCACGTTGGTGTCTCCGCCAACGCAGGCGCATTTCAGCTCGCGCTTGTCGATATAGACCGCCTTGAACACCGAAACCGCGCCCACGCCGCCGATGAACAGGCCCAAGGGCGCGGCAAATCCCGTCAGCACGCCGGCCGCCATCAACACCCCGGCCGTCAGCTCGGCGAAAGGATAGACATAGCCGTACGGAACCCAGCGGCGGGCCAGCAGGTCGTAGTTCAGGAACATGGTCGAGAAGGTCTCGACGTCGCGCAGCTTGAGCATGGCCAGCAGGCTCATGGAGAAAGCCACGAACCACTCGGCGGCCTGCGCCGTCAGGGGCGTATGGAAGGCCGCCTGGCTGGCCGCCAGGGCGATCAGGGCGGCGACGGCGAAGACGGCGATCACCGGGGTGTAGGTCAGGGCCTTGGGATCGCGGACCCTCGCGCCGAAATGCCGGCGCAGATCGTCGTAACCGCCGATCCGCTGTCCGTCGATGAAGGCCTGGGGCGTGGTCTTGACGTCGTGCTCGGCCTTGAAGGCGTCGGTCTCGGCGCAAGTCTTCAGCCAATGATCCTCGACGACATAGCCTTTGGCCTTCAGCAGGTGCATCGCCTTCAGGCCATAGGGGCAGACGTGCCCTGGCATGACCATGCGATACAACACGGCGGTTTTCACGGACTCATCGCTTGAACTCCTTGGCGCGCGACTGCGTCCGCCCCATGTGGGGTCCGTACCATGGTACGGAGTCAAGGCATGGCCAACACGATCGCGACCTTGGCGCGCGAAGGCGGAGTCGGGGTGGAGACGGTGCGCTACTACCAGCGGCGGGGTCTGTTGCGAACGCCCGACAAGTCCGGCGGTTCGGCGCTGTCCGGCGGCATTCGGCGTTACGACGCCGAGGACCTACGGCGGCTGAAGTTCATTCGCGCCGCGCAGGGCGCCGGGTTCACGCTGGAACAGATCGGCGAGTTGCTGGCGCTGGACTCCGGCGAGGACCGCGCGCGCGCCAGGGCCCTGGCGCGGGAACGGATCGCGGCGCTGGATGAGAAGATCGCCGAGCTGCGGGCGGCGCGGGCCTCCCTCGACAAGCTGGCGCGCGCCTGCGCGGCGTCCGACACTGGCCCGTGCCCGATCATCGCGGCGTTCGAGGGCGCCTAGACCAAGATCGCCAGGGCTGAGAAGCCGAGCAGGGCGCAGGCGATGGACAGGCGGACGATCATGGGAGCCTCCCTGGCGGTGTTGAGCCAGGAAGCATCCGTCCAGATGAACCTAAGCTGAAGCTTGGCTCAGGCTCGCCCGCGCCAGCGCCAGGAAGCCGGCCAGGTCGATGACCTCCGCGCGGGCGTCGGGGCTGATGCCGGCCTTTTCGCACAGCTCGCCGCCGCCCAGCCCCTTGAGGCTGGAGCGTAGCATCTTGCGGCGTTGACCGAAGGCGGCGGCGGTGACGCGTTCGAGGGCGGCGATCAGGTCGGCCGGCGGCGGGTCCGCCTTGGGCACAAGGCGAACCACGGCCGAGGCGACCTTGGGCGGCGGTGTGAAGGCCTTGGCGGGCAGGTCCATGACCGTCTTGGCGTCGCACAGCACCTGGGAGATCACGGCCAGGCGGCCGTAAGCGTCGTCGTCGGTATGCGCGACGATGCGGTCGGCGACTTCCTTCTGGAACATCAGGGTCATCGACAGCGGCTTGAAGGGCCCCGTGAGCCAGTTGATCAGAAGCTGGGTGCCGACGTTGTAGGGGAGGTTGGAGACGACGTGGGCCGGCCCGCCGGCGGCCTTCAGCGCGTCGACCTTCAGGGCGTCGCCCTCGACCAGCTCCAGGCGGCCGTCGGCGACCTCGGCGAGGTCGGACAGCAGGGGCAGGAAGCGGCTGTCCTTCTCGATGGCCACGACCCTGGCGCCAGTCTCCAGCAGGGCGCGGGTCAGGCCGCCGGGGCCCGGACCGACCTCGACCACGACATCCCCTTCGCCGACTTGCGCCAGGCGGGCGATCTTGCGGGTGATGTTCAGGTCCAGCAGGAAGTGCTGGCCGAAGCTCTTGCGCGCCAGCAGGTCATGGCGCTCCAGGGCCTCGCGCAGGGGCGGCAGGTCGGCCAGGCTCATCGTCTCTATCTTTCAGCCGCCGCGGCGGGCGGCGATGTCGGCCGCCAGCCTGATGGCGGCGATCAGGCTATCGGGACGGGCGAGGCCGCGTCCAGCGATGTCGAAGCCGGTGCCGTGGTCGGGCGAGGTGCGTACGATCGGCAACCCCAGGGTGATGTTCACGCCGCCCCAGAAGTCCAGCATCTTGACCGGGATCAGGGCCTGGTCGTGGTACATGCACAGCACCCCGTCGTAGCCGAGGCGGGCGGCCGGGTGGAACAGGCTGTCGGCCGGGGCCGGACCGAAGGCGTCGACGCCCTGGTCCTTCAGGGCGCGGACGGCCGGGGCGATGATCTCGATCTCCTCGCGGCCCAGGGCTCCGCCTTCGCCGGCGTGCGGGTTCAGGGCGGCGACGGCCAGGCGGGGCCGCTCGACGCCGAAGTCCTGGCGCAGGGCCTGGGCGGTGACGAGGCCGCTGTTGACGATGCTCTCGACGGTCAGGGCGGCCGGGACCTTGGCGATGGCGGTGTGGATGGTCACCAGCGTCGCCCGCAGGTCGCCGGCGGCCAGCATCATCACCGGGCCGCGCGCGCCGTCGAAGGTCGCCGCGGCGGTCAGCTCGGCCAGGAACTCGGTGTGGCCGGGGAACTTGAAGCCGGCCTCGTAGAGCGGGGCCTTGGCGATCGGCGCGGTGACCAGGCCCGAGACGGCGCCGGACAAGGCCAGGCCCACGCCGGTCTCGATCCAGCGGATCACCTGCGGCGCATAGGTCGGCGAGGGCTGGCCCGAGACGACCGGGGAGAGCAGGGGGATGTCGATGACCGGCAGGGCTTGCGCGAAGACGCCGGCGGCCTCGTGGGGACCCGTCACGGCGCGGACCTTCACCCCGCCGCCGGCCGAGGCCAGCAGTTGGGCGTCGCCCACCACCACGAAGGCGGGGCCGTCCTGGCGCAGGGCGGCCCAGGCCTTGGCGATGATCTCCGCGCCGACGCCGGCGGGATCACCAGCGCTGAGGGCGAGCGGGCGGAGTGTCACTGGGTTCTGGCCTATCGGGTCTCGATGGTCGCCTGGTTGCGCAGGTCGCGCAGGTAGCGCTTGGAGATCAGCGCCAGCTGCTGGCCGCGCAGGCGGTTCTCGATCTGGTCGTGCGACGGGGCGTTGGCGCCGCCCTGGCGCTTACCGCAGACCGCGATCAGGTGCATGCCGGCGTCGGTGCGGATCGGATCCGAGATCTGGCCGACGTCCAGCTTGTTGGCCGCTTCCTGGAAGGCGGGGGCCAGGTCGGTGATCTCGGCCTCGCCGAGGTCGCCGGCGACCAGGCCGTCCACCTTGCCGGCGGTGGCTTCCAGGCTCGTGCAGTTGGCGATCTTGGGCTTCAGGTCGGTCAGCAGCTTGGTGGCCGCGGCGACCTGGGCCTCGGTGGCGTCGGCGGCCAGCGGGGCGGCGACCTGCTTGAGGTCGACGATCGCGGTCTTCGAGCCGGCGCGCTTGTCGCGCAGATAGACGATATAGACGCCGTCCTTGACCGCGATCGGCTTGGACAGCTGGCCGGGGCGCAGTTCTTCGAGCGCGGCGTCGACTTCCGGCGGCATCTCGCCCGGGCTGACCCAGCCCACGTCGCCGCCGTTGGCGGCCGTGGCCGAACCCGAGAACTGGCGGGCGACGGCGGCGAAGGGCGCGCCTTGCTGCATCTGGTTGATCAGCTGGGCGGCGCCGTTGGTGGCTACCTCCATGCCGCCGACGCGGGCGGCGTCGAGGAACACCTCGCTGACCTGGTACTGCGGCTTGGCCGCCGCGTCGGCCAGGCGGCGCTGATAAGCCTTGATCTGGTCTTCGCCGATGCGCAGGCGCGAACCGTAGCGGCCCTGGATCCAGCCCTGCCACGAAGAGTCGGCGCGCAGCTGGGCGCGCCAGGTGTCCAGGCCGATACCTTGCTGGACCAGCGACTGCTTCAGCTGCTCGGCGGTCATCTTGTTGGACTGGGCGATGTCGCCGATCTGCTCGTCGACTTCCTTGTCAGTCGAGATGATCGTGATCTTCTGCTGCTTCTCGACGCGCTTGAGCTCCTGCATCTGCAGGTGCTCGTCGATCAGCGAGCGCAGGGCTTCCTGCTCGATCTGCGGCAGGTTCTCCGGGGTGGCCTGCATGCCCGAGGTGGCCATCAGCAGGCGCATGCGCTGCATCAGGTCATAGCTGGAGACGATCTCGTCGTTGACGACCGCCGCCACGCTTTCCGACAGCGGGTTGGCGGGCGCCGGCGGCGCGGCGGCCGGAGCCGGCGGGGCCGCGACCTGAGGCGGAGCCGCCTCTTGCGCCTGAAGAGCTTGCGCGGGCAGGCCGAGGCTCGCCACGGTCAGGGCGAGAATGGACGCGGCGCCGGCCGCGAAAGTCGTGACGCTACGCGCAGACCGCATGGATAGTGTCGTTCCTCTAGTCCCTGGCCGCACCCGGCGGGCGCGGTCGGTTAGCATGTTTTCCGAAGTGACGAACGCCAAATCTGACGTTTCCCCCTGGTCGACCAAGCGGTCGTCGCCCCCGAGACACACCGGGCGGACGCGCGCGGACGCGGCACGCCCCCCCAAGACGTGTTCACTCATTTGGAGACGTATCCTGCTGCGCCCAATGTGGCGAACGAAAGGCTGAACACGATCGTATGGTCAGGCTGCAGGCGCAGACCGGTGGCCGTCGAGGCGTAGCGGTCCTGCTGCTGGTAGATCACGTCGATGCGGATGCAGTCGTCCTGGTAGGCGACGCCCAGGTCGCGGCGGCGCCAGACGTCGGCGACCATGTCGCGCGCGCCGTAGGTGGTCACCGACCAGTGCTTGGTCAGCTTCAGCTCGCCACGGGCCTCGAAGCTCTCCTGGCGGCTGCCGTTGGAATCGAGCTCGTCCTTCAGGTAGCGGACCGAGGCGTAGCCACGGGTGGTGAAGGCGTCGACGCCGGTCTCCAGGCGCTTGATCTCCTGGGTGTCCGAGTCGAGGCGCGTGCGGGCGAAGGCCGTGATGCCGCGGACCGGCGTGACCGTCGCGGCCACGATCCAGTCGGACGACTTGCTCTGCAGGCCGGTGCGGGCCGGGATCAGCGGATCGAACTCGGAGCGGAAGCTGCGGCCGACCAGGATGCTGCCGCTGCGGCCGCCCGGCAGGGTGTAGGTGGCGCGGCCGCCGAGGTTCAGGCGCTGGCCGCCCTCATAGAGGTCGAAGCCCGGCGACTTGTTGGCCGAGAAGAGGTTGGTTTCGTCGAACTCCAGCGTCGCGCTGTCCTCGTTGTAGAGGTAGGTCGTGGTCCCGTTGCGGGCCACGATGGTGGGCACGCGCGAACTGTCCGAACCCACGGCCACCTGAGCCAGGGGCTCCAGCACGACGTTGCCGCCGTTCTTCAGCGGCTTGTAGAACGGCAGGCTCAGGTCCACGCCGCCCACGCCGAGGGCGCGGGTGTAGGTGTCGTTGTCGCTGTCGCCCAAGGCCGCCGCGGCCGGCGTGATGTACGATTTGATCGAATAGGCGTCGCCGCGGGCCTGGGCGAAGGGCGAGATCTTCAGGCCGTTGCCGACGATGGTGCTGGTGCGCCAGTCGGCCTTGAAGCTGGCGCGGCTGGAATCGACACCGTTCTGGCCCTTGTAGTCGGGCAGGTAGTAGGGCGGTTCGCCGTATTGCGACTCCGAGCGGTTGAGCATGACGCCCGAGCCTTGCAGGCGCAGACGACCGCCCAGGACCGGGGTGTCGGGTTCCCAGCGGGCTTCGACCAGCGGGCCGATCAACGGGAAGGCGCCGCTGTTCTCGAAGGCGTTTGCCGAGTTGGTCGTCGGATTGATGCCAACGACGCGCAGGCCCTGGATCGAGACGGCCGTCACCGAGAACCACGACCGGGCGTCCTGGCGGGTGGCGTAGATCTGCGAGGTCAGACGGTGGTCGTCGCTCGTGAACAGGCCGCGCTGCACATAGACGTCGTTGATCTTGTACTTGTCGAACAGCAGGGCGTCGGAGACGCGCTCGGCCGTGAAACCCCACTTCCACTTCTCGTTGATGTCGAACTTGCCGTTGGCCAGGATGTAGCTGCGGGCGGTCGACTGACCGAATCGGTCGCCGTGGATGTCGAAATCCTTGTCGTAGGTGAAGCCGCCGCGCGCCTCGATCGCCCCCGAGTAGAAGCGCTTGCGGTAGTTCACGTTCAGGAACGGATTGACGCCCGTGCTGATCTGCGGGGCGATGATCACGTCCGACGACGGTGAGATCACGTAATAGTAGGGCTGGTTGTACGAGGTGCCCCGGCCCTTGGAGAAGTCGATCTTCGGCGCCAGGAAGCCCGAGCTGCGCTTGGCCTGCGGATCCGGATGCCAGAACAGCGGCATGTACAGGATCGGCGCGCCCCACAGACGGATGGTGGCGTTCTTGTAGTAGATCAGCTGCTTCTGCTTATCCTGCACGATCTTGTCGGCCGAGACCGACCAGGTCGGCGTCGGCTTTTCGGCGCAGACCTCGCAGGGGGTGTAGATCGCCCGGTTCAGTTCCTGAATGTTGGCGTTGCGCCGCACGGCCGTGACCGACGCGATCTTCATGTTCTGGTCGAGACGGGCCGCGAAGTTCTGGGCGAAGCCCGCCTTCATGTCCTTGTCGACTTCCATGTGGTCGGCGAACTCGGCGGTGCCGTCCGGATTGATCAGCTGGACGTGGCCGTTGGCCGTGATCTCGCCGGTCTTGGCGTTGTAGATCACCTCGTCGGCGCGCAGCGTGCGGCCCTGATAGCGGCTCTGCACCTTGCCGCGCGCCGTCATGATCTGGTTGACGTCGTCCCGGATCAGCAGGTCGGATTCGAGGTAATAGCCCTCGTCCGTCAGGCCGTCGGAAGGGGCGGCGGGAACCACCGGCGTCGGCGGGATCGTGGCCAGGCTTTGCTGAGCGTGGGCCGCGCCCGCGCAGGCGAACGCCAGCCAGGCCGCGCCGCTGAACAGCAGCGCGCGGCAGGCGGACGGGACGCTGGGACGCGTTTCAGTCATGAATGACCCTGGCAGCAATGACTCACCCATCTTCCGTATAGCAAAGCAAAGTGAAGCCCGCCAAAAGCGCGACGGTTGGCGGTGTCCATGCGGCGATGAACGGGGCCAGAACGTCGGCCTTGCCCAAGGTGCTGCATAGCTCGTTGAAGAAAAAGAACCCAAAGCCCAGCGCGACGCCAGAACCGGCCAGGGCGGCCAGGCCGCCAAGCCGCATCAGGCGCAGCGAAAAGGCCGCCGCCAGCACCGACATGGCGGCGAACAGGATCGGCGTGGCCAGGTCCTGCTGCAGCCGCAGCTTGAACGGCGCGGCCGAAAAGCCGGCGTCCTCGGTACGCTGGATCGTCGCGGGCAGCCGCCACAGGGCCACGGCCTGGGGCGTATTGAAGCGCTCCGAGGCGGTGCGGTCGTCGAGATTGGAGGGGATCGACAGGCTGTCGGAGCGGATCGCCCCGGCGCCGGGCGTGGCCTCGCGCACGCCGGTCAAGCGCCAGAAGCCCGGTTCAAGCCGCGCCTCGTTGGCCTCGATGCGGCGGGTGAAGTCCATCACGCCCTTGTTGTTCAGGGTGTAGACGAACAGCGACACGCCCCGCAGGCGCACCGAGCCGTCGATCAGGTCCCGGTCCCGGGCGCGGATGACGATCTGGGTCTTGTCGTCGCCCTGACGCAGCCAGGTGCCCTTGGGGGCCTCTTTCAGGTAGCCGTTCATGACCCGGTCGCGCTCGGTCTCGAACTTGGCGGTCATGGCCGTGGTCAGCGGGTTGAGCAGGGTGATGCTCAGCAGGCCGATGAAGAACGAGGCCATCGCGGCGGGCATGATGAACCGCCAGGCCGAGACCCCGGCGGCGCGCATGGCGATCAGCTCGCTGCGCCGGTTCAGCTCGACGAAGGCCCACATGGTGCCGAACAGGAAGACGAACGGGGCCAGCACCAGGATGGTGGCGGGAGCCTGCAGGAAGGTCAGATACAGAAGCTGGAAAAAACTGGCGTCCGCCCGCGTGCCGACGTTGCGGGCGATGTCGACGAAGGCGATCAGCATCACCATCGCGCCCAGCACGGCCAGGGCCGCCACCAGGGCGCTCATGGTGCGCTTGAGGACGTAGCGTTCCAGCATGCCCATGGTCAGCATCACGCGGCTCCCGACAGGGCGGGGGCGGCCTTTGCCATCCGGGCGGCGCGGCGCGGCGAGACCTTCTGGCGGAAGACCTGCGACAGGCCCCACCACGTGGCGGCCAGCGGCGCCATGTACTGCAGGACGTTCAGCCAGGCGTTGTCCTCGCAAGCGGCCTGCACGCCGAAGCCGACGATGCGGACCACCGCGGCGGCGGCGCCGACGGCGGCCATCCGCTTGCCATAGCCCATGCGGCTGAACGAGCCGCCCAGCACGGCCGCCAGGGCCATGGTCATCAGCGCGATGTTGTAGAGCGGGGCGGCGAACCGCGAATGACCTTCCGCCAGCAGCTTGCCCTTGTTCCGCTGCTCCCAGTCCTGGGTCAGGTCGGGGAAGAACAGCTCGTGCGGATAGCGGTCGGCGATCTTGTAGTGCAGCAGCTCGTCAGTGTGCGACAGGCTGGACAGGTCGAAGGTGTACTCGTCGAACGAGGTGTATTGCAGCACGCCCTGGCGCGAGAACTGCTGGTTGGAGCCATGGCGCATGATCAGCACCGGCTCGCCCCGGCGGGTGGCGATCTCGGCCTCACGTGACGAATAGGTCGAGGCGCCGCCGTTGGCCGTGTCCTGGTGGATGAACAGGTTCTGGATCTTGTTGTCGCGGTCGATCGACTGCGCATAGACCGTCAGGCCCGGACCCGGTTCGGTGAACTGGCCTGGCTGAACCAGCGTCGAGGCGACGTCGGTCTTGATGTCGAAGGACGTCTCGCGGATCTGGCGGGCGCTCCAGGGCTGCAGCCACAGGCCCGAGACCAGCGACACCAGGGCCGCGATCACCGCCAGGCGCATGGCCGGCGAGATGACACTCCAGCGGCTCATGCCGCCGGCGAAGCAGACGACGATTTCCTGCTCGGTATGCAGACGGTTCAGCGCCACCAGCGCGGCCACGAACAGGGCCAGTGGCATCATGATGCCGAGAAGCTGGGGCAGGGCCAGGACGATGATCTTCAGGAACACCAGCGCGCTCTGGCGCTGTTCCACCAGCACGTCGAACTCCGACAGGCTGCGCGCCAACAGCGCGAGCGCCACCAGGGCCGCCGTCGCCAGCAGCGTCGGGCCTAGCAACTGCCGGAAGAGATAGCGTTCTATGAGGCGCATCGAGTGGGGGTTCGGGCGGATGGATTCGTGGGACGAACCCCGAAGATGGGTCGTTCTACACGGGGGCTTCGCGTCGACACAACGGGGGACCTGACTTAGCTGTGCCGAGTGCGGCCCAACGGAGCCTTTTCTATGGCGCGGCATTGGACTATGCCGCCTAGTTCAAGATTGAGTGGCGGCGCGTCGTGACGCGCCACCTAGAAGTCGCCCAAATGCAGGAGCGCGGCATGCGTATCGAGTTCGTCCCCGTCGACACCCAGGCCGGCGCCACGGCCGCCCTCGCGGTCCTGGCCCATGAGGGCGCGGCCCTGTCGCCGGAGGCCAAGGCCGCCAACGAGTTCGACCGGCGGCGCCCTGGCGCGCGCCATCGCCGGCGGCCGCTTCACCGGCGCCAAGGGCCAGACGCTGGACGTCGTCGCGCCCCATGGCCTGGAAGCCGCCCGCCTGGTGCTGGTCGGCGTCGACGGTTCGGGCGCGGTGGAGCCGGAAGCGGTCGAGACCGCCGCCGCCTCGGCCTATCAGGCCATCAAGACCACGGGCGTCACCGAGCTGGTCCTGAAGCTGGGCGCCGACGCCGAGAGCGCCGCCCGCGCCGCCTTCGGCGCGCGCCTGGCCGCTTATCGCTTCGACAAGTACCGCACCACCGAGAAGGCCGACAAGAAGCCCTCGGTCCAGGTGGTGAAGGTCGCCGCCGCCGACCCGGTCAAGGCCCAGAAGGCCTACGAGCCGCTGGCCGCCCTGGCCGACGCCATCGTCTTCAGCCGCGACCTCGTTTCCGAGCCGGCCAACATCCTGCATCCGGAAGAGTTCGCCGCCCGCGCCAAGAGCCTGGAGAGCCTGGGCCTGGAGGTCGAGGTTCTCGGCGAGGCCCAGATGGCCGAGCTGGGGATGGGCAGCCTGCTGGGCGTCGGCCAGGGCAGCCGCCGCGAGAGCCAGCTGGTCATCATGAAGTGGACGGGCGCGGCCGACAAATCGGCCCAGCCGATCGCCTTCGTCGGCAAGGGCGTCACCTTCGACACCGGCGGCATCTCGATCAAGCCGGCCGACGGCATGGAAGACATGAAGTGGGACATGGGCGGCGCGGCCGCCGTGACCGGCGTCATGCACGCCCTGGCCGGCCGCAAGGCCAAGGTCAACGCCATCGGTATTCTCGGTCTCGTCGAGAACATGCCGGACGGTAACGCCCAGCGTCCCGGGGACGTGGTCACCTCGATGTCGGGGCAGACGATCGAGGTCATCAACACCGACGCCGAAGGCCGCCTCGTGCTGGCCGACGCCCTCTGGTACTGCCAGGACCGCTTCAAGCCGCAGTTCATGATCGACCTGGCCACCCTGACCGGGGCGATCATCATCTCGCTGGGTCATGACTACGCCGGTTTGTTCAGCAATAACGATGGTTTGTCGGAAAAACTTCTCGCCGCCGGCAAGGCTGAGCGCGAGAGCCTGTGGCGCCTGCCGCTGCCGGCCGCCTACGAGAAGCAGATCGAAAGCCCGATCGCCGACATGAAGAACATCGGCGGCCGTCCGGCCGGCTCGATCACGGCGGGCCTGTTCCTGCAGAAGTTCGTCAACGGCGTGCCGTGGGCGCACCTGGACATCGCCTCGGTCGCCTGGAAGAAGCCCTCGACCGACCCGACCGTGCCGGACGGCGCGGCCGGCTACGGCGTTCGCCTGCTCAACCGCCTCGTCGCAGACGCCTACGAGGGCTGATCCGCGAAAGCTGTCATCCCGGCCAAGCGCATAGCGCGCCGAGCCGGGACCACGGGAAGCGCTGAGTTTGTGGTGGTCCCGGGTCTTCGCTACGCTTCGCCCGGGATGACAGGGAAATTTGATGACCGCTAACCCCTGCGAGGTCTGGTTCTACCACCTGGAGCGCTCGCCGCTCGAGGCGGTGCTGCCCGAGCTTCTGGAAAAGACGCTGGGCAGGGGCTGGAAGGCGCTGGTGCGCGGCGGAGATCCTCGGCGCATCGAGGCGCTGGACCAGCACCTCTGGACCTGGCGCGAGGACAGCTTCCTGCCGCACGGCCTGGCCAGCGAGCCAATGGCCGAGCGCCAGCCGGTGCTGCTGACCGCCGAGGACGGCAACCCGAACGCCGGTGACGCGCTGTTCCTGATCGACGGGGCCGAGCCGGGCGATCTGACCGGGGTGTCGCGCTGCATCCTGCTGTTCGACGGCCGGGATGATCAGGCGCTGGCCATGGCGCGCGGACGCTGGTCCGTCTTCAAGAAGGCCGGGCATCCGGTGTCCTACTGGCGCCAGGGCGCCGAACGCGGTTGGGAGAAGCAGGCATGAAGCGGGTACTGTCGGCGATGGCGCTGGGTCTGATCCTGGCCTCGTGCTCCAGCGCGCCCGAGCCGGCCCCGCCGCCGCCGCCCAGCACGCCCACCGCGCCGCCGGCCATCGCGCTGCCCGCCAAGCCGCCAGTCGCCGAGGCCGCCAAGGATCAGTGCGGACTGAAGGAGGCCCAGGCCTTCGTCGGCAAGTCGCGCACCAGCCTGCCGGCTCCGGTCGACCCCTCCCGCTGGCGCGTGGCGTGCACGACCTGTCCGGTGACGATGGACTACCGCGCCGACCGCCTGAACATCCTGTTCAACGCCGACACCGGCGTCGTCCAAGAGGTCAAATGCGGTTAGAAATCGCGTTATGCCAAGCTTTTCTGGCGTTTTCCCGGATCGGATGAAATAACCGAATCCACCGGAGATTCCTGACCGGCCGGTTCAGAGCATGGTCGACCAGCCAACGATCGAGCCCAAGACTCGCGATGACTTAGCGGCCACGCTTCTGGCCGCTTTGGGCGTCGCATTTGGCTTTGCCGGCCTAGCCTATCTCTGCGTCGAGATCCCCCGCGCTTATAGTCAAATCTCGCCGATCTGGCTGTCGAACGGCTTCCTGGCCGCGTGTCTTCTGTCGTCGCCTTCGCGGCGCTGGCCGGCTCTGGTGGCCGGCGGACTTCTGGGCGCCCTGGCGGCCGGCGCCCACGCGGGCGACAGCCCGACGATCAACGCCATCCTGGTGACGCTGAACATCTCCGAGGCGCTGCTGGCCGCGGTCGCCGTACGCCGTATGACGGGCGAGGCGATCGACCTGGGCCGACCGCGCGACATGCTGGCCTTCGTCCTGCTGGGCGGGTTCATGGCCCCGGTGATCGTGGGAGGCGCCGCGTCGTCGATCTACACGCTGCTGCGCGGCGGCGACCTCCTGAGCAACGTCACCGGCTGGGTGCTGAACGACATCCTGGGCATGTTGACCGTCGGCCCCTGCCTGCTGGTCCTGTTCAAGGCCAAATTCTATCTGCGCGAGCGCCCCCTGACCCGCGACGGGGCGCTGTCGATCGTCGCCTGCGGCCTGATGACCGCCGCCGTCTTCGGCCAGACCAAGTATCCGTTCCTGTTCCTGGTGCCGCCGGTCATGTTGCTGGCGGCGTGGCGCCAGGAGGTGCTGGGCGCGGTCCTGGGCGTGGTGCTGGTGGCGGCGATCGCGCTCGTCTTGACCATCGCGGGCCACGGACCCATCCACCTGATCCTGTCGGGCCCGGCCACGCAGTCGGCCGTGCTGCAGCTGTTCCTGGCCGTCTCGACCTTCGTCGCCCTGCCGGTCGCCGCCTTCCAGCGCCAGCGCCGCGCGATCATAACCGAGCTGGTCGAGACCAGCGCCGCGGCCGAACGCAGCGAGGCCAAGTTCCGCCTGCTGGCCGAGAGCGCCCTGGACATCATCGCCCACAGCGACCTGCACGGGCAGATGACCTACATCTCGCCGGCCGCCCGTTCGATCATGGGCTATCCGCCCGAGGACCTGCTGGGCGCGGGCTATCTGAAGACCCTGCACCCCGACGACCTGGCCAAGATCGGCGAGGTGGTCCGCGCCCAGCGCGAGTGCCTCGACGGCGCCTCGGCCCCGCCGGCCGCCACGGTCGAGTACCGCGCCTTCCGCGAGGACGGCGGCATGATCTGGCTGGAGTCGCGGCCGACCCTGGCCTGTGACCCGCTGACCGGCGTTCCCAACGGCATCACCGACATCATCCGCGACGTCACCGCCCGCAAGACCCTGGAGCTGGACCTGCGCGCCGCCCGGGCCGAGGCCGAGACCGCCGCCGCCGTGAAGGGCGAGTTCCTGGCCAATATGAGCCACGAGCTGCGCACGCCGCTGACCGCCGTGATCGGCTTCGCCAACCTGGCGGCCGACGAGCCCGACCTGTCGCCGCGCGCCCGGCGCTATCTCGACCGCATCGCCGCCGGGGGACAGACCCTGCTGACGACGATCAACGACATCCTCGACTTCTCGCGGCTGGAGGCCGGACGCATCGCGCTGAACGTCCGCCCGACCGGCGTCGCCGATCTGGTCGCCGAGGTGCTGGAGCTGACGAGCGCCGGAGCGATTGCCAAGGGCCTGACCCTGGGCGCCGACGGCCTCGCGACGTTGCCGGCCCAGGTGATGATCGACCCCGAGCGCGTGCGCCAGGTGCTGGTCAACCTGGTCGGCAACGCCGTGAAGTTCACCGACGCCGGCAAGGTCAGCCTTGCCGCCTCTCACCACGAGAGCCGGCTCCGCATCGCCGTGGTCGACACCGGGCGCGGCGTGGCGGCCGAGGATCAGGCGCTGCTGTTCGCCCGCTTCTCGCAGATCGACGCGGCCCTTAACCGCCAGCACGGCGGCGCCGGCCTGGGCCTCGCCATCTCGAAGGGGCTGGTCGAACTGATGGGCGGCGAGATCGGTGTCGAGAGCGAGGAGGGCAAGGGCGCGCGCTTCTGGTTCGAAATCCCGGCCCAAGTCGCCCAGCTCGTCGAGGAGGGCCAAGGCGAGGACGACTTCCCGCTGCCGCCGCCGGGCAGCCGCGTGCTGGTCGTCGACGACAACGCCGGCAACCGCGAACTGGTCCGCTCGGTGCTGGAAGCGGTCGGAGTTGAGGTCGCCGAGGCCCAGGACGGCGAGGAGGGCGTCGCCGCCGCCGCCGCCGCGCCCTATGACCTCATCCTGATGGACCTACGGATGCCGCGGCTGGACGGGGTCTCGGCCGCCCAGCGGATCCGGGCCGAGCGGGGGCCCAGCGCCGGCGCGCCGATCATCGCCTTCTCGGCCGATGTGCGGTCGGGACCGCTGGACCCGGTGTTCGACGGCGCGACGCCCAAGCCGCTGACGGTGATGTCGCTGCTGTCCACCCTGGCCCAGGCCATGAGCGAACCGATCCCCGCCACCGTCTAGACGAGGTTGTCGTGGAGGTTCAAGGGAACGCCGCCCTGGGACCAATAGGCGGCTAGCGCTTGCCGACGCCCGGGAACATCGCCACGCCGTCCTCGAACACGCCCAGATAGCCCAGCTCGCCCAGCAGCGGCGTCAGGTCCTCGGCCATGTCGCCCGAGTGGGGCAGGTGAGCGGGGCGGCCTTCCTGGTCGTGCAGGCGGTAGACGGTCCACATCTTGCCCTTCGGCGCGGCCGCGCCGGGCTGGATGAACCTGTGCTCCCAGCCGACCAGGGGCGGCGCGCGGCCGACCTCGATGTCGAACGGACGGTCGCGGAACGCCAGGTCCATCTCGATCCGCATGGCCTCGCCGATCCGGGCGTTCACCCAGTCGGCGAACGCTTCCAGGACGACGGACGCGGACAAACCTTCCGGATTGGCCACGACATGGTTGCGAGGATGGGCGGTGCTCATGGCGCGCACCCTGCGCCCACAGGTGTCGCGGAAGCGCTAAACTTCTTGGTTCACGCGGGTTTACCCTAAGCCCTCGATGTCTCCGGTGAAGCTCACGCCTCCGCCGCCGCCAATTCCTCGGCCAGGGTCATCCAGGTCGCCTCGGCGTCGTCCAGCTTGGCCTTGGCGTTGTCGCGGCGCTTGGTCAGTTCGGCCACCTTGGTGGGATTCTTGTAAAGCTGCGGGTCGGCCAACTGGGCTTCCAGCTCGTTCACCTGCCGCGTCGTGCGCATGACGACCTGCTCGGCGGCCTCGATCTTGCGCCTCAGGGGCTCGATGGCGACGGACTTCTTCGGCGCTGAAGCCGCCGGCTCGGGCTCGCGGGCCACCTGGGTCGGCTTCACGGCCTGCTTGGCGCGGTCCAGCACGAACTTGGCGTAGTCGTCCATGTCGCCGTCGAACGGTTTCACCGTGCCGTCGGCGGCCAGCCACAGGCGGTCGGCGACCAGCTCCATCAGCGAGCGGTCGTGGGTGATCAGGATCACCGCGCCCATATAGTCGTTCAGCGCGTCCAGCAGGGCGCGACGCGAGTCGATGTCCAGGTGGTTGGTCGGTTCGTCGAGGATCAGCATGTGCGGCGCGTCCATCGCCACCATGTTGAGCAGCAGGCGGGCCCGCTCGCCGCCCGACAGGTTGGCGACCGTGGTCTCCTGCTTCTCGAAGCCGAGGCCGAACTGGGCCAGTTTCGAGCGGCGCGAGCTTTCCGAGGCGTCCGGCATGGCCCGGCGGATGATCTCCAGCGGGGTGTCGGCCGGGTCCATCGCCTCGATCTGGTGCTGGTGGAACCAGCCGACCTTCATCTTGCGGTCGCGGTGGAATTCGCCCGACTGCACGCCCAGCGCGCCGGCGATCATCTTGGCGAAGGTCGACTTGCCCGCCCCGTTGACGCCCAGCAGGCCGATGCGGTCGTCCAGGTCCATGCGCAGGTTGAGGTTCTTGAGGATCGAGCGGCCTTCCTCGTAGCCGACATTGGCCCGCTCAAGGCGGATCAGCGGCGGCGCCAGCGGGCGCGGCGGCGAGGGCAGGGTGAAGGGCGCGACGCGCTCCTCGATCGTGGTGGCCACCGGCTCCATCTTGGCCAGGCGCTTCATGCGGGACTGCGCTTGCGCCGCTTTGGAGGCCTTGGCCTTGAAGCGGTCGACGAAGGCCTGCAGGTGGGCGCGCTCGGCGTCCTGCTTGGCCTTGGCCGACAGGTGCAGGCGAGCCTTCTCGGCGCGGCGCTTCTCGAAGTCGTCGTAGCCGCCGGTGTAGAGTTCCAGCTTGCCGCCGGCCAGGTGCAGCATGTGCGTACAGCTGTTGTTGAGCAGCTCGCGGTCGTGGCTGACGATCAGGGCGGTGTGCGGGTACTTCTGAAGCCTCGCTTCCAGCCAGAGCGCGCCTTCCAGGTCGAGATAGTTGGTCGGTTCGTCCAGCAGCAGCATGTCCGGCTCGGCGAACAGCGCCGCGGCCAGGGCCACGCGCATCCGCCAGCCGCCGGAGAACTCGCTCATCGGCCGCGCCAGGTCGTCTTGCGTGAAGCCCAGGCCCACCAGGATTTCCGAGGCCTTGGCGGGGGCGGCGTCGGAATCGATCTCGATCAGCCGGGCCCAGATCTCGCCCATCGCCTCGGGATCGGCCGTCTCCAGCCGGGTCAGCAGGTCGTGGCGCTCCTCGTCGGCCTCCAGCACCGTATCCAGCAGGGTGAACGGCGTGGCCGGGTGCTCCTGGTCCACCGAGCCGATCCGCGCGGACTTGGGCAGGCTGATTTCGTCGTCGCCGGCGTGAAGTTGGCCCAGGATCAGCTTGAACAGGGTCGACTTGCCGACGCCATTGCGGCCGATCAGACCGACCTTGGCGCCCGGCGGCAGGCTGACGCTGGCGTGGTCGAAGAACTTCCGACCCCAGGCGTTGAAGGTCAGGTCACGGATCTGAAGCATTTTATGAAGGTTACGCGTCGGGGTTGGCGGGGAGGAGGCGCCCGGCTATAAGCCCGCAACCTCCCAATCCACAACTTTTCTGTGAGATCACTCCGTGACCGAACGTACCTTCTCGATCATCAAGCCGGACGCCACCCGTCGTAACCTGACCGGCGCCATCAACGCGGTGATCGAGGCCGCTGGCCTGCGCATCGTCGCTCAGCGCCGCGTGCGCCTGACCGAAGAACAAGCCAAGAAGTTCTACGAAGTCCACGCCGAGCGTCCGTTCTACGGCGAACTCGTCGGCCAGATGACCGCCGAGCCGGTCGTCGTCCAGGTGCTGGAAGGCGAAAACGCCGTCGCCAAGTACCGCGAAGTCATGGGCGCCACCAACCCCAAGGACGCCGCCGAAGGCACCATCCGCAAGCTGTTCGCCTTGTCGATCGGCGAAAACTCGGTCCACGGTTCGGACAGCCAAGAGAACGCCGCGATCGAAATCGCCCAGTTCTTCACGGACGATCAGATCGTCGGCTGATCCAGCCCGTCATTTTCGGATGACGCCAAGCGCCCGGATCGGTGACGATCCGGGCGTTTTCTTTTGTCGCGGAGCTTGGCGGTGAAGCACTACGAACGGGGCGAGGTGGTCTTGGCGGTGACGCTGTCGGGCGTGGCCGGCTATGTGGACGCGATCGGCTTTCTGAAGCTGGGCGGGTTCTTCGTCTCGTTCATGAGCGGAAACTCCACGCGCCTGGGCGTGGGCCTGGCGACGGCCCACTGGGCGGCGGTGCTGACCGTGCTGACCCTGGTGGCCTCGTTCGTCGCCGGCGTCGTGCTGGGGGCGCTGACGGCCCGGGCGCTGGGTGAGAACCGGCGCTCGCCGGTCCTGATCCTGGAGGCCACGCTGCTGGCCTTGGGCGCGGGCCTGCTGGCGCTGGGTCACGACACCGCTGGCGTCACCGCCGTGGCCATGGCCATGGGGGCCGAGAACGCGGTGTTCCAGAGGAACGGCGACGTGGCCGTGGGCCTCACCTACATGACCGGCGCCCTGGTCAAGGCCGGCCAGCGCATCGCCGGGGCCCTGGTCGGCGGCGAGCCCTCGGACTGGCTGCGCTATGTGCTGCTGTGGACGGGCCTGGCGGGCGGCGGGGCCCTGGGCGCGCTGACCTATCTGCATATTGGGGCGGCCGCCCTGTGGGCGCCGTGGCGGTCGTGCTGGCCGGCGGCCTCTGGGCCGAGCGGCGCTGGCGGTCGGTCTAGCGCCTGTTTAGATCTTGAGCGCGTTCGACCGGTTTGACCGCTCACACTTAAACCTAAAGCGCTCTAGGGACGGCCGAAACCGTTGGCGTTCTCAGACGCTTTGTCTCCTGGCGAGCCACGCCGGTTGGTCGAGAGACCCGATGCCCCTGACGAGAAGCAAAGACATCCTGGACCAGGACCTTCTGGGTGAGCACGGCGGCAAGCTTGGAACCATCGCGGAGACGTTCGTCGACCTGGATACCGGGCGGATCGAGTTCCTCGTGGTGGAAGGCGCCGGACTGCTGGGCGGGTCGGGCAGGTATCACCCCGTTCCCTGGTCGATCGTTCGCTATGATCCCATGGTCAAGACGTATCAGGTCGATGTCTCCAAGGACCAATTCAAGGCCTCGCCAAGCTACGATCGCGCACAGATCGCCAGCGCCGACTATGCCTGGGACGAGCAATCGATCCGATACTATGACGCGCCCGCGGACATCGTCGCCGCATCTTGAGGCGACAGGGGCGCGACTAGGCTACGGCCCCGCTGCGTCTGGCCTGCTTGAGCCACAGGGCGCCGGCGCCGATCAGCAGCAGGGCGCCCAGGACGAGGCCGCTGGTCAGGGCGGGGTTGTTCCCGAACATCTGCAGGTTCCGCGCGGCCAGGTAGCTGGGCGCGAGCAGCGAGATCACCCAGATCGGAGCCGACAGCACATTGGCGACCTGGAAACGCCAGCCGCGCGTGCGCGACATGCCGGCCAGGATTGGAATGAAAGGACGCGCGGGCCCCAGATAGCGGGCGGCGGCGATCGCCAGCACGCCGTGGCGGCGGGTCAGCAGCTTGGCGCGAGCCAGCAGGCGTCGCTTGCCCCCGAACAGC
This sequence comes from Caulobacteraceae bacterium, assembly GCA_965283765.1. Lineage (GTDB taxonomy): Bacteria > Pseudomonadota > Alphaproteobacteria > Caulobacterales > Caulobacteraceae > Caulobacter. The sequence continues at coordinate 160,305 of CBDIPU010000012.1, forward strand.
AGGCGGCTCGCCCGGCGACCGCCCAGGCCTCGGCCCATCAGATAGGAGAGGGCGTCGCCAACGGCCGCGCCGGCGCTGCACCACAGGATCGCTTCAACCGGATGCAACGCGCCTTGGGCCACGAGGGCTCCCGCGGCCAGCATGACGCCGAGGATCGGGATCAGCAGGCCCACGAACACCAGGGCCTCCAGCAAGGTCATGGCGAACAAGACCGCGCCGACGAAACCGGCGTGGTCGGCGGCGACTTCGAAGAGATCGGCGATCCAAGCGTCCATGACCGGCATGGTGACGCCATATGGTGACGAAGTCCTGACGCAACAGCCTTTACCGCCTGTGACAGGCGGTCTCAGGGGGGATCAGGCCCGGGCGAGACGCTCGGTGACGAACGCGGCCAGCGTGTCGGCGTAGAGCCGGTGTTCCTGCTCCAGCACCCGGGCGGCCAGGCTGTGGTCGTCGTCGTCGGGCAGGATCGGCACGCGGGCCTGGCCCAGGATCGGGCCCTCGTCGACGCCCGCCGTGACCAGGTGGACGGTGCAGCCGGCCTCGGCCTCGCCCGCCGCGATGGCGCGCGCGTGGGTGTCCAGGCCTGGATAGGCCGGCAGCAGGGAGGGGTGGATGTTCAGCATCCGGCCTTCCCAGGCGTCGACCAGGAACGGCGTCAGGATCCGCATGTAGCCGGACAGGGCGATGACCTCGATCCCGCGCGCGCGCAGGGCCGCGTCGATGGCGCGTTCGTGGGCCTCGCGGTCCTTGCCGAACGGCTTCTGGTCGATGCAGAGGGCCTCGACGCCTTCGGCCGCCGCCGTGGCCAGGCCGCAGGCGTCCGGCTTGTTGGCCAAAACGAGGGCGATCTCGAACGGGCAGGCCGGCGCCTTCGCCGCGCGGACCAGGGCCTCCATGTTGGAGCCCCGGCCCGAGATCAGGACGGCGACCTTGGTTTTCTTCAGCATCAAGCCTTGACCAACTGGCCGCAGATGAAGGCGTCCTCGCCGGCGTTCAGCAGGGCGGCCAGGACCGGCTCGGCGTCGGCTTGCGCCACGATGATGATGAAGCCGATCCCGCAGTTGAAGGTGCGGCGCATCTCGTGCTCGGCGACGCCGCCAACCTTGGCCATCCACTCGAACACCGGAGGCAGGGCCCAGGCGTTCCAGTCGAACTCGGCGGCCAGGCCCTCGGCGATGGCGCGCGGCGGGTTCTCGATCAGGCCGCCGCCGGTGATGTGCGCGCCGCCCTTGACGCGACCGGACTGCAGCAGGGGCAGCAGCGACTTCACATAGATGCGGGTCGGGGCCATCAGGGCCTCGGCCAGGGTCTTGCCATCTTCGAACGGCGCGGGGGCGTCCCAGGCCAGGCCCGATCGCTCGACCACGCGGCGCACCAGCGAATAGCCGTTCGAGTGCGGGCCCGAGGAGCCGAGGCCGATGATGATGTCGCCGGCGCGTTGCTTGTCCAGCTTGGGCAGGACGTCGTCGCGGTCGACGGCCCCGACGGAGAAGCCCGCCAGGTCATATTCGCCGTCGCTATACATGCCCGGCATCTCGGCGGTCTCGCCGCCCACCAGGGCCGCGCCGGCCAGCTTGCAGCCCTCGGCGATGCCGGCGACGACGCTCTTGGCGACCTCGATGTCCAGCTTGCCGGTGGCGAAATAGTCCAGGAACATCAGCGGCTCGGCGCCTTGCGCCAGCAGGTCGTTGACGCACATGGCGACCAGGTCGATGCCGACCGTGGCGTGCATGCCCGCATCGATGGCGATGCGCAGCTTGGTGCCGACGCCGTCGGTCGTGGTGACCAGCAGCGGGTCGTCGTAGCCGGCGGCCTTGAGGTCGAACAGGGCCCCGAAACCGCCCAGGCTGGCTTCCGCGCCGGGGCGACGGGTGGCCTTGGCCAGGGGCTTGATGGCGTCCACCAGGGCGTTGCCCGCGTCGATATCGACACCCGCCTGGGCGTAGGTAAGGCCGTTCGGCTGATCGCTCATGGTCGCTCTGGCGCTCGCTCTGGTCTATCGGAGGGCGGTGAACCCGTCCGAACTCGCGGAAAATTCGCTCCCCGGCGCCGCTAAGCGCGTCTTGACGCTTGCAGACTCGGGGGGGCGCGAGGCTATTAGCAGCCGATGAAGCCGATCACCACCACCGCCGAGCTGGCGGCGTTCTGTAATGCGCTCGCGGGCGAGCCTTTCGTCGCCGTCGACACCGAGTTCATGCGCGAGACGACCTACTGGCCCAAATTGTGCCTGATCCAGGTCGCCTCGCCCACGCACGAAGCCGTCATTGATCCACTGGCCGAGGGCATCGACCTCGAGCCGCTGCTGGCCGTCATGCGCGACGAGAGCATCCTCAAGGTGTTCCACGCCGCCCGTCAGGACGTCGAGATCTTCAACAACCTGAAGGCCATGCCGAGGCCGTTGTTCGACACCCAGGTGGCGGGCATGGCGGCGGGCTTCGGCGAGCAGATCGCCTATGACGCCCTGGTCCGACAGATGCTGCGCATCGAGCTCGACAAGTCCAGCCGGTTCACCGACTGGGCCCGACGGCCGCTGACCGAAGCCCAGCTGACCTACGCCCTGGCCGACGTCACCCACCTGGCGGCCCTGTTCCCGACCCTGCGTGAGCGCCTCGAGACCTCGGGTCGCCTGGCCTGGGTCGAGGAGGAGATGTCCGCCATCTCGGATCCCGCCGCCTACGACGTCGATCCGGAAAAGGCCTGGCGTCGCCTGCGTCCGCGCAAGACGGCTTCCAAGTATCTGGCCGTGTTCAAGGCCGTCGCCGCCTGGCGCGAGCGCACCGCCCAAAGCCGCGACCAGCCGCGCGGCCGCATCCTCAAGGACGAGGCCATCGACGAACTGGCCACCCAGGCGCCGACCAGCCTGGAAGCCCTGAACAACCTGCGCGGCGTGCCCAAGGGCTTTGGCGGCAGCAAGTTCGGGCCGGACCTGCTGGCCGCGATCAAGGCGGCGCTCGCCGATCCGGAGGGCTACGCCCCGACCGTCGACAAGCCCGGTCCGCCGCCGCCCCAGAACGCCGGCGCCGTGGTCGAGCTGCTCAAGGTGCTGCTGAAGGCGCGGGCGGAGGAGGCGGGCGTCGCCTCCAAGCTGATCGCCACGGTCTCGGACCTGGAGAAGATCGCCGCCGACGACAACGCCATGACGCCGGCCCTGACCGGCTGGCGCCGCGACGCCTTCGGGGCCGACGCCCTGAAGATCAAGCGCGGCGAGCTGGCTCTGGTGCTGGACGGCGCCAAGGTCCGCGTCGTCGAGGTCCGACGGGCTCCGAAGGCCGAGTAGGCCTTACGACCGAAGTGATCAAAGGGCGCGGCGACCGCTAAGGTTGTCGCGCCCCTTTGCTACTCGGATCGAGCCATTTTCCCGTGCGCGCAAGGGGTTGCTGGCGTACAAGGCCCCGCCGCGCCGCTCCCTCGGGAGTAGAACGCGCCGTGTACGGGGGTTGCGTTGAGTGCATTCTGGGACAACCTGGCGGACGCCTACCGCCCCGCCGCGGTGTCGCGGCGACGCCTGATCCCCCTTCGCCTCTTCGTCGTGCTGGTCCTCTGCGCGATCGCGCTGGTGTGGCCAAGCCTGCGCTTCCTGTTCGCATGGTCGGGCGTTTTCGTCGCTGTCCAGACGGCCAAGTTCCTGGCATTGCGCCATTTCCTGAACGCGCCGGCCCCGGGACGCGCCGTGGCGCTGAACCTCGTCGGCGATTTCCTGATGGCGGCGATCTTCGGCTGGCTGGCCATCCCGCTGTGGGCGATGGATACGCAGATGGGCTCGGCCGGCGCCGTGCTGCTGCTGTCCGGCTCGATCTTCACCGCCCTGATGGGCGCGGAGGGCTGCCTGGTCGCCTTCATCGCGGCGGCGGCCCCGCACATCATCTACCTGTTCGTCACGCCGCTGGTCGCCGGCGACGCGCGCGATCCGATCACGGTGTTCTTCCTGATCGGCTGCGGACTCTTCTGCCTGACCCTGTCGATGGTCTTCCTGTGGTCGGAGCGGACCATGGTCGCCGAGCGCGCCGCGAGGCGAGCGGCCGAGCGCCAGACGGCCGCCAAGTCGGCCTTCATCGCCATGGTCAGTCACGAGCTGCGCACCCCGATCAACGCCATATTGAACGGCGCGGCGGCCCTGGACCGCGAAGGCTCGGCCGCCCTGGTCACCGACGCCGGGGTGATGATGCGCGCCATGCTCAACGATCTGCTGGACCTCTCCAAGATCGAGGCCGGGCGCATGGGCGTCGAGATGGTCGACTACGACCTGCCGGCCGTGGTCGGCGACGCCGTCGAGTTCTGGCGCTGCGCCGCCTCGGCCAAGGGCGTCGCGCTGACCCTGACCGGTGTCGAGACCCTGCCGCAATGGGTGAGAGGCGACCCGATGCGCACCCGCCAGATCCTCAACAACCTGCTCAGCAACGCCATCAAGTTCACTCCTGAAAGCAAGGGGGATGGTCGGGGCCAGGTCAGCGTCGAGGTCGGCGTCGAGCGCGAGCGGCCGCGCCAGGTGGCCATCGTCGTGCGCGACACCGGCCCCGGCTTGAAGGACGACCAGATCGAACGGCTGTTCAGCCCCTACGAGCAGCTGGGCGCCGGGACCGCCCGCGCCTTCGGCGGCACGGGTCTTGGCCTGTCGATCAGCCGCGATCTGGCCCGGCTGATGGGCGGCGAGCTAACGGCGGCCAACGCTCCGGGAGGCGGCGCGCGCTTCACCCTGCGCCTGCCCGCGCCCGACGGCGCCGCGCCGGTCGAACCAGCGGAGGACGAGGTCCAGGCCCTGGCCGTGCGCGATGAGGCGCCGGTGGTTCTGGTCGTCGACGACCACGACATCAACCGCCGGGCCCTGCGCCAGATGCTGGAGGCGTTCGGCGCCCGGGTGGAGACCGCCGAGGACGCCCAGGCGGCCCTGCTGGCGGCCGAGCGGCAGATCTTCGACGCCATTCTGATGGACGTGCGCATGCCCGGCATGGACGGGCTGGAAGCCGCTCGCCGGCTGCGCGAGGACGGCGCCAATAGCCAGACGCCGATCATCGCCGTCACCGGCGCCGCCTCGCCCGACGAAGTCGCCGCCTGCCGCGAGGCGGGCATGACGGGCTGGGTGGAAAAGCCGGTCAACCCGCGTGATCTTTACACGGCCCTGTTCGGCTAGAACCTGCCGCCTCGCCCCTTTTTCGGCGCATATCGCGGGCGTTCTCGCTAGAAGGAAGCGCAACGAACGAGTCGCCGCGCGCGTCTCGCCGCGATCGGTTTCCAATCCAGTTTCAAGAGTTTACGCGCCGTGTCGAGGATCTGGCTAAGCGACTGGGAAAAGCGTCGGCGCCTGAAATGGATCGCCGCCGGCGCGGCGGGCCTCGTCCTTGTCGGCGGCCTGGCGACCCTGCCGTTCCTGAAGAAAGCGCCCAAGGCGGTGTCCGAGGCGATCGAGCAGGCGGCGCTGAACACGCCCGAAAAGCCGTCCGCCTGGCATGGCGACATCGACTATGACGCCCTGAACGCCCGCATCGCCGCGATGGCCGCCGACAAGACCATGGAGGGCCTGGCCGTGGCCGTCGTCGAGAAGGGGCGGTTGTCCTTCGTCCACGGCTATGGCCGCACCACCGAAGGCGGCGCGAAGGTCGACGCCCACACCGTGTTCCGCTGGGCGTCGCTGTCCAAGACCGTGGCCTCGACCCTCAGCGCGCGGATGGCGGCCGACGGCGCCTTGTCGCTGACCGAGCCGCTGGTGGCCTTCAACACCAGCCTGCGCCTGCCGGGCGACGCGCAGAACACTCTGACGGTCGAGGACCTGCTGGCGCAGCGCACCGGCCTTGGCAAGAACGCCTATGACGGCCAGCTGGAGGACGGCGTCGATCCGGCCAAGATCCGAGCCTCCTATGGCGCGCTGAAGCCGGTCTGCCCGCCGGGCACCTGCCACAGCTACCAGAACGTCGCCTACGACACGATCACCGAGGTCATCCAGGGCAAGACCGGCGAGCCCTACGCGCAGACCGTGCAGCGCAAGCTGTTCGGCCCCCTGGGCATGACCGGGGCCTCGATCGGCATGGCCGGCCTGACCTCGGCCGCGCATTGGGCCCGGCCCCACGACCGCGCTCGCCGGGAGCTGAAGCTGTCGGACGCCTACTATCACGTGCCCGCCGCGGCCGGCGTCAACTCGACCATCGTGGATCTCGCCGCCTGGATGCAGGCCCAGATGGGCCTGAAGCCTAACGTCCTGTCGTCGACCGTCCTGGACGAGGTGCAGCGTCCCCGCGTCGCCACCGGCCGGCCCTACGGCCGCCTGAACATCGCTCGCGAGCTGAAGAACCCCGCCTATGGTCTGGGGATGCGCAGCTTTACCTACAAGGGCCATCGCCTTGTCGGCCACAGCGGCGGCGTCTCGGGCTACCGCTCGACCATGATGTTCGACCCGGCGACCAAGACCGGCATCGTCATGCTGTGGAACAGCGACGCCAACCTGCCTTTCCGCTTCCAGGGCGAGTTCTTCGACCGCGTCTACCGGATCCCGTTCACGGACTATCTGGACCTGGACTCCGGCGCGCCGGGCGGGGAGGCGTCGCTGTCGGATTGAGGGTGGGGCTCGACCTGAGGTCGTGTTAGAGTTGTCGCAGAATGGCCCGCACCGTTATTTCCGTCGTCGTACTGAGCCTGATGCTGCCTCTCGCGGGATGCGAGCGGCACACCAAGGCCGAGCGGTTCGTCTCGGATCAAGCCCTGGACCTCGTCCAGCGCGAGGACCGCAGCCGGCTGCCCACCAAGATCGAGGTCGCTTCGCTCAGCAAGGATAAGCAGTCCATCTGTGGCTACGCGACGATCGGCGATCGCAAGCACGTGCCTTACATCATCCGCTACTCGAAACCGCTACCCGAAGCTGGCCTCTTCGTCACGGTGAGCGTCGTCCTGACCGTGCCGCCCTACAAAGGCGCGCCATACGAGAGCCAGGCCCATCAAGCCGCGCGGATCCTGGCCGAGTGCGCGGAGCGCGGCCATCACTTGCCGCCGCCCGCCTAAATAGAGGCCTCTCTCGCAGAGAGAGACGTTAAGTGGGCGCTGGCGGGGTAGGCTAGTGCTGCGCGAGCTGGCTCAACGCGCCGCCGGCGGCCAGGCCCAGGGCGCAGAAGACGCCGAGGTGGAAGACGACGCCGATGGCGACGGTGCGGCGGACCGACCAGGTGTTTTCCTGGGCGAAGACGCGGCCGATTTCCGATTGCAGGGTGCGGGCGGCGCTGGCCACGGGCGCGTCGTGATCGTTGGCGATATGCAGCTCGGGACGCTTGCGGGCCTCGGGAGCCGGAGCGATGGCATCCAGGTAGTCGACCTTACGCTTCAGCATCACTGACCTCCGTTTAGTTCGTTGAGGTCAAGCTACGGAAGCATTGCTAACAAAATGTGCAGTGTCGACGCTGTTAGTCTGCGGCAACTTGTCGATTTCCCCGTATCGGGGAAGTTCATGGCCGATTAAGTATGTTGAGAGGCTCGTCTATACCTGAATTTACGCCGTGATAATCTTTGGCTTCAGGTGCAGATGTTGCGCGGCGGTATTGGCGCGCTTGCTGGTCTGTTCGCCGAGCAGCAGATTGGCATAGCCGGGCTCCGCCGCCAGGATCAGATGCGTCTTGTCCAGGGTCAGGCGCGAGCGGGCCAGCAGGCTGGGGCTGCGGCCCGAAAGGTCGCAGGCCAGGCGGATCGTGGCCCCCAGGGCGCGGGCCCGCTTCAGCTGGGCGGGGCTCAGCAGGCGCTCCAGGGTCGGAAGCTCGGGCGGGTGAAAGTTGGTGGCGTGACGGGCGTGAGAGGCGACCGCCACAAAGCAGCGTTCGGCGTGGTTCTGGCCGGCGATCGGGGCGCGCAGCACCTGCTCGAACACCAGGTCGGCGCGATGATCGGGATGCAGGCGCGCGCCGACGTCCGACAGGCGGCAGGCGGCCGAGACCAGGATGCTGTCGCGTTCGCCGAACAGCGCGGGCAGGGTGCGGAAGGCGGGCGCGATCCAGGCGTCGAGGGCCTGGCCCAGGTCGTCGGCGACGCCCTGGCGGTGGCCCAGGGCGTAGCAGCCCTCGATCAGCGGGTCCAAACCCCGCACGCGCGGCGGCATGGCCTCGAACAGCAGGCCCTCGCGCACGCCATAGGCCGAGATCTCGATGCGCTTGAGATGCAGTTGCTCGATCAGGGCCTCCAGCACCACGGCGGCGTAGGGCAGGGTCTCCGAGCGCTTCTTGCTCATGCCCTCGATGCGCTCCAGCGAGCTCTTCGACTGGTGGGCGACCAGGCGGGCGGCGTCCAGGGCCTCGCCGGCGCTGATCTCGTACTGGTGCACGACGTGCAGCGGGTAGCCCGACAGCCGCATGTGCAGCAGGGCGAGATTGCGCCAGGCGCCGCCCACGGCGTGGAAGGTGTCGCTCCGGAAGTCGGCGGCCACCGGGGCCAGGCGCTCGCGGGCCAGGCGGCGGACGCGCTCGCCGTCGAAGACGCCATGCGCGGCGCCGTTGGGGCCGGCCAGGCTGAACGGGCCTAGCGGCAGGGTCACGCCCCGGCCCGCGCCGGTGGACGACAGCCGGACCAGCTCCAGGCTGGCGCCGCCCAGGTCGCCGACCACGCCCTCGGCGTCTGGGGCGCCGGCCAGCACGCCGACGGCGGCGTAGTGGGCCTCTTCCTCACCGGACAGCACCCGGACGATGAAGCCGGTCTCGTCGCGCACGCGGTCGATGAAGTCCTGGCCGTCCTGGGCGTCGCGGGCGGCGGCGGTGGCGACGACGAAGGTCTCGGCGGGATTGACCGCCTCCAGCACGGCGCGGAAGCGCTTCAGCGCCTGCAGGGTCTGGATGACGCCCTCGGGCGACAGGCGGCCGGTCTTGGCCAGGTCGCGGCCCAGGCCCGCCAGGACCTTCTCGTTGAAGACGGTCCAGATGGCGCGGCCTTCCAGCCGGTACACCACCAGGCGGACCGAGTTTGAACCGATATCGATCACGGCCGCGTCGCGCGGCGCCTGGAAGGGCATGGGGACGGTTTAGCGTATTCGCGGGTTGGGGGAAGCGGTCTCGATCGTTTTCGATGAGGAAGAACGCGCGGAAAGGCTTGTCGGAAAACACCTTGATCATTTCCGCTATTATTATCCGGGCGATATTGACTCATATTCTATCCGGGTAAATAAGGCGGCGATCTTCAAGAGGTTCCGCCGATGTCCGTTTTCCCCGACCCGCTGTCCCCCGACCGGCGTCCTGGCGTCCGCAAGGCCCTGCGCGCCACGTTCGGGACCGAGACCCTGGACGGCTGGACGCCGGTGTCCGGCGGGCTGTCGGGGGCGGGGGTCTACAAGGTCCGGGTCGGCGGCATCGCCTATCTGCTGCGGATCGAGGCCGGGCGTGATGGCCTGCGCGACCCGCGTCGCGGCTATGCCTGCCTGCAGCTGGCGGCGCGGGCCTGCCTGGCGCCGCGCGTGCGCTACGCCGATCCGGACGACGGGGTGGTGATCAGCGACTTCATCGAGGCCCGCTCGCTGGCCCTGGACTATGCCGGGACCCGCGCCGACCTGGTGGTCGAGTTGGCCCAGGCGGTGCGGGCGCTGCACGCCATCGAAGGCTTTCCGCCGCGGGTCGACTATCTGGATGGCCTCGACGCCCTGGTCGATGCGGCGGCGCGCGCGGGCGTGGTCCCGATCGGCGCGTTCGACGACTGGGCGCGGCTGCGCGAGGTCTGCAAGCGTCTGGCGCCGCAGCCGGTGTCCAGCCACAACGACCTCAATCCCGGCAACCTCGTCCATGACGGCCGGCGCATCTGGCTGGTCGACTGGGAAGCGGCGTTCCGGGCCGACCGCTATGTCGACCTGGCCGCGATCGCCAACACCTACGCCGCCGATCCCGACAGCGAGGCCCTGCTGCTGCGGACCTATTTCGGGCGCGAGGCGACGGACGGCGAGCGGGCGCGGCTGTGGCTGTTCCGGCAGGTCAGCCACGTCTTCCACGCGGCGGTGTTCCTCGCCCGCCTGGCGGGGCGGGTGAGGGCGGAGCATCTGGACGGGCCGGAGCTCGACGCGCTCCACCAGCGCCTGGCCCTGGGCGAGCCGCTGCTGGCGACGCCGGACGGGCGGCTGACCTATGGGCTGGCGAGGCTGCGGGTGTTGAGGGCGAACCTGGCTTCGGGCGCCTTCGTGGAAGCCGCGTCGATCGCGACCTAGGGATTGATCCGGCACGCCACCGTGCGCCAGCGCTCGCCCTCGCGCCGGTGATAGCAGGTGCCGTAGCTGACCTGGCGGCCGTGGGCGCGCTGGCCGCCCTTGGTCAGGGCCCAGGGCGCGGGACCGAGCAGCAGCATGTCGGTGGTGTCGGCCCTATGCCCGCACAGGCCCCACCAGCGGATGTGGTAGCCGCCGATCACGCCGGGGCCGTAGACCTCGGCCACCGCCTGGGCCCTGCGCTCGACGCCCGGCGGGACGCCGAAGCGATCGACGCCGGGGCGGGCGGGCAGGGCCTGGATCGCGCAGATCTCGGCCCGCCGCCCCGGCGCCGGTCCGCACGCGGCCAGCGGTCCCAGGAGCGGCAGGACCAGAAGCGCCGAAAGCCTCAACGCTTGCGCTTGGTGCCGACGTGGTCGAAGGCCCGGGGCATGTCGGTGGTCTTGTGGCCGCGGCCCGACAGGCTGGGGTTGGTCATGAAGTAGTCGTGGGCCGAGAACGCGCCCTTGGCCTTCCAGGCCGGGTCGCGGGCATAGTCGCCCTCGCTGTCGAGACGCCAGCTCTGGGCCTCGTCATTGAGGTTGGCGACCATGATCTGGTCCAGCACCTGCTGGTGCACGGTCGGGTTCTCGACCGGGACCAGGGTCTCGACGCGGCGGTCCAGGTTGCGCGGCATCCAGTCGGCCGAGCTGATGAACACCCGCGTCTGGGCGCCGGGCATGGCCGCGCCGTTGGCGAACGCCACCACGCGCGAGTGCTCCAGGAAGCGGCCGACGATCGACTTGACCCGGATGTTCTCCGACAGCCCCTTGATCCCCGGGCGCAGGCAGCAGATGCCGCGCACGACCAGCTCGATCTGCACCCCGGCCTGGCTGGCGGCGTAGAGGGCGTCGATGATCTGCGGATCGACCACGGCGTTCATCTTGGCCCAGACGCCCGCCGGCTTGCCGGCCCGGGCGTTGTCGGCCTCGGCCGCGATCATCTTCAGCAGGTCCGGCTTCAGCGTCATCGGCGAGAAGGACAGCTTCTCCAGCCTTCCAGGCTGGGCGTAGCCGGTGATGAAGTTGAACAGCTTGCCCCCGTCGCGGCCCAGGGCCGGGTCGCAGGTGAACAGGGAAAGGTCCGTATAGATCCGCGCCGTCTGCGGGTGATAGTTGCCGGTGCCGAAGTGGCAGTAGGTGCGCAGGCCCTCGCCCTCGCGGCGCACCACCACCGACAGCTTGGCGTGGGTCTTCCAGTCGACGAAGCCGAACACCACGTGCACGCCCGCCCGCTCCAGGTCGCGCGCCCACTTGAGGTTATTCTCCTCGTCGAAGCGCGCCTTGATCTCGACCAGGGCCGTGACGTTCTTGCCGTTGTCGGCCGCCTCGATCAGGGCCGCCACGATCGGGCTGTCCTTGGAGGTGCGATACAGCGTCTGCTTGATCGCCAGCACGTTCGGGTCGCGCGCGGCCTGGCGGATGAACTGCACCACCACGTCGAAGCTCTCGAACGGGTGGTGGACCAGGATGTCCTTCTCGCGGATCGCCGCGAAGCAGTCGCCGCCGTGGTCGCGCACGCGCTCGGGGAAGCGGGCGTTGTAGGGCGGGAACTTCAGGTCCGGGCGGTCTGGCGGGATCAGCTCCGACATCTGGGCCAGACCCAGCTTGCCGTCGACCAGGATCACGTCCTCCGGCTCGGCGCGCAGGCCCTCGATGATGAAGTCGCGCAGGTCCGGCGGCATGGTGGTCTGGATCTTGACCCGCACCACCCGGCCCAGGCGACGCATCTTCAGCCGCGCCTCGAACTCGCGCACCAGGTCCTCGGCCTCTTCCTCGATCTCGAGGTCGCTGTCGCGGATCAGGCGGAACAGGCCCCGTCCCTCGACCTCGTAGCCGGGGAACAGGTGGTCCAGGAACAGGATGATGAAGCTTTCCAGCGCCATGATCTTGCGCTGGCGCTTCTTGCCGCGCGTCACCACCGACGACAGCTCCCAGAACCGCCGCACCTGCGAGGGGATCGGCGCCAGAGCGTAGAGGTGCTTGTCGTCGGCGATCCGCCGCAGCTTCAAAGCCAGGCAGAAGCCGAGATTCGGAATGAACGGGAACGGGTGGGCCGGGTCGATGGCCAGCGGCGTCATCACCGGGAAGATCTGGCTGAGGAAGATGTCCTCGGCCTTGGCCCGGTCGGCGCTTTCGATGTCCTTGGCGTCGAGCAGCTTCAGCCCCTCGTCCGACAGCTCGGTGCGGACCTGGCGCCAGATCTTCTGCTGCTCGCCCATCAGCTCGGCGGCCGAGGCGTTGATGCGCGTCAGCTGCTCGCCGGGGGTCAGGCCGTCCTGGCTGATCACCCGCACGCCCTCGCGCACCTGGCCCTTCAGGCCGGCCACGCGGACCATGTAGAATTCGTCGAGGTTGTTGGCGCTGATCGACAGGAACCGCAGGCGCTCCAGCAGCGGGTGGCGCGGATTGCCGCTCTCTTCCAGCACCCGCTGATTGAAGGCCAGCCACGAGATCTCGCGGTTGAAGAACCGCTCCGGCGAGGCCATCAGCTCGGCGTCGAGCACAAGGCCGGTCTGCGGAACGGGGATCTCGGGCGCGGCGGGCGCCAGCGGCGCGAGTTGCGGAGTCGGGTTCGGAAGGGCGGCAGCGTCGGTCATGGCCTCAGTCTAGCGCAGAATTTTTCCGGAGGGTGAAGGCCCAATGGTGGCGGAGGGCCGTGACGGGGTGACGACAGCGACCTTGAACCCTTCCCCTTTGATGGGGGAAGGGGGTCAGTCCTCTTCCCCCTCCAGATCCCCCAGCACCTCGCGCGCCAGGGCCTTGTTGACCGCGCGGTGCTGCTGCGAGGCGGCCTCGTCCAGCAGCTTGGCGGCGGCCAGGCCCTCGGCGGCCGAGCGGGGCAGGCGGGCGATCAGATAGGGATAGAGGTCCGGATCGGGTTTCAGGTGCTCGGCCCGGAAGGCGCGCTCCAGCACCGCCCGCAGCACCACGTCGTCGGGCTCGGCGATCTCCGCCACGGTCAGGGCGTTGAGCCGCGAGCGCAGGTCGGGCACCGCGCAGCCCCAGGCGATCGGCGCGACGCGGGCGGTCAGCAGCACGCTGCCGCCATCGACCCCGGCCATGTTGAGGATGTGGAACAGGTCTTCGTCGCTCAAAGAGGCGCTGGCCGACCGCTGGTCGGCGTCCTCGACCAGCACGGCCCGGCCGCGCAGGGCCGGCAGGTCCGGGGGCTGCGTCGCCTCGGCGTTGATCACCACCGCGCCCGTCCGCGCCGCCCAGGTCCGCGCCAGGTGGGTCTTGCCGCTGCCGACCGGCCCGACCAGGGCCAGCCGCCCCTCGGGCCAGTTCGGCCAGGCGTCCAGCCGCGCCACGGCGTCGGCGTTACAGCCCGAGACGGCGAAGTCCTCCCGGCCGTAGCTCGGCGCGGCGGTCAGCGGCAGTCTGAACTGGGTGGACAATCCCTGGAGCCCGGCGTGGTGAATGGTTGGGTAGGGATATAGGCCGCGTTGGTGCGCTAGGGGAGATAGCGGGATAGGAGATAGTGGGGATAGGGCGCGGGAAGTGTGGATTGTCGCGCAGATTATTTCCGACGTAGTGACTAAGCTATGGCTCCGACGTGATCAGCTAAGGTCCTCTTTATTCCCTCGGCCAGGGCGTTCATGAAAATATGATCGTCACCGATATCTACACGAGTGACGCTAGGTATCCGGCCATGGTGTGCCGCTTCGTGTCTCCTGTTCACAAACGTATCGAGTTTGCTTTCTATTGTAGTCTTCGTTAGGGATCTGCCCAGCGAGTCTAGATATCTGTCGGAAATCTTCTGAATGGGATCATCTACGCCGAATTTATTGAACATCTTTTTGACGATTTCTGATTTCGGATTTGCCTCCGTGTTTTGGAAGCTCGGAGGGTAGATGTGGCCTTGGCTGATAGAAGCGGCAAATTCTTCGATTTTAATCGACATTTCGCTGCGAGTTATATTTTTGGCGCGAGACGACCACTCGATGAAGCCATTGATGTTATTCCAATGGAATTTATCAGCTTCTGGAATTCGGGGATCTCTAGAATTGACAATTCTAAGCTTTAGGTCGCTCGCTGCCAGGGAAAACGATTGTTTCAAAAAGTTCTCAAACCTGCCGCAACTCAGGACTGTATAGGCTGAAAGAAGAGTTTCGCTTCTTGGCCTTGACCGTGGGGAGGCCGGATTTCTTATCCGCGCCTCGGTGGAGAGGAAAAGATAATTCCTTTTAAGGTCGCTTTTGAAAGACCTCAACTCGGCGTCAAGCTCCCTTGTCATCGAGCACCGACTTCACCAACGATTCAATTCTTGCAACTCGAGACTTTAGGAAGCTGGGTGTGTTGGTAGCTGCGTCCACTGATTGCTTGAAATCGGCATCCTCGAAAAGCATCTTAAAGCGCTCAACGATCCTGTCTCGATTATTCTCGAGTTCATCTTTGGAAAAATTTTGCAATCCAAGCATCTGTGCATCATAAAGTGATGCGAGAACTTGATTTCTCCAGGATTTTTTCTCCGGCTGCCATCTTTGAAAAGCGTTTTCACCGAAAACTGCCACAACTCTTTCGAGGCTCTGTTCAAAGTGGGAGATTAGTTCCTCTACCTGAGGGGGCTTCAATTCTTGTTTTCTTCCATGAAGCTGTCTAGGCGGCCTTTTACGCCGCCTTTAAAGGTCGCCCACGTTTTTGAGAAAGTCAAAAAGCGCAGGACAAGTTCAGAGTCCCTCATTTCTTGATATATTTTGCTAGACTTTTTGTCTTCGACTCCCAACGCTTTGTAAAATTTATCGCTTTCACCGGACTTATTTATTGAAGTGTTGAGTGCTCCGGCGAAAATATTGTTTCGTATTTCTTGAGGGTTTAGTGCTACCCCGCCGGTATTAAGCCTTTGAAATACTTCGTATTTAATCGCGGGGTCGGACTGGCGCAGCACAATTATGGCGCGCAGTGTTGGGCGCGTTCGAAGGATGGGCTGAAACTGTTTAGGTAATTGATCGAACGTAAGTTCGTTAAGATCCGAGAATACCTTGAGATCCTTTAGTGCAAATTTCCCGTTGAGAAAATCTTGGATTGCAGAAATTCTCTGCTTTCCATCGATCACAGAATATTTTCCGAATTTATCTTCGTTCAGATAAATTGGAGGGATCGGCACATTTAGAAGAAGAACTCAATAAGTTTAGATTTTTTTTGAATATCCCAGCGATAGCGTCGCTGGAAATGCGGTTGCATATCAATCGTGTTGTCATCCGCCAGATCGCGAAGTGTGCCAAGGTTGTAGTCTGCTTGAGCGGTTACGAGCTCTTTTTGGCGTTCGCTCCAAAAAGCGATATCTTCAGATGTTTCATCATCCAAATCATCCACTTCCAGGTCGGGTTGATCCGCCATGACAACCTCAATCGAGCGTGTTCAAAAATCGATAAACATCAATATCTGTCATTTTTTGATTCGAGTAATACGTGTATTTCGCCCCGACCCCTTCGCCTGACACGCCGACCTCACCAAGCCCGCCGACCCTCTAGACCTCATCCCGCGCCATCCAGACACGGATCAACCAGTCATCCCCGAGAGGGTCCACGCCGCCATCGCGGGGATGACGCGAGCGCCGTCATGGACTCCACCTAAGCGCCTGACACCCACCGCGCCATCAACAACACCACCCCCACCAGGATCACCGGCCCGAACACCCGGAACGTGTGGCGCGTGCAGGGCTCCGGGAAGAAGGTGTCGTAGGGGCCGTCCTTGGTCGCGCCGTACTTCACGGCGACGGCGGTCAGGGGGCATTTGAAGCCGCAGGCGGCGAAGACGGCGCTCTCGATCGCCGTCAGGCCCAGCGCGACCCACAGCCAGGGACCGCGCGCCCCGGTGATCCCGGCGGCCAGCACGACCAGGGCGGCGCTGGCCATCACCACATAGATCACCGTGTGGACGGCGCGGACGAGGGTCAGGCGCTGGGCGTCGGTCATGGCGCAGCTTAGATCCTTCTCCCCCTGCGGGAGAAGGTGGCGCGGAGCGCCGGATGAGGGGTTGATGGCGGGCGCCGCCGCCGGGGCGCGCAGGCGGGCAGGGCGGTGGGACCCCTCATCCGACCCGCTTCGCGGGCCACCTTCTCCCGCAGGGGGAGAAGGGCTACGTCAGAGGCATGACCCTCTCCCCCGACCTCCTCGCCTGGCGCGCCGAGCTGACCAGGCCCGCCGGGCCGTTGAACGGCCTGGCCCGCGCGACCCAGCAGCGGATCAACCGGCTGATCCCCGAGAAGGTCCACGCCGTCCTCACCGCCGCCATCGCGGGGATGACGCGGGCGCTGCTGGTCGGGTCGGACTACGCGACCGGCTCGCCGCTGGTCGGTCTCACCCTGGACGAGCGCCGGGCCCGGGCGGCCAAGGCGATCGACGGCTGGAAGAAGGCGGCGGCGGCCGAGGGCGGGGTCACCGGGTTCGGCGGCTTCCTGGCGGCGGCGGCCGACTTCCCGCTGCTGATGAGCTTCAAGATCAAGCTCTTGTTCGAGATCGCCGCCGTGTTCGGCCACGACGGGACGGAACTGCCCGAGCGCCTCTATATCCTGCACATTTTTGAGTTGGCGTTTTCGGATGCTCCGCACCGAGCCCGGGTGCTGGCGGCCATGGACGACTGGGACGCCAAGGCCCATCCGGCCCACCTGGACGACTTCGACTGGCGGGCCTTCCAGCAGCAGTACCGCGACCACATCGATCTGGCGAAACTGGCCCAGTTCATCCCCGTGGTCGGCGCGCCGCTGGGGGCGATCGTCAATTGGCGGCTGGTCGAGCGCCTGGGCCACACGGCGGTGATGGCGTACCGGATGCGGGCCGAGCAGGGGGCTTATGCTTCGACGGGGACGGGTGGAAATTCCCTCTCTCTTTGAGAGAGGGAGGGGCCCGCGCCGCAGGCGTGGGAGGGTGAGTGGTTAGGCGAAGCCCCGTCCCAGCTCGCACATCTCACTGAGTTTTCAGGATTTATCGGCGGGCGGTGTAACCACTCACCCTCCCATGCTGCGCATGGGCCCCTCCCTCTCTCTAAGAGAGAGGGTTTGGGTGGCGCACGAGCATTCGCGCCCTTGCGTCCCCGGCCTCAAAACCTGCCTTATCCTGCTCTCACCTGACGGCGTGGAAAGGGCGTTCGGCCGACGACTTGGGCGGCCGTCAGGGGTGGTTGAGCGGGAAGCGCTCGTCGGGGTCTCTTCGGAGGCGCCTTCGCGACGGATCCAGCGGCGGGTTCCCTGAAACATGGGGCGAAGCCCTGGCGGCGAAGGTTCGGCGAGCGCGGCGGGCGTGGGCTGAAATCGCCCATGCGTCCGGGACCGGGGCTCGTCGCCCTGGCCCGCCCGTCGGGGGCCCAAACCTCGGGAGCGGGTTAAAACCCCGCGCTCTCGAAGGCTTCCGGATAACGGACCACGCGGAGCGCTCTGGCTTCGTCGAAACGGTATTATCTACTCACACTCCGGACGCTGTCCGGCGCTCCGTGTCCCTTTTCATGACTTCAGCGGCTGGCCGCGTGAGGGGGCGGAGGCATGTCTGGCTCGGCACAGGCCCCCACCTGACCCGCTAGCGCGGGTCTGTCCGCCCCCAAGCGGGGCGGAGAAGGCAGGGCGCCTCTCCTCCCCCTGTTGGGGGAGGGGGACCGGCGAAGCCGGTGGAGGGGGGCAGCTCGGGGTTACAGATCCAGATCCGCCGATGCGAACTCGGCGTTCTCCTGGATGAACCGGAACCGCAGCTCGGGCTTGCGGCCCATCAGGGTCTCGACCAGGCTTTCCACCGCCTCCTCGGCGCGCGGCAGGGTCACGCGGGCCAGGGTGCGCTTCTTGGGGTCCATGGTGGTCTCCTTCAGCTGGGAGGCCATCATCTCGCCCAGGCCCTTGAACCGGCCGATCTCGGGCTTCTTGCCCTTGAACACCGTGGCCAGCAGCTCGTCCTTGTGGGCGTCGTCGCGGGCGTATTCGGACTTGCCGCCGTGGGCGATGCGGTAGAGCGGCGGCAGGGCCAGATAGAGGTGACCCTGGCGGATCACGTCCGGCATGGTGCGATAGAAGAAGGTGATCAACAGGCTGGCGATGTGGGCGCCGTCGACGTCGGCGTCGGTCATGATGATGATGCGGTCGTATCGCAGGTCTTCCTCGCGATACTTGTTCCCGCCCTGGGCTCCCAGGGCCAGCATCAGGTCCGACAGCTCCTTGTTGGCGGTGAACTTCTCGCCGCTGGCCGAGGCCACGTTCAGGATCTTGCCGCGCAGGGGCAGGATGGCCTGGTACTTGCGGTCGCGGGCCTGCTTGGCCGAGCCGCCGGCCAAGTCGCCTTCGACGATGAACAGCTCGGCCCCGTCGACCGCGCCGCCGGCGCAGTCGGCCAGCTTGCCCGGGAGACGGAGCTTGCGGGTGGCGCTGGCGCGGGTGACTTCCTTGTCCTTGCGGCGCTTGAGGCGTTCCTCGGCCCGCTCGATGACGAACTCCAGCAGGGCCTGGGCGTTCTTCGGGCTGGACGACAGCCACAGGTCGAACGGGTCGCGCAGCGCCGCCTCCACGAAGCGCTGGGCCTCGGAGGTCGAGAGCTTTTCCTTGGTCTGGCCCTGGAATTCGGGGTTCTTGATGAACACCGAGATCAGGGCGCCGGCCTGGGCGACGACGTCGTCGGCGGTGATGATCGTGCCGCGCTTCTCGCCCTTGAGGTCGGCATAGGCCTTGAGGCCGCGGGTCAGGGCGGCGCGGAAGCCGCTCTCGTGGGTGCCGCCTTCGGGGGTGGGCACCGTGTTGCAGTACGACTGCATGAAGCCGTCGTGCTCGCCGAAGCCCTGGGGCGTCCAGCTGACGGCCCACTCGACCGCGCCGGCCTCGCCCTGGCGCTCGATGCGGCCCGAGAAGCTCTCGGGGGTGACGGTGTTGAGACCCTTGGTCCGCTCGGCCAGGAAGTCGGCCAGGCCGTTGGGGAAGTGGAACGTGGCCTCGGGCGGGGTCTGGTCATGGATGCGGGAGGGATCGCAGGACCATTTGATCTGCACGCCGCGGAACAGATAGGCCTTGGAGCGGGCCATGCGGTACAGGCGCGCCGGCTTGAAGCCGACGCCCTCGCCGAAGATCTCGTCGTCGGGCTTGAAGCGCACCATGGTGCCCTTCTTGCGCGACGGGCCCAGCTGCTGGATCGGGCCCAGCGGCTTGCCGCGCGAGAACACTTGCAGATGCTCGAAGCCGTCGCGCCAGACGGTGACCTCGACGCGCTCGGACAGGGCGTTGACCACGGATGCGCCGACGCCGTGCAGGCCGCCGGAGGTCTCGTAGGCCTTGCCGGTGAACTTACCGCCGGCGTGCAGGACGGTCATGATGACCTCCAGCGCCGACTTGCCGGGGTATTTGGGGTGCGGGTCCACGGGCATGCCGCGGCCGTCGTCCTTGACCGACAGGTAGCCGTCGGCGTCGAGCTTGACCTCGATGGTCTTGGCGAAGCCGGCCACGGCCTCGTCCATCGAGTTGTCGAGGACTTCGGCGAACAGGTGGTGCAGGGCCCGCTCGTCGGTGCCGCCGATGTACATGCCGGGACGCTTGCGGACGGGCTCCAGCCCTTCCAGCACCTCGATGTCGGCGGCCGAATATTCGCCCGGCGCGCTGACCTTGGCCGGCGAAGGCTGTGGGGCGGCCTTGGACGACGGGGGCGGCGGCGGGATCGGACGCGGCGTCGGTTCGACGTGCGGCTCCACGCTGGTCTGGAACGGCGCGGCGGGGACGGGCGCCAGGGCGTCGTCGTCGAACAGCGAGGGGGTCTTATCGGAAGATGACATTGGGGCAAGTCTAGGCGATTCGAACGCGGGGGCCTCGTATGGCCTCGCGGCCTTCCCCTGAAAAGCAAAATCCGCCCCCAGCTAAGCCGGGGGCGGATCGTTAGAGCCAGGCGGAAAGCCTAGCGATAGGCGGGCGGATAGCCGCTCTGGTCGGTGGCCGCGTAGCGGTCGCGCAGCTGGGTCTGGCGGCTGTCCTGGGGCTGCTCGACGCCGCCGATGAAGACGTTCAGCGGCCAGCTGGTGGTCTCCAGCGGGTCGCCGTTCCAGACCACGACGTCGGCCAGCTTGCCGACCTCCAGCGAGCCGATCTTGCCGTCCTGGCCCCAGATCTTGGCCGGAACCAGGGTCACCGAGGCCAGGCCGGCCGCGTAGGGCAGGCCGTTGGCCACCGCGAGGCCGGCGTTCAGCCGCTCCTGGCGCAGATTGTTGAAGTCCCGCGAGCCGTTGATCGCCACCTTCACGCCGGCGGCGTTCAGGCGGGCGGCGTTGTCCAGGCGCGAGGCCAGGGTCTCGAAGCTGTCGGGCAGGTCGGCCTGCGGATCGACGATGACCGGCACGCCGGCCTTGGCGATCTCGGCCGCGACCAGCCAGCCTTCCTCGACGCCTTCGAGGATGACCTTGATCTTCTCCTCGGCCGCCAGCTTCAGGGCCTGGCGGATGTCGGCGGCGCGGGAGACCCGGATCAGCAGGGGCGTCTTGCCCTGCACGACGGGGATCAGGGCCGCCAGGTCGAGACGCGAGAGACCGAAGTCCCGGGTCGCGCCCTGCTCGAAGGCCGCGCGGCGGCTGGCGAAGGCGCGAGCGTCCTCCAGGGCCGAGCGGATCAGGATCAGGTCGGCGCCGCGCGAACCGCCGGCCGCCCGCGCGCCGCTCTCGCCCAGCGAGACGGTGACGGCCAGCTTCGAGGCCTCGACGATGTCGCTCGCCCCGGCCTTCAGGCGGATGAACGCGGCCTGGCCGCCGAACAGCGAGGGATCGCCGTCGCCGGTCTTGCCGGCGGTCATCTCCTCGACCACGCCGTCGTCGGCATGCTCGTGAGCGCCGCCCCCGGTTCCCGACAGCACCGGCACGACGGCCGAGCTGGTGACGCCCCCGTCCCGGGCGAACGGGATGAAGGTCGAGGCCGGGTTGATCCCGTAGCTGATGTCGAAGGCGGCGGAGAGCGCATTGCCGGTGCCGTCGTCGCGGGTTTCCCGCACGCCGCTGACCTCGGACGCGCCGAGGTTCGAGGACGAGGCGACCAGGCCCGGGGTGACGACCCCGCCCTTGGCGTCGATCACCTTGGCGCCGGCCGGCACGGCGACGCTGGCGCCCAGGGCGGCGATCTTGCCGTCCTTAATCACCAGGGTCCCGTTCGGGATGGCGGCGGTGGAGACCGGCTCGATGCGGGCGTTGACGATAGCGACCGTTTCGGCCGCCGCGGGGAGGGCCAGCGCGCAGGCGGCGCTGGCGAGAAGCAGTGACCGGATCATCAGTTGAACGCTCCCTGGCCGGGTTGGCCGAGCTCGAAATCGGACTTGGGCTGGAAGCGCGCGTCCTTGCGATCGTAGATCAGCGCGCCGTCGATGAAGACCTTCTCGGTCTGGGCGTAGACGCTGAACGGGTCGCGGCTCCAGACCACCAGGTCGGCGGCCTTGCCGGGTTCGATCGAGCCGGTCTTGTCGCCGATGCCCATGGCCTTGGCCGGGTTGGCGGTGATCCACTTGATCGCCTCGGCCCGGCTGATGCCGTAGCCCAGCTTGTTGCCGGCGGTCATGGCGATGGCGGCTTCCTGGTTGAGCCGCTGGGTCATGATCGGGTCGTCCGAGTGGATGACCACGCAGGCGCCGTTCTTCCAGAGGATGGCGGCGTTGGCGTCGATGCCGTCCAGGCTTTCCATCTTGAAGCCGGTCCACGAGGCCCAGGTGGCCGAGCAGATGCCTTCCTTGGCCAGCAGGGGCGCGATCTTGTAGCTTTCGATCGCGTGGTGGAACATCGTGATCTTGTAGCCAAACTCCTTGGCGATATCGATCATCGTGGCTTCTTCGTCGGCGCGGTAGCAGTGGTTCTGCACCAGGATGTCGCCCTTCAGCACGCCGGCCAGGGTCTCCATCTGCAGGTCGCGTTTCGGCGCATCGGCCTTCTCGCCCTTCTGCTGCTTGGCGCGGAAGTCGTCCCACTTGCGGGCGTAGTCGGCCGCGTCGATCCAGGCCTTGCGATAGCCGAAGACATTGCCCATCGCGGTGGAGGGCGAACGACCCTTGCCGCCGTAGACGCGCTTGGGGTTCTCGCCGCAGGCCATCTTCAGGCCGTAGGGGGCGTCGGGGAACTTCATGCCCTGCATGGTCAGGGCGGGGACGTTCTTCAGCGTCACCGAGCGGCCGCCGAACAGGTTGGCCGAGCCGGGGAGGATCTGCAGCGTGGTCACGCCGCCGGCGCGGGCCCGGTTGAAGCCCGGATCCTGCGGCCAGACCGAGTGCTCGGCCCAGACCTGGGCGGTGTTCGGGTCAGTGGCCTCGTTGCCGTCCGAGCGCGCCTGGACGCCTGGCGAGGGATAGACGCCCAGGTGGCTGTGGGCGTCGATGATACCCGGGGTCAGCCACTTGCCGGTGGCATCGACCTTGACGGCGTCGGCCGGGATCGCGGTGTCGGGACCGCCGACGGCGACGACCTTGCCGCCCGAGGTGACGACGACGCCGTTCTCGATCTGCTGGCCGGTGGCGGTCAGCACCGTGGCGCCGACAAAGGCCGTGGCCTGCGAGGGGAACGGCTTGTAGGTCGACGGGAAGCCCGTCGAAGCCTGGCCGTCCAGGCCCTTGGGCAGCGGCTTGATCTCGGCCTTCTCGGCCGGCTTGCCATCCTTTTGGGTCGTGCTGGACGGTTTGGCGGGACCGCCGGTCCCGGTCGTCGCGCAGGCCGAAAGCCCAAGCGCGAGCAGGCTCACGGCCATCGCCGTGTAACGCCATCTGATCATGAAAAACCCCAACTCTCGAAGAGGCGGGAAGGACAGACGAAATGAACCTCGTTATCAAGTCAAAGGAGAGCGAATGGAGCCGGTCGCCGGCGAAATCGTTCCGCCTGTTCTTCGGAGGTCGTCCATGCGCCGTCTGCTCGCCTGTCTCGCCGTCGCGCTGCTGGCCGCCTGCACCGCGCCCACCGCGTCGGGACCATCGGGACCGCCGCAACAGTCGCCGCGCGCCCCGGTCGCCGAGGGCGGCATGTGCGGCGGCTTCGCGGGTTTCCAATGCCAGTCCGGCCTGGCCTGCCAGATGGAGGCCGGAGTCTGCGGGCGGGTCGCCGACGCCGCCGGCATTTGCCGCAAGGCGCCGCAGGTCTGCACAAGGATTTACCAGCCGGTCTGCGGCTGCGACGGCAAGACCTATGGCAACGCCTGCGAGGCGGGCGCGGCGGAAGTCAGTGTCTCGGCTCAGGGCGAGTGCAAGGCGAAGTAGGCTGCTGCCACAATCCGGACTGTGCTGACGCAAGGTGCGGTCGAGGGGAGAAACCATGACCCAGATCATCCGGCGCGACGTGCTGGCCGGCGGCCTCGCCGTCGCCGCGTTCGCGCCTGTCGCTCACGCCTCGAGTGTTTTGGCCCAGGAGAAGACGCCCATGTACGGACTGATCGGACAGATGCTGGCCGCGCCTGGCAAGCGCGATGAGCTCTTGGCGATCCTGGGCGAGGGGACCAACGACATGCCCGGCTGCCTCAGCTACGTGATCGCCAAGGATCCGACCAACGTCGACGCGCTGTGGATCACCGAGGTCTGGACCGACAAGGACGTCCATGCCGCCTCGCTGAAGCTGCCGTCGGTGCAGGCGGCGATCACCAAGGGCAGGCCGATCATCGCCGGCTTCCCGCAGCGCTTCGAGACGATCCCGGTCACTGGCCACGGCCTGAAAACGTAGGCGCAAAGAAAAAGGCCGCGGAGCGATCCGCGGCCTTTCCGGTTTCGAAGACCTGAAGGTCCTAGAAGTTGGCGTTTAGCGAGACGCCGACGACGCGGGGTTCGTTGACGAAGGCGGTCAGGTTGTTGAAGTCGATCGCGCCCTTGATGTTGCTCTCGTTGGTGATGTTGCGGGCGAAGGCCGCCAGCTCCCAACCGGCGTCCTTGTCGGCGTAGCCGACCTTCAGGCCGCCCTCGAAGTCGCCCTTCGAGTAGAACTCCTTCGACTGGTACAGGAACAGGTTGGTGTAGCCCTGGACCTTCCAGTCGGTGAAGGCGAACAGCTCGCCCGAGGCGACCGGGTACGAGTAGCGCGCCGTCACGTCGAAGGTGTACTTCGGCGCGTTCGGGAAGGGGTTGCCGTCCACAAGGGCCAGGCCCGCGCCATTCAGCTTGTCCGTGACCGTGCAGGCGGCGCAGGGGGCGACGGCCAGGGTGCTGTCCTTGATCTTGGTGTGGGCGTAGCTGTAGCCGGCCGTGACGACGAAGTTCGGGGTGACCACGAACTCGCTGTCCAGTTCCAGGCCGTAGGCCTCGCCCTTCTTGGCGTTGATCAGACGGTTGGAGTTGCTGCCGCCGCCAACGGCGCTGAACTGCGGGTCGTCGATGCTGTAGGCGAAGACCGCGCCGTTCAGGCGGACACGACGTTCGAACAGCTCGCTCTTCAGGCCCAGCTCATACGACATGATCGTTTCGGACTTGGCCGACGAGGCGGGCGAGCCGAAGGCGATGTCGCGGCCCTGGATCGACGGACCGCGGAAGCCCGAGGCGACCTTGGCGTAGACGCTGACGTCCTCGTCGATCTTGTAGAAGGCCGACAGATCCCAGCTGACCTTCGAGTCCGAAACCGAGACGGCCGGGGCCGGGTTCGGGCCCGACACGACGTTCAGGTCCTTGTCGTCGTCGGTGTAGCGCAGGCCGCCCGTCAGGGTCAGCTGGTCATTGACCGCGTAGGAGGTCTGACCGAACAGCGCCCAGGACTTGTTCTTCTGGCGCAGGGTGGTGGCCGGCATGAAGAACGGGTCGGTGCGGATGTCGTACTTGGTGTCGAAGTAGAAGCCGCCGACCTGCCAGCTCAGCGGACCGTCGGTGTCGCTGGCCAGACGCACTTCCTGTGTCCACTGGAACAGGTTCTTGATGCCGTCCTGGGTGCTCGACTGGAAGGGGATGAAGCCCGGGCCGCCCGGGTTGCCGCCGTCGATGTCGCCCAGGCTGTAGCCGTGGGTGTTTTCATAGGCGGTGATCGAGGTCAGCTTCACGCCGTCGAAGTCGTAGCCGATGTTGGCCGAGGCGCCGTAGCCCTTGTACTTCTGCGGGTTGTTGGCGGTGTTGTCGAAGGCGACCTTGTCGCGGTCGTAGTTGGCGTTGAGCTTGTTCGAGCCCTTGGTCAGCACGTTGGCGCGGAACACGGCGGCGGTGCCGTCCAGGTCGCGGCCGTGGACGTTGAACAGGGCGCTCAGCTTGTCGTTCGGCGTGACCAGCAGCTGAACGCGAGCGGCCTTTTCGTTGAAGCCGCCCAGGGCGTTTTCCTGCTTGGTGTAGGTGTTGTCGATGTAGTCGTCGCGACGCTGGAGCAGGAACGAGGCGCGGACAGCGACCTTGCCCGGGACGATGGCGCCGCCATAGCCGCCGTCCAGGGTGACGGTGTTGTAGCTGCCGTAGGTGGCCGCCAGGCGGCCCTTGGTTTCGTCGCTCGGCTTGATGGTGTCGAACTTGACGATGCCGGCCGTTGTGTTGCGGCCGAACAGCGTGCCCTGCGGACCGCGCAGGACTTCGACGTGGTCGAGATCGTAGATCGGCGAGCTCTTCAGGACGACGTTCTCCAGGACGACGTCGTCCTGGATGATCGACACCGGCTGCGAGGCGGCGAGATCGAAGTCGGCGTTGCCCAGGCCGCGGATGTAGAAGCGCGGAGCGACGCGGCCGTTCGAGGAACTCGGCGTAGAGGCCTGGGGCCTTGCCCGACAGGGTCAGGATGTCTTCGCCGGCGGCGAAGACCGACTGCAGGCGCTCGCCGGAGATGGCGGCGACCGAGACCGGGACGTCCTGCAGGTTTTCGCTACGCTTCTGGGCGGTGACGACGACTTCGCCGACGGTGGTGTCCTGAGCCATGGCGGCCGAGCCGGCGGCCAGCGAGGCCACGAGGGCGGTCAGGCCGCACGACACCGTGAGGGCGCGGCGGAAAGAGCGGTTGGGGAGCATGGAGACATCCTGTGATGGAGCGCGCCGTTCGCCGACTCTGACCGGGGCGTTAACGGCGCTACTGTTGCGCTGCGATAGGCGAAACAGCGGCCGTCGGGATATCTCGTCTTGATCGAAAACAGCTCTTTCGAGCCGATTACGTCGGTTATGTTGCGAAGTTGCGACAATTTTGTTCAGGCGGCGCCCAGTAAGTAATAAGTCATTCTACTCGCGGAGCGGTCTGGCCTCGCGGCGCAAGAAAAAGGGCCGGAGATCGCTCTCCGGCCCTTGTCCTTGTTCTGAGCGCTTACGCGATCAGCACTTGTAGTACATGTCGAATTCGACCGGGTGCGGGTGCAGTTGCAGGCGCATCACCTCTTCCATCTTCAGCTCGATGTAGCTGTCGATGAAGTCGTCATCCATGACGCCGCCGGCCTTCAGGAAGGCGCGGTCCTTGTCCAGGCTTTCCAGGGCTTCGCGCAGCGAGCCGCAGACTTCCGGGATCTTCTTCTGCTCGCGGGGCGGCAGATCATAGAGGTTCTTGTCGGCCGGAGCGCCCGGGTCGATCTTGTTGATGATGCCGTCCAGGCCGGCCATCAGCAGAGCGACGAAGGTCAGATAGGGGTTGCCCATCGGATCGGGGAAGCGGGCTTCCAGGCGCTTGGCCTTCGGCAAGTCGACGTGCGGGATGCGGATCGAGGCCGAACGGTTGCGCGAGCTGTAGGCCAGCTTCACCGGGGCTTCGTAGCCGGGCACCAGGCGCTTGTACGAGTTCGTCGTCGAGTTCGAGAACGCGTTGATGGCCTTGGCGTGCTTGATGATGCCGCCGATGTAGTACAGGCACTCCTGCGACAGGCCGGCGTACTTGTCACCGGCGAACAGCGGCTTGCCGTCCTGCCAGATCGACTGGTGCACGTGCATGCCCGAGCCGTTGTCGGCGAACATCGGCTTAGCCATGAAGGTGGCCGTCTTGCCGTAGGCCGCGGCGACATTGTGGATGACGTACTTGTAGAGCTGCATCCGGTCGGCCATGACGACCATGGTGTCGAACTTCAGGCCGAGTTCGTGCTGGGCCGGAGCCACCTCGTGGTGGTGCTTTTCCGGCTTCATGCCCAGCTCGCCCATGACGGCCAGCATTTCGCCGCGCAGGTCCTGAGCCAAGTCGACCGGGTTCACCGGGAAGTAGCCGCCCTTCGGGCCAGGGCGGTGGCCCATGTTGCCTTCCGGATATTCCTTGCCCGTGTTGCTCGGCAGTTCGGTCGAGTTGTACGAGTAGCCGGTGTTGTTCGGCGCGGTCGACCAGCGGACGTCGTCGAAGATGAAGAACTCGGCTTCCGGACCGAAATAGACGGTGTCGCCCACGCCAGCCGACTTCACGTAGTTCAGCGCGGCCTTGGCGATCGAGCGCGGGTCGCGGTTGTACGGGGTGCCGTCGTCCGGGTTCACGACGTCGCAGAACAGGGCCAGCGTCGTCTGCTGGTAGAAGGGGTCGATGATGGCGCTCGACAGGTCCGGGCGCAGCTTCATGTCCGACTCGTTGATGGCCTTCCAGCCGGCGATCGACGAGCCGTCGAACATCGTGCCGTCATTCAGGAAGTCATCGTCGACCAGGTCGATGTCGAACGTGACGTGCTGCATCTTGCCGCGCACGTCGGTGAAGCGGACGTCGACGTACTTTACGTCCTTTTCCTTGATCAGGTTCAGGATGTCCTTGGCGGTGCTCATTCCGTATCCCCTTCTTGAGCGCTTAAGCGTGTTGACGGTCCGGCCTTGTTAGACGGCGGCCGGGCCGCTTTCTCCGGTTCGGATGCGGATGACTTCCGCGATCTCCGAGACGAAAATCTTGCCGTCGCCGATGCGGCCGGTGCGGGCCGCGCGGGTGATGGCTTCCAGAGCGGGCTCGAGTTGGCTGTCCTCGACGACGACCTCGACCTTGATCTTGGGGAGGAAGTCCACGACGTACTCGGCGCCGCGATACAGCTCGGTGTGGCCCTTCTGGCGGCCGTAGCCCTTGGCTTCGAGCACGGTCATGCCCTGGACGCCCATGTCCTGCAGGGCCTCTTTCACCTCATCCAGCTTGAACGGCTTGATGACGGCTTCGATCTTCTTCATCGGTTCCACTTTCGGGCCCGGGCGGCGAACCGCTTCACTGAGCGCGCAACCATCACGCTGACCCCAGCGCCGCAAGCGAGCGCCGCAGACATTTGTGACCGGTTGGTTGTCTTGCGGGCATGTGTTTGAAGTTTGGGCGCCTGGCGCCTTTGAAATATGCATTTCTGGAATGGCCGCCAAATAGCCTTGCGGCATGCGGTTTCGCGCCTACGATCGCGCCCAACGATCGTTTGAACGGGGGCGGATATGCGCGACGACACACCGGTTTTGATCGGCGCGGGCCAATTCACGTATCGGGGCGACGCCGGAAATTCGCCATCCCCGCTGGAACTGCTGAAAGTTGCGGCGGAGCGAGCGGTGCTGGATGCCGGGCTCAAAGGGTCGGTTCTTGCCGATCTGGACGCTTTGGCGGTCGTGGCGTTCAGTATCGATGCGCCGGGAGGGTTGTCGAAACTGCCGTTGCCCAGGTTGGCCGATCCGCCAGCATCCCTGGCGCGGGCGTTTTCGGCCTCGCCGGCCTGGAGCGTCTACACCCAGACCGGTGGCAACAGCCCCCAGCAGGCGGTCAATGTCGTCTGCGAGCGGATCGCGGGCGGCGAGTCGGAGTTCGCCCTGGTCACCGGGGCAGAGTTCCTGGGATCGCTGATGAAGCGGATGAAGGGTGGCCTAGGCTTCGAGGGCTGGGGCGACGACCTTACCAGCACGCCGCGGCGGATCGGCGACCCGCGTCCGGGGGTGACCAAGCAGGAGGGCGCGCACGGTCTCGGCTATCCGGTGAACACCTATCCCTTGTTCGAGAATGCGCTGCGGGCGCGGGGCGGGCGATCGCTCGAAGATCACCGGAAGCAGCTTGGTGAGCTCTTCGCGCCCTTCACCAAGGTCGCCGCCGCCAATCCCTACGCCTGGTTCCCGGTCGAGCGCTCGGCCGAGGAGCTGGTCTCGGTGACCGACCGTAATCGGATGATCGGTTATCCGTACCCGAAGTACCTGAACGCCATCATGGAGGTCGACCAGTCGGCGGCGGTCCTGATCGCGAGCGTCCGCAAGGCGCGCGAGCTGGGCGTGCCGGAGGACAAGTGGGTCTTCCTGCACGGCTGCGCCGACGCCTCGGACCTCTGGTACCCGCTCGAACGCCAGGACTATCACTCCAGCCCCGCCATGCGCCTGACCGGTGAGCGGGCCCTGGAGATGGCCGGGATCGGCGTTGAGGATCTCGAGCTCATCGATCTTTATTCCTGCTTCCCA
>CBDIPU010000013.1:0-186181 GCA_965283765.1 Caulobacteraceae bacterium
CCGCCGTGGCCAGCTGCTGACCGATCTTGGCGCGGCCGGTCCCGAACAGCACGTCGACCCCGTCGCCGTAGCGCGGGGCGAAGGCCTGCTGGAAGATCTCGCCCCACT
Organism: Caulobacteraceae bacterium; assembly: GCA_965283765.1. Lineage (GTDB taxonomy): Bacteria > Pseudomonadota > Alphaproteobacteria > Caulobacterales > Caulobacteraceae > Caulobacter. The sequence continues at coordinate 109 of CBDIPU010000013.1, forward strand.
TCCCGCGATCGTTCGAATGGGCGTAGGTCGCCGCCGGCGTGGCGTCGGTGATCGGCTGGGAGGTGACCACGCCGGTGCGCAGGCCGCGCTCCTCGGCGTATTCCAGCAGGGTCTTGGTCGGTTCGCCGTCGGTCTTGCCGCGCACGGCGGCGGGCGACTGGCTGATCACGCCGTTGCGGGTCTTCACGCCGGTCATGATCGCCGACATGCCGTTGGCCGAGTCCGAGACGAACTGGTCGACCGGCGAGGTCTCGCTGAGGCCCAGATTGGGCCACTGCTGGACGTGCAGCTTCAAGGGCTCGCCATAGCCCAGCAGGCTGGCGGCGTGCACCGACGGAACGCCGCCAGCGTCCGCCAGGAACAGAATGACGTTCTTGGCCTTCTGAGGGGAGACGGGCTCCGCCAGAACGGGCGATCCGATCGCCAGCGACAAAGAGGCGGCGACCAAAAGACCTTTGAACATAGGCGTCTCCCAGGGAAGCAAGGTTTCGATGGAGACGGCTTCTAGCGGCTGTGGCGCGCGATCGGTGTGACATGAGTATGACAGCGCGCCCGAGGCCGTCGACCTACTCGCGCGCCCCGCCGCGCACGGTGTAGCAGTGCCGCCGCCCGGCCTCGCTGCCGCAGAAGCCGGGCTCCATGGTTCCGGCGTGCAGGGTCACGTACTGGTCGCGGCGGCACTCGAACCAGGCCTTCTGGAACGCGACGTGCTCGACGTCCTGGTGGAACACCGGTCGCTGGTCGACGGTATAGAACCGCACCATGCTGGAGAGGCCGCCGAAGCTGCCGCGGCCGTTGACCAGGCCGCAGATCTGGCCGGTGCGGGTGGACCACACCGCGCCCAGTTCCAGCGGCAGGGTCTGGTTCAGCCGGCTGTCGAGATTGGCCTGCACGATTCGCCACTCGGTCTGGGCCAGGGGGCGATAGCGGGCCAGTTGCTCGGGACGGGGCCGGGGCAGGAAGGCGTTGGCGCGCTCGAACAGCGCCAGGTCGAAGCCTGTGAACAGGAGCACTCCCAGCATTCCGACCACGGCCAGGCCTGAGAAGATCAGCGGCGTCCACAGCCGCCGTGTCGTCCGCGTTCCGAAATCCCGCACCGCCATGGCCTGGCCTCCATTCGTTTCCGAGGGAGGTTTGGCGGGGATTTCGAGAATTACAAGTCTAAATTATTTACATGTGTAATTATCATCGGCGACACCCGGACGTCGCCAGGGCTGCGCGGGGCCAAGCTTCGATGTTAAGCAGGTCCTCGAGTTCTCGGGGGAGCGCATGGTTTCGTTCAAGGTCGATCCAAAAAGCGATGGGAGCCGGATCTGTTCGCCCTGGCGGCGACGCTGATCCCGGTCGTGCTGTGCGGCTTCATGTTCGGCTTCGACATCGCCTTCGCCCATGCCGCGTTCTGGACCCGGCCCAAGGGCGACATGGCCGTGATGAACGCGGGCTACGAGGCCCTCCTTCGCCAGCCCTGGCATTGGCCGCTGACCGCGGTGAGCGGGCTGGGCGACAAGCCGATCTCGATCGTCTTCACTGACAGCATCCCCTGGTTGTCCCTGATCCTGAAGGCGACGGGCCTGTCGCATGTGTTCAACCCGATCGGCCTGTTCCTGCTGCTGTCCTATCCGCTGCAGGCCTGGAGCATGATCGCCCTGCTGCGAGCCCTGGGCGTCACCGACCGCTGGACGCTGCTGCTGGGCGGGCTGATGGCGCTGATGGTCCCGGCCTGGATCGCGCGGCAGTTCGGCCACATCGCCCTGTCGGGTCACTGGATCCTGCTGCTGGCCCTGACCCTGTCGGTGCGGTCGGCGCGCGAGGGCCTGACCTGGCGACGGATCGGCGGCTTCGCGGCCCTGCTGGCCCTGGTGGTCGGGGTCCATGCCTATCACCTGCCGCCGGTCGGGGCGCTGTTCGGCGCGGCCCTGCTGGCCGAGCTGCTGCAGCGCCGGGCCGGCGCCGTGGCGCGCGTCGCCGGAGCCGCGGCCCTGGCTTGCGCGGCGATCGCCGTCTCGGTCTGGTTTCTGGACTACCAGGACGGCCGGGGCTGGACGGGCGCGTCGACGGCGCTGGGCCTCTATTCGATGAACCTGGTCGGGCCGTTCTGGCCACAGGCCTCGACCCTGGCCGGCCAGGCCTGGAACGGCTCGTGGTACGAGGGCGTGATGGACGCCACGGGCGGTCAGAGCTTCGAGGGCTTCCAGTACCTGGGCGCGGGGGCCCTGCTGCTGGTCCTGGCCATGGCCGGCTTTCAGGCGACCCTGGCCGTGCGCCGGCGCGGCGTCTCCAAGGCCTTCTGGGTGCGCTGGGCGCCGATGACCCTGGCCCTGCTGGGCCTGACGGTCTGGGCGGTGGGCTGGTCGGCCTACGCCTTCAAGACCCACGTCTATGACCTGCCGCGGCCCAAGGGCGAGATTGCCGAGGTGATCGGCGGCTTCCGCGCCTACGGACGGTTCTTCTGGGCGGTCGGCTACCTGCTGCTGGCCCTGGCCGTCACCTGGGCCAGCCGCCTGCCGCGCCGGACGGCGCTGGCGGTGCTGGTCGCCGCCGTGGCCGTGCAGGCGGTCGACACCAGCGCGTTGCGCCACGGCGTGCGAGAGACCTTCGCCTCGCTGGACCCGCTGAGCTATCCGGTCGCCCTGGTCTCCAGTCCCAGGACGGCCCATCGGCCCTGGGTGTTCGCGCCGACCTACTACTGCTCGGCCAACTGGCGCGACCTGAGGGTCATGCGGCAGATGTTCCAGGCCATCGGCCGCACTGGCGGCACGGGCAACACCTTCCCGACCGCGCGCGACAGCGACCCGCCCTGCATCGTCACCCGTCCCGAGACCTTCGTCGACGCAGCCCCCGGCGATCGGCGCATCACCGTCGTGGTGGCCGACGGCGTGACGCGCGGCGGCGTGCTGGAGCCGGTCGCCAAGCGCACCGACTGCCATCGTTTCGGCTCCGGCGTGGCCTGCGGCCGCGACCTGGCGGGGATCCCCGGCCTGGCGCCGGTGAAGCCCGGCGAGCTGGCGGCGGTCCCCTAGAGCTTTCACCCTCCAAGCTTTCGTCCTGGCGTTTTGCTGCTAGAAAACTTCGCGCGTGGGGCGCGTGAGAATCGAGTTGGGGAATCCGGTGGGCAACAACACCAAGTGGATTTGGGGCGTCGGCGCGGCCGTCTGGTGCCTGCTGCTGGCCGGCCTGCTGTCGACCGACCGCCTGCTGTCGCTGTCGGTGGACAGTTCCTATCACCTGCAGGTCATGGAGATCGTGCGCCACGCCTTCCTGATCCCGCAGCAGGGCCATGAGTTCATGGCCGAGATGTTCATCTACCCCAAGCTCAGCCATCGGTTCGCCGCCCTGTTCGCCACCCTGGGCTGGTCCGAGCTGAACGCCCTGCTGATGGCCGGGGTGCTGTCGGCGGCGGTGGTCTGGATCGTGCTGTTCGACCAGGCGCGACGGGTGTCGCTGACCTATCTGGTCGCCAGCCTCGGCTTCATGGTCGTCAACATCTTCGCCGTGCGCGGGGCGTTCGGGGCCGAGCTGGTCGACAACTTCTTCTTCCCGCAGATCGTCGGCGAGGCCGTGGCCATGCTGTGCCTGGCCGGCGGCGCGGCGCTGCTGCCCCGCTCGCGTCCGCTGTATGTGGTCTACGCCACCGCCGCGGTGCTGTTCTGCGGCTGCTTCCACCTGGTGCCGACCCTGAAACTGGCCGGCGCCCTGATGGCCATGCTGGGCCTGGCCTGGCTGCGCGACCTGATCCACGCCCGCCGCTTCGACTGGGTCGGCCTGGTCGGCCTGCTGGCCATCGCCGGCGGCGTCGTCGGCAGCCCCTATTTCTGGCGCATGCGCTGGATGGCGGCCAACAATGGCAGCCTGCACCTGGCCAGCGAGATGCCGTTGAACGGTCTCGCCGCCGCCGCCATCGTGCTGGCCCTGCTGTCGGCCTGGGTGCTGCTGGTCGAGCTGCGCCGCGATCCCGGCGCGGTCCAGGAAGACGCCGGCCCGACCGCCGCCACCGTGCTGCTGGCCTCGCTGGGCGCGGCCGCGGCCCTGGCCGCGCTGGCCCAGTACGGCATGTACGTGTTCAAGGGCGACGGCTCCGAATACGCCGTTCTCAAGCACAGCTTCGGGGTCTTCACCCTGCTGGCCTTCGTGACGCCGCTCTGGTTCCTGACCGTGCTGGGCGTGCGCTCGGTCCCCGCCGAGGCCCCGTCCGAAAACAATAGGCCCGCCTGGGTTTCCGCCCTCGGCCCGGCCCCGGCCTTCGTCGCCCAGCTGGTGGTGATGCTGTGCCTGTTCCTGCGGCCCAGCGCCCTGGACGTCCACCGGATGGACGCCATCCTCCACGACGTGCGCGAGGTGCGCCTGACGCGCGGCCTGGAGGGCGAGAAGGTGATGTTCTCGGCCGCCGACGTAAAGCCGGTGACCACCTACATGGCCACCATCGCCATGCTGCGCTCGCCCCATGGCGGCAATGTGCTGAGCCTGCTGGCCGACGGCCGGCCGGATCGTCCGGGCGACGTCGACTATGTCGTGACCCTGCCGGGCGACGCCTATGACAAGCCCGGCTGCCGCTCGGGCAAGCCCGTCGGCCTGGTCGTGGTGATGATCGGCCCGTGCATCGAGCCGCGGTCGCTGCTGTTCAAGGCGGGCGGTTCGGGCGTGCCCTATCTGCGCGAGGGCTGGGGCCTGCCCGAGGGCGGCGGCGTCTGGTCCGGCGGCAAGCGCGCGGTCGTCGAACTGCCGATCTCGCCGTCCCAGCGGACGCTCTCCAGCGCCTCGGTGCAGGTCGCGGCCTTCGGCTTCCTGCCGCCGCAGTCGCCGTCGCGCACGGTCACGGTCTCCGTGCCGGGCGGTCAGCCGGAGACCTTCACCTTCGGCCTGCACACGGCGCTGCGCCACGACTACCTGCTGGCCCTGCCGCCGGAAGCCCTGAAGGGCGAGGCCCTGAAGGTGACCTTCGACATCCACGATCCGAAGACCCCGCGCGAACTGGGCGCGGGCCCCGACGACCGCCAATTGGGCGTGGGCCTGGAGGCCATGCGGATCATCCCGACGCCGGTGATGCGGTAGGGGTTTTGTAGATGCTCCCCCCGCATCGCGGGGGAGGAGCTTTGGCTTTCCCCCTAAACCTTCCGGGCGATCACCGCGATGGACAGGCCAAACGGCAGGCCGCCGCCGACCGCTAGCGGGGCCTCCAGCGAGAACACGCCGGCCAGGGCCTTGTTCAGCCAGGACGGCGGCATCGCGTCGTCGGCGCTGTCGTTCTTCAGCAGCTTCTTGGCGGTGCGCTGCACGGCGGCCAGGGGGAACAGCAGGCTGTTGAAATAGGTCGCGGTCTCGACCTTCAGGCCCGCCTGCTCGAACAGGGCGCGGTACTGGGGCAGCAGGTAGCGGCGCTTGTGGTGGTGCAGCACGTCGTGGTGGCTCCACATCCACTGATAGGCCGGCACCGTGGTCAGGATCGCGCCGCCGGGCTTGACCAGCCGGGCCAGGGCCTTGACCGAGCCGGCGTCGTCATCGACGTGCTCGACCACGTCGAAGGCGCAGACCAGGTCGAAGGTCTCGGGCGCGTAGGGAAGGCCGTCCGGCAGCAGGCCGGTGTCGATCGCCAGGCCCAGGCGCTCCGAGGCGTAGGCGCGGAACTCGTCGTCCGGCTCTAGGGCCTTCACGTCGCCGAACTCGCGCAGCAGCGGGACATTGCCGCCCGCGCCGCAGCCGACCTCCAGGATCCGCGCGCCGGCCGGCGGGGCCAGGCGCTGCAGCAGGCCGCGCAGGATCTTGCGGCGTCCGACGAACCACCAGTGGTCGGTCTCCAGCTCGCGGATGCGGTCGTAGATCAGGCGGTCCATGCGGCGTCCCGGTCGGCGGTGGGTTGGTGGGCGAAGACCCAGAAATGGCTCAGCAGGAAGAGCGCGGCGGTATAGCTGGCCACGGCCGCGCCCTGGGCGGCGACATCGAACAGGGCGCCGTGCGGCAATACCATCCGGGCCAGGGTCAGCACGCCCTGGTTCAGGGCGAAGGCCACGGCCACGGCCACGCCGTAGCGCAGCGGCGCCGAGCGCGCGGCGCGGCGGGCCTTGAATACGAAGAGCTTGCTCAGGGCGAAGCTGACGCAGACCCCGACCGCGTAGCCGACGGCGTTGGCGATGTGCGGGTCGACGCGCAGCCCGACGTCCAGCGCCAGGATGATGGAGAGGCCGACCAGGGTGTTGGCCACGCCGGCCACGCCATAGCGAAGGGCCGAGACCAGGAACTCGCGCCGGGCCGGGGTCAGCAGGGCGCTCACGTCTCGGGGTTCCGCGCGTCGAAGCCGTAGCGGTCCATGATCACGTACAGCGGCCGGCCCTTCACTTCCTGATAGATGCGGGCGACGTACTCGCCCAGCGAGCCGATGGCCAGCATCTGGATGGCGAAGCCCGACAGGATCACCACCATCAGCGACGGATAGCCGGGGACCTTGTTGCCTTCCAGCAGGGTGCGCAGCACCAGGAACACGGCCGCCGAGGCCGCCAGCAGGCCGGCGATCAGGCCGACATAGCTCCAGATCCGGATCGGGGCGGTGCTGAACGAGGTGATGCCGTCGAGGGCGAAGTTCCAGAGCTTCCAGTAGCGGAACGAGCTGGTCCCGGCCGCGCGCTCGGGGCGGGCATAGGGGATCGGCGTCTGCTTGAAGCCGACCCAGGCGAACAGGCCCTTCATGAAGCGGTTGCGTTCGGGCAACTGGCGCAGCACGTCGACGACCCGCCTGTCCATCAGCCGGTAGTCGCCGGCGTTGTAGGGCAGGTCGACGTCCGACATCCGGTTGAAGGCCTTGTAGAAGCCCTGGGCCGTCAGGCGCTTGACGAAGGTGTCGCTGCTGCGGTCGACCCGCACGCCATAGGCCACGTCGGCCCCGGCCTCCCAGGCCTCGATGAACTGGCCGATCAGCTCCGGCGGGTCCTGCAGGTCGCAGTCGATCGGCACCACCATGTCGCCGGTCACCGCGTCCAGGCCGGCCGACAGGGCGACCTCCTTGCCGAAGTTGCGGGCCAGGTTGATGACCTTGATGCGCGGATCCCGCTGATGGTGCTTCAGCAGCACGGCCAGGGTGTGGTCGCGGCTGCCGTCGTTGACGCAGACGATCTCGTAGTCGACCCCCAGCCTGGCCAGCTCGGCGTCGATGCGGTCGAAGAACAGGTCCAGGACCTCCTGCTCGTTAAAGCAGGGCGCGACGATCGACAGCGTCTTGCCGACGCGCGAGCGCGTGGCGACGGGCGCGGGCTGAAGCGCGGCTTGAGGCGCGGCTTGAGGCGCGACAGGGGGCGCGGCGATGACGGACGCGGACGACTGAACCATGAGGGAGGGTTTAGCGGGGTTACGCGCGGAGGGGGAGGGGAAAGCGGCGCCGGCGCGCCGGATGGGGCGTCGCCGACGGCCATTTCGTCAGGAAGCTTCGGCTTCCGTCTCGGTCTCGTCGGTCCCGTCGCGGAACTCGTCCGCCGTCAAGAAGGCGATGCCCTCCTCGTCCAGCACCCAGGCGCCCAGGAACGCGGCGTGGCCGGGATCGACTTCCTCGTCGATCAGGTCGCCTTCGTAGAGGCCGACATGGCTGTAGTCGAAGTCCAGCGACAACTGATGGGCCATGCTGAGCATCTCGTCGGCCATGCGGCGCGAATAGCCCAGGGCTTCGATGTCGCTGCCGAACTCATCGGCCAGCGAGCTGACCTCCGCCGCATCGCTGCCTTGGGTCGCACTGGTCGTGACGATGGTGAAAGCGGGCATGGCAAGGGTCTCTCTTTAGTCTGGAATCACCACCCCTAACCCGTTCGGCCCGGGGAAGGGTCCAAATTCTGAGAGAACATCGTGCGGCGACGCGGCTGGTTCAGCGATCGGCCCCGCCGCGGACGTCCTTCTTGGTGGCGCGATAGACCTTCTGCAGCCCGCCTTGCCGGCGGCGTTCGGCGTCCCGGGCCAGGCGCTCGGTCTTCTGCTCCATGGCGGCCAGCTCCAGCCCCAGCTTCTGGAAGTGGGCCCAGCGGTCAGGATCCAGCGTCCCGCTCTCGATCGCCGCGCGCACCGCGCAGCCGGGTTCGTTGGCGTGAGTGCAGTCGCTGAACTTGCAGTTCTGGGTCAGCTGCTCGATGTCGTCGAACACCACGCTGACGCCTTGCTCGGCGTCGACCAGGCCGATCTCGCGCACGCCGGGGGTGTCGACGATCAGCCCGCCGCCGGGCAGCAAAACGAGCTCGCGGTGGCTGGTGGTGTGGCGGCCCTTGTCGTCGCCTTCGCGGACGTCCTGGGTCGCCATGCGTTGCTCGCCCAGCAGCACATTGACCAGGGTGGACTTGCCGACCCCGGACGAGCCGATCAGCACGCAGGTCTCGCCCGGCGCCAGATGGGCCAGCAGGGCGTCGAGGCCGACACCCTGACGCGCCGAGATGCTGACCACCGGGCAGCCGGCGGCCAGGGCCTCGATCTCGGCGGTCTGGGCTCCGGTGTCGGCGACGAGGTCGGACTTGGTCAGCACGATCACCGGCCGCGCGCCGCTCTGCCAGGCCGCGGCCAGGTAGCGCTCGATCCGGCGCGGATTGAGGTCGCCGTTCATCGAGGTGACGATGAAGGCCAGGTCGACATTGGCGGCGATGACCTGCGGCGACTGCAGGCTGTCGGCGGCCCGGCGGATGAAGGCGGTGCGGCGCGGCAGCAGGGCGTGGATGGTGGCGCTGCGCTCGGCGGCGTTGACCGACATCGCAACCCAGTCGCCGACGGCGGGATGGCCGATCTCGCGGGCCTCGTGGCGCAGACGGCCGGACAGCTTGGCGCGCAGCTCGCCCCGGTCGGCGGTCACCAGATAGCCGTCGCGCCGCTGGACGACGACGCGCCCGGGAACATAGCCGGCGCGGGCGTGCGGCTTGAAGTCCCGCGCCAGCGCGTCGGACCATCCGTATTGCGTGATCAAGTCGAGGCTTTCAAACGCCAGGGCTCCTTGAGGCGGTTCTGGGGGTGCGGGTTGTGGTGGGCCATTCTAGAGGCGCCGGCGGGTAACGGCCAGCCGTCCCGGCGATAGGCCCGCGGTAGCGAGGCGCCGCGAAAAGCGGCATAGGGTTCTCCATGGCGAAAGACATGACCTACGCGCGCTATCTGGCGCTGGACGAACTGCTCGCGGCCCAGAAGCCGCAGAGCGACCGGCACGACGAACTGCTGTTCATCGTCATCCACCAGACCAAGGAGCTGTGGCTCAAGGAGATCATCCACGAGGTCGAGCTGGCCAAGCGGCTGATCGCCGCCCACGACGTCGAGCCGGCCTACAAGGCCCTGGCGCGGGTGTCGCGGATCCAGACGGTGATGACCCTGTCGTGGGACGTGCTGGCGACCATGACGCCGGCCGACTATCTGAGTTTCCGGGGCGACCTGGGCTCGTCCTCCGGCTTCCAGTCGCATCAGTTCCGGACCCTGGAATACCTGCTGGGCCTGAAGGACCAGAGCTTCCTGAAGTTCCACGAGGAGGGCTCCTCGGCCCTGGGCCAGCTGCAGGCGGCGCTCGACGCGCCCAGCCTCTACGACGTGGCCATCGCGCAGCTTCCTCGGCACGGCTTGGCCGTGCCGGACAATGCATTGAACCGCGACTTCAGCCAGACCTACGCGCCCTCGCCCGAGGTGGAGGCCGCCTGGCTGGAGGTCTATCGCGACCCGCAGCGCTATTGGGAGCTGTACCAGCTGGCCGAGAAGCTGGTCGACCTCGACGACGCCCTGGTCACCTGGCGCCACAAGCACGTGCTGACCGTCGAGCGGATCATCGGCGGCCGGCCGGGCACGGGCGGCACCGACGGGGTGGGGTATCTGGCCTCGACCCTGCGCCGCCGGGCCTTCCCCGAACTGTGGTCCCTAAGAACGAAACTATGAGGGAGGACCAGGCTCCGATGACCGCGCGCAAGGACCTGTTTTCCAAGGCCCTGTCCGTGCCGGGCCGCCTGCACATGGCCGCCCACAGCCATCACCTGTGGCCCGACGCCACCCTGGCCGGGCAGGTCGAGGCCTGGGAGGACGCGGTCGTCCTGGCCGACCACAAGTGGGACAAGGCGCTGGGCCAGGTCTATCCGGCCGCCCAGGGCCTGGTGGCCCGCGAGCTGAACCTGCCTCTCTCTTCGCAGGGGGCGGCCGACAGCGTGGTCTTCGCGCCCAACACCCACGCCCTGCTGGCGGCGCTGGTGTCGGCGATCGAGCGCCCGTCGACCGACCAGCCCATCCGCGTCCTGTCCACCGACGGCGAGTTCCACTCGTTCCGCCGCCAGGCCCAGCGCTGGGTCGAGGCCGGCCTGATCGAGCTGACCCTGGTCGAGACCGACCGCCCCGACTTCGCCGAGCGGTTCCTGTCCGCCGCCCGGACCGGGACCTACGACCTGATCTTCGTCAGCCACGTGTTCTTCAAGACCGGCTTCGTGTTCGAGCGCGTCTGGGAGCTGGCCGAGCTGGCCCGGTCCGAGGGGCCGTGGGTGGTGGTCGACGGCTATCACGGCTTCCGCGCCGTCCCGACCGACCTGTCGGCCGTCGCGGACCGGATCTTCTACGTCGCCGGCGGTTACAAATACGCCATGGCCGGGGAGGGCGCGGCCTTCCTGCACGCGCCCGAGGGCTTTGGTCCGCGCCCGGTGCTGACCGGCTGGTACGCCGAGTTCGGCGACCTGGAGGGCCCGCCCGGCGGGGTCGGCTATGTCCGCGACGCCGGCCGCTTCCTGGGCGCGACCTTCGATCCGTCGGGGCTGTACCGCTTCGTGGCGGCGGGCCGGATGCTGGAGGCCGAAGGCCTGAGCACGGCGGCGATCGCGGCCCATGTCGGGCGCCTGCAACGGCTGCTGCTGGACAGGATCGCCGACGGCGAGGCCGGGCCGCTGAAGGACGCCGTCGTGCTGAACCCGCCGGGCGAGGGCCCCCAGGCGCGCTTCCTGGCCCTGCGGCACGAAAAAGCCAGCGCCTGGAAACAGGCGCTGGCCGACAGGGGCGTGGTGACCGACGTCCGCGACGACGTGCTGCGGGTGGGGCTGTCGATCTATCACGACGAGGGGGATGTGGCGGCGTTCTGCGCGGCGTGCCGGGGGTTGACCTAAACGCAAAAAAGCTTGTCATCCCGGCCGCAGCGAAGCGGAGAGCCGGGACCGCCAGGGACGCTGAGCCTCCGGCGGTCCCGGCTCGGCGCGCTACGCGCTTGGCCGGGATGACAGCATTGAAGCCTAAGCCGCCAGGCGCTCCAGCGCCCGCAGCATCGAGCCCATGGCCTCGTGCACCGGCTTACCGTCGCGTTCGTAGCGGCCGGTCTCGAAGATCTGGACCAGGTCCGAACGGGCGCGGCTGACGCGGCTCTTCACCGTGCCGACGGCGACGCCGATGATCTCGGCCGCCTCTTCATACGAGAAGCCGCCGGCGCCGATCAGGATCAGGGCCTCGCGCTGGTTCTCGGGCAACATCAGCATCGCCTGGCGCAGGTCGTCCAGGGCGAGGGCGCCGTCGAAATTGGTGTTGGCCACCAGGGTGCGTTCGGCGGTTTCCTGGTCCAGGCCCACCGAGCGCCAGCTGCGGCGCTTGTCCGAATAGAACTGGTTGCGCAGGATCATGAAGGTCCAGGCCTTCATGTTGGTGCCCATGGCGAAGCTGTTGCGGCTGGCCCAGGCCTTGGCCACGGCTTCCTGCGCCAGGTCGTCGGCGGCGGTGGCGTCGCCGCACAGCGAACGGGCGAAGGCGCGCAGATGCGGAATCAGCGCGACCAGGTCGCGCTCGAAGGTCTTTTGGTCCTGATGGTCCATGACGGTCCCCGCTTGAAAATACTCAAGTTACCAAACGAGGCCGGAGGGGTTTGGTTGCGCCGGAGAACGGCGTTCTTTCGGGTGGCGGAGAGCGCGGCGGCGTCGATCGTCACCCGCTCGACCCTCTCGACGTTCATCGGAGGCGCCTCCCGACCCCCGCCACCAAACAGTTCGGGCCAAGGCTTTGAGCGCGAAAAACGCAAGCTAAACTTATAGTTGGTGGAAATCGATGTCGTCCAGAAGCGGTTCACGAGGAGCCTGGAACTTCGGGTTGCAGGGTTTACCCTAATTTAAACTTGGGCGTTGCATCTAATATTTCAGGTATAAATTCGTTCCTCCAGCGATCTGTATTTGAGTTGGGGGCGAGTATGTGGGGCGAGTTCGGGCGTTCAGTTGATCTGTCTTCGGATAATGCCACAACGCGCGAATGCGCGGCCGGGTGAGGGGAAAGCTGATGACTTACGAAACCATCGAGGCCCCGACCTTTGACCTGCTGCCCGAGACCGTGGTGCTCGGCGCGCCGCCCAGCCGCATCGTGGTCACCGATTACGACCTGGATGGCGAAGTCACCCTGATCGGCCTGCGCGCCGACAAGGTGCACGAGGTGACCTCAATCGCCCACGACACCACTGAAGAGACGCCGCGCGTCGGCATGCGCTGGCGCCAGGACTTCATCCGCCGCCTGGCGCGGCGCGCAGGCGACCTGATCGTCATCCCCGATCTCGACCAGATCTTCGCCGCGCGCGGTCAATCGACCGCGACCATTACGCCCATCACCTCGCTTCAATCCTAATCTGGCTGGAACCTTGAACATGCGTTTCACGATCAAATTCAAGCTCGTCGCGGCCTTCGGGCTCATGGTCCTCCTGCTGGCCGGCACGGCGGGCTTTGGCGTCTACAGTCTCGGCAGCCTCAACGACGCCATCTCCAACCTGATCGCCGGCCCGGCGAAAAAGCTGGAATACGCGCAGGAGGCCAATGTCCAGGTTCTCATGGCCCTGCGCGCTCAGAAGGGCATGATGGTGGCGACCGACACGGTCGATTTGGACCGGTACGAGAAGAACGGCGACGCGGCGCGGGCGGGTCTTTTCAAGCTTATCGAAGACGCTTCGGCCATTTCGACCGACAAGGGCAAGGCGGACTGGGCCAAGACGCAAGAAGCCCTCAATCAGTTCATCCGCTACGACGATCAAGTCCGCGATCTGGCGCGCGCCGGAAAACAGTCTGAGGCGATCGCCCTGTCCAAGGGCTTTGGCGGAAAGAGCGCCGACGCTCTCGTGGCGCAACTCGAAGATGTCGTCGAGCGCCAGCGGGTCGGCATGGCCAAGGCCGACCAGGAGACTGACGAACAATACGCAAGCACTCGCAGCATGATCATGCTTATGACCGCAGTCGCCCTCATCATCGCCGTGGGCTCGGCCCTGTGGATCGCGCTCGGCATCAGCAAGGGCCTGAGCCAGCTGAAGACGGTCGCCAACGCCGTGGCCATCGGCGACCTGGACCAGCGCGTCGCGATCAACTCCAACGACGAAATCAAGGACCTGGTCGACACCTTCAACGGCATGACCGACAATCTGAAGGCTACCGCGGCGCTTGCCGACCAGGTCTCCGCTGGCGACCTCTCGGTCGAGATCAAGCCGCTGTCGGACAAGGATACGCTGGGTCTTTCCCTGCGCGCCATGGTCGCCAATCTCCGCGACACCGCGGCGCTTGCCGACCAGGTCGCCAATGGCGACCTGACCGTCCAACCCAAGCCGCTGTCGAACAGGGACACCCTGGGCCTGGCCCTGGAGCGGATGGTCGAGCGCCTGCGCGGCGTGGTCGCTGACGCTATCGCCGCTTCCGAGAACGTCTCGGCCGGCAGCCAGGAGCTGTCGGTGACCTCTGAGCAGATGAGCCAGGGCGCCACCGAGCAGGCCACGGCCGCCGAACAGGCCTCGGCCTCGATGGAAGAGATGTCGGCCAACATCAAGCAGAACGCCGACAACGCCACCCAGACCGAGAAGATCGCCCGCCAGTCGGCGATCGACGCAGAGACTTCGGGCATGGCTGTCAACAAGGCCGTCGACGCCATGCAGACCATCGCCGAGAAGATCACGATCGTTCAGGAGATCGCCCGCCAGACCGACCTGCTGGCCCTGAACGCCGCCGTCGAGGCCGCCCGCGCTGGCGAACATGGCCGTGGCTTCGCGGTCGTGGCTTCGGAGGTGCGCAAGCTGGCCGAGCGCTCGCAAATCGCCGCGTCCGAGATCAGCGCCGTGTCGTCCGACACCGTCAAGGCCGCCCAGTCGGCCGGCGAGATGCTGACCAGCCTAGTGCCGAACATCCGCAAGACGGCCGAACTGGTCGCCGAGATCAGCGCCGCCTGCCGCGAGCAGGACGTCGGCTCCTCGCAGATCAACGAGGCCATCCAGCAACTCGACAAGGTCACCCAGCAGAACGCCAGCGCCTCGGAAGAGATGTCGGCCACCTCCGAGGAACTGGCCGCCCAGTCCGAGGAACTGCAGGCCTCGATCGCGTACTTCCGGATCAACACCAATGGCGCGGCCGTGCGCCAACCGGCGCCGCGGTCCGCCGCCAAGCGGCCCCCGGCGGCAACCGTCCGCAAGTCCGCCGCCTCATCGGCTCCGCGTCAGTCGGTGGCCGCTCAGCAGACCCGCGCGAAGGGTTTCGCGCTTGATCTCACCCACGGCGGTCCTGATGTCGACGACGCCGACTTCCGCGAATACGCCTGATGGCGGCATGACCTGAAAGTGAGCTCATCGCCCAGGGGCTGGGCGATGAGCGTTCGCGGTCTCGGTCGCGGCCGGGCTGATTGGGATATCGCGCCCTCACCCCTTCCTGAAAAACCCATGGATCCGCTCGGCCAGCGCCAAGCTGACGCCCTCCACCTTGACCAGATCCTCCACGCTCGCCCGGCCAACCCCCTTCGCTGACCCGAACGCGTGGAGCAGGGCCTTCTTGCGGCCCGGGCCGACGCCTTCGATCTCGTCCAGCGGGTTCTTCTTCAGGTCCATGCTGCGCCGGGTGCGGTGGGCGCCGATGGCGAAACGGTGGGCTTCGTCGCGCAGGCGCTGCAGGTAGTAGAGCACCGGCGACTTGGGCTCGAGCATGAACGGGGTCTGGCCGGGGATGAAGAAGCGCTCCAGCCCCGCGTCGCGGTCGGGACCCTTGGCCACCCCGACCACGGCGATGTCGTCGACGCCCAGGTCGGCCATGATCTCCAGGGCCGCGTCCAGCTGGCCCTTGCCGCCGTCGACCAGGACGAGGTCGGGGCGGTTGTCGCTGTCGCCTTCTCCCTCCTCCTTGACCAGGCGGGCGAAGCGGCGCTTCAGCACCTCCTTCATCATGCCGTAGTCGTCGCCGGGGGTGAGCTCGGTGCTCTTGATGTTGAACTTGCGGTACTGGCCCTTCATGAAGCCTTCGGGCCCCGCCACGATCATGCCGCCCACGGCGTTGGTGCCCTGGATGTGGCTGTTGTCATAGACCTCGATCCGCTCGGGGCTCGCGTCCAGCTTGAAGGCCTCGGCGACGCCGGCCAGCAGCTTGGTCTGGGCCGAGCCCTCGGCCATCTTCCGCCCCAGGGCTTCGCGGGCGTTGGTCAGGGCGTGCTGGACCAGGTCGGCCTTCTCGCCGCGCTTGGGGGTGGCGATCTCGACCTTGCGGCCGCTCTTCAGGGCGAAGGCCTCGGCCAGCAGCTCGGCCTCGGCCGGCTGCAGGTTGGCCAGGATCAGGCGCGGGATCGGCTTGTCGTCGTAGAACTGGCCGAGGAAGGCGGTGAGGATGCGCTGCTCCTCGGTGGTGGTCTCGCCCCTCTCGTCCACGCCCTCTTCGACATTGCCGGTGACGCGCGGGAAATAGGCGCGGTTGCCCCAGTTCTGGCCGGCCCGGAAGAAGAACACCTGCACGCAGGCCTGGCCGCCCTCGACGTGCAGGGCGACGACGTCGGCCTCGTCCACGGTCTCGGGGTTGATCTGGGTTTCCTGGGCGACGCTGGAGAGGGCGCGGATGCGATCGCGCAGGCGGGCGGCGCGCTCGAACTCCAGGTCCTCGGCGGCGGCCTCCATTTCCTTGGCCATGGTCGCCATGACCGCGCGGGACTTGCCCCGCAGGAAGGCCTCGGCCTGGTCGACCAGGCCCTGGTAGTCTTCCTTGCCGATCAGGCCGGTGCAGGGGGCGGCGCAGCGCTTGATCTGGTGCAGCATGCAGGGGCGGTCGCGGCTCTCGTAGACGCTGTCGCTGCACGAGCGGAGCAGGAAGGCCTTCTGCAGGGTGTTCAGCGTGCGGTTCACCGCCCAGGCGCTGGCGAACGGTCCGAAATAGTCGCCCTTGATCGTGTGGGCGCCGCGGTGCTTGCGCAGCTGCGGGGCGTCGTGGTCGCGGCGGATGACGATCTCGGGAAAGCTCTTGTCGTCGCGCAGCAGCACGTTGAAGCGCGGCTTCAGCTGCTTGATCAGGTTGATCTCGAGCAGCAGGGCGTCGGCTTCGGTGCGGGTGGTGATGAACTCCATCGACCGCGTGGCGTCGACCATGTTGGCGATGCGGTTGGTGTGGAAGCGGCCTTGCGCGTACTGGACCACGCGCTTCTTCAGGCTCTTGGCCTTGCCGACGTACAGCACCTCGTCGGCCTCGCCGATCATCCGGTAGACGCCGGGCGCGTCGGGCAGGCGCGTGACCTCGTCCTTGATCAGGGCGGCGCCGGACAGGCGGGGAGAGGCGGGGGTGTCGGTCGTCGTATCGGTCACGGGGGAGATATAGGCGAGTCCGGCGCGTTCAGCGATGTTCGAGGCTGTGGTGAATACGCAGAACGACGACGTCGTCACCGTGAACCTGGTAGCGCACGACGTATTGGTTGGCGTGAAATCCAACCAGGAGCTCGCGGTTGCGGCCCCGAGACAGCCGTGTCCGCAAGGGATACTCGCGCAGTTCGAGAATCGCGTCCGCGAGATGACGGCCAAGATCCGTGGCGTAGGTCGCGCCATGATCCCAAAGCCAGGTCTCCAGGCGATCGATATCGGCCCACGCCCTATCCGAGACGAGGATGCGAAACATCGCTAGCGCGGCTTGCCGAGGTTCCTGAGGCGCGCTTCCACCTGTTCCCAGGGAACGCCGCCGGTGCGCAGCGTCTCCTGGCAGATGCGATCCAGCTCATCGGCGTAGGCCTCGTCGTCGTCCTCGCCGATGCCGTTGCCTGACGGAACGCGCGCCGGCGCCCCGTCCCATCGGGCTTCGGTGTCCTCGACGCCCGGCGGTTCGACGGCGCGCCGCAGGATATCGAGCGCGTAGGCTTCCACGCTTTCTCCCGCCGCCTCGGCGCAGGCGCGCAGGCGCTGGGCAAGCGTCGCGTCGAGGGTCAGGATCAGGTCGTCGTCGGCCATGTTCCGACTATGTTCCGCCCAGGGGGCGGCGTCAATCACGCCGGGAAGGTGGCCGTCACGGTGTAGGTCGTCGGATTGGAGCCCGCGGTACGGGCCACGTCGACCCGCAGGGCGCCGGCGTGCCAGAGGTCGGCGACCAGGATCGGCCGCTGTTCCTCGCTGACCCCGGTATAGACGAACTGCTGCAGGGCCTTGGTCGTGGCGGGGGCGTCGGGATGGCGGGTGGCCGGAGCGCCGGCGGCGGGGCCTGTGGCGGCCGGACCCGTGGCCGGAGGGGTGGCGTCGGTCATGGTCGTGCCTCTCAGAGCGTTTCGCCGGCCGTGGTCAGGCAGGCGATCAGGGCGTTCTTCTGCGTCGCGCTGCCGCCGTGGATGACATTGGTCAGCTGCAGCGTCGTCGCGTTAGGGCCAAGGCAGGTCAGCATCTTGGCCTCGTGGGCGGGGTCGTAGCCGCCGTCGGCCTTGCGCCAATAGGCCGACAGCTTGCGGCTGGGATCGTCGTAGGCAGTGGCGATGGTGGTGACCTTGGCGATCCGCTCCTCGGCCGCCTGGGTCTTGACCCCGGCGTCCTTGGAGATCTGGTTCAGGGCCCCGTTCAGCGTGCCGGCGATATAGTAGTCCTGCAGGTCGGACAGGGCCGCGACCAGCGGATAGTCGCCGTCGGGCTTGGCCAGGCCCTCGCTGATCTTGGCCAGCACCGTGCGCCGCGTGGCGTCCATCTGCGAGACGACGGCCGGCAGGGTCTGGCTGTAGAACAGCTCCTTGTCGACCGTGGCGCGCACGCCCAGGGCGGCGCTGGCGTAGGTGGTCAGGTGCGTCTTGGTGGCGGCGCTCTTGGCCAGGGTCGCCGCGCCGGTCAGCCCGGCCGAGACCAGGTCGGCGCCGATGGCGAAGGCCTTCTGCTGGCTGGTCACCTGGCGGATGAACTGGTCGTACTGGATGTCGATCGCGTAGGCGCGGGCGCGGACGATCTGGTCGCGCTTCGTGCGCCGCTGGACGGGGTCGGTCAGGCCCGCATAGGCGGTGACGGCGGCAGGCTCGGTGTCGGCCCGCACCAGCGAGAGCGATGTCTTCGACGACTCGATCGGCGTCGGATAGCCCTGTAGAGACTGGCAGCCGCACAGGCCGGCCGTCAGCAGCGAAACGAGAAGGGCGGCGGCGCGCATCCTGGTCCCCCCGGATCATGGATTTGGATGCTCACTATGCGCGAGATTTATAATTATACAATTATAAAGGGCGTCTTTCGGGGCCGCCATGCTCGCGACAGCTTTGTCATCGCCCTCCGCCGGCGCTATGACGCCCCCATGACCACGCGCCCGCTCTTCGTCACGCCGCTCTATGAAGCCAGCCTCGCCGGCGAGAAGGACGCCGAGGCGTTCCTCGACGAGTTGCACGACGCCTGCATCGCCATCGCCGAGGACGACGAGGCCGGCCAGGCCTGGGCCTATAACAAGGGCTATCTGGGCTACACGTCCTACGCCTCGCTGAACGACCTGCCGCAGCGCGACAGCCTGTTCGAGACGCTGAAGAAGAAGCTGGACAGGCACGCGGCGGCCTTCGCCAAGGACCTGGCCTTCGACCTGTCCGGCGGCAAGCTGGTCATGGACAGCCTGTGGATCAACATCCTGGAGCCGGGCGGCTCGCACAGCGGCCATATCCACCCGCACAGCATCATCTCCGGCACGATCTACATCACCATCCCGCCGGGCGCCTCGGCCCTGAAGTTCGAGGATCCGCGCCTGCCGATGATGATGGCCGCCCCGACCCGCGCCGACGACGCGCCCGAGACCCTGCGGCCGTTCATCTACGTCAAGCCGTCGACCGGCACGGTGCTGATGTGGGAGAGCTGGCTGCGCCACGAGGTGACCACCAACCAGGCCGACGAGCAGCGGATCAGCGTCAGCTTCAACTACGCCTGGCGGTAGGGGACGAAACTTGGCCGGGGCGCGAAGGGTTAGGCTGGGGAAGGAGACCCCATGTCCCACTCGACCCCCGATCCCGCCGGCCCCAATCACTCGGGCGAAGCGATCGCCATCCAGAAGGTCCAGCCGTTCGGACCCGGTGACGGGATCGTCCTGACGACCGCCTCGCTGGACCCCGACGGCCACCTCGAGGACCGTCACTCGGCCTATCACGAGAACCGCTCGCCGCCGCTGGTCTGGACGCCGGTCGAGAACGCCGCGGCCTACGCGATCGTGGTCGAGGACCCGGACGCCCCGCGCGAGCGGCCGTTCGTCCACTGGCTGATCTGGAACATCCCCGGCGAGGCCACCAGCCTGCCCGAGGGTCTGGCGAACGACCCGACCCTGGGCCTGATCGGCGGGGCCATGCAGGGCGTCAACGACAACGGGACGGTCGGCTGGTTCGGGCCGCGCCCGCCGCCGGGCCACGGCCTGCACCGCTACCACTTCCAGATCTTCGCCCTGGCCGAGCGCCTGACCTTCGGACCGAAAGTCCCGCTGGACACCCTGGTCAGCGCCCTGAAAGGCGACACCCTGGCCGACGGCGTGATGGTGGCGACCTATGAGGCGCCGGAGCCGCGGTAAGGCCTACGGCCCGCACGTCCAGGTCCCGACGAACACCCGCTTGGCGCCGTCGGCGCGGTCGTAGGTCAGGGTGGCCGGGTAGGGCGGGGACTTCGCCGCCGCCGGTCGCCGGACCGGTGATGGCGATGGTCACCGTCTTGCCCTGGCCGCTTAAGGCCGTACCGTTGACCATGGCGTCGTAGCCGCCCGGCGCGACGACCTGCTCGACGGAATCCAGCACCTTGACCAGGCCGAAGCCGGGCTCCTTGACGCCCGAGAAGCCCGAGGCGACCAGCAGCAGGGCGCCGGCCTTGTCGCGGAAATGGCAGCTCAGCTCGCCCTTCAGCGGATGGGCCTGCTGGTCGGCGAGGGTGAGGTCCGACAGCTGGATCTGGGAACCGTCCCCGCCGATGGTCCCACCTTCCGCGGGGATGGGGGCGGCGGCCACGGGCGCCGGGACGGCGGGCGTCACGGCCGGCGTGCGGGTCTCGTCGCCCACGGCCGGGGGCGGCGTGGAGGCGGGCTGGTCCTCGGTCTTCTGCTGCGAGCAGGCGGTCAGGACCAGGGCGGCCAATCCTAGGGTCGCGAAACGATATCCGGTCATGGTGGGCGTTCTCCCGTTGTGGGAAGACCCTAGACGGCCGCCGGCTCGGTCGCCAGGGCGCTCGCCTTCCAGCCCTTCTCCAGGCTCCACGCGGCGATGGCCAGCCACAGCAGGCCCAGGAACGCGTGGCCGCGCTGCCAGTAGCCGACGTCGTAGCCGGTGCGGACGTTCCAGACCCCGGTCAGCAGGGCGAAGACCAGCAGCAGGCCGAAGAACCAGCCCAGCGAGAACTGGGCCAGCCGCCGATGGCCCGGCTTGCCCCACAGGGCCCAGGCGGTGAACAGCGGCGCGAACTGCATGGCCAGGCCGACGCCGCAGGCGCGGTGCATGGGGTCGGGCCAGTGGAACACCCCGGCGAAGAAGGCGCCCAGGCCCGTCAGCGCCACGAACAGGCCCGCGAAGGCCGAGACCCGCCGCCGGCCGCCGGCGTGCTCCAGGGCGTGGGTGAAGCCGGCGCCGGCCAGCAGGCCCGCGATACCAGCGATCATCATGCCGTAGTTGAAGATCTCGGGCAGGGGCGCCTTGGGGCCGCCCAGCTCGCTGATGAACTGGGCCCCGGCGTCGAAGCCCGGGAACAGTCGCTGGGCCAGCGCGACGTCGGCCACCATGATGGCCGGCGCGATCACGCCGATCTTCAGGAAGGCGCCGGTGCGGGCGGTCACGGTGCGAGGAAATCCAGGTCGAAACGAAGGAGGGCGGCAGAATCCCTTCCGCCGCCCTCCGGGTCAATTCCAAAATCCCGTTCTTCCCGGCGAAAGCCGGGATCCAGATCTTGCGCCGCTGGGGCTGATTGGAAGGGCTCTGAACGTCTAGAGCCCACCCTCAGCGCTCTTCCATCTGGGCCCCGGCTTTCGCAGGGGAGAACGGATATGGGGGTGTTACGATGTGGCGACCTACTTCGCCCCAAATCACTTGGCGGAAGACGGATGCCCCGCCGGCGCGAACGTGCCGCCGAAGAAGTCGCCCTTCTTCCAGACCGGGCGGGCCGGGATGTTGGCCAGCTCGCGGGCGATCTCGTAGTTCACCAGGGCGAACTTGGCGGCCGCCTGGTAGTCGATCGGCTGGTTCAGATCATCGCCCGGGTGGTGGTAATTGCCCTTCAGGAAGTCCTTGAAGGCCTTCTCGCCGCCGTTCTGGAAGCCGGTCATCAGGAACACCGACGGGATCCCCTGCTCGACGAAGCGGTAGTGGTCCGAGCGGGTGAACAGGCCCTCTTCCGGCATCGGATCGCCGGAAAGCGCGACGCCCACGCGGCCGGCGGCGTGCCTGACGGCTTCGCCGATGGTCGAGCGGTCGGCGCCGAACGCGATCACGTCGGTGAACGGATACAGCAGCACCGGCATGTCCAGGTTCACGTCGGCGGCGATGTCGGTCTTCTTCACGGTCGGGTTGTTGGCGAAGTAGTCCGAGCCGACCAGGCCCTTTTCCTCGCCCGTGACGGCCAGCAGGATGATCGAGCGCTTCGGCTTGACCTTGCTGTTCTTGAAGCCGCGCGCGACCTCCAGCAGGGTGGCGATGCCCGAGGCGTTGTCGAGCGCGCCGTTGTTGATCTTGTCCTCGCCCGGCTTGGCGTTCTCGCGGACGCCGATGTGGTCCAGGTGCGCGGACAGGATGATCGTCTGGGCCTTCAGGGTCGGGTCCGAGCCCTCGATCAGGCCGACGACGTTGCTGCTCTCGCGCTTCTCGATCTCGGTCTTGACGTTGATGCTGGCCTTGGAGGTCAGGGCGAAGCCCTTGACGACGCCTTCGGGCTTTTCGGACTCGGCCAGCACGTCGGCCAGGGCCACGGGCGCCGGCGAACAGCTTGGCCGCGCCGGCCTGGCTGATCGAGGCCAGGGCCGGGGCGCTGGGCGCGCGGATGGCGCCGACGTCGTTGGCGTCGCGCCAGATCACGCGCCAGCCGCGCATCATGCCGACGCCGGCCGCGAACGGACGGCGCTTCTCGGCGCTGGGGCCCGACAGGGTGACGACGCCGATGGCGCCGCGTTTGGCGGCTTCCTGGCGCTTGGTGTTGGGGTTGCTGAAGTGGGCGCGTTCCTCGGTCTGCAGCGACGACGGGGCGCCGTTCAGCATGACGACGATCTTGCCCTTCACGTCCAGGCCCGCGTAGTCGTCGCGGCCCGTGGCCGGATTGACCAGGCCGTAGCCGACGAAGACCAGCGGCGCGTCGACCTTCAGGTCGGCGGACTGGGCCTGCGGGTTGGGCAGGTAGTCCTCGCCGTATTTCAGGGCGAGCGTCTGGCCGTCCGCGCCGGTCAGGCCGAACGCGCCCTCGCCGGCGCCGCGGAAGGCGATCAGCGGCACGTGCTGCTGGTACGAGACGCCGGTCGCCGTCTTGTCGCCGGCCGGCTTGACGCCCAGCAGGGCGTATTGGGCGGCGACGTAGTTGGCGGCGATGTCATAGCCGCGCGTGCCGGTCTCGCGGCCTTCCATCAGGTCGTCGGCCAGGAAGGTCATGTGGGCCTTGATGGCCTCGGGCGAAGGAACGAAATCCGAGGCGGGCGCGGCCTTCTTGCCGGCCTTCTCGGCGATGGCGACGGGCTTGGCCGGTGTGGCCGCGAGAACCGGTTGCGCCACCATGAGCAGGGCGGCGCTGGCGAGCGCGACACGACGCGTGAACGACATTTCTACAGAGACTCCCGGGGAGCGGACCGCCCCCCGGCCCGCGAAGGGGCGAACCATGTCGGGACGATGACGGCTTGTCGATACGGCCGAGCCTGAACGTTTTGTAATGTTGGACAGGTTTTTGCGCGGAGACCGCCGTTGACGCCTAGCCCCCGCTGCTTGGCCGCGCGCCCTGCGAAAGCGGCGTTCGCGCACGGTTTGGTTGGCGAAAGATTCACCCTGTCGAGGTCGCCTGGAAAGGCCCCGCCGAAAGGTTAACCGCCGCTAAAAAAGATGACCAAGTCGTGAATTTTACCATTTTTGGTTGTAAGGGCTTAACCCAACCGGCCGGATAACCAAGGCGTAGAACGGAGACATCCCATGCAGGCTCTCTCAATCGCCGCCTCGGGCATGATGGCCGCCGCCGACCGGCTCAACGCTTCGGCCCAGCGGGTGGCGGCTTCGGACGCCCAGGCCGCCGAAAGTGTTGGGGAGGTCGACTACGTCAAGGAGCGCACCGACCAGATCGGCGCCGCGACCGACTTCAAGGCCAATGCGGCGGTGGTTCGCGTGGCCGACGAGATGAACAAGCGCCTGCTCGACCTCAAGGTCTGAGCACCGCGCCTTTCCAGTTCCCGCGTTAGGGCCTGTCTTCGCTCGGGGCGTCACCCGACCTGGACGAGCTCGCCCCGCCAGACGCCTGAAGTGCGCCCCCCTTGCCTAGGGTGTCTGGCCGCCGCCTCCCGCTTTGCCCCCTAGTCTTGCGGGAGGCGGCCCCCACCACAGCAAGAAGCCCGCGTCACCGAGTGACGCGGGCTTCCTTGGCTTTGTTCTCCTCCCCCTCTTGGGGGAGGGACCGCCGAACGGCGGTGGAGGGGGAGGAGCGAAGTCAGCGCCCAGGCGCCTACTTCGCCTTGTCCATCAGGCCGGCGAAGCGTTCGAACAGATAGAGGCTGTCGGTCGGGCCGGGCGAGGCTTCGGGGTGGTGCTGCACCGAGAAGACCGGCTTGTCGGCCAGTTGGATGCCGGCGTTGGTGCCGTCGAACAGCGAGACGTGGGTCTCCCGCACCGGGGCCGGCAGGCTTTCGCTGTCCACGGTGAAGCCGTGGTTCATCGAGACGATCTCGACCTTGCCGGTGGTCAGGTCCTTGACCGGGTGGTTGGCGCCGTGGTGGCCCTGTTCCATCTTCACGGTCTTGGCGCCCAGGGCCAGGGCCAGCATCTGGTGGCCCAGGCAGATGCCGAACACCGGCTTGCCGCTTTGCACCAGCTTCTGGATCTCGGGGACCGCATAGGCGCCGGTCGCGGCCGGGTCGCCGGGGCCGTTGCTGAGCAGCACGCCGTCCGGGTTGCGGGCCAGGATGTCCTCGGCCGAGGTATTGGCCGGCACCACCGTGGCGCGGGCGCCGACATGGGCCAGGGCGCGCAGGATGTTGCGCTTCACGCCGTAGTCGATGACGACCACTTCGTACTTGGGCTTGTCCAGCTTGGCGTAGCCTTCCGGCCACGACCACAGGCCCTCGTCCCAGGTGAAGGTCTGGGTGGTCGAGGCGTCCTTGGCCAGGTCCAGACCCTCTAGGCCGGCCCAGGCCTTGGCCTTGGCGACCAGGGCGTCGAGGTCGAACTTGCCGTCGGGCGCGTGGGCGATGACGCCGTGCGGCATGCCGGTCTCGCGGATCTTGCGGGTCAGGGCGCGGGTGTCGATCCCGGCCAGGCCGATGACGCCGCGCGCCTTCATCCAGGCGTCGAAGTCGCTGTTGGCGCGCCAGTTGGCCTGCTCGGTCGGGATGTCGCGGAACAAAGCGCCGCGGGCGGCCGTCTCGGCCACGCCGGTGATCTGCTCGACGTCCTCGACGTTGGTCCCGACATTGCCGATGTGCGGGAAGGTGAAGGCGACGATCTGGGCCATGTAGGACGGGTCGGTCAGGATCTCCTGATAGCCCGTCATGGCGGTGTTGAAGCACACCTCGCCGACCGCGTCGCCGACCGCGCCGCAGCCCACGCCCTGCAGGATCGTGCCGTCGGCCAGGGCCAGAACGCCGGTAACGCCGGGGAGAAGGTCTTGGGACATTCTGTGGAGCGCTCCTGGACGCGTGCTGAGGGTGCCTATTGTCGCAAAAAGGCGGGCTGGGTGTAACCCCGGCCCAGCCCCGGCGAGCCGGGGCGTTCGCCTGCAAGAAAGCGGACGGGCTTTTGGCCCGTCCGCCGCGCAAACGGCGGGGTGTCTAGGGGGTATGGGGGAGGGGGTCAACCCCTGCTGATCACGCGGATTTCGCTTGGCGCCGCATTACCGTGATCGGCGAACGCGCACCCTCGCGCGACGGGCTCAAAAGCCCTTATGCTACAAGGCTTCCAGGCTCGAAACACCTGAAGCACCAGACGAACACGGGAGGACGGCCCATGCTCGAACTGCGCCCCAATTGCGAGTGCTGCGACGCGGACCTGCCGCCGGCCAGCCCCGCGGCCCGAATCTGCACGTTCGAACACACCTTCTGCGCCGACTGCGCGGACATCCGGTTCGAAGAGATCTGCCCCGACTGCGGCGGCGGCCTGGTGGCCCGGCCGATCCGGCCCGACGCCCAGCTGCACCGTTATCCAGCCTCCCTGCGGCGGGTGAACAGGGGCCACCGGTATGGGCCTGCCGCGCGCCGCGACCCGGAGCGCCCGACGGGCTGGAACTAGGGCCTTTTCCGATCCCACGGGATCGGTGAACGGCTCCAGTTTCCTGTTTTCACGCACTTTTTGACGACGAACCGGCGTCCGCTTTCGTCGAGAAATGCTCTTGAGCGCCGACGCGCAGGCGCCATCGCGCCCGCGCGGCCGCCAACTCCTCCTAAACACGCCAGGATCGCGACCGGGTCTCCCTCGGCCGGCGCGCGAGCGTGGCCCTGGCGCCGCAGTTCCCGCGAAGCGTCCTAAGGGGCATGACAACGAGGTCAGACCACATTGACTTGATAGGACTTACCTCGTAACCGTGTCGAGTGTGACCGCTACCACCGCCACGCGGAGCGTAATCGTCGGCCAACCGGGAAGGGGCGGCCGATCAGCCGTACGGCGACAACGAAACAAGTGCTCAGAGCACTGTAATGGGGAGAGAAACATGTCGTCTATTCGACACCACGGGTCCGTTCGTCGCCTGGCCTTGATCGGCGCGACCTGTCTGACCACTTTGGCGATTGCCCAGGCCACTTACGCTCAGACGACCGCTCCGGCGCCGGCCGCGGACACCGCCGTCGACGAGATCGTGGTCACGGGCTATCGCAAGAGCCTGGCGCAATCGACGGTCGCCAAGCGTGAGACCACCGGCTTCGCCGACGCCATCTTCGCCGAGGACATCGGCAAATTCCCCGACTCCAACATCGCCGAGTTGTTCAACCGCATCCCCGGCATCACCATCACCCGCGACATCACGGGCGAGGGCACCAACGTCGCCATCCGCGGCCTGGGATCGAACTTCACCAACGTGACGCTGAACGGCGCCTCGATCGCCGTGGCGTCCTCGGGCGCCACCGACGCGCAGGGCACCGACCGTTCGGTCGACCTTTCGTTCTTCCCGACCGATCTCTTCACCAAGCTGACGGTCAACAAGAGCTATTCGGCCAGCCTGCTGGAAGGCGGCGCGGCGGGTAATATCGACATGCGCTCGGCGCGTCCGTTCGACCGTCCCGGCCAGCACCTGAGCATGAACGTCCAGGGCGTGAAGCCCGACGGCGCCAAGCTGGGCGGCAAGGGCTCGCTGATCGCCAGCAAGACCTGGGACAATTTCGGCGTCCTGTTCGGGGTTTCGGGCCAACGCCTGCACACCGACACGCGCGGCTACGAGACCATCGGCTTCACCAACCCGAACCTGTCGGCCGCCCAGTGCGGCGCCGCCACGGGCTGTAACGCCACCGGCGGCGGCAACTGGACCATCCCCGGCACGGTGCCGGTGGGCGCGGGCGGGGGCCTGGTGGCTGGCACGGTCATCGACCGCGACTTCCTGCTGTCCAAGAACCCCGGCGCGACCATCCAGCAGATCGACAACGGCCTGCTGCCCCGCCTGGGCCGTCCGTCGGCCGAGTACGGCCGCCGCGACCGCCTCAACCTGGTCGGCAGCCTGGAATGGCGCCGAACGACGACATGGATTTCTATGTCGACGGCATGTACGGCTACAAGAACAACGACCTGATCCGCGAAGACATGATGTGGATCGTGCGCAACGGCGCGATCATTCCGACCAACACCAAGTACGACAAGACCGACTGCTCGGCCGGCTGCACGGTCACGCAGGGCACCTACGCCAACTCGCAGTTCTTCCTGGAATTCCGCCCCTATCTCGAGAAGACCGAGCTGTGGGGGATCAATCCGGGCGGCGAATGGCGCATCAACGACAAGCTGAAGGTCGAGGCCCAGGCCAACTACACCAAGAGCACGTTCCATCGCGAAAGCCCGACCTTCGGTCCGGTGACCGCGCTGGGCCTCGGCACGACGGTGGACTACACCTACAACCCGAACGGTCCGCCGACCATCAAGAGCAGCGTCGACCTGAACAACCCGGCCAACTTCGTCTGGGACGGCGGCCGGTTGAACATGCAGGACGAGAAGCGCTGGTATGAGACCAAGGGCGTCCGCGCGGCCGTCACCTGGGGCGACGAGAAGCTGAACCTGAAGTTCGGCGGCAACTATGACGACGTCTCGCGCACCATCCGCGGCTACGACAACACTCAGCCGTGGCAGAACGCGACCTGCGGCAACAACCCCAGCATCAACCTGCCGTCGCCGAACGGCCAGCCCCCTTGCCTGGGCGTGAACCAGCCGGGCGCCGCGCCGTCCACGGCCTATCCGAGCTATCCGGGCTACGGCACGGGCTCCACGGCCGGCCAGACCGGAACGCTGACCTATGGCGGCTCGCTGATCCCGACCGCCAGCCTGGCCAGCTACCTCAAGCCCGGTCCGGCCGGCTTCGTCACGGTCGACTGGGACAAGGTCAAGCAGGCCACCAACTACGACCAGTTGCACGACGCCTCGCCGGAGACCGGCGGCTCCAACACCGGCGCTAGCGGCGGCTACATCAACGAGAAGAACAGCTCCGCCTATACCGAGCTGAACGGCGTCACCCAGGTGATGGACAACGACCTGCGCTTCAATGTCGGCGTCCGCTACGTCCACACCAAGCAGACGATCGGCGGTCGCGTCTCGGTCGCGGATCCGCGCAATAGCCCGGCCAGCGGCGCGCTGCCGGACGGCTCGCGCTATCCGAACCTGGTGAACTTCGTCTACACCGAGAACACCTATTCGAAGTGGCTGCCGGCCGCGAACATCGCCTATGACGTCAGCGAGCACGCCGTCGCCCGCGTGGCGGTGTCGGAGACGATGACCCGTCCGGATCCCGCCGCCCAGCTGCCGGGCGTCAGCTTCGGCGCGCCGTCGGCCGACCAGGCCACCATCGGCAACTCGGCCCTGAAGCCGTACTTCTCGAAGAACATCGACCTGGGCTTCGAGTTCTATACCGGCCAGGAAGGCGTGATCGCCGTCAACGCGTTCCGCAAGTCGCTGACCGGCTTCACGACCAACAACGTCGTGACCCAGCCGTTCGCGTACCTGGCCCAATACGGCATCAACTACGACACCCTGAACGACACCCAGAAGACGGCGATCAATTCGCGCGGCGGTCCGACCGCGGCGCAGGTCCAGATCCAGTCGCAGATCAACGTGCCCAACAAGCTGACGATCAACGGCCTGGAATTCCAGTGGGTGCAGCCGCTCGACTTCCTGACCAGCCGGTTCGGCGTCGAGGGGCTGGGCGTCAACGCCAACGCCACCATCGTTGACCAGACCAGCGACGGCGCGGCGATCGCCTATGGCGTGGCCAAGTACACCTACAACCTGACGGGCTACTACGAGCACAACGGCGTCAGCCTGCGTCTCAGCCACGTGTTCCGGAAGGGCTCGCAGTCCAGCGGCGCCAACCAGAACGGCATCGGCTCGGCCGCCCTGTTCGCGGACGACTACAAGCAGACCGACTTCTCCTCGAGCTACGACCTGGAGAAGATCTTCGGCATGAGGAACGCGCCGCAGGTGACGTTCAACGTGACCAACATCACCAACGAGTTGCTGCGCTCGACCTTCCAGTACGACAACGCGAGTTTCACCTACTACAAGCCCGGCCGCCAATACGTGGTCGGCCTGCGGATGAGCTTCTAAGGCTCCTCCGGCGCGGTCCCCGTCCGTCGGTCCGGAACCTCGGATCGGCGGGCGGTCGCGCTCCGTCCAGCCTTCAAGCGCGGGCGATCCGCCTCCTCCCGCCCGCGCGGCCTCACGGCGCGTCCCGTTCCTGGGCGCGCCGATTTTTTTGGGGGAAAGCGCCGGAATGGACGGCGGCGCCGGACAACATGTCGCGGCGATCCATCCGTCCAGATTTACGATCGTTAACCGGTCAGGGTGCAAGCTCCAGCGTGCAAGGAGCACCCGCCATGATCCCCACCGCCGCCCCGTTCAAGCTGCCCAGCCGCTCGGTCCTCAGCCTGACCGAGACCGTGCTGCACATGGCGCTTTCGGCGGCGATCCCGATCAGCGCGGTGGTCTTCGCGGTGCTCAGCTTCTAGAGCATTTTCCGACGAAGTGGATACCGGTTCGTCGTCAGAAAATACGTTAAAACAAGAGCCTAGAGCAAGCCGCACGCTCCGGGGCGCCTTCAGGGCTCGCCTCGGCCCCGCAGCCGCGACCAATGCTGGGTCGTGGCCTCGCCGGGTTGGTCCAGCGCCTCGTCCAGGTGGACCAGGATCCGCGCGGCGCCGAAGAACAGCAGCCAGACGACGGCGAAGAACCGCAAGAGATCGGCCTGATGCGGGGCGCGGGCGGCCCAGGCCAGGAGGCCTGTGAAGCCGCCGAGGCCGGCGACCAGCAGGATCATCAACAGGCGGCGGTGAGCCGGGGAGGGCATGTACATGGCGGGCTGTCCACTAGAGCCTGTCCGCTTCTGATGGAGACATCAGAAGCGGATAAACAGGCTCTATTTCAAACACTTAGAGCGTGGCTGGCGCCGAAACCGCGCACACTTTCGGCTGCCACGCTCTAACGCGCCTTTAGTACCCCCGCCCCGCATAAGCGCTCCACATGGGAGCGAGCCCTCCCGCGTAAGGGCCGTATAAAACTCAGCCGATCGGCGGTAGCCCGTCCATGATCGCCGTCAGGGCCAGGACGGTCTGGGCCTCCATGGCGCTGTGGCCGGCATTGGTCTTGACGTAGCTGGCCGGGGTCGCGCCCGCCGTCGCCATCGCCGCCACCAGCCGCGAGGCCTGGGTCAGCGGGCAGACCTGGTCGAAGCGGCCGTGGACGATGTGGGTCGGGATGGCGGCGATCCTGTCGACATGGCCGACGATGTAGTCAGGCTCAAGGAACAGGCCGTTGGCGAAGAAGTGGGCCTCGATCTGGGCGAAGCACAGGGCGAAGTCAGCCTCGCCGAACTTCCCGGGATCGCTGTCCTTCGGGATCATGTTCGAGATCGTGCCTTCCCAGACCGACCAGGCCACGGCGGCGCGCAGCTGGCGGGCGCGGTCGGCGTCCGTCCTGGCCTCCATGTCGAAGATCGCCTTGTAGGCGGCCATCATGTCGCCGCGCTGCTCGGCCGGGATCTCCTCGACGAAGGCCTTCCACTCGTCGGGATAGGCGACATAGCTGCCCGGCTCGGTCAGGGCGTAGGGCGCCGCTTCGAAGGTCGCCGCATTGCCCTGGTACATGTAGAGCAGGTCCTCGCTCGCGCCGAGGAAGATGCCGCGCAGGATCAGCGAGGCGACCTTGCCCGGGTGGCGGATGCCATAGACCAGGGCCAGGGTGCTGCCCCAGCTGCCGCCGAACACGTGCATCTTGCCGGTGATGCCGAGGGCGTCGCGGAGCTTGTTGATGTCGTCGACCAGATGGTCGGTGTCGTTACGGGTCAGGGCCACTCGCGGCCCATGGGTGGCGACCGTCGGCTCGCTTTTCCCGCAGCCGCGCTGGTCGAACAGGATCACGCGGTAGCGCTTTGGATCGAAGAACCGCGACATCACCGGCGCGCACGCCCCGCC
This sequence comes from Caulobacteraceae bacterium, assembly GCA_965283765.1. Classification (GTDB taxonomy): domain Bacteria; phylum Pseudomonadota; class Alphaproteobacteria; order Caulobacterales; family Caulobacteraceae; genus Caulobacter. The sequence continues at coordinate 31,020 of CBDIPU010000013.1, forward strand.
CGGACCGCCGTGCAGGAACATCACCGGCTCGCCGTCCGGATTGCCGTATTCTTCCCAATAGAGCTTGTGGTCCGGTCCCTGGTCCACCTGCAGCAGGCCCGAGCGGTTAGGCGCGCCTTGGGCGTATTTCCACTCGGTGGTGACGGTGCTGACGGCCTGCAGTTTCGAGAAATCCATGGGGCTCACCTTGGCTTTTTGGAGCGTGACGGGCGCCGAAACCGCTCACACTTTCGGCTGCCACGCTCTGGGTTCGACGGCCCTGGCCTACCGCGCCGGAAAGCGCAGCGCCATCGTCAATGCGCCGTCAGACCTTGGCCTTGAACTTGTAGATCAACGACACCCGCACCGCCCGGGTGCTGGGCGCGAGGTCGCTGTCGATCACCACGCCGCCGTCCCGGTAGCGGCTGCGCTGCCGGTTGGTGTTGAAGATGTCCGTGGCGTTCAGGCTGACCGAATAGCGGTCGCTCAGCTTGTGGCTCCAGGTGGCGTCCAGCTGCTGGTAGGCGGCCTGATAGCCTTGCAGCGTGGAGGTCTTGCCCACGCCGCTGAGGTTGAACTGCAGCTTGTCGCCGTTCTTCAGGACCTTATCGACCACGACATTGCCGGAATAGTTCGTCCGGGTCGTGGTCGCCAAGGTCGCGGCGGCCGGGACCAGCTGCCGACGGAAGACGTTCAGGTTGACGACGTACTTCCAGCCGCCGGGGGCCTCGCCGCGGGCGTTGACCTCCAGCCCTCCGGACGTGGCGCGGTCGTAGTTCAGGGGCCGGCTCGCGGTGGTGAGGTCGGGGTTCCAGGTCGTGTAGCTCTGCCAGGGATCGTGGCTGACGCGGTGATAGGCCGTCAGCCCCAGCGTCGTCTTGCCGAAGGTCCGCTCGTAGCCGCTCTCGTAGGAGTTGGTGATGGTCGAGGCGAGATCCAGGTTGCCCAGCATGGCGCTGTGGGGATTGGCTGGGGCGCGCCGCGGATCATAGAGCTCCAGCTCGGGCCGCAGGATGCGGCGGCTGTAGCTGGCCTTGAGTTTGCCGCCGACGAGCGGATGCGACAGGTGCAGCGAGGGGAACAGGCGCGTGATGTCGCGGTCCCGCGAGGCCGCCGCCGCATGCAGCCGCAGGGATTTCGTCTCCACCCGCAGGCCGGGCATCAGCTTGAAGCCGGCGAACGGGAACTGATAGGTCGCATAGCCCGAAAGGCTGGCGCGCCGAGCGTTGAACACGCCCAGATCGCCGCTCGCCAGGCCCAGCACGGCGATGTCGCCGTCATAGGACCGGGTGAAGTCGCGCTCGACGCGGTTGGCCTCCAGGCCCGTGGTCAGGATGGCGCCGCCGGTCAGGTTGGCGACCACCGCGACCTTGGCCTGATCGTCCGGACCCCGGACGCGCTTGGCGTCGCCGTAGCGCTGGGCCAGGGTCGTCGGCGCTATCTCGCGGTCGTCATGGTCGGTGCGGGTCCGCTCGTCGCTCTGGGCGTGCGAGACATTGGCCTCCAGCGAGCCGCGATCGTCGGGCCAGGTGTCGGAATAGCTGGCTTCGATATCGTCCGTTCGGGTCGTGTAGCGCTGCGTCCCGGCCTCTTCCGACTGGACTGGAGCGACGCCGCCGAACGCCTGGTAGTGGGCCAGGTCGTTGGCGCGGATGCGTCCGCCCATGTGGTGGGCCTCGACACTCAGCTCGCGGTCCTTGGCGAGCCGTCGGGTGACGCCCAGCGAGGCCTGGGCCATGTCGAGCGTCGACGTGCCGTGGTTGTCGCGCGACACCAGCCCGCGCCCGGACGCCGCGTCGCGCTGGCTGTAGTCGGCGTTGGTTTCCGATGGGCTGTGGCCTAGAAAGACCCGGCCGTCGACGCTCCAGTCGCCCTTGGTCGCCGAGGCGCTGGCCGACAGATCGGCCTTCTGGCGCGTGTCGGCCCGCGCCGAGATCGTGCCCGAGATCCCCAGCGCGCGCGCCTTGCGCGTGACGATATTGATGATCCCGGCCGTGCCGTCAGGCGAGAACTGCGCGGAGGGGTTGGTCATCACCTCGACGCTGTCAACGCTGGAGGCTGGCAGGGACTTCAGGACCGAGGTCCCGGCGACCGGCGGCTTGCCGTTGATCAGGATCTGGACGCCGGGATTGCCGCGCAGCGCGATCCTGCCGGTCGGCGAGACGGTCACCGACGGGATCCGGTTCAGCACGTCGAGGGCGACGCCGCCCTGCGATCCGGCGTCCGAGCGGATGTCGTAGACGCGGCGGTCGATCTTGTCGCGAACCTGGGCGGGCCGGGCGGTGACGACGATCGACTCGACCTTCTGGGCCGCCTCCACGGACGCGGCGGCCTGGAACCACATGAGCACCATCCACACCCTGCCTTGAGATCGCCAAGGGCTCTCACGGCGAAGCTTGGTTTGCAATCGAAAATTGCAGGCTGGGGGTCAGTGATCTTTTGGGAGAGTGGTCTTGTCGCCTCAGGCCGTCCGGCTGGAGACCAGATTGGCTCGCGCGCGGGTGTGGATGGCGTCGGGGCCGTAGACCATGACCGGGGCGCGCATCAGCTTCTCGATCGCGGCGCGGACCGGGGCCTCGCGGTCGTAGGCGGCGCGCAGTTCGGCGGCGCGCAGGGCCACGCGGGGCGGGCGGCGTTCCTCGGGAGTTTGGAACAGGCCCAGGACGTCGCCAAGCTCGCGCTGCGACAGGAAGAGGGCCAGCGGCGCCGACAGGATCAGGCCCAGATAGACCGGGCTGGACCACCAGAACATCACCGGGTCCATGGCGAAGACCAGGGCCGCGGCGACGCCGCCGATGCCCATGTGGGCGCGGTGGACGCGCCAGGCCTCGCGGCGGGTCAGGCGGCCGGGGTCGCGCTGCTGCGTCGCCCAGCCGGCGTCGCGGCCCAGCAGCACCTGCAGCACCGACACGCTCTGCATCAGCATCAGCACCGGCGCGACCAGGGCCGACAGCACGATCTCCATCACCATGCTGGCGACGAAGCGATAGCCGCCGCCGAACGCCGCGCGCTGGGCGCGGCGGCGCAGGATCAGGGCGCCGGCCATCAGTTTGGGCGCGATCAGCAGGGCCATGGTCAGGCCCCACAGCCAGGCGGCGGCGTCGGCGCGGATCAGCGCCGAGGCTCCGCCTTGCTCCATCCACACCCCGGCCCCGGCGATCAGCAGGAACAGCCACAGCGGCGAGGTGGCGTAGGACAGCACGCCGCGCAGCAGGTGCAGGCGGCTGATCCAGTGCAGGCCCTTGGCCCCGATCACGCCCAGGTGCTGCAGGTTGCCCTGGCACCAGCGGCGGTCGCGAATGGCCATGTCGAGGATGGTCGGCGGGGTCTCCTCGTAGCTGCCGGTCAGGTCGGTCGCCAGGCCGATCTTCCAGCCGCCCCGGCGCATCAGGGCCGCCTCGACGAAGTCGTGGCTCATGATGTGGCCGCCGAATGGGCGCGGCCCCGGCAGGTGCGGCAGACCGGCCTGCTCGGCGAAGGCCCGCGTGCGGATCATGGCGTTGTGGCCCCAGTAGTTGCCTTCCGCCCCCGACCACCAGTCCTGGCCGGCCGACAGCATCGCCCCATAGGCGCGCGAGGCGAACTGCTGCAGCCGCGCGAACGGCGTCTCGCCGTTGATGATCGAGGGCGAGGTCTGGAGCAGGCCCAGCTTCGGGTCGCGCTCCATGCGGTGGGTCAGGCGGATGAGGGTGTTGCCGGTCATCAGGCTGTCGGCGTCCAGGATCAGGAACTGCGCATAGGCCCCGCCGAAGCGCTCGACCCACTCGGCGATGTTGCCGGCCTTGCGGTCGGTGTTCTTGACCCGGCGGCGATAGAAGATCCGCGCCTTGGGACCGAGCCGCGCGCGCAGCCGCAGCACGCCGACGGCCTCCTCGCGGGCGACGGCCTCGACCCGCGTGTCGCTGAGCACGAAGATGTCGTAAAGCTCGGCCACCTCGCGCTGGTCCAGGTCTTCGTACATCGCCTGGATCGCGGCCAGGACGCGGCCGGGATCCTCGTTATAGGTCGGGGCCAGCAGGGCGGTGCGGGTCAGGATCACCGGTTGGGGCTGCTCGCGGCCGTCGCGCGCGCGCCAGCAGGTCCAGAAGCCGCCCACCGCGCTCATGAAGGCGAGGGCCACCCAGGCGAACAGCAGCACGAACAGGCCGAAGGCGACGCCGTCGACCAGGCTGAAGCCGCCGGGCGAGAACAGCAGCGCGGTGATCACCGCCGTGACGGCGGTCAGCGCGCCCGAGCCCGCCAGCAGCACCCAGCGGCGTCCGGAGACGTCCGGGCCGGCCAGCGGCGTCAGCCGGCCCGCGCGCAGGCTCTGGGCGGGCATGGCCAGCGGCTTCTCCGCCGGCAGCCACGCGGCGAACGAGGCGGGCGCGGGCCTGGCCGGCGGCGGGGCCAGCTTCAGGGCGGGGAGGGGACGGGCGCTCGCGCGTCGTTCGGAGGACAACAAAGCCACTACACTCTGGGTTCGGGGAGGCGGGAGCCGTCGGCAAGCCAAGTTCGCGACGGCGCGGTTGGTTTCACGGCGCGGGCGGAAAAATCAGCGCCGTCCAGGTTTCGCTCAACGCGCGCCCCTTCTGCCTGAGGACGACGCGCACATCGGCTGGTTCCGCGCCATCGCAGACCACGTCGAATGTGACCCGCCAGAGGGCGTCGGTCTCGGCCTCGTGGCGGGCGCCGGGATAGTGCGACAGCAGGCGGATCTGGCCGTTGCGGGCGGTGACGTCGGCCTCGATGTCGATCGCCGTGCGCAGCGCCAGCAGGTTGGCGCCCCGGAACTCGACGGCGACCTTGCGGCCTTGCGCGGCGGTGTCGCGCCCCGGCTCGCCTGGTCGGCCCGAGCGGCTGGCCACGACCTTGGCGAGGTCGGTCTCCGGCGCGTCGGCCGTCCAGTGCAGGCGATAGGTCAGCTCGACCTTGCTCCCGGCCTTGACCGGCGCGTCCGGCGTCCAGAAGGCGACGATATTGTCGTTGGTCTCGCTGTCGGTGGGGATCTCGACCAGGCGCACCGAGCCCTTGCCCCAGTCGCCGATCGGCTCGACCCAGACGCTGGGCCGGCGCTCGGCCCTGGCCTGGTCGTCGTGATAGTGCTCGAAGTCGCGGTCGCGCTGGATCAGGCCGAAACCCTTGGGGGTCTCGTCGCTGAACACGCTGGTCACCACGCGCCGGGGGTTTGAGAGCGGCCGCCACAGGCGCTCGCCCGCGCCGGTCCAGATCGCCAGGCCGTCGGAATCGTGGATCTCGGGCCGCCAGTCGACCGCCGGGACCGCGCGGTCCTCGCCGTACCAGAACATGCTGGTCAGGGGGGCGAAGCCCATCTGGTCGAACGCCCGCCGGAAGAAGACGCTCGCCTGCACGGTCTGGGTCAGGGCCAGGCCGTCGCGGTCGTTGACGAACCTGTAGGCCCCGACGATCCCCGGGCTCTCCATCAGGGCGTGGATGACGAGACGCCCCTGCGCGTCGCGCTCCAGCCAGACCTCGCGCCAGTCGGGAAACTCCTCGGGCTGGACGGCGTAGGTGTCGGCGGCGATCGCGCGGGCCGACAGGCCGTACTGGCCGAACGGCGCGGGCGAGCGGAAGTAGGACGCGCCGTGGAACACCAGCCACTCGCCGCGATCGTCGCGGCTGATGGCGCGGAAGCCCGAGAAGCCGGCCTTGGCGGGCAGGGCGCGGACCGGGCTGTCGGCGGGCGACGAGAACAGGGTCGGGTCATAGGCCAGCGGCCGGGCGCGGCCGTCCTCGACCAGGTGGATGGTCATGGCCTTGGACACGCCCTGGCTCAGCGGGAACAGCTCGATCCCCCAGTCGCCGCCCCACAGCGGGATCTTCTCGCGATAGAACCCGACCGCCTGGGCGGCGTCATAGTCCATGGCCGCGACCTCGGCGGGCGGCGGGGGCGGGGCGACGTAGGGACGACCGGCCAGGGCGTGGGCGCGCGCCTGCACGACGTCGAACGAGAAAGGCGCCGGGCGCGCATCGGCCTGTCCGGGCGACAGGCTGGCGGCGACGGCGCCGCCGGCCAGGAGCGTCAGGGCGGCGCGGCGATCAAGCAAAGACAATAGGAAACCTCGGGCGATTACCGACTGGGTGCGCGGATTACTGGGCGCGCGGATAAAGGAGACTTGCGGCCGAAATGGTTCAATCGTGTCGGGCCGGAAACCAGGCTTCCGGTCAGAAATGTCATCCGGCGGTCAGGCTGCCGACCGTGCGGGAACGGCAGTATGCCTCGTCCTCGCCTCGCCGCCGGACCCGGTCCCCCACCCCCAGCGATGGCGGCGGACGCGAGGGCGCCTTATCTTGCCGGCCCGGAACGCCCCCCGGCGTTCCGGGCCGCTGGTCGTGAGACGCCTCACTCTGATGAAGATCCTGATCGTCGAGGACGAGCCCAAGACCGTCGCCTACCTGCGCAAGGGGCTGACCGAGCAGGGCTATGCCGTCGACTTCGCCGCCAATGGCGAGGACGGCCTGCACCTGGCCCAGACCCTGGACTATGACGCGGTGGTGCTGGACGGCATGTTGCCCGGTCTGGACGGGGTCGAGGTGCTGGCGCGCCTGCGCCAGACCCGTCAGACGCCGGTGATCATGCTGACCGCCCGCGACAGCGTCGAGGACCGTCTCAAGGGCCTGGGCGCCGGGGCCGACGACTATCTGGTCAAGCCGTTCTCGTTCCTGGAGCTCTTGGCCCGGCTGCAGGCCATCACCCGTCGCGGGCGCAGCGAGTCCACGACCATCACGGTCGGCGACCTGCACCTGGACCTGATGGCCCGCCGCGCCACGCGGGCGGGCAGGCGGCTGAACCTGACGGCCAAGGAGTTCGCCCTGCTGGTCGTGCTGGGCCGCCGCCAGTCGCAGATCGTCTCCAAGACCATCATCACCGAGCTGGTCTGGGACATCAATTTCGACACCAACACCAACGTCGTCGAGGTCGCCATCAAGCGGCTGCGGGCCAAGATCGACGGGATGTTCGAGACCAAGCTGCTGCATACGGTGCGGGGCATGGGCTACGTCCTGGAGCATCGCCCCGAGGGGACCGCGCCGTGACGCCCCGTTCGCTTGCCCCCCGTTCCCTGGCCCCCAAATCCATCGCCGGCCGCCTGGCCCTGATGTTCGCCATCGCCACCAGCCTGGTCTCGATGCTGGCCGGCGTCGCCCTGTTCAGCTTCCAGAGCCTGGAACTGAAGCGCCACCAGGCCGAGGAGCTCAGCGCCCGCTCGCAGATCATCGAGGCGATGATCCGCAAGCTGGAGGATCCCGGCCGCTGGCCGCTGATAACCGACAAGCTGAAGTCGTTCACGCCGGCCGACGGCGGCATCCGCTACCGGATCGAGTCCGCCGATCCGCGTTTCCGGTTCACGCCGGGCGCGGCGCTGGAGCCGGCCCGCGACGGCCTCGGCGTCATCCATGCCGACGGCAAGCGGTTCATGACCCTGGCCCGGCGCGTGCCGGCCTATGGCCGCCGCCCCGACGTGCGGCTGGTCATCGCCGCCGACACCGCGCCGTTCGACGCCTCGCGCTACGTGCTGGGCGTCGCGGCCCTGGCCATGTCGGTGCTGACGACGGGGCTGGTCAGCCTGCTGGGCTGGTGGATCGCCCGGCGCGGCCTGGCCCCGGTCGACCGCCTGTCGCACCGCGCCGGCGCCCTGAACCCGGCCGACCTCAGCCTGCGGATGCCGACCCGCGACCTGCCGGCCGAACTGGTCGGGCTGATGAGCGCCTTCAACGGCGCGCTGGACCGGCTGCAGGCGGCCTATGAGCGGCTGGCCGCCTTCAACGCCGACGTCGCCCACGAGCTGCGCACGCCGCTGGGCAACCTGATCGGCCAGACCCAGGTCGCCCTCTCGCGCCCCCGCGACGCCGACGAGCTGGAGGAGACGCTGCACTCCAACCTCGAGGAGCTGGAGCGCCTGCGCACGATCATCAACGACATGCTGTTCATGGCCCGGGCCGACCAGGGGGCGCTGGCGGCCAACCTGGCCCCGCTGTCGCTGGCGGCCCTGACCCACAAGACCGCCGACTTCCTGGACGTGCTGTTCGAGGACGCCGAGGTGAAGCTGGAGGTGCGGGGCGACGCGACGGTCAACGCCGACGCCGCGCTGCTGGGACGGGCGGTGACCAACCTTTTGGATAACGCCATCCGCCACGGCGTCGACTGCAAGACCGTGCGGGTGATGATCGAGCCGCGGGACAAGGCCGTCTGCCTGTCGGTCCGCAACCGCGGCGGCCCGATCCCCGAGGCGCACCTGTCCCGCCTGTTCGACCGCTTCTACCGCCTCGACCGCGCCCGCGAGCACAGCGGCGAGATCCACGGCCTGGGCCTGGCGGTGGTCAAGGCGATCGTGTTGATGCACGGCGGCTCGGTGTTCGCGCGCTGCGAGGGCGGCGAGGTGCTGATCGGGTTCCTGCTGCCGGGGAGCGAGGGCGGCGCCGAGCCGGTTGTCACGCCGGAGCGGGAAGCGGTCGAGGCTTAGACGAATACGGTTTCCCTCTCCCCTTGCGGGAGAGGGTGGCCCGCGAAGCGGGTCGGGTGAGGGGTTGCGCTTTGCTATCCGGACAGGCCTTTCGACCCCTCATCCGTCGGCTTCGCCGACACCTTCTCCCGCAAGGGGAGAAGGAATTAGCCCGCCCCCCAACCCCCGCCCAGCGCGCGGATCAAATCCACGCTGGCCGACAGCCGCCTTGTCCGCAGGTCCTGCGCCTCGCGCCGCGCCTGCAGTTCCGCCGTCTGGGCGGTGACCACGTCGAGGTAGCTGGCCGCGCCTTCGCGGTAGCGGGTGGTGGCCAGCGCGGTGGTGCGGACGGCGGCGGCGACGGCTTCGTCCTGGCGGCCTTGGGCGGCGGCCAGGCGGTTGGCCAGGACCATCTGGTCCTCGACCTCGCGGAAGGCGTCCAGCACGGTCTGGCGATAGCCGGCGGCGGTCTCGTCGAACACCGCCCGGCTGCGGGCGACCTCGGCCTTGCGGGCGCCGCCGTCGAACAGCGGCAGGGCGGCGGCCAGCGGGCCCAGGGCCCAGACGTGGTTGGCGGCGGTCAGCAGCTCGCCGCCACTGGACTGGTAGCCGCCGGCCGCGGCCAGGGTCACGCTCGGGAACCAGGCGGCGCGGGCGACGCCGACGCGGGCGTTGGCGGCGGCCATCCGGCGCTCGGCCGCGGCGATGTCGGGCCGGCGCTGCAACAGGGTCGAGGGCGCGCCGACCGGGGTGACCGGAGCCTCGGTCAGTTCCGGCGCGGCGGCCAGGGTGAAGCTGGAGGCCGGCTCGCCGACCAGCACGGCGATGGCGTGTTCCAGCAGGGCGCGGTCGGCCACCGCCTGCTCGTACTGGGCCTGCGTCGCCGCCAGCTGGGTGTGGGCCCGGCCGGTGTCGAGGCCGCTGGCCGCGCCGCCACGCTGGCGGCGGTTGGTCAGGTCGAGCGCCTGACGATAGGCCTCGACCGTCGAGCCCAGCACCGCGATCTGGGCGTCGGCCCCGCGCAGGCCGAAATAGGTATCGGCCAACTGGGCCTGCAGGCTGAGGCGCACCCCGGCCAGGTCGGCGGCGCTGGCTTCCGCGTCCGCCCGGCCGGCGGCGACCAGGTTGCGCACCCGGCCCCACAGGTCCAGCTCATAGGCGGCGCTGGCCGCCAGGGTGGTGGTGTCGTAGCGGCCGTTGGCCGGGGTGCGCTGGCGCTCGACGCTGGCCGAGGCCCCGACGCTGGGGAGGAGAGCGCTGGAGGCCTGGCGCGACAGGGCGCGGGCTTGGTCGTAGCGGGCCAGGGCGGCGGCGAGGTCGGCGCTGCCGGAACTCCAGTCGGCGCTCCAGGCCATCCAGGGTTGGGTCCTTGAACACCGCCCACCAGGCGGCGTCGCGAACCGTTTCCATCGGCGCGGCGGGAGTCCACGGACCGGTGTCGCGGAAGGCGGCGGGCGCGGCGGGCGTCGGCGGCGCATAGGCCGGGGCCATCGAGCAGCCGGCGAGGCTCAGGCCAGAAAGCCCGAGACCCGCCAGGATCAGGAGACTAGCCCTTCGCACCGGCGGCTCCCTTCTTGGCCTTCACCACGTTGACGTGGTCGCCGGTGGCGATGGCGTCCGGCGGGCTGGTCACGACCCAGTCGTTGGCCGCGACGCCGCTGGCCAGTTCCAGCTCGGCGCCGTCGTCGCGGGCGATGCGGACCGGACGGATCGAGACGGTGTTGTCGCCGCCGACCACGGCCACGGCCGTGCCTTCCTTGCGGAACAGCAGGGCGTTGGAGGGGATCCGCACCGCGCTGGCCGTGGCGGCGTTCGCCGCCTTCAGGTCCAGGCTGACCTGGGCGTAGGCGCCGGGCTTGAGGGCGCCGGCCGCGTTGTCGACCTCCAGCTGGATCAGCATCGACCCCGACTGGGCGTCGACCGCGTCGGCCGTGCGCACCAGGCGGGCGTTGAAGGTCTGGCCCGGCAGGTCGGGCGAGGCGAAGGTGGCGCTCATCCCGGGGCGGATCTGGCCGGCCAGGCTTTGCGGCACGCTGACATAGAGGCGCAGGCGGCGGGTGTCGGAGACCGTGAACAGCGGCGAGGGCCGGGCGCCGCCGGCGCTGATCAGGGCGCCCTGGTCGGTGTCGCGGCTGGTCACCACGCCGTCGAACGGCGCGACGATGCGCTTGAAGGCGGTCAGGCTCTCCAGCCGGCGGACATTGGCGATGGCTTCGTTACGCATGGCCTCGCGGGCGGCCAGGTCGCCGGCTCGCTCGTCGGCCTCCTGCTGCGAGACGGCGTTCTCGCCGACCAGCCGCTTCCAGCGGGCGGCGGTGGTGGCGGCCAGATCGCGCTGGGCCTGGGCCGTGGCGAGGGCGGCGCGGGCGGCGACCAGCTGCTGGTCGACTTCCGGGGCGTCGATCTCGGCCAGCACCTGACCCGCCTTCACCGGCTGGCCGATATCGACATACCAGCGGCGCAGATAGCCGTCGGTGCGGGCGTAGACCGGGGCCTCGGCCCAGGCCTGCAGGCGGCCCGGCAAGACGAGGTCGGCGCTCTCGCCCCCGCCCGGCTGGATGACGTGGACCGTGGTCAGGGCGCTGGCCTGGCTGGTCTTCTTCAGGTCCTGGCTGGCCATCAGCCGCGAGGCCGTTCCGGCGGCCAGGATCAGCACGAAGCCGGCGCCGCCGATCAGGGCCAGGCGTCGCAGGCTCTTGGGGCTGGTCTTGGGGAAGTCGCCAGAGGGGGGCAGGGGGACTCAGACATGGGCGACGCCTTCGGGGGAGGCGGCTTCCGCGCGGGGGCGGCGGCCGTGAACGATGGAGAAGATGGTGGGGACGAACAGCAGGGAGGCGCAGGTGGCGAAGATCAGGCCGCCGATCACCGCGCGGCCCAGCGGGGCGTTCTGCTCGGCGCCTTCGCCCAGGGCCAGGGCCATCGGCGCCATGCCGATGATCATGGCCAGAGCCGTCATCACCACCGGGCGGAAGCGGGTGACCCCGGCCTCGAACGCGGCCTGGACCGCGTCGCCGGTGGCCGCCAGCCGCTCGCGGGCGAAGCTGACCACCAGGATCGAGTTGGCCGTCGCCACGCCCATGCACATGATCGCGCCGGTCAGGGCCGGCACCGACAGCGGCGTCCCGGTGGCGAACAGCATCCAGGCGATGCCGGCCAGGGCGGCGGGCAGTGCCGAGATGATCACGAACGGGTCCAGCCAGGACTGGAAGTTGATGACGATCAGCAGATAGATCATCACCACCGCGCCCAGCAGGCCCCAGCCCATGCCGGAGAAGGCGGTGTTCATGGTCTGGAACTGGCCGCGCAGGTTCACCTTGACCTTGGCGGGCTTGTCCTTCTCGAGTTTCTTGAGGGCCTTCTCGATGTCGGCCGCCACGCCGCCCAGGTCGCGGCCTTGGGTGGCGGCGAAGACGTTGACCATGGGCTGGATGTTGTACTGCGAGACGACGGCGGCGGTGGAGCCCCGGCTGAGCGTGCCCAGTCCGCCCAGCACCTGCGGCGCCGGGTCGGCGGCGCGGGCCCCGGTGACCGGGATCGACCGCAGCTTGTCGAAGCTGTCCAGCATGTATTCCGGCGTCTGGGCCACGACGGGGTAGGAGACGCCGTTCTTCGGGTTCAGCCAGAACACCGGGGCGGTCTGCTGGCTGCCGGCCACGGCCCCGGCCAGGCTGGCGGTGACGTCGCGCTCGTCCAGCCCCAGGGCGTGGATGCGGGTGCGGTCGACGTCGAAGCGCAGCTCCGGCGCGGCGGCCGGCTGCTGGATGCGTACGTCGGCTATGCCCCTGATGCGCCGGATCTCGCGCAGGATCTTCTGGGCGTAGGCCTGGTTGGTCGCCGCGTCGCCGCCGGTGACCTGGATGTCGATCGGGGCCGGGCTGCCGAAGTTGAGGATCTGGCTGGTCACGTCGGCCGGCAGGAACGAGAAGGTCGCGCTGGGGAAGGCCTTGGGCAGTTCCTCGCGCAGCGCCTTGATGTAGCCGTCGGTCGGGCGATGGCCCTTCTTCAGGCTGATCAGGATGTCGCCGTCCTGCGGGCCGATGGTTCCCGAGGCGTTGTAGGCGGTGTTGATGCCGCTGGAGGACAGGCCGATGTTGTCGACGATGGTCTCGACCTCATCGGCCGGGATCACGGTGCGGACGTGGCGCTGGATGCGGTCGAACAGGGCCGCCGACTCCTCGATCCGCGTGCCGACCGGGGCGCGGACGTGCAGGGCGATCGAGCCGGAGTCCACGGCCGGGAAGAAGTTGCGGCCCAGGAACGGGACCAGGGCCAGGCTCAGCAGGGCGAACGCCAAAAAGCCGACGACGAACACGCCGCGCGCGTTGAGTGCGAAGCCCAGCAGGCCGGCATAGGCGTCGCGCACCGTGGAGAAGCTCCGCTCGAAACCGCGCTGGAAGCGGACCACGCGGCTCTTCGAGGGGGCCTCCTCGTCGTGCGGGACGTGCGGCTTGAGCAGATAGGCCGCCATGGTCGGCACCAGGGTCCGCGACAGCAGGAACGAGGCGATCATCGCGAACACCACCGACAGGGCCATCGGCACGAACAGGAAGCCCGACACGCCCGGCAGGAAGAACATCGGCACGAAGACGATGCAGATGCACAGCAGGGACACGAAGGCCGGGGTGACGATCTGGGCCGCCCCGTCCAGGATCGCCGTCCTGACGTCCTTGCCGTGCTCCAGGTGCCAGTTGATGTTCTCGATGGTGACGGTGGCGTCGTCGACCAGGATGCCGACGGCCAGGGCCAGGCCGCCCAGGGTCATGACGTTCAGGGTCTGGCCGAACGCCGCCAGGGCCGCGATCGCCGCCAGCACGGCCAGCGGAATCGAGACGGCGATGATCACGGTCGAGCGCCACGAGCCCAGGAACAGCAGGATCATCAGCGAGGTCAGCACGGCGGCCAGGGCGCCTTCGTGGACCACGCCCTCGACGGCGGCCTTCACGAAGGTCGACTGGTCGTTCAGCGGGGTGATGGTCAGCTCGGGCGGCAGCTGGGCCTTCAGGTCGGGCAGGGCGGCCCGGACCCCGTCGACGATGGCGATGGTCGAGGTGGCGCCCGACTTCAGCACCGTCATCAGCACCGAGCGCTGGCCGTCGACGTGGACGATGTTCTGCTGCGGGGCCGAGCCGTCGCGCACGTGGGCGACGTCGCCGATGCGGATGGTCGCGCCGTTGATGGTCTTGACGGGAAGGGCGTTCAGCTCTTCGACCGTGCCGGGGGCGTTGTTGAGGCGCAGGCTGTACTGGAACTCGCCGATCTTGACGAAGCCGGCCGGGGTGATCTGGGTCTGGGCCGCGATCGCCGCGCCGACGTCGGACGCCGACAGGCCCTTGGACAGCAGGGCCTGCGGGTCGATGTCGACCTGGATCTGGCGGGTCCGGCCGCCGAACGGCAGGGGGACGGCCGCGCCGGGCACGGTGACCAGGCGCGTGCGGATGACATTGACGCCGAAGTCGGACAGCTGCTGCTCGGACAGGCCCTGGCCGGCCAGGGCCAGCTGCAGGATCGGCACGGTCGAGGCGTTGTAGTTGAGGATCAGCGGCGGGGTCACGCCCGGCGGCAGCTGGCGCAGTAGGGTCTGCGAGATGGCGGTGATCTGGGCGTTGGCCAGGCGCACGTCGGCCCCCGGCTGGAAGTAGATCTTCACCACCCCGACGCCCTGCAGCGAGGTCGCCTCGATATGGTCGATGTCGTTGACCGTGGTGGTCAGGGTCCGCTGGTAGGGGGTCAGGATCCGCCCCGACATGTCGGCCGGCGACAGGCCGCTATAGGTCCAGGCCACCGCCACGACGGGCACGCGGATATTGGGGAAGATGTCCGTGGGCGTACGCAGGATCGCCAGGACGCCGACGATCAGGATCATCGCGGCCATCACGACGAAGGTATAGGGACGCGCCAAGGCCGTCCGCACGAGCGATATCATACTGAATTCCGTCGTTGCGGAGGGGAAGCTTGGGCCGGGTCTAGCAAGGCCAAGGGGTCCGCAGCCTGACGGCCAACTGACAAGATGGTCAGGGAGGGTCAAGGGGCCTCTCGCGACCGCCGAGCCGTTTTGCTATGGCTGCCTCAATGAGCACCATCACCACCGTCGGCGTCGACGCCGACGACACCCTCTGGCACTGCGAGAGCAAGTTCCGGCTGTCCCACGCGCGGTTCCTGGACCTGCTGTCCGATCATGGCGATCCCGAGAAGATCGAGCACCAGCTGCTGGCCGTCGAGAAGCGCAACCTGCGGGTCTATGGCTACGGAGCCAAGGGCTTCACCCTGTCGATGATCGAGACGGCGCTGGAGGTCACCGACGGCCGCGTCGACACCCGGGTGATCCGCGAGATCCTGGCCGTCGGCCGCGAGATGCTGACCGAGCCGATCGAGCCGCTGTCGGGCGTCGACAAGGCCCTGGCCAAGCTGTCGGACCGCTACCGCCTGATCCTGATCACCAAGGGCGATTTGCTGCACCAGGAGCAGAAGCTGGCCTCGTCGGGGCTGGGCGACTATTTCGTCGCCGTCGAGATCGTGTCGGAGAAGGACGCCGGCACCTATCGCCGGGTCTTCGACCGCTACGGCACGGGCGCGGAGCAGGCGGTGATGGCGGGCAACTCGATGCGCTCGGACATCCTGCCGGCGCTGGAGGCGGGCTGCTGGGGCGCGCTGATCCCCTATCCGCTGGTCTGGTCGCACGAGGCGGCCGAGGCGCCGGTGGGGCACGAACGCTACGCGGAGCTGGGCAGCATCAGCGAGCTGCCGGGCTGGGTGGATCGGATCGCGCAGGGCTGAGCCAAGCATTTTGAACCCCTCTCTCTAAGAGAGAGGGAGCTCGCTCAGCGCTTGCCCAAGTTGGCCAACGCATCCCGCGCCGGCCGCTCGAACCCGATCAGCGACAGATACGCCGCCGGGATCAACAGCACGACCCACAGCAGGCACCACAGCCGCATGGCGTCGCCGTTCAGCCCCCACATCCCCAGCCCCACCCAGTTCAGCGCGATCTTCAGCGCGATCGGGTGCAGCAGGTAGAGGCTGAAGCTGAGCTGCGCCCACGGGGCCAGCCGCGCGCTCACCCCGCCCTGCACGCCCGCCGCGTCGGCGGCGACGCCGGCCAGGCCGACGGCGTAGATCAGGAACAGCAAGGTGGTCCGCGACGCCCCCGCCCAGGACGCGACGAAGAACGCCGCCAGCAGGGCCCACATCACGAAGCGGGCGAACGGCAGTTTCGCCAGCACGTCCTTCAGCTGGAACGCCAGCATGCCCAGCATGAAGCCCGGCAAGGCGCGGGCGACGCCGAAATCGTAGGTCCATTGCGAGAAGGTCTCGCCGGTGCGCGAGATCCACAGCAGCAGGGCCAGGCTGCCGAACGCCACGACAGCAGTCGCCCACCAGCCTCGGGCGGTGATCCAGAAGAGCAGCGGCAGGGCGACGTACATGCCCATCTCGGCGCTGATCGCCCAGCTGACGAAGTTCCAGGTCTGGGCGTGGCAGGTTCCCCAGGCGTGGATGAAGAGGACGTTCTGGGCGATGCACGAGACGTCGTAGCGCGACGGATCCCGCTCGTTCAGCACCCCGGCCCAGCCGAGGGCGGCGATGGCCACGAACACCAGCATCGTCGCCCAGTGCAGCGGACCCAGGCGCGCGACGCGCTTCTGCAGGAAGTCGCGGTACCTGGCGACGGTGGTCAGGCGGCCGGTATAGATCGCGGCCATCACGTAGCCCGAGATCAGGAAGAACAGGTCGACGATCAGGCTGAAGCTCTTGATCGTGTCGTCGGCCGCCTGCCAGCGACCGTCCAGATTGATGAAGCGGTTGAAGTGGAAGACCACGATCATCAGCGCCCCGACGATGCGCAGGGCGTCCAGGTGCAGCATCTGGTCGGAATCGGGTTTCAGGGCGGGGAGGCGCATGGCCTAGCTGTGCCACGGAGCGGCGAGCGCGTCATGGGGTTCGTCTCTCCTCCCCCTCTTGGGGGAGGGGGACCGCCGAACGGCGGTGGAGGGGGTTAGCCGCGGCGCTATTGGGGCCTGCGCCGTCCCCTCCGTCTCGCCGCGTATCCGCGTCGATCCACCTCCCCCAAAAGGGGGAGGATCGGGAAGGCTCCTAGATCGCCACCCTTTTGGCGATCGCGTTGCGTCGGGCCTTGGTCTCCTGCTGGGCCTTCTGCACGGCTTCGGTCTCGGTCGCGTGCAGCAGGTGGTCGATCACCCGTTCCAGGTGGTCCCGCATCGCCTGGCGGGCCGCCGCCGGATCGCGCGCCTTCAGGGCGTCGACCACCCGGCGGTGCTCGACGATCCGGGGTTCCAGCCCCATGCCGCGCGCGCGCGTCAGGATGTTGCGGGCCAGGGACGAGCGGTTGCGCCAGTCCCAGAGGTTCTCGATCGTGGCGATGATCGCGCCGTTGCCGGTGGCGCGGGCGATGGTCAGGTGGAAGTCGCGGTCGGCGTCCTCGCCCCGAATCTCCTCCTCGACGCGCATGCGCTCCAGCAGGCCTTCCAGCTCCGCGATCTGTTCGTCGGTGATCGAGGTGGCGGCCAGGGCGGCGGCCTCGCCCTCGAACAGGCGGCGGGCCTCGATCAGCTCGAAGGCGCCGATCTCGAAGTCGATCTCGGCCGAGGGGGCCTGGGGGCGGACATTGCCGGTGACATAGATGCCCAGGCCGTGGCGGGCCTCGATCATGCCCAGCATTTCAAGGGCGATCATCGCCTCGCGCAGGGTCGGGCGCGAGACCCCGAACTGCTCGGCCAGCTCCCGCTCGGTCGGCAGGCGGTCGCCCAGCTTGTACTGTCCGGCCTCGATGGCGTCGGCCACGGAGTCGGCGATCCTGCGGTAGAGCTTGACGTTGTCTGACATGTCGGGGCGGAGGCTCGGAAGGACGCGTTTGCCCAAATGGGGCGTTGTCGGGACCCCAATTCCCTACCACGGGGACCGGCGCGAATTGTTCTGTTTTTTCGCCTCTCTCCGCCGGGAGGTCAGGTTTTCCCGCCCCCGAGGCCTGACCAAGGTCTCACCAGTCGTGCATCGAGCCGTCCAGGCGGCGGGCGACCGGCAGATAGGCGCGCTGGTAGGGGTATTGGGCCGCCAGATCCTCGTCGATGTCGACGCCCAGGCCCGGCGCCTCGCCGGGGTGCAACATGCCGTCGCTGAAGCTGTAGGCGTGGGGGAACACCGCGTCCGTCTCGGGCGTGTGACGCATATATTCCTGGACGCCGAAGTTGGGGATCGACAGGTCGAAGTGCAGGGCCGCGCCCATGCAGACCGGCGACAGGTCGGTGGCCCCGTGGCAGCCGGTGCGCACGTGGTGCAGGTCGGCGAAGCTGGCCAGCTTCTTCAGATGCGTGATGCCGCCGGCATGGACCACCGTGGCGCGGATGTAGTCGATCAGCTGCTCCTCGATCAGCTGCTTGCAGTCCCAGACCGAGTTGAAGATCTCGCCGACGGCCAGCGGCGTGGTGGTGTGCTGGCGGATGATGCGGAAGCTGCCCTGGTTCTCGGCCGGGACGGCGTCCTCCATCCAGAACAGCCGGTAGGGCTCCAGATCCTTGCCCAGGCGCGCGGCCTCGATCGGGGTCAGGCGGTGGTGGACGTCGTGCAGCAGGTGCAGGTCCCAGCCCAATCGCTCGCGCGCCGCGGCGAACAGGTCCGGCGCGGTGCGCAGATAGCGCTCGGTCGACCAGATGGTCTCCTTGGGCAGGTCGCTGTCGGCCGGCTCGTAGAAGAAGCGGTCCTTGGAGACGCCATAGGCTCCCGGCATGCCCGGCACGCCGGTCTGCAGGCGGATGGCCTTGTAGCCCAGGGCCGCGTAGTGGGCGGCGTTGTCGAGGGTCTCGTCGATCGTCTCGCCATTGGCGTGGCCATAGACCATCACGCCCGTGCGGCAGGCGCCGCCCAGCAGTTGATACACGGGCAGGCCGGCGATCTTGCCCTTGATGTCCCACAGCGCCATGTCGACCGCGGCGATGGCGGCCATGGTCACGGGGCCTCGGCGCCAGTAGGCGCCCTTGTAGAGGTACTGCCAGATGTCCTCGATCTGGTGGGCGTCGCGGCCGATCAGGCAGGGGATGACGTGCTGGGAGAGATAGGCCTCGACGGCCAGTTCGCGGCCGTTCAGGGTCGCGTCGCCGATGCCGTACACACCTTCGTCGGTCACGATCTTCAGGGTCACGAAATTGCGCCCCGGGCACGTGACGATGGTCTTGGCGGCGATGATCTTGGGCATGGTGGCCTTGGGGGACGCTTTGTCTGCAATCGTTTGTCGGGACCGAAAGACCGGAGGCCCGCCCGAAACCAGGCGCGCGGCGTCCATCTTCCTCCCCGCCTATCGGTTTACCGGTACCATAAGGGTTGTCAACCCAGTGGTCTGACCACTATGACTTTGGTGACCCGACCTTTTGAAGTCGGCGCAGGGAGTGAAACGATGCGTGTTCTGGCGCTGATCCTGGGGCTGGTCCTGATCGCCCCCGCCGCCCGGGCGGAGGACGGCTACGACCTCTGGCTCCGCTATCGGCCCGTCGAGGCCAGCGCCCGGCCGGCCTATGCCGCCCGCGCCGCCGCCATCGCGCCCCCAAGTTCCCTGGCCCCCGACACCCCGACCCTGAAGGTCGCCCGGGCCGAGCTGGAGCGCGGTCTGGCCGGCCTGGTCGGCAAGCCCGCCAGCGCCGACGCGGGCGTCCGCGACGGGGTCATCCAACTGACCGTCGAGCCTGCGAAGGGCCTGGGCGACGAGGGCTACCGGATCCGCACCCAGGCGGTGAACGGCCGGAAGATCACGGTGATCTCGGCCAACAAGGACGTCGGCGTCCTCTACGGCGTCTTCCGCTATCTGGAACTGATCCAGACCCGGCGGCCTGTGGATAACCTCGACATCACCTCGGTTCCCAAGGTCAAGCTGCGCATGCTGAACCACTGGGACAACCTCAATCGCCACGTCGAGCGCGGCTATTCCGGCCAGTCGATCTTCGACTGGTGGCGGCTGCCCGGCCACGTCGACCCGCGCATGGTCGACTACGCCCGCGCCAACGCCTCGATCGGGATCAACGGCACGGTGCTGAACAACGTCAACGCCAAGGCCGACAGCCTGACCCCGGCCTATATCGCCAAGGCCGCCGCCCTGGCCGACACGTTCCGCCCCTATGGCGTCAAGGTCTATCTGTCGGCCCGCTGGTCGGCGCCGGTCGAGCTGGGCGGCCTGAAGACCGCCGACCCGCTGGACCCGGCCGTCGCGGCCTTCTGGAAGGCCAAGGCCGACGAGATCTACAAGGCCATTCCCGACTTCGGCGGTTTCCTGGTCAAGGCCAATTCCGAGGGTCAGCCGGGGCCGCAGGACTATGGCCGCACCCATGTCGACGGGGCCAACATGCTCGCTGATGCGGTGGGCCCCCACGGCGGCGTCGTGATCTGGCGGGCCTTCGTCTATTCGCACGAGCAGCCCGACGACCGCGCCAAGCAGGGCTATTCGGAGTTCAAGCCCTTCGACGGCCAGTTCCGCGACAACGTGGTCATCCAGGTCAAGAACGGCGCCATCGACTTCCAGCCGCGCGAGCCGTTCCACCCGCTGTTCGGGGCCATGCCGAAGTCGAACCTCGGCATGGAGTTCCAGATCACCAAGGAATATCTCGGCTTCTCGACCCACCTCGTCTATCTGGGCCCGCTGTTCGAGGAGACCCTGCGCGCCGACACCATGGCCCACGGCAAGGGCTCGACCGTGGCCAAGGTGGTCGACGGGACGCTGGACGACCGCAAGCTGACGGTGATGGCCGGGGTGGCCAATATCGGCAGCGACCGCAACTGGAGCGGCTCGCAGTTCGACCAGGCCAACTGGTACGCCTTCGGGCGTCTGGCCTGGGATCCGGAAGCTTCGGCCAAGGACATCGCCACCGACTGGACGAAGATGACCTTCGGCGATGACCCGCGCCTGGTGAAGCCGGTCGTCGACATGATGATGGGCTCGCGCGAGGCGGCGGTGGACTACATGACCCCGCTCGGTCTGCACCACCAGATGGGCGAGGGGCACCACTATGGCCCCGGTCCCTGGGTCAGCGGCGGTCCGCGCGCCGACTGGACCAGCGTCTACTACGCCAAGGCCGGCCCGGACGGGATCGGCTTCGACCGCACCCCCTCGGGCAGCAACGCCACGGCCCAGTACGCGCCGGCCGTGGGGGCCTGCTTCGCCGACCTCAAATGCGTCGACGAGAAGGACCTGCTGTGGTTCCACCACCTGCCCTGGGACTACCGCCTGAAGTCCGGCGACACCCTGTGGGACGGCATGGTCAAACACTACGGCCGGGGCGTCGCGTATGTCGACGGCATGGAGAAGACCTGGACGGGCCTGACGCCGTATGTCGACGCCGAGCGCCACAAGGAGGTCGCCGACTACCTGAAGATCCAGCGCGACGAGGCCCAGTGGTGGCGCGACGCCTCGGTGGCGTGGTTCGGAAGCTTCTCGAAGCGTCCGCTGCCGCCGGGGGAAAAGGCTCCGGCCAAGTCGCTGCAGTACTACGAGAGCCTGGAGTTTCCCTGGGCGCCAGGCAACGGGCAGTAGCAACCCCCAGAACTGGGGGTGTCTTCGTAACGCCGTTCCGTGAAGGTTGCGGTCGCGCTAGTCCTGTCCCAAGGTCTGCGTCCCAATCGTTTTCAGCAAGACCGGATGCGCGCCTCGTCCCCCACGACCCTGCTGCTCGGCGTCGTCCTGCTGTGCGTGGCGACGGCGCTGATCGGCGTCTGGATGGCGATGAGCCCGCCGTGGCTGGGCGCGGACTTCACCGTCCGGCCCGACGGGGCCGTGGTGATCACCCGCCTCACGCCCGGCGGGCCGCTGGACCGCGTCGGGGCCAAGGTCGGCGACCGCATGGCCGGGGTCGGCGGCGACCGCGCCGCGCCCGCCCTGCGGGCCGCCGAGATCGGCGGCCTCGACACGCCCGCCACCCAGACCCAGGCGCGAGAGCAGGCTCGCCGCGAGGACGCCTTCGCCCAAGCCCTGAGCGCCGAGCCTCGGGTGCTGCGTCTGGCGGGTCAAGACGGCGCCCAGCGGGTCGTCACCCTGGACGGCCGCGCCCGGCCGCTGTCGGCCCTGGGCGCGGAGTTCTGGGCCAATCTGGCGTTTGGCCTGATCGCGGCCCTGATCGTCGGCTGGGTCTGGGCCCTGCGGCCGCGCGAGCTGTCCACCCAGCTGTTCGCCCTGACGGGCCTGTCGATGCTGGCCTTCACCTTCGGCTGGGCGGTCAATTCCAGTGTCGAGCTGGTCATGGACGGGACGCTGGCGACCATCGCCGCGCGCCTGAACATGACCGGCGCCGTGGCCTATGGCGGGGCGATGATCGCCTTCTTCCTGGCCTATCCCAAGCGGGTCACCAAGCTGCCGGTCATGCTGCTGGCGCCGCTGTGGGTGCTGGCCTGGGCCCTGACGCCGCTGCTGCCCGGCAATCCGTCGGTCGAGAGCATGGGCCAGGCGGTCACCTCGATCGAGATGGCCCTGATCATCGTGGCCATCGCCCTCCAGGCTTTCGCCAGCCGCAAGGACCCCGCCGCCATGGCCGCCACCCGGTGGCTGGGCCTGTCGGTGATCGTCGGGGCGGGGGCCTTCATCGGCAATGTCGCCGTGCCGATCGCCCTGGGGATGCGGCCGTTCCTGGACCCGCGCTTCTCGCTGGGCTTCTTCGTGATCATCTATGTCGGCATGGCCGTGGGCCTGCGTCGCCATCGCCTGTTCGAGCTGGACCAGTGGGCGTTCCAGATTCTGTTCTACATCAGCGCGGGCGCGGCCATGCTGGCCCTGGACGGTCTGCTGATCACCGCCCTTGGCGCGGCTCCCGGCACGGCGCTGGGCGTGTCGCTGCTGGTCGTGGCCTTCGCCTACCTGCCGTTCCGCGACGTGCTGTGGCGGCGGACCATCGGCCGCAAGACCTTGAAGGATCACGAGATGTTCGCCGCCGTGGCCCAGGTCGCCCTGATCCACGGGGCCGAGGCGCGGGCGGACGCCTGGAAGGCGCTGCTGTCCAAGGTCTATGAGCCGCTGGAGATCGCCCCCGCCCTGGCGACCAACACCAAGGCCGAGATCCTCGAGGAGGGCGTGGCCTTGGGCCTGCCCGCCGCCGCCGGGACCACGGCGCTGACCCTGCGCTTCCCGTTCCGGGGGCGGGGCCTGTTCGGCACGGCGCAGGTCCAGCTGGCCGACCAGCTGGTGAGCCTTCTGAGCCAGATCGAGGAAGGCCGCGACGCCTATGCCCGGGGCGTGGTCGAGGAACGCCTGCGCATCGCCCGCGACCTGCACGACGACGTCGGCGCCCGCCTGCTGTCGGGCCTGCACCGCCAGGATCTGTCCCAGACGCGCGAGGCCGTGCGCGGGGCGATCGGCGATCTGCGGGCCATCGTCTCGGGCCTGTCGGGCCAGGACCTGCCGCTGGAGGCGGCGCTGGCCGACCTGCGCCACGAGACCGCCGAGCGGCTGGAGGCGGCCGGCATCGCCCTGGACTGGCCGCCGGTCGAGCTGGCCGATCCCGGCGTGACCGCGCCCTATCGCGTCTACAAGAACCTGACCTCGGCCGTGCGCGAGGTGATCTCCAACGCCATCCGCCACGCCGGCGCGACCACCGTGGCCGTCACGGTTCACGAAGACGCCGGCCGGCTGGAGCTGACCCTCAGCGACGACGGCGTCGGCTTGCCGCGCGAAGCGGGGGGCCGCCGCAGCGGCCTGGCCAACCTGGAGCGGCGGCTGGGCGAGATCGGCGGGACGGTGGCGTTTCCTGAAACCACGAAGGGTACGGTGGTCCGGCTGTCTACGCCCGTCGATGCGAGCGCCCCGGCATGACCCTTGCTCCCAACGCTCCCGGCACGGCCTTGGTCCTGGAAGACCAGTCCGAGACCCGCGAGCACCTGCTGGCGGCCCTGTCCGAGGCGTTTCCCGGCGTCGTCGCGCGCGGCGCGGCGGACCTGGCCGAGGCCCGCTCGTTCCTGTGCGACGGGGCGCCGGACCTGGCCCTGGTCGACCTGGCCCTGCCGGACGGGCGCGGCGTCGACTTCCTGCGCGATCTGGCCGAGCGCTCGGGCGGGGCGACGCGGTCGGTGGTGGTGACCATCTACGCCGACGACCACCACCTGTTCGACGCCATCGCGGCGGGGGCGGGGGGCTACCTGCTCAAGGACATGGGCCGCGACGAACTGGTGCGCTATCTGCGCCGCCTCGAAGCCGGCGAGACCCCGCTGTCGCCGGCCGTGGCGCGGCGGATGCTGGACTACTTCCGCGCCCGGCCGGTTCTGATCCAGACGGTCGAGCCCGAGGCGGCCCTGACCCCGCGCGAGACCGAGGTGCTGCGCCTGATCGGCCGGGGCCTGCGCTCGGGCGAGGCGGCCAAGGTCATGGGCGTCACCGAGCTGACCGTGGCGGGGTACGTCAAGGCGATCTACCGCAAGCTCAACATCTGCTCCCGGGCCGAGGCGGCGCTGGAGGCGCAGAAGCGGGGGCTGGTCTAGGGCTACCAATCCTTGTCATCCCGGGCGAAGCGTAGCGAAGACCCGGGACCGCGACAGGCCCAGCGCTTCCGGCGGTCCCGGCTCGGCGCGCTACGCGCTTGGCCGGGATGACAGTTTTCAAAGCCCAAAATTTCGCCGCGAAGTTCCGCTCAAGGATCGCTACGGTGTCGCTCACTGACACCAGCGTTCGAAAGACCCTTGATGCGCCTTCTCGCCACCTTGGCCGCCCCAATGGCTGCAATGACCTTCCTCGCCGCCGGCGCGGCCCACGCCCAGACGCCCCAGCCGTCGGCCCCGCCGCAGCTGAACGCCGGCCCCTCGGCCAACGCCCTGGCCGGCAAGGCCTTCCTGGCGACGAACGCCAAGGCGCCGGGCGTGGTCACCCTGCCGTCGGGCCTGCAGTACAAGGTCGTGACCTCGGGCCCGAAGACCGGCCCGTCGCCCAAGCTCGGCGACATCGTCAAGGTCCACTACGAGGGCAAGCTGCTGGACGGCACGGTGTTTGACTCGAGCTTCGCGCGCGGCAAGGCGGCGATCATGCCGGCCGACGGCCTGATCCAGGGCTGGCTGGAGGCCCTGCCGAAGATGAAGGTCGGCGACGAGTGGACCCTCTACATTCCGTCCGAGCTGGGCTACGGCCCCCGCGACATGGGCGAGATCCCGCCGGACAGCGTGCTGGTGTTCCGCCTGCAGCTGATCGGGATGCTGGCGGTGGACTAATTTTATCTCCCTTCCCCCTTGATGGGGGAAGGGCAGGGGATGGGGGTGATACGGCGGTCCCGCCTGCACGGCCGTGCTCACCCCCACCCAACCCTCCCCCATCAAGGGGGAGGGCTTATTTTTGCCGGCTCTTCATCAGCGGCTGGATCCGCTCCCCAAAATCCTCGACGCCCTTCACGAAGTCGTCGAAGGTCAGCAGCACCCCGGCCGTGCCGGGCACCGCGGCGATCTCGTCCATCATCCGGGCGATGCTCTCATAGCTGCCGACCAGCGTGCCCATGTTCAGGTTCACCGCCGATTCCGGCGCGGCCAGCTGGGTGGTGTTGGTCGTCGCGCCCGCCTTGGCGTTCGGGGCCGCCTGCTGGGTCAGCCAGGCCAGGGCTTCCTGGTCCGCGCCGTCGCGGTAGGACTGCCATTTCGCCATGGCCTTCTCGTCGGTCTCGTCGGCGATGATCATGAACAGGATGAACGACTGCACGTCGCGGCCGGTCTTCTCGGCGGCCGCTTCCAGCCGCTTGTTGACGCTGGCGAAGGCGGTGGGCGTGTTGGTCCCCTTGCCCAGGGCGAAGCTGTAGTCGGCGTATTGCGCGGTGAAGGCCAGGCCCTCGTCGGACGAGCCGGCGCAGATCAGCTTGGTCTCCTTCGGGTGCGGGCTGACCCGGCAGTCGTCCATGGTGAAGTACTTGCCCTTGAAGTCCGAGACGCCGGTCTCCAGCAGGTCCTTCAGCACGGTCGTGTATTCGGCCAGGTAGTTGTAGCGGTCGGTATAGTGCGCCTCGCCCGGCCACAGGCCCATCTGGCTGTACTCGGCCTTCTGCCAGCCGGTCACCAGGTTGATGCCGAAGCGGCCCGGGGCGATCGAGTCGATGGTCGAGGCCATGCGCGCCACGATGGCCGGCGGGATGGTCAGGGTGGCCACGGTGGCGAAGATCTTGATCTTGCTGGTCACGGCCGCCAGGCCCGACATCAGGGTGAAGCTCTCGAGATTGTGCTCCCAGAACTGCGTCTTGCCGCCGAACCCGCGCAGCTTGATCATCGAGAGCGCGAAGTCGAAGCCGTACTTCTCGGCCTTCTGGGTGATCTCCTTGTTCAGCGCGAAGCTGGGCATGTACTGCGGAGCATTCTCCGAGATCAGCCAGCCATTGTTGCCGATGGGGATGAAGACGCCGACCTGCATGGAAGTACCCCTCTCTTACTTTGTCATCCCGGCGAAAGCCGGGACCGCCGGAAGCACCGGCGTTTGTTGCGGTCCCGGCTCTTCGCGCTGCGCGCTACGGCCGGGATGACAGGGAAGAGGGCGGCGCATGCTTACGCGCCCTCCAGAAACTTGATCAGACCTTCGTTGAAGGTCTCGGGATCGGTGACGGTGAAGCCGTGGCCGCCCCAGGCGGCGACCTGGTAGTCGGCGTTGGGCAGGCGACCGGCCAGGCGCTGAGAGCAGCTGGGCGGCACCAGCATGTCGTCGGCGCTGGCGCTGATCAGCACCCGGTGGGTGATCTCCTCCAGCCGCGCGTCGACGTCGAAGGCCAGCAGGGCGTTGATCCGGGCCAGCATCACTTCGCGCGGCGGGAAGCCGGCCACGTGGTGGGGCTCCTCGGCCTGCAGGCGGGCGTCGTTCCGCGAGATCCAGTCGGCCGGATAGAGGAAGATCGGCTGGGCGTGGACATAGGCTTCCGGTCCGCTGTCGTTCAGCAGATGGATTCGGGTGTCGAAACAGCGCCTGATGTGCGGATCGGGCCGCGACCAGCCGTTGACCACCACCAGCTTGCCCAGGCGATCGGGCTGGTCCAGCGCGAGCTGCAGGCCCGCGTTGCCGCCGGCCGCGTGGCCGACCACGTGGGCTTTCGCCAGGCCCAGGGCGTCCATCACCTTGACCATGTCGTCGGCCATATGGGCGACGGTATAGTCGTCTGGCAGCTCGCGGACGCTGCGGCCCGTGCCGCGATGGTCGTACAGCACGACCGGCCAACGCTCGGTCAGGGCCGCCATCTGCGGGGCCCAGAACGCGCCCGAGCCGCCCAGGCCCGACGACAGCAGCACGACCTCGCGGCCGGCGACCGGTCCGCCGTGCAGTTCATAATGGAGGCCGTCGACCGTGCCGGAGGTCATCGCGCTCAGCGCTTCCCGACGTGGGCGACGCTGGCGATCTCGACCACGAAACCGGGCTTCACCAGGCCGCACTGGATGCAGTAGCGGGCGGGTTTGTCGCCGGGGAAGTACTCGGCATAGACCTTGTTGATCGTCTGGTAGAAGCTCCAGTCGGTCAGGAAGATGTGGTTCATGGTCACGTCCTCCATGGTCCCGCCGGCGGTCTCGATCACCGACTTGATGGTCTCCAGCACCTGGCGGGTCTGGGCCTCGGCGTCGTCGGGGAAGGCGACGTTGTTGTCCTTGTCGAAGGCCAGGGTGCCCGAGACGTAGACGATCCCGTCGGCCAGGGTCCCGGGCGAGAACGGGGCGATGGGCGTGCCTGTGCCCGGCGGGGTGATGACGGTCTTGGGCATGGTATTCTCCTCTGTGCTGCCCCCTCAGTCGGCTTCGCCGACAGCTCCCCCATGAAGGGGGAGCAGGGCCTAGGTTCTCCTCCCCCTTTATGGGGGAGGTGGCGCGGAGCGCCGGAGGGGGCTGCGCTACTCCGGCGCCAGTTGCCCGAACGCCCCCTTGAAATCCGCCGTCGTCGAGACCCAGCCGAAGAAGCTCTCGATGTTGAACAGCGCCGCCTTCTGCACGAAGTCGGGGCCCGCCTGGTGGGTCGCGTCTTCCAGCACGGTCCCGAAATATTCGAGGAAGAAGCCGTCGCGCAGGGTCGACTCGACGCAGACATTGGTGGCGATGCCGACGAACACTAGGTGGCGGATGCCGCGCGCCCGCAGCACGCTGTCCAGCTGGCTGTTGAAGAAGCCGCTGTAGCGGGTCTTGTGCAGCTGGATGTCGCCCGGCTCGGGCTTGAGGTCGTCGACCAGCTCGTAGTCCCACTGGCCGCGCGCCAGCAGCTTGCCCCGCAGTTCGGGCCGGGCGCGCATGGTCTTCAGGGCGTTGGACTTCCACCAGTTGGGCGAGCCGGGACCGCCAGCTTCCACATATTGGTCGTCCCAGCCGTTCTGGAAATAGATGACCTGCATCCCGGCGGCGCGGGCCACGGGCAGGATGGCCTTGATCTCCTGGATCACCTTCGCCGCCCCCGAGATGTCGAAGCCAGCCAGGTCGAGATAGCCGCCCTTGGAGGCGTAGGCGTTCTGCATGTCGATGACGATCACCGCCGTCGTCTTCGGGTCGACCGGGATCGGCTCGGGCCGCGCGGGCAGCATGATCGCGCCGGGCGAAAGCGGGGTGATCGGAGAGCTCATCGACGCGGCTCCTTGTGAAGTCCGAGGGGCATGGAATACCATCCCGCGTAACGTTGCAATCCGAACCGTTCGGTCCATGTTTGACCAAATGGTCCAAATTCGAGCTGGCATGACCGACGCCGCCGCCAAGACCGTCAAGCCGTCGCGCAAGGCCGCCGGCAAACCGGCGTCCAAGCGCGCGTCCGGCGCCCGCGAGCTGGTCAAGGCCGCTCAAAGCGTGGGCGACATCAAGGCGGCCGAAACGCCAAGGGGCGGCCGCAGCCCCGGTCCTCGCCAAAGGGCCGGCGAGGCCCGCAAGGCCGCCATCCTGAAGGCCGCGCTGGGCGTCTTCGCGCGCCTCGGCCTGGACGGCGCCAGCGTCGAGGCCATCGCCCAGGCGGCCGGGATCTCCAAGGCCAACCTCCTCTACTACCACCCGACCAAGGAGGCCCTGTACGTGGCGGTGCTGGAGCAGGGGCTGTCCCTGTGGCTGGCGCCCCTGAGCCGCTTCAGCGAGGGCGACGACCCCGCCAAGGCCATCGCCGCCCTGATCGACGCCAAGCTGGCGCTCAGCCGCGACCATCCGGAGGTCTCGCGGCTGTTCGCCCTGGAGATGCTGCGCGGCGCGCCGCTGCTGAGGCCGGTGCTCGCGGGGCCCCTGAAGGCGGTGTTCGACGCCAAGGTCACGGTGATCGCGGCGTGGGCGGCGGCGGGCAGGCTTGCCCCGGTGGACCCGCCGCACCTGATCTTCGCCCTATGGGCCCTGACCCAGCACTATGCCGACTTCGCCGTCCAGGTGCGCGCCCTGACCGGTAAGTCATTGTCCGACAAGAATTTCATGGAAGAAACCCGGGCGGCGGTGACGGCGCTGGTCCTGGAGGGCTTAAGGCCGCGCTAGGCCTGAGCTGCGTCCACACGTCACCTTCCGGCGAACGCGGTTGTTCATCATGGTGACGGTCAATGACGCCACCGCACCAACCTTTCCGGACCGCCGAAGCGCGGCCCATGCGACTGATCCACGGGATCGTCGGCGCGGCCGCCGTGCTGGTCGTCGTCTCGATCCTGGGCGGACTGGCTCTGATGATCCTGGCCGCGCGGCAGCTGGATCGCATGGAAGCGGTTGATGAGATCGAGATCACCCAGCGCACCATCGTCCGCACCCTGGAGCGGACAGAGCGCGAGGTGACGTCGGCCACGGTCTGGGACCAGGCCTACAAGGCCATGGGCTGGACGATCAACGCGACCTGGGCCGACACCGATTTCGCCACCTATTATCACGAGCAGTTCAAGCACGACCTGACCTTCGTCATCCGCTCGGGGCAGGTGGCCTACGCCTCGGCGGGCGGCAAGCGGGTTTCGGCCAGCGCCCTCGGGAGCTTCCCCGCCGAAGCCGCCCCGATCGCCGCCGATGTGGCCGCCAAGGCCCGCGCGGCGCGCCGCGCCGGCAAGCTCAGCACCGCCGGCGAGGTGACGCGCACGGGTCTGATGCGGATCGACGACGAGGTCTATCTGGTCGCCCTCGCCGCCGTGACGCCGGAGAGCCGGGCCGCCGCCGAGCTCTATGACGGCCCCCCCGCGATCGTCGTCAGCGCCCGCCGGATGGACGCCGCCTTTGTTCATCAGCTGTCGGACGACCT
Source organism: Caulobacteraceae bacterium (assembly GCA_965283765.1). Lineage (GTDB taxonomy): Bacteria > Pseudomonadota > Alphaproteobacteria > Caulobacterales > Caulobacteraceae > Caulobacter. Next base: position 60,573 of record CBDIPU010000013.1, read on the forward strand.
GGGGCTGGACGACTTGGTCCTGATGCGCCGCCCGGGCGGCGATCCGCCCAAGGTCGCCTTGCGCGACATCCACGGCCACGTGTTCGGGGCCCTGGCCTGGAAGGCCAGGAACCCGGGCCTGAAGCTGCTGAAGAGCGTCGCGCCGTGGCTGTTGATCGGCTTCCTGGTGCTGGCCGCCGCCGGCGCCGTGCTGACCCAGCGCGTCGCCGAGGCCCTGCGCAAGCTGGAGGCCGGGCGCCTGGAGCTGCTGGCCGCCAAGGAGGAGGCCGAGGCCGCCAACGCCGCCAAGACCCGCTTCCTGGCCAATATGAGCCACGAGGTCCGCACCCCGCTGAACGGCGTGCTGGGCATGGCCCAGGTGATGGCCGCCGACACGCTCAGCGAGACGCAGGGCCGCCGCCTGAAGATCCTGCAGGAGTCCGGCCAGGCGCTGCTGGCCCTGCTGAACAGCATCCTCGACATCGCCAGGCTCGAGACCGGCGCGGTGCGGCTGCGGTCCGAGACCTTCGACCTGGCCGCCCTGGTCGAGGCCTCTTGCGCGGCCTTCTCCGGCGCGGCCGCGGCCAAGGGCCTGGACCTGACGGCGGACATCGCGCCCGAGCTGCGCGGCCGCTGGGTCGGCGACCCGATGCGTCTGCGTCAGGTGCTGGGTAACCTGGTGGCCAACGCCGTCAAGTTCACCGACCACGGCGGCGTCACCGTCCGCGTCCGTCCCACCGCCAAGGGTCTGCGCTTCGAGGTCGAGGACACCGGCCTGGGCATCGCCGCCGAGGACCTGTCCGAGCTGTTCAAGACCTTCTCCCAAGTCGACAGCTCCCTGACCCGCGCCCACGACGGCGCCGGCCTTGGCCTGTCGATCTGCCGCGAACTGGTCGAACTGATGGGCGGCGCGATCGGCGTCCACTCGACGCCGGGGCAGGGGTCCAGCTTCCACTTCGTGGTCCCGCTGACCCAGGCCGCGGCCGATCGGCCGACGCTGCGGGTGGTGGGCTAAGGGGGCGGGCCGCCCTGCACAGTTCCCGCGCAACCACGTCGTCGGGGCGCCGATAAATCGGAGTGTCGGCCACGACCTATCGTCCTTGGCCACCTCAACCCCTCGCCCAAACGCTCACCCCTGCTAGCCCTTGTCCACACCGTCGGTTTCGACGGTTCTGTCGGGGACGGGCTTTCAATGGGATCGGGTGTAACGGCGCCAACCAGGCGCCAGCTTCTTCGGCCATCGCCAAGGTCGGCGGCACGGCCGCGCTGTATCAGGCCATGACCACGCTGGGCCACGCGGCCGAACTCAGTTCCATGGCCCGCCGAACCTGCAGGGCGCGCGGCCCGGCGCTTCGGTGATCGTGCTGGGCGCGGGCCTGGCGGGGATGCTGGCGGCGTTCGAGCTGACCAAGGCCGGCTACAAGGTCCGGATCCTGGAGTTCCAGAACCGCGCCGGCGGCCGCAACTGGTCGCTGCGGGGCGGCGATACCTATACCGAGCTGGGCGGCGCGACCCAGAAGGTGGCCTTCTCGCCGGGCAACTACCTGAACCCCGGCCCCTGGCGAATCCCGCACCACCACCGGACCCTGCTGCACTACTGCAAGTCGTTCGGCGTGGCCCTGGAGCCGTTCATCCAGTTCAACCACTCCGGCTGGGTCCACTCGTCCCAGGCCTTCGACGGCAAGCCGGTGCGTTTCAACGCCGCCGCCGCCGACTTCGAGGGCAATATCGCCGAGCTGCTGGCCAAGTCGGTCAACGCCAAGGCGCTGGACGACGCGGTCACGCAGGAAGACCGCGACAAGCTGCTGGAGGCCCTGAAGGGCTGGGGCATGCTGGACAACAACTACAAGTATTCGGCCGGGCTGAAGGCCTCGGGCCATCGTGGCTTCCAGCGTCCGCCGGGCGGCGGCGTCGACGGCGCGCCGATCCCGTCCAAGGACCTCTACAAGCTGCACGACGTGCTGGACCCGCAGGTCTGGACCTCGATGGCCTTCTTCATGGGCCATGAGATGCAGACCACCATGTTCCAGCCGGTCGGCGGCATGGACATGATCGGCAAGGCCTTCGCCAGGCAGGTCGAGGGCCTGATCACCTACAACGCCAAGGTCAGCAAGATCGCCCAGGACGACAAGGGCGTGGTGGTGACCTACGCCGACACCGCCACGGGCAAGGTGACCGACGCCAAGGCCGACTGGTGCGTCTGCACGATCCCTCTGGGCATCCTCGGCCAGATGGACTTGGCGGTGACCGACGAGATGATGGCCGCGATCAAGGCCGTGCCGTACTCCGGCCAGGTCAAGATCGGCCTGGAGATGAAGCGCCGCTTCTGGGAGGAGGACGACTACATCTACGGCGGTCACAGCTTCACCGACCAGGAGATCGCCCTGATCTCCTATCCGAACAACAACATGTTCAAGGACGGGCCGGCCGTGCTGCTGGGGGCCTTCGCCCGCGAGATGGGGGCCTATCGCCTGGCCGGCATGACGCCCGAGCAGCGGATCGAGGTGGCCCTGGCGCAGGGCTCGGTGCTGCACCCCAAGAGCTACCGCCAGGAGTTCGCCAGCGGGGCCTCGGTGGCCTGGAGCCGCGTGCCCTGGACCCTGGGCTGCTGCGCCCGCTGGAACGAGGACACCCGCAAGGAACACTACCAGACGCTGGTCGGCATGGACCGCCGGATCGTGCTGGCCGGCGAGCACGCGTCTTACGTCGGCTGCTGGATGGAGGGGGCGCTGCTCTCGTCCATCGACGCCATCACCCGTCTGCACAAGCGCGCGCTGGAGGCCTGAGGATCATGCGGAAGATCATCTTAGTGACGGCGGCCTTGATCGCCTTTCCGGCCATGGCCCAGACTTCCGGCGGCGGCGACACCGGCGGCGGCATCGTCCGGGCGCAGAAGCCCGTGACGGGGGAGCAGGTCTATGGCGCGGTCTGCCAGGCCTGCCACATGGCCGACGCCAAGGGCGCGACGGGGGCGGGGACCATCCCGGCCCTGGCGAACAATCCGAGACTGGCGGGGGCGGCCTATCCGATCATGATCGTGACGGGCGGCAAGGGCGCGATGCCAGGGTTCGTCGGCACGCTGAGCAACGCCCAGATGGCCGAGGCGGTGACCTATGTCCGCACGCACTTTGGCAACAGCTACGCCAAGCCGGTGACCGAGGCGGATGTGGCGAAGATGGCGAAGCCGCCCAGCGCTGGGGGGCACTGAGGCGAGGCCGGTAGCGTCTCTCCTCCCCTGGGGGAGGGGGGCCGCCGAACGGCGGTGGAGGGGGCCAGCCGCGGCGCCATTGGGCCCGCGCCGTCCCCCTCCGTCACGGCGCGTATTCGCGCCGCGCCACCTCCCCCAAGAGGGGAGGAGAGAGGTGTGCTCCGGCGTCTAGGGCGTCGTCCCCTCCACGAGCGGCGCGATCTGTTCCATCAGTTGCCGGGTCCCGTCCTCGCGGCCCTCGGGCGAGTAGTAGCCGTCCAGGAACACCCCGACCTCGGTGATCACCAGGCGCGTCTTGGGGCCCTCGGGGCGGAACTCCAGCGTGGCGACCGACACCGAGGCCAGATCCTCGCCGTGGTGCATCCAGTAGGTGTAGACGATCCGCTCATCCGGCACGATGTCATGGTAGCGGCTGCGGAAGTGGTGCGGCGGCTCGCCCGGCGGGCGGCTGACGGCGTAGTCCTCACCGTCGACGCGGAAGTCCATGCCGCTTTCCGGCGGGCCCCATTCCTCGGGACCGTGGAACCACTTGGCCTTCTGCTCCGGATCGGCGAAGGCGGAAAACACCCGGGAGGGCGAGGCGGCGTAGACCCGCTCGACGACGAAGGTGGCGTGGATGGCGCTGCGGTCTGTCTTTGGGCGGTCGGTCATTTGGTTTTCCCATTTTCCTCGGCGGCCAGGAAATCGCCCAGCCGGTCGAGGCGCTGCTCCCATTGGGTGCGCCTCTGGTTGATCCACTGTTCGGCCAGGCTCAGGACATCGGGATTGATCCGGCAGGTGCGCACCCGGCCGACCTTCTCCGACGCCACGATCCCGCCCGCCTCCAGCATGGCCAGGTGCTGCATGACCGCCGGCAGCGACATGTCCAGCGGCCGGGCCAGCTCGCTCACCGAGGCGGGGCCCCGGGAAAGCCGCTCGACCATGCTCCGCCGCGCGGGATCCGCGAGGGCCTGGAACATCAGGTCGAGCGAGGGTTGATGGTTAGGCATAAGGTTAAGTATCGAGGTATGGGTAAATGGTCAAGTGGTTGCTTAAGTGTCGTGAGGGCTGATCTGGAGTTCTCCTCCCCTCTTTGGGGGAGGTGGCGTGGCGCGAATACGCGGTATTATGTAGCAAACACACCTACGCCAGAGACGCCCAGTTTTCGGCCCAAAGCGGCCCCGAAAGCGGGGGGTGTGAGGTGAGCTCGGCTTTGATCGCGGCGCTAGTTTTGGCGCTAGGTAATTGGACCGGCATCGCGCGCGTCATGCAGAGTGATTTCACTCCGCCGATACACACCTATAGAGCCGTCGAAATCACCGCCATCGTTGCGGGAGATGAAGTACGACATGTAGGAGAAGCGTCGAAACTGGTCGCCAGGAAGCGCGTATTGCGCGCCGAAGAAGACGGACGGCACGGTAACTTCGCTACTGTCTCCGCTGTCACCATCAAGCTCCGCCATAGTCTTACAGCCGGCCAAAAAGTCGGCTCGCGTCATCACCAGTTTGACGTCCTCGGTCTGCTTGCCGCCTGGCAACAGAACGCCTCCATGAGAGATTGGGGAGAGGCTTCGTTGGCGAGTGTTAGTCCGGATTTTGTCGTGGGCGTCGCCTGCGGTGCCGAACATCCCCCAATCGAAAATGACCTTCATCGCCGGTCCTCTTCCGATGTTCTCAATTGCGATCTTCGCAGTGATGCTTACTTCGCTTTCGTCAAAGATCAGATCGCCAGTTATTTCTCCGGAGACGACAACCCACGCCCGGTTCACCTCGACCGTGGCGCGGCGCATTTCGGCCAGATTGGCCTCGGCAAGCTTGATCTGTTTGGCCAACCTGTCGGCCTGATCGGTGGCCCCTTCTCGCTGCTCTTTAAGGGCCTCCCTATTAAGCTCAAGACTAGCATTGTCAGCGGTGGCGCTGGCCCTAGCGGCCTGAGTAGCTTCTTTAGCCCAATGAGTGGCGCGCCAAGCGAAGAAGGCCGCAAAGCCGGTGAAGACCACTCCAAAGCCGCCAAGGACAAGCTGCAAAAGCGCGTAGGCGCGCTGGGTCTCCGCAATGAGGTTCGCGCGCTCCGCGATGCGGTTCGCCTCACGGTCAACAGCAAGGGATTCCCGGTCGAGAGTAGAAGGGCTCTGCTGGCCGCCTGTGTTGGGATCGGGCTTGGCGTGATCGGCCTTTGCGGGCCGCTCTGGCTCGCTGGCTGGTTTGACCGGCGCCGCGCCAAGCGACAGGCAGGCCGCTAGTCCAATCGCAGCGACGAGCACCCAAGCGCGGTAAGTGCGGCCAATAGAAACCATGCTGGAAACGCCCCCCGGTTGATCTTGACCTGAACACCGGCCTCGGTTTCAGGCAAGCCCATGTCGGTCAGGCGCTTGGCAAGCTCTGCATTACGCACCCCGGCGCGGGTCATTTCAGCTTTGAGGTATCGCTTGGCCTTGTCGGCCCATTCGTCGCTCGTTCCGGCCATATCGGTTTCTCGCTGATTCAACTGAAACCAAACATATCTGTCGCTTTTGCCATTGCAAGTGTCGGGTAAATTCCATACATATCTGTTTGTAAACCAAGCGGATGTGACTTGTGGCCCAACACTTCCTCCTTTCAGCCGCTGCCAGGACGCTCTCGCTGTCCAAGGTCATGCGCCTGTCTGAGGACGAGGCGTTCGATACCTTCAAGGCGATCCGCTGGGAGAACAACGGCGGCGAGCCCTATTGCGGCAAGTGCGGCTGCACGGCGGTCTACACGTTCAAGGCCCGCCGCATCTTCAAGTGCAAGGGTTGCGAAGCTCAGTTCTCGGTGACGAGTGGGACCATCTTCGCCAGCCGCAAGCTGGCCTTGCGCGACATCCTGGCCGCTATCGCGATCTTCACGAACGGCGCCAAGGGCCACAGCGCCCTCCAGCTCTCGCGCGATCTCGACTGCCAGTACAAGACCGCCTTCGTCATGACGCACAAGCTGCGCGAAGCCATGGCTAAGGCCCGCGACGACGAGAAGCTGTCGGGCGAAGTCGAAGTGGATGGCGCGTACTTTGGCGGCTACGTGAAGCCCGCCAACGAGAAGGAAAACCGCCGCGACCGTCGCTTGTCGGAAAACCAAAGCGGCAAGCGCCAGGTTGTCGTTGTCATGCGCGAGCGTGGTGGCCGTACCCTGCCGTTCGTTGCCAAGGCCGAACGCGAAGGCGTCGCCCTAGTCGCCGCCAACGTTGAGGCCGGGACCGTGGTTCACGCCGATGAGGCCTCGCACTGGGACCTGTTGACCGCCAAGTTCGCGACCAAGCGCATCAACCACTCTGAGGCCTATAGTCTCGATGGCGCTTGCACCAACTGGGCTGAGAGCTTCTTCAGCCGCATCCGTCGCGCTGAGGCCGGTATCCACCATAAAATCGCGGGCAAGTACCTGTCCGCCTACGCCCGTGAAATGGCATGGCGCGAGGACTTTCGCCGCACGTCCAACGGTAGCCAGTTCGTCATGATCGTGGATGCGGCGATGGCCGCGCCGGTGTCGCGCCAGTGGAAGGGCTATTGGCAACGGGCCGGAATGGCTTGAGCCCCGCGCGAACTTAGCCCTAGATACAACTACGGCCACCCAAGGGTGGCCGTAGGACTTGCCGCCCGGTTTCCCGGTTCGACGATGAGCATTTGCTACAGCTGACACCTGACGCATGCTTGCCAGAGAGTCAACTAGAAATTAGAGCGCATAGGTTAACGAGAGGTTCCGTGAAGGTTTGCTATATAGATGAGGCTGGATGCACCGGCTCAATTCCGACTTCTACGTCAAACATCCAGCCTGTTTTAGTTATCGTAGGCGTTATAATCGACTACGGTAGACTTCATCATCTAACGGAACGCTTGTTAAATATTAAGCAGCGCTTCTTTCCAAACCACGCACCTCGCGGAACCACTCATTTGGGTTGGATGTTACGCGAGATCAAAGGCAATGATCTTCGGCGCGATGTATGCGACGACAACCGGAATACTAGGCGGCATCACCTAGGATTCATGGGTGAGATTCTCAAGCTTTGCGAAGAGTGTGATGCTAAAATTGTCGGCAGAATTTGGGTCAAGGGGATTGGCGAACCGGTAAACGGAACCTCAATATATACATTTTCAATTCAATCAATATATACTGATTTTCAGAACTACCTTACCCAACAAGGTGACGTGGGGTTTGTTATAGCCGATAGTAGAGTTAAACACCTTAATGCCACTGTCGCTCACTCCATCTTCACTCAGAAATTTAAGGGCACCGGAGATGCGTATGACCGCATCATCGAGCTCCCGGCCTTTTCACACTCTGACAATCATGCCGGACTTCAAATCGCAGATGCCCTATGCTCAGCGATCCTGACTCCAATTGCCGTCCACACCTACTGCGAAGGACATGTTCAAAACGTCCACGTTCGGCCAAGGTACGCTGAGGTGAAGGAACGTTTCGCTGTGACCTGTCGAAAGCTCCAGCACCGATACACCGAGGCTAGTGGGCGAACGCGAGGCGGCGTGATCGTATCCGATGGAATTGGTCAGAGGCCCGGCGGCTTGATGTATCGCAACTCTTCAACGCCTTGATCTTCCAGACGCCACACATACGCGCCGCTGACTCTGTCCGTCGTCCTAGCGACCATCCCCGCGTCCGCCATCTGGCGTAGGGACTTGCTGATACGCTTGACCATGTCGATCAGCATCCGACGGTCGACGACCTGCTTACCTTCCTGGCGGGCTAGAGATTGCGCCATTTCCCTCGCCGTCCGCGTTCCATGCTCGCGAAGCTGGGTCAGAAGGTACTGGCGCAACTCTCCACGGTAGAAGAGGACGGTGCGCGGGGCGCTGGCGGTCAGTTGGACCTCGCCAGCATATCCAAGTAGCTCAAGCGTCCGATCCAAAGCGTCCAGGCCGTTCGCCACGCGGGCTTGTTGGTCGCTCAACGAGGCCATTTCCTCAAGCATCTCGCCGCGTCGGCTAAGCAGCGCGGAAATGGCGTGGTCGTAGGTCTCTGTGCGGGCTGGCTTCATTCGCCAAGTTTACCCCCGGACCCCCTTTGGAGCACCGGACGGCTTGGTGTGTTTGCTACATAATACCGCGAATACGCGCCGTGACGGAGGGGGACGGCGCGGGCCTAGATTGGCGCGGCGCTGACCCCCTCCACCGCCGTTCGGCGGTCCCCCTCCCCCAGAAGGGGGAGGAGAGAAGATACGCGGCCTAAGCCAGCTTCACCTTGCCATCGACTCGCCGGGCGATGCCCAGGGGGTTTTCCGTCCGCAGCTCGGCCGGCAGCAGCGCTTCCGGCAGGTTCTGGTAGCTGACCGGGCGCAGGAAGCGCGCGATCGCCAGCGTGCCGACCGAGGTCGCCCGGGCGTCGCTGGTCGCCGGGAACGGGCCGCCGTGGACCATGGCGTTGGCCACCTCGACGCCGGTGCCGAAGCCGTTGACCAGGATGCGGCCGGCCTTCAGTTCCAGCGCCGGCAGCAGGGCGCCGGCGAGGGCGTGGTCGGCCTCTTCCAGGTGGATGGCGATGGTCAGCTGGCCTTCCAGGGCGTCGATGACCTTGGCCAGCTCGGCTTCGTCGGCGGCGCGAACGACCACCGAGGCGGCGCCGAACACCTCCTCGTGCAGGTGCGGATTGGCCAGGAAGTCGGCGGCCTTGACACTGAACAGGGCCGCGCGGCCGGTGTGACTGCCGTCCGCGCCGGGCAGGCCGCGCGCCACGGTGGTGACCGCCTTGTCCTGCGAGAGGGCGTCGACGCCGTGGGCGAAGGCCTGGCAGATGCCCGGGGTCAGCATGACGGCGGCCGGGGCGGCCTCCACCACCTTGCCGGCGGCCTCGACGAAGGCGTCCAGCTCGGGGCCGTCGATGGCCAGGATCAGGCCCGGATTGGTGCAGAACTGACCCGCGCCCAGGGTCAGGGCGGCCACGAAGTCCGGGGCGATCTTCTCGCCGCGCGCCTTGAGAGCGGCTGGCAGCAGGATGACCGGATTGATGCTGCTCATCTCGGCGTAGAACGGGATGGGCTCGGGCCGGCTCTGGGCGACGGCGGCCAGGGCCAGGCCGCCCCGACGCGAACCGGTGAAGCCGGCGGCCTTGACGCGCGGATCGGCGACCAGGGCCACGCCCATCTCGTAGCCGCTGTCGTGGATCATCGAGAACACGCCCGGATGCAGGCCGACCGAGGCGACGGCGGCCTGGATGGCGCGGCCGATCAGCTCCGAGGTCCCGGGATGGGCCGGGTGGGCCTTGACGATGACCGGGCAGCCGGCCGCCAGGGCCGAGGCGGTGTCGCCGCCGGCCACCGAGAAGGCCAACGGGAAGTTCGACGCGCCGAACACGGCCACCGGGCCCAGCGGCACGGTGCGCAGGCGCAGGTCGGGACGCGGCAGCGGCTTGCGGTCCGGCATCGCCGGGTCGATGCGGGCCTCCAGGAAGCCGCCGTCGCGCAGCACGCTGGCGAACAGGCGCAGCTGGCCGGTCGTGCGGCCCCGCTCGCCTTCGAGGCGGGCGCGGGGCAGGCCGGTCTCGGCCATCACCCGGACGATCAGGTCGTCGCCGATCGCCTCGATGTGCTCGGCGATGGCCTCCAGGAAGGTGGCGCGGGTCTCGTAGGGCAGGGACCGGTAGGGCCCGAACGCCTCGGCCGCCAGGGCCGCGGCCTGTTCGACATCGGCCTTGGTCGCGCCGCCGAACGCGGGCTCCAGGGTCTCGCCGGTGGCGGGATTGACGCCCTTGATCTCGCCGTTGGTTCCCTTGCGGCTTTCGCCGCCGATCAGAAGCTCGCCCGTCAGATGCACGTTCGTCGTCCCGCAATGAGTGGTTTCGGTCGGTATAGATGGGAGCGCTAACATGACAAGTCCATGCGCGCGATGGCGGGTTCAGGCGTTAGAAAGGGCTGAACCGTGCCGGAGGCGCCCTTGAAAGCCCGTTTCGCCGACGCCGCCAAGGCCTTGTTCGAGATTCCGGGCGGTCCGCGCGTGGATTTTACCGCTCCGGCGGGCGAGCCGGCCCTGGCCGCGCCGGAATCGGTGTCGTGGCGGGTGTTCAAGAACCCGGTCGCCCTGTTCGTCGGCGGGGTGACGGCGGTGATCCTGGAGCTGGCCGAGCCGCGCGTGCGCACCGGGGTGTGGGAACATTCCAGCTTCCGGACCGACCCGATGACGCGGCTGAAGCGGACGGGCCTGGCGGCGATGGTCACGGTCTATGGCGCGCGCTCGGTCGCCGAGGCGATGATCGCCGGGGTCGGCCGACAGCACGCGCGGGTCGGCGGCGTGACGCCCGGCGGCGAGGGCTACCGGGCCTCCGACGTCGTCTTGCTGGACTGGGTGCAGGCCACGGCCAGCTTCGGCTTCCTGGCCGCCTATCACACGCTGGTCGCGCCGCTGTCGCCGGAGGATCGCGACCGGTTCTACGCCGAGGCCGCCCCGGCCGCGCGGCTCTATGGCGCTCTGGGCGCGCCGCCGTCGGAGGCCGCCTGGGAGGCGCAGCTGGCGGCCATGCTGCCGCGGCTGGAGCGCTCGGCGATCGTGCTGGAGTTCCTGGACCTGATGCGCGGGGTCAGGATCGCCGGACCGCTGAGCCGGCTGCAGCACCCGCTGATCCGGGCGGCCGTGGGGCTGGTTCCGAGCGAGGCGCGCGCGGTGCTGGGCCTGGGCCGTGAATGGCTGCCGAGGCCTTTGGAGCTGCCGATCATCCGGGCGGCGGCGCGGCTGGCGGACCGGACGCCGATCCCCGGCGCGCCGCCCTACGAGGCCTGCGTGCGGATGGGGTTGCCGGGGAGCTGGCTGTACCGGCGCTGACCTTCGCCCCCTGGCGAGGTCCTGGCCTGGCGTATGGGGATCGAGGCCGCTGGATCCCCGGCGTTGGAGAAACGGAGGCAAGCAAAATCAAAGGCTTGTCACTTTTATGGTCGCCTGAATGATCCGCGCCCGCTTGTGCCGTACCTTTGTGTCATGGCCGGAAGAAGCGACGAGCCGCAGGGCTGGAGCGAGACGCTGCAGACCAGGCTCCGGGCGAAGATGGACACCCTCATCGACGCCTTCGAAACCAGCACGGACCCCGCCGAGAAAGCCCAGATCGAGAAGGACGCCCGCACGTGCGGGGTCTTCGCCCGCTCGGCCAAGGCGATCGAGACGATGGTCCCTGAGCCCCCCGCCGAGAAGATCAAGCCCGCCGCCCCCACCTCCGGAGAGGCGGCCAATGACGACGAGGCCTCCATGCATGACGGTATCCCCGACGACCCCGAAGAGATTCAGGCCGCTCTTGCCGCCCGGTTCGATCGCTTCGCTGAGCTCCTCGAGCTCAAGCGTCGAACGGAACTGGCTGACGGCGGCGACGCGGACGCTGGACAGGGAGGACCAGCAGCGCCTGCTTAGCGCGCTCCTGGGCGATCCGCTGATCCACCAGATGACGCCGCGCGACGACGCCTGGTCGACCTGGCTGATGCTGGGCGGACGTGGCGCGGGCAAGACCTTCGCCGGCGCGCGCTGGGTCACCTTGAACGCCCTGGCCTATTCGAACCTGGCCCTGGTCGGCCCCACGCTGCACGACGTGCGCGAGGTGATGATCGAGGGCCCGTCCGGGCTGAAGGCGATGGGCGGGCCACTGTTCCGCCCCCGCTGGGAAGTCTCCCGCCGGCGGCTGGTCTGGCCCAACGGGGCGACCGCCTACGCCTTCTCGGCGGAAGACCCCGACAGCCTGCGCGGGCCGCAGTTCCACGCCGCCTGGGCCGACGAGTTCTGCGCCTGGCCCAAGCCCGCCGAGACCCTGGCCATGCTGCGCTTCGGCCTGCGGCTGGGCGAGGATCCCAGGCTGGTGGTGACCTCCACGCCCCGGCCGATCCGGGCGCTGAAGGCGCTGATCGCCGAACCCGGCGTGTCGGTCACGCGCGCCGGAACCTCGGCCAACGCCGGCAATCTGGCGCCGGCGTTTCTGCGGACGCTGGAAACCCTCTACGGCGGCACGCGACTGGCCGCCCAGGAGCTGGACGGGATCATCGTCGAGACCGACGGCGGCCTGTTCCGGGCCGAGGACCTGGCGCGCTGCCGGGCCGCCAAGCCGGCGCGGCTCGACCGCGTGGTCGTGGCGGTGGACCCGCCGGCCACCGCGACCGGCGACGCCTGCGGGATCGTGGTGGTCGGACGTCGCGACGACCGCGCCTTCGTGCTGGCTGACGAGACCGCGCGGGGCCTGTCCCCCGCCGGCTGGGCCGCGAAGGCGGTGGCCGCCGCGCGCGCCTGGACCGCCGCCGCCCTGGTGGCCGAGGCCAACCAGGGCGGCGACATGGTGCGCTCGGTCCTGGCCCAGGCCGATCCGCCGTGCCGCGTGAAGCTGGTCCGCGCCAGCATCGGCAAACGCGCGCGAGCCGAGCCCGTGGCGGCGCTTTATGAGCAGGGCCGGGTGCTCCACTGCGGCGCGTTCGTGGCGCTGGAGGAGGAGCTGATGGCCCTGGGCTCGGGGGATCTGGAGCACAGTCCGGACCGCGCGGACGCACTGGTCTGGGCGGTGAGCGAGTTGATGCTGGGTGGGCGGCAGACGCCGCGGTTGAGGTCGCTCTGACTCAGCACAGGCCCCCACCTGACCTGCTGACGCAGGTCTGTCCGCCCCCAAGCGGGGCGGAGAGGAGAGCGCACCGCTCATTGGCAGAGGGTTCTTTCCTCCCCCTTTGGGGGAGGGGGACCGCCGAACGGCGGTGGAGGGGGTCAGCGCCGCCCCTCCGCGACGAACGCCCTGATCGCGTTGAGCGCGCTGTCCACGAAGTCCATCACCTCGTGCGCCGGAATCCGCAACGTTCTGACGCCCTGAACACGCAGCCATCGATCCCGCGCCACGTCGCGCTCCGGTCGGCTGTCGAGCGTGTGGTCGGAGCCATCCACCTCGACCGCCAGGCGTAGCGACGCGCAGTAGAAATCCAGCACGCAGCGCCCGAAGGGATGCTGCCGGCGGAACTTCAGGCCTTCGAGGCCGCCGCGTCTGAGGGCGGTCCAGAGCCGGGCTTCCGGTGGCGACATCTGGCGTCGCAGGCAGCGGGCGTGGGTCACGGTCTCGGGCTTGGTTTGCTCCATTCCTTGGATCTCCCGTGCTGTCCCCCTCCACCGGCGTTCGCCGGTCCCCCTCCCCCAAAGGGGGAGGAGAGGTTGTCCTGGCCGCCAAGAGTCACCCTACATTGTTCTCTATTTGTTCTCAACCTTTCGGGAGCGTCCATGGCCCTCTTCAAACCCCGCCCGCCTCGGGAGACCAAAGACTCCCGCGCCGCGCGCCTGATCGCCCTCACCACGGGCGGGCGGCCGCAGTGGACGCCGCGCGACTATGGCGCGCTCGCCAGCGAGGGCTTCGCCAAGAACCCTGTCGCCTATCGCTGTGTCCGGCTGATCGCCGAGGCCGCCGCGTCGACGCCGCTGGCGGTGTTCGCGGACGGCCGGCGGGCCGACGATCATCCGCTGAAGCGGCTACTGGACCGGCCCAATCCCGAGCAGGGCGGGCCCGACCTGATGGAGGCGTTCTTCGGGAGCCTGCAGGTGGCCGGCAACGCCTATCTGGAAGCGGCCGGCGACGCCGCTCCCACCGAGCTCTACGCCCTGCGGCCCGACCGGATGACCCTGGTCCCCGGACCGCGCGGCTGGCCGCTGGCCTATGACTACCAGGCCGCCGGCCGCACGGCGCGGATCGCCCGCGACGCCGACGGCTGGCTGCCGGTGCTGCACCTGAAGCTGTTCAACCCGACCAACGACCACTACGGCTTCTCGCCGCTGGAGGCCGCGGCCTTCGCGATCGACGTCCACAACGCCTCCAGCGCCTGGAACAAGGCGCTGCTGGACAACTCCGCCCGGCCCTCGGGGGCGCTGGTCTATTCGTCCAAGGACGCCGGCGACCGCCTGTCGGACGAGCAGTTCGACCGGCTGAAGACCGAGCTGGCCGCCGCCCATTCGGGCCAGGCCAACGCCGGCCGGCCGCTGCTGCTGGAAGGCGGCCTCGACTGGCGGGCCATGTCGCTGACCCCGGCCGAGATGGACTTCACCGAGGGCAAGCACGCCGCCGCCCGAGAGATCGCCCTGGCGTTCGGGGTGCCGCCGCAGCTCTTGGGCATCCCCGGCGACAACACCTACGCCAACTATCGCGAGGCCAACGCCGCCTTCTGGCGCGGCACGGTGGTCCCGCTGGCCGAGCGGGCGGCGCGGGCCCTGACCGGCTGGCTGGCCGCCAAGTTTCCGGGCGCCAGGATCGCGCCGGACCTCGACGCCGTCCCGGCCCTTTCGGCCGAGCGCGACGCCTTGTGGAGCCGGCTGCAGGCCGCGTCCTTCCTGACCGACGCCGAGCGCCGGCGGCTTGCTGGTCTAGGATTGGCGGGGCTGGAACATTGAGCCCCGCCGAAGAAAACCCCATTGGCCGCTGGCGGTTGGATCGCCAGGTCTCGGCCGCCGTCCTGGTCGCCGTGGCGCTGCAGGCCGCCGCCGCCCTGCTGTGGGCCGGCAAGGCCTCGGCGCGGATCGACGACATGCAGCGCCGGCTGGAGGCGCAGGCCCCGGTCGCCGAACGCCTGGCTCGGCTGGAGGAACAGGCGACCGCGACCCGCCAGAGCCTCGCCCGCATCGAAGCCCGACTGGAGCGCGCTCCATGATCAAGAACCTGGACACTGAGCTGAAGATCGAAGGCTACGCCTCGCTGTTCTGGACCCGCGACCTCAACGACGACGTCACCGCCGCCGGGGCCTTCGCCGAGAGCCTGGCCGCCGGCGCGCCCGTGGCCATGCTGCACCAGCACGACGAGGCCGAGCCGGTCGGGGTCTGGGATGAGGTCGTGGAGGACGCCAGGGGCCTGTTTGTCCGGGGCCGGATCCTGCGGACCACGCCCCGTGGTCGGCTGGTCGCCGCGCTCGTGGAAGCCGGCGCCCTGGACGGCCTCTCCATCGGCTTCCGGCAGGTCAAGGCCCGCACCCAGGGCCGCCTGCGCGTGCTGTCCCGCGTCGAGCTGTGGGAGGTGTCGATCGTGACCTTCCCGATGCTGCCCCAGGCGCGGCTGAGTTTGGCGCGGCTGCGAACGGTCTGAACCCTTCCCCCTCGATGGGGGAAGGGCAGGGATGGGGGTGATGCGGCGGGTCCGCTCGCGCTTCGCTCTCCATCCATCTCATCGGGCTGAACCGTCGGTTCACCCCCACCCCAACCCCTCCCCCATCGAGGGGGAGGGGCTTCTTTGGAGATCCCCATGAAGGAAACCAAACACGCGGCCTCGCCCGAGGCCCGCGCGGCGCTGGCTGACGTGCTCTCGGCGTTCGAGAGCTTCAAGGCCGCCAACGACCAGCGGCTGGCGGCCATCGAGACCAAGCGGGCCGATGTCCTGCTGGAGGAGAAGGTCGGCCGCATCGACGACGCCGTCGCCCGCGCTCAGGACCGTCTCGACCGGCTGATGAGCGACCTGCGCAGGCCTTCTCTTTCGGGTGATGCGCCGCTGGCGCATGTCGACGAACGCAAGGCCGCCTTCGACCGCTACGTGAAGACCGGCGAAACGCCCGCCGCGCTGCTCGAAGCCAAGGGGCTGTCGGAAGGAACCGCCACCGCCGGCGGCTATGTCGCCCCGCCGGAGCTGGAGCGGCTGATCCTGCGTCGCCTGGCGGCCACCTCGCCGATGCGCGAGATCTGCCAGGTCCGCACCATCGGCTCGGGCACGTTCCGCAAGCCGGTCAGCCCGACCGGCCTGGCCGCCGCCTGGGTGGCCGAGACCGCCGCGCGGCCCGAGACCACGGCCCCGACCTTGGACGTCATCGACTTCCCGGCCGGCGAGCTCTACGCCAGCCCGGCCGCCACCCAGGCCCTGCTGGACGACGCCTATGTCAGCATCGACGAGTGGCTGGCGGAAGAAGTGCAGGACGCCTTCGCCGCCCAGGAGACCACGGCCTTCGTGACCGGCGACGGCGTCAACAAGCCCAAGGGCCTGCTGGCCTACACCGCCGCGCCGGACGCCAGCTACACCTGGGGTCAGGTCGGCTACCTGGCCACCGGCGTCGCCGGCGCCTGGCCGGCCAGCAACCCGACCGACAAGCTGATCGACCTGATCTACGCGGCCAAGACCCAGTACCGCCAGAACGGCCGCTTCGTGATGAACCGCCGCACGGTCAGCGCCGTGCGCAAGTTCAAGGACGCGCAAGGCAACTACATCTGGAACGCGGCTCTGCAGCCGGGCCAGTCGGCGTCCCTGCTGGGCTTCCCGGTCACCGAGATCGAGGCCATGCCCGACGCGGCGGCCAACACCTGCCCGATCGCGTTCGGCGACTTCGAGAAGGGCTACCTGATCGTCGATCGCGCCGGCGTGCGGGTGCTGCGCGACCCGTACTCGGCCAAGCCGCACGTGCTGTTCTACACCACCAAGCGCGTCGGCGGCGGCGTGCAGAACTTCGACGCCGTGAAGCTGCTGAAGTTCGCGGCGAGCTAGTCAAACTCGGGCGCTTGCCCCCTCCACCGCCATTCGGCGGTCCCCCTCCCCCAGACGGGGGAGGAGAGATCCTCTCCGCCCCCGTCTGGGGGCGGACAGACCTGCGCAGCAGGTCAGGTGGGGGCAAGTGCTGACTCTCAAGGAACCGCCCCCATGCCCCAATCCCTCACCCTGGCCGAGGCCCGGGCGTTCCTGCGCGTGCCCGACGCGTCGGAGGACGCCGTCCTCACCCTGTTGATCGACGCCGCCGAGGCCCATGTCGCGGCCGCCGCGGGCGTCACGCTGACCCCGGCCAGCCCGGCGCCGCTGCGGCTGTCGGTGCTGACCCTGGTCGCCCACGCCTACGAGCATCGCGCGTCCCCGGGCGACACCGGCGAGCCGTCGCTGGCCCTCGCCCAGCCGTGGCTGACCCCTTACCGAAAGGCCCGACTGTGAGCGACAAGCCCCTGATCGACGCCGTCGTCGCCAGCCTGAAGGCCGCGCCCGCCGTCACCGCCGTGGCCGGCCAGCGGATCCACGCCAGCCCGCCGCGCCTGCCGACCTATCCGTGCGTCGTCGTCACCCGCGCCGAGGGGCGTCCGGTCGGCGAGAACGACGCGATCGAGCACCTGCTGACCCTGACCTGCGCCAGCCGTTTCGGCGGACCGGAAGAGGCGCGGGCCCTGGTCGCGGCCGTGCGCCTGGCGCTGCACGACGCCAGGCCGACGCTGAGCGGCCGGCGGCTGGTCAATCTGCGCGTCCCCTATGCCGACGTCTTCGCCGGCGCCGACCGCGAAACCACCCTCGGGATCGTCCGCGTGCGGGCGGTGACCGAGCTTCTTTAGACAAGGAGACGATCATGGCCGCCCAAGCCGGCAAGGACATCCTGCTGAAGATCAGCGACGGAGCGTCCGGCTTCGTCACCGTCGCGGGCCTGCGCGCCCGCACCATCAGTCTCAACGCCAAGACGATCGACGCGACGGACAGCGACAGCGCTGGCCGCTGGCGCGAGCTGCTGGCCGGGGCCGGCGTGCGCTCGGTGGCCGTCTCGGGCTCGGGCGTGTTCCGCGACGCCGCCTCCGACGCCCAGGTGCGGACGAGCTTTTTCGACCAGTCGGCGCGCGTGTGGCGCCTGGTGGTGCCGGACTTCGGCCAGCTGGAGGGGCCGTTCATCGTCGCGGCCCTGGAATACGCTGGCGAGCACGACGGCGAGGCGGCGTTCGCGCTCAGCCTGGCCAGCGCGGGCGCGGTGACGTTCACGGCGATCTGACTCGGCACAGGCCCCCACCTGACCTGCTGGCGCAGGTCTGTCCGCCCCCAAGCGGGGCGGAGAGCAGCGGCGCCGCTCCTGTTCTCTCCTCCCCCTCTTGGGGGAGGGGGACCGCCGAACGGCGGTGGAGGGGGACAGCACAGGAAGAAAAATGGAAATGCTCCCTCCCAACACCGCGCGTGGCGAGGTCGTGGTGACCCTGGCCGGCGCGCCGCGACGCCTGTGCCTGACGCTCGGCGCGCTGGCCCGCATCGAGGCGGCGCTCGGTCTCTCCGACTGGTCGCAGCTGCCGGACCGCATCGCCACGCTGAGCGCCGGCGACCTGACCGCCGTGCTGGCGGCGCTGCTGGATGGCGGCGGCGAGCCCGCCGAGGTCGCCGCCCGAGCCACGGTCCCCGAAGCCGCCAGCGCCCTGGCCGCCGCCCTGGCCGCGTCCGCGTGAGCTGGGCGGAGCCGCTGCGGCTGGCCGTCCGGCTGGGCGTCGCGCCCGAGGCGTTCTGGCGGCTGTCGCTGGTCGAGTGGCGGGCGCTGACAGAAGCGCCGGCTTCGCCGGTCCTGACCCGTTCGGGCCTCACCGACCTGATCGCCCGCTATCCCGACGAGGAGATCCCATGAGTGTTGAGCAAGATGGCCTGTCCGCCGTTCCCGCCCGCGCCGCCGAGGCCGCCGCGTCGCTGGAGGCCCTGAAGGCGCCGGCTGAACGCGCGGCCCGCTCGATCGACGAGTCCTTCGCGCGGGCAGGAACCTCCCTGGCCCGGTCGCTGGCCCGCGCGGCGTCCGATGGTCAGGTGTCCCTTGCGGAACTGGCCCGCGCCGTGCTGGGCGCGGCCGGGGCGGCGTTGAAGGGCGGAGGGCTCGGCGAAGCGCTGAGCAAGAGCTTCTCGGGAACGAGGGCCGACGGCGGGCCAGTCCTGCCCGGCGGAAGCTATCTGGTTGGCGAGCGTGGTCCCGAGGTGTTCCGTCCGGCCTCCGCCGGGAGCATCGAGCCGGCCGGCGGCGGCGGGATCTCGGTGACGGTCAATGTCCAGGGCGGGGAGGCGTCGGGGCTGATCCGCTCCGACGCCCAGATCGCCCAGGCCTTGGCCAGAGCCGTGTCGCTTGGGGCCCAAAAACTATGAACCCTCCCCCTTGATGGGGGAGGGCAGGGTGGGGGTGGCTTGGGCGCGCGAACGAAAGCCCTAGATCGCCACCGCCGCGGCGTTGGTCGGGGCCGGGCCGTACTGGTTCTCGCGCGGCTGGCCGCTGCTGCAGCCGACCCACAGGGTGAAGGCCAGCCACACCGCGAAGGCGATGAAGCACGAGATGAAGAAGCCGCCCAGCGCCGTCAGGGCCGACAGTTCCGGCTCGCCGTTGGTGAGGGCCGCGATGGCCGGCAGGACGCCGATCGACAGGGCCGAGCCCATGATCAGCACCGGGCCGAACACCCAGGGCAGGGCCTGCCACCAGCCGGTCTGACCCATGTCGTGCAGGCGCTTGGTGTGGATGCAGACGCTGGAATAGATCGTGCCCAGCGCGATGATGTGGCCCACCAGCGGCAGCCAGCCCACGGCGATGTTCACGCCCAGCAGGACGAGCCAGCCGATCCAGAACGACTGCCGGCCGATGCGGCCCTCAGGCGACAGGAACAGGGTCTTCCAATCCATTTCAGTCTCCAATCTCGGACCCATACGTAGGGCTCGACGACCCGTCCTTGAAGTGAAAACCGGGTCATGACGCAGACTTAATGGCGTTCAGACGCCAATGGCTCCGCTTGGCGCCGATTTTCCGCAAACCTTTTCACGAATTGAGGGATCGCCATGAGCGAGTTCCACGAGGCGCGCCTGCCCGCGCGCCTGGCGTTCGGTTGCACCGGCGGGATCGAGCGGCGCACCGAGGTCGTCGCCCTGGCCTCGGGCTTCGAGCGGCGGACCAGTCCGTGGGCGCGGGGCCGCCGCCGCTACCTGATCGCCACCGCCGCCCGGCCTCTGGACGAGATCGCCGAGCTGACCGCCTTCTTCGAGGCGCGGGGCGGGCGGCTGGCGGGCTTCCGCTTCCGCGACCCGGCCGACTTCAAGTCCTGCTCGCCCTCGGCCCAGCCCGGCCCGAGCGACCAGCCGATCGGCGTCGGCGACGGGACGCGCAAGGCGTTCCAACTGACCAAGGCCTACGGGACGGTCGCGCGGACGATCGCCAAGCCGGTGGCCGGGACGGTGAAGATCGCCGTGGCGGGCGTGGCCGCGCCCTTCACCGTCGACACGACGACAGGCCTGGTGACCCTGACCACGGCCGCGGCCGTCGGGGCGGCGGTGACGGCCGGTTTCGAGTTCGACACGCCGGTGCGCTTCGATCTCGACCGGCTGGACGTGACCCTGGAGGGCTTCGCCGCCGGCCGGGTCACCGCCTGCGCCCTGGTCGAGGTGCGGGTCTGATGCGCGTGCTGCCCGAGGGCCTGGACGAGGCCCGCCTGTGCCGCGCCTGGATCGTGATCCGTCGCGACGGCGTGAGGCTGGGCTTCACCGACCACGATCGCGACCTGGTGGTCGACGGCGTTCCCTGCCGGGCCAGCGGCGGCTGGAGCCCCGGCGCGCGCGACGCGGCCGCTGGCTACGCGCCTGGGCAGGGCGCGGCGCTGGGCGTGCTGGACGACGCCGGGATCACCGAGGCCGACCTGGCGGCGGGGCTCTATGACGGCGCGCGGGTCGCCGAACTGCGCGTCGACTGGAGCGCGCCCCACCGCGTCGTGCGCCTGTGGACGGCGACGATCACGGCGGTCAGCCGCGAGGGCGAGGCGTTCAAGGCGACTCTGGCCGGTCCGCTGGCCGAACTGGACCGGGTGGCGGGGCGGACCTTCACGCGGCTCTGCGACGCCCGGCTGGGCGATGCGCGCTGCGGGATCGCCGCGCCGGCCGGCGCGACCTGCGACAAGCGCTGGGCGACCTGTGTCGGGACGTTCGCCAACGGCGTCAATTTCCGAGGTTTCCCGACGGCGCCGGGCGAGGACTTCCTGACGCTGTACCCCGTCGAGGGCGAGCGGAACGATGGGGGACGGCGGTGAGTCAGAACTACCCCCACCTGACCTGCCGCGCAGGTCTGTCCGCCCCCAGGAGGGTGGCGGAGAGAGAACCACCGCCTCGGATTGTTCTCTCCTCCCCCGCTTGGGGGAGGGGGACCGCCGAACGGCGGTGGAGGGGGGCAGCGCCATCCTCGATCAAGCCCGCCTCTGGCTCGGCACCCCCTACCGCCACCAGGCCTCGACTCTGCACGCGGGCTGCGACTGCCTGGGCCTGGTCCGTGGCGTCTGGCGCGCGCTCCACGGCGCCGAGCCCGAACCGCCGCCGCCCTACCGCCCCGACTGGGCCGAGACCGGTGGCCGAGAACTGCTGCTCGAGGCCTTCGCCCGCTGGCTCATCCCCATCCACGCCCCGCAGCCCGGCGACGTCCTGGTCTTCCGAATGGCCCCCGGCGCGGTCGCCAAGCACTGCGCCATCCAGTCCGGTCCCGGCCGCATGATCCACGCCTACTGGGGCCGGGCCTGCGTCGAGAGCGCGCTCGGCCGCTGGTGGCGCGAGCGCCTGGCGGCCGCGTTCAGATTTCCCAACCCATAACACCAACCCGATCTCCCCGGCGAAGGCCGGGGCCCAGAATTCAGCCTGAGCCTCGGATGTGGTCGCGCCGAACGACGGTGCGGAATCCCGAGCGTTCGTGGGTTCGATCTGGGTCCCGGCTTTCGCCGGGAAGAGCGGAAGAGGGGTAAGCTCAATGGCCCAAGTCATCCTCTCCAGCGTCGGCGCGGCGATCGGCGGGCCGATCGGGGCCGTGGCCGGCGCGGCGCTGGGCGCGATGGTCGACCAGGCGGCGATCAACGCGCTGAGCCCCACGCGTCAGGTCGGGCCGCGCATCCCCGAGCTGCGCCTGACTGGCGCGGCCGAAGGCGCGGCGCTGCCGTGCGTGTTCGGCCGCGCGCGGGTGGGCGGGCAGGTGATCTGGGCCGCCCGCTTCCGCGAGAAGCGGGTCGAGGGTCGAGTTGGCGGCTCCAAGGGGCAGAAGACGGCCAGCTACGCCTACAGCCTGTCCTTCGCCGTCGCCGTGGCCGAGGGGCCGATCGACGGCCTGGGCCGCGTCTGGGCCGACGGCAAGGTCATGGACATGACCGGCGTGACCATGCGCCTGCATCGCGGGACCGAGGATCAGGTACAAGACCCGCTGATCGCCGCCATCGAGAGTGACGCGCCGGCCTATCGCGGTGTCGCCTATGTCGTGTTCGAGGACCTGCCGCTGGAGTCCTTCGGCAACCGTCCGCCGCAGCTGTCGTTCGAGGTGTTCCGCCGGCCGCGCGCCCCCGGAACTCTCGGGCTGGAAGAGCGGCTGAAGGGCGTCTGCCTGATCCCGGGCGCGGGCGAGTTCGTCTACGCCACCGAAGCGGTTCTCCGCCGCGAGGGCCTGACGCGCACCGCATCCGAGAGCGTCCACAACGCCGAAGGGCGGCCGGATCTGGTCGTGGCGCTGGATCAGTTGCAGGCCCAACTGCCGGCCGTCGACCATGTGACCCTGGTCGTCGCCTGGTTCGGAACCGACCCGCGCTGCGGCCAGTGCGAGATCCGTCCCGGGGTCGAGCAGGCGACCAAGGACACCCTGCCGATCACCTGGAGCGTGGCCGGCGTCGATCGCGGCGGCGCGCACTTGATCTCCTTGAAAGACGGCGCCCCGGCCTATGGTGGCACGCCGGCCGACGCGGTGGTGCTGCAGGCCATCGCCGAGCTGAAGCGGCGCGGGCTGAAGGTGACCCTCTATCCGTTCATCCTGATGGACACGCCGACCTATCCCTGGCGCGGCCGGATCAGCTGCGCGACCGGCGCGGACGGGACGGCGGCGGCGACCAGCCAGGTGAACGCCTTCTTCGATGGTGAGTGGGGCTTCCGGCGGATGGTGCTGCACCAGGCTTCGCTGGCCGCGCAAGCCGGCGGCGTCGACGGCTTCGTCCTCGGCTCGGAGCTGCGCGGCCTGACCACGGTGCGCGGCGCGGGCGGGACCTATCCGGCGGTCACGAAACTGAAGAGCCTGGCCGCCGAGGTCCGCGCCGTGGTCGGTCCCTCCACCAAGCTGGGCTACGCGGCCGACTGGAGCGAGTATTTCGGTCACCAGCCGGGCGGCGGTCACGCCGTCTTCCACCTCGATCCGTTGTGGGCCGATCCGAACATCGATTTCGTCGGCGTCGACTGGTACCCGCCGGTCACCGACTGGCGCGAGGGCGATACCCATCTCGACGCGGACGCCGGCTTCCTGGGCTCGCGCGACCCGGCCTATCTGCGGGCTGGGCTGACCGGCGGCGAGAGTTTCGACTGGTACTATGCCAGCCCGGCCGATCGCGACGCCCAGGTCCGCGCGCCGATCACCGACGGCGCCCATGGCGAGCCGTGGATCTGGCGCGCCAAGGACCTCAAGTCGTGGTGGAGCAACCCGCATCACGATCGACCGGGCGGCGTGCGCTCGGCCACGCCCACGGCCTGGGTCCCGATGTCCAAGCCGATCCGCCTGACCGAGTTCGGCTGTCCGGCCGTCGACAAGGGCGCCAACGCCCCGAACCTGTTCGTCGATCCCAAGAGCGCCGAGAGCGGCCTGCCGCCCTATTCGACCGGCGAGCGCGACGACTTTGGCCAGCGGCGCTACCTGGAGACGGTGTTGGCCTGGCTGGAGGAGCCGGCGGCCAATCCCGTCTCGCCGCTCTATGGCGGGCCGATGATCGAAAGCGCCAGCGCCTGGTGCTGGGACGCGCGGCCGTTCCCCGACTTCCCCGCGCGCACGGACGTCTGGAGCGACGGCGACAACTGGACCCTGGGCCACTGGCTGACCGGCCGGGCCGGGATCGCGCCGCTGCCGGAGCTGATCGAGGCCCTGGGCGCGCGGGCCGGCGTGGCGATCGATCCGGGCGAGGCGGGCGGTACGGTGGGCGGCTATGTCGTGGACCGGCCGATGCGGCTGCGCGACGCGCTGACGCCCCTGACCGAGGCCTTCGCCCTGGATCCGGTCGAGCGCGGCGATCACGTGAAGATGTTGGCTCGCGCGGGCCGCGCCGTCGGGGTGTTGGCCGAGGACGACCTGGCTCTGCCCGACGACGCGCCGCGCGAGACGCAGACCCGCGCGCTCGACCCGGCCGCCGAGGCCCTGCGCCTGCGGTTCCTGGACGCCGCCCGCGACTACCAGGTCGGAGCGCTGATCGTCCGCCGCGAGGCCGGGCAGGGGACCCGCGACGCCGACGCCCCGATCGTGCTGGCGGCTTCCGAGGCCGAGGCCGTCGCCCACCGGATGCTGGCGGCCGACGCGGCGGCGCGGCGTTCGCGGATCGTGCATCTGTCACCCTCGGCGGGCCTGCGCTTCGAGGCTGGCGACCGTCTCGCCTTGGAGGGCGCGACCTGGCGCATCCAGCGGCTGGACCTCGACGAGCGGCCCCGCGCCACCCTGGTGCCGACCGTGGCCGAGGTCGGGGTGGGCGGCGGCGTCGACTGGACGCCGGCCCCGCCGCGCGATCCGCCGTCGCCGCCGGTGCTCCACGTGCTGGACCTGCCGGCCGACGGTGCTCTGACCGACGATCCGAGGCCGCTGGTCGCCGCCGCGAGCGAGCCGTGGCGGCCGCTGGAGGTCCATGCCGGCGCCGGGGTCGAGACCTTGAAGCTCCGCGCCCGCATCGCCAGCCCGGCGACCCTGGGCGAGACGCTCACCGACCTGCCGCCGGCCTCGCCGCATCGCCTCGACCGCGCGGGCCGCCTGACCGTGCGGCTGGAAGGTCGCAGTCTAGCCTCCGCGTCGCTGGCCGCCGTGCTGGCCGGCGACAACGCCCTGGCCGTCCGCGCCCCGTCCGGCGACTGGGAGGTGATCGCCTTCCAGGCCGCAGAACTGGTCGCGCCGGACGTCTGGCGGCTCTCGGGCCTGCTGCGCGGCCAGCGCGACGGCGCGGCGAGCGAGGTCGTGATCCCCACGGGCGCCCCGGCCGTGCTGCTGGACGCGGCGGTGGTCCGGCTGGACGTCGCCGCCTTCGAGCGCGGGGCGCCGTTGGTCGTGCGCGCCGCGCCGGCGGGCGGCCCGCCCTCGGGGCCGGCGATGACGGAAGTGTCGACGACCTGGGGCGGTCGCGCCCTGCGTCCGCCGGCGCCGGCGCACCTGCGCAAGCGCTGGGTCGGCGGTGACCTGCAACTGGCCTGGATCCGCCGCGCCCGGCTCGGCGGCGACGTCTGGGAGGGCGAAGTCCCGTTGAGCGAGGGTGTCGAGCGCTATCGGGTGCGGGTGCTGGACGGCGCGGTCGTGCTGCGCGAGGCCGAGGTTCTGGCGCCGGCCTTCATCTACACCGCCGCCATGCGGACGGCCGACGGGCCCTCGGCGGACGGGCGGATCGAGGTCGCCCAAGGCTCGTCGCTTTACGGCTGGGGCGTCCCGGTGACGACACTTATGTGATAAATTAGCCACATGGGGCCTTGCGCGGCGCGCTGGACGTTCTAGATGGAGGGCGGTAACCCAACCTCCCCCGTTTCTTGGGCCCCCTTCTGCAGAGGACACTCCTTGGCGCGCGACCCCTATCAGGAACTCGGCGTTTCCCGCACCGCGACCGCGGACGAGATCCGCAAGGCGTTCCGCAAGCTCGCCAAGGCCCACCATCCGGACGCCAATCCGGGGGACAAGAAGGCTGAAGAGAAGTTCAAGACGGTGAGCGCCG
Source organism: Caulobacteraceae bacterium (assembly GCA_965283765.1). Taxonomy (GTDB): domain Bacteria; phylum Pseudomonadota; class Alphaproteobacteria; order Caulobacterales; family Caulobacteraceae; genus Caulobacter. Next base: position 86,075 of record CBDIPU010000013.1, read on the forward strand.
CCTTCGACATCATCGGCGACGCCGAGAAGCGCAAGAAGTTCGACCTGGGCCAGATCGACGCCGACGGTCGCGAAACCGCGCGCGGCTTCGGCGGCCAGCCTGGCAACGGCCCCTTCAACGCCGGCGGCTTCGGTCGCGGCGGGTTCCACCGTGACGAGGGACCGGAGATCGATCTCTCGGACCTGTTCGGCGGCATGTTCGGTCAAGGCGGCGCCCAGGCCGGCGGACGCGGCCCGTTCGGCGGCGGAGCCAGCGGCGGCTTCTCGTCCAAGGGCGCGGACATCAAGGCGCGCCTCGACATCGACCTGGAAGACGCCATCAAGGGCGGCAAGAAGCGCGTGGCCTTCTCGGACGGCCGCACGATCGACGTCACCATCCCGACCGGCGCCCAGGAAGGCCAGACCCTGCGTCTGAAGGGCCAGGGCAGCCTCGGCCGCGGCGGCCAGGGCGACGCGCTGATCGAGCTCTCGATCAAGCCGCACCCGATCTTTCGCCGCGAGGGCGACGCCCTGGTCATGGACCTGCCGATCTCGATCCCCGACGCGGTGCTGGGCGGCAAGGTCGAGGCCCGACTCCGGACGGCAATGTGATGCTGAACGTGCCCAAGGGCAGCAACAGCGGCCAGACGCTCCGCTTGAAGGGCAGGGGCATGCCCGACGCCAAGGGCAAGCGCGGCGACCTGCTGGCCAAGCTGGTGGTGACCCTGCCGGAGACGGTAGACCAGGACCTGGAGAAGTTCGCGGAGGCCTGGCGGGATCAGAAGCCCTACACGCCGAAACGCAAGTAACCCGGCCTCTGACGACCTGACGGCGGATCGCCCTGTGCGACCGTCGATCGAGTTCTTGTTGAATCGAGCGAAGCTTCTCGCGATCCGTGTTAGAGTGACGCTTATTGATCGGCGGCTTCCCTGTTCCTGGCCGCCTGACCTCACCGACACTCTGCCCGGGTATGATTCTCGTTTCGCGAGTCTCCGGTTCTCAGAACGGCGAACCATGGTTGCGGCGATCCCGGACCTTCCCGACGTCACGCTGAACCTGGCCTTGGCGCTCGTGAGCTCTTCCAGCACGCCTTTGCTGCTGCTGGACGGGGACCTTTCGGTGATCGCGGCCAGCCTGTCGTTCTGCGAGGCCTTCGAGATCGATCCTTCGAGCGTGGCCGGTCGCCCGCTGTTCGCGCTTGGCGACGGCGCGTGGGATGTGCCGCAACTGCGCGCTCTGCTCGGCGCCACGGCGCGGGGCGACGCCGACATCCAGGCCTATGAAATGGACCTCAAGAGCGCTGGCCGCGAAACGCGGCGCCTGGTCCTGAACGTCAAGAAGCTCGACTACGGGGACAGCGGCCACGTCCGGCTGGTCGTGGCGGCGCTCGATCTCACGGAGGCGCGGGCGGCCGAGAAGTTGCGGGATGACCTGCTGTACGAAAAGGATAGCCTGCTGCGCGAGAAGGGCATCCTCCTGCAGGAGGTCCAGCATCGCGTCGCCAACAGCCTTCAGATCATCGCCAGCGTGCTGCTGCAAAGCGCCCGCAAGGTGCAGTCGGAGGAAACCCGCGTCCATCTGGAGGACGCCCACAACCGGGTGATGTCCATCGCCTCGGTGCAGCAGCAACTGGCGGTCTCGAGGCTCGGCGACGTCGCGCTTCGCCCCTATCTCGAACAGCTCTGCCAAAGCCTGGGCGCGTCGATGATCCGCGACCGCGACCAGCTCTCGATCGAGGTGGACGCCGATGACAGCGCGACCAGCGCCGACATCTCGGTGAGTCTGGGCCTGATCGTCACCGAACTGGTGATCAATGCGCTCAAGCACGCCTTTCCGGGGCGTCGCGAGGGCAAGATCGTGGTCGCCTATCACGGCGCGCCGTCGAGCTGGTCTCTGACGGTCAGCGATAACGGCGTCGGGATGCCCAAGGACGCCGTGAGCGCCAAGGCCGGCCTCGGCACGAGCATCGTCCAGGCGCTGGCGGCGCAGTTGCAGGCCGAGTTGAAGATCTCCGACGTCGGCCCCGGGACGAAGGTCGCGGTCGTTCACACCCGCTCTTCCGACATCGCCGCCGCCGCCGCGTGACCGAGAGAGCCGGCCGCCTGTTCGCGACGTGACCGTTCGCGCCGGAACCTGGCCGTCCTGTTCGTTCCGGGCGTGTCCGGTCGTGACAGAACGTCGCGGCCCGTTCATAACCCGGACGTTCAGTCTCCATTCAGCCGCGATCCCTTAGACCGGAGAGCATGAAAACGATCCGCGCCATCATCGTCGCCGCCGCGCTGGCCGCCGCCCTTCCGGGCGCGGCGTGGGCGCAGCGTCATGACCGAGGCCCGAACTCGCTGGGCGCCGACTGGCGCGCGCAGTCGGACCAGGCCCGAGGCGGCGTGCAGTCGGGCCAGCTGGTGCCGCTGTCGCGGGTGATCGACATGATCGGCCGCCGCGTGCCCGGCCGTGTGCTGGACGCCGGCCTGGAAGGCTCGAACTATCGCGTGCGCTGGGCCGCCGCCGACGGCCGCCGCATCGACTTCATCGTCGATGCGCGGACCGGGCAGATCATCAGCGGCGGCTAAGGAGTCTCCATGCGTATTCTGCTCGTCGAGGACGATCCCGACCTGTCGCGTCAGTTGAAGCTGACCCTGGGCGACGCCGGCTATGCCGTCGACCACGCGCCCGATGGCGAGGAAGCCCAGTTCCTGGGCGAGACCGAGCCCTATGACGCGGTGATCCTCGACCTGGGCCTGCCCAAGGTGGACGGCGTGTCGGTGCTGGAGCGCTGGCGCCGCGGCAATGTCGCGACGCCGGTGCTGATCCTGACCGCGCGCGGCGCCTGGAGCGACAAGGTCGCCGGCTTCGACGCCGGGGCCGACGACTACCTGGCCAAGCCGTTCCATACCGAGGAACTGCTGGCCCGCCTGCGCGCCCTGCTGCGCCGCTCGGCCGGCCATGCCGCGCCCTCGCTATCCTGCGGCGCGTTGCGCCTGGACCCCCGCGCCGCCCGCGCCAGCGTCAACGGCGAGCCGCTGCGCCTGACCTCGCTGGAATACCGCCTGCTGCACTACATGATGATGCACCAGGGCCGGGTGATCGGCCGCACCGAGCTGGTCGAGCACCTGTACGACCAGGACTTCGACCGCGACAGCAACACCATCGAGGTGTTCATCGGCCGTCTGCGCAAGAAGCTGGGCGCCGACCGGATCGAGACCGTCCGCGGCCTGGGCTATCGCCTGACGCCGCTGGAAGGCGAGACGGCGTGACAGCCCGCGGGTCCGGCCTCGTCCTTCGACAAGCTCGGGATGAGGGCTACTGCTGCGCTGTATTTGAAATCCTCATCCTGAGCCTGTCGAAGGACGAGGATTTCAGCTTCCAGAGCGCCTGATGCTGGACCTGCGCCGCCGTTCGCTGGTCCGCCGCCTGGTCCTGATCGCCGGGATCTGGACCTTGCTGGTCGTGCTGATCGCCGGGGTGTTCCTGACGGCTCAGTTCCGCAGCGCCGCCATCCGGCGCTTCGACCAGTCCCTGGCCGTGCTGACCGACGACCTCTATGCCGGCTCGACGGTGGAGGACGGGCAGCTCCGCGCGCCGTTCCTGACCGACATCCGCGCCACGCGCGCCTATTCCGGCCGCTACTGGGTGATCCTGGACAAGCGGCCCGACGGATCGATGGGGCCGGTCGCGCGCTCTCGATCGCTGTTCGACAGCGACCTGATGCTGTCGTCCAAGCAGATCGACCGGCTGGACGCCGCCCCGGGCCAGACCCAGTACTTCAACATGCGCGGCCCGCAGGACAAGCCGCTGCGCGCCGCCGCCATCCTGGCCCGCCTGCCGGGCTATGCCGACCCGGTGGTGTTCCTGGCCGCCGAGGACCGCACGCCGATCGACGCCGACGCCGACCGCTTCGCCGGCGTCACGGCCATCGCCCTGGCGATCCTGGCCGGCGGCCTGGTGCTGGCGACGGTGGTGCAGGTGCGTTTCGGCCTCACGCCGCTGTTCCGTCTGCGCCGCGAGGTGGCGGCCGTGCGCCGGGGCAAGGCCGAGCGGGTCGACGGGGTCTATCCGGAGGAGCTGGAGCCGCTGGCCGTCGAGCTGAACGCCCTGCTGGCCCACAACCAGGAGGTCGTCGAGCGCCAGCGCACCCACGTCGGCAACCTGGCCCACGCCCTGAAGACGCCGCTGTCGGTGATGCTGACCGAGGCCTCCCAGCAGCCGGGCCAGCTGGCCGAGGTGGTCGAGCGTCAGGCCCAGACCATGCGCGAGCAGGTCGACCACCATCTGCGCCGGGCCCGGGCCGCCGCCCGCTCGCAGACCTCGGGCGAGCGCACGCCGGTCGAGCCGATCCTGGACGAGCTGGCCGTGACCCTGGAGCGGATCTTCCAGGACAAGGGCGTCGAGATCGACTGGCGCTGCCCCGAGGACCTCTGCTTCCAGGGCGAGAAGCAGGACTTCATGGAACTGGCCGGCAACGTGATGGAGAACGCCGGCAAGTGGTGCCGGGGCCGGATCCGCGCCGAGGCCGCGCCATCGGGCGAGGCGCGAATGCTGCTGACCGTCGACGACGACGGTCCCGGCCTGCCGCCCGAGGAACGCGCCCAGGCCCTGAAGCGGGGGCAGCGGCTCGACGAAAACGCGCCCGGATCGGGCTTGGGCCTGTCGATCGTCGACGAATTGACCCGCGCCTATGGCGGATCGGTGCATCTTGGTAAATCGCCGATGGGCGGATTGCGCGTGACTTTGGATCTGCCGCGGGCTCAAGCCTAACTTCGGCTTGCGTTCAATTGTTACGGGGCGGGCCTGCCATGCACGTGATGCCCGTGGCCTAAACTTCTGGTGGATAAAGGCTTTCAAACCGGGACACGCGGTCGCGGCCCGGGTGAATTTTTCACGATTTCGGAAATCCTTAACCTCGTTCCGAACATGGTTGACGCCTGTCGGAATCGGTTTCTCCGACACGGGGGACCATGGCCGCCATCGCCGCGCATAAATTGCAGATCATCCGGACGCTGGTGGAAACCGCTCCGGACGCGGCGCTGCGCAGCCTGGAGCTGGCCCTGTCGAGCGCCGGCGCGACCGGCTCCCTGGCCGCCGTGCGCGGCCTGGTCGAGGACGAGACCGCCCACCGTTTCATCCGCAACAACATCCTGGGCCCCATCGTTCCGCTGTGCGCCACGCGCCGCGAGGGTCAGGTTCAGTTCCCTTCGGTGGTGCTGCCGCGCCTGTGGCGGGCCCTGAGGTCCGTGGCCCCCTCGCGGGTCGAGGAGGCCGCCGCCAAGTGCAATCCCTGGGATCTCGAACAGGGCGTGCCCGACGTGTTCGACGAACTCTGCAAGACCGCCGCCGCTGGCCTGCGCGATCCCGAGAACGCCGCCTTCGACAGCGTGCGCTCGATCTGCGACCCCGAGCAGCTGGCCATGTGCCTGCAGCTGTCGGCCATCACCCGCTCGTGCCTGCCCAAGCTGTCGGAATGGGTCAGCCGCATGTCGGACGAGCGCGCCGCCGCCGCGCGCCTGGCCTATCGCGACGCCTGCCGGATCAGTGATGACGCCGGCCCCCTGATGCTGGACATCCTGTCGGCCCATCTGCCCGACGACTGGCGCATCCTGCGGGTGATCTCGGCGGTCATGGACCGGCCCAGCGACCGCTACCTGGCCTCGTCGGAGGTCAAGGCGTTCGGCGAGCGCGTGCTGGCCGAGATCGACGCCGCCATCGTTCAGGTCGAGACCTTCAACTTCTCGGACGGCGAGCGGGCGGGCCGCGCGGCCGCCCAGGCGGCCCACCGGGTCCAGCTGCAGATCGCCGAGTTCCAGCAGTCGGTCGACGTCGCCAAGGACGGCCCGTGGGGCAAGCGTCTGGCCCGGCACAAGCAGGCGATGGCCAAGGCGTGCGAGCAGCGCATGGACCAGGCCGACAAGACGCTGGAAGCGGCCCTGCCGCTGCGGTCGCTGTCGATGATGTCCAAGAAGGGCAGCAAGGGCGCGGCCAAGCTGACCGACGAACCGGACGAGGCGATGATCCGCCGCGCCCAGTCGGCGCTGGCCTTCATCGCCGAACTGCGCGCGTGCGCCGACAAGGCCGGCTATGGCAGCTCGCGCAACAAGGTCCTGGAAAAGCTGAACAGCCGCCTCGATCCCTATATCGAGGACGTCCTGCACGTCGCCCGTACGGGCGACGGCGGCGACGCGGGGCTGGCCGTGAAGTACCTGGACGTCGCCGCCGGCTTCGTCGCCTACACCCGCGACGATAAGACCGCCGAGATCGTGCGACGCCGCGCCGCGGCGGCGATCGCGGCCTGACAAACCTGGTCTTTCGGCCGCCCTTACGCACTTTTCCTACTAACGGCGGACGCGGGAACACGCTACCACGCGGCCATGATCGCTTTCTGGATCGCCGCGGCGGGGCTGTCGGCCGCGACGGCGGGGCTGGTGCTGCGCGGCGCGGCGCGCGCCCGGCCCGTCGACGACGCCCAGGCCCGGCTTGAACCGCATCGCCGCCGTCTGGCCGAGGTCGAGCGCCTGGCCATCGACGGCCTGCTGGCCGAATCCGAACTCAAGGCCGCCCGCGCCGAGGCGGGACGCGGCCTGCTGGCCGCCGCCGACCAGGCCGAGACCTGGGCGCGCGACGGCGCTGGTCCCCGCAAGGCGGTGGTGATCGCCGTCGGCGCGGCCTGCGTCGCCGCCGTCGGCCTCTATGTGACCGTGGGCAAGCCGGAAATGGCCGACCAGCCCTACGCCAAGCGCGTGGCCGAGTGGAAGGCCGCCGACCCGGCCACGCTGGAACCCGCCAAGATCGCCGCCGTGCTGGAAGGCGTCGCCGCCGAGCGGCCGAGCGATCCCGAGCCGCTGGTGTTCCTGGCCAAGGCCCGCGCCGCCGCCGGCGACCTGCCCGGCGCCGAGGCCGCTCTGCGCAGGGCCGTCCGCCTGGCGCCCAAGCGCGGCGATCTCTGGAGCCTCCTGGGCGAGACCTTCGTCATGGAGTCCAAGGGCCAGGTCGGGGCCGACGCCAAGCTGGCCTTCGGCGAGGCGCTGAAGGTCGCTCCGAACGACCTCCGCGCCCGCTACTACCTCGGCCGTGGCAAGGTCGCCGACGGCGACGTGGCCGGCGGTCTCGCCGACTGGCGCGCCCTGGCGGCCAGCCTGCCGGCCAACGATCCGGGCCGCACGGCGCTGGGCCGGGAAATCGCCCAGGTCGAGGCCCAGGGCCGCCTGCCCAGCGACCAGCCCGCCGCCGAGGCCAATCCGCAGGTCCAGGGCATGATCGTCGGCATGGTCGAGGGCCTGGCCGCGCGTCTGGCCCAATCGCCCGACGATCCGGACGGCTGGGTCCGCCTGGTCCGCGCCTATGCCGTGCTGGGCGAGAGCGCCAAGCGCGACGCGGCGCTGGCCTCGGCCACGGCCCGCTTCAAGGATCAGCCCAAGGTGCTGTCGGCCCTGCGCCAGGCCGCCGACACGCCCGCTCAGAAGATTACCCAGCCATGAGTTTCTGGCCCAAATCGCGGAAGGCGCGCCGTCGCCTGACCATCCTGCTGGCCATCGCGCCGGTGCTGGCCCTGGCCGTGGGCCTGGCCCTCTACGGCCTGCGCGACAGCATCTCGCTGTTCTACACGCCGGCCCAGGCCAAGGAGGCCCACGTCGCCCCTGGCCGCAAGGTCCAGCTGGGCGGCCTGGTTCAGCACGGCAGCGTGGTCAAGCATCCCGGCGGCGATGTCGATTTCGTGGTGGCCGACCACAAGGCCACGGCGAAGGTGACCTATCACGGCGACCTGCCGGACCTGTTCCGCGAGGGGCAGGGGATCGTCGCCGACGGCGCGTTCAATGAAAGCGGCGTCTTCGTCGCCAAGCAGGTGCTGGCCAAGCACGACGAGCGCTACATGCCGCGCGACGTCGCCAAGGCGCTGAAGAAGCAGGGCGAGTGGCGCGGCGAGGGCGCGGGGCGCCGAGCTATGGATCCTCCCCCAAGGGGGAGGCGGTCGCGAAGCGACCGGTGGGGGAAGTTCTGCCGCCCCGGCCACGCCCCCCTCCGACCTTCGGTCGCCTCCCCCACGGGGGGAGGATCGTCGATGATCGTCGAACTGGGCGCCTTCGCCCTGATCTTGTCCTTGATGCTGTCTGTCGCCCAGACCGGACTGTCGGCCGTTGGCGGCGCGCGGCGTTCGCCGGTGCTGGCCGGGGCCGGACGCGGCGCGGCGGTGGCGACCTTCGTGGCCGTGGCCGTGGCCTTCGCGGCCCTGATCCACGCGTTCGTGGTGTCGGACTTCTCGGTGGCCAACGTCGCCGCCAACTCTCACACCGCCAAGCCGCTGCTCTACAAGGTGGCCGGGGCCTGGGGCAGCCACGAGGGCTCGATGCTGCTGTGGTGCCTGGTTCTGACCGGGTACGGCGCGGCCATGGCCTTCTTCGGCGACAGCCTGCCGCCGCGCCTGCGCGCCTACGCCATCGCCATCCAGGGCGCGCTGGGCGTGATGTTCCTGGCCTATACCGTGTTCGCCTCGAATCCTCTGACCCGCCTGGTCGATGTGCCGGTCGAGGGCCGGTCGCTCAATCCGCTGCTGCAGGACTGGGCCTTGGCCGTCCACCCGCCGTTCCTCTACAGCGGCTATGTCGGCTTCTCGGTGGTCTATTCCCTGTCGCTGGCGGCCCTGATCGAGGGCCGGATCGACGCGGCCTGGGCCCGCTGGGTGCGACCCTGGACCCTGGCGGCCTGGAGCCTGCTGACCGTCGGCATCACGCTCGGCGCCTTCTGGGCCTATTACGAGCTGGGCTGGGGCGGCTGGTGGTTCTGGGATCCGGTCGAGAACGCCAGCTTCATGCCGTGGCTGATCGGGGCGGCCCTGCTGCACTCGGCCATCGTCACCGAAAGGCGCGGGGCGCTGCCGGGCTGGACGGCGTTCCTGGCCCTGGCGGCCTTCACCTTCTCGATGCTGGGCGCCTTCCTGGTGCGCTCGGGCGTGCTGACCAGCGTCCACGCCTTCGCCGTCGACCCGACCCGCGGCGTGCTGCTGCTGATCATGATGGGCGTCGCGGCGGGCGCGGGTTTCCTGCTGTTCGGCCTGCGCGCCGGCAGCCTGAACCCCGGCGGCCAGTTCCGCCCGGTGAGCCGCGAGAGCGCCATCGTGCTCAACAACATCCTGCTGTCGACGGCGACGGCGGTGGTGCTGCTGGGCACGCTCTATCCGCTGATCCGCGAGGCCATGGACGGCGAGGCCGTCTCGGTCGGCGCGCCGTTCTTCAACCTGACCTTCGTGCCGCTGATGGTGCTGGCCTTCGCCGTGCTGCCGGCCGGACCCCTGCTGGCCTGGAAGCGTGGCGATGCGAAAAGCGTGGCCCGCAAGCTGTGGATCGTGCTGGCCGTCGCCGCCGCGCTGGGCCTTGTCGCCTACGGGATCGTCCAGCCGCGCAAGGCCCTGGCCAGCGCGGGCCTGGCGCTCGGCTTCTGGCTGCTGGGCGGGGCGCTGCTGGAGATGAGCGAGCGCTTGAAACTGTTCCGCGCTCCGGTGGCCGAGAGCGTCCGTCGCGCCAAGGGGCAGCCGCGCGGGGCCTGGGGCACGACCCTGGCCCATGCCGGCCTGGGCATCTTTGTGCTGGGGGCCTCGTTCGAGACCGCCTGGCGCGTCGAGGCCGCTCAGGCCTTGAGCCTGAACGAGAGCCACGCCCTGGGCGCCTACACCCTGACCCTGACCGATGTCGGCACGGTCGAGGGACCGAATTACCTGGCCGAGCGCGGGATCGTGAAGGTGGTCGACAAGGCCGGCAAAGAGATCTGCCACGCCGAGCCCGAGCGCCGCTTCTATCCGACCGGATCGCAGACCACCTCGGAAGTCGCCATCTGTCCGCGCATGCTGGACGACATCTATGTCGTGCTGGGCGAGCGCCGGGCGGGCGAGGGGGGCAAGCCGGCCTGGCTGGTGCGCGCCTATGTGAACCCGTGGGTGCGGCTGATCTTCCTGGGGCCGCTGATCATGGCCCTGGGCGGCGCCGTGTCGCTGTCCGATCGCCGCGTGCGCCTGGGCGTCGGCCGCCGCGCCGGCGAGGCCGTGTCGTGAGCCGCGTCCGCGCCCTGCTGGTGGCCCTGGCCGCCGTCGCCCTGATGGGCAGCGCCTCGGAACCCACCGAGCGTCTGCCCGATCCGGCGCAGGAGGCCCGCGCCCGCGTCCTCTTCAAGGAAGTGCGCTGCCTGGTCTGTCAGAACGAGTCTATCGACAACTCCGAGGCCCAGCTGGCCGGCGACCTGCGACGAATTGTCCGCGAACAGGTCAAGGCGGGCCGCAGCGATGGCGAGATCCGCGCGTTTCTTGTGCAGCGTTATGGTGAGTTCGTGCTGCTGAAGCCGCGCTTTTCCGCTGGCAATGCAGCGCTTTGGCTGGCGCCGGTCGGTGTTCTGCTGGTGGGCGGCGTCCTGATGGTCGGCCTTCTGCGGCGTCGCCAGACGGTCGAGACAGAGCTTTCGCAGGACGAAGAAGACCGCGTCGCTAAATTGCTGCAAGACGATTGACACGATTGCGCCGAAATGGAGCCGCAAGAAGCGGGCTCCAATGACGCGAAGGTAATCCGAGAACCATTGCACCTTTCGCCGTCACGACTAGGTTCTCAGATCCAAAGGGACCGCGCGCGGGACGCGCGGGTGAGGAAAGCAGAGAATGACCGCTAGGAAGTCGGGTTTCGTTGTGGGCGCCATCGCTGGCGCGGGCGTGGCTTGCGCCGCTCTGGCCGGTGTGGGCATGCGCATGGGAACGGCGGCCGCAGAGGCCCCCGTGGCCCGTCCGGCCGTGGCCGGTTCGCCGTCGTTCGCGCCGCCGCCGGGCGCGCCTTTGTCGTTCGCCGACATCTTCGAGAAGGTTTCGCCCGCGGTCGTCCAGATCAACGTGACCTCCAAGGCCTCGCCGCAGGCGCTGCGCATTCCGGGTCTGGAAGGTTTCGACATCGTGCCGCGCGGCCAGAAGGGCAAGCCGGGCCAGGACGGTGAGGACGGCGACACGCCGACCACGCCGAAGCAGCAGTCGGCCGGTTCGGGCTTCTTCATCTCGGCCGACGGCTACATCGTCACCAACAACCACGTCGTGGCCGACGCCGACGACATCCAGGTGGTGATGAAGGACGGCCGCGAGCTGAAGGCCACCCTGGTCGGCCGCGACGAGGGCACCGATCTGGCGGTGGTCAAGGTCATCGACCCCAAGGCCAAGGGCGCGGACTTTCCGTATGTGAACTTCGAGAACCAGGCCAAGCCGCGCGTCGGCGACTGGGTCATCACCATCGGCAACCCGTTCGGCCTGGGCGGCACGGCGACGGCCGGCATCATCTCGGCCTATGGCCGTGACCTGGGCGACAACACCTCGTCGTTCGTCAACTACATCCAGATCGACGCGCCGATCAACCGGGGCAATTCGGGCGGTCCGTCGTTCGACATTTACGGTCGGGTGATCGGCGTCAACAGCGCCATCTACTCGCCGTCGGGCGGCTCGGTCGGCATCGGCTTCGCCATTCCGGCGGACATCGCCGAGGCCACCGCCAAGCAGCTGATCTCGGGCGGCAAGGTCGTTCGCGGCTATATCGGCGTCACCATCCAGGACTTCAGCGCCGAGTCGGCCGAGGCCCTGGGCCTGAAGGACGTGAAGGGCGCGATCGTCGCCGAGCTGGTCCCGGGCGGTCCCGCCGCCAAGGCCGGCCTGCTGCCGGACGACATCCTGACCGGCGTCAACGGCGTGACGATCGCCAACCGCTCGGAACTGACCCGCGAAGTGGCCAAGGCCCGTCCGGGCGAGAGCATCAAGATGTCGATCATCCGTGACGGCAAGCCGCGCGTGATCGACGTCAAGTCGGGCACCCGTCCGGCCGAGAACGCTCTTGGCCTGAACGACGACGACGACGACAAGGACGGCGGCGCCGCGCCCACCCCGGACAAGCCCGTCAGCCAGAAGGTCGACGCCCTGGGTCTCACGCTCGGCCCGATCGATCCGGCCTCGCGCCAGACCTACAAGATCGACAGCGAGATCAAGGGCCTGCTGATCACCGGCGTGAAGGGCGACAGCGACGCCGGCGAGAAGGGTCTGGCCAAGGGTGACGTCCTGTCGAACATCAACGGCATGGCGGTGAACAGCGTCGTCGACGTCAACAACGCCGTGGCCTCGGCCAAGAAGGCCGGCCGCAACAGCGTGCTGGTCAAGGTGATCCGCCAGAACCGCCCGGTCTTCGTGCCGCTGAAGATCGCGCCGTAAGGCTGGCGCTTGAAATCCTCGTCCTTCGACAAGCTCAGGATGAGGATTTCACGGCGACCGCGGTAGTCCTCACCCTGAGCCCGTCGAAGGGCGAGGGCGGGCCAACGATCAGCCCCGCTTCGGATCTCCGGAGCGGGGCTTTTTCTGTCCAAGGTTTAAGTTACGGCGCTCGCCGAAACCGCTATTGCAAGAGCAACTATCGCGCGATGCGTGGAATCGGGGGAACGTCGATCGTTCCGCCATTCCGCCCGAGCGCATGAGGGGCTCTGACGATGCGTATTCTGATTATCGAGGACGACCTGGAGGCCGCCGCCGCCATGGCCCACGGCCTGACGGAGGCCGGCTACGACGTCCAGCACGCGCCCGACGGCGAGGCTGGCCTGGCCGAGGCCCAGAAGGGCGGCTACGACGTCCTGGTCGTCGACCGCATGATGCCCAAGCTTGATGGTGTCCAGGTCGTCGAGACCCTGCGCCGCGAGGGCGACCAGACGCCGGTGCTGTTCCTGTCGGCCCTGGGCGAGGTCAACGACCGCGTGGTGGGCCTGAAGGCGGGCGCCGACGACTACCTGGTCAAGCCGTACGCCTTCCCCGAGCTGATGGCCCGCGTCGAGGCCCTGTCGCGCCGCCGCGAGACCGGCGCCGTCGCCACCACCCTGAAGGTCGGCGAGCTGGAGATGAACCTGATCAACCGGACGGTCCATCGCCAGGGCAAGGAGATCGACCTGCAGCCGCGCGAATTCCAGCTGCTGGAGTTCATGATGCGCCACGCCGGCCAGTCGGTGACGCGCACCATGCTGCTGGAGAAGGTCTGGGAATATCACTTCGACCCGCAGACCAACGTCATCGACGTCCACATTTCGCGCCTGCGCTCGAAGATCGACAAGGGCTTCGACAGGGCCATGCTGCAGACCGTGCGCGGAGCCGGCTACCGGCTCGATCCGTAGGCGATGCGAGGGCGGCGTGGTAGGATCAGACCATGAACAAGCTGACTAAGCCTGTCACGCCGCCGCAAGATGCGTTCGAGACTTCGATGTCCGACGCTGGCGTGGACGCTTGGATCAACCGTAATCGCGCGGCGCTTACGGTTCTCATTGAGGAAGCCTGGGAAGAGATCGAGCGCGGAGAGTTCGACAATCGCGGTTTCGCCGAGATCATCGCCGAAGGAACCCTGAAGCTCCGCGACGAGCACTAATCGAGGGGCTGGGGTGGGGCGTGTTCTGAGAGCGAAGGCCGTCAATGGCGACCTTATGGCTATCTTTCGCGAGATCTCTCGAAACAACGGCGCGGCCGTCGCAACGGAACAAGTGGACCGTATCGAAAGCGCGCTCGAACGCTTGGGCGATTTTCCGAACTTGGGTCGGGAGCAACCAGAATTGAGACAGGGCTTGAGGATTTGGTCTGCATCGCCCTGGTTGGTGCTCTACCGCCTCAAGGGCCCTGACGTCGCCATCCTGCGCGTGGTTGATGGCCGCCGAAACCTTCGCGCCATCTTGCGCGGAAAGTCCTAACTCATGCGTCTGCCGCGCCTTCTCCGCACCACGCCGTTCCGGCTGACCCTGCTGTTCCTGGCCCTGTTCGCGGCGGCCGCCAGCGCCTTCCTGGGCTACATCTACGTGGCCACGGCGGGCGAGGTGAACCGCCGGGCCCAGGCCGAGATCAGCCGCGAATTCGAGAGCCTTGAGGCGGCCTACCGCCAAGGCGGCGTCGACGCCCTGAACCAGACCATCGTCGAACGGGCGACGGGCGAGAAGCCGTTCCTCTACTTCCTGGCCGACAAGACCGGCAAGCGCATCTCGGGCTCGATCGAGGAGTCGCCGGTCAGCGACTTCACCGGCGATGGCCCGCAGTGGGCCAGCTTCAAGGTCACCGAGACCGACCTGGACGGGGCCGAGGTCAAGGCGGCCGCGCGCGGGGTGCAGCAGCGTCTGGACCACGGCGAGATCCTGTTCGTCGGGGCCGATGTCGACGCCTCCGAAGCCTATGTCCGCAAGATCGTCCGGGCCCTGTGGGCGCCGGGGCGCTGGTCATCCTGCTGGGCATGGCCGGGGGCGTCCTGATCAGCCGCAATGTCAGCCGCTCGATGCAGGGGCTGGTGGACGTGGTCAACGACGTCCGCGCTGGCGACCTGCACGCCCGCGCCCGGGTGCGCGGCACGCGCGACGAGTATGACGAGCTGGCCGAGGGCCTGAACGACATGCTCGACCGCATCGAACGCCTGATGGGCGGCCTTCGCCACGCCGGCGACGCCATTGCCCACGACCTGCGCTCGCCACTCACCCGGCTGCGCGCCCGCATGGAGGTCGCCCTGATCGACGCCGAGAACGGCAAGGGCGATCCGGTGGCGGCGCTGGAGACGGCGCTGCAGGACGCCGACGGCGTGCTGAAGACCTTCAACGCGGTGCTGGCCATCGCCCGTCTGCAAGCCGCCGGCTCGGCCCCGGACCAGCGCATTTTCGACGCCTCGGAACTGGCCAGCGACATGGCCGAGCTCTACGCGTTCTCGTGCGAGGACAAGGGCCTGGACTTCAAGGCCGAGATCGTCCCGGCCCTGACCATCAAGGGCAACCGCGAGTTCCTGGCCCAGGCGCTGGCCAACCTGCTCGACAACGCCATCAAATATACGCCCGAGGGCGGGGCGATCATGCTGCGCGCGCGGCGCACCTCGTCCGGCGAGCTGGAGTTCTCGGTCACCGACACGGGGCCGGGCGTGCCCGAGAACGACCGCGCCCGCGTGGTCCAGCGCTTCGTGCGCCTGGAGAACAGCCGCAGCGAGCCCGGGGCGGGCCTGGGCCTGTCGCTGGTGAGCGCGGTGGCCGTCTCGCACGGCGGCCGTCTGGAGCTGGCCGAAGGGCCAGGCGAATACAACGGCATGGGCCCCGGCCTGCGGGTGGCCCTGGTGCTGCCGCGGGTGGAGTAGGCAGGCTAGGGCAGCTTCCAGCCGTGCTCCGCGCTTGGGACGTAGAGGGCGTCCGGCGCCATGGCCAGGGAATCGAAACCGCGCGGCGCCATCGTCCACACGCCCACGAAGGTCGCGATCGCCAGGACCGGCAGAAGCACGTAGCCGGCGATCTGGCGACGGACACTGGGCTCGGTGCGGCCGAGAAAGCCGACGCGCAGCACCAGCGGATGCGCGCCCCAGCCGCAGGCCAGGGGCGAGGCGACGCCGAAGCGCGAGACCTTCAGCAGCGCCCGGGCGTAGTCGGCGCGGATGCCTTCGCGCAGGGCCAGCACCGTGGCGTCGCAGGCCAGTTCCTGGTCGACGCGGGCGAAGGCCGCGCCGAGGTGGATCAGCGGATTGCACCAGCCCGCCACGCGGCAGCCGGCCACGATGAGGTTGGCGACCGGATCGCCCCGGCGGATGTGGGTGCGCTCGTGCAGCAGGATCAGGTCACGCTCGCGGGCGCTGAAGCGGGTCTCGAAATCGGCCGGCAGCACCAGGCGCGGCCACAGGGCGCCCATGACGGCGGGACCGGCCTGGCCTCGTTCGGCCCGGCGGCGGAACGCCCGCTCCTGCAGCATCATGACGCCAGCGAGGAGCGCCGCCCCGATCGCCCAGACCAGCAGCAGCTTCAGCGCCAGGCTCGCCCCCAGCGGCTCGGCGGCGACGCCGGCCCGGGTGGTCTCGGCCAGACTCGGAAGCAGGCCGGCGACGGCGGCGGCGGGGACCAGCATCCACAGGCCATAGGCCAGGCGGGGCCCCAGCAGCCAGCGCACCGGCAGGCGCAGCAGCAGCACGGCCAGCACCCCGACGGCGGCGGCGATCTGCACGCGCATCAGCGCCAGGACCAGCAGGTCGATCATGTTAGTGGTCGGCCTTCACCCAGATGATCGCGCCCGTATAGGGGTCCATGCGCGCCACCACGCCTGGGTTCAGGTCGGTGGAGAGGGGCCCTCGCGGAGCCACGCTCCAGACGATGACCATGGCTGTGATCGCCAGGAACGTCATCGTGAGGAAACCGGCGATGTCCTGCGTCAGGCTGGGCTCCCGGCGATTCAGCAGCGACACGCGCAGGATCAGCGGATGGGTGGCCCAGCCGCAGGCCAGGGGCGAGACGGCCGCGTTCATCTGGACCTTCATCAGCGCCTTGGCGTAGTCGGCGCGGATGTCGGAGCGCAGGGCCACGACGGTGGCGTCGCAGGCCAGCTCCTGGTCGATGCGCACCAGGCCCGACGCCAGATAGATCATCGGGTTGCACCAGCCCAGCACGCCGATCACGGCGACGACCAGGTTGGCCATCGGATCGCCGCGATTGATGTGGGTGCGCTCGTGCAGCGTGATCATCTCGCGCTCGCGGGCGTCGAAGCGCTCGGCGAAGTCGGACGGCAGCACGATGCGCGGCCACAAGGCCCCGACGACCGCCGGGCCGACCTGGCCCTTGTCGACGCGGCGGTGGAACAGGCGCTCGCGGACAACCAGCACCGCCGTGGCGATCACGCAGCCGGCCAACCACAGCAGGACGAGCTTGCCGGCCCAGGCGCCCGACGGACGGGCCGGATCGCCGATCTCCATGGTTTCGGCCAGGCTGGGGAAGAAGGCGGCCGCCGCGGCGGCCGGCACGATGGCCCACAGGCCGTAGGCGCGGCGCGGTCCGAACAGCTGGCGCGCGGACGGGCGCAGCATCACGACCAGCAGCACGGCGGCGGCGGCGGCGATCTGGGCCCGGACCAGGGCGAGGGCGAAGAGCTCGATCATCGTCGGAGCGGTTCCTGCCGTTTCCTCGGGTTGAATGGTTACAACTGTAATTTCGAACGTCAAGGGCGAGTCTGTTTGAAGGCCTGCGGCGGGTCACGGTGCCGGCATGACTCGCTTCCCCAACGCGCTCGGTGAACGCCTCGTCCCCTGCGGCCCGATCCTCGACGCCAAGGCCGCCGAGCGGGCTCATGAGATGATCGCCAAGCGCGCCGGCGAGGCCATGGCCGGCGTCGACGCGGCCTGGGACGCTCTGGCGCCGGTGTTCGGCGCCTCGCCCTATCTGGCCAGCCTGGCGCGGCGCGACGGCAAGCGCCTGCCGATGATCCTGGACGGCGATCCGGCGGAGACCCTGGCCGCCACCTTGGCCGCCGCCGAAGCCGTCGCCGCCGAGCCGGACTTCGAGACCGCGCGACGGGTTCTGCGCGAGCTGAAGGCCGACCTGCACCTGCTGACGGCCCTGTGCGACCTGGGCGGGGTCTGGGACCTGGACCAGGTGACCGGCGCCCTGACCCGCTTCGCCGACGCCACCCTGAAGGCCGCCCTGGCCCAGGCCGTCCGTCAGGAAGTCGATCGCGGCGCCCTGACCCATGTCGGGGAAGGGGACGACGGTCCCGCGCCGGGCCTGTTCTGCATCGCCATGGGCAAGCACGGTGCGTTCGAGCTGAACTATTCCAGCGACATCGACTTCTCGATCTTCTACGCGCCCCAGAAGCTGCAGGTGGCCGAAGGCGTCGAGCCGCAGGCCGTGGCGGTGCAAATCGCCAACCACCTGGGCCGGGTGCTGCAGGAGCGGACCGCCGACGGCTATGTCTTCCGCATCGATCTGCGCCTGCGCCCCGATCCGTCCTCGACCCCGCCGGCCATCCCGGTCGACGCGGCCATGGACTACTACGAGAGCGTCGGCCAGAACTGGGAGCGCGCCGCGCACATCAAGGCCCGGATCGCGGCGGGCGACCTCAAGGAGGGCGCGGCGTTCCTGGAAGGCCTGCAGCCCTTCATCTGGCGGCGGAACCTGGACTTCGCGGCCATCGCCGACATCCACTCGATCAAGCGCCAGATCCACACCTACAAGGTCGACGACCGCCTGACCGCCAAGGGCGCGGACCTGAAGCTGGGGCGCGGCGGCATCCGCGAGATCGAGTTCTTCGTCCAGACCCAGCAGCTGATCCTGGGGGGGCGTCAGCCCGACCTGCGCGGGCCGCGCACCCTGGACGCGCTGCTGGCGCTGGCGACCGCCGGTCACGTGAGTCTGGAGGACGCCGGCTGGCTGTCCAAGGCCTATCAGGACCTGCGGGCCCTGGAGCACCGCGCCCAGATGATCGCCGACGACCAGACCCACAAGCTCCCGGAGTCCGACAACGACCGCAAGAAGGTCGCCGCCCTGTGGGGCCAGGACAACCTGCGCAGCTTCGACGCGGCGGTCGGCAAGATCCTCAAGGGCGTCAACCAGCGCTACGGCCGCCTGTTCGCGGGGGAGGAGGAACTCTCCTCGCGGTTCGGCTCCCTCGTCTTCACCGGCGTCGAGGACGATCCCGAGACCCTGGCCACGCTCAAGCGCATGGGCTTTTCCAGCCCCGAGCGCGTCGCCGCCACCATCCGCGGCTGGCACCACGGCCACATCGCCGCCACCCGCACCGAGCGGGGCCGCGAGCTGTTCACCCGCCTGGCTCCGCGTCTGCTGGACGCGGCCAACGCCACCGGGGCGCCGGACCAGGCCTTCAACCGCTTCGCCGACTTTTTCGCGTCGCTGAGCTCGGGCGTGCAGATCCAGTCGCTGTTCCTGGCTCAGCCGCGCCTGTTCGAGCTGATCGTCGAGGTCATGGCCTTCGCCCCGCGTCTGGCCACGACTCTGGCCCGGCGACCCACGGCTCTGGACGCCCTGCTGGATCCGGCCTTCTTTGGCCCGATCGAGACCCCCGCTGTCGCGCCCTGGGACCCGGCCGACTTCGAGGGCGCGATGGATGCGGCGCGGCGGCTGTTCCGCGACCAGAGCTTCCGCATCGGCGTGCGGGTGATGAGCGGCAGCGCCGACGCCCGCGACATCGGCCGGGCCTTCGCCGAGCTGGGCGACCTGATCATCAGCGGCCTGGCCCCGGCGGCCCTGGCCGAGACCGAGCGCCTGGGCGGCGCCTTCCCCGGCCAGGTGGCGGTGGTGGCGCTGGGCAAGGCCGGCTCGCGCGAGATGACCGCCAAGTCCGACCTGGACCTGATGACGCTCTACGTCGCCGATGGGCCAGCGGCCCACTCCGCCACAAAGGAATGGAGCGCCGACACCTTCTACGCCCGCTTCACGCAACGGATGATCGCGGCCCTGTCGGCCCCCACCGGCGAGGGAACGCTGTATGCGGTCGACATGAAGTTGCGGCCGTCCGGCGCCAAGGGACCGGTGGCGGTCAGCTTCGCGGCGTTCGAGGACTATTACGAGCGCGAGGCCGAGACCTGGGAGCTGCTGGCCCTGACCCGCGCCCGGGTGGTCTGGGCCAGCTCGCCGGACTTCAAGGCCCAGGCCGAGGGGGCCATCGAAGCGGCCCTGCGCCGGCCCCGCGACTGGAAGAAGACCGCCGCCGACGTCGTCGAGATGCGCGAGCTGATGGAGCGCGAGCGGCCGGGCAAGGGCGATTGGGACCTGAAGCTGGTCCCCGGCGGGCTGGTCGACATCGAGTTCGCCGCCCAGTTCCTGCAACTGGCCCACGCGGCCAAGGGCGGCCCCCTGCGCCAGAACACCGGCGAGGCCCTGGCGGCCCTGCGCGAAGCCGGCCTCGCCGACGCCGGCGCCCTGACCCGGCTGGAGACCGCCTGGCGGCTGGAACAGGACCTCTCGCAGCTGATCAAGGTGGCCCTGGAGGACGGCGGCGACCCCGAAGCGGAGCCCAAGGCGTTCAAGGCGCTGATGGCCAAGGCCGGCCGTGTCGGCCAGTTCAAGTCGCTGAAACCCAAGCTGGCCAAGGCCAAGGCCGAGGCCCGGGCGGCCTATTCCGCGATCGTGAAGGCTCCGGGCTAAGTTTCCGAAAAACCCGCGACGGAATCCGTTTCGCCGCGCGTTCAGTCTGATGGGACGGGCCTTCCTCCATGGAGACCTTAAGACTGATGATCGTACGCACCCTGATCGCCGCCGGCGCCGTGCTGGCGCTGGGCGGACCCGCCTTGGCCCAGAACGCGGCTGCCCAAAACATGCCGGGGAAAGCCGCGCCCGCCGCTACCGACGGGATGACCCTGCAGCAGTTCCAGGCCAGGAACGGCGACAAGCTGTTCGCGCGGCTGGACACCAACAAGGATGGCAAGATCTCGCCCGACGAGTTCGCCGCCTTCCGCAAGCAGGACGCCGAGGTCGACGCCAAGGCGTCGGGCAAGGCCGGCAAGCGCGGCCAGCGCCTGTTCGCCCGCTTCGACACCGACAAGGATGGCGCCCTGTCGCGAACCGAGGCCGACGCCCTGTTGGCCTGGCGGTTCAAGCGGATGGACACCAACAATGACGGCGTCCTGACGCTGGAGGAATTGCAGGCCAAGCCCGGCAAGGCCAAGGTTGGGGTCTGATGGTGACGTGCGCGGCGGAGTGACGGTTGGCGTCCGACGGGAACGACCCCGACGAAGCCTTGCTGGCGGGGGTGGGCCGGGGCGACCCGTCCGCCGTTCGCACGCTGCTGGACCGACGTCTGCCGCGCATCCTGGCCCTGGCCAGGCGCATGCTGAACGACTCGGGCGAGGCCGAGGACGTCGCCCAGGAGACCTTCCTGCGCGCCTGGAAGCAGGCGCGGGCCTGGAAGCCGGGCGTGGCCAGGTTCGACACCTGGCTGCACCGGGTGGCGCTGAACCTCTGCTACGACCGGCTGCGGCGACGGCGCGAGATCGCGACGGACACGCCGCCCGAGCAGGTCGACACCGGTCCGGCGCCCGATGCGGGTCTGATCGGCGCGGACCTGTCCAGGCGCGTCGAAGCGGCGCTGACGGCCTTGCCGGCCCGTCAGCGCGAGGCGATCGTGCTCTGTCATCACCAGGGGCTGGGCAATATCGAAGCCGCCGGACTGATGGCGATCAGCGTCGAGGCGCTGGAGAGCTTGCTCTCCAGAGGTCGCCGGGCGCTGAAGGCTTCGCTGGCCGACCTGGCCGGTACGGGGCGGGGGGATGAAGGACGCATGGTCATGATGACGCTCGAAAGGTTCGAGGCGCTGGCCGAGGCCTATGGCGGCGAGATCGCCCGCTGGCCGGAAGGCGAACGCGAAGCCGCGCGCGCCCTGCTGGCGGTGAACGCGGCGCGCCTGGCGCCGGTGCTGAGCGCCGCCGCGCAGATGGACCGCCTGCTGGATCTTGCGCCCGCCCAGAGCGCCGACGCCGCCTTGCTGGGCCGGCTGATCGCCGCGGCGCCGCAAGCGCCTGACACCGCTCGCCGCTGGGTCGTCGGCCTGGGCGCGGCCCTGGGCCTGTCGGCCGCCGCCTTCGCGGGGATCGCCGTGGGCGTGGCCGTTGGTCGCCCTGAGGCCGCCGCGCCGACGATCGTGGCCGAGCAGCCGGTCATCACGGCCGTCGACACCTCCTCGGCCCTGCAGGACGCCATCGCGGAGCCCTCCGAACTATGACGTCGCGGCCCTGGATCATCGCTCTGGCCGCCTCGGCGGTGGTCAATGTGTTCCTGGTCGGCGGGCTGGCCGGCATGGGCTATGCGCGTCTGACGGCGCCGCCGGTCGCGCCGACCGTCGCGACCGCGCCGGCTCCGCGCATCGTCGCCCCGCCCAGCCCGCCAGCAGTCGCTCCGATCGCGCCGGCCGAGGCGCCGTCGAAGCCGCCCCGTCACGCGGCGACCAGGGAGCCGCCGGCTGCGCCGGTCGCTACCCCCTCCGCCTTGCCCGCGGTCGCCGCCGCGCCGTCCGTCGAGGGCCCGCCGCCGACGGCCCAGGCCCGGCCGCCGCTGATCTCGGCCGGCGACGTGCTCTCGCCCGACAGCCGGCGGGCGTTCCGCAAGGCGCTGGGCGAGGCCAACAAGAAGAACCGGCCCCTGACCCAGCAGGCCCGCGCCGAGCGGCAGGCGGCCCTGGCGGCCCTGGGCTCGCCCGGCTACGACGCCGCCGAGGTGGCCAGGCGGCTGGGCGCGGCGCGCGCGCTCGATCTGCAGGCGCGCGGCAATGTCGAGGCCGCCCTGGCCAGCTATGCCGCCACCCTGACCCCACCGGAGCGGGCCGTGCTGGCCGAGGGCCTGGCGCGGGTCTACACGCCCGCGGCGGCGCGAAGGGCGGCCTTCGAGGGGCCGCCCCGCTAGACCCTACTTGCTCGCGACGCTCTTGGCATAGGCTTGGGCGCCGGCGACCAGCCGCAGCACATTGCCGCTCCAGATCGCCTGGATGTCGGCGTCGCTATAGCCTTCGGCCTTCAGGCGGGCGGTGATCTTGGGCAGGTCGGCCACGTCCTCCAGGCCCTCGACGCCGCCGCCGCCATCCCAGTCGGCGCCGATGCAGACGGCCTTGGGACCGGCGATCTTCAGGGTGTGCAGCATGCTGGCCATGAAGATCTCGAAATTGGCGCGCGGCGGGAACTTATACTGGGCCTTGAGCGCCGCCATCTTGACCATCCGGGCCTTGACCTGGGCCTCGGTGGCGTCGTCGTCCATCGGACCCAGGGCTTTGAGCGCGGCCATGAGTTCCGGGCTCGGTTGCTCCGAGGCCTTCAGATAGACCGAGTTGATGCAGACCGCGCCGCCGCTGTCGGCGATCTTCTTGATGCGACCGTCATCCAGGTTCCGCGGATGGTCGAAGATCGCCTTGGCGCCGGAGTGCGAGGCGATGATCGGGGCCTTCGACAGGGCCACCGACTGATCGACGATGTCGTCCGACGCGTGGCTGACATCCACCAGGATGCCCAGGCGGTTGGCCTCGGCCAGCCAGCGCAGGCCCAGCGGCGAATAGCCGTGCCAGATCTTGCCCTTGGGATCGGTCGAGCTGTCGGCGAACTGGTTGTTGCGGAAGTGGACCGGCCCGGCCATCCGCACGCCGGTGGCGTAGAAGGTCTGCAGCAAGGTCAGGTCCTCGCCGATCGGCCAGGAGTTCTCGATGCTCTGGAAGACGAAGACCTTGCCGGCCTTGTTGATCCGCGCGGCGTCCTCGGCGGTATAGGCGAGTTCGAACTGGTCGGGATGGGCGGCGACCATCTCGCGGATCTCGGTCGCGCGGTTCAGGGCGAAGTCGCGGGCCTTGCGATAGCCCTCGGCCGTCAGTTCGCCCTGGCCGGTGTAGATGACGAAGAACCCGCCATCCAGGCCGCCGGCCTTCATGCGAGGAAGGTCGACCTGGGTGCCGTCCTCGGTGACCACGTGACGGTCGATCATCGACCAGCCCTGACGCGCGAAGTGTTCAGGCGTGTCCAGGTGGGTGTCCAGGGTCAGGAAGCCGTCGTGCAGCGTCTTGATCGCCTTGGGGATCTCACCGGGCTTCTCCGGGGCCTTCTTGGCGTCGGCGGCGTGCGCGACGCCGGTCAGCAGGGCGGCCGAGCCGAGAAGAACGGTGAGCAGGCGACGCATGGGGGACTCCGGAGCAACTTCAGGGGCGCAAACAGGAGCCGTGACGCTCACGGTTTCGGCGGAGGGCGTCAAGCCGAGCTTGCATGTCCTGTCCGGAAATTAATGTCCTGATCCGGATCTACATCAATCCCAGCGCCTTGAAGCTGGCGACGCCCTCGCGACCGACCACCAGATGGTCGTGAACGGCGATCTTCAGGGCCTTGCCGGCCTCGACGATCTGCTTGGTCATGTCGATGTCCGGCCGCGACGGCGTCGGGTCGCCGGACGGGTGGTTGTGGAGGACCCGATGTAAATTAGGTAAGTTATTGGATATTTTGAAGATAATTCCACCATCCGGCCGCCGATGGGGGCGGCAATCGGGGATGTTGCCATGCCGACCTATGCCTCGGTAGTTGGGCGCACATGATCTTACACGAGCGTCCATATTCAATCATCCCCGGCGCAAGACGACGAATGACCGCCCGCTGAGACGCCTAGCCCGCCAGCGCCTCGATCACCCGGCAGTCGGCGGCCCGTCCGTCGCAGGTCGCCGCCACCATCCGTTGCAGTTCACCGCGCAGGGTCTCCAGCTGGGCGATCTTGGCCTCGACATCGTCGAGCTGTCGCGCCGCCAGGGCGTTGGCCTCGCCGCAGGGGCGCTCGGGATTGTCGGAAAGATCCAGCAGATTGCGGATCGCCTCGACCGAGAAGCCCAATTGGCGCGCGTGGCGGATGAAGGCCAGGCGGCGGACGGCGTCCGCGTCATAGACCCGGCGATCATTGGCTGCTCGCCGGGGCTCCGGCAGCAGCCCGATCTCCTCATAGAAGCGGATGGTCGGGACCTTGACGTCGGCGGCCTTGGCCAAGAGGCCGATGGAAAGGGTCATGAGGTGCTCCTTAGTTTTGCAGATAGGCCCTTGATCCTCTAGTGGCTAGAGGATGCATGGTGGCCTCATGAGCGAATCCTGTTCCAGCAAACCGGCCGCGTCGGGCTGCGGTTGCGGAAGCGACGTCAAGTTCGACGGCGCCACGCCCGCCTATAGCCGCGCCCTGGCCTGGGTGATCGCCATCAACCTGGTCGGCTTTGTCGTGGTGCTGATCGGCGGCATGGTCGAAGGCTCGGCGTCGTTGTCGGCCAATGCGCTCGACTTCCTGGCCGACAGCGCCACCTACGCCATCAGTCTATGGGCCATCGGCAAGTCGGTGGGCATCCGCACCGGCGCGGCCCTGTTCAAGGGCGTCAGCCTGGGCCTGGTCGCCCTGTCGGTCGCGGGCTTCGCCGCCTGGCGCGCCTGGAGCGGCGCGGCGCCCTCGGGCGAGGCGATCTCGGCCCTGGGGCTGTTTGGCGCCCTGGCCAATCTCGTCGCCGCCGCCTTGCTCGTCCGCTATCGGGATGGCGACGCCAATGTCCGTTCGGTGTGGCTCTGCACGCGCAACGATCTGATCCAATGCCTGGGCGTGGCGGCTACCGGCGGGTTGGTCTGGCTGACCGGTTCGCGCTGGCCTGACCTGATCGTCGGCGTGCTCCTGGCCGGCGTCTTCCTGAGTTCGGCCTACCAGATCATCCGCCAGGCTCGCGACGAACACCGCGCCGACCTCGCGACTTCCTGACATATGCTCAAGCTCTTGCCACACGCGCCTTTTTGCGCCCATGGATTGATAATGATTACTGGTCTCAAGGGGCGTCTGGCCTCGATCCTTGGCGGGCTGCTGGCGGTCCTGATCTTCACGGCGGCGCCGATGGCCCATGCCCAGGAGGCCAGTTCCTCGCAAACCGCCTGGCGGCTGCTCGACTATCTGTCGGTCGACTACGCGGGCGCGGTGAAAGACGGCAAGGTCATCAGCCCGTCCGAATATGCCGAGATGAACGAGTTCGCCGGCCAGGTGCGTGAGCGCATCGCCGGCCTGCCGGCCACCAAGGCTCAGCCGGACCTGCTGGCTAAGGCGCAAAGCCTGCAAGCCACGATCGCCGCCAAGCAGGAGCCGGCCGTGGTCTCGGCCAAGGCCCATGCCCTGGCCAACGACCTCCTGGCCGCCTATCCCACGCCCCTGGCCCCCAAGCGCGCGCCGGACCTGGCGCGCGGCGCGGCGCTCTATGCGGAAAACTGCGCGGCCTGCCACGGCGAGACCGGCAAGGCTGACGGCCCCAACGCCGCGGGCCTGGATCCGCCGCCGATCGCCTTCGCCGACGCCGGCCGCGCGCGCCAGCGCAGCGTCTTTGGCCTCTACCAGGTGATCCAGCAGGGTCTCGACGGCACCGCCATGGCCAGCTACGCCCACCTGCCGTCCGACGACCGCTGGGACCTGGCCTTCTATGTCGGGCGCTTCGCTTTCAGCGACGCCGAGGCCGCCGTCGGCGAAAAGCTCTGGAACGAGGACGCCGCCGTCCGCGCCCGCTTCCCCGACCTGCAGACCTTGACCCAGACCACGCCGGCCGCCCTGGCCACCACCCTCGGCGAGACCAAGGCCCGAGCGCTGACCGCCTATCTGCGACGCCATCCCGAAGTCGTCACCCGCACCGGCGGCGGCTCGCTCGATGTCGCCCGCCAGAAGCTCGCCGCAAGCCTCAAGGCCTACGAGGCCGGCGACCGCAAGGCCGCCGCCGACCTCGCGCTCGCGGCCTATCTCGATGGCTTCGAGCCGGTCGAGCCGTCGCTGGGCGCGCGCGATCCGGCCCTGATGCGACGGATCGAAGGGGCGATGGGCGACGTGCGCGGCGCGATCGGTAAGGCCGCGCCGGCCAGCGAGGTCAAGAGCCAGATCGAGCGGCTCGACGCCCTGTTCGCGGCCGCAGGCAGAGCCTTGGCCCCGGAAAAGGCCAACAGCCTGTCGAGCTTCGCCGGCGCCTTCACCATCCTGTTGCGCGAGGGCCTGGAAGCCCTGCTGATCGTGGTCGCCATGATCGCCTTCCTGCGCAAGGCCGAGCGAACCGACGTGCTGCCCTACGTCCACGGCGGCTGGATCGCAGCCCTGGCGGCTGGTGGTCTGACCTGGGCCGCAGCGACCTTCTTCATTTCGATCAGCGGGGCCAGCCGCGAGCTGACCGAGGGCTTCGGTTCGGTGATCGCCGCCGCCGTGCTGATCTCGGTCGGACTCTGGATGCACGGCAAGGCCCAGGCCGACGCTTGGCAGGTCTATATCCGCGAGAAACTATCCCACGCGCTCTCCAAGTCGTCGGCGTGGTTCCTGTTCCTGCTGGCCTTCATCGTCGTCTATCGCGAGGTGTTCGAGACCATCCTGTTCCTGACGGCGCTGTGGACCCAGGGCGGGGCAGGGGCGGTGCTGGCCGGCGTCGGCTGCGCCGTCGTCGTCCTGGCCGCCATCGCCTGGGCCATGCTGCGGTTCTCCAAGCGCCTGCCGATCGGCAAGTTTTTCGAATACAGCGCCATCCTGATGGCGATCCTGGCGGTCGTCCTGGCCGGCAAGGGCGTGGCCGCGCTGCAGGAGGCTGGCCTCTTGGACCTGCACCCGCTGGCTCTGCCGCGCATCGAACTGCTGGGCTTCTTCCCGACCATCGAAGGCGTCGCCGCCCAGGCGCTCACCCTGGCCATCCTGGTCGGCGGATTCTGGTGGTCTCGGCACAGAGCCGGCGAAATGGGGGCAAAGAGGTCCGCCTAAGGGCCATCTGACCACTTCAAACGGGATGGGCAGGGCATCGAGAGAGATTCGATCATGGCGCGACAACGCGGTACGGGCTTCTGTAGCTTTCCGCTTTGCCCCAGTTATCGCGAAGTCTTCGCCAGGTGTTTGTTGCCGTAATTGGAGCGCTCGGCAATGTGACACTATAACATGTAATCATATAACGCATTTCAATCTGGACTGAGCGGAGGTATTGCAGATTTCGATGGCTGGAATCGCGCCCCTTCGTCGGCAAGTCGGCAGATATGCCGACACGTGGCGCTCGCGCCGCGCGCCGTCCTCGCGATTCAGCTTCGGCAAGGCATGGGCGCTGTTCGTAACCTGCACGTTCATCCTCGGCATCGTCATCTGCGGACCTGCTGAGCACGCTGCGCTGGAGACCGAAACTCAGGTCGCCAGCCAGATCGTCATGTCGAGCGTCCAGGCGCCAGCATTGATCAAGACCGCTGGCGACCAGAAGACCCCCATCAAGAGAACGCTCACGGCCTGCACCGGTCATTGTTCGGCGCATGGCATAAGCTTGCCCGTGTCCTTCGCGCCCGAGATGATAGCGTTTGAGCATCGTGCCGTTTGGCTGGCCGAGCCGGATGTGGGCCTGCTCATCGATCGTTCCGTCCTGCTCGAACGTCCGCCTAGAGCCTGACGCGACCCTTCCGCCCGAGGAGGCGGACCGTTTGCGTCTCAATCTCTAGGAACACATCTTCATGACTCTCATCATGCGTGGACAGCTGCGTTTCGCGGCCGTGAGCGTGGTCGCGATTGTCGGCGCGTTGGCGTCCGCTCGCGGCGCGGCGGCCGATCCGGCGCCGCCTTTCAAGGACCTTCTCGCCCAGGCGCAAGCCAATGCCCCAAGGCTCGCCGAAGCCGCCGCCGGCGTGCGCCAGGCCGAGGGCCTGGCTCGTCAGGCTGGCGCTCGACCCAATCCCACCGTCGGGATGGAGATCGAGAACTTCAGCGGCAGCGGCGTCTATAGCGGCGCGAACAATGCCGAGACGACCTTTTCGCTGAGCCAGCCGCTCGAAGTCGGGGGCAAGCGCGGCGCGCGGGTCGCCGCCGGTCGGGCGGCTCTCGATGCTGCACGGGCGCGGCTGGTCCAGTCGAAGGCCGATTTCGCCTTCGCTCTGGCCGACGCCTACGCCCAGGCCGAAGCCGCCGAACGCCGGGTCGCCCTGGCCGAAGAGGCCGTGACGCTGTCCGACGAGACCCTGCGCGCCTCCCGAGCTCTGGTCGACGCGGGCAAAGAGGCCGAACTGCGAACCCTCCAGGCGCAAGCCGCGCTCACCGGCGCGCGCGCGTCGTTGGAAGAAGCGCGGGCCGAGCGGACGGGCGCCTTCTCGCGGCTCACCGCTCTCGTCGGATCGACCACGCCCTACACCTCGCTCAGCGACAGCCTGCTGACCAACCCCAAGGTCACGAGCCAGCCGGGCGACATCGACGCGCTGTCGACGCCCGCCGTTCTGGCGGCCGAGGCCGATCGCGAAGCCGCCGCCCGTCGCGTGCGCATCGAGCGGACCCGCGCTGTGCCGGACGTCACGGTCTCGGCCGGCGTTCGCCGGTTCAGCGGCGACAACTCCACGGCCTTGGTCGCGGGCGTGTCGCTTCCGATCCCGGTCTTCGACCAGAACCGCGGCAACATCACCGCCGCCCAAGGCGAGCTGCAGGCCGCCGAGGCTCGGCTCAATGCCGCGCGGTTCGACGCCGAGGCCGACATCCGCACGGCCCGCTTCCAGCTGGGCGCGGCCCAGTCGCGCGCCGACGCGGCCGGCCAGGGCGAAACCAGCGCCGCCGAAGCCTTCC
Source organism: Caulobacteraceae bacterium (assembly GCA_965283765.1). Classification (GTDB taxonomy): domain Bacteria; phylum Pseudomonadota; class Alphaproteobacteria; order Caulobacterales; family Caulobacteraceae; genus Caulobacter. The sequence continues at coordinate 114,868 of CBDIPU010000013.1, forward strand.
GCCTCACGCGGATCGCCTACGAGTCCGGCAAGGCCCCCCTTGTCGAACTAATCAATGCGCGCCGGTCCCTGGCCGAAGCGCGTGACCAAACCATTCAGGCCCAATTGGCGCGCGTTCGCGCCGAGGCCGACCTGGCGCGCCTGCAAGGCCGCCTCTTCGGAGATCGCTGATGCGCAAGTCCAACTCCTCGAACCGGCAGTTGCTGCTGGCCGGCGCGGCCGTGGTGGTCGTGGCGATCGCCGCCTTCTCGGTCGGCAAGATGTCGGGCGGCAAACCCGCCGAGACCGCGACCGCTGAAAAGCCGGCGGCGGCAGCTCCCGCGGCCGGACCCCAGAGCCTGTCGATGGGCCCCGAGCGCATCACCGCCTCGGGCGTCCAACTGCAGACGGTCAACACCGGGGGCCTGGCTTCCGAGGTCGTCGCGCAGGCCACGGTCGAAGCCGAACCCGGTGGGGAGGCGGCTCTGACCGCCCGCGCCGCCGGTTCGATCACCCGGATCACCAAGCGCCTCGGCGACCCCGTGCGGGCCGGCGAGACCCTGGCCCTGGTCTCCAGTCGCGAGGCCGCCCAGATCTCAGCCGACCGCAGCGTGGCTTCGGCCAGGGCCGACCTGGCCCGCAAGAACCTGGCCCGCGAAAAGCGCCTCTTCGAACAGAAGGTCAGCCCGCGTCAGGACTACGAGACGGCTCAGGCCGAAGTCGCGGTGGCCGAGGCCGAGGCCCGTCGCGCGGCCACGGCCGCCGGCGCCTCGGCGGTGTCGGGCGGCTATGTCGCCGTCATCAGCCCGATCAACGGCCGCGTCACCGCCATGACCGCCAGCCTGGGCGCCTTCGTGGCCCCCGAGACCGAACTCTTCCGTATCTCCGATCCGGCCAAGATCCAGGTCGACGCGTCGGTTACCGCCGCGGACGCCCGCAGGGTCCAGCCCGGCGACCAGGCGATCGTCGAGACGACCAGCGGCGAGACCCGCACCGCCGTCGTGCGATCGGTGACCCCCGGCGTCAACGAGGAGACCCGCAGCGCCACGGTGGTCCTGACCCTGACCGGGGGAACCGGCGCGCTGCAGCCGGGCCAGTTGGTCCGCGCCCGCATCACCTCGCGCCAGTCGACCTCCAGCGGGATCGTCGTCTCCGAGGAGGCTGTTCAGAACCTGAACGGGAACGACGTCGTCTTCGTCCGGACCAAGGAGGGCTTCCGCGTGCAGCACGTTCTGGTCGGCCAGCGCAGCGGCGGCCGGGTGGTCATCGTCGACGGCTTGAAGGGGGGCGAGACCGTAGCGGTCAAGAACGCCTTCTTGCTGAAGGCAGAGCTCGGCAAGAGCTCGGAAGAAGACTGAACCCCTAACCGCTAGTCCGGAGACACGCCGAAATGATCGGTCGCTTACTCTCGATGTCGGTGAAGGGGCGTTGGTACGTCCTGCTTCTCACCGTCATCATCGCCGCCCTCGGCACATGGCAGCTGACCAAGTTGCCCATCGACGCCGTTCCCGACATCACCAACAAACAGGTGCAGATCAACACCGTGGCCGGCGCGCTTTCGCCGGTCGAAATCGAAAAGCGGGTGACCTTCCCAGTGGAAACGGCCCTGGCCGGCATCCCGGGCCTGGAGACCACCCGCTCGATCTCGCGCAATGGCTTCTCGCAGGTCACCGCGATCTTCTCGGAGAAGACCAACCTCTACTTCGCCCGCCAGCAGGTGGCCGAGCGTCTGACCCAGGCCGGCGACAGCCTGCCCGCTGGGATCCAGCCGCAGATCGGGCCCGTCACGACGGGTCTGGGCGAGGTTTACATGTACTCGGTGGAGTACGCCAATCCGGGCGGCAAGGGCGCCAAGGTGCGTGACGGCCAGACCGGCTGGCAGAGTGACGGCGCCTATCTGACGCCGGAAGGCGAGCGCCTCACCGACGCCACCTCGCAGGGCGCGTACTTGCGCACCATCCAGGACTGGGTCGTTCGTCCGCAACTGCGCACCGTCAAGGGGGTGGCCGGCGTGGACTCCATCGGCGGCTTCCAGAAGCAGTACGTGGTCGAACCCGACCCGGCCAAGCTCGTGGCCTACGGCGTCTCCTACACCGACCTGGCCAAGGCCCTGGAAGGGGCCAACCTCTCGGTCGGGGCCAACTTCATCCAGCGCGCCGGCGAGGCCTATCTGGTCCGGGCCGACGCGCGGGTTCGCACGCTCGACGAGATCCAGAACGCCATCATCGCCACCCGTCGCACCGTACCCGTCGCCGTCAAGGACGTCGCCACCGTGCGGGTCGGCGGCGACCTGCGCACCGGCGCGGCCAGCAAGAACGGCGAAGAAGTGGTCGTCGGCACCGCCCTGATGCTGATCGGCGAGAACAGCCGCTCGGTGGCCAAGTCGGTCGGCGACAAGCTGGTCGATGTTCGCAAGGCCTTGCCGAACGGCGTGGTCATCACCACCGCGCTCGACCGATCGGTGCTGGTCAACGCCACCATCAAGACCGTCGAACGCAACCTGACCGAAGGCGCCATCCTGGTCGCCGCGACCCTCTTCCTGCTGCTCGGCAACGTCCGCGCCGCCTTCATCGCCGTGCTGATCATCCCGCTGTCCTTCGTGATGATGGCCATCGGCATGAACGAGCTGAAGGTGCCGGGCAACCTGATGAGCCTGGGGGCGCTGGACTTCGGCCTGATCGTCGACGGCACCGTCATCATTATCGAAAACTGTCTGCTACGGCTGGCCGAGCGCCAGCACCACGAAGGCCGGCTGCTGCGTCTGCCCGAACGCCTGGAGACCGTGCTTCGCGCGGCCCAGGAAATGATCCGTCCGACCGTCTTCGGCCAGGCGATCATCTTCCTGGTCTTCGCTCCGCTGCTGACCTTCACCGGCGTGGAAGGCAAGACCTTCTCGCCGATGGCCATCACCATCATGCTGGCCCTGGGCGCAGCCTTCATCCTGTCGCTGACCTTCGTCCCGGCCCTTGTCGCCATCCTGATGCGCGGCAAGGTCTCGGAAAAAGAGGTCAAGCTGATCGCTGTCTCCCGGCAGCGCTATGAACCCGTCCTCAAGCGCGTGGTCGATCGCCCCTGGCCGTTCATCGGCGGCGCGGTGGCGCTCTTCCTGGTCGCTGGCGTGGTCTACACGACGCTGGGCCAGGAGTTCATCCCGCAGCTCGACGAAAAGAACGTCGCCATGGGCTCGCTGAAGATCCCGTCGACGGCCCTGGAACAGTCGCTGACCATGCAGCGCCAGGTCGAAAAGAGCGTCTCGTCCCTGCCCGAAGTGGAGATGATGTTCTCCAAGACCGGCACGGCCGAGGTCGCCACCGACCCGATGCCGCCCAACGCCTCGGACGGCTTCATTATCCTGAAGCCCCAGAAGGAGTGGCCCAAGGACGTCGCCAACAAGGCCAAGGTCGTCGAGCGCATCGAGGGCAAGGTCTCGCCGTTGCTGGGCAACAGCTTCGAAGTCACCCAGCCGATCCAGATGCGCTTCAACGAGCTGATCGCCGGCGTGCGTGGCGACGTCGCCATCAAGCTCTACGGCGACGATCTGGACAAGATGAGCGCCACGGCCGCCAAGATCGGCGCGGTCCTGCAGTCGATCCAAGGCGCCGAGGGTGTCCGTGTCGAACAGGTCGGCGGGGCCCCGACCCTGGACGTCAAGTTCGACCGCGCCGCCATCGCCCGCTTTGGGCTCAGCATCGACCAGGTGGCCGACACCGTGGCCACGGCCATGGGCGGTCGCCAGGCCGGCGACGTCTTCGAGGGTGATCGCCGCTTCGACATCACCGTCCGCGTGCCGATGACCCAGCGCAACGACCTCGATGCCCTGGGCGCTCTACCGGTCATGCTGCCGGCCGGCGAGAACGGCCTGCAACGGTCGGTGCCGCTGCGGGAGCTGGTGCAGTTCCGCTTCTCGGATGGTCTGAACCAGATCAGCCGCGAAGACGGCAAGCGCCGGGTGGTTATCCAGGTCAACGTTCGTGGCCGCGACATCGGCTCGTTCGTCACCGAAGCCCGCAGCAAGGTCGACGCCGTCCAGCTGCCGACCGGCTACTGGCTGACCTGGGGCGGCCAGTTCGAGAACCTGAAGGCCGCCACCCAGCGCCTGTCGATCGTCGTGCCGCTGTGCTTCGCGCTGATCTTCCTGGTGCTCTACATGGCGCTGGGCGGTTTCGGGCCGGCAGCCTCGGTGTTCGCGGCCATTCCGCTGGGACTATCCGGCGGCGTGTTCGCCCTGGCCCTGACCGGGATCACGTTCTCGATCTCAGCCGCGGTCGGCTTCATCGTGCTGGCCGGCGTGGCCGTCCTCAACGGCCTGGTCGTTATGACCAGCGTCCGAGAGCGGCTCGACGCCGGCGTGCCCGTCGCCCAGGCGATCTATGAGGGCTCGGTCGAACGCTTCCGCCCGGTCCTGATGACGGGCCTGGTGCCGGCCATCGGCTTCATCCCGATGGCCCTGGCCAGCGGCACCGGCGCCGAGGTCCAAAAGCCCCTGGCCATGGTGGTCATCGGCGGCCTGATCACGGCCACCGCCGTGACCCTGCTGGTCCTGCCCGCCATCGCCAAACTCATCCTCCAACTGGGGTCTGGTCGGAAGACCCCAGACGAGGGACCGGCCGCGTCGGATTTGAGCACGACGCACTAGCCGGGGCGCCGGCGCGGCCCCTCAGCCCCCACAGCGTCGCGCCGGCGCATCACCTTCAACCGTCCCGAGCGAACAGCTCTCACGGGCCGTAATCATCAAGAGGAGACGCCTATGCAAACCCCCGGACAAGCCGTCCTGCTCCGCATCTACACCGACGAAAACGCCCTGGTCGGCGATCGCTCCCTGATGGACGTCATCGTCCAGCGCGCCCAGACCGCGCGTCTGGCCGGCGCCACGGTCCTGCGCGGCCGCAAGGGGTTCGGTGAATCCGCACGCATGCACGAGCCGCGCCCGCTCGACTTCAACGACAACCTGCCCGTGGTCATCGAGTTCGTCGATGAGGAAGCCCGCCTGCGCGAGTTCCTGACCAAGCTCGACGACCTCAAGGACATCGGCCTGGTCACCTTCGAGAAGGTCGAGGTCCTTCGCTACGGCGGCCATCACGTCGAGCCGCACCGGTAGGAGCGAGCATTATGACCAGCAAGTCTGCGCACGATCATAAGGGCCACGATCATGGCCCGAATGACGACCACAAGCACGGTGAAGGGGAGGGCGGCCACGGCCACGCCCATGGTGGGCTTTTCGGCGAGCGAACCGAACTGATCTTCGCCCTGCTGTGCGGCGCGACCCTGCTGGTCGGCTGGCTCATCAGCCTCAAGGCCGATGGCTGGATCCCGCTGGCCTTCTATATGGCCGCCTACGTGTTCGGCGGTTGGTTCACCCTGACCGAGGCGATCGAAAACCTGCGCAAGCGCAAGTTCGAGATCGATACCTTGATGCTGGTGGCCGCCGCCGGGGCCGCGGCCCTGGGGCAATGGGCGGAAGGCGCGCTTCTCCTCTTCCTATTCAGCATGGGTCATTCCCTGGAGCATTACGCCATGGGCCGGGCCCGCCGGGCGATCGAAGCCCTGGCCAAGCTGGCCCCCGAGCGGGCCACGGTTCGCCGCGACGGCAAGACAGAGGACGTCGCCGTCGAGGCCCTGGAGATCGGCGACATCATCCTGGTGCGGCCCAACGAGCGCATCGCCGCCGACGGCGTCGTCGTAGCCGGCGACAGCAGCGTCAACCAGGCCCCGGTCACCGGCGAAAGCGTGCCGGTCGACAAGCGCGCCAGCGCCGATCGCGACCTCGACTTCGCCAAGGCCAGCGCCGAGTACCGGGTCTTCGCCGGCACCATCAATGGCGCGGGCGCGCTCGACATCCGCGTGGCCCGCAAGGCCGGCGAGAGCACCCTGGCCCGCGTCGTGCGCATGGTCGCCGAGGCCGAGGCCCAGCGTTCGCCCACCCAGCGCTTTACCGACCGGTTCGAGAAGGTCTTCGTGCCGGCCGTGCTGGTGCTGGTCGCGACCCTGATGCTGGCCTTCCTGGTGCTCGACGAGCCGTTCAGCCGCAGCTTCTACCGCGCCATGGCGGTCCTGGTAGCCGCTAGCCCCTGCGCCCTGGCCATTTCGGTGCCCAGCGCCGTGCTCAGTGGCGTGGCCCGGGCAGGGCGCGGCGGCGTCCTGGTCAAGGGCGGCGGTCCCCTGGAAAATCTCGGAACGCTGACCGCTCTGGCCTTCGACAAGACCGGCACCCTAACCGAGGGCAAGCCCAAGCTGACCGATATCGTCCCTGCCGAAGGCGTCGATGAGGCCGAGCTGCTCGCCATCGCCGTGGCCGTCGAGGCGCTCAGCGACCACCCGCTGGCGGCCGCCGTGGTGCGCGACGGGGAGGCCAAGCTGATCGGCCAGGCCCATCGTGAAGCCACCAACGTCAAGAGCCTGACAGGGCAGGGCATCCAGGCCCAGGTCGATGGCAAGGACGTCGTGATCGGCAAGCCGGGCCTATTCGAAGGCGACCAGAAAGACCTGCCCGTATCGGTCTGGAGCGATGCCAAGCGCCTTGAAGCGCGCGGCCGGACAGTGGTCGTCGTCCGCTACGGTGATCGTTTTCTCGGCGTGCTGGGCCTGATGGACACCGCCCGCCCCGCGGCCCGCGACGTTATCGTTCGCCTTCGCTCGCTGGGGATCACCCGCATGATCATGCTGTCGGGCGACAACCAGTCGGTCGCCGATGCGATCGCCCGTGATCTGGGTCTCGACGAAGCCCGCGGCGGCCTGATGCCGGAGGACAAGGTCGAGACCATCAAGGCCCTGCGCCAGCACTACGGCAAGGCCGCGATGGTCGGCGACGGGGTCAATGACGCCCCGGCCATGGCCAACGCCACCGTCGGCATCGCCATGGGCGCGGCCGGCTCGGACGTGGCGCTGGAAACCGCCGACGTCGCGCTGATGGCCGATGACCTGACCCATCTGCCGTTCGCCGTGGGCCTTAGCCGCAAGACCAGCGCCATCATCCGCCAGAACCTGTGGGTCAGCCTGGGCATGGTCGCGGTGCTGATCCCAGCGACCCTGTTTGGCCTGAAGATCGGCGAGGCGGTGATCTTCCACGAGGGCTCGACCCTTCTGGTGGTGGCCAACGCGCTGCGGTTGCTCGCCTACAAGGACCGCCAGGCATGAATGGCGAAGAACCTCGCACCGAAGCGTCGGACTGGGCCCGCCGATCGGCCCGCCGTGCGATAATGGCCCTGGCTGCGGCGATGCTTCTGCTCGTCATGTCGATTGGGGTTTTGGCGATCGACCTGGAGCATCGAACATGAACCGACAACACTTGCGCCACCTAGGCGGAAAAGGAATTGGGCTTCTGATCCTGGCCTTTTCGGGCGGGGCTACTGCAGACACGATCGAAAAGCCCATCGTGCTCAACACTCAGCGGGGCTTCGCACTTGAGTCGGTCCGCGCCATCGCCGAAGGTGAGGGGGTCCGTTTCCATGGCGCGATCTGTCGACGGTCCATAGGATCCTCGCCGCGGATCATCCGAGCGGATCGTCTTGACGCGGGTGGAAACGTCATCAGCACGGCGACGCGTGTCCTGTGGGGCCTGCGTGGGCGCGAGCGCCATTGCATTTTCTTCGACCTGCCGACCCCCGGCCCGGTCATGTCAGGCGAGCAGTTTCGGGTCTGTACGCTTTCCACCAACCGTCCGTGCCCGCAGCCTGTCTCGGCTGCATCGAGCTCAAGCGAGATGGCGACGAAAGGCCGCCCATGATCATTGAATTGAGATCGATATCGCCGCCCCCCCCACTAAGGTCTGGCGAACCTTGTCGGAGTTCGGTGGCTACCCGCGTTGGCATCCTCATTGGGAAATCGACGGCGTCCCCATTCGGGGCGCCAGCGTCTACATCCGTATCGGCTCCAATCCGGAAAAGCGTCTGAGGGTCAGGGCTCGGGTCATTGGCATGGCGCCAGGCGAGGAGATCGCCTTCCAGTCCGGTCCATTCTTCGCGCGATCGTATGAATACTTCCACCTGGAGCGCAGCGCGCGCGGCACGCTGCTTCGCCACACCAACAAGATAACCGGCCTAGCGGCGCTGCAGTTCAAGTTTAAGGCCGAGCGCGAAAAGTTGATCAGAATCTATAGCTTCCGCCTGGACGCTCTTTCGAAATACGTGACCACCAGCACGCCGCTGCGAGCGGTGACACGGGCCCGTCCGCGAACTCGGATCTAACTCTCACTGCCGCGCTGATGCGCCACGCCAAGTGTATCTTGTAACGTATTTCCTCGACGCATCACGGACGCTATAGGCCCTTACATGTTCGATGTGGCGACATGGCTGAAAACCTGGACGGGAGCGCTTCTAGCGTGCCTGCTGGTGCTCGCCGTAGCTGCGCCATCATTGCGTTCAGGCTTATGCTCGGCCGACTCCCTGTCGAGCAAGAAGACGAGCGCCGTCGCCGAGGCCACGACCTTTGCCCAGGCCAATGACCAGGATCCCGCAGACCTGGCCGACGGCGAGGTCTGCGGGATTGGCCATTGCCATCATTCTCCGTCGCTGATCGGGCTCGCCACGGCCGGGCAGACCTACGTCTCCGTCACGCGCATCCGCCTGACTCCAGCGCCGCCCCACATGCCGCTCTCGCGCATGCCGGACGGCCCCAACGAGCCCCCTCGAGCCTGACCCTGGCCGCGCCCTCGCGCGCGTAATCGCCTTCGTCAGTTCTCACATAGGGACCTCTCATGCATTCCCGCTATGCTCGGTCCGCCGCCATTTTCGGCGCGGTCCTGGCGCTTGCCGGCAGCGGCGCGCTTTCGCGCGCGCTCGCTGAGCCGCTCACCCTGGACGCCGCTATCATGCGCGCCCAGACCCAGTCACCGCTTGTCACGGCAGCCGAAGCCTCGGTGAAAGCGGCTGAGGGCCGCGCTCGCCAAGCCGACCTGATGCCAAACCCTGAAGCCGGCCTCCAATCGGAGAACTTCGCCGGTTCGGGCCCCTATGGCCGCTTCGGCGCAGCCGAAACCACGGCCACCATCAGCCAGCGCCTGGAGCTGGGCGGCAAGCGTCGCACCCGCGCCGCCGCCGCCAACGCCGAGGTCGACGCCGCCCGGATCGGCTTCGTCATCGCCAAGGCCGACCTCACCCAAGAAGTCAGCGTCCGTTATGCCGAAGCCCTCGCGGCGCAGGATCGTCTGGCCCTGGCCCGAGAGACGGCCACCCGCGCCGAAGGCCTTTCCAAGGTCGCCGGCACGTTGGTCGAAGCCGGTCGCGAGCCGCCCCTGCGGGCGTTGCGGGCTGAGGCGGCCAGCCGTGAGGCCGCCGCCGCCGTCATTGCCGCCGAGGCCGAGGCCGCAGCCGCGCGCCGCGCTCTAGTAACCCTCTGGGGCGATGCGGCCGAGACCATCGAGCTGGTGCGGTCCCCGCAGCCGGCGACGCCGGTGATGGCCACGATCGATCCCGGCGAAACCCTGGATGTGCGCCAAGCGCGCGCCCAGCTGGAGACCGCCCGGGCGGTGATCGATCGCGAACGCGCCGCTGGTCGTCCGGACCTCACCGTCCAGGCCGGGGTTCGGCGGTTCGAGCAGACCGGGGACTCGGCGATGATCGTCGGCTTTACCGCCCCGATCCCAATCTCCAACCGCAACCAGGGTACCGTCGCGGCCGCCCGCGCGGACGCCACCGCGGCCGAGGCGCGCGAACGCCTGGCCCTGGCGCGCTCGGTTCGGGCCGTTCGGGACGGGGAGGCGGCATTGCGCGCCGCCACCGCCAGGCTGGAAGTGCTCGACAGCAAGGTCGTGCCCCAGGCCCAGACCGCCGTCGACCTGGCGCGAGGCGGCTTCGAGGCGGGGAAATTCTCGCTGCTCGAAGTCCTAGACGCGCAAGCCGCCCTGACGACCGCCCGCACCGAACTCATCGCCGCGCGTCTCGACCGCGCCAAGGCGCTGGCCGCGCTCGAACGCGCCGCCGCCCAATAGGAAAGCTCACCATGAAATCCAACGATCGAAAGACCCTGCTGACGGCCGTGGCGGTCAGTAGCCTGCTGGCCGCTGGCGTCGGCGCGCTGGTCGGCAAGTCCCTGCTGTCTTCGCCGGCCAAGGACGCCCCCGCGGCCGAGGCCAAGGAAGACCACGCCGGCGAAAAGCCCCACGTGGGCATGACCGCCGATCGCATCGTCTCCGATGGCATCCAACTGTTGACCCTCACCGGCGGCGGCCTCGACGCCGCCGTTTCGGCCCAGGCCACCGTGGTGGCCACGCCCAACGGCGCGGCGATCCTGGCGGCCCGCGCCGACGGGGCTATCGTCCGCATCAACAAGCGCCTGGGGGACCCCGTCGCCGCCGGTGAAGTGATCGCCGCCATAGAAAGCCGCGACGCCGCGGCCATCAGCGCCGACCGTAGCACCGCGGCCGCCAAGGCCGCTGCCGCCCGCCAGGCCCTGGTCCGCGAGCAGCGCCTGTTCGACGCCAAGATCACCGCTCGCCAGGACCTCGAAGCCGCCCAGCGCGAGGCGGCCATCGCCGAGTTCGGAGTTGCGCCGCGCCAGCGGCGCCAGCGCCGCCGCCGGCGTCAGCGGCAACGGTCGTACGTTGGCGGTCACCAGCCCGATCTCCGGCCGGATCACCGCCGCTAGCGCCACGCTCGGCGCCTATGTCACGGCCGGTTCCGAACTCTTCCGCGTCGCCGACCCGGGCCGCATCGAGATCCAGGCGGCCCTGCCGGTCGCCGACGCCCAGCGCGTCAAGCCAGGCGACACGGCCATCCTGGAGACCGCCAGCGGCTCGGTGAACGCCACGGTGCGCAGCATCACGCCAGCCTTGGACGCCGAGAACCGCTCGGCTACCGCCGTGCTGGCCGTCAGCGGCCGCGCTCCGATGTTGACACCCGGCCAGGCCCTGCGCGCGCGGATCACCCCGCGCGGTCCGGCCGCCGGCCCAGAGGGTCGCATCTCCGCACCCGATGAAGCCGTCCAGACGGTCAATGGCGCGGAGGTCGTCTTCGTCCGCACCAAGGAGGGCTTCGAGCCGCGCCCGGTCCGGGTGGGCCGCCGCGGCGGCGGTCACGTCGAGATCCTCTCGGGCGTGCGCGCCGGCGAGCAGATCGCCGGCAAAGGCGCCTTCCTGCTCAAGGCCGAACTCGGCAAGGGGGAGGCGAGCCATGAGGACTAAGGTCATCCTCGCCGTGGCCGCCCTGGCCGCGAGCTTCACCGCCTCGGCCGCCGTGGCCAAGGATAGCGTGACCATCGACCGCCTCGGCGGTCGGGAGGTCGAGATCATCACTGCCTCGGCGCGCGACACCGCAAGCGGTCTGCGTGTCTTTGGCCTGATCCGGCGCGCGTCTGGTGCAAGCCTGCCACCTGTCACCGCTCACCTCGACATCAGCGCCTACGATCCTGACGGTCACTGGGCCATCACCGTGCCCACACGCCTGGCCGCGCTCAGTCCCCAGCGCATGGATCGCGAACCGGCTCGCTACGAGGCGACCTTGCCGCTGGTGCAGCGGGCGTCGGTGACCAGGCTGCAGGTCCGCTACGCCGCCAAACCACACGCCATGGAAACCGGCGAGGTGGCCCGATGATCGGCCGCATCCTCGACCTTTCCGTTCGCTTCCGCTGGGCGGTCATCGCTCTGGTCACGCTGGTCGCGGCCCTGGGCGTCTACAACCTCGTGCGCCTGCCGATCGACGCAGTGCCCGACATCACCAACAAGCAGGTGCAGATCAACACCGTCTCGGGGACCCTGGCCCCGGCCGAGGTGGAAAAGCTCGTCACCTTCCCGGTGGAGACGGCCATGGCCGGCATCCCCGGTCTGGAGTCGACCCGCTCGATCTCACGCAACGGCTTTTCCCAGGTCACCATCGTCTTCAAGGAAAAGACCGACATCTACTTCGCCCGCCAGCAGGTGGCCGAGCGCCTGACCCAGGTGCGCCAAAGTCTGCCCGCCGGCGCCGAACCGGCCATGGGCCCAATCTCGTCGGGTCTCGGCGAGGTCCTGATGTGGACCGTGGCCTACGAGCATCCGGGCGGGAAGGGCGCCAAGGTCACCGACGGCGCCCCCGGTTGGCAAAGCGATGGAACCTACCTGACCTCTACGGGCGAGCGACTGTCGGATTCCACAGCCCAGGCGGCCTTCCTGCGCGAAGTGCAAGACTGGATCGTGCGGCCCCAGATGCGTTCGGTCGCGGGCGTGGCCGGCGTCGACTCCATCGGCGGCTTCGAAAAGCAGTTCATCGTCCAGCCGGACGCTGTGCGCATGGCCTCGCTGGGCGTGTCGTTCAACGACCTGGCCAAGGCCCTGGAGGCGGCTAACCTCGCGGTCGGCGCCAACTTCGTCGAGAAGGGCGGGGAAGCCTTCCTCGTCCGCGCCGACGCCCGCGTGCGCACGGTCGACGAGATCGCCAACGCCACGGTCGCCGCGCGCGAAGGCGTTTCGATCCGCGTCCGCGACGTCGCCGTGGTCAAGCTCGGCGGCGCCTTGCGCACCGGCGCGGCCTCGGAGAATGGCGAGGAGGTCGTGGTCGGCACCGTCCTGATGCTGACCGGCGAAAACAGCCGCACCGTGGCCGGCGCCTCGGCCGAGAAGCTGGCCGAGGTCACCAAGAGCCTGCCGCCCGGCATCAAGGTCCAGGTGGTCTACGACCGCTCCAAGCTGGTCGGCGCGACCATCAAGACGGTCGAGAAGAACCTGACCGAAGGCGCGCTGCTGGTCATCGTGGTGCTGTTCCTGCTGCTGGGTAACTTCCGCGCCGCCCTGATCACGGCCCTGGTCATCCCGCTGTCGATGCTGATCACCGCGATCGGCATGAACAAGCTTGGCGTCTCGGGCAATCTGATGAGCCTGGGCGCGCTGGACTTTGGCCTGATCGTCGACGGCGCCGTCATCATCGTCGAGAACGCCCTGCGGCGCCTGGCCGAGCGCCAGCACCACGAGGGCCGTCTCCTGACCCTGTCGGAGCGTCTTGGCGAAACCCGTGAAGCCGCCCGCGAGATGATCTCGCCCACCGTCTATGGCCAGGCGATCATCCTGTTGGTCTACGCCCCGCTGCTGACCTTCACCGGTGTCGAGGGCAAGACCTTCTCGCCGATGGCCATCACCGTGATGCTGGCCCTGGCCGGCGCCTTCGTGCTGTCGCTGACCTTCATCCCGGCCATGATCGCCATCTTGATCAACGGCAAGGTGGCCGAGAAGGAAGTCGCGCCGGTCCGTTGGACCAAGTCCCGCTACGAACCGGCCCTGCGCAAGGTCGTGGCCAAGCCCTGGCCTGTGATTGGCGCGGCGGCCGGCATCTTCGTCGTCGCCGCAGTGACCTTCGGGTTCCTGGGCCGGGAGTTCACGCCTCAGCTCGACGAGAAGGACATGGCCGTCCAGGCCCTGCGCATCCCGTCGACCTCGCTGGAACAGTCTCTGCGCATGCAGCGGCGGATCGAGCGCGTCGTGGCAGGCTTCCCCGAAGTGGCCTTCGTCTACTCCAAGACCGGCACGGCCGAGGTCGCCAGCGACCCCATGCCGCCCAACGCCTCGGACGCCTTCATTATCCTCAAACCCCAGAAGGAATGGCCCAACAAGGGTGAGACCAAGGCCGAGCTGATCGGCCGTATCGAGAGCAAGCTGGAAGGCCTGACGGGCAACGCCTACGAGTTCAGCCAGCCGATCCAGATGCGCTTCAACGAGCTGATCGCCGGTGTGCGCGGCGATGTGGCCATCAAGGTCTATGGCGACGATCTCGATGCCATGAGCCGAACGGCCGAGGAGATCGCCACGGTCCTGCGGACGGTGAAGGGCGCGGCGGACGTCAAGGTCGAGCAGACCTCTGGCTTCCCGACCCTCGACGTTCAGCTCGACCGCGACGCCATCGGCCGCCTGGGCCTGACGGTCGAAGAGGTCGCCGACACCCTGGCCGTGGCCATGGGCGGTCGCGAGGCCGGCCTGGTCTTCCAGGGCGACCGCCGCTTCGACGTGGTGGTCCGCCTGCCGGACGCCAGCCGCAACGACCTGGACGCCGTCGGCGCCCTGCCGGTGATGCTGCCGGAACGGGCCGGTGGCGGGGCCCGCGCATCTGTGCCGCTGCGCGACGTGGCCAAGTTCTCCTATTCGGAAGGCCTCAACCAGGTCAGCCGCGAGAACGGCAAGCGTCGCGTCGTCGTCCAGTCCAATGTTCGCGGCGCGGACCTGGGCTCGTTCGTCACGCAGGCCCAGCAGAAGGTCGATGCGCAGGTCAAGCTGCCGGCCGGCTCCTGGCTGGTCTGGGGTGGTCAGTACGAGAACCTTAAGGCTGCCCAAGGCCGCCTGGCGCTCGTGGTCCCGCTCTGCTTCCTGCTGATCTTCGGCCTGCTCTATATGGCCTTGGGTGGCATCGCGCCGGCCGCGGCCGTGTTCTCGGCCATTCCGCTGGCCTTGGCCGGTGGGGTGTTTGGCCTGGCGCTGCGGGGCATCCCGTTCTCGGTCTCGGCCGCCGTCGGCTTCATCGCGCTCTCGGGCGTGGCGGTGCTGAACGGCCTGGTGATGATGACGGCCATCCGACAGCGCCTGGCCACCGGCATGGCGCTGGAGAAGGCGATCATCGACGGGGCCATGGAACGCCTGCGGCCGGTGATGATGACCGGCCTCGTCGCGTCCCTGGGCTTCGTGCCCATGGCGCTGGCGACGGGCACCGGCGCGGAGGTCCAGCGCCCGCTGGCCACCGTCGTCATCGGCGGCCTGATCACGGCCACGGCCCTGACCCTGTTCGTGCTGCCGGCCATCTGCCGGTTCGTCCTGCGCAAGGCCGAAATCCGGAGTCCTGAACACAGCTGAGCCAAGGGCGGCGCGCCGAGCAGGTCTCGGCGCGCCGTCTTTTTCTTCAAACCCAAGTCCGGAGACAGTCCATGACCAAGTCGTCGATCGAAGGGAAGCACGGCCATCGCCGTGTCGGGGCTGCAGGCCCAGAAGAAGCGTATCCAGATCCTGGCCGAGAACATCGCCAACGCCAACTCGACCGCCAGAACTCCCGGCGGCGAGCCCTATCGACGCCAGATTCCCGTCTTCAAGGTCGAGCCCATGGGCGGCGACGAGGGCGTGGTGCTGAGCGGGGTGAAGGCCGATCCCAAGCCATTCCCGCAAGCCTATGACCCTGGCCACCCGGCGGCCAACGCCGCCGGTTACGTGCTGTTGCCCAACGTCAACAGCCTGGCCGAGAGCCTCGACCTCAAGCAGGCCATGAAAGCCTACGAGGCCAATCTCAACGTCCTGGACACCCAGGACGCGATGGAGAAGGCCACCCTTTCCATTCTCGATAAGAAATAGACCATCGGATCACGCGCGACGCCCACAATTGATCGGTTTCGTGCGTTGATCCCTCAAACTTGGCAGGCGCGTCTCGGCGCACGGGAAAGGGAGACGTTTTCGATGGGAGCGGGACACGATCACGGCGCGAGCCAGGCCAATGGCCGCAGGCTCGCGATCGCCTTGGCGCTGACCTCGACGTTTCTGATCGCCGAGGTCGTCGCCGGCATCGCCTTCAACAGCTTGGCGCTGCTGTCGGACGCGGCGCACATGTTCACCGACGCCGCCGCCCTCGCCATCGCTCTGGCCGCCATCCGCGTCGGTCAGAAAAAGGCGACCGAGGAATTCACGTTCGGCTATCGGCGCTTTGAAATCCTCGCCGCGGCCTTCAACGCCATCCTGCTGTTCGGCGTGGCCATCTACGTGCTGGTCGAGGGCGTCAAGCGCATCGTCAATCCCGAGCCGGTCGGGTCGGTGGGGATGTTCATCGTCGCGGTGCTGGGCCTGGTCATCAACCTGGTCTCCATGCGCCTGCTCAGCAGCCACAAAGACAAGAGTCTCAACGTCAAGGGCGCCTATCTGGAGGTCTGGGCCGACATGCTCGGCTCGCTGGGCGTGATCGTCGGCGCCGTCGTCATCAAGTTCACGGGATGGCGCTTCGTCGACCCGATCGTCGCCATCGGCATCGGCCTCTGGGTGCTGCCGCGCACCTGGATCCTGCTGAAGGACACCTCCCGCATCCTGCTGGAAGGCGCCCCTCCGGGCATGGCCTTGGCCGGCGTGCGCAAGGCCATCACCGAGATGCTCGGCGTCGCCAGCGTCCATGAGCTGCACCTGTGGACCACCGGCGCCGACCAGGCCGTCTGCACCGTCCATGTCGTGCTGGCCGACGGGGCAGTGGGTGAGGATGTCCGCAAGGCCATCGCTGCGCGGCTGGAGACCGACTTCGACCTGCATCACGTCACGATCCAGACCGAGGTCGTGGAGTGCGCGGAGGAAGATCGGCACGCCTAGGCGGCCGGCTGAATGAGCGTAAGGCGCGTCCGCGTTCCGGGGCGCGCCAGGATTTTAGAGAGTGAGGTGACCCGTGGCCCAAGACGACCTGCACATCCTGAGGATCTATCTCGACGCCGAGGCGACCTTGAACGGCGTGGCCTATGACGCGGTGCTGATCGAGCGCGCCCGCGCCATGGACATCGCTGGCGCGGCGGTGCTGCGCATCGAGGAGGCCTTCGGCGAGGCGGTGCTGCATGGCGCCAAGGCCCGCGACCTGGCGCCTGAACAGCACCTGATCGTCGAGATGGTCGATACCCGGTCCAAGCTCGACGCTTTGGCCGCGACGCTCGAAGTGGCGGCCGATGTCGGTCTGGCGACCCTGGGCAAGGTCCAGGTCGTCGCCTATAGCGGCCACCGTCATCACAGCGCGCCGCCCGCCTGAGGCCGCGATCAAGCTAGCCCCGACCCGCAAGGGTCTATGTCGAGGAGCCGAAGATGACCGATCCAAAATCCCCGCTCAAGCCAGATCCCCAGCCCGCGCCGCCATCCGATCGTTCGCCCCCCGAAGAGGGCGGCATGATCGACGAGGGCGGCGTCTATCGCGGCAATGTCGAAGGCGTCGAAAGTGAAACCGAGACCCGCCGCGACGGCGGGATGATCGGCGAAGGCTAGGGCGCGCGGCACCAGGAGCGCCACCCGCGTTCGGGGACGCTCGGGTGCCATCCCGTCGCCGTCGGGGGACGACATGTATCCAGCTGACCTCAAATCCTTGACGGGCTTGCGCATCGTCGCGGCCGGATGGGTGCTCGTTTATCACTTCCGAAACCGGCTCGGCCTCGACCTCGAGCAGGTCGGCATGATCGACAAGGGCTACCTTGGGGTGGACCTGTTCTTCATCCTGTCGGGCTTCATCCTGTCCCACGTCTATGTGCGCGCCTGGGCGGAAGGTCGCTTCCCCTACAGCTCGTTTCTCTGGGCGCGCCTGGCGCGGCTCTATCCGGTCCACCTTCTGACTCTCGGCGCGACCATCATGCTGTGGGGGCTGGGGCGCTGGGCCGCGCCCGGTTCGAGGCCGCGGCCTTCGATCCGGCCGCCATCCCCCAACATCTACTACTGGTCCACGCCTGGTGGGCGACGCCGACCGTGCAGTGGAATTTTCCCTCCTGGTCGATCTCGGCCGAGTGGTTCGCCTACCTGACTTTCCCCGCCTTCGCCCTGGCGTCGTTGACCCTGCGCCGACGTCCGATCGTGGCGGTCGTCCTGGCGGCAACCCTGTTCTTTTCGCTCGACGCCATCGTTCAGGCCTACGGCGGATCGCTGACCAGGCTGACCGCGCACGGCGGCGTGCTGCGGATCATCCCGTCCTTCGCCATGGGCGTGGCGCTCCATAGGCTCGGTTCGACCCGCGCGCCGCCCACGCTGGTGGCGCACACGGGCATGGGCGTCGCCGTGGTCTGGATCGTCGTGGCCGCGACGCTGGGCCTGGCCGATCGCTGGACCTGGCTGGGTCTGGCGGCGCTCATCTACTGCACCGCCGAGACGGCGAAGGCCGGGCGGGGCGGCGTCCTGGCCGGCGCCGCTGATGGTCTATCTGGGCGAGGTCTCCTACGCCGTCTACATGACCCACCTACCGGTCGACATCGCCTATTTCGAGCTGCTCGATCGCTTCGTGCGGCCGGTCGGCGGCTGGGCGTGGGTGGCCTGGGGCGGTGTCCTGGTCTTCTGCATGTTCGTCTCCGTTGCGGTCTATCATGGCGTGGAGCGTCCCGCGCGCGGCTGGCTACGCCGCCATGATCCGTTCGTCAGGCGGCCCGAGCCCCATCAGCCGGCCTGACGAGCGCGCCGTCCTTCTCGGTCCCGTCAAACAGGACGACGAACTCGCTGACCGTGGAGCCGCGGGTGATCGACACGTGCGCCACGAACGTTAGGGGCTCGCGGACCTTGGCGGTCGACTCCAGCCGACCGTTCCGTCGGTCGAAAACGAACCTCAGTCCAAGGCCGTCGGCGCGCAGCGTGGCGACGACGACTTGGTCGGCTTGGAGGCTTCCCAGGAGCGGGGTTACGCGGAAGTTC
The DNA here is from genome assembly GCA_965283765.1 of Caulobacteraceae bacterium. Lineage (GTDB taxonomy): Bacteria > Pseudomonadota > Alphaproteobacteria > Caulobacterales > Caulobacteraceae > Caulobacter. Next base: position 133,123 of record CBDIPU010000013.1, read on the forward strand.
CAGGCCGCCCGGCGGCGAATGATCTCCAGCCGAATGGCCCCATTGTCGAGATAGATGCAATGGGGGTCTCCGCCATCGCCGTCGTGGTAGAGCGCCAGCACCCCCTCGAACCGGTGCATCCAGACCAAGATCAGTACCGCGACTAGGGCGATGAAAACCAACAGCACGGCGGCGGTCAGGGCTCAGGGGTGGGCGGCGGCATAGAGCGTCAGATCGTGGATCGGGGTCACGAGGCGTTGCTTCCGGCTAGTGACGGGTAGGACAGGAGGGGGCCGGCGCGCACCGACGCGCAGAGCCGCGGCATGCGGCCGATAGATTTCTGAGACATGGAATTCCTCGAACACGGAGGGCGCGGCCGTGGCCGCGCGGTCTAGGCGATGGATTCGAGATCGGGTTTGGGCGGACGGTCTTGCGGGTTGCTGGTCAGGCCCGTGCTGCGGTCGTTCGTCAGGTGGAACCGGACGACCATGGCGAGCGAGACCGTGGGTTCGATCGCATGGGCGGTCGACCCAAAGAGGGAGGGGCCATCGGCATGGTGCTGATGGGCGCCCGAGGCGGGCGATTCTGAGGTCTGGAGATCGGTCGGCGTCGACGGCGCCGAGACGCGATCGTCTGTCCTACCGACGGGGCGCTCCGGGTCCTCAGCGATCGTGGAGGGCGCGGCCCCGAAGAGGTCGGCGTCAAGATGGGTCCGGTCGACCGGCATCAGCAGGGCGAGCACCGCCATTAGCAGGGCGGCCATGGCCACCACCACCTGACGAAGCTGCCCTAACACGCCAACCCCCACGGTCCCCCGCTAGCTGCAATGCCGACACTCTTGCGCTTTCGGCCGATATCTTCAACGCTGCAGGCCGGTTGCGAGTGTGTTCAGCTATCCGTTTCGGACAGCGGTCCGGGCTGCCCGCGGGCTGAGGCCGTCTTTGACCCACTGCTTCACATAGTGGCTCCCGATATGGGCATTGGTCGGACCTGATGTCGATCCCAGCTTTCGGCCAGGGCGGGATACGCGAGACGTCCGGCACGTTCAGGAACGAGCGATTTAGGCTCCATCCCGCCGCCTGAGGCTGCCGCACCGCCCCGGCCCGATGACCCTTGAAGGTGTCGAGGGCTAAGTACTCTAGGCGGCGGCCCACTGGAGGTCAATTTCATCTAAAGCCGGCTAGATCGAGGTGAGGCGGGCTGTAGTACTCACCCGCAACACGCGCTGCAATTTTTCTGAATTGGTGGGCACGGAACGTCGCCGTAGGAGCAGTAGACGCAGCAGTCGCCCGGCTTGGGCTTCAGCACCGCGCCACAGCCTCGGCAGTCGTAGAAATACTGACAGGCGTCGGTAGGCATGGTCTCGGTGGCCTTGTGGCCGCATTGCGGACAGGTCAGGGTCGACTGAGGTTTGATCTGGACATCGCTCATCGGCGCGCATTCCGGATCAGGCCCAGGGCCCAAGGTTCGATGATCGGCTGCCAGAGCATGGCAAGGACGACGAGAAGGGTGGCCGCGCCCAACAGACCCACCTCCAGCCGCGAGGGGGCAGCGCAGGCGTTGTCGATCCGACACCTCCGCGCCCGTCGCCAGGTCAGGGCCCAGCCCGCGCCGATGGCGCCCAGCGCCAGAAGGGTGAGCCAAGCGCGCTGACCCGCGATCCAGCCAAGACCGCCCAAGCCCAGGCCCGCCAGCGCCAGGGACATCGGCAAAATGCAGCAAGCCGCCCAGGCCAGCACCGCACTGGCCGCCGCTGTCAGCGCGGTCCAGCTCAAGGCCGCCTCCGTCATGCGCCGGGGCGTTCCGTCGCCCGGTGTCCCAAGCCCGCGTCTTGTCATCACGCCATCACCTGCTGTTGCGATCCGCGCCAAGATGCCATCTGTAGCGACTACAGACTCAAGCCCTAATCGAAGACCGCGAACCATGGCTGGCCAGGCAATTCAGATCGGCGAACTTGCTCGTCGTACTGGCTGCAACATCGAGACGATCCGCTACTACGAGCGGATCGGCTTGATTTCCGCGCCCCTGCGCCGAGGACGCTACCGGACCTATGAGACCCGGGACGTCGAGCAGCTGAGCTTCGTGCGTAGAGCGCGGGAGCTGGGGTTCAAGTTGGATGAAGTCCGCGCCTTGCTGACCTTGGCGACCGATGAAGCCGCCGCCTGCGCCGAAGTTCGCGATCTGGCGGCGGCCCACCTTCATGACGTGCGTGCCCGGATCGCCGACCTTCGGCGGATGGAACGGGTCTTGGCGGACGCTGTGAAAGCGTGCGAGGCCGGGCAAGATCCAGGATGCCCGCTGATCCAGACGCTTGGCGCGAAGGCCGGCGGCGCGGGGCAAGACACGATCTCCGCCGCGCCATGGGCGAGACCCTGACCTTGGCGGGTGACAGGATCGGCGGACGCGAACATCGATCCGCGCCCGCCGGCCAAGCCGCTATCGCTTGCTGATCGCGGTCACCTCGCCCGCGCCGTCATGGAGCTTCAGGTCGAAGGCGACATGATCGCCGATCGCGACGCCGTCCAGCAGGGCCGGCGCAATCTTGAAGCCCATGGTCATGGCCGGCCAGCCGGCCTGGGGGATGGCTTCGTGGTCGAGGGTGATCGTGCCGGCGGCCTTGTCGATCGCCTTCACGACGCCGACGCCCTTGGCCATCTTGTCGGCCGGAGCCATGTCCATGCCGGCCATCGCGTTGCTCGCTGGAGCAGGAGTGGCGGCGGGAGCTGGAGCGGCGGGCGTCGCGGGCGCTTCGGCCTTGCGGCCGCAGGCGGCCAGGCTGGTCGTCGCTAGCAGGGCGGCCAGGGTCAGGGACAGGGTCTTCATCGGGTTAATCTCCTAGGCTGAAGTGGAAGCAGAAGCGGGGGGCGGGCCTGGCGGCGGCGCAGCAGCAGGTAGCCGGCCGGGATCACGAACATCGACAGCAGCGGCGCGGTGAGCATGCCGCCGATCATCGGGGCGGCGATGCGGCTCATCACTTCGGAACCCGCGCCATGACCCCAGAGGATCGGCGCCAGACCCGCCAGGATCACGGCCACGGTCATGGCCTTGGGCCGCACCCGCAGCAGGGCGCCTTCTCGTACGGCGGCCTCGACCTGGTCGGGCGTGGGGTTGGGACCCAGGGCGTCCATGGCGTGCTTGAGATAGATCAGCATCACCACCCCGAACTCGGCCGAGACCCCGGCCAGGGCGATGAACCCGACGCCGGTGGCCACCGACTGATGGAAGCCTGCCAGGTACAGCGTCCAAATCCCGCCGGTCAGGGCGAACGGCAAGGTAGCCATAATCAGCCCCGCTTCGTCGAAGCGACGGAAGATCACGTAGAGCAGCACGAAGATGATCAGCAGGGTGGCCGGCACGACGATCTTCAGCCGGTCGGCGGCCCGCTGCAGATATTCGAACTGCCCCGAGTAGGAGACGCTGACGCCGGGCGAGAGCCGCACCTTCTGGGTCACTGCTTGGCGCAGGTCGCCGACGACCGAAGCCAGGTCACGGCCTCGAACGTCGACATAGACCCAGGTCGTGGGTCGGCCGTTCTCGCTCTTGAGCATCGGCGGCCCGTCGGCGATCTGGACCTGCGCCACCGTGCCCAGGGTGATCTGGGCGCCGCCGGGCGTCAGCACCGGCAGGGCCCGCAGGCCTTCCAGGCTATCCCTCAGTTCACGCGGATAGCGGACACTGATCGGATAGCGCGCCAGGCCCTCGACCGTCTGGCCGATGGTCTCGCCGCCGATCGCGCCGGAGACGATCGATTGGACGTCATCGATGTTGAGCCCGAACCGCGCGGCGGCGGCCCGGTCGATGCGGACGTCGACATAACGCCCGCCGGTCAGCCGCTCGGCCAAGGCCGAACTGACCCCGGGAACGCTCTTGGCCACGCCCTCGACTTCGCGCGCGATGCGGTCGAGTTCCGCCAGGTTGGCCCCCGACACCTTGACCCCGATCGGGCTCTTGATGCCGGTGGCCAGCATGTCGATACGGTTGCGGATCGGCGGCACCCAGACATTGGTGAGGCCCGGGACGCGTACGCGCTGGTCGAGCTCGGCGACCAACTTGTCGGGCGTCATGCCCAGCCGCCACTGGTCGCGCGGCTTGAAGCGGATGGTGGTCTCGAACATCTCCAGCGGGGCCGGATCGGTGGCGCTCTCGGCGCGGCCGGCCTTGCCGAACACGCTGTCGACCTCCGGTACGGTCTTAATCATCCGGTCGGTCTGCTGGAGGAGCTGTCCGGCCTTGGCGGCCGACAGGCCCGGCAGGGCCGAGGGCATATAGAGCAGGTCGCCTTCGTCCATGTTGGGCATGAACTCCCCGCCCAGATGGGCCAGCGGCCAAGCGGTGGTGGCAAAGGCCAGAAGCGCGACCACAAGCGTCGTCCTGGGGCGATGCATCACCCGGTCCAGCAGCGGGCGATAAGCCGCCGTCAGCACGCGGTTGATCGGATTGGACGCCTCGTCGGGGATACGGCCCCGGATCAAATAGCCCATCAGCACCGGGATCAAGGTCACCGACAGGACGGCCGCCGCCGCCATGGCGTAGGTCTTGGTGAAGGCCAGGGGGCGGAAGAGCCGGCCTTCCTGCGCTTGTAGTGTGAAGACCGGGATGAACGACAGGGTGATGATCAACAGGCTGAAGAACAGCGCCGGACCGACCTCGGCGGCGGCCTCGGTGATCACCTTCCAGCGGGTCTCGCCAGCCAGGGTCTCACCCGGATGCTCGTGGGCCCATCGCTCCAGCTTCTTGTGGGCGTTCTCGATCATCACCACGGCCGCGTCGACCATGGCTCCTATGGCGATGGCGATGCCACCCAGCGACATGATGTTGGCGTCGACGCCCTGGCTCTTCATGACCAGAAAGGCGGCCAGGACGCCCAGCGGCAGCGAGATGATCGCCACCAGGGCCGAACGCAGGTGGCCCAGGAACAGGGCGCAGACCAGGGCGACGACCAGGAATTCCTCCAGGAGCTTGCCGGTCAGGTTATGGACGGCGCGGTCGATCAGGCCCGAGCGGTCGTAGGTGGTGACCACCTCGACGCCGGGCGGCAGGCTCTTCTTCAGCTCGGTCAGCTTGGCCTTCACCGCCGCGATCGTGGTGCGGGCGTTTTCGCCGGAGCGCAAGATCACCACCCCACCGGCCACCTCGCCTTGACCGTTGAGTTCGGCGATGCCGCGTCGCATCTCCGGGCCGACCTGGATCGTGGCCACGTCCCCGAGACGCACGGGGATCCCGCCGGCCGCCGTCCTGAACGGCACGGCCTGGAAGTCCTCAATCGTCTTCAGATAGCCGGTGGCGCGGACCATGTACTCGGCCTCGCCCAGCTCCAGCACCGAACCGCCGGTCTCGGCGTTGGCGCCCTTCAGCGCGGCGACGACCTGTTGGTGCGTGACCCCGAAGCTGGCCAGCTTCTGCGGATCGAGCACGACCTGATACTCGCGCACCATGCCGCCGATCGCCGAGACCTCGGCTACGCCCGGCAGGGCCTTCAGCTCATAGCGCAGGAACCAGTCCTGCAACGAGCGCAGCTGGCTGAGGTCGTGGCCGCCGGTCTTGTCGACCAAGGCGTACTCATAGACCCAGCCGACCCCTGTGGCGTCGGGACCTAGGGCTGGGCGGGCGCTTTCGGGCAGGCGCGACTGAACCTGGTTGAGATATTCCAAGACCCGCGATCGGGCCCAGTAGAGGTCGGTCTTGTCGTCGAAGATCACGTAGACGAAGCTGTCGCCGAAGAACGAATAGCCGCGCACGGTCTTGGCTCCGGGCACCGACAGCATGGTGGTGGCCAAGGGATAGGTGACTTGGTTTTCGACCAGTTGCGGGGCTTGGCCCGGATAGCTGGTGCGGATGATCACCTGGGTGTCGGAGAGGTCGGGCAAGGCGTCGATCGAGGTCGAGCGCACGGCCAGGCCGCCGGCCACGATCAGCGCCAGGGCGCCCAGCAGCACGAAGAAGCGGTTGGCGACCGACCAGCGGATCAGGGCGGCGATCATGCACCACCGCCGATCTTGGCGATGCGCCGGACGGTGGGATCGGCCGGCGGCGGATCGAAGGCGAAGCTGACCTGGTCGCCGACCTTCAAGCCCTTCAGCAGCATCGGGTCGGCGCGGAAAGTCATGGTCATGGCCGGCCAGCCGATCGCTGGCACGGGACCGTGGGACAGGGTGACGCCGTCCTTCGTCACCTGCTCGACGCGGCCGACAGCTTCGGCCAGCGCGGGCTTGGCCGGCGTCATAGGCTTGGCCATGCTCATGTCGCTCGGCGACGCTGGAGGTCCTGACGCCGGAAGTGGCTGGACCTGCAAGCCGGCCAGGCTGGCTTCGGAGTCGATTAGGAACTGACCCGAGGCGATGATCCGCTGCCCCGAAGACAGTCCCGCCAGGACCTCCGTCCGGCCTCCAGCCTCGCGCCCGGTCCGAACCTCGACGGCCTGGTAGCGGCCGCCGTCCGAGGCCCGCATCACGACGTTGCGCGCGCCGGTGCGGATCACCGCCTCGGATGGGACCAGCAAGGTGGTGCGGGTCGTCGCGTCGAAGGCGACGGTGGCGAACATGCCGGGCTTGAGGCGGCCGTCGCGGTTGGGCAGTTCGATCCGCGCCTGCAAGGTGCGGCTGTCGCCTTGAGCCTGCGGGAGCACGGCCTGGACCGTCCCGCGCAAGGTCTCGCCCGGATAGGCCGCCAGGGTGACGCCGACGCCCTGGCCAGGACGCAGCTGGCCGGCCTGCGCCTCAGGCACGGCGGCCGTGACCCAGACCTTCGAGAGGCCGTTGATCTCGGCCAGGGTCTGGCCCAAGGCCACGGTCATGCCCGCCCGCACGTCGAGCTTGGAGATCACCCCGCCCAAGGGCGCGGTGACGGTGATCGTCGTGCGTGGCCGACCGTCGCGGTCGAGACCGGCGACGACGCCGTCGGGCATACCCAAGAGGCGCAGGCGCTGGCGGGCGGCGGCGGTCAGGGCCGCGTCGCCGGTGCGCCGGACGGCGAGGTATTCGGCCTGGGCGCCGCCCCATTCGGGAACCAGCAGGTCGGCCAGCGGCGCACCGGCGGCGATCACGTCGCCGGGCGCGCGGCCGTAGACCCGCTGCACGAACCCGCCGCTGCGGGCCTGGACCACGGCGACGTCGCGTTGGTTAAAGTCGACGATCCCGGTGGCGGTCAAGCCGCTGGAAAGCGCGCCTTCCTCCACGGTCGCCAGCCGGAAGCCCAGGTTCTGTGCGGCCGACGGATCGATGCGCACGCCCGCCGCCGAACCGCCTGCCTCGGCTTCGCCGGCGTATTTGGGCACCAGCTGCATGTCCATGAACGGCGACTTGCCCGGCTTGTCGAAGTGCTGGGCCGGGACCATCGGGTCGTACCAGTAAAGGACCTTGCGGTCGTCGGCCGAGGGTTGCGACATCGCCGGCTTGGCGGTCAGGCGGGCCAGGCCGTAGCCACCGGCTCCAGCCAGGACGACCAGGGCGGCGGCGCCCGCGAGCAGCGCCTTCATCGAGGGGGACGGGGTCATTGGTCGTTTCCGTAGGTCAGGGTCAGGCGGGCGGCGTCGAGGGCAACGGCGGCCTCGCGATCGAGGGTGGTGAGCTGGGCGTCGGCCAGGCCAGAGAACGCGGTCAGCACATCGGGCAGACCGGCCGTGCCGGCGCCATAGGCGGCGGTCTCCAGCTGAGCCTTTTGCTTGGCCAGCGGCAGCAGCGTGTCGCGGGCCCGCAGCCATTGCTCGTGGTGCATGACGTGGTCGGCGAGATCGGCTTCGAGCTGAGCGGCCAGCGCCCGGTGCGTGTCCTCACGCTCGGCGTCTGCGCGGCCGGCGCTGGCGGCGCGCGCCGCGATCATCGGGTCCTGGCGGCTCTTGCCCCACAGCGGCAGGCTGATGCTGACCCCGGCCGAGACCATGTCGCCGAACATCGGGTCGCGGCGCTGATAGGCCACCTCCCAACTCCAGTCGGGGCGCTTGTCGGCCTTGGCCAGGGCGACATCGGCCTGGGCCTGAAGGGCGGCGGCGTCTTTCGCCAGCACGGCGGGATTGCGATCGATCGCCGCCCTGAGACTGGCAGGGGCAAGGTCGAGATCGGGCCCCTGGCCAACGGCCTGTGGATCGGCGTCGCCCGTCCAGCGGGCCAGCATGGCGCGGGCGCGCCCCAGTTCGGAGACAGCTTCGCTGCGGCGGTCTTCCAGGGCGGCGCGCATCTGGGCCGCCTCCAGCGCCTGGGCCGGCCTTGATCGTCCCGAGGCGACGCCGGACGGCGCGGCGTCCCACAGCGGGGCCAGCTGGGCGACCACCCCATCGAGCGCAGCGAGTTTGCGCTGGGCATAGAGCAGTTGGATCCAGGCGAGCGCCGTGGCGACACGGACCTGGCGGGCCTCGACCGCGCCCTCGGCGCCCGCCGCGACGATGTCGGCCTCGGCGCGGCCGATCCGCGCGTGGCGCTTTGCGGCGCTGGGCATGTCCTGGCTGAAGCCGACCCGGCCCATGGTCATCTCGTCGGTGCCGAACCGACCGGCCGGCGGACCCGAGACTGGGAAGTTGTCGAGGCCGACGGCGAGCTTGGGATCGGGCAGGGCGCCGGCCGCCTTGGCCGAGGCCTTGGCGGCCTCGACCTGCAGGGCCGCGGCGCGCAGCGCCGGCGCATTGGCCGCGGCCGCGTCGAGGCTCTGGGCGTAGGTCAGGGGCGCGGCGTGGGCGACGCTCGCCAAGCTCAGCCCGGCCAGAAGGGGGAGAATACGCATGGAGACGAAAATCCTGGAGGAAGCCGTGAGGGGCCAGCGCCCCGGCGAAGCGTTTGCAGCCGCTTCGCCGGGGCCGGACGGGACGGGCGAAGACAGGGGATCGGCCCCACCCGTCCCGGCCGAGCTAGCGAGCCAGGCAGGCCGGTTGGGCGGCCCGCAAATAGCCGCAGGCGCGTGGCGTGGCGGCCGAGACGGTCGTCGCGGAAGCTAGGCCGGAGACGAGCGCCAGCGCGGGAAGGCGGGGAGACATGAAGGTCATCCTTGAAGATCGAAAAGCCAGCCGGCGAAAGCGCGGGCGATCACGCGCGCCCGGCAGGACCGGGGCGTGAAACCAGCGATGGCGGGGATCGGCCCTCGGGCCGGTCCTAGGCGATCGTTCGGGGGGGCGGATCTTCGGGGATGAGGCGGTGGGTGCGGCCGCTGGTGTTGGACCAGCGGGTCTCGACGCGATAGCCGACGGCGATCGGGGTCTCCGAGCCCGGGCAGGGGGCCGCAACGGACAGGGCGCAACTGATCGCGCAGGCCTTGGCGCAATCCTTGGCCGACATGGTCTTGCCGTGATCGCAGCAGGGCTCGGCCTGGGCCACGTCGTCGCCGGCGGGGGCCATGGCGATCATGCTCATCGCGTCCATGCCGGCCATGTCGCAATCAGCCCGCGCGGCGTTGACCGCCAGCGGACTGAACGCGAGGGCCACGGCGGCCAGGAAAGCGAGCGCATGCCTTAGCATCGGGCGAGCTTAGCGCGGTCACACGGCCTCGTCATGTCCGGACAATCCCCGAATGCGATTTGCCGCGACGCGCGCGGACTGGCGACGGCTTGGAGGCGGGGCCTGAAAGCCGCCATCTGGTCCAATACGCAGCGGCCTGGACCATCCCTCGACCTTTGGCGCGGTCGCGGTGAATATTTTCAGAGGCGGAACGGGCGCCGTTCGCCGGTTGTGGGAGCATCGCAACCCGCTGGAAAACCTCGCCCCGGCGCGTGGTTGCGCCGGGCTCCAGGAGCGGAAAACAGTCATGGCCGAGCACCACGCGCCCAAAGACCATCAACACCACAGGCCCTACCTGCGCCTGGCCGCCATGACCGTGCTGTCGTTCCTGGCCATGTATGTCCTGATGTACGCCATGGTCGACAGGGCCGCGAACATCCATCCAAGCTTCAACCAGGCCTACATGGCCGGCCTGATGACCGCGCCGATGGTCATGCTCGAACTCGTGCTCATGGGCATGATGTATCCGCGCAAGGGCCTCAACCGCGGCTTGGTCGCGTCCAGCCTCGTCATCGGGGTCTTGTGCTTTGCGGCCATTCGCCAGCAGTGGCTGGTCGGCGACCGCGAGTTCCTGCGCTCGATGATCCCGCATCACGCTGGCGCGATCCTGATGTGCGGACGCGCGCCGGTGAAGGATCCTGAGATCCGCAGCCTTTGCGCCACGATCATCAAGGGCCAGCAGCAGGAGATCGACCAGATGAGCGCCATGCTCGCGCCCCTTCGCTGAGCATCGCCCGGTCGCCCCCGCGGCGATGGCGGGGGTCAACGCAACGGCCAGCGGGGGATGAAGGCGGGAACCCGCGCCCTGTAGTCGCGATAGGCGTCGCCGAACTGCGCCAGCGCCGCCTGCTCCTCGTGACGGGCCAGGCGGACGTACATCACCACCAGCACGGGGAACATCGCCAGCGTCAACAGCGTGGGCCACTGCAGCAGGAAGCCTAGCATCACCAGGATGAAGCCGGCGTACTGGGGATGGCGCACCCTGGCGTAGACCCCCGTGGTGGCCAGCTCCCGGTGGCGCTGACGGGCGTGCAGCGCCACCCAGCCGACCGAGATCAGCCAGAACCCGGTCCCGATCAGCACGAAGCTGGCGATATGGAACGGTCCGAAGTGGGGATTGACCCGCCAGCCGAACATCATCTCCAGCAGGTGGCCGGCGTCGTGGCTCCACCAGTCGACACTGGGAAAACGCGACTGCAGCCATCCCGAGAGCAGGAAGATGGTCAGGGGGAAGCCGTACATCTCGGCGAACAGGGCGACGATAAAGGCGCTGAACGCGCCGAAGCTGCGCCAGTCGCGGCCGGTCGCGGGCTTGAAGAAGCTGAACGCGAACAGGATGAAGACGGCGGCGTTGACCAAAGCCAGTCCCCAGAGGCCGTAGCCGTAACCGGGATGGGTCATCGCCGCTGCCTCTCGACCGGTTCGTTGGGATTGGCCGGCGCGTCCGCCGGGATGCGGCCGGGCGCGTCCTCTCGCCCGTGCTGATGGGCGCCATGGCCATGGTGCATGAACAGGTGCATCAGCGGACAGGCCAGTAGGAGCAGATAGGGCAAGACGCCGAGCACATGCGCGGCGTGCTCGGTGGTCAGGAAGAAGCCGGCGATCAGCAGGAACCCGACCAGGACGATCGTTCCGCGCCGACGCAGCTTTTGGTGTTGAACATCCATGGATCGCTCACTTCAGGCCTTGACGCCCTATCATAGGCCCGCGACCCGGGCGCCAAGTATAGGTAGAGGCCGCAGCGGCGGGTGGGGGCGGCGCCGCGGGTCCCCGGAGGCAGGCGGCGATGTCTGCGGCCTTTGCGTATTGGCCCGCGGCGACCGAGCCTGAAAGGCTGCGCGGCGAGCATCATCACCAGAGGCAAGCCGCCCATGCACAGGAACAGGAAGAAGCAACGGCTCCACGGCAATTTCGGAACGGCCGCCCTTGAACGCGAAGCGCGCATCGACCTTGCCGAGCGGCCGGCCGGCGGCCTTGCCGTGGCCTTCCTCGGCGCGTCGGGCACGGTGACGGGCTCGCGCTACCTGCTGGACGACGGCCAGACCCGGATCGTGGTCGATTCCGGTCTGTTCCAGGGGGCCAAGGACCTGCGCCGCCTCAACTGGGCGCCGCTTGCGCCCGAGGTGGCCGACGTCGAGCAGGTGCTGCTCACCCACGCCCATCTCGACCATTCGGGCGCCCTGCCACGCATGGCCCGCCTGGGATGGGATGGGACCGTCCTCAGCACGCCGGCCACGGCGGCCCTTTGCCAACTGCTGCTCGCCGACAGCGGGCGCATCCAGGAGAAGGACGCGGAGTTCGCCAACCGCCACGGCTTCTCGCGCCACGATCCGGCGCTGCCGCTCTACACGGAGGCCGACGCGCGCCTGGCCCTGCGGCTGTTCGAGACCATCGGGTTTGGCGAATGGCGCTCGCTCGCCGACGGGATCAGGACGCGCTACCATCGCGCCGGCCACATCCTCGGCGCGGCGTCGATCGAGATCGACTGGAAGGGCCGGTCGGTTCTCTTCTCGGGCGATATCGGGCGCTATGACGACGCGGTGATCAAGGACCCCGAACCGCCGGCGCGGGCCGACTACGTCATCGTCGAATCCACCTATGGCGACCGCCGCCATGACCGCGTGGATCCGTCGCGGGCGCTGGGAGACCATATCGAACGGTGCATCCGACGCGGGGGAACCGTGGTGATCCCCGCCTTCGCGGTCGGTCGCGTCCAATCGCTGCTCTATCATCTGTCCCGTCTGCGCGCGGACGGCCGGCTGCGTGATGCGCCGATCTATCTGGACAGCCCGATGGCGATCGACGCCAGCGGGCTGATGTGTGATTTCATGGACGAACACAGGCTGAGCCGCGCGGCATGCGAAGCCGCGTGCGGCGTCGCGCACTATGTGCGCGAAGTCGAGGAATCCAAGGCGCTGACCGCGGACGCCACCCCCAAGGTGATCATCTCGGCCAGCGGCATGGCGACCGGTGGCCGCGTCGTGCACCATCTCAAGCGGTTCGCCCCGGATGAGCGCAACCTCATCCTGTTCTCCGGCTTCCAGGCGGCCGGCACGCGCGGCGCTGCGCTCGTCTCGGGGGCCCGGACGATCAAGATCCACGGCGAACACGTCCCCGTCCACGCCGAGGTGGCGAACCTGACCATGCTGTCGGCCCACGCCGACAGCGACGAGCTCATGCGGTGGCTGGGCGCCATGCAGGCGGCGCCGCGGCATGTCTATGTCACCCATGGCGAGCCGGCCGGCGCGCAGGTCCTGGCCAAGCGCATCGGCGAGGAACACGGCTGGCCTTGCACCGTCCCGACCCTCGGCAGCTGGGGGCGGCTGGCGTGAGCGTCCCAAGGCACGAGCAGGCCGACGCGAGGCCGGCGTCGGCCACGCTGCGCGCGCGTCGCATGGGGCTCACCGCGGCTGGCGGCGACATGATCGCGGTGATGCGGCACGACTGCCCGGTCTGCCGGTCCGAGGGCCTGGGGTCGCGCGCCCAGGTCGTCCTGCGCGCCGGCGGCCGCGAGGCGGTGGTGTCCTTGTTGCACAGCTCGGGCGACACGCCAGACCCCGGCGAGATCGGCCTTTCCGAGACCGCATGGGCCCGGCTCGGGGTCAAGGCGGGCGACCGCGTGGAGGTCGCCCACGCTCCGCCGTTGGCCTCGCTGCGGGCGGTGCGCCGCCGGATCTATGGAGAGCGCCTGAGCCAGGCGGCCTTTTCGGCGATCGTCGCGGATATCGCCGAGCATCGCTATAGCGACGTCCACCTCTCGGCGTTCGTCACCGCCTGTTCGGCGGCGCCGCTCGATCAGGCCGAGACGATCGGACTGACCAAGGCCATGGTCGAGGTCGGCGAGCAGTTGAGCTGGCCTGGGCCGATCGTCGTCGACAAGCACAGCGTCGGCGGCTTGCCGGGCAACCGCACCACGCCGATCATCGTCTCGATCATGGCGGCCGAAGGCCTGGTCATGCCCAAGACCTCCTCGCGCGCGATCACCTCACCGGCCGGCACCGCCGACACCATGGAGGTTCTGGCGCCCGTCGACCTCGACATCGCCGCGATCCGCCGGGTGGTGGCGCGCGAGGGGGGCTGCATCGCCTGGGGCGGGGCGGTTCGGTTGAGCCCGGCCGACGACGTGATCATTGGCGTCGAGCGGGCGCTCGACATCGACGCGGTCGGCCAGCTGGTGGCCTCGGTGCTGTCCAAGAAGATCGCCGCCGGCGCGACCCACCTGGTGATCGACGTTCCTGTGGGACCGACCGCCAAGGTGCGGAGCCTGGAGGCCGCGCGGGATCTCGAGGCGGCGCTCACCTCGGTGGCCGCCGCCTTCGGCCTGCGCACGCGGGTGATGTATGGCCCTGGGGCTGAGCCGATCGGACGCGGCATCGGGCCGGCGCTGGAGGCGCTGGACATACTGGCCGTGCTTCAAGGCGAGCCCGGCGTCGAGGATCTCGCCCATAGGGCCTGTGAACTGGCCGGGGGATTGTTCGAGCTGGCGGGCGTGGCGGCCCCTGGCGCTGGCCTCGCGCGCGCGCGGCAAAGCCTCGAGAGCGGCCGCGCCTGGGCCAAGTTCAAGCGCATCTGCCAGGCCCAAGGCGGCATGCGCTCGCCGCCGGTCGCCCGCTTCCAGCGAGACCTGACCGCGCCCTCCAGCGGCCGGATCGCCAGCATCGACAACCGCAAACTCGCGACCGTCGCCAAGCTCGCGGGCGCGCCGATGGCCAAGGCGGCCGGGGTGGCGGTCCACGCCCGGCTCGGCCAGTCGATCGTCGCGGGGTCGCCCTTGTGCACCCTTCACGCCGAGAGCCCCGGCGAACTGGACTATGCGGCCGCCTTCGCCTTGAGCGACGGGGCGATCTTCGCGATCGCGGCGCCATGACGCCGCCGATCGTCTTCGCCTTGGACGGCGGCGAGCGCCTGGCCCAAGCCCTTGGCCCAGCGCTCGGCGCGGAGGCAGGGGTCCTGCTGCAGCGCCAGTTTCCAGATGGCGAGACCTACCTTCGGATCGACAGCGACGTCACCGAGCGCGATGTCATCCTGGTCTGCGGCCTCGAGCGTCCGGACGCGAAATTGCCGCCGCTGCTCTTCGCGGCGGACACGCTGCGCGAGCTTGGCGCGCGCGGGGTGGGCCTGATCGCGCCCTATCTGGCCTACATGCGCCAGGACACCCGTTTCCATCCGGGCGAGGCGGTCACGTCGCGTATTTTCGCGGCGGTGCTCTCGCGCCACCTCGACTGGCTGGTGACCGTCGATCCCCACCTGCACCGCCATCACGCCCTGGCGGAGATCTACCGAATCCCCAGCCAGCTCGTTCACGCCGCGCCGCTCATGGCGTCGTGGATCAGGCGGAACGTCGCCCGACCGGTGATCGTCGGGCCCGATCTGGAGAGCGAGCAGTGGGTGGCGCAGGTGGCGGCCGGCGCCGACGCGCCGTTCCTGGTCTGCCAAAAGCAGCGGTCCGGGGATCGTGAGGTCGACATCTCGATCCCCAACGCCGGCGCCTTCCTGGGCCGCCAAGCCGTGCTCGTCGACGACATCGCCTCGTCGGGCCGCACGCTCGCCGTCGCGGCCCGCCAGCTCAAGGCCCTGGGTTTTGCGCCGCCGGACTGCGTCGTGGTGCATGCGCTGTTCGCCGGCGACGCCGCCCAGGTCCTGGGCGAACACGTCGCGCGCATCGTCAGCACCAACACGGTCGCCCATGCGTCGAACGCCATCGACATGACGCCGGCGATCGCCCAGGCCGTGCGCGCCCTGCTGTGAACGGCGTTCGCCAATCCTCGGCCAGCCGCCGGGAGGCGAACGGCGAAGCCTCTTGACCCTGGACCCCGGTCCAACCCGCACAAGGCGTCCGCGAAGCGGCGCCGCATTCGCCACTGCAGCCTGGCGCCCGCTCAGTTCGCCTGAGGAGGCCCATGGGGGACAAGCGTGTCGTTCATATCGTCGACGACGAGGAGACGATCCAGCGGTCGGTCGGCTTCATGCTCCGCGCCACGGGCTTCAGCGTCGAGACCTATCCGTCGGGGACGGCGTTTGTGGCCGTCGCGACGCAGGCCAAGATCGGCTGCGTCATCCTGGACATGCAGATGCCGGGCCTGGGCGGGCTTGAGGTTCAGGTCGCCCTGGCCGATATCGGCGTCGACATGCCGGTCGTCGTGCTGACCGGCAATGGCGATGTCGCCCTGGCGGTCCGGGCGATGCGGGCCGGGGCCGTCGACTTCCTGGCCAAGCCTGTTGAAAAGGCCATGCTGCTCGAAGCGCTCCATCGCGGCTTCGCGCGCATCGACCGGGCCGATGGCCGGGCGGCCGAGGAAGCCGAGGCGCAGGGCCGCGTCGAGGCTCTGTCGCCGCGCGAGCGGGATGTCCTCGAAGGTCTCGCCCAGGGGCGCGCGAACAAGGCCATCGCCTATGATCTCGGGATCTCCTCGCGCACGGTCGAGGTCTGTCGCGCGAGCCTGGCACGCAAGCTCGGCGTCCAGACCTTGGCCCAGACCCTGCGGATCGCCTTCGCGGCGGGGATGGGACGGCCGCCGCGAGCCTAGACGCTCGCCGCGGCGGCCGCCCCGGCGATCGCTAGTCCGCGATCAGATGAAACCGCTCGACCAGCTTGGCGATCTCGGTGCCTTCCAGCGTCTTCAGCAGCAGCTTGCGCAGGATGGCGGGGCCGGGGATCTCGATGCCCTCGCCATCCCGCAGCGGCGCGACGGCGGCGAGCAGAGTGCGAATGTCATAGGTCGAGTTGAACACTTCGGGCACGCCGCGCTCGACATCGAGCAGCGTGTAGACCGCCTCCATCGGCGTGCGGACCGAATACTCCGTGGTGAAGATGCAGTCGCGCTGCTTGGACTCGGCGAACTGGCCGATGAAGGCGAAATTGACGGCCCCCGCCGGGACCACGTCCGGCCGGTCTCCGGCCTGGCGGGGCATGAAGAAGGCGGTGATATAGGGCATCATCACCGGCACGGTCCTGGCGCCGCTCGCCGCGAGATCGGCGATATCCTCGACCGGGACGCCGAGGTGATAGAGCCATTCCTGGGTGATCTCCTCGCCAGTGCAGGCCTGCATCGGCTTTTTCACATAGTCGCCGGGCCGATCGACGAACAGGGCGTAGAACCAGGCCACGAGCTGGTCCTTCGGCTGCTTCTTGAAATGGGGCTGGCGGCTGACCGTCCAACTCAGCAGCCAGCTCGAATCCTTGGCCGTGACGATGCCGGCGGTGACCACCTTGCCGCTGAACGGATCGCGCTTGGCGATCTTGCGGATGTACTGCGGAATACGCGCGTCGAGCGTGGTGATGGTCGCCGACGCCCATTTGGTCTGCGCAATATGGGCCCCGAACACGTCGGGACGTCCGAAGGCCGGGTCCTTGGCCGCGATGCGCCGCCACAGGTCCCAGGCGGGCGCCGGGCCTTGATTCAGCTTGGCCGGGGTCTGATGGTCGCCGCTGTCGGAATTTTCGGTCAGCGACCCGATGGTGATGAACACCAGATCGTCGGGGCCAAGATCGACGCCGCCCTCGGCGCCCTTCTCGATCCAGCCGATCCGCGTCGCCTGCTTGCGTTCGGCGTCGATCGCGAAATCGATGTCGGTGACCTGAACGCCGTAGCGGAACCGGACGCCCTGATCCTGCAGCCACTTGACCAGCGGCAGGACCATCAACTCGTACTGATTGTACCGGTTGAACTTGAGCGACGAGAAGTCGGCGAGCTGGCCGATGTGGTGGATGAAGCGGTGGAGATAGAGTTTCATCTCCAGGGCCGAATGCCACTCCTCGAACGCGAACATCGTACGCCAGAACAGCCAGAAATTGCTCTTCAGGAAATCGGGGCCGAACACCTCGTTGATCCGCTTGTTCTCCATCTCTTCGCGGGTCGCCAGGAAGACGGAGAGGAGCTCTCGTTGGGCCTTGTCGTTCAGCGTCAGCAGCGCCTTGTCGGGCACATCCTGCCCGCGGCTCTGCGTGACCCGCTGCAGCGAGACGTTCGGATCGTCCTTGTTGAGCCGGTAGAATTCGTCGAGGACGCTGGCGTCTTCGATCTCGAGCGAGGGGATCGAGCGGTAGAGATCCCAGAGGCACTCGAAATGCGCCTCCATCTCGCGCCCGCCGCGGATGACGAACCCCTTTTCCGCCACGTCCAGGCCATCAAGGGCGCCGCCGGGAAGCTCCAACTCCTCGAGAAGCGTGATGCGCTCGCCCGCGACGCCGCCGTCCCTGATGAGGAAGGCCGCGCCCGCCAGGCCGGCGAGGCCCGCGCCGACGAACCAGGCCGTCGCCCTGTCGGCCCGCTCCGGCTTGCGGGGACGGACGAACGCTTCATAATTTCCGCGGCTGTAATGCATTGGCGGGCTCCTAGGGGCGGCGAGCGGTT
The DNA here is from genome assembly GCA_965283765.1 of Caulobacteraceae bacterium. Classification (GTDB taxonomy): domain Bacteria; phylum Pseudomonadota; class Alphaproteobacteria; order Caulobacterales; family Caulobacteraceae; genus Caulobacter. The sequence continues at coordinate 150,935 of CBDIPU010000013.1, forward strand.
TGGGCGGCGGCTTCGGGACGAGCGCGCATGCTCATATCTTCTGCCGATTGAGCCGCAGCGCGTTGGTGACCACGCTGACCGAGGACAGCGCCATCGCCGCGGCCGCGATGATCGGCGAGAGCAGGATGCCAAACAGCGGATAGAGCACGCCGGCCGCCACGGGCACGCCCGCGACGTTGTAGATGAAGGCGAAGACCAGGTTCTGGCGGATGTTGGACATGGTCGCCTGGCTCAGCCGCCGCGCCTTGACGATGCCGTTGAGGTCGCCCTTGAGGAGGGTGACGCCCGCGCTCTCGATCGCCACATCGGTCCCCGAGCCCATGGCGATGCCGACATCGGCCGCGGCGAGGGCCGGCGCGTCGTTGACGCCGTCTCCGGCCATGGCGACCACGCGCCCCTCGCGCTTGAGACGCGCGACGACGGCGCTCTTCTGGTCGGGCAGGACCTCGGCTTCCACTTCCTCGATGCCCAGACGCCGCGCGACCGCCTCGGCCGTGGTGCGGTTGTCGCCCGTCAGCATCACCACCCGGATGCCTTCGGCCTTGAGGGCGGCCAAGGCTTCGGGCGTGGTCGCCTTGACGGGGTCGGCGATGGCGAAGGCGCCGCCGACCCGGCCGTCGACGCCGATGAAGATCGCCGTGGCCCCGTCGCGGCGAAGAGCGTCGGCCTGCTCCGCCAGGGCCTCGGTCGCGACGCCCTCGTCGGCCAGGAACCGGGCGTTGCCGAGCACGATGCGGCGGCCCTCGACGGTTCCCAGCGCGCCGCGCCCGGTCGGGGAATCGAAATCGCTGACCTCGGCGACCGCGACGCCGCGCGCCTTGGCCGCTTCGACGATGGCCAGCGCCAGCGGATGTTCGGACGCCCGTTCGACGGACGCGGCCAGCCGCAGCAGTTCGACCTCGTCAAACCCCGCCGCGGGCACGACCTGCGTGACCGCCGGGCGGCCCTCCGTCAGCGTGCCGGTCTTGTCGACGACCAGCGTGTCGACCTTCTCCATATGCTCGAGCGCTTCGGCGTTCTTGATCAGGACGCCGACGCCCGCGCCCCGGCCGACGCCGACCATGATCGACATCGGCGTGGCGAGCCCCAGCGCGCAGGGACAGGCGATGATCAGGACGGCGACGGCGGCCACGAGTCCGTAGGCGAAGCGCGGCTCGGGCCCCCAGACGCTCCAGGCGATGAAGGCCAGGACCGCCACGCCGATGACGACCGGGACGAACCAGCCGGAGACCTGGTCGGCCATGCGCTGGATCGGCGCGCGCGAACGCTGGGCCTCGGCGACCATCTGGACGATGCGGGCGAGCATGGTGTCGCGACCGACCTTGTCGGCGACGATGACCAGCGCGCCGGTCTGGTTGAGCGTGCCGCCGATCACCTTGTCGTCCTTGGCCTTCGTGACCGGCATGGACTCGCCGGTGACCATCGACTCGTCCAGCGAGGAACGGCCGTCCTCGACCACCCCGTCGACCGGGACCTTTTCGCCGGGCCGCACGCGCAGACGATCGCCGACCGTCACCAGATCGAGGCTGACCTCCGCCTCCGACCCGTCCGCCGCGATGCGGCGCGCGGTCTTGGGCGCCAGATTGAGCAGCGCCTTGATCGCGCCCGATGTGCGCTCGCGCGCCCGCAGTTCGAGCACCTGGCCCAGCAGCACCAGCACGGTGATCACCGCCGCGGCCTCGAAATAGACCGCCACCACGCCGTCGGTGTTCTGGAACGCGGGTGGGAAGACCTGGGGCGCGAGCGTGGCGACGACGCTATAGATCCAGGCCACGCCCGTCCCCATGGCGATCAGCGTGAACATGTTGAGGTTGCGGGTCTTCAGCGAGGCCCAGCCACGCTCGAAGAACGGCCAACCGGCCCATAGGACCACCGGGGTAGCCAGGGCGAACTGGACCCATATCGAAACCGGCATCGGGATGATGTGATGCAACGCGGGGAATAGATGGCCGCCCATCTCGAGGATCAGCACCGGGATGCTGAGAGCCAGACCGACCCAGAAGCGGCGGGTCATGTCGATCAGCTCATGGCTGGGACCGGCGTCGGCGGTCACCGTCGCCGGTTCGAGCGCCATGCCGCAGATGGGACAGGCTCCGGGATGGTCCTGGCGGATCTCCGGATGCATGGGGCAGGTCCAGATGACGCCTTCGGGCGCGGCCGACGCGGCCGACGCGGCCGGCGCGCCGAGATAGCGGTCGGGATCGGCGATGAATTTGGCCCGGCAGCCCGCGCTGCAGAAGTGGTGCGGCTTGCCGGCGTGCTCGGCATGGTGCGCGGTCTTGGCCGGGTCCACGCTCATGCCGCAGACCGGGTCCTTCACTTGGTCGGCCGCCGGGGCGCCATGCGCCGTGGGCTTGGTCTCGTTCATCCGCGCGTTCCTTTCGCCAGCAGTCCTTGTAGGGTCTGAGATCGTGCCGGGGTCAATACGTACTCTCCTCAGACCCGCGGCTGGAGAGGGCAACAGGCCGCGAGGCGTTCGACAAGCCGCGCGGGCGCCAAGCAACGGCGCGGCCGCACTTTGCGCTGAAATTCTGAGGGGACCGGCCGGCCCGCGCGTAAACGCGATAGGACCCCGCGGATACAAGCGAGACCGTGACCCATGGATGCACTATCGGACCCGCGCGCGTGGGGGCTGAAGGCTGGCGCGCGGCGTTGTCGGGCGGCCTGCCGGTCCGGCCCCGCGGGGTGTCGCCAAGCTCGCGCTCGCGCCGCATCGCCGCGCCTGCGCGCCGCGGATCTGGCCTGAGCCGGCGGCATGCGCGACCAGGATCAAGGCCCCGAGGCGGGCGTGGCCGCCGTCGAGCAGCTTGCGCGGCTGTTTCTGCGCCAGGCCGGCGGCTATGTACTGACGCTGCTTGCCGCCTCGGGACGGGTCCTGAGCTACAATATCGGCGGCGAACGGATCGAATGCCGGTCAGCCGATCACGTCGTCGGCCAGCAGCACGATGTCTTCTATCCGCCCGATGAGATCCACGCCGGGCGTCCCCGGGCGGATCTCGCCGCGGCCTTGCGCGACGGCGTGCTGGAGCGCGAGGCCTGGCGGGTCTGCGAAAACGGCGCTGAATACCTCGCCCGCCTGACCGTCACGCCGCTGTTCGACGCGGGCGCGCATCGCGGCTTCGCCTGCATCGCCCGCGACATCACCGACGAGGCCGCGGTGCGCGCCTCCATCGAAACGCGCGAGCAGCATTTGCAATCGATCCTGGCGACGGTGCCGGACGCGATGATCATCATCGACGAGGCCGGCGCCATCACCTCGTTCAGCGCGGCGGCCGAGCGCCTGTTCGGCTATCGCGAGGCCGAGCTGATCGGCCGCAATGTCGCGTGTCTGATGCCCGAGCCGGACCATGGCCGGCACGACGCGTACATCAACCACTACCTGCAGACCGGCGAGCGCAGGATCATCGGCGTCGGCCGCGTCGTGGTGGGGCTGCGACGTGACGGGTCGACCTTCCCGATGGAGCTTTCGGTCGGCGAGGCGGGCGAGAACGGCCAGCGGCTGTTCACCGGCTTCATTCGCGATCTGACCGCCAAGGAGCAGGACGAACTGAAGCTGAAGGCGCTTCAGGCCGAGCTGGTTCATGTCTCCCGGCTGAGCGCCATGGGCACCATGGCCTCGACCCTGGCGCATGAACTCAACCAGCCTCTGGCGGCCGTCTCGCTCTATCTGGAGACGATCCGCGACATGCTGGAAGCCGAGCAGGGGGAACCCTTCGCCACCTTTCGCCGGGTCATGGACGAGGCCGCGCAGGAGACCCTGCGCGCTGGCCATATCGTGCGCCGCCTGCGCGACTTCGTGGCGCGCGGCGAGGTCGAGAAGAGCCTGCACGACCTGGCGCAGGTGATCGGCGACGCCGGCCAGCTGGCGCTCGTGGGCGCGCGCGAGCGGGGGGTGCGCAGCTTCTTCGATTTCGATCCGGCGGCCACGCCCGTCCTCGTCGATCGGGTGCAGATTCAACAGGTCCTGGTCAACCTTATGCGCAACGCCATCGAGGCGATGGCGGACACCCCGATCCGCGACCTGAGAATCGCCACGCGCCTGCGCGGCGACGGCCTGATCGAGGTCACCGTCGAGGATAGCGGGCCGGGCATCGCCGAGGACATCGGCGAGCAGCTCTTCACGGCGTTCGTCTCGACCAAGGCCGACGGCATGGGTCTGGGGCTCTCGATCTGCCGGACCATCATCGAAGCGCACGGCGGGCGGATCTGGGTCGAGGCGCCTGAGCGTGGCGGCGCCCGGTTCCATTTCACCTTGATCCACGCGGGGGCGGAGGAGGATTATGGGGGATAGGCGGATCATACACCTCGTCGACGACGAAGAGGCGATCCGGCGCGCGGCCGGGTTTGCGTTGAAGGCGGTCGGCCTTGGCGTTGAGACCTACGCCTCGGGTGTCGAATTTCTGGCCCGGGCCCGGCCCACGACCCAGGGCTGCGTCATTCTCGACGTGCGCATGCCGGCGATGGACGGCCTGGAGGTGCAGACCGCCATGGCCGAGCGCGGCATCCAGATGCCGGTCATCGTGCTGACGGGTCATGGCGATGTGTCGGTCGCGGTGCAGGCGATGAAGGCCGGCGCCGTGGATTTCCTCGAAAAGCCCTTCGAGAAGGCCGCTCTTCTCCATGCGGTCGAGCGAGCATTCGCGCGTATCGACGACGCCGACGTCCGCGCGATCGAGGCGTCGGACGCGCAGGTTCGCATCGCCAGCCTCACCCCTCGTGAGCGCGAGGTGCTGGAGGGCTTGGCCCAAGGCCATCCCAACAAGACCATCGCCTATGACCTTGGATGCTCGTCACGCACCGTGGAGGTGCATCGCGCCAGCCTGATGACCAAGCTGGACGTGCGCAACCTGTCCGAGGCGCTTAGGATCGCCTTCGCCGCCGGGATGGGCCGCAAACCCAAGTGACTGCGACGTTTACGTAGCGACCCGGAGGCGGCGGACATGCGACGGTCACCAGGCTTTCAACCGGATGCCTTCATCGCGCGATGTTATCGGTCAGTTCCTCGCCGCGCGATCGCCGCTATACGGTCCTCGTCTCCGACGATGATCCTGGCGTGCGACGCGGCCTCCTCCTCATGCTTCGAGCCCGCGGCTACACGGTGAGCGGCTACACCACGGGGAGCGCCCTTCTGGCTGATCCGCGCGCTAGGGAAGCCGATTGCGTGATCCTCGACTACCGGATGCCCGACATCGACGGCCTGACGCTCCTGGATCATCTCCGGCGCCAGGGCTGGCGCGGCGGCGCCATCCTGATCTCCGGCTTCTACGACGAGGATCTCGAGCAACGCGCGCGCGCGGCCGGCTTCGATCAGGTGATCCCCAAGCCGGTGATCGGCCGGGCGGTGCTCGAAGCCTTGCGTCAGGCAGTCGGGGATGTCGCGCGACGCGCATTGACCCGACGCCAGCCCATGGCCCTGACCGTTGGAGGTCAGTAGCGGGCGAAAACCCGCGCGCCGGCCGGCCCGAAGGCCACGACATCGTAGTGTTGCCGCGCCCCGCTCGGCGCCGCCATGCCCTCCGAGCCGATCGGCATGCCGCCGACGGCGAGCCCCTTCACGCCAGCCGGCCGGGCGGCCAGGAGACGCTTCACCTCGGCGACCGGCACATGACCTTCGATAACGAAACCGTCGATGATCGCGGTGTGGCAGGAGGAAAGCGCCGGCGGCAGGCCGGATTGGCGCTGCAGGCGCACGCGGGCGACCTGATCCCTGACGATGACCTTTCTGTCCAGTTTCGCACGGACGGCCTGGGCCCAGGCCTCGCAGCAACCACATCCAGGGTCGCGATAGAGCAGGATGTCGCCAGCCGCCAGCGCGGCGCTGGGCAAGGCGAGCAACAGCAGAACGGCGGCGAGGCGGATTTTCATGGGCGACTCCTTGGCGTGAAGCTGGGCGCGTGGCGGACGCGGCTCTCGGACGTGGCGGCGCTGTCACGCCCTTTCCCGGCTGGATGGACCGGTGTCGCCGTCCGGCGCCATATCGCCGGCAGAAGCGCGAGCAGACCGAGCGACAGCCAGCCGATCGCTTCGACGACGGCCGCTTGCCGATGGGGTGACACGACGGCGAGCGACATGGGCGCCAGCGCCTGGCCGAGGCTCGCGGCTGTATGCTGCAGCCCAAGCATGACTCCAGAGGGCCGCATGGGGCCGCTGATCCAGAAGCTCGTGACCAGCCGAAGACTGGCTGAGCTCCAGCCGGCGACGGCGATGAGACCGGCCATTTCGACCACGGTCGTTCCAAACCGAAAGAGAAACAGCGACAGGGCTAGAAGCGCGAGCGTGAGGCAGGCCAGGCGTCGAGGCGCGGTCACCAGCCAGGTGACGCGGGTGTGGAAAAGCTGAGCCGCCAACATCGCCAGCCCGCAGAGACTGAGCATCCCGGCGATCGCCTCGCGGCTCAGCGCGCCCTCGGAGCGGGTCACGAGCAGACTGACATGCATGGCGGCGAGTCCGCCGCCGCCGACGATGGTGACAAGCAGGAGGACAAGCGTGACGACGCGCGGCGGGGCTTGCAGGCGACGTCCCTCGGGACGGGCGGCACAGCGGGCCGGCAAGCGCACAATGCCGGTCGTCAGCGCCAGCGCCAGCACGGCGATGACGAGCGCGAGCACCGACAGCGGCGTGCGGGGAAAGAGCGACGCGGACGCTTCGGCGAGCAGGGGGCCGAACAGGTCGCCAAGAAACATGAAGGCCGTCAGCCAGGTGAAACGCCTCGCCTGCTCGTCCCGGCCACCGGGTGCGAAGTTCGTTGACAGCAGCGCCAGCGGGATGATGGCGGCCGCGGACAGCCCAGCCAGCAAGCGAAGTCCATACAGCATGGGGAGCGGGACCGCCCCGACCGGCGCGGTCGCCAGCGCGAGGACGACCAGGGCCGTGCGCAGAATGATCCGGTAGTCGATGCGGTCGGCGAGCCATCCCCAGAGCGGCGCGAAGACGAGCGCCGCCAGCGGGTGGGCCGCCGTCAAACTCGCGACATGGACATCGTGGATGCGCAGCGCCAAGTCGGCCTGGCCTCCGTCGACGAGGGTCGGGAGAAAGGCGAGGACGGCGGTCTGGCCCGCAGACGCCGCCGCGACCGCGAGAAGCAACAGGATCGACGCAGCCGTCTGGCTCCGGCCAGGGCTATCGTCCGCCGCAGAACACGTCAGGCCGTCTTCCGGTCGCCAAGGCGCCGCGCAGCGCCTCACCACCATGATCGCAAGCCGACAACCACCCGATGCTCGGCCGGGCGCTGGCGATCGGCACGTCGGAAGTCGGCGGTGTCGTCCAGCGCCCGCTCCCAGACGAAGCCGACATAGGGCGCGAATTTCCGCGAGACCTCGTAGCGCAGCCGAGCGCTCAGCTCGACGTTGCTGAAGCCGCCGCCGAGCTCACGGTCGGTCGAGCGCTTGGAATAGAGGTTGGTTTCGACCTGCGGGGTCAGGATGAGGCGATTGGTGAAGCGGACCTCGTAGGCGCCCTTGGCGCGAGCGCCGAGGCGGCCGTCGTCGCCGACGTAGCCGGTCAGCTGGACATCGAACCAGTAGGGCGCCAGGCCCTCGACGCCGGCGGCGAGCCAAGTGGTCGCCCCCTTGCCGAGATCCTGACGAACGCCCAGCAACGTGCCCCAGAACGGGCTCTTGCTGCGCCACCACAGCGCCTCGACGCTGCTCTCCGGATCGAGGCGATCCTTGGAGTTCTTGAGGCCCTGGCTGCGCAGCCAGAGCTTGCTGTCGTCCTGGCCCTGGGTGACGAGGACGGTCCAGCCGACGCCCTGCCCCTCGTTGCCGCTGGCGAACTCCAGTTCGTCAACGAGAACCTTGGGGATCGACAGCTTGTCGGCCATCTCGTAGCCCGGCAGCGTCGAATTGCGATAGCCGTCCGCATAGTCGTCGGAGTTGCGGGCGTCCGGCGGAGCCTTGCCGCCCTGCATCCGTCCCATGTCCATGGTCATGCCGCCGGCGGGCGTCCCCGCGCCGGACATATCCATGCCGGACATATCCATGCCCGCGTGATCCGCAGGCGCCGCGGGGGAGGCCGTTGGGGCCGGGCTCGGCGGCGGTGGCGCGGCGTGCTGATGGGGGGCGTCCTGGGCGATTGCGGGCGCGGCCACGGCCGAAACGCTCAGAGCCAAGGCGAGCAGAGACGCTCGCGAGAGGGCCAGACGGGTCATGCGACGACCACCTCCCGGAACATGCCGGCCGCCATGTGGTAGAGCAGATGACAGTGGAAGGCCCATCGCCCCATGGCGTCGGCGGTGACGCGAAAGCTGATCCGCTGGGCGGGCTGGACCACCACGGTATGCTTGCGGACCTGGAACGCGCCGTCCGGGCCTTCGACATCGCTCCACATGCCGTGGAGGTGCATCGGGTGGGCCATCATCGTGTCGTTGACGAGAACGATGCGCAGCCGCGCGTTCGGCTTGAAGTGGAGCGGACGGGAATCGTTCAGCTTGATCCCGTCCAGCGTCCAGATGAAGCGCTCCATGTTGCCGGTGAGGTGCAACTCGATCTCACGCTCCGGCTCGCGAGGATCCGGATCGCCGCCGGGCGTGCGAAGGTCGGCCAGGGTCAGCACCCGCCAGGACCGCTCGCGCAGGCCCGCGCCGGGATCGTCGAGATTGGTGCGCGGATAGTCGACGCGCATGTCGGTGTTGGCGCCGTACTCGGTGCGCGCGTGACGCGCCTTCGGGGGCGTGTCCGCCATGCCGTGGCCGGCGTGTTCGCCGCCCATGGCGGCCATGGCGCCCATCATGTCGACCGGATCGAGCCAGGTCCGCGCATCGAGCGCCGGCGTCGGCGCCGTCATGCCGGGCGCTGGGGCGATGACGCCGCGGGCGAAACCCGTCCGGTCGATCGATTGGGCGAAGATCGTTCGGGCGCCCTCGGGCATGACGAACTCGACATCGTAGGTTTCGCCCGGTCCGATCCGGAACTCCTCGACCGTCACCGGCTCCACCGGCTGGCCATCGGTCGAGACGACGGTCAGCGGGACCCCAGGAAGGCGCACGTCGAAGAAGGTCGCCGTCCCCGCCCCCACGAACCGGAGGCGAACTCGCTCGCCGGGGGCGGCGATCGCCGTCCAATTCCCGGCCGGCGGCGTTCCGTTCATCAGGTAGGTGTAGGTGGCGGCGGAAACGTCGCTGTAGTCGGTCGGGTTCATCCGCGACCGGTTCCACATCCGCCGCCGCGCGAGGGCCTCGCCGAACCCCAGCTTGCCCACATCCTTGAGGAAGTCTCCGGCGGTCGGCTGCGCGAAATTGTAGTAGCTGCTCAGCTTCTTGAGGTTCGTGAAGATCTGCAGCGGCGGTTCGTCCGACCAGTCGCTCAGCAGGATGGCGTAGTCCCGATCGGGCCCAGGTCCGGTCGGCGCGCGCGGCTCGACGATGATCGCGCCATAAAGCCCGGTTTGCTCGGCCAAGGTGTGCGCGTGATACCAGTAGGTGCCCGCCTGACGCAGCTCGAAGCGATAGGTGAAGGTCTCGCCGGGCGCGATCCCGGGAAAGCTGATGCCTGGTACGCCGTCCATCTCGGCGGGCAGGATGACCCCGTGCCAGTGGATGCTGGACATCTCCTTGAGGCGGTTGCGGACGCGCAGGGTGACGGTGTCGCCCTCGCGCAATCGCAGCACGGGGGCGGGCACGGCGCCGTTCACCGCCGTGGCGATCCGACGCTTGCCGGTGAAGTTGACCGGCAGTTCGGCGATCTCGAGATCGAATTCGGTCCCGCGCAATTCGGCGGTCGCGGCGGCGGCGGGGCCCGCCAGCAGCGCCGGCGAAACTCCGGCCACCGCCCCGCTGACCGCCAGGCCCTGGACGAAGCGGCGCCGTGTGGCCGGCAAGGTAGGACTGTCGAACATGGTTTGCTCGCGGTTCGTCGCGGGGGGATTAGGCGAGGTCGAGGACGATGCGGCCCTCGATGTCGCCGTGGTGCATGCGCGCGAAGACGTCGTTGATCTTCTCGAGCGGTTCGGTGTGGACAGTCGCGTGAACCTTGCCCTCGCCGGCGAAGGCCAGCGCCTCCATCAGGTCGAGCCGGGTGCCGACGATCGAGCCGCGGACGGTGACGCCGTTGAGCACGGTGTCGAAGATCGACAGCGGAAAATCGCCGGGCGGCAGGCCATTGAGGGCCACCGTGCCGCCGCGCCGGACCATGCCGAGCGCCTGCTGGAAGGCCTTGGGCGAGACGGCGGTGACGAGGACGCCCTGCGCGCCGCCGATCGCCGCCTTGATCGCGGCGGCGGGATCCTGCTCTCGGGCGTTGACGGTCACGGCCGCGCCAAGGCGTGTCGCCAGATCGAGCTTGCGGTCGTCGATGTCGACCGCCGCCACGTTGAGCCCCATCGCCTTGGCGTACTGCACGGCCATGTGACCCAGGCCGCCGATGCCGGAGACCACGACCCACTCGCCCGGCTTGGCCTCGGTCGCCTTCAGTCCCTTGTAGACGGTAACGCCCGCGCACAGGATCGGCGCGATGTCGATAAAGCCGACATTGTCCGGCAGGTGGCCGACATAGTTGGGGTCGGCGAGGACGTATTCGGCGAAGCTGCCGTTGACCGAATAGCCGGTGTTCTGCTGGCTCTCGCACAGGGTCTCCCATCCCCCCAGGCAATGCACGCAATGGCCGCAGGCGGTGTAGAGCCACGGCACGCCGACCCGGTCGCCCTCCTTGACGTGGGTGACGCCCGACCCGACAGCGGCGACGTGACCGACGCCTTCATGGCCAGGAATGAAGGGCGGGTTCGGCTTCACCGGCCAATCGCCCTCGGCGGCGTGCAGGTCGGTGTGACAGACGCCGGTGGCGGCGATCTTCACCAGGATCTGTCCGGGACCGACCGTGGGGATCGGCGCTTCCTCGATCACCAGCGGCGCGCCGAATTGGCGGACGACAGCCGCCTTCATGGTCTTGGCCATGGCTGTGCTCCTTTGCGAGGGATCAGAAGAGACCAAGGCCGTGCTCGTCGTAGGAGACGAGCAGGTTCTTGGTCTGCTGGTAGTGATCGAGCATCGCCTTGTGGGTCTCGCGTCCGAACCCCGAGGCCTTGTAGCCGCCGAAGGCGGCGTGGGCCGGATACTGGTGATAGCAGTTGGTCCAGACCCGTCCGGCCTCGATGGCGCGGCCGAGGCGATAGGCGGTGTTGCCGCTGCGGCTCCAGACGCCGGCGCCCAGACCATAGGGGGTGTCGTTGGCGATCGCGATCGCCTCGTCGAGGGTCTTGAAGGTCGTCACCGACAACACTGGGCCGAAGATCTCCTCCTGGAAGATTCGCATGCTGTTGTCGCCGACGAAGACGGTCGGCTGCACGAAATAGCCCCCGTCGAGTTCGCCTCCGGGCAGCGCCCGCGCGCCGCCGATCAGGCATTGCGCGCCCTCGTTCTTGCCGATCTCGATATAGCCGAGGATCTTGCGCAGCTGGTCTTCGGACGCCTGGGCGCCCAGCTGGGTCGCGGGGTCGAGCGGATCGCCCTGACGGATCGCCGCCACGCGGGCCACGGCCCGCTCCATGAACCGGTCGAAGATCGATTCATGGATCAGGGCGCGCGAGGGACAGGTGCAGACCTCGCCCTTGTTGAAGGCGAAGAGCGTGAACCCTTCCAGCGCCTTGTCGAAGAAGGCGTCCTCCTCATCAAGGACGTCGGCCATGAAGATGTTGGGCGACTTGCCCCCGAGCTCCATCGTCTGCGGGATCAGGTGATCGGCCGCGGCGTGCATGATCGCCTTGCCCGTGACCGTCTCGCCGGTGAACGAGACCTTGGCGATCCGCGGGTTGGCGGCGATCGCCTGGCCGACGGTTCGGCCGGGCCCGGTCACGACGTTGAGCACGCCCGGCGGCAGGATGTCGGCGGTGAGTTCGGCGAGCATCATCAGCGTCAGGGGCGTCTGGGACGCTGGCTTGATGACCGTGCAGTTGCCGGCGGCCAGCGCGGGCGCGATCTTCCAGGCCGCCATCAGCAGGGGGAAGTTCCAGGGAATGATCTGGCCGACCACGCCAAGCGGCTCGCGGAAATGGTAGGCGATGGTGTCGGCGTCGATCGTCGAGATCGCGCCTTCCTCGGCCCGGATGCATCCAGCGAAATAGCGGAAGTGATCGACCGCGAGCGGCACGTCGGCGCCGCGCGTCTCGCGGATCGGCTTGCCGTTGTCGAGCGTCTCGGCGAGCGCCAGCAGGTCGAGGTTCTGCTCCAGGCGATCGGCGACCCGGCTCAGCAGCCGGGACCGCTCGGCCGGCGACAACCGCGCCCAGCCGGCCTTGGCGCGATGGGCGGCGTCGAGCGCCAGTTCCACGTCGGCCGGACCCGACAGGGCGAACTCGGCGATCCGGTCGCCATTGATCGGGCTGTGGTCGGCGAAGTACTCGCCCGTGGTCGGGGCCGACCAGGCGCCGCCGATGAAGTTGTCGTAGCGCGCCTTGAACAAGGGCGCGGCGCGCATCGTCTCGATGGCCTTGTGGAACATCGCTTGGCTCCCTGCTGGTGACGACGAGCCTAGTGGCGGGCGCGGCCGAGGATATCCGTAGATGTCACATCGCCTGGCGGCGCCCGGACGTGAAAGAACCTGCCGGGCGTGCTCGCCCGGCAGGTTCTTCGGCGCGTCGCGGCTTGAGCGGGCGTTACATGTCCTTCATGGGCATGGCGGGATCCTTGGCGTCCTTGGGAGCCATGGGTTTGCCTTTCGGGGCCATCGGCTTGTCCATGCAGCAGCCCTTCATGGGCTTCTTGGCGGCGGGATCCTTGGGCGGCGTGGCCGGCATGTTCGCCATCCCCTGTTGATGGTCCTTCATCATCTGGTCGTGCATCTGCTGGCCGCCATGGTCCATGCCCTGCATGTGGGCGTGGTCCGGCGGGGTCTGGGCGGAGGCGGCCGGCGCGGGCTGGGTCTGGGCCTTGGGCGCGGGGCCGTCGGCGAATGCGGCGGTCCCCATGGCCAGAAGGCCGACAGCGCCGGCCACGACTGCGATCTTGCGCATCATTTCTGATCTCCAACTTATGACGTTCGCGTCCGATGGCGTCGTCTGCATCTCTAACGGCGCGACGCTTGCAATGCCCGCAATTGGCGGCCGCGTGTATACGTAAGGTCCGAAGGCGCGGTCAGCGCGACATCTGTCGGCAGCCCGCGGCGCACACCCTGCACGTCTCGGCGCACTGGGCCATCGGGGCGTCGGCGCGGGGTTTCGAACAGGCCGCCGCGCACAGGTCGCAGGCTTCGGCGCAGGCGCGGCAGAGCACCGGGTGCAGGGCCGAGCCGCGGAGCATGGAGTTGGCGGTCGCCTGGCACAGCTCGGCGCAGTCGGTGAGCATGGCGATCAGGTCGGGGGCGGCGAGCGCGCCGCCTTGACCGAGGGCGTATGCGGCGGTCTCAAGGCACCGGCGATGGGAAGCCAGGCAGTGATCGATGCAGTCGCTCATCGACATCGCCATGCCGGGCATGGCGTCCATGCCCTTCATGTCGTGGGCCTGGGCGGCCGCCGCGGCGGGCTGGGCGGCGCCGGCCGCCAACAGGGCGGCTCCCGTGAGCAGGTCTCGTCGTTGCAGCATGTCAATCTCCCGGCGGGTGGGCGGGTCTGGTCAGACCCGCGGTGAGGAAGGTTCGCGGCCCGTGGCCCTGGCCATGCGCGTGTCCTCCCAGGGCCAGTGGCCGTTGATCTCGACGCCGAGCGAGATGCTAAGGAAGGTGCGCACGAAGACCAGACCGGCCAGGACGATGAGATCGTCCAAGGTCGGGTTGATGACGAGCGACTTGACGATGTCGCCGGCGACCAGGAATTCGAGGCCAAGAAGGATGCTTCGGCCGAGGGCGGACCGGAACGCGCCATAGGCCTTGGCCCGGTCGCCCGATCGGGCCCGCAGGGCGAACAGGATCGTCGCCAGCGCCGCGCCGCTGAGGATGGTCAGCGTGCCCGCCAGCTCGAGGATGATCACCGCGAGCCTGAAGAAGGCGCTGAGCCAGCCGGACTCAATGGTGATCATACCAGCCTCGGCGGCGGATGTTGTTGAAGCTGTCGGTGGTGTGACAGGCGTAGCATTGTTCGACGCGCGCCTTGGAGCCGGCGGCGCGCTGGGAGACCATGCTGAAGTGCTCCATGAAATGACTGGGCGGCGCGGTGTGGCACTCCGAGCATTGCGTCGAGCTGACCGACGGATGCCGGAAGTTGGGAACCTTCCAACTGCTGGTCGCGTGGCAGCTGGCGCAGTCCTGGCCGAAGAGTCCCAGATGCGGATCGCGGACGGAATGGCAGCTTGCGCAATTGAGCGCGGCTTCGGGCGGCAAGGCGTGCGGATTGGGTGGCGAAACAGCCGGCCCTCGCCACACCGCCGGATCGAGCAACGCCTGATGGTCCATCTTCACGATGGCGCGCGCGCCTTCGTGCTCGACGTGGCAAGCCGTGCACTCCTTGGCCTGGGCATGGAACTGGGTCGACTGTTTGTTTCCGAAATCGGTGCTCGCGTGGCAGGCGACGCAGGTCTTGCTCTCCACGCCCTTGAGAGGCGTGTGGCAACTGGCGCACTGCGCGCCGAAGGCTTGGTGGGCCGGCGACAGGGGGCCTGGCGCGACAAGCTGAGCCACCGGTCCGGCGCCGGGCGGCGCGCTTGTCTGCATCATCGCCGCGACGCCCAGCAGCGCCAGGCCGGCGGCGACAAAGATCCAGTAGAGGAGGCGGTCCCGCATCATAGCCAGCGCAGCCCGAAATAGATGGCCGCGGCGATGTGCAAAAGCAGCACCAGGTAGACCAGCGCCCCCAGGACAGCGTGCAGCCACCGCCAACGCGACAACAGCCGGTTGGTCGCACCCTCCGCGCGGATGGCGAACTCGGTGTCGGCCAAGGCCGCGGCCAGGGCCTCGGCCCCATCGGGCGGCGGCGCCGGCGGTTCGCCGGCGACGAAGAACAGCCGCTTCCAGCGGGAAAGCGCAACGGCCGCCGCCGTCGGCGCCGGGGGCGCCGGCAGGTGGAGATACGCCGCTTGCAGGGACGCCAGCTCGGAGCGGCGGCCGCGCAGGGCCCGCGCCGTCTGCGCCAGCAGGTAGCGGCCGACGAAGCCGCTGAGGACCGTCAGCAGCACAAGGCCGGTCAGCGTTAGGCCGACGGGGCTGCCGAACTTGTGGGCGGCATGAACCAACCCCAGGATCGGAGCCAGCACGCCCGCATACACATGCAGGGCCAGCAGCGTCGGCTTGCTGACGAACCGGCCTGTCCACCGTTCCGCCGCCTTGACGTGCTTGACCACCACATAGGGCAGGGTCAGCAGCATGAGGACGGCGGCGACGACGCCGATGACGCCGCCGACCAGGCTGCCGGGAAAGCGCGGCGCGACGTGCAGGACGTAGCCCAGCGGAAAGAGCAGCAGGAAGGCCACAAGCAGGCCGACGGCCATGTCGCCGCGCTCGCGCATCAGGCCTCCACCACGAGCGGCTGGCCCGTGCTCTTGGCCTGGCAGGCCAGGATGTAGCCCTTGGCCTTGTCGGCGGGATCCAGGCCGGTCTCCACCGCCATGGTGACCTCGCCCGAAATCAGCCGGGTGACGCAGACGCCGCATTCACCCGAGCGGCAGGCATAGGGGATTTCCACCCCCGCGCCCTCCGCGGCTTCCAGGACGGTCTGGCCGGCGGGGAGCGGGGCCGACACGCCCGCCACGGAAAAGGTGATGGTGGCCGCGGCGACCGCCGGCGTGGGGGGCGCGACGACGCTCGGGGATGACGGCGCGGGGGGCGGCGCCTTGACCTCGAGCTCGGCCGCGTCGGCGGGCAGCGACGCGGGCCCGAAGGCTTCGGTGTGAAGTTGAGCGTCCGGGACGCCCAGAGCGGCCAGCTCCCGGCGCATCGCGGCCATCATGCCCGGCGGCCCGCACATGTGAATGCGGCGGCGGGCGATGTCTGGGACCGCGTCGAGCAGCATCTGGCGGGTGAGCGGGCCTTGCGGCCCCAGCCAGACCGTGCCGGCCGAGCGTCGCATGGCCGCCATCACGTGCAGATTGGAGAACCGCCGCTCGAGCCGCTCGAGCTCCTCGCGGAAGACGAATTCGTCGGTCGAACGGGCGCCGTACAGGAAGAAGATCTCGCCCGACCAAGCCGTGTCGGTCAGGTAGCGCAGGACCGACATCATGGGGGTGATGCCGACCCCGCCGGCGATCAGCACGATGCTGTCGGCGTCGGTTCCGGTGAAGGTGAACGCGCCGAAGGGGCCCGTCGTCTTCAGCAGGTCGCCGACGGCGACCTTGTCGTGCAGAAAGCACGACACGACGCCCTGCTCCTCGCGCTTGACCGTTAGCTCGACATAGGCGCGCTGCGTCGGCGAGGAGGCGATGGTGTAGGATCGCCGCGAGGGCTTGCCATCCACCGGCTCCACCTCGACCTGGAGAAACTGGCCGGGCAGAAAATCGAAGGGCAGCCGATCGGCGGCCGGGTCGGCCAGCCGGAAGGTCTGAATCGTCGGCGTCTCCCGCACGATCTGGACCACCCGCAACGGGCCAGACCAGCTCCTGGGCTTGCGCAGCGACGCCCCGGCGGGCGGCGCGGCGTTGCTCGGCGTGAGCGTTTCAGCGCCCGGCTCAACGGCCGCCGCCTGGCGTGGCGAGGCCGTCGCGGTCGCCGGGGCGGGCGCGGGGGCCGTCGACCCGCCGGCGTCGACGATCTTGCGGACCCGCCGCAGGCGCGCGACCTGCAGGCCCAGCAGCATCGCGCTGACCGTCGCCAGGACGAACATCAGCATGAAATGGGGCGGCGAGACGCCGAGCCACCGGATCGGCGCCGCGTGCGGCGGCGCGCCCAGGCTCATCTGATCCCGAAACCAGCTGATTGCCGCCGGCTGCGGGGACGCGCCGCGGTCGAGGGCGGCGAGCGCGGCCGATCCGCTCGCGAAGAGGTCGCTTGCTTCACGCAGGCGCCGCGCCGCGCTCGCCCGGGCGGCCGGATCTTCGGACCGCGCGGCGGCGGAGGCCTCGGCGGCCATGGCCAGTCCGCGCTCCACGCGCGCTTGGGCCTCGCCCATCAACCGGTTGCGCCCCTCGGCGCTGAGCGACGGGGCGGCGAGCAGTTGTGAGACGAAGGGCGTGCGCCGGGCGCCATGCTCGCCTTCGCCCTCCATCATCTCGTCCATCATTCCGCTCATGCCGGCTGCCGCGGGGCTCGGCGCGGCGCCCATGACGCCGGCGTCCGCCATCGCGCCGCCTTGCGCGCCCGGATGGTGGGCCGCGTGCTCGTCGCCTTCCTGGGCGATGGCCGCCGTCGAAAGCAGAAGGCAGGCGGCGGCCAGACCCAAGCTCCATCCCTGTCGGCTGGTCGTCCCGCGCATCGGGCTTGCCCTCGTCTTCACATGTCCTTCATCGGAGCCGATGGGCTCATCGGCGCGGCGTCGGGTTGGGGCGTCGTCCCCGTGGCCGCGCCGCCCTGGCGCATGGCGTGGTGATCCATCTCCTGACGATGATGGCGTTCCATCGTCGCCGCGTCGTGATCGGCGTCATGTTGCCCGGCGGCGTTGTTCGAAGGCGCCGTCGAGCCGCCGACGCCGGGATCCGGATCGGCGGCGCTGGGGACCGGGGCCGCGGCGGGCGACGGGGCCGGGGCCTGGACCGAGGCCGCGGGCGGCGGGGGCTCAGCGCCCTTGTCGCCGCAGGCGGTGAGGGCGAGCGCCGCGGCGCCGATCACAAGCGCCTGGATGGGCGCGCGAAGTGTGTGGCGGATGTCGATCATGGCAAGTTCCTCCCTGGAGATCATGGGCTCGACACCGATGGCCTTCGCCGCGGACGGGCGCGCCAGGGGCGAGCGGTGGAGCCGGCGAGGTCGCCGGCCAAGGATTGACGTGTCGCCGCGCGCCCGGGCGGGTCAGAGCGCCTCCCGCGGTGCGTCGCCGCGGGCGTCCGACCGCCGGACCCGTCTTTCGGCGAGGAAGGCCAGGATCGGACAGTCCGAGGCCGCCACGTCCATCGGGCAATCGTCGGCCAGCGCGCTGAGCACGTCACGGATATCCGACAGCCGCTGAATGCGGCGTTCGGCGTCGCGGATCTTCTCGCGGGTGATCTCCAGCACCGCCGACGCCTTGGCGGTGTCGGAGGCTTGAAGCGCGAGCAGGTCGGCGGTTTCGGCGAGCGTGAAGCCGAGCTCCTGCGCGGCCCGGATGAAATGGAGCCGCAGGAGGTCGGCGTCCTCATAGACACGGTAGCCGGCGCCGGTCCTGCCCGGATCGCGCAGCAGGCCGGTGCGCTCGTAGTACCGGATCGTATCGCGCCGCACGCCGGCGGCTGCGGCGAACGCGCCGATCTTGAAGGTCGTCATGATACTCGTCGCCTCGCTCGTTGGACGAAAGCCCAAGGTCAGCGGAGGGGCGCGCGCGCCGGTCGCTCCGGCGAGACGGCGTGGGCCATCCCGCCGCTGGCGAACCGATCGCCCGCTCAGTTCTTGCGCAGCTCGACGATGTCGTGCTTGGCCGGCGTACCGTCGGCGACCGTGACATGGGCGAAGTGGTCGTCGAAGACGTGGTCGATCTTCACGTGCCCGACGAGGTCGCGCCGATAGGACGGCGGGGCCTTGTTGGGCCCCGGCAGCTGCTTGACGCGGTAGACTTCCAGGGTCTGGCCGACCTCGGCGCCGTCCGCCTTGCCGATGCAGATCACGGTGCCGTTGCTGTCGTTCGCGACGATCGAGCCCTTCATGAAGAAGGTGTGGCCGCTCCCTTGCGCCAGAACCGGCGTTGCAACGAGCATCGCGATGCCGGCCAAGCCGGCGATGACGGACGTCTTGATCATCTTTAACTCCTTAGATGAATAGGTTTGAAGATGAGTAGATGCGCCGCCGTTTGATCTTCGACGGGAAGAAGTTGTTCTTCGAGTCCAGGACTAGGGTCCTACGTCCCGGGTCGGAATACGTAGATTCCGAAGCGCAGGTTTTGGCCCTCGTCTCGCGCGACGGGCGCCAGGCCGCGGCGGCGATCGCGCCGCTCCGAACCTCGGCCGTCCTGGGCGCGGGCGCGTCCCCCGGGGGGCGATCGCCATGCGGGGCCGGGGCGTGCGTGGCTTTCACCCGCACCCGAGCGTCGCCAGCGGCCCAACACCTGTGGATCCGTGCGGACGTTTTCAGCATATGGTTTTTCTCCGCGTCGTGCGCCGGACGCACGGCCGGCCCGGGGGCGCGTCGCGCCTGAGGTGAGGGGTTGGACCGCGGGCCGCGTATGTAGGCGTGCAAAGTCAGGGGATCGACGATGAGCGACCAGCTCGACGAACTTTTCGAGGCGTTGCGGGGCCAGCCGCACGCCCAGCTGCCCGGCCTGGAAGGCCAGGTGTGGGCCAGGATCGACAGCTGGCGCGACGGCCGGCGCGCGGCGAACGCGCTCGTGCCGCTGCGCGCGGCCTCGGTGGTGGCGGCCCTGGGCCTGGGCATGGTCGGCGGCAGTCTCGCGGCCAACGCCGCCGCGCGCGCCCCCTCCGAGATCTCGGCGTTTTCGGTCGACGCGCACCTGGCGCCGTCGACCCTGCTCGGCGGGCGCTGACATGCGCCGGATCTCGCGCGGGGCGGCCCTGACCGTCGTCCTGGCGCTGCTGGCCGGGATCGCCGGCGGCTGGCTCGGCTCGGGCCGGTTCTTGCCGATGCATCACGCCCAGTCGCTGCACGAGATGGTTCACCACGAGCTGAAGCTCAGCCCGGATCAGGATCGCCGGCTCGAGGCGCTCGAACAGGATTTCGCCGTGCGTCGCCGCGCCCGGGAGGCCGAGCTGCGCGCGGCCAACGCCCAACTGGCCGCCGCCATCCAGGCGCGCCACGAATACGGGCCCGAGGTCGAGGCCGCGGTCGAGCGTTTCCATGTCGCCATGGGGGCGCTGCAGCTGGAGACGGTCCAGCACGTCCTGGCGATGCGTAAGGTGCTGACCCCCGAGCAGGCGGCCAAATTCGACCGCCGCGTCAGCGAGGCGCTCACGAACGAGACGCCGTGACCGCCGGCCTTGGCGAGGACGAGGACGGCGCGCTGGCCAGGCGCGCGGCGCGCGGCGACGAGCGCGCCTTCAGCACGCTGATGCGGCGTCACAAGGGCGCCTTGCACGCCTTCGCCCGGCGCCATGTCGGCAACTCCGAAGCCGCCCACGAGGTGGTGCAGGAAAGCTTCGTGGCCGCCTGGAAGGCGCTGGATCGCTATGATCCGACCCGGCCGTTCGGCGCCTGGATGCGGGCCATCGTCCTGAACAAGTGCCGCGACCGGGGCGTCGCCTGCTGGTTCGGCGGCTGATCCTGGGCGAGCGGTCGATCGACGCGCCAGGCGCGCCCGATCCCGCCGACCCCGCGCCGGGCCCCGAGGCGGCGAGTCTGCGCGCCGAACAACTGTCGCGCCTGGAGGCGGCGATCGCGCGCCTGCCCGACCAGCTCAAGGAGCCGCTGATCCTCACCTATCTGGAAGGCTATTCACAACAGGACGCCGCGGCGGTCCTGGGCGTCAGCGTCAAGACCATCGAGATGCGCGCCTATCGCGCCCGCAAGCGGCTGGCCGACTGGCTGGTCGATCCCTGACTTTTTTCGCCCGCCGGCGAGGGGGGCGACGGTTTGGCGCGTAGCCACCTATAGATCGCGTCGCGGCCGTCCCTCACGGCCTGCCGCCGGCGCGTCATCGTCAAAGGGCTGTCATACTTCGATCCAGCGCGGCTTTCGATCGCCGTCGTTTTCTCCAATCGCTCGCCGTCCTCGGCGGCGGCGCCACCCTGGCGAGCCTGCTGCCGTCCTGGGCGCGCGCGGCGGGCGATCCCGGCCGCGCGCCGGCCGCCCTTTCGGGCGAGGACATCAAGCTGACCATCGGCCACACGCCGATCACGGTCGACGGCAAGGCCGGCCACGCCGTGACGATCAACGGCACGGTTCCTGGCCCGCTGATCCGGCTGAAGGAAGGCCAGCATGTCCGCCTGTCGGTGACCAACACGCTCGACGAGGACACCTCGATCCACTGGCACGGCCTGCTCGTGCCCTTCCAGATGGACGGCGTGCCCGGCGTCAGCTTCCCGGGCGTCAAGCCCGGCGAGACCTTCACCTACGAATTCCAGGTCCGCCAGGCGGGCACCTATTGGTACCACAGCCATTCGGGCCTGCAGGAGCAGATGGGCCACTATGGGCCCATTATCATCGATCCGGTCGGTCCTGATCCGGTGGCCTTCGACCGCGAGCACGTCGTGGTGCTGTCGGACTTCAGCCGCCTGCACCCGCACCAGATCTTCAAGAAGCTCAAGCAGCAGAGCGGCGCATTCAACTACCAGCGCCAGACCCTCGCTGGGCTTCTGGCCGGCAAGGACCAGACCCTGGCCGAGCGCCTGGACTGGGCCAAGATGCTGATGGACCCGACCGACATCTCCGACGTCACCGGCGCGGCCTACACCTTCCTGGTCAATGGCCATGGCCCCGCGGACAACTGGACGGCGCTGTTCGCGCCCGGCGAGCGCGTGCGCCTGCGGTTCATCAACGCCGCGGCCCAGTCGGTCTTCAACGTCCGCATCCCGGGGCTGCGCATGACCGTGGTCGCCGCCGACGGCCAGCACGTGCGGCCCGTCGAGGTCGACGAGTTCCAGATCGGCAACGCCGAGACCTATGACGTGATCGTCCAGCCCGCCGAAGACAAGGCCTTCACGATCGTGTCGGAGTCGGTCGACCGCTCTGGGTTGGGCCGCGCCACCCTGGCGCCGCGGCTGGGCATGAGCGCCGAGGTCCCGCCGCCGCGCGAGCGGCCGCTGACCACCATGCGCGACATGGGCATGGATATGGAGGGAATGGACATGGGGGGCATGGACCATGGCTCCACGGACATGTCCGGCATGGATCACGCGGCCATGGGCGCCAAGGCCGCGACCCCCGCGCCCGGCATGGCGCCGCCGCGCCAGCGCGGAAGCGACGTTATGGGCAAGATGGACAAGGGCGGCATGGACATGTCCATGCGCAATCCGGACAACGCGCCTCAGGTCAGGCTCGGTCCGGGCGTGCAGTCGATCGCGCCGATGCCGATGGATCGCACCGGCGAGCCTGGCCAGGGCCTCGAAAGCGTCGGCCACCGGGTCTTGGTCTATCGCGACCTGGTGGCCCTCGAGCCGAATCCCGACCCGCGCGCCCCGGAGCGATCCCTCGAGATTCACCTGACCGGCAACATGGAGCGGTTCATGTGGGGGTTTGACGGGCGCAAGTTCAGCGATAGGCCGCCGCCCTACGCCTTCCGCCACGGCGAGCGGGTCCGGGTCACCCTGGTCAACGACACCATGATGGCCCACCCCATCCACCTGCACGGCCACTTCTTCGAACTGGCCTTCGGACCGGCGGGCCACATGCCGCGCAAGCACACCGTCATCGTCCTGCCCGGCGGCCGCGTCAGCTTCGACTTCACCGCCGAGACCGGCGACTGGGCCTTCCACTGCCACATGCTCTATCACATGCACGCGGGGATGTTTCAGGTCTTCAGCGTGCGCGACACCCCCGCGGAGGGCGCGCGATGAAGGCCTCGCTGATCGCCCTCTTGCCGGTCCTGTGGGCCGCGCCGGCCCTGGCCCAGCACGCCGGCCACGCCGGCGCGCCAGCCGCGCCCAGTTCCAAGCCTGCGCCGGCGGCCCCGCCTCCAGCCGCCGACCCCCATGCCGGACACGACATGGGCGCCATGCCGGCCATGGCCATGCCTCAGACGCAGGTCGCGCCGGCGACCGACCCCCACGCCGGCCACGACATGGGCGCCATGCCCGGCCTGGCTGTCTCCGGTCAATCGGAACGCCCGGCCGAAGCGATGGGACCGCCGCCCTTGCCCGATCACGAAACAGCTCCGCCGGCGCCGCCCACCGACCATCTGGCCGACAGGGTCTTCGATCCGGCCGCCATGGACCGGGCTCGCGCCGTGCTCCGGCAGGAGCATGGCGGCGCCCAGGTCTCGCAGGTGATGGCCAACCTCCTGGAATACCGCGCCCAGGCCGGGGGCAACGGCTATCACTGGGACGGCGAGGCTTGGTTCGGCGGCGACCTCAATCGCCTGGTGATCAAATCCGAGGGCGAGGGCGGCCGTCACGGCGTTCAGGCCAGCGAGGTGCAGGCGCTCTATTCCAGGCCCGTGGCGCTCTATACCGACTTGCAGGTGGGCTTGCGCCAGGATGTCGAGCCCAAGTCGCGCACCTATGCCGCCGTCGGGTTCGAAACCCTGTTGCCCTACTGGATCGAGGCGGGCGGAGCGGTGTTCGTTTCCAGCAAGGGCGATGTCCTCGCGCGCGCCGAAGGGGCGATCGACTGGCGCCTCACCCAGCGCCTGATCCTGCAGCCGCGCACCGAACTCAACTTCGCCGCCCAAGACATCCCCGAAGCGGCGATCGGTTCGGGGCTCTCGAGCGGCGAGCTCGGATTGCGCCTTCGCTATGAGGTTCGGCGCCAATTCGCGCCATATGTCGGCGTCGCCCTATCCAAGCGGTTCGGGCGCGCCGCGGACTTCGCCCGGCTGCGCGGCGACGAGGTCACCGAGACCAGTTTCGTGCTCGGCCTGAGGGCCTGGTTTTGACCATCGATCCTAGCGAGGCTTCCATGAAGATGCTGTCCATCGCTCTTGCGAACGCCCTGACCCTGCTGGCCCAGCCGGCGGCCGCCCAGATGAGCGCTATGGACCCTGCGGCGCATGCGGTTGAGGCGAGCGCGCCGGTCGAGGCGGTCGGCGTCGTGCGCGCCATCGACGCCAAGGCCGCCAAGATCACTCTGGCCCATGAAGCGATCCCGGCGCTGAAGTGGCCGCCGATGACCATGGCCTTCAAGGTCGCTGATCCGACCCTCCTGAAGGGCCTGAGCGTCGGGACCAAGGTGCGCTTCAAGCTGCGGGGCCAGACCATCGTCGGCCTGACCGCGCTCTAGCGCCCATCGGGCCGGCGCTCGCCGGCTCCAACCATTGCCTCGGGGGAGGGGCCATGTATCCGTCGGACATCCGTCCGCTCACGTCGTTGCGCATCTGCGCGGCGCTGTGGGTGCTCGTCTATCATTTCCGCAACCACCTGGACCTTGGTCTCGAGCGCTTTGGCCTGGCCGCCAAGGGCTACCTCGGCGTCGACCTCTTCTTCATCCTGTCGGGTTTCATCCTCAGCCACGTCTATACGCGGGCCTGGGCCGAGCGACGGTTCAACTACGGCTCCTTCCTTTGGGCGCGCCTGGCGCGTCTATCCCGTCCATCTGGTCACCCTGGCCGCGACGATCGCCATCTGGCTCGCGGCCTTGAAGCTGGGCGTCCGCTTCGATCCCCAGGCGTTCGACCCGCGCATGCTCCCCCAGCACCTGTTGCTAGTGCATGCCTGGGGCACGACGCCCACCGTGCAATGGAACTTCCCCTCCTGGTCGATCTCGGCTGAGTGGTTCGCCTACCTCGGCTTTCCGGTCGCGGCCATCGCCTCGGTGTCGCTGAGGCGTTGGCCACGCCTCTTCGTCCTCGCCGTGCTCGCCCTGTTCGTCGCCATGTTCCTGACGGCCCAGGGGCGCGGGGTGCTGTTCACCGACATGAGCGCCCAGATCGGCGCCTTGCGGATCATCCCGGCCTTCCTGATGGGCGCGGCCCTGCATCGCTTGGGATCGAGCCTGAGCCTGCCGGCCGGCATGGCCGGATTCGGCGCGCTCGCCGCGACGGTCTGGGTGGCGATCGCCGCCAACCTGCGACTGAGCGATCTCTATATCTGGCCGGGTCTGGCTATGCTGATCTTCTGCCTGGCCGAGACGTCCAAGGCCGCGAAGCCAGGCGCGATGTCGGCGCCGGCGCTCGTCTATCTCGGCGAGGTCTCCTACAGCCTCTACATGGTCCACCTTCCGGCCGACATCGTCTATTTCCACGCTCTGGAAAGGCTGGCGCCAGACCTGTCCGGCGCCGGGATCGCCTTGGCCTGGGCAGGAGCGTTCGTGGCCTGTCAGCTGGCCGCGATGGTCGCCTACCATCTTGTCGAACGGCCTGCGCGTAACTGGTTGCGGGCGCGCGATCCCTTCGCGCGGCGCCCCACGCCCGAGCCGGCGCACGAACCGGTGCTCTGAACGTTGCGGCTATTGCGCGCTGATCGGCGCGAGACGCCCTAGCCAGGCGACCACGGCGACGAGCGCCATCGCCGCGCTCAGTTCCAGCACGAGACTGCGGCGCAGCGCCTTGACCGCCGTGCTGGGCGGCGCCGGCTCGACCAGGGCTTCGCGCAGGGCCGGGGTCAGGCGAAACCGGTTGGCGGCGGCCAGCACGACCATGGCGCCGAAGAGAACGAGCTTGAGAAGCAGAAGAAGCCCGTAGGGCGTGCGGACCAGGGCCGCAACGCCCATGGGCCCGACGAGGAACCAGCTGTTGATCAGGCCGCTGGCGACCAGCACGGCGACGACGCCCGAGCCGATGCCCGAGAAACCCGCCAGGGCGGCATGGAAGGTCGGCGCCTGTCGCGCGTCACGCCGACTGACCCCGGCCAGCCCCAGAAAGAACACCAGGGCGCCGACCCACACGGCGGCCGCCGCCAGGTGGGCGATGTCGGCCGCCAGGTGCAGGCCCCCGCCCGGACCCTCGGTGGCCGCGCCATGGCCCATCCAGGCCATGCTCGCCGCTGCGACGGCGCCGAGCGCTGACGCGGCGATCCAGGCGGCCCGGCCGGGCCGCGCGAGCATAAGCACAGCCAGCGCCACGACCGCGGCCATGGCCCGCGCGAGCGAGGCCGCGCCCATCGCCATCTCGCTGACCACCGAGGCCAAGGTCGAGGGATCCAGCGCCGCGGTAAGCGACCCGGCGACCACGGCGGTTTGCAGCACGAGACCCAGAAGGCTGGCCAGGACCAGCAGGGCGGCGCAGCCCGCCAGGAGCCGGCGCGGCCAACCTAGCGCCGCGGCGCTGGACGGGCCGGCGGCCGGCAGAGCGTAGAGCGCGAAGAGCGCGCCGCCCGCCAGGGCGAAGCTCGTCACATATTGCACCCAGCGAACAAGGACGACCGCGGTCTCCACCGTCTATTTCACCGTGAAGGTCAAGGTCCCGTCCATGCGGTGGCCGTCGTCGGCCGCAGCCGCGTGCCAGGTGAGCTTGTAGGCGCCCGCCATCAGCCGGCCCTTGGGCGCGCCGGTGATGGTCTTGCGATCGGCCGAGACGCTGGTCTTGACCGGCGCCTTCATGCCGTCGGCCATGGCCAGCTCGAAGCTCGAGAAGGCCGGGGCGAGCTTTTCATTGAAGGTCAGGCGGATGGTCTTGGGCGCGGCGACCGTGGCGTTTGCCGCCGGATCGGAGGCCACCAGCTTGGCGTGGGCGCTGGCCTGGCCGCCGGCCAGGATCGAGGCCGACAGAACGGCGGTGGCGAGGAAAGCGCGATAGGTCATGGGGCGGGTCCTGTTGAAGGGCGACTTTGTCCTACGTGTCTACGCGGGACGCGGCCCGATCCCTCAAAACGCCTCAAGCCGTTCATCGCCCAATGCCACGCGGCCCTCAGGCGTCGGCTTTGGGGGCGGCGCCTGGGCAGGTCCGTCGCGGCCGTGGCGATGACCGCCATGACCGTGATGGAACAGGTGCATCAGGGGACAGGCCAGCAGGAGCAGATAGGGCGCCAGGCCCAGGGCGTGAGCCCAGTGTTCGCGCAGGACGAAGAAGGACAGAACAAGGCCGGACGACAGCGCGGCCAAGGCGAGGGCGCGGTTTGTAAGGTTCAACGGCATCGGCCGTGCTCCACCGATTTTCCGTCCAGACTAGGCAAGGCGGGGATTTGGGCATTGATCCGGATCAAGGCGATGGTCGGGGCGGCGCGCATCATGGAACACACTTGCAACGGAGGAACGCCATGCGCGCGCTCGCTATCGCCTCGATACTCGTCCTGACCGTCTCGGGAACGGCTTTTGCCCAGCAGCAACAGACCGCGACCCGTCCAGCTGCCGCCGACGCGCCGACGCACGAAATGTGCAAGTCGGTCATGGGCAAGGCCATGGACCGCACGGCGCCGCATGATCATGGGCGCGACAAGACCGGCGCTCCGACCTGGCCAAACGGCAAGGCCCTGACCAAGGCCGAAATGGAGCAGATGCATAAGACCTGCGCCGCGAAGATGGCGGGCGAGAAGAAGTAGGACGCAGAAGGCTTGGGTCGTATGGGCAGCCAATTAAGCCAGACGGTGGACCTGACCGCCACGCCCGACGAGGTGTTTGACCACCTCGACGATCAGACCCGTCTGGCCGCCCATATGACCAAGTCGTCCATGATGATGGCCGGCGGCCGGATGTCGTACGACTTCGACGAAGGGCGCGGCCAGGTCGTGGGCTCCCATATTCGAATGGACGGCTCGGCTTTGGGATTGCGCTTGTTTGTCGACGAGGTGGTCACGGCCCGGGACCGACCCCATTCAAAACAGTGGGAAACGGCGGGCGCTTCACAGCTCGTCATTCTATCGGGCTATCGCATGGGGTTCGACATAACGCCCACAGCCTTGGGCTCTCGCCTCACGGTTTGGATCGACTACGATCTTCCAACCGGGCCGCGCCGATGGCTCGGCTTGCTATTGGGGAGGTTCTACGGGCGTTGGTGCCTTGGCGGCACGACGGCTGACGCTGTGAAATACTTTAAAGGCAAGCGTGGCGGAAAGTGATTGCGCTAGCCAGGTTCGTATTTTGCATGAAAGCCAACAAATATCTTATAAAGTCCGTCAGATTGTTATTCAATACTGAGCATTATTGATGTTGCGATATTTTTCTGAGAATTAGCTATTGGTATCCCGTATAGAGAATAATAGTTGGATTTTGCGATTTCATGAATTGCTAAGATCGGCCTTTCTCTGGCGGTCGACGAGGTCGTGACCAAACGCGATCCGCACCGTCCCAAGGCCTGGCGAACCACCGGCGCCACCCGCCTGCTCATCCTTTAAGCCGACAAGATGGGCCTTGATCGCTCGCCCACGCCCAACGGTTCGAAGCTGCAAGTCTGGATCCGCTACGCGCTTCCCAAGGGCCAAGCCGGCCGCCTGCTTGGGCTCCTGACGGCCCCCGCCTATGCGCGCTGGTGCGTGGGCCGGATGGCGCGCGACGCCGCCGAGCACTTTTCGGCGCCAGCCGACCGCCCGGCGAGTGTCGCGGCGGCGCGTCCCAAGATGCGCTAGTCCAAGGCATCGAGGACGAAGACCGGCGCGAAGCCCCCGCCGGGGGTCCGAAAATTGGTCGTCTGGCCCTGATAGACGCGGGCGGCGAGCAGCAGCGGCGCGCCGCGATAGGTGTAGAGGCGCACGTCGAGCTTCAGGCTCTGAATCTCGCCGTCGATCCGGATCCGGCGCTCGCTGGGCGGGGCCAGCCCCTGGGCGATGTAGCCGCCCTGCTGGATCTGCGACCAGACGCGCTGGGTCAGCTTGTCGCCGCGATAGACCGCCTTGCCGCCATGACCGCCGGCGGGCTTGAAGAACAGCCCCTTGCGCCTGGTCCACAGCCCTTCGGCGTTCTGGGCGGTGACCAGGGTGGTCGGCGGAACGGCCGTAAGGCTGTTCTGTTGATCCGGCGATAGTCCCCAACGCGCGGCGGCTGACGGATCGGACAACAGGGCCAGGTTGCGCTTGTCGGCGAACAGGGCGTGGTTGCGCGGATTGGGCGTGACCACGACCGCCCCGGCCAGATAAGCCTCCCGCAGGGCCCTATGCTCGGCGGCCTCGAGCGAGAAATCGACCAGGCGATTATAAACGATGTCGATCGTCTCCCCTTCGTGCCGCAACCCGCCCTCGGCGAAGCGCAGTTGGGCCGGGTCGAGGATCCAGGCCTTCAAGCCTTGCCGTTCAAAGAAACGCTGGGCGATGAGAAACTCGGGGTAGAGGTACTGGTCCTGGGGGCCATCATCGACCAGGGCGATGGTCCGCGGCGGGCTTAGCCGCCCTTGCAGGCGCCATTCGGTGAGGAACATGCGCCAGACCGCGGGCTCGAATTGGGCGAGCAGGGGCGCGCCCAA
Source organism: Caulobacteraceae bacterium (assembly GCA_965283765.1). Classification (GTDB taxonomy): domain Bacteria; phylum Pseudomonadota; class Alphaproteobacteria; order Caulobacterales; family Caulobacteraceae; genus Caulobacter. Next base: position 179,780 of record CBDIPU010000013.1, read on the forward strand.
CGCCGCCTCGGCTTCACGGCAGCAGGCGGTCTGCGCCCGCGCGAGGAAGGCGTTGAGGAAGGCGCCGCCGGCGTTGGTGTTGACCTCGATGAGCCTGGGGCCATCTGGGCCCAGGTGAAAGTCGTAGCCCATGAAGACGCCGCGCGGACCCAAATCCGCACGGGCGATGTCGGGAGCCCACTCCAGAACCGTCGCCTGATAGGCCGGGCTCTGCGCGGCCGCCTCGATGGCGGCGACAACATCGGCCATGGCCGACAGGTCGCGGCTGGAGAGGAACACCGGGCCTTGGGAGAAAAGGTGGGGCCTGGCCGACAGCAGCGCGGCGAGAAGGTCCGCGTCGCGCGTTTGCGCCTCGATCGCCGCCCGCAGGCCGGCGCCATCCAATGTGATGCAAAAGCAATCCCTGTTCAGCACCGCGTCAAGATCGCCTCTGGCGCCGCTGTCATCGGGCATGACGGTCCTCCGCCCATGCAGGCCCTGGCGGGCCGCCCAGCGCCAGCACAAGACTAAGAAGCCACAGTCCGGCCGGCATGATCAGCAGCCAGCGAAAGTCCGATCCCAAGGCGAAATTCACCGCGGCCATCGTTCCGACCGACAGGGTGCCGGCCACGGCCAACAGGGCAAGCTCGCTGCGGCTGGCTTTCCGGTGGCCGAGCCGAACGCTCGCGCCGATCACGAGCACGCCGACGGCCGCCATCTGTCCGCCGAGCACCGTGAACACCAGGTGCAACCATGGTTCGAGGCGGGGCTGGGCGGCCCTGAGCGCGTCGTGTCCGACGCCGAAGAAGCGCAGGTCCTCCGCAAGGACCGGCGGCCTTTGAAATAGGTCCCGAGCCAGACCTGATAGGCCCCACACAGGCCGATCAAGGCGACCGCGCAGCCTCGCAGACCGCGGCGCGAAGTCGGATGATCAAGTGACGTCCCGCGGTTCTGCATCTCTGGACCGATCGGTGTCAGCTCCAGGAAGCCCAGAGCGCTGCATCTGAAACACCATCTTCAGCGCCGTCCGCCGCAAAGACAATGATCCACATCAACCGCGCGCGCGGACGCGCCGTCGTTGACCACGTCCGCCGCCGCCCGTCAGCCTCGTCGAACGGCCCGCCTCAAGGCCGGTGGTCCCGATGCTAGCGAAATGGGAGGGGTTCGCCATCGGATCGCAGGCGGCGGCGTCCCACGACCTTGGCGTCGTCGCAGCTGACGAGATTCCGCCGGTCCCAGGCGTCCAATTCCTCGATCGGATAGAGCACGGCCTTGCCGATTTTGACAAAGGGAGGGCCGATGCGTTGGGCGCGCCAATTTTCGAGGGTGCCGATCGAGACCTCGCCGCGATAGCGCTCGGCGACCTCCTCGGTGGTCAGGAACTTCTCGTCGGCCATGAGGTCGGCTCCCGGCGCCCGCGCCGGCGCCCACCGGATCGGGGCCGTCCATTCACGTGGGCTCATGGGCCTTCACCTTGGCGCGGCGGGGCGTTCAAGCAACCCGGCCCGGGGCAAGACCGGGACCAGGCGATGTCGATAGCGCCCAGCGCGTACGAAAAGCGGAGTTGGCGATACGAGGGCGGGCGGAGTCAGATCGTGGCGGGCGGCCGGTAGGGTAACGGCCGTCGCCAGATGTCTTGCAAGACGAGCCGCTTCCGGTTCGCCAGTCACAAGTCCCACACGCACTATGAACTGCTCCCGCCACCCCGGCTGCTCTACACGAAGGAGGCGGCGCGCTTCGTCAGCCTCTCGCCAAGGACCATGGAAAAGCATCGCTCCTACCGAACGGGGCCAGCCTATTCGAAGCTCGGCGGCAGGGTCGTTTACCGCATCGCGGATCTGCAGACATGGGTCGCGCTCGGCGCCCGGACCTCAACCAGCGACGTCGGCGTGGGGGTCGTTTATCCGGCCAAGGCGCGCTTCCGAACAGAGGGCGGCGCCTAGCGCCTCCACTAGGCTTGGCCCGTCTTGGCCGTGAGGAGGTCCTTGTAGCCGGTCGTCGTCATCCACTCGGCCCGCTTCAAGTGCGTCTCCCAGCAGGCGCGGGCCGAGGCCTCATCCTGGGCGGCGTCGCGGTGCAGCACCAAGAGCGCGACTTCGCGCCAGTCAGCCTCGTCCCGGCGGGCGTCGAGCAGGCGCAGGTAGACGACCAGATGCTGTAGGTCGTAGTCCGTCAGGCTCTCGGACCAGGGCGCCAGGTCGGCGATCTCAGGATCGAGCACGGGCGCCATGCGCGTCCTCCGTCTGGTCTTCGTCTTCGTCTGGACGGTCCCGCCACAGCGTGTCGGGGCCGTCCAACCCGGCGATGAATGACCCGGCTTCCGCCCAGGCGCAACCGGCGCCGACGCCGGCCGCCCCTCGACAGCCCTTGGACCTTTGGCCAGACTTTTAGTCCTGCGCCATGATGAGCGGGTCGCCATGTCGGCGGATCGGACGCCATTGCCGCCCTGGAGGTCCCAAGAGGCCTATCGCCCCCTGCTCGCGGCCGACCCGTCGGTGTGGGCCTGGGAATTTGGGCGACGACAGGCCGTGGCCGAGGCGCAGGATCTGGCCGGCGTCGTCCCGGGTCTCTGTTTCGTGGGCGAAGGCCCAGGCGCCGACCCGGTTCCTACGGTGCTTTGGCGCTGGCAAGCCGACAGTTCGGTGCCGGTGCTGAGCCTGACACCGGCGATGGTCGAGGATCCAGACGCCCTCGATCTGCGCGGGCTCGACTTGGCCGTCATCGTGGTGCGCACGCAGGATGGCCATCAACACGTGATGGTCAGCGACGGCGCGCGGCGTCTTCGCTTCGCCGTGGCCGACGGCGACGTCCTGGCCGGACCCGTGCGTTGCCGGTTCCATCTGCCCGCCTATAGCGTCGGCGTGGCGTCGATGGACGGCCTGCGTTCGCTGATCGCGTTGCGCGACACCGGACGACTGTCATCGGTTGGACGAGGTTCGCGCTCGAAGGCCACGCGCTGGGTTCAAATGCTTCGGGCGCACGACGCCCGGCGCGCGGGGGCCAGCCAGCGCGACATCGCCATGCTGCTGTTCGGGGAGGCCCGGGTTCACGAGGATTGGGGCGGCCGATCCGACTATATGCGCATGCGCGTCCAGCGCTTGCTGCGCGCCGCCGAGGATCTCGTCGCGGGCGGCTACCGCGCGCTCTGCGGCCTGCGGCCGGCCCGCACCGATCCGCCCAAGACCGTCGAGGTCTGGCGCTCCGCCGGCTGGAGAGGCGGGAGCGCGGTCATGCTGCTGCTGTCCGGATCTTTCCTGGGGACATCGTGTGCGCTGACGGGAGATCTGCACGGCCTGTGCCGGCTTTGGTAGACGTCGTGCAGGAAACCGGTAGGCGTGGACGGGAATTCGGCGCGGACCGCACGACGGCGCCAATTTTCCGGCGCGACCGCCGAGCCTCGCGGCGGTGATTCCGGGGCGAGCGGATCAGGCGCTTCAATAAAGCCATGGCCAAGCCCCTCGTCGCCGCCGTCCCGCCCCCGCTCGTCCCGGAATCCGTGGAACCAGCCGGCGTCGCCCTGTGCCTGGCGCGTCTGGCCTGGGAGTTCCTGCGACGAAATCCTCGCTACCGCGCGGACTATGCGCGCCTGCGAGCTGGCGCGATGGAGACCCTGCCCGGGCACTGGGGCTTGCGGGCGCCGGTCGATCCGGACGCGGTCGACATCGCCGTCGATGCGATCTGGCGCGGCCCACCAATCCTCGACGTTCCCCGCCAGCGGCGGGCCAGGACTATTCGTCCGGTGGCAGCATCCTTGGCAGATTCTCCGCCAACCAGCGCTCGGTGTTCTCGTCCCGCTTGTCCAGATGATCCTCGAGACTGTCGAACGGGCGCTTGAACGCCTCGATCAGGATGGCCGGGCCGATGTGGGTCATCCGGTCTCCGACCTTGTCGCTGAACCGACGGAACGAGGCCAATTGAATGGAGACGATCTTATTGTCCATGCTGCGCAGGGCGTGGTCAGGCGAGCCGAGCATCAGCGTGTCCATGATGCCGGCCGGATCGCTGTCGGTGGCCTCGCCGAACCGCCAGATCTTGGCGATGTCCAGCGGACCCTGGCCAGCTTCGAAGCTGTAATAGCTGCGCAGCGGCATGCCCATGGCGTCGGCGACCGCGCGGGCGCTCATGTGGCGCAAGCCGCGGATCAGTTTCAGGGTCTTTGACAGGAGCTGGCGCTGACGCTCCAGGTCCTCGGATGCGCGTTTGACCAAAGCTGTACTCGACACTGGCTACAGACATGAGTCCTCACGCGAACCCATGGTCAAAGCACAACCCTACGTATTCCGGGCTGTTGGGCCACATTTAATGTCGCCTGGCCGACCACCAAGCGTGTTCATCCGTGTCCGTGCGAATTTTCCGGAAGGCCGTACCGGATTCCTGCACGGTTCATGCAGACTGGCGGTTCGGCGGCGAACCAGAGGGCGGCCCGACGTCGAAAAACGGCGTCAAACGCTGGAAGTCGCCGAGAAATGCGCTCGCCGACGTGTTCGCCCGCGTCGAAGGGTCGACCCGTCGCCGTCAGAGTTGAAACTGGCGAGGCGGCATCGCGGACCAAGACCTTGCCTCCATCGCGCAACTCCTCGGCCTGGCGCTGGGCGCTTTGCGACGTCGTCTTCGCCTGGGCGTGGACGCGCCCGGCGCGGCCCTGCCCATCAACCTGATCGCGGCGGAGCTGCGCCTGTCCTCGACACCGGTGCGCGAGGCGCTATCGCGATTGGCGGGCGAAGATCTCGTCGAGAAACGGGGACCGGCCTACACCCGGCCCCACCTCGACGGCCCGGCCTTGGCCGAACTCTACCACCTGCGCCTGCTCTATCTGGCCGCGGCCCTGGCGCCGGACGCCGAGCGGCGCGCCAAGCATCGTCAATGGCCGCCCCGCGCGCCCTTTCGCTTCGCCGCCGATCTCGCCGAGCCCGCCCATGACCCCGCCGCGATCCTCGAGGCGCTGTTCCTCGAAATTGTGCTGGGGGCAGACGACCTGATGCTCGCCCAGGCCTATCAGCGCACCGCCGAACGGCTGGCGCCATTCCAGCCGATCGAGGCCCAACTGTTCGCCGATCTGTCGGCCGAGGCCCTGGGCGTCGTGTCGGCTTTCGAGACCGGTAACGGGGCGGCGCTGAGGAGTGCGGTGCGCTCACACCACCGTCGGCGGATGGGCGCCGCCCACGCCATCGCCCGCCTGGCTGGGGGCGGAAAATATCGACCGGATATCGTTTGAATATCAAACAGGCGGGGCGCTGGCTTGAGAGGCCGCGATCGGCGGCGTTTCGAAAAAGGAGCCTGCCATGACCTCCATTACCCCCCGTCTCATCCTGCTGCGCCTGGGCGCCGCCAAGGCCCTGACCCTGTCCATCGAGGAGGGCACGATCAAGGAAGCCGGCAGCAGCCAGTACTACTTCGTCTGACCCGGCCGCGGCGACGCGCCCGGTCGCGCCGCCCATCGCCTCGTCGGCGTTCCTGCCGGCGAGATCCGTAACGCCGCCGCGTCTTTGATGCGGCCCCACAGCGAAAGTCAAAACCATGTCCAACTCCACCACGACCCTTCGGGTGATCCGCCTCGGCGGCGCGCTCGATCTGACCCGCTCGGTCGACGACGAGGGCCTGCGCGAGCCGATGCAACCCCAGCTCGCTTGGTTCTGAGCGATCGGTCCTGCCGCGCGGCCGCCGCGCCGCGCGACAGGGCAATCGGCTGGGAGGCCGCGATGGCGCTGTGGTTGGCCCGCGATGTTCATGCTGCGGCGATCGACGAGGACATCGTCTTTCTCGATGTCGCCGCCGACGCCTACCTCTGCCTCGTCCAGGCCAGCTTGCTGGTGGCGTTGGACGACGGCGGCGCGGTGAGCCCGCGCGACGAGACGTCCGCCCAGACCTTGATCGAGGCGGGCCTGGTGACGCACACGCCCAGGCTGGCGGTCCGGGCGATCCCGCCCAAACCCACCCTCGATCTGCGCGGCGCCGCCCGCCGTCCACGCCCGCGCGAAATCGCCGCCGGCCTGCTCGCCAGCGGCGCGGCGGCGCGCGATTTCCGTCGCCTCGACTTCGCGCGGATCCTGGAGCGCGCGCGGCGCGGCCGCCAGCCCGGCGCGACGTCGCACGACGCCGCCCACCATGAAGCCGTGCTGGACGCCGCCGCCGTCTTCGCGGTCCTGCGGCCCTGGTCGCCGGTCGGCGGCGCCTGCCTCAAGCGCAGTTATCAGCTCCTGGGCTATCTGCGGCGCCTCGGGCTCGACGCCGACTGGGTGATTGGCGTGCGGACCTGGCCGTTCATGGCTCACTGCTGGCTGCAGTCCGGGCCGGTGGCGCTGGACGACGATGTCGAACGCCTCATCGCCTACACCCCGATCCTGGCGGTCTGATGGGCGAGTATCTCGCCATGGTCTGGCCCCGAGGCGTGCCGAGCCAGGCGGCCGAGGCCAAGCGCGCCGC
>CBDIPU010000014.1:0-166083 GCA_965283765.1 Caulobacteraceae bacterium
ATTCGCCGTTCAGATGTTCCGGATCGGAGATCCGGCCGACGTGCCAGATCTGCATGAAGATGCGGCCGCCCTTGTCGTGCACGGCCTTGGTCACCTGCTTCCAGGCTTCGGTCTGTTCCTTCGACCAGATGCCGGGGACGCCAGCATAGCCGACGCCTTGCGGGCTCACGGGCACGCCCTCGGTGATCAGCAGTCCGGCCGAGGCGCGCTGGGCGTAGTACTCCGCCATCAGGGCGTTGGGGATGTTGGTCGGACCGGCGCGCAGGCGGGTCAGCGGCGCCATGACGACGCGGTTAGGCAGGTTCAGAGCGCCGACGCGCAGCGGGTCGAACAGGGTAGGCATAGGAGACTTGTCCCTCGAACGGGGCGCCGACCCTCCGTCGGCGTCTGCGAAGCTAGGTGGGGACTGGGCTTTCCATCGCAACCGCAACAGTCACGATTTCGTCTGAAGGCGACGCGGTGAAAATCTAAAGCGGCTTCAGCTCCTGGAGCATGGTCGGAACCAGCTCCGATACCGTGGGGTGGATGTGCACCGCCCGCGATATGACCGTGTAGGGCGCCTTGGCGTACATGAGGTCCAGCATGCCGTGGACCACCTCGTCGCCATTCAAGCCCAGGATCGCCGCGCCGAGGATCTCCTTGGTCTCGGCGTCGACCACCACTTTCATGAAGCCTTGGGTCTCGCCCTTCTCGACGGCGCGGCCGACGCGGGTCATCGGGCGCTGGCCGACCAGCAACGGCCGGCCGCTGGCCTTGGCCTCCGCCTCGGTCATGCCCACGCGGCCCAGAGGCGGGTCGATGAACAGGCCGTAGCAGGTGATGCGGTCGCTGACCTTGCGCGGATCTTCATCCAGCAGATTGGCGGCGATGATCTCGAAGTCGTTGTAGGCGGTGTGGGTGAAGGCGCCCTTGCCGTTGCAGTCGCCCATCGCCCAGATCCCGGGAACATTGGTCCTAAGATGGTCGTCGACCACGACATAGCCCCGCTTGTCGGTCGCGATCCCGGCCTTGTCGAGCCCCAGGTCGTCGGTGTTGGGCTTACGGCCCACGGCGAGCAGCACGTGAGAACCGGTCACCTGCGGCGCGCCGGCCTGGCAAGTGACATGGACGCAGTAGCCTTCTGGGCAAATGCTGAAGCTGATGCACTCGGCGTTGAGACGGACGGTGACGCCCTCGGCTTCCAGGATTTCGCGGACCGTGTCGGAGATCTCCGGGTCCTCGCGGCCGATCAGGCGCGGGCCCATCTCGACGACGGTCACCTGGCTGCCGAAGCGGCGGAACATCTGGGCGAATTCCAGCCCGATATAGCTGCCGCCGACGATGACCAGATGCTCGGGCAGGGTGTCCAGCTGCATCATCCCGACATTGGTCAGGTAGTCGATGTCGCCGATCCCCGGCATGTCCGGCGCGTTGGCCCGGCCGCCGACATTCAGGAAGATCTTGGGCGCGGTCAGCAGACGCTCGCCCACGCGGACGGTGTCGGCGCTCTCGAAGCGGGCATGGCCCTGGAGGACCGTGACGCCCTTCATGCCCCGCAGCCATTTTTCGACATTGCCGCGGGCGTCGCGGACCACCGTCTGCTGGCGATCCTTGACCCGTTTCATGTCGACGCCGACGTCGCCCTGGAGGATGACGCCGTAGTCCGCCGCGCGGCGAGCAAGATGCGCGGCGTAGGCGCTGGCGACCAGGGTCTTGGTCGGCATACAGCCGGTATTGACGCAGGTGCCGCCGAAGTCCTTGCGCTCGACCATCGCCACGGTCCAGCCGGCGGCGCTGAGGCGACCGGCCAGGGAGGGCCCGGCCTGACCGGCCCCGATGATGATGGCGTCGAAGGTTTCGGCGGCGGCCATGGTCAGATCGCGGCCTTGGCCAGGAAGAAGATCGCGAAGGCGCCGACGACGGCGACGACGTCCTCGATGATGGCGGCCGGCTTGTCCTTGCCGAACCTGGCCGCCAGGCGACCCCGGAACTCGGCGCCGACGAACGTGCCGATCACCGCGCCGACCGTGCCGATGATCATGCCGCGCAGCCAGTGGGTGCCGGGCATCATCAGGGCCGCGCCGGCGAAGGCGCCGGTGAGCACGCGGGCGATGAACTGGTGCGGAACCTTGCGGCTCGGCGTCTTGGGATGCTGGTCGGCGATCAGTTCCAGCGCGGCCAGGGCGCTGAGGACCAGGACCGGGATCAGCCCGCCCAGCCAGGCCAGTGGGTAGCCGGCCAGCGGCAGCCAGCCCAAGCGGGCGGCCCAAGCGGCGGCGGCGGGCGCGGTCATGGCGCGCAGACCGGCGATCATGCCGATCAGCAACGCGAACACGTAGAGCAACATGAAAAGACTCCCCCTCACAACGAGACGCCGAGACTGGCTTGCCTTGCAACCTGACCGCAAGAGCCTACGCGGCGATTGCATGTTCCAATCGCTTTTGGCGTGATCGCGACGTCGATACTGACAGTGGGGTGGCAGCAGCATGTTCCTAGAACGGTGTGCAACGAAACTCCGAGAGGGACATCCGATGCTCAAGACCCATACCGGCAGCTGCCACTGCGGCGCCGTGCGCTACGAAGCCGAGATTGACCTGCAGGCGGGAACCGGCCGTTGCAATTGCTCGATCTGCGCCAAGACCCGCAGCTGGGGCGCCTTGATGAAGCCGGAGGCCTTCCGCCTGCTCGCCGGCGAGGACCGCCTGGGGACCTACAAGTTCGGCACGATGAGCGGCGATCACTGCTTCTGCGCGACGTGCGGCGTGCGGGTGTTCGGGCGCGCCGATGTCGAGCAGCTGGGCGGCAAGGTGGTCTCGATCCAGGTCGCCACGCTGGACGACACGAGGCCCGACGAGTTGGCGGCCGCGCCGATCAACTACGGCAACGGCCGTGACAATCTCTGGTGGGAGCAGCCTAGCGAAGCTGAGATGCGCTACCTCTAGGCCGAGCGGAGCGCCTCGAACCCGCGGTCGAGGTCGATCTTCAGATCCTCGATCGCTTCGAGGCCGATGTGGAAACGCAGCAGCGGGCCTTCCAAGCTGACCAGGACCGAGCGGTTCTTGAGCTGCGGATCGCAGTGAATGGCCAGGCTCTCGTAGCCGCCCCACGAGAAGCCCAGGCCGAACAGCTTCAGCGCGTCGAGGAAGGCGTGGACGGAGCGCTGGCCGCACGGCTTGAGCACCACGCCGAACAGGCCGCAGGCGCCGGTGAAGTCGCGCTTCCAGAGCGCGTGGCCCGGATCGCCGGGCAGGGCGGGATGCAGCACCCGCGCCACCTCGGGACGGTCCTGCAGCCAACGGGCGATGACGAGACCGTTCTCGTGATGGCGGGGCAGGCGCGTGGTCAGGGTCCGCAGGCCCCGGAGCATGGTGTAGGCGTCGTCGGGCGACACCGACCAGCCGATGTCCCACATGGCGTCGCCCAGCGCGTTGCCGATGTCGACATCCATGGTCGTGGCCGAGCCCATGAAGCAGTCCGAGTGGCCGCCGACATATTTGGTCAAGGCCTGGACGCTGATCGTCACGCCGTGCGCCAAAGGCTTGAAATAGAGGCCGGCCGCCCAGGTGTTGTCGATCAGGGTGATGACGCCGCGGTCATTGGCCGCCTTGGCGATGGCCGGCACGTCCTGCATTTCGAAAGTCAGGGAGCCCGGGGCTTCCAGCAGGATCATCCGGGTCTTGGGCGTCACCAGCGCCATCAGACCATCGGCGTCCAGCGCCGGGTCGTAATAGGTGGTGGCGACGCCGAAACGGGTCAGAACCCGGTCGCAGAACCGGCGTGTTGGCTTGTAGGCGCTATCGACCACCAGGATCTCGTCGCCGGCCTTCAGCACCGCCAGCATGGCGCCGGTGATCGCCGCCAGACCCGAGGGATAGAGGGTGACGTCCGGCGAGCCCTCCAGCTCGGCCAGGGCCTTCTGCAGGGCGGCGGGCGAGGACAGGCCCGTGATGCCGTAGGTGATCTGGTCATCGTCGTAGAGTGACGCCGCGTTGGGCAGCAGCACCGTCGAGGCGCGCTGGATCGGCGGATTGACCGTGCGCGCCAGGGCGGTCGGCTCGGAGCCCTTGCGGATCAGGCGGGTTTCTTCATCCATGGCGGGGACTCTCGGCGACGCGGCGGTACGGTTGTGGTTTAGAGCGTGGCAGCCAAAAGTGTGAGCGGTTTTGGCGTCTGCCACGCTCTAAGCGTAAGAGATAGAGCCTGCTCAGGCAGGCTCTAGCGCCGCGCGCGCACGGTTCAAGGAGTGATCGGGTGTCGGTGCGTTTTGGCGTAGTGGTCTTGTCGATGCTCGCGCTCGCGGGGTGCGGCCAGCGCAAACCCACGCCCGAGCCGCGTCCCGCCGAACAGGCGCCGCCGCTGGCCGTCAAACCCGCCGCGCCCAGCAAGACCCTGAAGGCCATCAAGGCGCGCGGCGAGTTGCGTTGCGGGGTGAATCCCGAGCTGCCGGGCTTCGCCTTCCGGGACAATGGCGGACACTGGCGCGGCTTCAACGTCGATTTCTGCCGCGCCCTGGCCGCCGCCGTGCTCGGCAAGCCCGACAAGGTCACCTTCGTGCCGCTGGGCAACGAGGAGCGGATCACCGCTCTGCGCACCGGCAAGGTTGATGTCCTGTGGCGCAACACTTCCTGGACCTTCTCGCGCGACGCCAGCGACCAGCTGGACATGGCGGCGATCTCCTATTTCGACGGCCAGGGCTTTATGGTCCGCCGCAATCTGAACCTGACCAGCGCCGTCGAGCTGAACACGGCCAAGATCTGCGTCCAGACCGGCGCCACCTCGGCCCAGAACCTGGAGGACTTCTTCAGAGCGCGCGGCATCGCCTACACGGCCATGGTGTTCGACAGCGAGGAACAGGCCCGCGCCGCCTACCAGGCCGACAAGTGCGACGCCTTCACCTCCGACATCTCGGCGCTGGCGGCGGCGCGGTCGGTGCTGGACGATCCAGCCGCCCACGTGATCCTGCCCGACGCCATCTCCAAGGAACCGCTGGGACCGCTGGTGCGCCAGGACGATCCGGCCTGGACCGACATCGTCCGCTGGACCCTCTACGCCCTGGTTCTGGCCGAGGAGCGCGGGGTGACCAAGGCCAACGCCAAGGACATGAAGACCGGCGCCGATCCCGAGGCGCGGCGGCTGCTGGGCGAGGGCGGGTTCGGCGCCATCCTGGGCCTGGACGCCGACTGGGCCTACCGCGCGATTATCGCGGGGGAAGTTACGGCGAGATCTTCGACCGCGACATCGGCGGCGGTTCGGCCCTGAAGCTGGACCGAGGCCTCAACGCGCTGTGGAACGCGCCCAAGCCCGGCCTGCTGTACGCCCCGCCGATGCGCTAGGCCGCGGGGCCGGTGACCACCGGCGTGTCCGCCAGGCCGCCCCATTCCGTCCACGAGCCGTCATAGACCGCCGAACGCGGCTTTCCCAGACGCGCCAGGGCCAGGGCCACGACCGAGGCGGTGATGCCCGAGCCGCAGGTCGAGGTGATCGGCTTGTTGATGTCGACTCCCGCGGACTCGAACACCGTCTTCAATTTCTCGGCCGGCAGCATGGTCCCGTCGGCGGCCAGCAGGGCCGAGAGCGGGATGTTGCGGGCCCCGGGCATATGGCCGCCGCGCAAGCCGGCGCGGGGCTCGGGGTCCTTGCCCTCGAAGCGGCCGGCGGCGCGGGCGTCGATGATCTGCTCGCGGCCGGTCGCGACGATTTCGCGCATCTGCTCCAGCGAGCGGTAGATGTCGGCCTGGTAGCGCGGGGTGAAGTGCCGTTCCTGTGGCATTGCCGGACCGTCCTCGACCGGGCGCCCCTCGGCGATCCACTTGGGCAGGCCGCCGTCCAGCACCACGACGTCCTCGTGACCCATGGCGCGGAAGTGCCACCAGGCGCGGGCGGCCGGCAGGATGCCACTGCTGTCGTAGACGACGATCCGCGAACCGTCGCCCAGGCCCAGCTTCCTGACCCGCGAGGCGAACTTCACCGCCGTCGGGATCATGTGCGGCAAGTCGGAGGTCTCGTCCGAGATGCCGTCGATGTCGAAGAAAACCGCGCCCGGGATGTGAGCGGCCAGGAACTCCTGGGCCGGATCGCGCTGGGCGGCGGGCATGTGCCACGAGGCGTCGACCACGCGCACGTCCGGCGCGTCGAGATGCTCGGCCAGCCAGGCGGTGGAGACCAGCGGATCGGACGGGATGGCCATGGGACGCCTCTTAGGATCAGACTTGGCGACGAGTTTACATCCAAGGCGGCGTCGGCAAGCCCTTTTCCTTCAGGAATTCGGGATTGAACAGCTTGGACTGGTAGCGCGAGCCGTGGTCGCACAGGATGGTCACGATGGTGTGGCCAGGACCCAGTTCGCGGGCCAGCTTGATCGCGCCGGCGATGTTGACGCCCGACGAGCCCCCCAGGCACAGGCCCTCGTGCTGGACGAGATCGTAGAGCACCTCCAGCATCTCTTCGTCGGCGACGCGGAACGGATGGTCGACGATCAGATCCTTCAGGTTGGCGGTGATGCGACCTTGGCCGATGCCCTCGCTGATCGAGGTTCCTTCGGATTTCAGCGCGCCGTCCTTGTACCAGGCGTACAGCGCGGCGCCGTAGGGGTCGGCCAGACCGATCTTCACGCCGGGCTTGCGCTCGCGCAAAGCCTGGGCGACGCCGGCCAGGGTGCCGCCCGAGCCGACCGCGCAGATGAACCCATCAACTTCGCCGCCGGTCTGTTCGAAGATTTCTGGGCCGGTCGTGCGATAGTGGGCGTCGCGGTTGGCGACATTGTCGAACTGGTTGGCCAAGCCGCGCCAGTTCCTCGGCCAACCGCCCGGAATAGCGGACATAGTTGTCGGGGTTGGCGTAAGGGACGGCGTCGACCTCGACCAGTTCCGCGCCCAGCAGGCGGATGGCGTCCTTCTTCTCCTGGCTCTGGGTGCGCGGGATGACGATCGTGGTCTTGTAGCCTAGCGCCGAGGCGACCATGGCCAGGCCGATGCCGGTGTTGCCGGCGGTGCCCTCCACGATGCGGCCGCCGGGTTTCAGCAGGCCCTTGGCCTCCGCGTCACGAATGATGCCCAGGGCCGCGCGGTCCTTGACCGACTGGCCGGGGTTCATGAACTCGGCCTTGCCCAGGATCTCGCAGCCTGTGGCCTCGCTGGCGTGGCGCAAGCGGATCAGCGGGGTGTTTCCGATCGCGTCTAGTACGCTGGGCAGGGCGGTCATGCGGGGCCTTGGGAGGATCTTTCGGTTGGCTGGTAGATCGTGCCGCGAAAAGCCTGCGCAACCCTAGTTTTCCTGAAAGCGCCTCAGCGACGGCCGGTAAACCTTAAGCTTGACCGTCACTTGGCCTGATATCCACAAGCTATGGATATCAACTGCGGCTCAGGCCCAACTGAATGACATTGGTCCGTTCGGTCCGAAAGCCGGCCTCGCAGTAGCTGAGATAGAACCGCCACAGGCGCCGGAACCGTTCGTCGAAACCGTCCTTGCGGATGTCGCTCCAGGCGCCTTCGAACTGCCGCGCCCATTCGGCCAGGGTGTCGGCATAGTTCTGGCCGAAGCGCTTGAGATCGCTCCACTCCAGGCCCGCGCGCTCGGTCTCTTCCTTAAGGCGCGCCTCGCTGGGCAGCATGCCGCCCGGGAAGATGTAGCGCTGGATGAAGTCGGTGCGTCCGCGATAGCTGGCGAACAGCTCGTCGCGGATGGTGATGATCTGTAGGCCTGCGCGGCCGCCGGGCTTCAACACCTCGCGGATCTTGCCGAAATATGATGGCCAGTATTCCTCGCCGACCGCCTCGAACATCTCGATCGAGGCCACGGCGTCGAATTGGCCCCGGACGTCGCGATAGTCGATCAACTGGATGTCGGCCTTCTCGGCCAGCCCCTGATCGAACAGGCGCTTTCGCGCGAAATCGTATTGGGCCCGGGAGATGGTGATGCCGGTGACCTTGGCCCCGACCTCCTTGGCCGCGAACTCTGCGAAGCCGCCCCAGCCGCAGCCGATCTCCAGCACGTGCTTGTCGGGTGAGAGGTCGATGGTCCGGGCCAGGGCCGCGTACTTGGCGGTTTGCGCCTCGGGTAAGGACTGGTTGGGCCGCTCATAAAGGGCCGAGGAATAGGTCATGCTGGGGTCCAGCCAGCGCGAATAGAACGCGTTGCCCAGGTCGTAGTGGGCGTGGATGTTCCGTCTCGAGCCGTCGCGGCTGTTGCGGTGAAACAGGTGATAGAGGGCGTTGACCATCCGCATCACCGGGTTGCCCTCGACCAGCGCCGACAGCCTGTCGAAGTTCAGCGAGAACGCCTCCAGCACGGTCGACAGGTCGGGTGTTTCCCATTCGCCCGCCATGAAGCCTTCGGCGAAGCCGATATCGCCGGACGAGAAGGCGCGGCGGATGAAGTTGTAGTCGTGGATCCGGATCGTGGCGTCCGGACCCGGCAGGCGGCCTCGGACGGTCAGCGGCGCGCCGGTGGGCAGGATGAAGGTGACCGAACCGGTCTCCCAGTTCGTCGCCGCCACCCGCAGGGCGGTGCGAAAGGCGGCCGGGGCGGCCTTCAGGTCGGGGTGGTTCCAGAGCGTCGTATCCAAGGCGGGGCCTCGCATCCGGTTGCGCGTTCATTAACGCCGTTAACGACCGGCTCGTAAACCCGCTACAGTCCGCGATAGGCCTCCATGGCTTTCTCGCGCGCCTGGGCGTGGTCGACGATTGGTCTAGAATAGAGACGTTTTGCGTCCGCCGGCAGATGCAGGGCCCGCTCCCATGGCTTGTGGATAACCTCGTCGGGAACGCCTTTCAGTTCGGGAACCCAGCGCCGGACATAGACGCCGCGCGGATCGAACTTCTCGCCTTGGGCGATGGGATTGAAGATCCGGAAGTAGGGCGAGGCGTCCGCGCCGCTGCCGGCCACCCACTGCCAGTTGCCGACGTTGTTGGCCAGGTCGGCGTCCACCAGGGTGTCCCAGAACCAGGCCTCGCCCTCGCGCCAGTCGATCAGCAGATGCTTGATCAGGAACGAGGCGACGATCATGCGGACGCGGTTGTGCATGAAGCCGGTGACCCACAGCTCGCGCATGCCGGCGTCGACGATCGGATAGCCAGTTTCGCCCTTGGTCCAGGCCTCGAAGAAGGCCGGGTTTGATTTCCACGGGAAGGCGTCGAATTCGGGCCGGAAGCTCCGGGTCGGCAGCTCTGGCCAATGGAACAGGATCGAATGGTTGAACTCGCGCCAGCCGACTTCGGAGAGGAACTTCTCGATCTCGCCGTCGGGGGCGTCACTATGCTCGGCGGCGTTGCGGGCGGCCAGCCAGACCTGGCGCGGGCCGATCTCGCCGAAGTGCAGGTGAGGCGACAGGCGCGAGGTCGCCTCGACACCCGGCAGGTCGCGCCTTTCGCCATAGCTATCGATCGGACCGGAAAGGAACGCGTTGAGTCGCTCCAGCGCTCCGGCCTCGCCAGGCGCCCAGAGATCGAAGCCCTTCGACCAGTCGGGCTTGGTCGGATGCAGATTCCAATCAGCGAGACTTTCGCTGTACGGGAAATATTCGGGTGATTTCAGGTGTTTGGGCGCGGGTTCTACAGCGACCTCGGTCAGGTGCTCGCGCGCCGCTCGCCAGTAGGGCGTGAAGACCTTGTAGGGCTGCTTGGCGCCGTTCCGCACCGTCCAGGGTTCGTTCAAAAGGCCGGCGTTGAAGCTCTGGCAATCGGCGTCGGCGTCCTTCAGGCGGGTTTTGATCGCGGTGTCGCGATCGATGCTGGCCTGGTCGTAGAGACGGTTCCACAGCACGCAGCTCGCGCCGCTGGCGGCGCGCACGTCGTCCAGCACCTCGGCCGCCGCGCCCTTGCGGAGCACTAGTCTATTGCCAAGTTTATCAAGGCTTTCGGCCAGGCTCCTCAGAGACTTGTCGAGCCACCACAGGGAGGCCGCGCCCCGGGGGCGGAGACCTGGCGTCTCGTCGAGAATGTAGAGCGGGATCACCGGCCGGCCGCTGTCCGCGGCATGGCGCAGGGCCGGATTGTCGGCTAATCGCAGGTCGTTGCGGAACCAGACGATGACGGGGTCCTGATCCGTGTCTTTCCGCACTTGCCTCACCCCGCCCGAAAGGTCACCTCTTGGGCGCCTGAAATCCCTGTCCGCTGGAAGAGTTGCCTTGAGTCAGCCGAAAGCCGTAGCCCAGAAATCAGCCCGATGAGCCGTCGCATCGTTCTCGTCACCGGCGGCGCGGGCTTCATCGGTTCCAACATCGTCGCGCGTCTCTGCGAGGATTCTGCCCTGGACGTCGTGATCTGCGATCGCCTGCGCGACGCGGCCAGCGGCAAGTGGCGCAACATCGCCAAGCACCCGATCACCGACTTCGTCGCGCCCGAGCAACTGTTCGACTGGCTGGCCAGGCGCGGCGTCGAGGTCGAACTGATCGTCCACATGGGCGCGGTCTCGTCGACCACCGAGACCGACGCCGACAAGATCGTGCAGTCCAATTTCGTGCTGTCGCGCAACCTGTGGGACTGGTGCGCGCAACACGGCAAGCGCCTGATCTACGCCTCGTCGGCGGCGACCTATGGCGACGGCTCGCTGGGCTTCGAGGGCAAGGACGATCTGGCCTCGCTGCAGGCGCTGAGGCCGTTGAACGCCTATGGCTGGTCCAAGGCCCTGTTCGATATCTACGCCGTGCGCGAGGCCCATCGGGGTCATGCCCCGACCCAATGGGCGGGCCTTAAGTTCTTCAACGTCTACGGCCCCAACGAGGAGCACAAGGACGGCATGAAGTCGGTCGTGGCCCAGATCTGGCCGCGCGTCGCCGCGGGCGAAGGGGTCAAGCTCTTCAAGTCGCACCACCCGGACTACGAAGACGGCGGCCAGCTGCGCGATTTCGTCTATGTGCGGGACGCCGTCGACGTGATCGCCTGGTTGTCCAGGAACCCGGCCGTCAACGGCGTCTTCAACCTGGGCTCGGGCCACGCGCGCTCGTTCAGGGATCTCGCCGTGGCCACCTTCGAGGCGGTGAACCGCGAGCCGGACATCACCTATATCGACATGCCCGAGGTGCTGCGCGGCAAGTACCAGTACTACACCCAGGCCGACATGAGCCGCCTGCGAGCGGCGGGCTACGACGCGCCGATGACTCCGTTGGAGGACGGCGTCGCCGACTATGTGGCGGGCTACCTGAATACCGACGACCCGTATCGCTGACGTCAGGGCACGGTTGCTGGCCGTGGCGACGAGCGTAGGCTGAGTCCCGAGATCGAGGCGCGAACCTCGACATCAGGGAGTTCGTCATGGCCGGCATCGCCGCCTGGGGCGCTTATGCGCCGCGTCTGCGTCTGAGCCGCAAGGCGGTGACCGAGGCCAATGCCTGGGTCGCCCCGAACCTGAAGGCCAAGGGCAAGGGCGAACGCTCGATGGCCAACTGGGACGAGGACGCCCTGACCATGGCGGTCGAGGCGGCCCGCGACGCCCTGGGGTCAAGCGACGACCGTTCCCACATCGACAGTCTCTACTTCGCCTCGACGACCGCGCCGTTCGCCGACCGGCTGAACGCGGGGATCGTCTCGGCGGCCCTGACCCTTGAGAAGTCGATCACCGCCAGCGACGTGACTGGTTCGCAGCGCTGCGGCCTGACGGCGCTGGGCCAGGCGCTGGCGAGCGGTGGAACCTCTCTGGTCACCGTCGGTGAACACCGCAAGACCCGCGCCGTCTCGGCCCAGGAACTGGACTTCGGCGACGGCGCGGCGGCCTTTGTGGTCACCGACGGCCCCGGCGCCGCCGAGCTGCTGGGACGGGGTTCGGTCACCGACGACTTCGTCGACCACTTCCGCGGCGACGACGGCGGATTCGACTATTACTGGGAAGAGCGTTGGATCCGAGACGAGGGTATCGTCAAGCTGGTCCCGCCGGCTGTTCGAACGGCGCTTGAGGTCGCTGGGATAAGCGCTTCTGAAGTCGATCATTTCTGCTTCCCGTCGACCTTTTCCGGTATGGCCGCGACCGTGGCCAAGGCCGTGGGAATCAGGCCCGAGGCCGTCCGCGACAACCTCGCCGCCG
This sequence comes from Caulobacteraceae bacterium, assembly GCA_965283765.1. Taxonomy (GTDB): domain Bacteria; phylum Pseudomonadota; class Alphaproteobacteria; order Caulobacterales; family Caulobacteraceae; genus Caulobacter. Next base: position 11,995 of record CBDIPU010000014.1, read on the forward strand.
TGATGGGCGAGGCCGGCTGCGCGCACGGGCCGATCATGCTGGCCCACGCGCTGGAGGACGCCAAGGCGGGCGAGGTCATCCTTGTCGCCCAGTTCGGCCAAGGCGCCGAGGCGCTGGTGTTCCGCGCTACCGGCCAAGGCCAGCGCCCTGCGCGGGGCGTGGCCGGCTCGCTGGCTGATCGAGAAGTCGAGACCAACTACCTGAAATTCCTGACCTTCAATGGACTCATTGAATGGGAAAAGGGCATGCGGGCCGAGAAGGACAACAAGACGGCCCTGACCACCCTCTACCGCAACGAGGACATGATCCTTGGCCTGGTCGGCGGCCGCTGTCGCGAGACCGGCGTCGTGCAATTCCCGCGCACGCGTATCTCGGTCGCACCGAACAACCCCGCCGTCGACACCCAGGAGCCGTATCGCTTCGCCGAACGCCGCGCGAGTGTTCTCAGCTATTCGGCTGATTACCTTACCTTTTCCATGGCTCCGCCGAACCACTACGGCATGATCGTCTTCGAGGGCGGCGGACGGATCATGATGGACATCACCGATGTCGCACCTGGAGACGTCGAGACCGGCATGCCGGTGCGGATGGTGTTCCGCATCAAGGAGGTCGACGAGAAGCGCGGCTTCGTCCGCTACTTCTGGAAGGCCACGCCGGATCGCGCCGCGCTGGCCGGCCGGACCGCTCAAGCCGCCGAATAGGAGTCAGACATGCCACAGGGTATCCGCGACAAGGTCGCCATCCTCGGGATGGGCTGCAGCAAGTTCGGCGAGCGCTGGGACGCCGGGCCCGATGACCTGATGGTCGAGGCCTATCTGGAGGCCATGCGGGACGCGGGCGTCGATCAGACCCAACTGGACGCGGCCTGGTTCTCGACGCACATCGACGAGATCGGCTCGGGCAAGGGCGGCACGCCGCTGTCGATCGCCCTGCGCCTGCCCAATATCGCCGTCACCCGGGTCGAGAACTTCTGCGCCTCGGGCTCCGAGGCTTTCCGGGGCGCGGTCTATGCCGTGGCGGCGGGCGCGGCCGATATCGCGCTCGCCGTCGGCGTCGAGAAACTGAAGGACACCGGCTATGGCGGCCTGCCGGTCGCCAATCCGGGCACGCTCAGTCCACAGGTGATGCCGAACGGTTCCGCCCCCGGCAACTTCGCCCAGCTGGCCAGCGCCTATCGCGCCAAGCACGGGGTCTCCAAGGACGACCTCAAGCGCGCCATCGCCCACGTCTCGGTCAAGAGCCACGCCAACGGCGCCAAGAACCCCAAGGCGCACCTGCGCAAGCCGATCACCGCCGAGCAGGCCCTCAACGCACCGATGATCGCCGAGCCCTTGGGTCTGTTCGACTGCTGCGGCGTCTCGGACGGCGCGGCGGCGGCGATCGTCACCACGCCCGAGATCGCGCGGGCCCTCGGCAAGCGCGATCTCGTCACCGTGAAGGCTCTGCAGCTGTCGGTCTCGAACGGCTACGAGAGCCAGTACAACGGCTGGGACGGCAGCCACTTCCACACCGCCCGCATCGCCGCGCGCAAGGCGTATAAGGAGGCCGGCATCGAGCGGCCGCGCGACCAGATCTCGATGATGGAGGTGCACGACTGCTTCTCGATCACCGAACTGGTGACGATGGAAGACCTGTTCATTTCGCCCGAAGGCCAAGGCTGGCGCGACGTGCTGGATGGCTTCTACGACGCCGATGGCGGGGTGCCGTGCCAGATCGATGGCGGCCTCAAGTGCTTCGGTCATCCGATCGGGGCCTCGGGCCTGCGGATGCTCTACGAGATGTATCTGCAATTGCAGGGCCGGGCAGGTGAGCGGCAGCTCTCCAATCCGGTCTTCGGCATGACTCATAACCTGGGCGGCGCGCCAGCCAGCAATGTCTGCTCCGTGGCGATCATCGGTCAGGAAGGCGCCTAAGGAAAAGGGGCTTAAAGCCGCCTTGGCCTTGGTGTAACCCAGAGCCATGGGCGGTACGTTCAAAGGCTTCAAACGCTGGATCTTCGCGGGGCTGGCGCTGTTCCTGGCGCTGTTCCTGACGGCGGCCTTCGTGTTTCGCTACGACATTCTCAGTAACGCCCTGGACCCCAAGGTGCCGTTCCTGACCTACCGTCCGCCGCCGGCCCCGGACTACGGCAAGTCCTCTTCCTGGGCGCTGCTGCCGGGCGCGGCCCAGGCCAACCGGCCAGTCGACATATTCTTCGTCCATCCGACCACCTTCGACGGCGGCCGCGACTGGAACGGCGGCATCGACCAGCCCAAGGCGCAACGGTTCCTGTCGCGGGTGGTGATCCCGAACTATGCCGGACCGTTCGACCGCGTGGGCCGGGTGTTCGCGCCGCGCTACCGCCAAGCCAGCCTCTACACCTATCTGACCCTGCGCGACGACGCCCGCGACGCGCGGCGCTTCGCCTATGGCGACGTCAGACAGGCGTTCAAGACCTATCTGTCGCGCTATGGCGAGGCGCGGCCGTTCATCATCGTCGGGGTGGAGCAGGGCGGCTCTCTGGCCGCGCGGCTGCTGCGCGAGGAAGTCGCCGCCGACCCCGACCTCAAGCGCCGCCTGGTCGCCGCCTATCTGATCCAGACGGTTGCCCCCGCCGACGAATATGGGCCAAGGGCGCCGATCCCCGCCTGCGAACACAAGGGCGAGATCGGCTGCGTCGCGGCCTGGGCTTCGGCTCAGGAGGGGGATTTCCGCGCCGTCCAGGAACTGACCGGCCGCTCGCTGGTCTGGGACGGGACCGATCAGCTGGTCAATCTCGAGCACCGCACGCCGCTGTGCTTCAACCCGCTGCTGGGCGGGACCGGCCTGGAGCGCGCCCCGGCCAAGCTGAACCTCGGCGCGGCCAACGCCACCGGCCTGGACTGGGGCGCTCGGCCGGCCTTCCTGCAGAGGCAGGTCTCGGCGCGCTGCGAGAACGGCCTGCTGCGGACCAGCAAGCCCAAGTCCGGCGCGCTGCGCGACAGTGGTTCGTGGGCCGACCGGCGCAAGGTCGACGCGTTCAATCTATTCTACGCCGACCTCGAGGCCGACGCCCTGGCGCGGTCGGCGACCATGGTCGGCCGCCCGCTAGTCGCCGTTCCCGCGGTCCCGCAGGGCCGCTAGGCCGCCGTAGCTCGGCTGGTCGATGGCGATCTGGCCGATGGCCGTGGCGCGCAGATGCGCGAGCAGGACTGGATCGAGCGGATTGAGCGCGCCCTCGCGCAAGGCTTCACAGAGTTCTGGCATTGAGCGTGGCGAAGTCGCCGGTCTCACCCAAAAGGGCGCTAAGCCGGTGGACGGCCTCGGCCTCCAGTCTTGCGCCCTGTTCGGCTTCGCGCGCCAGGGTGGCGCGGGCGTTGTCGGCGACGCGGGCCAGGAAGGCGTGACGGGCGTCGCGGGGAACGGCGGGCTCGGCCTCGAAGGCGGCGATGGCTTCGGACAGCTCGGCGGCGGTGGGATGGCTGATCATGCGGCCTCCATCAGGGCGACGAGGTCGATCTCGGTCTCGCTGGTGCGCCGGCCAATCATGGCGCGCTCGATCGAACGATCCTGGCCGCTGGCGAAGCTGGAATACATCATCAGGCACATGACGCCCCATTTCAGCGAGCCCAGGGCTTGCCAGAACCGCACCCGATCGAGCGAGATCCCGCCGCCATAGCCAGCCAGCAGGTCGGCATAGTCGCCGAAGCCGCCGACGGGCTTTCGCCATTCTCCGAAGCGCCAGGAATTGACGCAGATCCAGCCGAGGTCTTCGGCCGGGTCGCCCAGATGGGCCAGCTCCCAGTCGAGCACCCCAACTAGGCCGTGCGTCGGGTGGATCATCAGATTGCCGTTCCGAAAGTCGCCGTGAACCAGCACCGGACGCTCGGGCGGCGGCGGGGCGATGGACTCGAGCCAGCGGAACGCCGCCTCCAGGATCGGCCGCTGGGCGCCCAGTTGGTGGTAGATCTCCTCGTAGCGCGCGAGTTCGCCGCGTGCGTCGGAGCTGGTCAGGTCCGGCAGGCCCGCGGTCGGCACGGCGTGGATCCTCGCCAGCACCTCGCCGCAGCGGCGGGCCAAGCCCGGCCGAACCCCGGCGAAGGCCTCGTCGCGGACAATCCGCCGTCCCAGGGTCTCGCCCTCCAGCCGGCCCATGACGTAGGCCTCGCCGAGGTCGTCGTCGGGCGTGCAGACATGGACCACGCTGGGTGTTGGAGCCCCAGCCTGGTCGGCCGCGCGGATCAGGGCGGCCTCAGAGGCCAGGGGCAGAGCGGTCTCGCGGATCGCCGCGCTGTCCGGGCGGCGGCGCAGGATCAGCGGGGTCCCATCGTCGAGATCAAAAGCCCAGGTCTCCAGGCTGGCGCCGCCTGACAGGCGGCGGGCGTCCACGGCTCCGGTCGCGGTCGGCGACAGACGCGGGGCGAGGCGATCGAGAGCGGCGGCGACGTCCATGGAACGAGCTTCCAGGTTTCACCTTACGTCAGGCAAGAGCCTCGCGACTTTACGGCGAGCCCGGCGCGCCTTAGGCAACGAGGCTCAACCCTCTGCTCAGGATCCTCCATGCCCTCCGGTCTCGCCGCGCTGCTCGATGACGTCGCGGCCATCACCAAGCTCGCCGCCGCCTCGCTGGACGATGTCGGGACGGCCGCCGGGAAGGCGGGGACCAAGGCCGTGGGCGTGGTGGTCGACGACGCGGCGGTGACGCCGGGCTACGCCATGGGCTTCACGCCCGACCGCGAGCTGCCGATCGTCTGGAAGATCGCCGTCGGCTCGCTACGCAACAAGCTGATCTTCCTGCTGCCGGGCGCCCTTTTGCTATCGGCCTTCGCGCCCTGGGCGGTGACGCCGATCCTGATGGTCGGCGGATCCTATCTGGCCTTCGAGGCCACCGAGAAGATCCTGGAGGCGTTCACGCCCGAAGCTGAGGGCGAGGCGATCGAGGACCTGGCGCTCAGCGCCCCCGAACTGGAGAAGCAGAAGGTCGACGGCGCGATCCGCACCGACCTGATCCTGTCCGGCGAGATCATGGCCATCGCCCTGGCCGAGGTCGCGCATCTGGGGCTGGCGATGCAGGCGGCGGCGCTGGCCATCGTCGGCGTGCTGCTGACGATCGTCGTGTATGGCGCGGTGGCGCTGATCGTGAAGATGGACGACATGGGCCTGCACCTGTCGCGCCGCGAGACCAAGGGTGTGCGGAGCTTTGGCCGTGGCCTGGTCAAGGCCATGCCGGTGACCATGGAGGCGCTGACCGTGATCGGCACCGCGGCCATGCTGTGGGTCGGCGGCGGCATCATCGTCCACGGCCTCGAGAAGTTCCACCTGACCCCGATCCCGCACTGGGTCGAGGGCTTCTCGCATTGGGCGCACGGTGTCCCGGGCATCGGCGCGGTGACGGGCTGGCTGGCCTTCGCCCTCGGCTCGGCCGTGGTGGGCCTGGCGATCGGCGGCGTCCTCGCCGGCGTCATGCACCTCTGGCATCACCGCAAGGGCGCGGCGGCGCACTAACCGCCTAGCCCGCCTCGTTCAGCGGCGAGGCCGGCTTCCAGTCGAACAGTTCCTGCATCGTCCGCAGCGCCTGGCCGCGCGGCGAGACAAGGTCCGGGTCGCGGGCCAGGATCAGCCGGGCGTCGTCGGCGGCGACGGCGATCAGGTCGCGATGCGCGACGGGATCGGCCAGGCGATAGGCCGGGAAGCCGCTCTGCTTGAGCCCCAGCGGGTCGCCGCCGCCGCGCAGTTCCAGATCCTTCTCGGCGATCTCGAAACCGTCGTCGCTGCGACGCAGGATGTCGAGGCGTTGCTGGGCCACTTCCGACAGCGGCGGGTCGTAGAGCAGCACGCACGAACTCTCGCGCGTGCCCCGCCCGACGCGGCCGCGCAGTTGGTGCAATTGGGCCAGACCGAAGCGGTCGGCGTGCTCGATGACCATGATGCTGGCGTTGGGGACGTTGACCCCGACCTCGACCACCGTGGTGGCCACCAGCACGCTGACCTCGCCGTCGACGAAGCGCTGCATGACCGCGTCCTTCTCGGCGGCAGGCATCTGGCCGTGGACGAGGCCCACGCCAGGCAGGTGGCGGGCGAGGTCGGCGGCGCGGTCCTCGGCGGCGCGAAGCTCGATCTTGTCCGACTCCGACACCAGCGGGCAGATCCAGAACGCCTGGGCGCCGCCGGCGATGGCGCCGCGCAGGCGCTCGACGATCTCGGGCACGCGCGGGGTCGGCGCGGCGCGGGTGGCGACGGGCGTGCGGCCCGGCGGCTTTTCGTCGATGCGCGAGACGTCGAGATCGCCGAACACCGTGAGCTCCAGCGTGCGCGGGATCGGCGTGGCCGACATGGCCAGCAGATGGACGCCCCAATCCTCATTGGAGGGGCCTTTGTCCTGCAGGCGACGGCGCTCGTTGACGCCGAAGCGATGCTGCTCGTCGATGATCGTCAGGGCCAGGCGGTCGAAGACGACGTCGTCCTGGAACAGGGCGTGTGTGCCGACGGCGACGTGGTGGGTTCCGTCCGCCAGGCCCAGAAGCTTGGCCGAACGGCTCGCGCCCTTGTCGCGGCCGGTCAGCAGGATCACCGACAGGCCCAGCGCCCGCAGGGGCGCGGCGATGGTCTCGAAGTGCTGGCGGGCCAGGATCTCGGTCGGGGCCATCAGGGCCGATTGGAAGCCGGCGCCGGCCGCGTCGGCCATGGCCAGCATCGCCACCACGGTCTTGCCCGAGCCGACGTCGCCCTGCAGCAGACGGCTCATGCGCTCGCCGGAAGCGAGGTCGCCACGAATCTCCGAGAGATCGTATCTGGGCGCCGGTCAGCTTGAAGGGTAGGGCCTTCTCGGCCGCTTCCGACAGCGAGCCGGACGGGATGCGCGGACCGGGGCTCGCGCGGCGCGAGGCCTTGCGCTGGGCCAGAGCCAGCTGGTGCGCCAGCAGTTCGTCATAGGCCAGGCGCCGGCGGGGCCTCGCCAGCGGCGACAGGTCCGCCTCGCTGGCGGGCGCGTGCAGGGCCGCCAGGGCCTCGCGCCAGCCGGGCAGCTTTTCGCGCTCGCGCCAGGCCGTGTCCTGCCATTCGGGGAGGTCTGGCGCGCGACTCAAGGCTTCCAGGGCGAACTTGCGGAAGGTGCGCGAGGGCAGGCCGTGGGTCGCCGGATAGACAGTCTCGATTTCGGGAATGTCGCCGGCGCGCTCGGCGTCGACGATGTAGTCCGGGTGGGCGATCTGCAGTTCGGAGGCGTAGCCGTCCGGTCGTTCGACCTTGCCGCTGACAGCGCGGTGCGCGCCCTTGGGGTGCTGGCGCTCCAGGTGTGGGCCGTGACCCTTGAACCAGATCAGGGTCAGGAAGCCCGTGCCGTCCCAGGCGCGAATCTTCCAGGGCTGGCCCAGGCGGCCTGGCGGCTGATGCTGATCGATGGTGACGATGAAGGTCTGGACCTGGCCGTCGACGGCCTGGTCGACCTTGGTCACCGAGCGGCGGATCAGGCCCGTCGGCGCGGTGAACAGCACGTCGCGCACGATCGGGCCGGCCAGTTTCTCGACCAGCGGCGCGACGCGCGGGCCCACGCCCTTGAGCGTGGACACCGAGCTGAACAGGGGAAAGAGAATCTCCGGGCGCATTTGGCTGAACCATAGCCGGTCCCGCGCCCGGAGGCAGACCCTAGTCGGCCTGATTCATCACGGGCTGAAGCGCGATCACGAGATCAGAATATTCATCCGCCCGCGAGGCGCCCGAGACGTTCAGGCGCGTGTAGAGCCAGGTCGCGCCATGGCGTGCATAGGCTTCCGACCAGCGGGCCTTGGCGTCGATCAGGTTGTTGGCCTCACCGGCGAAAACCACAGCGCCCTTGGCGTCGACATAGACATAGTTACCGGCGATCGTGGTCGCAGGCTCGCCGTTCTCGGCCAGCTTGTAGCGATAGACGGCGCCCGAGGCGCCCTTGAGTTCGATATAAGGCTTCACGCTGTCCTCGCCATAAAAGCCACCCGGCGTAGGGCTTTGGTTTTGATCGTTAATCGCGCGCCTGAGCAGCGAGGCCGCCTACGCATTCGCCTGACGCGCTAGCAGGACGTGAAGCGTCCCGTGGGCCAAATTATGGCTGGAGGACACCCGACCTGGCCAGGAACTTGCGGGTCCGCTCTTCGCGCGGGGAGGAAAGCAACTGACGGGAGGGTCCTTGCTCCACGATGACGCCGCCGTCCATGAAAATCGTCCGGTCAGCGACATCTCGAGCGAAGTCCATCTGGTGGGTGACGATGACCATGGTCCGTTTTTCGACGGCCAGATCGCGGATCACGGCCAGCACCTCGCCGACCAGTTCCGGGTCGAGGGCCGAGGTCGGCTCGTCGAACAGGATGACCTCGGGATCCATGGCCAGGGCTCGGGCGATGGCGCAGCGCTGCTGCTGGCCGCCGGACAGGGCGGCGGGATAGGCGTCGGCGCGACCGCCCAGGCCGACCTTCTCCAGCAGGGCCAGTCCGCGCGCGCGGGCCTTGGTTGGATCTTCCTTGCGGACGACCACCGGTCCCTCGATGACGTTTTCAAGCGCCGTCTTGTGCGGAAACAGATTGAAGCTCTGGAAGACGAAGCCGACCCGGCCGTTCAGGGCCTTGGCCAGGGGAACCTTGCCGCCGGCCGTGACGCCCGCGATGGTCAGCTCGCCTCCGTTCAGGAGTTCCAGACCCGCGAGACAGCGCAGCAGCGTGCTCTTGCCCGAACCGCTGGGACCGATGATGGCGACGATCTCGCCGGGGACCACGGTCAGGTCTACGCCCGCCAGGACGGGGGTGTCGCCGAAGCTCTTCTTCAGGCCCTTGGCGTCGATCGCGCTCATCGGCGGCCCTCCGCGGCGCGGCGTTCCAACTGGCCCTGCACGGCCGCGAGCACGGTGGAGAGGATCCAGTAGATGGCCGCCGCGGCCAGGTACATGGTGAAGATCTCGTAGGTCCGGGCCGTGATCAGCTGAGCCTGGCGGAACAGCTCCGGCACCTGGATGGTGGCGGCCAGGGAGGTGTCCTTGACCAGGCCGATGAAACTGTTCGACAGCGGGGCGACGGCGGTGCGGGCGGCCTGGGGCAGTATCACCCGGCGCAGGGTCTGACCGCGGCTCATGCCCAGCACGCCGGCGGCTTCCCACTGACCCTTGTCGACGGCGTCGATGGCGCTGCGCAGGATCTCGCAGGAATAGGCCGCGACGTTCAGCGAGAAGCCGATGCCGGCGGCCGCCAGGGCGGGCATCTCGATCCCGAACTGCGGCAGGCCGTAGTAGATCAGAAACAGCTGCACCAGCAGCGGCGTGCCCCGGAAGGCCGAGACGTACACCGCCGCCGGCCAGCGCAGCAGCGGCGAGCGCGACAGGCGCATCAGGGCCAGGCCAAAGCCCAGCACGACCCCGATCCCCATGCCGATGACGCTGAGCAGGACGGTGTAGCCGGCGCCCTTCAGCAGCAGGGGCGCGGACTGGCGCAGCAGATCCAGAGCCGTGTCCATGGCCCTAGTGCGTCACGTCCATGCCGAACCACTGCTGCGAGATCGCCGTCAGTTTGCCGCTGGCGCGCAGCGCCTCGATGGCCTGGTCGACAATGACCTTCAGAGCCGGATCCTTCTTCATCGCCACGCCCGAGCCCTGGGCCGCGAACGGCGGGCCCGAGGCGACGAATTCCGGCGAGCTCTTGACGAAGTCGGCGGCGACCAGGCGGTCGTTCAACACCGCGTCGATGCGGCCGGCGCGCAGATCCTGGTACTTGGTGGGATCGTCGTCATAGGTGCGGATGTCGGCCTTGGGCACGTTGGTCCGCGCCCACTGCTCGTAGTTGGTTCCAAGGCCGACGCCGACCTTCTTGCCGGCCAGGTCCTCGGGCTTGTCCAGGCCCGGCTTGTCTCTGAGCTTGATGATCTGGATGCCCGAGACGGTGTAGGGTTCGGAGAAATCGTACTTGGCCTGGCGCTCGGGCGTGATGGTGATCTGGTTGATCACCACGTCGACGCGGCCCGATTCGAGCGCGCCCAAGAGGCCCGCGAACGGGGCGGGCCGGAAGTCGGGCTTCAGGCCCATCTGCGTGGCCAGGGCCTTGGCGAAGTCGACCTCGAAGCCGGCCAGCTGGCCGCTCTTGTCCTGGAAGTTGAACGGCGGATAGGTGCCTTCCAGGCCGATGCGCAGGGTCCCCGAGGCCTTGATCCTGTCCCAGGCGCTGGCGCCGGCGTCCGGCTTTTTGCCACAGGCGGCGAGCAGAGCGAGGCCGAGACCGGAGAGGACGGCGCGGCGGGCAGGGAATCGCATCGGACGAACCTTTGGGCGAAACAATCTGTCGCAGTTCTATACGGGCGAGCGCGCTTCGCCAGCCCGAACATGGCGAAGCTCTTTCCACCTGACCGCGAATTAAGCTGACGCCTACGCGGACTCGGGGCTTGCTGCTTTGTTCATCCCGGGGAGGGGAGATCATGGCTCAATTCGACCCGGCGGCCGCCACGGCCGCCTATCTGGCGCAGCTGCCGCCGGAAGCGCACGAAAAGGCGCAGCACTATACCCAGGGCGGTCACTGGCTAGTGTTGTGGGGCTTCGTCGTCTCGGTCCTGGCGGCCTGGATCATTATCCGCACCGGCGTGCTGACCAAGGTCGAGCAGGGCGTCGAGCGCAAGAAGGGACGGCCGTTCCTGGCCAGCTTCGTGGTCGCCGCCGCCTTCGTCGCTTTCAGCTGGCTGCTGGAGCTGCCCTGGTCGGTCTATTCCAACTGGTGGCGGCAGAAGCAGTACGGCCTGACCAGCCAGGCCTTCGGCGGCTGGCTGACCGAGAACCTGATGGGCACGGCGATCTCGATCGTGTTCACCGCGATCTTCCTGGCGCTGCTCTACGTGCTGATTCGCCGCGCGCGCCGTCTGTGGTGGCTGTGGGCCGGCGGCCTGACGGCGGGGTTCATCGTCTTCGGCATGCTGTTGGCCCCGATCTATATCGAGCCGCTGTTCAACAAATATAGTCCCGCGCCAGCCGGTCCCGTGCGTGACGAGGTCGTGGCCATGGCCAAGTCGGTTGGCATCCCGAGCGACAAGATCTTCGTCTACAACGGCTCCAAGCAGTCCAACGCCTATACCGCCAACGTCTCGGGCCTCGGCGGCTCGGCCCGGGTGGCGATGAGCGACGTGATGTTCAAGAAGGGCGCGGACATCGCCGAGGTCCGCGGCGTCGTCGGCCACGAGATGGGCCACTACGCCCACCAGCACAGCCTGTGGATCACCGGCATCTTCGCCGTGCTGGCGGTCATCGCCTTCTTCATCGTCGACCGGACGTTCCCATGGTTCGCGCGGGCGCTGAACGCCAAGGGCGTGACGGGCGTCGCCGATCCCGCCGGCCTGCCGGTGCTGGCGGTGATCATGGCCGTGCTGGGCCTGATCGGCGGCCCGATCACCAACACCCTGGTGCGCGAGGTCGAGAGCGACGCCGACCGCTACAGCCTGGTGAACTTCAACGAGCCTGACGGCCTGGCCAAGGCCCTGGTCAAGACCATCGAATACCGCGCCGCCACGCCATCCAGGCTGGAAGAGGTGCTGTTCTACGACCACCCGGCGGTCAGCGTCCGCGTCCGCCGCGCCATGGACTGGAAGGCGACGCATCCGAAGCCCTGAGGCATGAAAAAGCCCCGCGCCACCGGGCGCGGGGCTCCATTCCGTTCGGGCTGTGTGGGCTCAGCGTTTGCGCACGAACACCGTGCCGGCCGAATAGCCGGCGCCGAAGCTGCAGATCAGGCCCGTCTCGCCCGCCGCGAAGTCGTCATTGGCCTGGTGGAAGGCGATGATCGAGCCGGCCGAGCTGGTGTTGGCGTATTCGTCCAGGATGATGACGTTCTCGCCTGGGGCCGGATCGCGGCCCAGCACTTTTCGACCGATCATCTCGTTCATGTTGATATTGGCTTGATGGAGCCAGAGGCGCTTTAGCCCCGCGGTGTCGATGCCGAGGTCGGTCGCGTGCTCGAGGATCATCTGGCTGACCATCGGCACCACCTCGCGGAACACCTTGCGGCCTTCCTGCACGAACAGCTTGTCGCGCGCGCCTTCGCCTTCAGGGGCGGCGCGGTTGAGGAAGCCGAAGTTGTTGCGGATGTTGTTGGAGAACTGGGTCTTCAGCCGCGCGCCCAGGATATCCCAGCCGTCGCTGGCCAGGCCGGCGTCCTCGATGATCACGGCCGTGGCCACGTCGCCGAAGATGAAGTGGCTGTCGCGGTCCTTGAAGTTCAGGTGGCCCGAGCAGATTTCCGGATTGACCATCAGCACGGCCTTCGCGCTGCCGGTCGTGACGAAGTCGGCGGCGGTCTTGATGCCGAAGGTGGCCGACGAGCACGCCACGTTCATGTCAAAGGCGAAGCCCTCGATACCCAGGGCCTGCTGGATCTCGATGGCCATGGCCGGGTAGGGGCGCTGCATGTTCGAGGCGGCGCAGATCACCGCGCCGATCTCGCTGACCGGCTTGCCCCAGCGCTCGATCGCCTGCTTGGCCGCCTCGACCGCCATCTCGGCCAGGATCGACAGCGCCTCATTCGGACGCTCGGGAATGACCGGGCGCATGATCTCGGGATCGACGATGCCCGACTTGTTCATCACGAAGCGCGACTTGATGCCCGAGGCCTTCTCGATGAATTCGGGCGAGGAGGGGGCCAGGGCGACCACCTCGCCGGCCGCGATGGCCTCGGCGTTGGCGGCGTTGAAGCGCTCGACGAAGGTGTTGAAGGCCTCGACCAGCTCGGCGTTCGAAATGGAAAAGGGCGGGGTGTGCAGCCCCGTGGCGGCGATGACGGCTTGCGGCAAGACGACGGTCCCGATGATGCGCGCGGGCCTCGTCCTTGGTGGGGGCGGGTCCGCGTTCTGACGCTTGTTTAACTCGTAGATAGCACGGATGGCGCGGGCGTCATCAACTGCGGCTTTTAGGTCACGACACGGAATGGCCTCGAACGCGACCGTGAACCGCCGCATGCCCGCCGCGTTATCCGATTAGCAAGAGCTGGCTGAGGGTGCTGAAGACTACGAGTAGAATTGGAGTATAAGAATGAAGACTCTCATCACCGCCACCCTGATCGCCGGTTCGGTTCTCGCGATCCCGATGTTTGCCCAAGCTCAGAATTCGACCGAGGTATATGGTTCGTTGAACTATGGCCAAACTCGGACGCGCGGCGCTGACACCGGCGCTATTCAAGGGCGTGTGGGCGCCAAGCTTACGCCCAATTTTGGTGTCGAGGCCGAGGCGGCCGGCGGCGTCGACGGCGATACGGTCTATACGCCGGGCGGTCCGGCCAGCGTGAAGATGGAGCACCAGGTCGCGGGCTACGCCGTCGGCTACCTGCCGGTGACCCCGAACCTCGACCTGCTGGCCCGCGCCGGCTATGGCGCGACCAAGTTCAAGACCAACAATCCGGCCGCGGCGAACTTCGACGGCAGCCACGACAGCTGGAACTATGGCGTCGGCGCCGAATACAAGTTCGACGACAAGAACGGTCTACGCGCCGACTGGACCAAGTCTGAATATACCAAGAGCGATCTGAGCTCGAACACGATGTCGGTGGGCTACGTCCGCCGCTTCTAAGGCCGAGCGGCCCTCGTGGCCTGAAGGACGGCGCGCCTCTCGCGGGGCGCGCCGTTCGCGTTTCCGCGACCCCGTGACGACTTGACGGACGGGCCTCGCTCGGCAATCTGAACGGCAATAAGTTACGGGGGGATGCGTCGGTCTTGGACAAGGCGCTGTTGATTCAGCTGGGTGGCTCGATAGCCGCCGTGGCTCTGCTTGTGGCGTTCGCGGCATGGATGGGGGTGGCGAGAGCGACCCCGCCGCTTGACGCCGAGGCCGCCCGCGCCCTGGTGGCGCTCGAATTTCCCGATCACAAGCCGGACGCTGTCTGGATCGCCGCCGACGGCGCGGGGGTCATTGCGCGCGAGGGCGATCTGGCGCTGGTGCTCTACCGGCGAGGCGACAGCTATGTCGCGCGCGACCTGCCGTGGAGCGCGATCGCCGGCCTGAAGCCGACGAACGGTCGCCTGGCCCTGCGCCTGGGCGACGCCCATCCCGTGTTCGCCGTCAATGACGACGCCTGGCCGCCGAAGGAGCTCGCCTGATGCTGAAAGCCCCTTTCGATCCCGTCCAGTTGGCCATCCCGTTCTTCGTGCTGGCCATCATCCTGGAGATCCTGGTCGGCCGCCTCGGCAAGGCCAAGGCCAACTACGAGGCGCGCGACACGGCCGTGTCGCTGACCATGGGCTTGGGCAGCACCGTGGCCGGCCTGCTGTTTGGCGGGGTGGTGTTCGCCACGACGGTCTGGGTCTGGCATCACCGGATCTTCACGATCCCGATGACCGCCGTCTGGGCCTGGGTCGCCGTCTTCCTGCTCGAGGATCTGACCTACTACTGGTTCCATCGCTTGGCGCACGAGCGGCGCGTCTGGTGGGCCAGCCACGTCAACCACCACACCTCGACCCACTACAATCTATCGACCGCTCTGCGGCAGACCTGGACCGGCGGCGTCGCCGGCACCTGGCTGCTGTGGCTGCCGCTGTCGTTCCTGGGCTTTCCGCCGGCCATGGTGGCCATCCAGAAGGGCGTCAGCCTCGTCTACCAGTTCTGGATCCACACCGAGGCGATCAAGCGCATGCCGCGGTGGTTCGAGGCGGTGTTCAACACGCCCTCGCACCACCGCGTGCACCACGCCCGCAACGCCCGCTACCTGGACGCCAACTACGCCGGTATCCTGATCATCTGGGACCGCCTGTTCGGCACCTTCGTCCCCGAGATCGACGAGGAGCCCTGCCGTTATGGCACGGTGAAAAACCTCGGCAACTTCAACCTGTTGCACAACGTCTTCCACGAGTGGATCGGCATCGGCAAGGACGTGGCGGGTTCGAAATCGCCGCGCGATGCGCTGGGCTATGTGTTCGGCCCGCCCGGCTGGAGCCCCGACGGTTCGCGCGACACCTCACACACGCTGAAGGCCAAGTGGCGGGCGCGAGTTGAGGCTGGGGACGAGTTTAGCGGACGGTGATGTCGACCGCGATCTGACGCACCGCGCCGTCCGGCGAGGATCCTTGCAACACCATCCTGTCGTGGCCGGTATATCCTTCGGCGGCGGTGTAGAAGGCCTGATTGCCCGGAACCTTGCGGTTGTTGCAGGCCGAGCGTGGATTGGCCGGGGGAAGGCGGCGAAGTAGGGCTCTTCCTTGACCACGGCCGCGCCGTGCTCCGGCGGTTGCAGGACGGTCAGGGTCGCGCCGGGCTGGTGGGCCGAGCAGTCCGGATCGATGGCGGTGTTGGCCCACACCCGGATCGGCGTGCTGCCGACGGTCGCTTTCTCGATCCGCAGTTTCTCATAGCCTGACGTCCTGTGAGCGGGCGCCACGGTCACCTCGAAACGCCGAGTCTGGGCGAGGGCGCTGGTCGCGATCGCGACGCCGGCGCAGGTCAGCATCAATAGTCCAAACCACATGTCGCTCATCCCGCGATAATGAAGTCAGACCGACGCTGAACCCGGCTTGTTACGGCAAGATTGCAGCCCTGGGTTGGCTACCAGTCGAACTTGTCGAACTCCCCGAAGCGGGCTTCAATCCCGAAGCAGCGGCAGCGACAGGCCCGTCGCCTGGCGGGTGGCCAGCATCTCGCGGCGGAAGCGGAATAGCTCGGCCGGGCGACCGCCGGTCTCGGCGTCCAGGCGGCCCAGGCCCTCGACCAGTTCCTCGCGCTCGACCACGCGGCGGAAGTTCTGCTTGTGCAGCGGCACGCCGGCGATGGCCTCGACCGTGCGCTGCAGGGTCGAGAGGGTGAACTCCTCGGGCGTCAGTTCGAACACCACCGGGCGATATTTGATCTTGCCGCGCAGGCGCGAGAGGCCCGTGGCCAGGATCCGCCGGTGGTCGGAGATCATCGGCTCGCCCAGGGCCGCCGACAGGGCCTGGGGCTCGGCCGGGTCGTGGCCGTCGGCGCGGGCGACGTCGCGGGCGGCTTCTGGCGCCAGACCGGCTTCATAGAGCAGCTCGTAGCGCTCCAGCACCCGTTCCTCGTTCCAGGGCGCGCCGTCCAGGGCGAAGGCCAGGCGAGCGCGGGACCACCGTCCGGCGTCATCCGCGGCCCAGCGTCTAAGGGCTGGGGCGATGGCCTCGTCGAGCAGGGCGGGGCGGCCGTTGCGCCAGTCTTCCCAGGGGAAGAAGCGTGTCCAGGGGGCCCAAGCGGTGTCGGGGGCGTCGGTGTCGACGGCCTTGGGCGTCAGGCCCAGATAGCCGACCGAGACTACGCGCGCCGCGCCGGCCCCGACCTCGGCGCGCGGGGCGTCGCGGCCCTTGTCGCCGAAGGTGTAAAGTTGCTCGACATAGCCCAGCTGGAACCGGGTCTGGGCGGTCACGAAGGCCCGCAGGCCCAACTCGAAGGTGCGGTGCGCCTCGGGATCGAACGGGCCGAACGGCAGGCCCGCGAGCGGCGAAGCGATATCGGTGATCGCATCGTGCGGTCGCACGGTCAGGACCACGGCCTCGCCGTCGCGGATCGCGACGACCACCGCCGAAAGGCCGATGACGACCGAGGTGCTCATTCCGTTTCGAACGCCGCGCCTGGGGCGCTCTCGAAGCCCGCCGCCCGCGACAGCACGTGAAAGCGTTGGACGTAGCGGGCCTGGGCCTCGAACGGCGGTTGCGGCGTGATCTTCAGATCATAGCCGGCCGGCGGCGCGCCGAAGATCGCCATGGACTTCTGCATGCTCGAAGCCCGCCAACTGGGTGGCCTCGAAGAAGGCGCAGGCTCGGTCGGCCTGCTTGATCAGTTTCTTGATCGGGGCGGGGGTCTTCACCGGCAAGCCGAAGCGGATGTGGATCGCGTCCTCCAATCGGGCCTCGAAATCCTTGTAGCTGACGCCCAGCGCCGCCTTGAACGGACTGATCATGTCGCCGATCACATATTCGCTGGCGTCGTGCAGCAGGGCGGCCAGGCGCCAGCGCGGCTCCAGGTCGGGCTTGATGTGCGCGGCGATTTCCTCGACCACCAGGCTGTGCTGGGCCACCGAGAAGCCGTGGTCGCCGACCGTCTGGCCGTTCCATCGGGCGACGCGGGCAAGGCCGTGGGCGATGTCCTCGATCTCGATGTCCATCGGCGACGGATCGAGCAGGTCGAGCCGACGTCCGGAAAGCATTCTTTGCCAGGCACGGGGCGGTCCGCCCCTATGCAGCCCTTTGGCCACGAGATCGTTCCTCACGGTGAAGGTGGTTGACTGACCCATCGGTTGCGAAAGATCAATGTGGCCGTCGTCGTCATCTGTGGAAATGCCCTTGAAGGGAGTTCGATCATGAGTTGGGCGAGAATCATGGTCCCGCTGGCCGGGACCCCGAACGACAAGGGCGTATTGACCTCCGCCGCGGCCCTGGCGGGCGCGTTCCAGGCCGAACTGGCCTGCGTCCACGCCCCGGCCGACATGGCCGACCTGATGCCCTGGATGGGCGAGGGGTTCATGGGCGGGGTGCAGGTCACGGCTCTCGAGAGCCTGAAGGAAGCCGCCCAGGAAGGCGCGCGCGCCTGCGGCAAGCTGGCGGCAGAAACCGGCTATCCGCGCACGCGGGTGATCAGCCTGGACTCGCCGGTCTGGGCCGGTTTGGCGATGGAAGGCCGCCTGTCGGACGTCATCGTGTTCGATGACGCCTCGGCGCGCGGCAAGGGCCCGCTGGCGGAAGCGTTCCAGCAACTGGTCGCCGACGAGCAGCGCCCGACCCTGGTCGCCCGCCCGGGCTTCAAGGTCGACGGCGTGGCCCTGGTCGCCTGGGACGGCGGCAAGGAGGCCAGCCGCGCCGTGCGCACGGCCCTGCCGCTGTTGCAGAAGGCTGGTTCGGTGATCGTCGCCGGCGCGCCGAGCGCCTCCTCGCGGGCCTTCGAACTGGACCGTCTGGTCGAGTTCCTGGGCGCCCGCGGCGTCAAGGCGACCGTCAAGGTCCTGGAGGGCGCCAACGACGCGGCCGGCCTGCTGCTGGGCGCGGCCAAGGACGTTGGAGCGAACCTCCTGGTCGCCGGCGCGTTCGGACATCCCAGGCTGCAGGAGTTCATTTTCGGGGGCACCACCCGTACGCTGCTGAACAGCGACGGGCCGTCCTTGTTTCTGTCTCACTAAACAGCTGAAACTCAAGAAGAAAGGAGACCTCGAATGTCTCTATCCCGCATCGTACTGCGCCTTGCCCGCAATCCGGGCACGGAATTCGCCGGTGGTGACGACCACCGCGGCTACGCCCTGACCGCGCCGCTGACCGAGGATGGTCACATCGACGAAGGGGCCTACGCCAAGGTCAAGGGGTCCTGCAGCGTGCGCCGCTTCGCACCTGACGAGGACGCGGTGGACGGCCGCCTGAACAGGCGCGGGGCCCGCTGGTTCTTCGACTATGACGACCAGGAGAGCTCCGACGACGAGCCGCTGCACCGCTTGGGCGAACACCGCTTCGCTCTGGGCGAGTATGTCACGGTCACCGACGAGGACGGTCGTCCGCTGACCTACAAGGTGATGGAGGTCGCGCCCGTCGCGCAGTAGGAGGCCTCAGCCCCCCACATTGTGGCGGACCAGGGCCTTCATGTCCTTGAACAGGTCGTGGTCGTCGGTGTCGCGGGTCTTGGCCTTGACGACAGCGACGGCCAGCGGGCCGCCCTTGGGGCCGCGCGCCTCGTAGCCGGCCAGGCGATAGCCCTTGGGCGCCTTGTCGTTGGCCAGGATCAGGGTCGAGCGCACGGAGTTGTTGCCGCCCTTCTTGGCGCGGATTTCCGCCCCGTGGTCATTGGCCTTGATGGTGACGTCGCCCTCGTGCTCGTCCTCGGCCTGGATGTTGACCGAGCCGTGGCCGTCGTCGCCCCTGAAATTGACGTTCTTGTTGACCTTCACCTCGGCGGCGCCGCCGTCGCTGTTGATGGTCAGGTGGCCGATGCGGATATCGGCGCCGCTGTCGCTGGCGTCGATCTTCACGCCTGGCAGGTTGATGCTGGTGTGGTTCTTTCCCATGCCCTTGTGTTCTGGCGGCTTCGGCGGGGCTGGGGGCAGGGGCATGATCCCCTTCAGTTCGGTCTCGATCGGCGCAAGGGCGGCCTCCGCGTCTCCGCCGTTCAGCTTGATCAGGCGCAGGTCGACAGTGGCCTCGTCCGAGACATAGGCGCAGGACTGGCCGTCTTCGGCCTTGGAGACCAGCTTCAATTCACCTTGCTTGTCGGGGCAGTCGAGGCGGTCGATGACCCGGATCGGCTCGCGTCGGCCCAGCTTGCGCTCGGCGTGCTCGGTCTTGCTGGTCTCGGCGCGCTGGCAGGCGGTGAGGGTGGTCGCGCCGACGCCGATCATCAGCGCCGTGGCCAGCCATTTCGCCCGCGATTTGGAATAGCGCATGGATTGTCGATCTTCCCTGATTTGGCGGGAAGTTGGGCGCGCGCCGGGCGCGCGTCCAGTGAAATCCAAGTAACGACCAATTGGTCGCAGACCTATTGGCCCGGACGAGCCCCAGAACCCTCGCGGCGGGCCAGGAAGGCCAGGCGTTCGAACAGGTGCACGTCCTGTTCGTTCTTGAGCAGGGCGCCGTGCAGGGGCGGGATCAGCTTGGTCGGGTCCTTCTCGCGCAGGACCTGATCATCGATGTCCTCGACCAGCAGCAGCTTCAGCCAGTCCAGAAGCTCGGAGGTCGACGGCTTCTTCTTCAGGCCCGGCACCTTGCGCATGTCGTAGAAGATGCGCAGCGCCTCGGACACGAGCTTCTGCTTGATGCCCGGGAAGTGGACATCGACGATGGCCTGCATCGTCGCTTCCTCGGGGAAGCGGATGTAGTGGAAGAAGCAGCGGCGCAGGAACGCGTCCGGCAGTTCCTTCTCGTTGTTGGAGGTGATGATGATGATCGGCCGGACCTTGGCCTTGATCGTCTCGTCGGTCTCGTAGACGTAGAATTCGTTGCGATCGAGTTCCTGCAGGAGGTCGTTGGGGAACTCGATGTCGGCCTTGTCGATCTCGTCGATCAGCAGCACCGGGCGCTGCTCGCTCTCGAACGCCTCCCAGAGTTTGCCCCTCTTGATGTAGTTCTTGACGTCCTTGACGCGCTCGTCGCCCAGCTGGCTGTCGCGCAGACGGGTGACGGCGTCGTACTCGTAGAGGCCCTGCTGGGCCTTGGTCGTCGACTTGATGTGCCAGGTGATCAGCGGGGCGTTGAGGGCCTTGGCGACCTCGTAGGCCAGCACCGTCTTGCCCGTGCCGGGCTCGCCCTTGATCAGAAGGGGGCGCTCCAGAGCGACCGAGGCGTTCACCGCGACCTTCAGGTCGTCGGTCGCCACGTAGTCGGAAGTACCCTCGAAACGCTCGCTCATGCCCATCTCCGCCAGCCGGTTCGAACAGTTGTTCAAAACGAACTGATCAAACTACCGGCGCTTACGCGCTTGGCAAGTGCCCGTGGCGGAAGCCGGTCAGAGCGGCGCGTCGAGCGCGGCTTCGGCGAAGCCCTTGGCGACCAGCCGGGCGCGAAGGCGCGGCCGATGGTCGCGCCAGTCCTCGGCCAGCAGGCCCAGGCCGACGACGTCGGTCGGTCGGCCCTGCTTGACGACATGAGCGCGGAACAAGGCCTCGCGCTGGAAGCCGCTCGAGAGATGCGAGGCGAGGGCGGCCTCGTTGGTGGCCAGCACTTCGGACCACAGCTTGCGCAGGCCCAGGACCTGGAAGGCGTGGTCGGCGACCTTGAACTCGGTGAAACCGCCGACGCCCAGGCCCCGCGCGCGCTCCTCGGCCAGGTAGCGGGCTATGGCGCCGCGGCCCTGGCTCGAATCGATATCGACCAGGCTGGTCAGGCCCACGGGAGCGTCCTCCAGCAGGACGACCCAGTCGCGTCGGCGCGGATGGCCGACCAGGGTGTCGAACCAGCGATCGTGCTCCTCGCGCGCGATCAGATGGTCGGAATACATGAAGGCCGCGACCTGCGGGCTGTTTCGCCAGGCCAACAATCGGTCGCGATCGCCTTCTTCGACCAGCCGCAGAACAACGTCAGGCACGACGGTCGCCTCCCAGCATGGCCAGATCCGGGCGGCCGCGGACCAGGGCGCGGACGGCGTCGGAGGTGAAGTCCGGATCGTCGGCGTAGAGGGCGTCATAGACCGCGCGGACGAATTCCAGGTCGTCGGGCCGATCGACGGTCCAGCGCACCGCGCCCTCGTCGGCCGCCTGGGCGTAGCTGGCCAGACGGAAGTGGTCGGGGTTGCGATAGAGATAGGGGGTCACATGCTCGCGATCGTGGGGATCGCTGGTCTCGGCGGCGGCGCGGCGCAGGGCGGCGGCCGTCATCACCTCGACATCCAGCCCCTTCGGGAAGGTGCGTGGCTCGGCGACATTGGAGGCGTAGTCCGCGCCGCTGTCCTCGAACCGCGCGATGGTGGCGTCGATCACCCCGGGATCGGCCAACGGGCAGTCGGCGGTCAGGCGGACCACGGTTCGCGCCGGGCCAAAGGCGTCCAGGGCGCCGACGAAGCGGCCCAGCACGTCGTCCAGGTCGCCGCGATGGACGGGAACGCCAGCCGCCGCCAGAACCTCGACGAGGGGATCGTCGTCAGCCCGGATCGAGGTCGCCACCACGATGCGCTGCAGCTCGCGGGCGCGTCGCAGGCGCTCGATCTGGCGCAGGATCATCGGCGCCCCGGCCACCGGCGCCAGCACCTTGCCGGGCAGGCGTGTCGAGGACATTCGCGCTTGCAGGATGGCGAGCACCATGGCCTAGCCGGCGACCTTATCGCGCAGGGCCTGGGCGACCTCGGCCATCACGGGAGCCCATTGGCCGAGCTCGGGCGGCGAAAAGACGCGCGCCTGAGGATACCAGGGATAGGCGTCGGTCCCGAGCTTGGTCCACACCGAAGGCGCGGTCAGCATCCAGATCGGCGCGCCCGCCGCGCCCGCCAGGTTGGTGGTGGCGTTGGAGAAACCGATGATCAGGTCGACCGCGGCGCACAGGGCGGTCAGGTCGTCCAGGTCCATCTTCAGGTCCAGGCCCGGCGGCCGCCAGATCTCGACGCCGAACTGGTCCTTGGCCAGGGCGATTTCCTCCTCGCAGTCGCCGTACTGCAGGTTGATGAACCTGACGCCCGGCGTCTTCAGCACCGGCTCCCACAGTTGGAACGGCGAGAATTGCCGGGCCCGATCGCCTTTCAGGCTCAGGCTCTTCCATAGCAGGCCGACCTTGGGTTCAGGACCCAGCTTGTCGAGCTCGGCCTTCCAGTAGGCGACCCGCTCCGGATCGGGCGTCAGGAACGATTTGCGGTTCGGGAAGGCCTCGACCGAGTTGCGCTGGGTGCGCAGGAAATCGCCCAGCGCCGCCCAGCAGTCGAAGCGCTCCCAATGCTCGATGTCCGGCGCGGTGCGATAGACACGGCCCTCGTACTTCATGGTCCGGTGGGCGCTGACCTCGATGCCCGGATAGGTGCGCTCGAACAGCGGCTTCAGGCGGCGCTCGACCACCAGGGTCATCTTACCGTCCGGCCCCAGAATCTCGAGGATGTCCGGCAGCATGTTGGAGAGCATGACCTCGTCACCCAGGCCCTGCTCGGCGACGACCATCAGGGTCTTGCCCTTGAGGTCCTCGCCCGCCCAGCGGGTGGCGGGGATGTGGAACAGCGGGGCCTCGGAGATTTCCGGCGAGAAGCGGGTCTCGTACGCTTCCCAGCCCTCGGCGACGCGCCCCAGGGCCAGCAGGAGCGTGGCGCGGGCGAATTGCATGACCGTCGCATCGGCGGGGTCCTGAGCTTCCCGCATCCCGGCCTCGCTGTCGATCAGGGCGCCTTCGATGTCGCCGAGATCGGCCTTGGCGTAGGCGCGGTTGTGGAGCGCCTTGCTGTGTGTGGGGACCAGGCGCAGGGCCTCGTCGAAGAAGACGATCGAGCCGCCGGGGTCGCCCATGTTGCAGAGCACCGTGCCCAGGGTGTTCCAGAGGCCGGCGGCCTGGGGGTGGATGGCCAGAGCGACCTTAAGCACATCGATCGCTTCGGTTTCGCGGTTCATTTCGCGCAGGGCGCAGGCCAGGTTGTTGGCGGCCTCGATGTCATTGGGCCGGGCCAGGCGGTAGTGCGCGAAGAACTTGGCCGCGAAGTCGACCATGTTCAGGCGGAACGCCAGGCGTCCGAGGTCGCCGGCGACCGCACTGTGGTCGGTCAGCAGGGCGAGCGCGGCCTCGTAGCACTTGAGCGAAGAGGCGAAGTCGCCTTGCTTCTCGCGCGAGATGGCCAGGATGTGCCACGCCAGGCCGAACTGATCGTCTTTCTTGAGCAGCTTCAGGGCGATCTTCTCGGCCTTGGCGTAGTCCTGCGCGTGCACCGCCAGGATCGCCGTCCTGACGGCCTTGGCGTTGTCGGTGCTCTTGAGGTCCTGCGCCGCCTGCTTCAGCCGTTCCAGGGAGTCGGCCGAGGCCGAATCGCCCATGGCCTTCACGATCTGGCCGGGCTGGAAGGGAAGGGCGCCGATATCGGCCTGGCTGGCGGCGCTATCGGACGCTTCGAGGACGCTTTTGTTGGACATGGCGGATCGATCCGGGGACTTTGTTATTAACCATGTTTTGGGGGGCTATGCTTAATTAAGTCCTAAGCCGCGTCTTACGGTCGCAAGGCGGCCTGAATTGCGGCAAGACGGCGTTAACAGATGTTCGCCTAGCTTCGCGTCCAACTCGTCGTCATGACGGAACCGGGCGAAGTGGCGTCAACGAAGGAGCGGCCTTAGTGCCTTTGAAGCTGTCGCTGAAGCCCGGCGAAAAATTCGTTCTCAACGGCGCCGTGGTCCAGAATGGGGATCGGCGCGGAGTTCTGGTGCTCCAGAACAAGGCCTCCGTCCTCCGCGAGAAGGACATCATGCAGCCGGAACAGGTCACGACGCCCGCGCGTCGGATCTATTTTCCGGTGATGATGATGTACCTTGACGAGGCCGCAGCCGAGAAGTTCTTCGAGGACTTCGCGGGCCGCCTTAACGAATTCATGGGAGTTGTGCGCAATCCTGTGGTTCTGCAGGACTGCATCGCCATTTCGAAGCACGTTATGGCGCGCGAGTACTACAAGGCTCTGATGTTGAGCCGTAAGTTGATTGAATACGAAGACGAGAGGTTGGGGCATGTCTCTTCGGGCCTATCAGCAGGCGGCGACGCGGGCTGAGAATCCCCGTGAAATGGAGTACCGCCTGTTCGGTCAGGTGACGCGCGCCCTCATGGACGCGTCCCGGGCCCCGGCGGACGACATTGCCACGCGGATCGACGCATTGGATTGGAATCGCAAGGTCTGGTCAGCCTTGGCGACCGACTGTTCCTTGCCTGAAAACCAACTGCCCAAAGAGCTTCGGGCCAGCATCATCTCGCTGAGCCTCTGGGTCGGTCGCCACTCCAGCGCGGTGATGCGCAAGGAGGAGGACTTCGAGCCGTTGATCGAAATCAACCGCATGATGATGCAGGGCCTGTCCGCTCGCGCCGACGCCGCCTGATTCTTCGGTTTTCGCAAGACTGAACGTCTTGCCTACCTGCTTCGGAAAAACCTGCCGCCCGGCGAATGTTGCATTCGCCGGGCGGTTTCGTTTTTGGCCCTAGTGGCGAACTAAATTCAATAAAATCAATATTTTAGATGTTGGCCCCGATCTCGGTTCGGTTGGCCCGGCGCTTGCGATGGCTCGTACGGGGCAAAACGCCCGACCGGCAATACGCCGGGCAAATCCCACCAAAACGGTAGGTATCAAATGCTGAACTCGATCAACACGAACCCGAGCGCTCTCATCGCGCTCCAAAATCTGAACGCAACCAACACGGAGCTCGCCACCACCCAGAGCCGTATCAACACCGGCAAAAAGGTTGGATCCGCCAAGGACAACGGTGCGATCTGGTCGATGGCCAAGTTGCAGACCGCGAGCTCGAGCTCGTTGAACGCCGTGAAGGATTCGCTCCAGCGCGGTCAGTCGACGATCGATGTAGGCCTCGCGGCCGGCGATACCATCACAGATCTGCTCTCGAAGATGAAGGAAAAGGCTCTCGCCGCTTCCGACACTTCGTTGAACACTGCCTCGTTCAGCTCCCTTGTGTCGGACTTCACATCGCTGCGCGACCAAATCCAAAAGGCCGCGCTGAATGCGAAGTTCAACGGTGTCAGCCTTGTCGATGAAACCTCGACGCAAATCGCTTTCCTGGCCAACCAGGACGGCGGTTCGTTCACGGTCAAAGCTCAGACGCTGTCCCTCGCGGGCCTGGGTCTGAACACCGGCACGACCTTCGCGACCGCCACGGAAGCGAAGGCCATGATCGCGACCATGTCCGATGCGTTGCAGACGGCGACGAACAAACTGTCTTCCCTGGGCACCGCCTCGACCGGTCTGGATACTCACCTGACCTTCGTGGGCAAGCTGCAGGACAGCCTGGACGCCGGCGTGGGCAACCTCGTCGACGCGGACCTGGCGAAGGAAAGCGCCAAGCTGCAGTCGCTGCAAACCAAACAGCAACTGGGTGTCCAAGCGCTCTCGATCGCCAATCAGAGCCCGCAGACGATCCTGTCGCTGTTCAAGGGGTGAGCCCGATACGCCGGACGGCCTTCAAAAGCCGTCCGGCGCCTCTTCCGCCGGGTGCGCATATTGTGCCCGGCAACAATTGCCCATGGCGAAAGGCTCCCGGCAGAAATTGCCGGGAGCCTTCGTCGTTAACGGATGTATAACGCAATGATTTCAGTGATTTAGCGAGGTTTTGCCGCTGGGTAAGAATGGCCCGGCAATTGCTACAGACCTTTTCGAGCAAAACGCTCCCGGCAGCCAAAATGGCGTCGGATACCTTGAAAAGGAACCTACTCGTATGCCGCTGAATAGCATTAATACGAACGCTGGCGCTCTGATCGCCCTGCAAAACCTCAACACCACCAACAGCGAGCTGGGCGTCGTCCAGCAACGCATCAACACCGGCAAGAAGGTCGGTAGCGCCAAGGACAACGGCGCCATCTGGGCCATGTCCAAGATTCAGAACGCGACCTCGTCGTCCCTGAACTCGGTGAAGAACTCGCTGCAGCGCGGCCAGTCGACGATCGACGTGGCCCTGGCCGCTGGCGACACCATCACCGACCTGCTCAGCAAGATGAAGGAAAAGGCCCTGGCCGCTTCCGACACCTCGCTGAACACCGCTTCGTTCAACGCTCTGTTGTCGGACTTCACCTCGCTGCGAGAACAGGTCCAGAAGGCCGCCGACAACGCCAAGTTCAACGGCGCCAGCCTGGCCGACGGCAAGGTCACGGACATGACCTTCCTGGCCAATTCGGACGGCACGGGCTTCACCGTGAAGGCCCAGACCCTGGGTCTGGCCGGTCTCGGCCTGACCACCGCTACCCCGGCCTTCAGTTCGGCCTCGTCTGCCAAGTCGATGATCAGCGACATCGACAAGGCCATCGGCACGGCCACCAACAAGCTGGCCTCGCTGGGCACCAGCTCTGTCGGCCTCGACACCCACCTGACCTTCATCGGCAAGCTGCAGGACAGCCTGGACGCCGGCGTCGGCAACCTGGTGGACGCCGACCTGGCCAAGGAAAGCGCCAAGCTGCAGTCGCTGCAAACCAAGCAACAGCTGGGTGTGCAGGCGCTGTCGATCGCCAACCAGTCCTCGTCGTCGATCCTGAGCCTGTTCCGTTAAGGAACGCGGAGCGGAGGCGGGCCCGCTTGGCCCGCCTCCGCCTTTTCGGGGATCGACGAGCAAGGAGAGAAGCAAGAGAGGAGGGCCGGCCCGCAAGCGCCGGTAAATAGGAAATGGAACCCAAGGCCGCTTTGTCGGCGATCAGAGACTTCGTCGCCTCAACCGCTCCCGCTACGAACGCCCCGGACCCGTCCGAGGGCGCGAACGTCGTTTCGGCGCCGGCCGCCCAGCCGATCGAGCACCAGCCGGCTCCGCCGGTCGAGGCCGGCCCGCAGCCCGGCGACCTGCGCCTGGTGATCGAGCAGGACGGCAACTCCGGTGAATATGTCTACAAGACCGTGGACCGTCGGACAGGCGAGACGCTGCAGCAGTTTCCGCGCGAGCAGATCCTGAAGCTGCGCGAGGAAACAACCTACGCGTCGGGCGACGTGTTCGACGCTCAGGCCTGAGCGAACCACCCGGCTGCATGGCCGGGGGTGCGACAGCGGGCCGCGGGCGTAAACAGACATGGTTTATAAGCGTTAACCATAATCTTACTTTCTGACCCCAAGTTCGGCGGCGACCAGATCGCTCGCCAAATCGCGCGCGATCGCAACCAAACGGCAAAATAGCCGATCGGAGGCCGCGCATGACGCTGAGCGTCAACACGAACCAGCCCGCGCTGATCGCGCTGCAGAACCTGAACCGCACTAACGACGACATGCAGGCGGTGCAAACTCGCATCAACACGGGTGAAGCCATCTCGACCGCCAAGGACAATGCGGCGGTCTGGTCGATCGCGCAGGAGCAGCGCGGCGACATGAGCGCGCTCAGCGCCGTCAAGATGAGCCTGGATCGCGCGACCTCGATCGCCGACGTGGCCCTGGCCGCCGGCGATTCGATCTCGGACCTCCTGAAGCTGCTGCGCGAGAAGGTGGTGGCCGCGAAGGACACCTCGCTGACCACGTCCTCGCGGACCTCGCTGAACGCCGACTTCCAGGGCCTGCTCAAGATCTGGACCAGGTCGTCAAGAGCGCCGTGTTCGACGGCGCCAACCTCCTGGACGGCAGCCAGGCCGCCGACATGCAGTTCCTGGCCGACGCCGACGCGGCTCAGGCCATCACGCTGTCGCTGCAGAACCTGTCGCTGGGCGGCACGATCAACACCCTGACGACGACCGACGATATCCTGACCCCGGCAAACGCCGACGCGGTGTTCCAGCGCCTCGAAGCGTCGATGACCGCGATCAACCAGGCGGTCGGCAACATCGGCACGCAGGCCAAGCAGATCGACGCCCACAACAGCTTCGTGGGCAAGCTGAGCGACGTGCTGGAGACGGGCGTTGGCAATCTGGTCGACGCCGACCTCGCCAAGGAAAGCGCCCGCTTGCAAGCCTTGCAGGTCAAGCAGCAGCTGGGCGCCCAGGCGCTGTCGATCGCCAACAGCGCGCCGCAGATCATCCTGTCGCTGTTCAAGGGCGGGTAAGCCTGGGAGGCGCGGCGACGTCTCAAAGGCACCTAGGTCCTGTCGCATCGGCGAGCTAAGGTTCCGCGAGGCGAACCGGGGATTCGGCGGCGGGCATGATCGAACTTCGCGACTTACGGGACGAGGATGAGGCGATCCTCTTTCAGTGGCGCTCCGAACCGGAGGTCGACCGCTGGATGTCCGACGCCGAGCTGCCGAGCCGCGAGGCTCACGCGGCGTGGTTCGACGCGCTGCGAACCGATCCCGATCTGCGCGGCTGGATGATCACCCGGGCCGGCGCGCCCATGGGGCTGATCACCCTGTCGGGTCTGAGCAGCCATCACCGCCGCGCCAGTCTGCACTGGTTCCTCGGTTCGGCCGAGGCGCGGGGCAGGGGCGTCGGCCGCGCCGCCCAGGTGCTGGGCCTGGACCGGGCCTTCGGCGAGCTGGGCCTGCACAAGGTTTTCGCCGAGGTCATGGCCGACAACGACGCGGCCCTGAAGGCCCAGTCCGCCGCCGGTTTCCGCCGCGAGGGCTATCTGCGCGGCCACGTGCTGAAGGGCGGCGAGGCGCGCGACGTCGTGCTGCTGGGCATCCTGGCCTCGGAGTGGGCGGAGCTGCGTGAGGGCGCCCGCCGGGCGCTGTCCGACGCCAACCTTATCGCCGCTTAAATTCAATCGTTAAGGAGTCGTCAGCGATCGTCTGGCAAGGGTAGTCCCGGGGTGTTCCGCGCCCCGATTGGAACAGGTCGTGATCAGCTTCGATTCCAGCATCCTGCTCAGCTATTATCAGGCCCGCGCGGGCGTGACGGGGGCTGCCGCGTCTGGAACGTCGACCACGACGGCGTCGGGCGGCAAGAAGGCCGTCGTGCCGAATGCGCCCTGGCTGGGCAACGCGCCCGTGGCTAGCGAACAGGTCCGCTCGGCCCTGAATGGCCGCAAGTTCGTGGACGAGGGCGCCAGCGCCTCTAACCTCAAGGGCGTGAGCCCCGACTACAAGAAGCTGTTCGCCTCGTACCAGGCGCTCAGCACCATGTCGGCCCTGATCACCCAGGCCGGGCAAAAGGGGCAGACCGACGGTGAGATCAAGCGCCTGCAGACCGCCCTGACGCGCGGCCTGGGCGAGATCACCGGCTACGTCCAAGGGCTGTCGCTGGATCAGATGCGCCTGACTACCGGCGCGGTGATGACCAGCGACAAGGCCACGGTCGGCGTTCCGAAGAACACCACCACGTACACGACCGACAAGCTCTATACCGGCCAAGCCGACGACGAGGTGCCGCGCTTCAAGGGCGACGTTTCGTTCGGCGTCGCCGTCAAGAGCTTCGGCGTCACCTCCAACATCACCATGGACTTGTCCGAGATGGGCTCAACGCCCCGGACCATGTCCAATGTCGTCAGCTACATGAACGGCAAGATGAAGGCGGCCGGGCTGAACACCAGCTTCTCGGTGCAGCGCACGGCGGGCCAGGCCCAGACGGTCCAGGTCGGCGGCAAGCCCGTGACCCTTCCGGCCACCGGCGACGACTTCGCCCTGAAGATCAACGGCGACATCGCCGAGCAGATGACCTTCAGCGCCCCGACGGCCGCGCCGGCGGTCTATGTCACGACAAAGGCCGGTGATCCGGATCCGGACAAGAATTCGAAGACCGACGACGCCAAGTACGAAAACACCCTGACCAAGTACAGCGCGGCTGGGACCGGTGGCGGCGCCAACGCCGGCGCGCCGGGCGGCAAGGTGTTCACCGAGACCCTGCAGGGCACGATCAACAGCGTCCGCAAGTCGGTGACCGGCGCGGACGGCTCGGTCTACATGCTGGCCGATGTCGACACGGCGGTGGACGGCAAGCTCGACCTGAACGGTCAGCCGATCAAGGGCGATAGCGATGTCGCGCTGCTGAAGTACGACAGCGCCGGCCAGCTGATGTACGCCCGCACCCTGGGCGCGACCGACGAGGCCAATGGTCTGTCCCTGGCCGTTGGCGACGACGGCAGCGTCGCCGTGGCCGGCTCCGTCACCGGCCGCCTGAACGGCGCGGTCAACGGTCCGATCAACAGTGGCGACACCGGGAAGACCAGCGACAGCTTCGTCACCCGCTACAACTCCAAGGGCGACGAGCAGTGGACGGTGCGCCGCGGCGGCCTGCAGGAAGACGAGGCCACCGCCCTGGCGTTCGGCTCGGACGGCGTTCTCTATGTCGGCGGCCGCAGCAAGTCGGACCTGCCCGGCGCGGTCGGCGCGGACCCCGGCGGCGGCTATGACGCCTATCTGACGGCCTTCGCCACCGACAGCGCCGGCAAGCCCCAGGCGCTGTTCACCCAGAAGTTCGGCACGACCGAGAACGACAGCGTCTCCGACATCGTCGTCAACGGCTCGCAGGTCATCGTCGGTTCCAAGGAGAACGGTTCGGCGACGCTGCGCAGCTTCGACGTCTCGGCCAATGTCGTGACCGAGAACGTCAAAAAGCTGGATCAGTACGGCGCCTATCAGACCGTACCCGTCACCTACACCAAGACCGCCACCGTCACGGCCGGCGCCAAGCGCGACCTGGGCTCCCTGAAGGGCGGCGATCTGGTGGGGCTGAAGATCGACGGCGGCCAACTCTATGTCGGCGGCTCGACGGCCAACACTCTGATGTCGATCAATGGCGCGACGACCGCGCCGTCGGGCGGCATGGACGCTTTCGTCGGCCGCATGTCGCTGGACCTTTCGAACAATGGCAGCGATGCGCTGACCTATTACGGCGGCACGGGCGACGACACGGTCGCCGGCTTCGACGTCTCGAACGGCACGGCCTGGCTGGTCGGCTCGGCCGGAGCGAACCTGGACGGTCAGGGGACGGTCGGGACCAAGGACGGCTACGTCGCCCAGGTCAATGTCGGCACGGGCAATGTCGACTGGAGCCAGCGTCTGACGGGCAAGGACGGCTATGCGACGCCGACCTCGGTGGCGGTGGCCAAGACCGGCGCCTCGTCGCTGGACGCCCTGGGCCTGCCGGCCGGCGCCATGAACTACACCCAGTCCGACCGCATTGTCTCGGCGACCGCGGCTCGGGCCGGCGACACCTTCCAGATCCGCACCCGCGAGCGCGGCAACCTGGCCACGATCACCATCGAGGCCAAGGACACGCTCGAGACCCTGGCGGACAAGATCAAGCGCGCGTCGGGCTACCGCGCCAAGGTCGAGACCGCCACCAGCGGCAACAGCCGTGTTCTGAAGATCAGCCCCGCCTCCAGCACCTCGACGATCGAGATCGTGGCGGGAAAGGGCGGCGCCGATGTGCTGACGGCCTTGGGCCTGACCGGCGGCGTCGTGCGCGCCACCAAGACCGACGACGGCAAGACCGTCTCGGCCGACGGCAGTGGTCCGGTCTATGGTCTCAGCCTGCCGCCCGAACTGGACCTGACCTCGGACGCCGGGCGTAAGAACGCCTCCATGGTCATCCAGCGGGCGATGTCGTCGGTCCGCAGCGCCTATCGCGAGATCGCCGACACGGCCATGGGCGTCAAGAGCGACAGCTCGAAAAGCGCGGGCAAGACCGATGGCAAGGTTCCGGCCTATCTGACCAGCCAGCTGGCCAACTACCAGGCGGCCCTCAACCGTCTGACGGGCGGTAGCTAGGTCTCATATTCTGGCCCGTCGAGCTTGAAAGCGTCATCGACGCGTCGTAGCCAGGGGTCATGGACTTTCTGAAAGATCGCCGAACCCTCATCTTCGCTGGCGGTGGCGCGCTCGCGCTGCTGGCGGGCCTGGGCATCGCCGTGGCCCTGATGTCGGGCCACGACAAGAAACCGGACGAGGCTCCGCCGGCCTCGCGGGGCGGTCTGATCGTCGAGACGGGACGTGACGACGACAGCAAGCTGGATCCCGCGCGTCCGCTGCGCTGTTTCGTGGGCGGCGCCTTCGTCGGCGAGATCACCCTGGCCGAATGCGCCAAGAAGAACGGCGTGGCCACCGGCGCCCTGGATGTCGGCGTCGATGAGACGGGCGCCCTGGCCGCCGCCGATCAGGCCGGCACGGTCCTGACCCCGCTGCCGCCGACCCCGACCGTCTCCGCGCCCGCCGCGACCCCGACGACGCCCGCGACGACGCCGGCCTCGTCGGCCAATACCGCGGCCAACACACCGCTCGGCGCCTGCTGGCGCTACGCCGGCAACGAATGGCGGCGCCTGCCCGGCGAGATCACCCTGAATGCTTGCGCCCAGCAGCTGTTCGGCGGCCGCTGCGAGAAGACTGGCGGCGCCACCTACGGCCGCTGGGGCGAGGAAACGCTGCGCCTGGTGCCGGGCCGAGTCGAGATCTCGTCGGACAACCGCAGCTTCCATACCGCGTTCGACCAGGGCCCGAACTGCTCTATCCCGAACGGCTGATAGGTTTATAGGTGTAATCCATGAGCAAGACCGTCCTCGCCGTCGCCGCCGTTCTGGCCGTTTCCAGTCTCGCGCTCGCGGGTTGCGAGAAGCAGACCAAGGCGCCGTTCGAGACGGGCGTCTGCTTCCAGGTGGCGACCAACAAGGACGGCACGCTGCGCTATAATCCGGTGGCCCGGAACGTGCCGCAGATGGAAGAGTGCGCCGCCACCCTGGAAGGCGTGCGCATGCGTTTCGTGCGCATGGGTCAGTCCAACAGCGCGGGCATGGTCGGCGCCTACCAAGGCTCGTTCATCTTCCTCGAAAAGGAAGGCATCTACGTCGGCCAGACCTATGAAGGTCCGCGCTTCATGTCGCTGGTCCGCACTGGCGATGGCCGCCTGGCCGTGCCGGGGGCCATCCGTCGCGAGCCCAGCCAGTAGCGTTCGGCGCCAAGGCGAGGACGGTCCGTCCGTCCACAGCCGTCTTCCCCGTCCACAAGAACGTTACAAGAACAAAACTTGCGCGCACCGTAAGCTCTCGTTAGCGTCTCGCCTCAGATTCCGGCGCGAGGGTCGCCGGGCGAGAACAAGGGCGAGCGATGGCTGGCAGCGTCAACAAGGTCATTCTGGTGGGCAACCTCGGGGCCGATCCCGAGATCCGCAGCCTCGGTTCGGGCGACCGCGTCGCCAATCTCCGCATCGCCACCTCCGAGACCTGGCGTGACCGCACCAGCGGCGAGCGCAAGGAAAAGACCGAGTGGCACCGCGTCGTGATCTTCAACGACAACCTGGTGAAGGTCGCCGAGCAGTACCTGCGCAAGGGCTCGACGGTCTACATCGAGGGCGCGATCCAGACCCGCAAGTGGACCGACAACACCGGCGCCGAAAAGTACTCGACCGAGATCGTGCTGCAGAAGTTCCGCGGCGAACTGACCATGCTGGGCGGTCGCGGCGACAGCGCCGGCGCCTCGTCTGGCGGCGGCGGCGGCGGTGACGAGTATGGCGGCGGCTATTCGGGCGGCGGCCAGCGCAGCCAACCCAGTGGCCCGCGCGAGAGCTTCTCGGCCGACCTGGACGACGAAATCCCGTTCTAGAGGACAGTGGAAGGCCAGCGACGGCCATTAGAGCTGTCGACAGCGCCTCCACGGGGGCGAGCGGCGGGCGATCCGGAAGCGGTCGCCCGCCGCTTACGTTTCAGCTGCGCAATACGCTTGTCCTCAGTCAGAGGTTGTGTTCTCCTTTCCGCGTCTTAGAGGGGGATGCGCGATGCGATCCTGGCTTGCCGGCGTGGTCCTGGTCGCGATGGTTCCGATGTCGGCGTCGGCGCAGGATGTTCCGCCGCTGGTCTCCGATCCCCTGGTGGTCAAGGCCGCCAACCGCGCCCGAACCATGAACTATGTCCGCGCGGCGACCCGGCTGTCGGACGGCAGGGTCAGTCGGCGTGGGCCGGAGCTTTGTCCGGTCGTGGCCGGCGCCGCCAAGGATGTGAACGGCTACGTACGCTCGCGGCTGCGCCAGGTGGCGGGCGATGTCGGCCTGAGGTTCGAGGCCAGGAAGTGTTATCCCAACCTGCTGATCCTGTTCTCGCGTGAGCCGGAGGCCATGCTACAGCAGGCGCGCCAGCGCGGTAAGATCCGCTACGACATGGTCTCGATACCCCGCATCGACCGGTTCAAGGCCAACGCCAATCCCGTGCGCTGGCTCAGTTACACCGGCGAGATCCCGGCCTATGGCGACATCGCGCCCGGCGGCGTCGTATCCGGCGACAACAGCGGCGTTCTCAACGTGCGCGCCGTGGACAGCCACATCATCCAACCGGTCGCGAGCCGGCTGCACTACAGCCTGGTGGTGGTGGACGCCCGCAAGGTCGATGGCGTCGAGATTGCCGCCCTGGCCGACTATGTCAGCCTGGTCGCCCTGGCCGACATTCGCCCCGACGCCACCCAGCCCGACCAGGCCTCGATCCTCAACCTGTTCGCCGAGCCGGGCGGACCCAAGCGCATGACGGCCTCGGACCAGGCCTATCTTCGCGGCCTCTACAAACTGAAGACCGACCGCGTCGCGCCCGATCAGCTGGGCGCCCTGGCCTCGGCCATGGCCACCGAACTCGAGCGTTAGTCCAGCAAATTCCTCGGCTTGGCCCAGCGATAGCGCACGACATCGAC
Source organism: Caulobacteraceae bacterium (assembly GCA_965283765.1). Taxonomy (GTDB): domain Bacteria; phylum Pseudomonadota; class Alphaproteobacteria; order Caulobacterales; family Caulobacteraceae; genus Caulobacter. The sequence continues at coordinate 46,513 of CBDIPU010000014.1, forward strand.
CTCCCGGCCGCCGGGGGCGCTCTCGCGATAGCGGGCCGTCTCGACGCCGCCCTTGCGGATGTAGAACCCGAGCGCGGCTTCGTTGGGAGCGTAGACCTCCAGGTGCAGCGGCGCGCCGGCGTGGTCCTCGATCAGCCACCGCGCCACCTCGGCCAGCAGAGCCGTGCCCAGGCCGACGCCCTTGCGCTCGGGCGCGACGTGCAGATTGTCGAGCAGAGCGCCCACCGCCGGGTTCAGTCTGAACGAGGCGTAGGCCAGACCGACCGGTTCGCCGCCCTCCATGGCCGCCAGGATCAGGTCGTTCGCCGGATCGAAGGTCTCGAACCGGGCGCGCCAGACAGCCCGCGAGACGTCGAACAGCGCATGGTCCAGATAGGCGTCGCCATAGAGGCCCCGATAGGCGATCTGGCGGCTGCGCGTGTGGAGGTCGGCGAGAGCGTCCGCCTCATTTCGGGACGCGCCGAGTTCGGACAATGTGCGGTTCCATGCACGCCATGGAAGCATTTCACGCCGCGAAGACAAGCCGCCGCGATCGTCCGGTTTCGGCTCAAGTCGCGGATTTGCGGCGCGATTGCTCGAAACCTCGCCAACTCGTCCGAACGGACAACGTTGTCATTGGAATTATTTGCCGAATTCTCTTGTGGAGCCATGGAACGCGAAGCGCCAGTGGACGCGTTCTTGGGCTAGGTGCTACTGAGACGCCCGGATATTGCACTGCGGGATCACGACAAAGCAGCGCTGTTCCAGGGTGAGACGACCCCCTAAAGAGGGGCGCGGCCTTCTTCACTGATCGCAGGGTGAGAACATATGCCGGTTGAGACATTGACCAAGGCCCGTTGGGTTTATGCATTCGGCGGGGGCGGCGCGGACGGCGACGCCTCGATGAAGAACCTGCTTGGGGAAAGGCGCCAATCTCGCTGAGATGTCGTCTCTGGGCCTGCCGGTGCCGCCGGGCTTCACCATCACCACGGAAGCCTGCGTCCACTACTATTCCAACGGCAGACAGTATCCGGCCGAGCTGACCGAGCAGGTCGCCGCCGGCTTGGCCAGGGTCGAGGAACTGACCGGCAAGACGTTCGGCGATGTGGCCAACCCGCTGCTGGTCTCGGTGCGCTCGGGCGCGCGGGCCTCGATGCCGGGCATGATGGACACGGTGCTGAACCTTGGCCTCAACGACGAAACCGTCGAGGGGCTGGCCAAGCTGTCGGGCGACCGCCGCTTCGCCTATGACAGCTACCGCCGCTTCATCCAGATGTACTCGAACGTCGTGCTCAACCTCGAGCACCACATGTTCGAGGAGATCCTGGACGACCACAAGGAGCGCCTGGATATCAACGTTGACACCGGCCTGACCGCCGACGATTGGGCCCAGGTCATCAAGGACTACAAGGCCGCCGTTCAGGATCACCTGGGCAAGCCGTTCCCGCAGGACGCCCAGGAGCAGCTGTGGGGCGCCGTCGGCGCCGTGTTCGCCAGCTGGATGAACGACCGCGCCAAGTTCTATCGCCGCATGCACGACATCCCCGAAAGCTGGGGCACGGCCGTGAACATCCAGTCGATGGTGTTCGGCAATATGGGCGACACCTCGGCGACGGGGGTGGCCTTCACCCGCAACCCGTCGAACGGCGACAACCGCCTGTATGGCGAGTTCCTGATCAACGCCCAGGGCGAGGACGTGGTGGCGGGCATCCGCACGCCGCAGTCCCTGACCAAGGCCGCCCGCGAGGAGATGGGCGACGTCGCGCCGTCGATGGAAGAGGCGATGCCGGAGGTGTTCGCCCAGTTCAAGTCGGTGGTGGAGACGCTGGAGCGTCACTATCGCGACATGCAGGACATCGAGTTCACCGTCGAGCGCGGCGTGCTCTACATGCTGCAGACCCGCAACGGCAAGCGCACCGCCAAGGCCGCGCTGAAGACGGCGGTCGACATGGCCGCCGAGGGCGTGATCAGCAAGGAAGAAGCGATCGGCCGCGTCGAACCGGCCTCGCTGGATCAACTGCTGCACCCGACCATCGACCCGACCGCCCACCGCGACGTGATCACCACCGGCCTGCCGGCCTCGCCCGGCGCGGCGACCGGCAAGGTCGTGTTCGACAGCGACGCCGCCGAAAAGGCCGCCGCGGCCGGCGAAAGCGTCATCCTGGTGCGCGAGGAGACCTCTCCGGAAGATATCCACGGCATGCATGCCGCGCGCGGCATCATCACGGCTCGGGGCGGGATGACCAGCCACGCCGCCGTCGTGGCGCGCGGCATGGGCCGCCCCTGCGTCTCCGGCGCCGGCGACGTCTCGATCTTCCCGAAGGAAGGCCTGTTCCGGGTCCGTGGCCGCGAGTTCAAGGCCGGTGAGATCATCACCATCGACGGCTCGACCGGCGAGATCCTGGCCGGTTCGCCGAAGATGATCGAGCCCGAGCTGACCGGCGACTTCGCGACTCTGATGGGCTGGGCCGACCAGGTCCGTCGCCTGAAGGTGCGCGCCAACGCCGAGACGCCGCTGGACGCCAAGACCGCCCGCCAGTTTGGCGCGGAAGGCATCGGCCTGTGCCGCACCGAGCACATGTTCTTCGACGACACCCGGATCGCCGCCGTGCGCGAGATGATCCTGGCCGACGACGAGAAGGGCGCCGCGCCGCGCTGGCCAAGATCGCCCCGTTCCAGAAGGCCGACTTCGTCGAGCTGTTCACGATCATGGAAGGCCTGCCGGTCACGATCCGCCTGCTGGATCCGCCGCTGCACGAGTTCCTGCCACACACCGAGGAGGACGTGGAAGCCGTGGCCACCGCCACCGGCCTCGACGCCGCCAAGCTGATGCGCCGCGCCAAGGAACTGCACGAGACCAACCCGATGCTGGGCCACCGCGGCTGCCGCCTGGGCGTCTCGTATCCCGAAATCTACGAGATGCAGGTCCGCGCCATCATCGAGGCCGCCTGCGAGATCGCCAAGTCCGGCAAGGCCGCTCCCGTTCCCGAGATCATGCACCCGCTGGTCGCCAAGGGCGAGGAGATGAAGTACCTGCGCGACCTGACCGACCGTGTCGCCAAGGCGGTGCTGGAAGAGCAGGGCGTCGATCTGAAGTACACCGTCGGCACCATGATCGAGCTGCCCCGCGCCGCCCTGCGGGCCGGGGATCTGGCCGCCAACGCCGAGTTCTTCAGCTTCGGCACCAACGACCTGACCCAGACGACGTTCGGCATCAGCCGCGACGACGCCGGCAAGTTCCTGGGCGCCTATATCGACAAGGGCATCTTCGAGAAGGACCCCTTCGTCAGCCTCGACCAGGAAGGCGTCGGCGACCTGATCCGCATCGCCGCCGAGCGCGGCCGCGCGGTCCGTCCCGACGTCAAGCTGGGCATCTGTGGCGAGCACGGCGGCGACCCGGCCTCGATCAGCTTCTGCGAGACGGTCGGCCTCGACTACGTGTCGTGCTCGCCCTACCGCGTGCCGATCGCGCGCCTGGCGGCGGCGCAGGCGGCGCTGGCCAACAAGCGATAGCCGCCGATCAGGCCTGATGGGAAGGGCCCGGCGCTGGACAGCGTCGGGCCCTTTTCCTATCCGGGTCTGAGGCATCGGGGGAATTCAATGGCCTATCTGCGCTGGCGTCGTTTCACCGAGCTTCTGTCGTTGGACCGACCGTGGCTGGGCGAGCTTTTCATGCGCAAGCGGGGCAAGCCGATCGTCGCCGCGCCGGTCGAGAAGTGGGATGCCGAGTACCAGGGTGGCGTCTACGACCGCCTGAACCGCTCCGACCAGCGCCACCACCATCGCCTGCTGGCCGCCATGATCGCCGACCGCTGGCCCAATCCGCGCGTGCTGGAGATCGGGGCGGGCGAGGGGGTCTTCTACGAGGCCCTGCGCGCTCACCGGCCGGCCCGCTATGTCGGGGTCGACTTCTCCAGACCGGCTGTCGAGCGCGGCGAGGTGCGCCTCGCGCCGGAGATCGCCATCGGCGAGGTCAAGATGCTGCTAGGCGACGGCAGGACCTTCGCGACCGACGAGACGTTCGACGTCGTGGTGTTCTCCGAATGCCTCGAGCACCTGGGCGAGGTGGAGAACCTCGTCGCCCACTACGCCCCGAACCTCAAGTCTGGCGGCGCCGTGGGCCTAACCATGTGGCTGGCGCTCAAGCCCCTGCGCCTGTGGCATCGTCTGAAAGTGATGGGCGAGGTGCTGGACGAGGCGGTGATCAACACCCCCTGGGGCGGCGGCTGGCTGGTCGCCGTGGTGCGCGCGGGCAAGGTCGAGTGACGCGTTGGATTATCCAATCCGATATTTTGGCTAGACCAATTTCTGGCGGGCGCTATACCGGAAGCACGACTTCTGGGAGGAAGCAGCATGCTGGCGATCGTGGCCCTCGCCGCCGCTCTCACACTGTCGCTGGGCGCGGCCTATGCGCAGGAACACGGCCCGGCCAAGCCGCTTGAGAAACCCGACGCCGAGGGCCAGAAGCCGCGCGCCGCGGTCGTGTTGGCCCCGTATCGCTTCAACGACATCCTCTGGGAGAACGACCGCACCGCGCACAGGATCTACAGTCGCGAGCTGGAGAAGAACGAGCCGCCGTCGACTTCGGGCATAGACGCCTGGGGCAAGAGCGAGCGCTGGCCCTATATGGACCGCCAGCTGAAGACCGGCGACCAGCACGCCAACCACGGCGAGGGCCTGGACTTCTACGACGTCGGGACGGGCCGCGGCGCGGGCGGGCTGGGCGTCTGGCGGGACAACAAGCTGTGGACCTCGCGCAACTGGTCCAGCTGGAAGATGATCCAGAACGGCCCTGACGTGGCCAGGTTCAGCGTCGACTACGCGCCGTGGCCGGTCGATGTGGATCGCAAGGTCTGGGAGACGCGGACCTTCACCCTGCCGCTGGGCACCAACTTCACGCGGATGGTCTCGACCATCAGCTCCGACAAGCCGGGCCCTCTGGTGGTCGGCATCGGCATCAGCAAGCGCAAGCGCGCCAGCGGTTCGGGCGTGTTCAAGAAGGACCTGGCGCCCGGCCGCGTGACCTTCTGGGAGCCGGCCGATCCGGACAAGGGCTCGATGGCCATCGCCCTGATGGTCGACCCTAAGTCGGTCGTCGAGGTGCGCCAGGACTTCGACAACTACCTCGTTCTGATCAAGGTCGAGCCGGGCAAGCCGTTCGTCTATTACATGGGCGCGGCCTGGGATAAGGGCCTGGACTTCCATACGCCGGCCGAGTGGGACGCGTATGTGACGTCGCAAGCTCCGGATTTTGATCCGAAGCACTGAATGATCCTGTCATCCCGGGCGTAGCGTAGCGAAAACTCAGGACCGCAAAAGACTCAGAGCTTCCGGAGGTCCCGGCTCAGCGCGCTTCGCGCTTGGCCGGGATGACAGTTTTCTAGGACAAACGAAAACCGCCCCGAGGCGGGGGAGCCTCGGGGCGGTCGTTGGCCGTCCGCCTTGGGGGAGAGTGCGGACGGCGGCTGCGGCTTTGGATCCCTTGGGGGGAGGGATCAGCCGTGCAGTTTCAGAGCGGTCTCGGCGATCTTGCGACCTTGGTAGCGAGCGCCGGTCAGTTCGTTTTCGCTGGGCTGACGCGAACCGTCGCCGCCGGCGATGGTGGTGGCGCCGTAGGGGCTGCCGCCGGTGATTTCATCCAGCGTCATCTGGCCTGCGTGACCGTAGTCCATGCCCACGATCACCATGCCGAAGTGCAGCAGGTTGGTGATGATCGAGAACAGGGTGGTCTCCTGGCCGCCGTGTTGCGTCGCCGTCGAGGTGAACGCGCCGCCGACCTTGCCGTGCAGGGCGCCGCGGGCCCACAGGCCGCCGGCCTGGTCGAGGAAAGCCGCCATCTGCGAACTCATGCGGCCAAAGCGGGTGCCCGTGCCGACGATGATCGCGTCGTAGTCGGCCAGATCGGCGATGGAAGCCACCGGAGCGTCCTGATCGAGCTTGAAGTGGGCGTTCTTGGCGACTTCAGGCGGGGCGGTTTCCGGCACGCGCTTGATGTCGACGGTCGCGCCGGCCTCACGGGCGCCTTCGGCCACGGCCTTGGCCATGGTCTCGATGTGGCCGTACGACGAGTAGTAGAGAACGAGAACCTTGGCCATTTGCGGCTTCCTTGAACGGGGTGTCGGTGAGGAAAGTCGGCGCGAGGATTTCAGTTTCCTCGCGCCGGCTCTTGAACGAAGCGGTCGCGCTTAGGCGGCGTCGACCAGGACCAGTTCGGCGTCTTCGAGAGCGGTGACGGTGATCACGTCCTCGTCCTTGATGCCGGCGCCGTCGCGGGCGTTCAGCTTGACGCCGTTGACCTCCACCACGCCGACAGCCGGGACCAGATAACCGCTGCGGTCCTTGCCTAGGGCGTAGGTGGTGCTCTCGCCGGCCTTCAGCGTCGCGCCCAGAACGCGGGCGTCGGTGCGGATCGGCAGGGCGTCGGCGTCATCCGAAAAGCCCGAAGCCAGGGTCACGAACTTGCCCGAGCGGTCGCCCTTCGGGAACGGCTTGGCGCCCCACGAGGGAGCCGCGCCGAAAGTCTTGGGTTCGATCCAGATCTGGAAGATCCGGGTGGTTTCCGGCTCGAGATTGTACTCCGAGTGACGGATGCCCGTGCCCGCGCTCATCACCTGGACGTCGCCCGCTTCGGTGCGGCCCTTGTTGCCCAGGCTGTCCTGGTGGGTGATCGCGCCGTCGCGGACATAGGTGATGATTTCCATGTCGCTATGCGGGTGCGGCGGGAAGCCGGTGTTCGGGGCGATCTCGTCGTCGTTCCACACCCGCAGAGCGCCCCAGTTCATGTTGCTGGGATCGTAGTAGCTGGCGAACGAGAAGTGGTGCTTGGCGTTCAGCCAACCGTGGTTGGCGCCGCCAAGCTTGTCGAACGGTTTGCGGTCGATCATGGCTCTAACCTTTCTTTCCCTCTGGGCCGTGGCCCCTCTGGTGCGCCGCGTCTGCGCGTCCTGTTGAGGAGAAGATAGGGGATCTTCCAGGATCCGAAATGGAAACTGTTGAAACTCATTGTTTCCAAAACTAAGCTCTTATCATGTCCAAGCTGCCCGATCTCGAAGGCCTCGCCGTGTTCGCCAAGGTGGTGGAGCTGCGCTCGTTCGCCGCCGCCGCCGAGGAGCTGGCCATGTCCAAGGCCACGGTGTCGAAGGCGGTGACCCGCCTGGAGGAACGCCTGGGCGCGCGCCTCTTCAATCGCACCTCGCGCCGTCTGGCCTTGACCGACGCCGGCCAGTCCCTGGTCGAGCGCGCCAGCCGCGTGCTGGCCGAAGCGCAAGCCGCCGAGGAGGAAGCGTCCAGCCAGTCCTCGGCGCCGCGTGGAACGGTACGGATGGCCGTGCCCATGTCGCTGGGCATCACCACCCTGGGACCGGCGCTGCCGGGATTCTTCGAGGCCTATCCGGATGTCTCGGTCGACCTGCACCTGTCGGACGCCACGGTCGACCTGGTCGGCATGGGCTTCGACCTCGCCCTGCGGGTGGCGTCGCTGCCGGACAGCTCATTGGTCGCCCGCCGCCTGCGGGCCGTAAAACGGCACGTCGTCGCCGCGCCGGCCTATTGGGAGAAGCACGGTCGGCCGGGCCACCCGGCGGGCCTGGCCGAGCACCGCGGCCTGACCTACGGGCACCAAGCCGCGCCCGAGACCTGGCGCTTCCAGCGCGGCGGCGAGGAAGCCTCGGTGCGCCCCAAGTCGGTGATCCGCGCCAATAACGGCGACGTGCTCGTTCCTTCGCTGATCGGCGGCGTCGGCGTGGCCGTCCTGCCGGACTTCATTGTCGGCCCGGCCGTGGCCGACGGCCGGCTGGAAGAGATCCTGGTCGACTGGACCGCCGCCCCGATCGCCCTGCACCTGGTCATGCCGCCCGGCGGCCCGCGTCCAGCGCGGGTCGACGCCCTGGCCAACTACCTGGCCAAGACCCTGGGCCGCTAGCGCACCCGCTTGAAGGTCAGGCTCTGGTCCGGCGGGCCGGGCTGGCCGTCGACGTCCTGTTCGACCTTCAGCGTGTCGGCGTCGACCAGCCAGACCTTCATCGACTGCTTGCGGCCGCTCTTGTTGCTGGTCACGGCGGTGATGCCGCTCTTCCCGTCGCGGCGGACGCTGATCATCACGATCTGGGTGTTGACCACGGCCTTGGTCGGCGTGCCATCCAGCGGCGCGTCGGCGAACTGAATGGCGGCCAGGCCGGCCTCGTCTTCCTCGATCAGCGTCCAGGCCAGGCTCTTGCCGTCGTCCTTGGTGATGTCGACCTCCGCGCTCAGCGGCGCGGGACCGGTCAGGGCCTCGTTGAAGCGCGAGGCCGCCAGATCGATCTTCCAGAGACCGATCGCGCCCAGCGGGCCAGTCTGAGCCAGGGCGGGCACAGCGATCAGCAGGCTGGCGGCAACGAGAACGGGAAGGGCGGATCGGATCATGCAACGCCTCCTTGGAGCGGAGCCATCAGACGCTGGAGCGACGCGCTTCGTCTAGAAGCTTTCCGCCCTGCGGGCTTTCCGACTTAAAGACTGGCGACCTGGGTGGGGGTCAGGGCGCCGACCTGCAACGGGGTCATGACCGACAGGTTGGTTGACGACAGCCAGTCCAGCTGGGTCAGGGTCAGGCCCGGGATTTGGGCCGGCAGCAGGTAGCCGACCTGTGTCGTCGTCAGCCCCGCGATCACCGACGTTCCCAACGCGCCGATCTGGGTGGAGCTCAGCGACTGGATCTGCGTCGCGGTGAACTGGCTGAACTCGGCGTGCGAGAAGCTGCGCATCTGATAGGGCGACAGGCCCCGCAGCGCGCTCGTCGTCAGGGCGGTGACCTGGGTGGCCGACAGGGCCGACAGATCGGTGATCGAGATCGCGCCCAACTGGGCGCTGCTCAGGGCGCGGACCTGGGTGGTGGAGAACTCGGCCATGTCCGCGATCGTCAGGCCGGCCAGCTGTGTCGCCGTCAAGCCGGTGATCTGGGTCGTGCTGATCGTCTGGAAGGCGGTCGCGTCCAGGCCCGAGAGGTTCTCGACCGACAGGCCGCCGAACTGGCTTGAACTCAGGCTCAGGAACTGCGTCGCCGAGAGCTCGGCGAAGTCGGTGGCCGTCAGCCCGGCGATCTGGGTGGCGGCCAAGCCCGCCAGCTGGGTCGGGGTCAGGGTCGCGATCTGGGTGGCCGACAAGGCGTTGAAGTTGTCGGTCGACAGCGCCGACAGCTGGCCCGCCGTGAAGCCCGCCACCTGGGTCGCGGTCAGCTTGGTGAAGTCGGTGACGCTCAGCGTCCTGACCTGGGCGGCGGTCAGGCCGCCGATCTGGGTGGCGGTCAGGGCGGCGACCTTGGTGGCCGATAGGCCCGCGAAGCCGCTGCTGGACAGACCCGCCAGCTGGGTGGCGGTCAGGGCCTTGAACTGGGTGTCGGACAGGGAGCCGGTCTGGGTGCTGCTCAGTCCGCCCAACTGCGCCGCCGAGAAGACGTTGAAGTCCGTATCGAGCTCGGTCAGCTGATCCAGGGACAGCGATCCGACCTGGGTGGCCGTCAGGCCCTTCAGCTGGCTTGTCGACAGGGCGGCGAACTGCAGGTCGTCCAGCGCCGGGATCAGAGTGGCGGGCAAGGCCGACAGCTGGGTCGGCGACAGGGCCTGCAGCTGATCGGGCCACATCTCACCCAGATCCTCCAGGCGCATGGCGCCGATCTGCACGGCGGTCAGGCTCTTGACCTGGGTGGTGGTCAGCGCCGTGATCTGCGTGCCATCCAGGCCTGTGAAGTGGGTGGCGTCCAGCGCGCCGATCTGGGCGGCGCTCAGCTTTTCCAGCCGTTCGGTGTCCAGCTTGGCCAGCTGGGTCGAGGTCAGGGCGTTCAACTGCCCGCCGCTGAACGCCGCCAGCTGCTCGGCGTCGAAGATCAGGTTCTGGGCGAAGGCCGGGATCTGGGTGGCCGTCAGGCCCTTCACGGCGGTGTTCGACAGGGCCGAGACCTGGCTGGCCGACAGGCCGCCCAGCGCCGTGTTCGACAGCGCGGCGACCTGGGTGCTGGCCAGGGTCTCAAGCTTGGTGGTCGAGAGATTGGTGATCGTCGACGCCGACAAAGCGGCGATCTGGGCGGCGGAGAGGTACGAAATCGGCACAGGACTCGTTGCCCCACAAGGTCGCGACGCGAATCGTTCGCGTTACCTTATGTGAAACCCCGGATCGGGGCCATGCGACCGAAAGGTCTAGCCGGCCCGCATGGTCCACAGGTCGAGATCGTTCTCGCGGCCGATCAGGGCCAGGCCGGAGGCGATCGATTCGAACTCGCCGCCGCTCTCGATCTTCTCGGCCCCGAAGCGGCGCAGGAAGATCTCGCGCACGGCCGGCACGAACGAGCTGCCGCCGGTCAGGAAGACTCGGTCGACGCCGGCCTCGGTCAGGTTGGCGCGCTCGAGGGCCTCGCCGACGGCGGTCTCGATAGCGGCCAGTTCCGGGGCGATCCAGCTTTCGAATTCGCCGCGCTGGACCTGTTTCTCGATCTCGACCGAGCCAGCGGCGAAGTGGAACGTCGCCTCCGTCCGAGCCGACAGAGCCTCCTTCAGCGCTGAAACCGACTTGTAGAGGGCGTAGCCGTGGTTGCCGTCCAACACCTCGATCAGGGCGGCGATCTTCTCCGGCTCCACGGCCGTCCGCTCCAGGGCGCGGATATCGCGCATGTCCTTGGAGGCGCGCAGCAGGGCCAGCTGGTCCCAGCGGGCGAAGGCGGCGTAGTAGCGCTGCGGTATGGGCAGGCTGTTGGAGAACGAGCGATAGTCCGAGCCCTTGCCCAACTCGGGCGAGACCAGGTGGTCGATGATCCGGTAGTCGAAGGCGTCGCCGGCGATGCCGACGCCCGAGCGCGACAGCGGCGTCGAGCGCAGCGTGCCGTCGGGGTCGCGTTCGAAGCGGACCAGCGAGAAGTCGCTCGTGCCGCCGCCGAAGTCGGCCACCAGCACCGTGGCGTCCTGCTTCAGCTGCCGGGCGAAGAAGAACGCCGCGCCGACGGGCTCGTAGGCGTAGCGGATGTCGGTGAAGCCCAGGCGCTTGAACGCCTCCTCATAGCGGTTCAGGGCCAGGGTCTCGTCCGGCGAGGAGCCGGCGAAGGTCACGGGGCGGCCGACGATGACCCTCGGGGGCAGGGCGTCCAGCTGGCCCGCCGCGTGCTCCTGCAGACGCAGCAGGAAGGCGGCCAGCAGGTCCTCGAACTGGTAGCGCTTGTTGAGGATCCGCGTCTCGGTGAAGGCCCTGGAGGCGGCGAAGGTCTTGAACGACTGGATGAACCGCGTCTCCAGCGGATCTTCCAGATAGGACTCGATGGCCCAGGGGCCGGCCTCGACCACGCGTTCGTTCGCGGCGCCGGCCTCGCCCTGGACGCTGTGGAAGCTCAGCGCCGAGCGGAAGGCGAACAGGTCGCGGTTGTCGATGGAGAAGCGGACCAGATGCGCGTGATCGTCGCCGCGCGTCAGCGAAACGACGGTGTTGGTGGTGCCAAAGTCGACGCCAATGGTCGGCGCGCCAGTCTTCGGCGCGGGGGGGGCGGCCGTCATGGGATGGCTCGATGTTGTCAGTCGGGAGGGGCGTGCGTCGTAGCGCCTCTCGCGGGAAGGTCAAGCGTTCTGGCCGCCTTTAAGTATTCATTCGCGGCGGGCCACGTCGACGCGCGGTGATCTATCGCCACGGGGCTGATTGACTTCCCGCCGCGCGTCCGGTCGAACGGGCGCGAGCAGATATTGGGAAGACCTTGGAAAACTTCGACGTCCTGGTGATCGGCGCGGGCGCCGCCGGCATGATGTGCGCCATAGAGGCCGGCAAGCGCGGGCGCTCGGTGCTGATCGTGGACCACGCCAAGGCTCCCGGCGAGAAGATCCGCATCAGCGGCGGCGGCCGATGCAATTTCACCAACACCGGCGCGTCGATCCATAATTTCCTGTCGGCCAACCCGAAGTTCGCCCTGTCGGCTCTGCGCCGCTATCGTCCGAAGGACTTTATCGCGCTCGTCGAGCGGTACGGCATCGCCTATCACGAGAAGACCCTGGGGCAGCTGTTCTGCGACGGCTCGGCCAAGCAGATCATCGATATGCTGCTGACCGAGATGAAGGCCGCCGGCGTCAAGCTGCGGCTGGAAACGAGCTTCCTTGACGTCGCCAAGACCGAGACCGGCTTCGAGGTTGAACTATCTTCCGGCGCGGTGCGCTGCGCGTCACTTGTGGTGGCTTGCGGCGGCAAGTCGATCCCGAAGATGGGCGCGACGGGACTGGGCTACGAGATCGCCAAGCAGTTCGGGCTGAACATCGTCGAGACGCGTCCGGCGCTGGTCCCTCTGACCTTCGAGGCCGGCATGCTGGCGCGGCTGACGCCGCTGTCGGGCGTGGCGCTGGACGCCGTGGTCGCCCACGGCAAGACCAAGTTTCGCGAAGGGATGCTATTTACGCATCGAGGCCTGTCCGGGCCCTCGATCCTGCAGATCTCGTCCTACTGGCGCGAGGGCGACGAGATCCGGGTCGACATGGCGCCGGGCGTTGACGCCCTGGCGGCGCTGAAGGCGGCCCGCACGGCGACTCCCCGCCAGGCGGTCGCCACCGTGCTCTCGACCCTGCTGCCCAAGCGCGTGGCGCAACTCATCGCTGACGATGAGGAGGGCGCGAAGGGAAACATCGCCGACTGTTCCGACAAGGTGCTGGGCCGGCTGGCCGCGGCGGTCAACGCCTGGACCTTCAAGCCGGTCGGCTCGGAAGGCTATCGCACGGCGGAAGTGACGCTGGGCGGCATTGATACGGACGCCCTGGACTCGCGGACCCTGGAGGCCAAGGCCGTGCCGGGGCTCTATTTCATCGGCGAGGTCGTCGACGTCACCGGCTGGCTGGGCGGCTATAACTTCCAGTGGGCCTGGGCGTCCGGCTGGTCGGCGGGACAGGCCGCATAGGAAAGATCCTCCCCCTCACGGGGGAGGATCTGCGTCTAACTACTTCTTCTTGAACGGCTTACCGGCCGGCTTGCCGTCGAAGCTCTTGGCCTTGAAGGGCTTGGGGCCCTTGAACGGCTTGCCGGGCCCCGCGTCGTCGCGCTTACCGGCATAGGGCTTGGGCGTGTACGGCTTGGCGCCGGCGGCGTTGTCGCCGAACGCTTTCTTGAAGGGCTTCTTAGGGCCATCGCCGTCCGGACGCGGCGCGCGCTTAAATTCGCGCGGTGCTTCAGCGCCGGCCTCGGCGCGCGGCTTGTAGGCGCGCTTCGGGCTGTCGGCGTCCTGCGGCGAGTACGGACGCGGCGCTTCGTCACGCGGCGCGCGCGGCTTGAAATCACGCGGCGCGTCATCGCCACGCGGGGCGCGGGGCTTGAACTCGCGGGGCTTGTAGTCGCCCTTCGGCTCTTCGCCACGGCCGTACGGCTTGGCGTTGCTGACGCCGTCATCGCCGTAGCTGGACGGGCGCGGGGTGTGATCACGCGAGCCCGGCGCATTGGCGCGCGGCGCACGCGGCGCATCGTCACGCGGCGGGCGCGGCTTGTACTCGCGCGGGGCGTCGTTGTCGCGGGGCGGACGCGGCGCATATTCGCGACGCGGGCCGGCTTCGCGGGCGGCCGGCGCCGTGGTCGGGGTGATCGAGACGTCCTCACGCACCGTCTGCTGGACCGCCGCGCCGAACTTCACGGCGGCTTCGGCCGAGATCTCGAACTTGGTGTCGTAGTCGAAGATCCGGATCGCGCCGATGTCCTTCTTGGTGATGTGGCCAAGGCGGCAGATCAGCGGGATCAGCCACTTGGGGTCGGCGTTGTTGCGGCGGCCGGTGTTGAGACGGAACCACTCCGAACCGTCCATGCTGACGCGCGGCTCGCGCTCGGGACGGTCGCCAAAATCGCGCTCACCGCCGAATTCACGCGGCTCGCGGCCGCGCGGACCCGGATCGGCGCCGTGGCGCGGGTCGTCGTAGATTTCTTCGGGGGCCGGCAGCTTGGCGCGGCGGGCGCGGATCAGGGCGGCGGCCAGCTCTTCCGGCGTGCGCTTTTCCAGCATGGCGGCGACCAGGCCGGCGTCGTCCTCGTTGGCGGGCTCGGAGAAGATCGGATCGTCGAGCAGGCGCTCGGTGTCCTTGACGCGGATCTCGTCGGCGGTCGGGCGCCGCCCCATTGACCTTCGACGCCGGCGGCCATCAGCAGCTGTTCGGCCTTGCGACGGCGGGTGTAGGGAACGACCAGGGCCGAGACGCCCTTCTTGCCGGCCCGGCCGGTGCGGCCCGAACGGTGCAGCAGGGTGGCCTTGTTGACCGGCAGCTCGGCGTGGATGACCAGGCCGAGGTCCGGTAGGTCGAGGCCGCGCGCGGCGACGTCGGTGGCGACGCAGACGCGGGCGTGGCCGTCGCGCAGGGCCTGCAGGGCGTCGGCGCGTTCGCGCTGGGAAAGCTCGCCCGACAGGCCGACCACGTCGAAGCCGCGCTCGCGCAGCTTGGAATGCAGCGAGCGGACGCTTTCACGGGTGTTGGCGAACACCAGGGCGCCGGGGCTTTCGAAATAGCGCAGCAGGTTGACGACCGCGTGCTCGACCTCGTTCGGCGCGACGCGGACGGCGCGATATTCGATATCACGGTGCGGCTCGTTGCGGCCGATGGTGTCGATGCGGATCGCGTCGTTCTGGTAGCTCTTGGCCAGTTGCACGATCTCGCGCGCCAGAGTGGCCGAGAACAGCAGGGTGCGGCGCTCGGCCGGCGCGGCGTCGAGGATGAATTCCAAGTCCTCGCGGAAGCCCATGTCGAGCATCTCATCGGCCTCGTCGAGGACGGCGACCTTCAGCTCCGACAGGTCCAGGTGACCGCGCTCGATGTGGTCGCGCAGGCGGCCCGGGGTGCCGACGACGATGTGGGCGCCGTAGTTCAGGGCGCGCTGTTCGCGGCGAGCGTCCATGCCGCCGACGCAGTTGACCACCACCGCCATGGCCTGGGCGTAGAGCCAGGTCAGCTCGCGATTGACCTGGATGGCCAGCTCGCGGGTCGGGGCGATGACCAGGCACAGCGGCGCGGCGGCGCGGCCAAAGATCTCTTCGTCACCCAGCAGAGTGGGGGCGGCGGCCAGGCCGAAGGCCACGGTCTTGCCTGAGCCGGTCTGGGCGCTGACCAACAGGTCGCGGCCTTCGGCGTCGGCTTCCAGCACGGCGGCCTGGACGGGGGTGGGCTCGAGGTAGCCTTGAGCGGCGAGAGCCCGCTCGAGAGCGGGGTGGGAGGCGGGGAAGGGCATATGGGTCCAGTTCATTTGCGGGCCGCACACACAAACGCGCGGCTCGCGCCAATGACCAAATCGGGCCCCCTGAAGCCTGTAACGCTTCCCTCGGACCGCTTCTTGGTCGAATTCAAACGAAAATAGCCTCGTTTCGCGGTCGGGACAACTCCCGGACGGAGAAACGAGGCTTGATGAGCGGCCTTATGCGCCTGTCGCGGCGCAAAAAGCAAGCGGCTTGAAGTTTGGCGTCTTTCGAGGCCGATCCGGATGCTTGGCGGGCGCGATCAGGAGGCCGACGCCAGCGCTTGGTCAATCGCCTGGGCGATGCGTTCCGGGATTCGGCCCCGACCACGGCGAGCTTGCCCGCGAAGATGGCGAACGGCACGCCCGTGACGCCGCCCTGCACGGCCATGGCGTGTTCCCGGGCCACTGCCTCCTTGTCTGCGCCTTCCGACAGCAGTTGCAGCACGACCATCCGCTCCATGCCGACGGCCTCGGCGATGTCGCCCAGCACCATCGGATCGCCGATGTCGAGGCCGTCGGTGAAATAGGCCTTGAACAGCGCCTCGACGACCTCGTCCTGCGCGCCCGCCGTCAGGGCCCAGCGTATCAGGCGATGGGCGGCGTTGGTGTTGGGGGAGAATTCGATCGTCTCGAAGTCGAAGCGGATGCCCTCCTCGGCGCCGCCCTCGACCAGGGCCGCGTGGGCGGCTTTCAGCTTCTCCGGGTCCTTGAACTTGCTGGCCATGTACTGTTTGCGGTCGACGCCTTCCTCGGGAAGCGTCGGGTCCAATTGGTACGGCCGCCAGATCAGCTTGGCCTCGACGTCGGGGCGCAGGGCCAGGGCCGACTTCAGACGTCGCCAGCCGAGATAGCACCAGGGGCAGACCACGTCGGCGACGACGTCGATGATCATCGGGGCGGTCTGGGACTGCTGGGCCACGGCTTACTCCTCGGGAACTGATGTCCGCTACAGGACAGGTTCCATATAGGAGCTGCCGTTACGGCGCCCAAGCGCGCGGTTCAGCTGGCCTCACGGCGCAGGGCGTTGGCGGCGGCGCGCTCCAGGGTCCGGACGGCGCTTTCGCCGCGCTGGACTTCGGCCACACCGATATCGAACTCGCAGACGAACGGCGGGCGGTCCTCGCCGGCGTCGAAGGCGGTGCAGCCGATCACGGCGGCGATCCGTTCCGCGGCGGCCTTGGCCGCGCCCAGATTGGTCGCGGGCAAGGCCAGGGCGAAGACTTCGGTGGCCAGGCGGGCCGAGGTGTCCTCGACGCGGACCAGGCGGCCGATCATCGAGCCGATCTGCGGGATGGCGCGGTCCAGCCACCCGTTCTGGCGAGCCCAGACGGTCTCGGGCTTGTCGGCGACGCGCAGCACGCAGATCGACAGCGGCCGGGCGCGCTCGGTCGCGGCCTTGGCCAGGCGCGCCAGGTGGGCGGCGAACAGGTCGCGGGTGAAGAGGCCCGTGGCGGCGTCCATCAGGCCCGAGCTGCGGGCCTTTTCCAGGGCGCCGCGGATGGATTCCCCGCGCCGGTAGCTGCGGGCCAGCTCCATGACGCGCAGGGCCGTCTCGACCTCGGGCGTCTCGGGTGAGGCCACGTCGGAGACGCCGCGATGGAACGCCTCGGACATGGTCACGTAGCTTTCGGCCTTCAGGTAAAGCAGGGCCGGGATGTGGAAGAGGCGGGTGTTGCGGCGCATGCCGGCCGCGATCGACAAGGCTTCCTGCTGGCTGTCGCCGGCCCAGAGGACCACGGAGTCGAAGGCCCGTTCGTGCAGATAGTCGAAGGCGGTATAGGCGGTGAAGGCGCCGACCACCTCGGCGCCGCTGGCCTGCAGGGCGTTCGACAAAGCCAGGAACTGCGGGGCCGGCTCGCCGACCGCCAGGATACGGATCGGCGTGTCAGGCGGTTCGGGGAGATCGAGGCGTCGGCCGCGCTCGCCGAAGGTCTCCAGGCGTAGCTCGAACTCTTCCTCGGCGATGGCGGTGCGCACCAGGCTCTCCAGGCGCAAGGCGGCCTGGGACGGGTGCAGCGGCGGCGAGAGGGTCAGGTCGAACGCCTGGTTGCGATAGTCGCCGTCGGGATCGCCGATGGCGATGACCGGCAGGCGGCGCGGAGCCACGGCGGCCTTCAGCCGGCGGGCCAGGGTCTGGGTCTCGGGACCGGCGCTAGCCAGATCGACGATGACGGCCTCGATCGGCAGGTCGCCCAGGGCGGCGAGGGCGGCGTACGGGCCGCGAGCGGTGATCGTGCGCCAGCCCAACCGGTCCAGCCCTTCGGCCAGCGGTCCGGCGCGAACATCGTCGCGCGCCACGATCAGGATCCGGGCGTCAACCGCCAAACCAACCTCCGCCCGAAATCTCGTGTGGCCAGGCCCACAACCCACCCTGAGATTCGACGCAGCAACATAGCAGAGGCTTTGCGTGGTCAAAGGTACGGAACGCCGCAGGCTGGGGGTAATCTACGCCGCTCCCCATGGGGGCTTGCCTGACCGAACGTCAGGGCCGTTCTAGTGGGTGCAACCGGCCGTCCGAAGAGCGCCGGAAGGGAGACGTATCATGGGCCAGGGGCCGCTTTCGGGACTGAAGATCGTCGAGTTCGCCGGCATCGGTCCGGGACCGTTCTGCGGCATGCTGCTGTCGGACCTCGGCGCGGACGTGGTGCGGATCGACCGCAAGGGCCAGGGCCAGGGTCGCGGCTCGCCGGCTGATGTCACGGCGCGCGGTCGCCGCTCGGTGGCCCTGGACCTCAAGCACCCTGAGGCGATCGAGACCTGCCTCAAGCTGCTGGACCAGGCCGACGGTCTGATCGAGGGCTTCCGACCGGGCGTCATGGAGCGGCTGGGCCTGGGTCCGGACGTGGTTCTGGCCCGCAATCCGAAGCTCGTCTATGGCCGCATGACCGGCTGGGGTCAGACGGGTCCCTACGCCAAGGCCGCCGGCCACGACATGAACTATATCGCCATCACCGGGGCCCTGGCCTCGATCGGCACAAGCGACAAGCCCGTGCCGCCGCTGAACCTGGTCGGCGACTTCGGGGGCGGGGCGCTCTACCTGGCCTTCGGCCTGCTGGCCGGGGTGATCCACGCCCGCGCCACGGGGCAGGGCCAGGTGATCGACTGCGCCATGAGCGACGGCGCGGCCTCGCTGATGGCCATGTTCTACGGTTTCAAGGCCGGCGGCATGTGGAACGAGGGCCGGCGGACCAACCTGCTGGATGGCGGCGCGCACTTCTACGACACCTACGAGTGCGCCGATGGCAAGTGGATCTCGATCGGCTCGATCGAACCGCAGTTCTACCTGCTTCTCTTGGAAAAGACGGGGATTTCCGACCCGCAGTTCCAGCATCAGATGAGCCGCGAGGAGTGGCCGCAGCTGCGTGAGAAGCTGGCCGCCGTCATCAAGACCAAGTCACGCGACGACTGGTGCGCGATCATGGACGCCACCGACGTCTGTTTCGCTCCGGTCCTGACCATGGACGAGGCGCCCAAGCACGCCCACAACGCCGCCCGCGAGACCTTCGTCGAGGTGGGGGGCGTCGTTCAGCCGGCCCCCGCGCCGCGCTTCTCGGCCACGCCCGGCGTCATCCAGGGGCCGCCGCCGAAGATCGGCGCCCATAACGACGAGGCCCTGGCCGACTGGGGATTCTCGGCCGACGCCATCGCCGGACTGAAGACGGCCGGAGCGCTCTGAAACCTGCTGATCACGTTCAGGTTCGGTTCAGGCGCGAAGTCCCAGGTTGCGTGTGTCGACCGGCCGTCGCGCCATCCGTCCCTCGATGCGGCGGTCGGTTCACAGGACCTTCCTGCGGAGACGCGTCGCCTTCCCAAAGGCGGCGCGTCTTTGACTCTGGAGGCCCGCATCGCCATGGTCCGCCGGATGCAAGATCCGCAGCACCACATTCGTTGGCGCGACCTTCAGCTTGATCCGATCCACTGGGTGCGTGAAATCCTCCGCGTTCTGGGCCTGGCCCTGTCGCGCCTATGGGGTCGCGACGTCATGCTGTACGTCGGCGGCGTCTCGTTTTTCGCGCTGCTGGCCGTGTTTCCGGGGCTGGCGATTCTCATCGGCCTCTACAGCTTCTTCCTGACGCCCGAGAGCGCCGCGCGTCAGGCGACCAAGCTGGCCGAGCTGATTCCCTCAGGGGCTCGCTCGATGTTCCAGGACGAGCTTTCTCGCCTCGCCCATGCGCCTGGCCAGACCATCTCGTTGCAGAGCGGCGTGGTGCTGATCGTCGGCGCCTACGCCGCCCATCGCGGCTTCAAGGCGTTGCTGGCGGGGCTGTCGTTCATTCACGACGAGGAAGACCAGCGCGGCTTCTTCGGCTTCAACATCATGGCGCTGCTGGTCCTGATGGCCGCCTTTGGCCTGCTGTTCTTCATGTCAGGCGTGTTTCTGACGTTGCGTCTGCTGAGTTCGGCCATGGATCTGAAGCCGCTGGCCGGAGTCTCGTGGATCCAGTCGGAATGGACCTGGGCCAGCTTCGGCATCGTGGTCGGCATGAGTCTGGTCTACCGCTACGCCATGTCGCGCGGGGTGGTCGGCTGGCGCGCCTCGATCTCGGGCGGTGTCGCGGCGGCGGCCCTATGCGTGTTCATGTCGTGGGCCAGCGCCTTCTATGTCGAGAAGATCGTTCACCTGGGCGCGACCTACGGCTCGATCTCGGCGGTGATCATCTTCCTGATCTGGCTGTCGTGGAGCGTGAACGCCATCTTCTTCGGCGGCGCCCTGGCCACCGAGGTCGAGATCGCCCTGGACGAACGTCCCCGGGCCCTGCTGGAAGGGCCCAGGGCGATCCCGCTCAAGGCGCCTTCCGAATATGAAAACGGATAACTCCGCCCTCCTGGTCGGTGATCTCCAGCACGCTCGCGCCGATCTGACTGGCGAAGTGCGGGACGTCGATCCGGGCCATGGGATCGGTGGCTAGCAGAACGAGTTCAACGCCCGGCGCAGCGGCCTCGTGAGCCTTGCGCAGCTTCAGGGTCGGAACGGGGCAGTGGTGGCCGCGCGCATCGACCAGGATCGGCTCAGACATCGAAGACAGCCTCGGCCTCCGCGGCCGGCAAGATCCGATATTGGCCGGGCTCGAGGTCGGCGGGCAGGGTCAGGCCGCCGATCCGCTCGCGATGCAGCGTGACCACGTGGTTGCCGACGGCGGCGAACATCCGGCGGACCTGGTGATAGCGGCCCTCGGTGATGGTCAGCCGCGCGGTCTTGTCGTCGACGACGTCCAGCTGGGCCGGCAGCAGCGGCTTTTCCTCGCCTTCGAGCATCAGCGTTCCGGCGGCGAAGATCTCGCCCTCCGGGCCCCTCAACGTGCGGTCGAGCGTGGCCAGATAGGTCTTCGGCACATGGCGCTTGGGCGAGATCACCCGGTGCAGGAAGTCGCCGTCGTCGGTGATCAGGATCAGGCCGCTGGTGTCCTTGTCCAGGCGGCCGACCGTCGACAGGCCGGGATCGCGCAACCGCCAGCGGCGCGGCAGCAGGTCGTAGATCTTCTCGCCCTCTTCCTTGTGCGAGCACGTCACACCCAGCGGCTTGTGCATCAGCAGCACCAGCGGAGCCGGCGGATCGACCGCGACGCCGCGAATGGTCATGCGCTCGGGCAGCGCAGCGTCGACGGCGATGCGGGCCCCGGCGTCCTTCAGGATCTTGCCGTCCAGCACGACCTTGCCGCTGGCGACCAGGGCCTGGACGTCCTTGCGGCTGCCGTAGCCGAGATTGGCCGACAGCCGGTCCAGCCGGGCCATCAGCGCTTTCGTCATTTACGGGCCTCGAAGACCTTGTAGCCGCCGCCCTCGGCGGCCAGGCCGACCTTGGCGAAGCTCTCGCCCAGGATCGCCTCGTATGGCAGGTGGCGATTGGCCACCATCCACAGCACCCCGCCCTTGCGAAGGGCGGCGGCGGCCGAGGCGATGAAGGCCTGGCCCAGGGTCTTGTCCTCGCCGCCGCCATCATGGAACGGCGGATTGCTGACGATGAAGTCGAGATCCTTCAGTTCGGTCTGACGGACGTCACCCCAGACAAACTCGGCGCGCGGGTCGGAGACGTTGCGGCGGGCCACGTCCAGCGCGCGGCGGTCCAGCTCGACCAGGGTTAGCTTGGTGACTTTCGGCGAAGCCAGGACGTTGAGGGCCAGCAGTCCGATGCCCGCGCCGAAATCGGCCCCGGCTCCGGCGAACGGCGGCAGAACCTGGAGCAGGGCGTTGGTGCCGGCGTCCAGGCGATCCCAACTGAACACGCCGGGCTGGGTCCACAGGCCGTTCTCGGAAATCTGGCGCGGGGCTCCGGCGGCGATGGCCTCGGCCAGGCCCTTGATCACGGCGGGGCGGACCACGAGGCAGATGCGGTTGTGGCGACGGGCGCTCTCGCCAACCTCGCAGCCCAGGGCCTCGAGTTCCTTCTTCAGGCGCAGGCCGCCGCGATCCTTTGGGGCGAAGGCGGTCATGCGGCCGCCCGGCGTCAGAACACGCAACGCCTGGGCGAGGACAAATCGTCGCTCCACCGCGCCGGCGGGCGCGCGAACGGTCACGGCGGTAAAGGATTCGTCCGGAACCGAGGCGATGTCCCTCGAACCGGCGACCAGCGGCGACAGCTGCGCGGCTTCCGCCGCGGACGGCGCCAGGTCATGATCAGCCTGGCCATAGATCGCGGTATTGGAAGCCGACATGCTTGTCCTGAAAGGGTTTTCCGGTCGCCAAGAGCTCTGGCGGGCAGGGTGGGATTCGAACCCACGGTAGACTTTCACCTACGGCGGTTTTCAAGACCGCTGCCTTAAACCACTCGGCCACCTGCCCGGAGCAGGCGGCTATATCAGCGCGTCCGCGCCTTAACCAGACTTCAAAACAAACCGGCGACGATGTGAACTCGGAAGGGGTGTGGGCCCGTCTGGACGACCATTGGATGAACCAGCGTATCGATCAGGTTTGGCGGATTGCGCGCACCCTCGGCCTCATGGCCCTGGCGGCCGCGAGTCTGGCCGCCTGCGCCACGCCCAAGTATGGCGTCGGCAAGTCCGGTTACACGGCCAGCGCCCGCAATGACACCACGCGCGGTTCGTCGCCGCGCTCTGGCTCCACGGTCGGCCGCGACGGCAAGCCTTTGCGCGGCACGGAAAAGCCCTATCAGATCAATGGCGTCTGGTACTATCCGCGCCAGGATAAGGACTACAACGTCGTCGGCGTCGGCTCTTGGTACGGCGAGCAGTTTCACAACCGCCGCACCGCCAATGGCGAGATGTTCGACATGAATGTCCCGTCGGCCGCTCATAAGACCCTGCCGCTGCCCAGCCTGGTTGAGGTGACCAACCTCGACAACGGCAAGAAGATGATCGTACGGGTCAACGACCGCGGGCCGTTCGTCGGCGATCGCGTCATCGACCTGTCCAAGGCCGCCGCCCAGCAGCTGGGCTACTACCGCCAGGGCGTGGCCCGCGTGCGGGTGAAGTATGTCGGCCCGGCGTCCAGGAACGCCTTCGACGGCCCGCGCCAGTACGCTGTCACGCAATCTCCGCCTCGGCCACGCGAGCGCAGCTTCGACGATATCAAGGAACCGACCCAGCGCGTGCAGGTCATCCCGTCGCGCCAGCCCGATCCGGACTGGAGCGCGCCGATCCAGCAATCCGCGCCGCAGATCAATCCGCCCGACCGGGTCCCTGATCGCGTCTATGCCTCGGCCGCCAAGTCCGGCTTCCGGGTTCAGGCCGGCTCGTTCTCCAGCCGCGAGAACGCGGAGAGAGCCGTGCGTCAGCTTTCGGGCGCCGGCCAGGCCCAGATCGACGCGATCGAGCGGGCCAGCGGCACGCTCTACCGCGTCACGGTCTCGGCCGGTCCGAACGAGGGCGAGGCCTGGAGCCTGCGCCAGCGGGTCGAGTCACTGGGCTATCAGGGCGCCACGGTCCTTCGTCCATAGCAAGGGGGCGTAAGCGCCTCTGGACAAGCCTCGGAAACCGGTCGAATGAGGCCGGGTGACCCAGGGTTCTTTCATCAGTTTCGAAGGCGGGGAGGGGGCGGGCAAGTCCACCCAGATCCATCGCCTGGCCGAGCGGCTGCGAGCGGCCGGCCATGACGTCGTCGTCACCCGCGAGCCGGGCGGCAGCCCGGGCGCCGAAGCCATCCGCGAGTTGCTGGTCAACGGCGCGGCCGACCGCTGGTCGCCGGTCACCGAGACTCTGTTGATGTACGCCTCGCGTCGCGACCACCTGGAGCGGGTGATCCGTCCGGCGCTGGCCGAAGGCAGGGTCGTGCTGTGCGACCGCTTCGCCGATTCCACGCGGGCCTATCAGGGCGCGGGCGGCGACGCGCCGGCCAGCCTGATCGCGGCGCTGGAGGATCACGTTCTGAACGGCACGATCCCGACCCTGACCCTGATCCTGGATCTGCCGGCCGAGGTCGGCTTGAGCCGGGCCGAGGCGCGGGGCGGGGCGGCGCGGTTCGAGTCCAAGGGTCTCGACTTCCACCAGCGCCTACGCGCCGGCTATCTGGAGATCGCCCGCCGCGAACCCGAGCGCTGCGTCGTCATCGACGCCGACGCCGAGCTTGATGCGGTGACCGCCGCGATCGTCGACGCCGTGACCCAGCGGCTGGATCTCTGATGACCCCGGCCCATCCGCGCGACGTGTACGGCCTGGAGGGCCAGTCCGCCGCCGAGGCCGCGTTCCTCGACGCCCTGGATCGTGGCCGGCTGCACCACGCCTGGCTGCTGACCGGCCCGGAGGGCGTGGGCAAGGCGACTCTGGCCTACCGCATGGCGCGGCGACTGCTGGGCGCGCGGCCCGATCCGAGCCACGGTCTGCTGGGCGCCGCGCCTTCCGACGTGGTCAGCCGCCAGGTCGCCGCCCGCTCGCATCCCGACCTGATGGTGCTGGAGCGGTTGACCGACGACGGCAAGGCAAGGAAATCGATCCCGGTCGACGAGGCCCGACAGCTGCCGGAGTTCTTCTCCACGACGCCGGCCATTTCGCCCTATCGGGTGGCGATCATCGACGCGGCCGACGACCTCAACGTCAACGCCGCCAACGCGGTGCTGAAGACGCTGGAGGAGCCGCCGCCGCGCGGGGTGATCCTGCTGATCAGCCATGCGCCCGGCAAGCTCTTGCCGACCATCCGCTCGCGCTGCCGCCGCCTGGCCGTGCCCGCGCCGGGCGTGCGGGCCGCCGCCGAGATGGTCGAGCGCATGGCCGACGTCTCCGAGCGCGACGCCGAACGCCTGGCCCGCATGGCCCACGGCGCGCCAGGCAAGGCGCTGCAACTGGCCGCCGCCAAGGCGATCGAGATGGACGACGCGGCCAACGAGATCCTGCGCGGCCTGCCCAAGCTGGACGAGGGCGCGCTGCTCGCCCTGACCGACACCTTCCGGGGCGGCGAGGGCGCGGCGCGGTTCGAACTCCTGATGGACCGCATGGCCGATCAGGTGCGGATCTTCGCCACCCAGGTCGCGGCCGACGGCAAGAACTCGCCCGGGCTCGACCGTTGGGCGGTCGCGTGGGAGCGACTGTCCAATGCGCCGGGTGAGGCCGAGGCCGTGAACCTCGACCGCGCCGATGTGTTCTGGAGCGTCATCTCGGACTTGCGCGCGGCGGCCAAGACGGCGATTTGAGCGGCATGCTCATCGACAGCCACGTGAATCTCCACGCGCCCCAGTTCGCCGAGGACAAGGACGCCGTCATCGCCCGCGCCCGCCAGGCCGGCATCGCCCTGATGGTCACCATCTGCGACAAGGTTTCGTCCTTCGAGGCCGTCCACGCCATCGCCATGGCCGAGCCGGATGTCTGGTGCACGGTCGGCACGCACCCGCATGAAGCCAAGGAAAACCCCGGCCTGACCGCGACGCGCCTGGTCGAATTGGCCCAGCGCCCGCAAGTCATCGGCATCGGCGAATGTGGCTTGGACTTTCACTACGATCTGTCGCCGCGCGAGGTGCAGGCCCAGGTGTTCCGCCAGCACTGCATCGCCGCTCGCGAGAGCGGCCTGCCGCTGGTGGTTCACACCCGCGAGGCCGACGACGTGATGGGCCAGATCCTCGAGGAGGAACACGCGGCCGGGCCATTCAAGATCCTGATGCACTGCTACACCAGCGGTCCGGCCCTGGCGGCCCGCGCCATCGCGCTGGGCGCCTGGTTCTCGGTGTCGGGCATCGCCACCTTCAAGGCGGCCGAGGACGTGCGCGAGGTGATCCGCGACATGCCCGCCGACCGGATCATCGTCGAGACCGACTGCCCGTACCTGGCCCCCGTACCGATGCGCGGCCGCCGCAATGAGCCGGCCTATCTGCCGCATATCTACGACAAGCTGGCCGAGATCCGGGGCTGGAGCCGAGCCGACACGGAGGCCCGCACCGAGGACGCCTTCTTCAACCTGTTCGACCGGATCCCCCGCCCATGACCGGCCTGCTGGAGTTCACCATCCTGGGCTCCGGCTCGTCCGGCGGCGTCCCGCGCGCCGACGGGAACTGGGGCGACTGCGATCCGGCCGAGCCCAAGAACCACCGCTCGCGCTGCTCGCTGCTCGTACGGAGGAAGGGCGAGGACGAGGGCGGGGCGCTCCACGAGACCACGGTCGTTGTCGACACCTCGCCGGACCTGCGCCTGCAGGCCGCGAAGGCGGGGGTGAAGCGGGTCGACGCGGCGCTGTTCACGCACGATCACGCCGACCAGGCCCACGGCATCGACGACCTGCGGCCGTTCTTTCTCAATCAGCGGGTCCGTATTCCGACCTGGATGGACCAGGCCACGCACGACGGCCTGCTGACGCGGTTCGAGTACATCTTCAAGACGCGCGGCGGCTATCCGGCCATCCTGGAGCCGCGCCTGATCCCGCCGCTGGGCGAGGATTTCCAGATCGACGGTCCCAGCGGATCGATCCCCGTCCACACCTTCGACGTCGACCACGGCGAGATCCGCGCGGTCGGCTACCGCTTCGGCGGGGTGGCCTACACCCCGGATGTTCGCGCCATTCCCGACGGAAGCTGGGCCGACCTGGCCGATCTCGACGTCTGGATCGTTGACGCCCTGCGCTGGACCCCGCATCCGACCCATGCCCACGTCGAGCTGGCCCTGGAATGGATCGCCAAGGCTAGGCCGAAGCGGGCCATCCTGACCAATCTGCACATCGACCTCGACTACAACGCCCTGACCGCGCGCCTGCCGCCGGGCGTCGAGGCCGGCTACGACGGCTTGCGTTTCACGCTCTAGGCAACTTTTCGGAGGGCCGCGGAGTTCTCTAGCCGCGCCGCTTCAAGGCGCGTTTCGCGTTTTTAGGCGGCGATGCGCTCGCATCTTCGCAACTTTTGCCGAGTTTGGCGAAAACTTGGCTTCACGTAACAGCGTTGAAATAAGCTCGTCCAACAACACCGTCATAGGGACGCGGTAAAGTCATTCTCCTGTGCGTCACCGACCAGACCTCCCATGGCTGAAACCGTCACCATTTCCCGAGAAGTCTTCCAGCGCCTCCGCTCGCGCCTGCCGGCGGTGACGCGCGAGCATCTGTTCGACTGCTACGCCATCAGCGAAACCACCTGGACCAAGCTGCGCGACGGCAAGCCGGTGAAGCGCTCGACCCTCGAGCGCATCCTGGCCAAGCTGGCGCTGCTCGACGCCCGAGTGGCGGCCTGATCCGCGACGATCCGGCCCCCTAGCCTGATCAGTCCGCTCAAGGTCGTCGCCACGCCGCGTGATCTGCTATGAGCGCTTCATGAGCTCCCTTGGGACCGGCGCGCGCCAACGCATCCTCGTCATCGACGACGAGCCGCAGATCCATCGCTTTCTGGGGCCCGCCCTGGAAGCGGCGGGCTACGAGCCGCTACGCGCCGACGGCGGCCAGGAAGGCCTCCGCGCCATCGCGCTGTGGTCGCCCGACGCCGTGGTGCTGGACCTCGGCTTGCCCGACATGGACGGCAAGGATGTGCTGGAGAAGGCCAGGGCGTTCTACGACGGTCCGATCCTGATCCTGTCGGCCCGCGATCGCGAGATCGAGAAGATCGAGGCGCTGGATCGCGGCGCCAACGACTATGTCGAGAAGCCCTTCGGCGTGGGAGAGCTGCTGGCCCGGCTGCGCGCGGCGATGCGCCAGTCCGGTCGCGCCCAGGCGCCCAGCGGGCCGATCCGCGCCGGCGAGGTCGAGATCGACCTGGAGAAACGTCGCGTCACCCGCGCGGGCGAGGCCGTGAAGCTGTCGCCGCGCGAATACGACGTCCTGATCCGCCTGGCCCTGGGTCATGGCAAGGTGCTGACCCACAAGGAACTGCTGACCGCCGTATGGGGCCCCGCGCACGCACGGGACACCCAGTACCTGCGCGTTTTCGTCGGCCAACTGCGCCAGAAGCTGGAGGCCGACCCGGCGTCGCCCAAGCTGCTGCGGACCGAGCCGGGCGTCGGCTACCAATTCGTCGACGACGCGAGTTAACGCCCGCCGATCTCCATGCGACGCACGCGGATGGCCGGCTGGCTGCCGATCTTCATCATGTAGCTGCCCATGGCCGCCTTGCGGACCTCGATCGTGTCGCCGGCCTTGGGCGGCTTGCCCAGCATGGTGTCGTCGATCTGGCGCCAGACCGCGCCGTCCTCCAGCGTGACGACCAGCCGTTGCTCGGCGTCGACCCGGGCGCTCTTGACCATCGACTGTAGCTTCTCGGTCTCGGCCTTGTCGGCGCCCTTGTCGAGGATGGACAACGTCGGCAGCTCCAGCCCGAAGGCCTGGCGCCGCGCGGCGCGGGCGGTCTGCTTGTCGATGATGATGACCTCGCCGGTTTCCTGGGCCTTGGTCACCGACTGGGCGGCCTTGTCGTAGCAGGCCAACCGCTCGGCGTCGGTGGTGATGGCGCGGCAGGCCTTCAGCGCCGCGATGACCGCGGGCTCGGCGGGCTCGGCGGCGAAAGCGGGAGCGGCGGCGAGAGCGATCGCGGCGGCGAGCAGCAGCTTGGTCATCTCGAACTCCTTATGCGGCTTGCTGGGCGTCACCCAGCAGCCATCCAGTCAGCGACAGCCGCTTGGCGTCGGCATACGAGGCGACCTGGGCCACCGAATGGGCGGCGGGCACCTTGAACAGGGTCAGTACGTTGAACTCCGGCTTGAAGCCGTGCGTGACGTTGCCATCGGCGTCATGGAAGAGAAGTTGGCCGCCCCAGTCGGCGCGCCACTTCCGGGTGAAGCCCAGGGTGAAGGCGGCCAGGCGCGTATCCGTGCGGTGGCGGTCGTCGTGCAAAGTCAGGAAATCGCCGGGGCGATAGTAGGACGCCTGGATTCGGACGCCCGTCACGGCCGGCGCGCCGATCACGCGGCGGCCGAAATCGAGAAAGTCCTCGCTCTGCAGAAACTGCGTCACGCGATGGATCGGCGCCTCTGAACCGCGCAGATATTCGTCTTGCAAGGCATAGGACAGGTGCACGAAGGAAAAGCCCGTCGCGGCGCGCTTGATCGCCCCTTGCAGGAACTGTCGGACCTGGGCCTCGCCGAACTTCTTGATCACGTCCGGAGTGATGACCAGCGTTTCCGACGTCTCGTCGGGCGCGACGATGTTCCAGGTCAGGCCTTCCATCATTCCAGCGACCGTCTCGGCGTCGGCTGGAACCAGGAAGACCGGAATCTGCACATAGCCCTCCTGCGAGAACCGCCTCGCGAATGTCTCGATCGGCAGGTCGCTGTTGATTCTGAGGGGAGGGTGCGCGGGCATGCGGACTCGTCGGTGCGGGATCGCGAGCATGGATTTGCTCGGATTTTATTCAAGCGGTGCTTTTCGTTCTCGTGCAACTGCCGCTGTGGCTTAAATCGCCAGTACCTGGGGCGACTTGTCGCAGACCTGCGCGCCATTCAAGTCGAGAAGCGAATATTGTCGCACGGAAGACGCCCGCCGCCCCCCAGCCCAGCATACCGAGGCCGCGACCTGAGTTCATGAAAGAATATTTTCCTCCTGTTCGCTGGGGGGCGAACTGTATCGGCGCCGTCACTGCACTGAGAAGAAATTGTCGCTGGATGGTCGATTACTTCGTATATCATGTACAGCATTACGAGTTGGCAAAGAAGCTGACTGCATCCATCCCCTTGAAAATGCTCAGTCTTGGCCGCATTGACGCCCGGGCTTGTGTCGAGTGCGTCACATTTGGGTCACAGGTGGAAATTTCCTGGGCATTCGCGCCTTCTGGCTGATTGACCGGAGGTCGTCCAATTCCACTCTTGCCCGCAAAACCCGGTTCCAGGGGGGACAGGGGGAGCGCCGCATGCTCATCCGCAGGGCTCGGCGTATAAGTTTTGGAGGTGGAATTTGTTTAGTGTAACCACTCGTAGAAAGCGTCTGCTGGCGTCTTCGATCCTCTGCGGCTTCATGCTGCCGGCCGCCGGCGCCTGGGCGCAGCAAGCCGAGGCCGAGTCGGCCCAGGTCGAAGAGATCGTCGTCACCGGTTCGCGCATCGCGCGTCCGGATCTGACTTCCTCTAGCCCGGTCGCCCAAATCGGCGCGGCCGAACTGAAGCAGTCGGGCGTGGTGAACACCGAAAACCTGCTGAACACCCTGCCGCAGGCCGTTCCGGGCATCACCTCGAACGTCAACAACGGCAGCAACGGCACGGCCACGGTCGACCTGCGCGGTCTCGGCTCGAACCGCACCCTGGTGCTGGTGGACGGCAAGCGCCAGACCCCGACCAGCTCGAGCGGCACCGTCGACTTGAACCTGATCCCGACCGCCCTGATCAAGGCCATCGACGTCGTGTCGGGCGGCGGCTCGGCCGTTTACGGTTCGGACGCCGTCGCCGGCGTGGTCAACTTCATCATGAAGAACGACTTCGAGGGCCTTGAGTTCTCGGCTGGCTACCAGCAGACCGACAAGGGTGAGGCCCCGATCTACACGGCGGACCTCACGATGGGCGCCAACTTCGCCGATCGCAAGGGCAACGTCGTCCTGAGCCTGGGCTACAACAAGCGCGAAGCCCTGACTCAGGGCGAGCGCGGCGGTATGCTGGCCAGCGCCTGGGGTGACAACGCCGCTCGCACCGGCTTCGTGCCCTCGGGCTCGGGCTCGATGGAGCCGGGCCGCGTCGATCCGTTCGTGTCTGGCAAGTTCGTGACCCTGCCCGGCGTCACCAACAGCGCCGCCAACTCGGCCTACTTCCTGCCGACCGGCGACGTCCGCCTGTATGACCAGAACACCGACACCTACAACTTCGCGCCGGTCAACTATCTGCAGACCCCGCAAGAGCGCTTCTCGGTCACGTCGCTGGCCAGCTACGAGATCAAGCCGGGCCTGACCGCCTACGCCAAGGGTAACTTCGTCAACTCGAAGGTCGTCACCCAACTGGCCCCGACCCCGGTCGGCAGCCGCATCTTCCGCTTCTCGCTGGACAACAACCCGTTCCTGACTGCGGCCTCCAAGACCGCCCTGAACAGCCTGGGTTCGACCTCGAGCTATTCGATCCCGACCTCCAGCCCTTGGGCGACCGGCACCTACACCGACGTCGACACTGACGGCGACGGCCTCTACGACACCGTCACCGGCGTGTTCAACAAGCGTCTCAGCGACGTCGGCCCGCGCGTCTCGTCGTTCAACTTCTCGGGCTTCCAGATGCAACTGGGCCTGAAGGGCGACATCGAGGCCATCAACGGCGGCTTCGATATCTACTATCAATACGGCAACACCCACGGCAGCAACACGCTGCTGGGCGACACCAGCCTGGCCCGCATCCAGCAGGGCCTGCTGCTGAACTCGACCGGCACCGCCTGCGCGGATCCGTCGGGCGGCTGCGTGCCGGTGAACATCTTCGGTCAAGGCACGATGTCGCCGGCCGCGGCCGAATTCATCAAGACGCGCATCAACTCGGCGCAGGACTATGAGCAGCAGTACGGCGGTTTCAACATCAATGGTGACACGGCCAACCAATTCTCGCTGCCGGCCGGTCCGATCGGCTTCGCCGTCGGCTTCGAGTATCGCGCCGAGGATTTCGCCTTCAACCCCAGCCAGGACCTGGCCACTGGCAACCTGACGGGCTTCAACGCCAGCCCGCCGGTTTCGGGTCGCTTCGACGTATACGAAGGCTACGCCGAACTGCTGGTTCCGCTGCTGAAGGACCTGCCGCTCATCAAGTCCCTGGACCTGGAGTTGGCCGGCCGCACCTCGGACTACACGGGCCAACCGCATCCGGTGAAGACCTACAAGGTCGCCGGTTCGTGGAAGGTGTTCGATGACCTGATGCTGCGCGCCTCGTACAACAAGGCGATCCGCGCGCCGTCGATCGGCGAACTGTACGCCCCGCAGGGCAACAGCTTCCCGACCTCCACCGATCCGTGCTCGGCCCGCGGCGCGCCGAACGCAGCTGTCCGTCAGGCCTGCATCAACTCGGGCGTGTCGGCCAGCGTCGTTGGTCTGATCAACGCCAACCAGCAGACCCAGACCCTGACGGGCGGCAACCCGAACCTGCGTCCGGAAGAAGGCAAGACGCTGACCGTCGGCGCGGTCTACACCCCGTCGTGGATTTCGGGCCTGTCGTTCACTCTTGATTTCTATAATATCAAGGTGAACAACGCGATCGACACCTTCGGTGGCGGCACCGCCAACCTGATGAACGTCTGCTATGGCCCGCTGGTCAACGGCAATCCGAACTCGCCGTACTGCAAGGCCATCGTTCGCTTGGCCAACGGCTCGATCGACTACGTTGTTTCGACCAACCAGAACGTCGCCGTGCGTGAAGTGGAAGGTCTCGACCTTGGCGTGACCTACAAGACTTCGCTGGAAAACCTGGGTCTGCCGGACTGGGGTTCGCTGGCGATTCGCTCGCTGTACACCAACACCTGGCTGTACACGATCACGCCGGACGAGATCTCGGCCCCGGTCAAGTGCGCCGACAAGTTCGGCAACCGCTGCCGCGGCTTCGGCGTCAACCCGATCCCGCGTCACAAGCTGCGGACCGCAGCTAACTGGCGCTTCAACAACGTTGGCGTCAACCTGGTGTGGAGCCACCTGGACGACGTGACCGACGACGCGCCGACGACCAAGTACACGGTCGAGCGTATCGGCGCGAAGAACTACTGGGATCTGTCGGCTGACTGGAACCTCAACGACAATGTCGCCTTCACCGCTGGTGTTCGGAACCTGACCCAGGAATCCTATCCGATCCTGGGCGGCAACGCCTCTCCGTCGAACAGCGGCTATCCGGCCGTTTACGACGTGATGGGCCGGATGTTCTTCCTGAACGCTCGCCTGCGCTACTAAGAGACCCGAACCTCTCCGGCGCTTCCGCGTCGGGGAGGGGATTTCTTCGGAAAAGGCCCGCCTCGATCACTCGGGGCGGGCCTTTTTTATGTTTTAGCGTCTTGGCGAAACGTTCAACGCGGCGTGACGTCGAAGGCCACGGTCAGGCGGTGCCCGGGGTCGGAGAACGGCCGGGTCCCATGCCAGAAGCATGAGGGGAATAGCACCAGCGTCCCGCGCTCGGGCTTGACCATGTGCTCAGCAGGCAGGGCGGGAGAGGTCCCGCATCCCGGCCGGCCGAACTGCAGCCAGCCCTCGCGCGCCTCGCCGTCATCGACGACAGCCGGCAGGTCCAGATAGAAGGCCGAGGAAATCCAGCCCTTGGGATGGACATGATCGGCGTGAAAGCCGTCGGAGCGCAGGCGCACCGACCAGCCGCCGGCGAAGTCGAAGGCCGTCGAGCGTCGGTTCCGGATCGGATCCTCGCCTGGCCCGAGATCCTCGACATAGCGCGCCACGGCCTTGCGGGCCGAGGCGAAGAAGGCCCGCACCAGCGGATCCGCCGAACGGTCCAGCGACGGAACCTGCGTACCGCCGCGCAGGGACTGCTGCAGCGGATGGGTCTTGAGGTCGTGTAGCTCCAGCAGCCGGGCGCGCAACGCCTCCAGGAAGGTCTCCAGGTCGCTCCACCCGTCCGGCGTCTCCAGGCGATAGGCGCGCACGAGCTGATCGTAGTCGCCAAACGGCGCCAGGCGAGGATCCCGCGTCAGCCGCCAGGCGGTGTTGCGCAGGGCCAGGGCGTACTGGTCCTGTGGCGTGGCCGCGACCAGACGCTCGGCGGTCTCGGCGGCCGCCCGAGCCCGGCCGTTCGCCAGCAAGGCTTCGCAGAGCACGGCGTGGACCTCCGGCGCGGCGGGCGCCAGGCGCTGGGCCGCCTCGGCATGGGCGAGCATGCGGCCGGCGTCGTCGACCGCGCCGGCCGCGCGCGCGGCCGCCAGCCGCAGCAGAACATCGTTTGGCGAGGTCCTCAGCGCCTCCGCCAGCGTGGCGTCGGCCGCCGCGTGATCGCCGGCGAAGGTCAGCACGGTGCTCTTGATCAGCCACAGGCCGGCATCGTCGGGATGCTGCCGCAGCACGGCCTCCAGCACGGCCAGAGCCTCGTGCTGTCTTCCCGAGCGCATCCAGCGCAGCTGGGCCAGGTCCAGATGCGCGGCCGCATAGTTGGCCCGGCGCGCCAGGGCCGCCATGAAAGCCTGTTCGGCGTCGTCGTAGCGGCGCAGGCCTTGCAGCGCCTTGCCCAGCACCAGCCAGACCTCCGGAGCGTCCAGACCCAGAGCAAGGGTCCGCCGCGCGGCGGCTTCGGCCTCGGCGTCGATGTTCAGGTCGCCCAGCGTGGCGGCCAGATTGTACCAGGCGAAGCGATCGGTCGGCGCCCGCTTCACGGCGCGCCGGTTGAACGCCACGGCGTCGTCGACCCGGCCCAGGGCCTTCAGCGCCGCGGCGTGCGCCATCAGCAGGCTCGGCGTCGCGCCGCCGGTCTGGGCCGAGCGTTCAGTGAGGCTCAGCGCTTCAGCCGCTCGGCCGTGATCGATGAGGGTCCAGGCGTTCTGCGTGAGCGAGTCGGTCATGGGGCGCGGCGAATTGCGAAGAGCCCGATCCTAGAAAGACGCCGGGCCCATTCATAGGACTATCGCGGCGCGCCGACCGTCACTTTCGGAAGCGTGGTGATCGGCTCCAGCACGATATCGCGGAAGAAGGTCTCCGCGCCTTCCGACTGCAGCTGGATCGCGCCGTGGGTCAGGGGCAGGCCATTGGCCTTCAGGTCCCGGACCTCCAGGACCGGAACGCCGTTGACGACATGGACGGCGCGGTCGCCCAGCACATAGAGATCCAGGGTGTTCCACTGGCCGGCCGGCTTCTCGGCGTCGCTATAGGCCTCGATATTCCAGTTCGCCGCGCCGCCCTTGGCGGTGACCGCTCGGCCCTTCGGCGAGAAGCGCAGGTTGGGCTTGATCAGGCTGGGGTCGTCGACCGCGTCGGCGACGACGCTGATCGCCTCGCCGACCGGCACCACCATGCCGATCGAGCCGGTCATGATCTCGAACTCGACCGCCTGGCTCCAGGTGCCCCAGACGACGCCCGGCGCGCCGTGCGAGTGGTAGAGCAGGCCGTTGTTCGGCGCTTGGGCTTCGCGCGGCGGCCAGCGGCCGGGTCCCCACTTGTACTGCAGGCGCAGGTGATAGTTTCGGAAGTCGCTGGTGTGGACCAGGCTGCCCCAGGTCTTGCCGTTGACATAGATCGCCGGACGGCCGTCCTCGACCACGACCTTGAAGATCTCGGCGCTCCGAGGCGTCTGCCCCAACGGCGCCAAGGCGGGGCGCTTGTAGGTCAGGGCCGGGTCGGCATAGCCGAGCCACGGGCGCCAGTCGTTCAGGTCCTTGCCGTTGAACAACGTCGTCGCCGGCCCGGAGGCCTTGGGGATCTCGCTGAGCGCCAGGGACGAACGTGTCTCCGCCAGCGCCGAGGACGCGGCGGCCAGTAACGCCATGAAGGCCAGGGTCTTGATCATGTCGTCCTCCCGCGATCCCACCTCTAGTCGCCGATTGTCGGACAGCGTTGTCAAGAATGTCGTGGTCGTATTGGCCGACGCCCGGGAGGCGCATAGTCTGTCCGTCCGACAGGGAGCCCAGACGCCGCATGCTGCCCCGATCCGTCCTTACGCTTGTCGGCCTGTTGGCCGCGTCCTCTATGCTGGCCCAAAGCAAGCCGGAGGAGACCGAGGCCTGGAAGCCCGTTCCGCCGATCGTCTCGCCCGCGGTGGCGCCGGGCGGCGCGCCCTCCGATGCGATCGTGCTGTTCGACGGCCATGATCTGGGCCAATGGGTCGCCACCAACGACAAGTCGCCGGCGGCCTGGACGGTGGCGGACGGCGTGCTGACCGTCGACAAGTCGAAGGGCAATATCGAGACCCGGCGGGCGTTTCGCGACTACCAGTTGCATCTGGAATGGCGCGTTCCGGCCGGAATCACGGGCTCGGGCCAGGCGCGTGGCAACAGCGGAGTCTTCCTGGCGTCCACCGGGGCCGGCGACAAAGGGTACGAGGTGCAGATCCTCGATAGTTTCCAGAACCCGACCTACGTCAACGGTCAGGCGGCCAGCGTCTACAAGCAGCATCCGCCCCTGGTGAACGCCAGCCGCGAGCCGGGCGCGTGGCAGACCTACGACATCGTCTGGCGCGCGCCGGTGTTCGGCGCGGACGGGGCGCTCATGACGCCCGCCGTGGTCACCGTGCTCCACAACGGCGCACTCGTGCAGGACCACGCGGTGCTGGCTGGCGAGACGGTCTATATCGGCAAGCCCCGCTACACGGCCCACGGGCCCGCGCCGATCAAGCTGCAGGCGCACGGCGACCCCAGCGCGCCGATCAGCTTCCGTAACATCTGGGTCCGCGAACTGGCGCCGCCTCCCTAGGCCGGCGGGGGAGCGGTGCTGGAGCGCACCACCAGCCGGTGGGGCAGGGTGACGTTCTGCAGCGCGGTGGCGCGGCCGCTCAGGATGTCCAGCAGCAGGCGCACCACCTCGTGGCCGATCTGCTCCTTGGGCTGACTGACCGTGGTCAGCTGCGGGTGTAGATACTGGGCGAAGCGGATGTCGTCGAAGCCGACCAGCGACACGTCCTCGGGGCAGCGCAGGCCGCGTTGGCGGATCGCCTCAAGCGCGCCCATGGCCATCTCATCGCTGAAGCAGAAGATCGCCGTCGGCCGCCCAGGCTCGTCGAGCAGGTCGCCAGTCTGACGCACGCCGGACTCGATCGAGAAGTCGCCGATAGCTATGCGCAGGGCGCTGGCGCGGCCGTGGCGCTGGGCCGCCGACAGCACGCCGGCCAGGCGATCACTGCTGATCGGGCTGGCCAACGGGCCGGTCACCACGCCGATGCGGGTATGGCCCAGGCCGTAGAGGTAATCGACGACCTCGGCGGCGGCGCGCTCGTTGTCGATATGGGCGCTGGAGACGGCCAGGCCGGGACGGAACTCGCAGCCGTTGACGATCGGCGTCCGAGGACCCTTGGTGGCGACCATGTCGGCCAGGACATCGGGCAGGCGGTGACCCAGGAAGATCAGGCCGTCGGCCTCCTTGCGGCGGAACATGGCCGCGTACTGCTCCTCGCGCGCCTCCTCGTGGCGGGTGTCGCCCAGCAGCACCGAATAGCCGGCGGCCAGAGCGGCTTCCTCGACGCCCCGGATCACCTGCGAGAAGAACGGGTTGGAGATGTCCGGGACCGTGACTAAAATCTTCTCGGTCCGCAGGGTGCGCAGGCTCTTGGCCGCGAAGTTCGGCTCGTAGCCCAGGCGGTTGACCGCCTCCATCACCTTGTTTCGCGTGGTTTCCAGCACCAGTTCGGGCGCGCTGAACACGCGTGAAACCGTCGCGGTGGAGACGCCCGCGTCGCGCGCAACATCTTGAATGGTCGCCATCGGCCGGACACTGGCGACAAGCCGACAGCTTGGCAAGCAGACCGGCCCCTGTTATCGATGATTTCGATTACATCGGAGCGGAGGGCGTCCAAAAGGGCGAAACCAGCCGCCCAGACTGGTCGGGGAGGCCAGATCCATGAACACGAGCGTCCGGCTCTTCGTGATGATGGTGCTGCAGCTGGCGATCTGGGCGCCTGGCGCCGAAGATCTTTCCCTACATGGGCATGCTGGGCTTCGAGCCCTGGCAGCAGTCGATGGTCGGCAGCGCCTGGGGCGTGGCCGCCCTGGTCGGCATCTTCTTCTCCAACCAGTTCGCCGACCGCAATTTCGCGGCCGAACGGTTCCTGGCCGCCAGCCACCTGATCGGCGGCCTGGCCCTGATCGGCACGGCGTTCGCGACCAGCTTCTGGCCGTTCTTCGGCTGCTACCTGATCTTCAGCCTTGTCTATGTGCCGACCCTGTCGGTGACCAACTCGATCGCCTTCGCCAACCTGAAGGACCCGGCCGCCGGTTTCGGCCCGGTGCGCATGGGCGGAACGGTCGGCTGGGTGCTGGTCAGCTGGCCCTTCGTCTTCCTGCTGGGCGCGCATTCGTCGGTCGAGCAGGTGCGCTGGATCTTCCTGGTGGCGGCGATCGTCTCGTTCGCCTTCGCCGGCTACGCTCTGACCCTGCCGCACACCCCGGCCCGCAAGGATGCGCCGGGCATCGACAATCTGGCGTGGCGACGAGCCTTCAAGCTGTTGGCCGCGCCGTTCGTGCTGGTGCTGTTCGTGGTCACCTTCATCGATAGCGTCATCCACAACGGCTACTTCGTGATGGCCGACGCCTTCCTGACCAATAGGGTCGGGATCGCCGGCAATCTCAGCATGGTGGTCCTGAGCCTGGGTCAGGTGGCCGAGATCCTGACCATGTTCCTTCTGGGTCGTGTGCTGGTCCGGCTGGGCTGGAAGGTGACGATGATCATCGGCGTGCTGGGCCATGCCGCGCGCTTCGCGGTGTTCGCCTTCTTCGCCGACAGCATCCCGGTCATCGTGGCCGTGCAACTGCTGCACGGGATCTGCTACGCCTTCTTCTTCGCCACCGTGTACATCTTCGTCGACGCGGTGTTCCCCAAGGACGTCCGCTCCAGCGCCCAGGGACTGTTCAACCTGCTGATCCTGGGCGTCGGCAATGTCGTCGCCAGTTTCCTGTTCCCGACACTGATCAGCCGACTGAGCACGGGCGGATCCGTCGACTACACCACCTTGTTCCTGGTTCCGACCGGCATGGCCCTGGCGGCCGTCTGCCTGCTGGCGCTGTTCTTCCGCCCGCCGTCGCGCGGCCCGGTGACGGAGACCGACGAGCTCCCCGCCACGGCCAGCCCGGCCCAAGTCTAAGCCCCTTCAGCAAAGGAAAGCCTCGTGCACGAACACCTTTCTCGGCGTGGCCTTCTGGGCGCCGGCGCGGCCCTCCTGGGCGCGACCCTGGCTGGCGGCGCCAGCGCGGCGGCGACGCCGTTCTTCCAACGCCACAAGCTGCCGGTCGGCATCCAACTCTACAGCCTGGGTCCGGATCTGGCGAAAGAGCTGGACGCCCAACTGGCGACGGTCGCCAAGATTGGCTTCAAGTCGTTGGAGTTGGCCGGCTATCTGGGACGTACGCCAGCCGAGTTGCGCGCCGCTTTCGACAAGGCGGGCCTGGTCTGTCCCAGCGCCCACATCGCGCCCAAGGGGCCTGGCGGTTTCAGTGGGGATCTCTCCAAGCTGGCCGACGAGATGCACGTGATCGGCGTGACGTCGGTGATGATGCCGATCTTCTACATCCCCGACCGCCTGGGCGCCGACCTGCGCCAGGCGGGCGTGCAGATGACCGCCGACGACTGGAAATGGAACGCCGACTTCCTCAACGAGAAGGCCGCCGTGCTGAAGAAGTCCGGCATCACCGCCGGCTATCACAACCACAATTTCGAGTTCGCGCCGCTCAAGGACGCCAAGGGGGCTGACACCAACGGCATGGAGATCCTGCTGAAAGGCACGGATGCCAGCCTGGTGACCTTCGAAATGGACGCCGGCTGGGTCACGGCCGCCGGCCACGATCCGCTGGCCCTGCTGAAGGCTCATCCGGGCCGCTTCACCCAGATGCACGTCAAGGACGTCAAGGCGACGACCAAGACCAATTTCGAACTGAAGCAGGACCCGACCGAGGTCGGTAGCGGCATGATCGACTGGAAGAAACTGCTGCCCGCCGCCTACGCCGCTGGCGTTCGCGGCTTCTACTACGAGCAGGAGCCGCCGTTCGCCCATGCTCGCCTCGAGTCGGCCAAGATCAGCTACGACTACCTGGCCAAGGTCGTCGCCTGATGAGCTTGCGGATGGCCCCCTTGCGAATGGCCATGGTCGGCGGCGGTCCGGGCTCGTTCATCGGGCCGGTGCACCGCATGGCCGCCGAGCTGGACGGCCGCATCCGGCTGGTCGCCGGGGTGTTCAGCCGTGACCCCGCCAAGAGCGCCCAGGCCGCCGCCGCCTGGGGCGTCACGCCCGACCGGGTCTATCCGGATCATCACGCCATGATCGCGGCCGAGCGGGCGCGCGAGGATGGCGTCGACCTCGTTTCGGTCGTGACGCCCAACCACCTGCACTTCGACGTATCGGCCGCGGCGCTGAAGGGCGGGCTGCACGTGATCAGCGACAAGCCCGCCACCCTGAACCTGGCCGAGGCCCAGGATCTGGCGGGCATCGTCGCCGCGTCGGGCAAGCTCTACGGCCTGACCTATACCTATACGGGCTATCCGATGGTCCGCGAGGCGCGCGAGATCGTGGCGCGCGGCGATCTGGGCGCGGTGCGCAAGGTCGTTGTGGAATATTCCCAGGGCTGGCTGTCAAAGCCGCTCGAGCGCGACGGCGACAATAAGCAGGCTAGCTGGCGCGCCGATCCCAAGCAGTCCGGCGTCGGCGGCTGCATCGGCGACATCGGCGTCCACGCCTTCAACATCGCCGAGTTCGTGACCGGCCATCGGGTCGAGCGTCTGTGCGCGGACGTCTCCACCGTCGTGCCTGGGCGCGGCCTGGACGACGACTGCAACGTGCTGCTGCGGTTCGAAGGCGGCGCGCGCGGCGTGCTGATCGCCTCGCAGATCTCGGCCGGGGCCCGCAACGGCCTGCGGCTCAGCGTCTATGGCGAGAAGGGCGGCCTGACCTGGTCGCACGAGGATCCCAACGTGCTGACGATCGACTGGCTGGATGGCCCCAGCCAGGTGCTGCATGCCGGCTCGGGCTATCTGGGCCCCGCCGCGCGCGCGGTCACCCGGCTCCCCACGGGCCATCCCGAAGGCTTCATCGAGGCCTTCGCCAACATCTATCGCGACTTCGCCGACGCCATCGAAGGGCGGGGCGGCGGGTTCGTGCCGGATATCCAGGCGGGTGTGCGCGGCATGGCCTTCGTCGAGCGCGCCGTGGCCGCCAGCCGCGACGACGCCGGTTGGGTCGCCTTGGAAGGAGACGCGCGATGAAGACGCTCAAGGGACCAGCCATCTTCCTGGCCCAGTTCATCGGCGGCGAGCCGCCGTTCGATAAGCTGGAGACCATGGCCAAATGGGTCGCCGACCTTGGCTATGTCGGCGTGCAGATGCCGACCGGCGGGGCGGTTTCGTTCTTCGATCTGGCCCTGGCCGCCGAGAGCCAGACCTATTGCGATGATATCGCCGGCTTGCTGGCCGAGTACGGCCTGGAGATCACCGAGCTCTCGACCCACCTGCAGGGCCAACTGGTCGCCGTGCATCCGGCCTATGACGCGCTGTTCGACGGCTTCGCGCCGCCCGAGCTGCGCGGCAAGCCCAAGGAGCGCCAGGCCTGGGCCGTGGGGCAGGTCAAGGCCGCCGCCGTCGCCAGCCGGCGCCTGGGCCTGAAGGCTCACGCCACCTTTTCGGGCGCTCTGGCCTGGCCGTATTTCTATCCCTGGCCACAACGCCCGGCGGGCCTGATCGAGGAAGCGTTCGCCGAACTGGGCCGTCGCTGGAAGCCGATCCTGGATGTCTTCGAGGAGAACGGCGTCGATGTCGCCTACGAGATCCATCCGGGCGAGGACCTGCACGACGGCGCCACCTTCGAGCGGTTCCTGGACGAGGTCGGCGGCCATCCGCGCGCCAATATCCTGTATGATCCCAGTCACTTCGTGCTGCAGCAACTGGACTATCTGGGCTACATCGATCGCTATCACCAGCGCATCAAGGCCTTCCACGTCAAGGACGCCGAGTTCCGGCCGACGGCCCAGTCGGGGGTCTATGGCGGCTATCAGGGCTGGGTCGACCGACCTGGCCGCTTCCGTTCGCTGGGTGACGGTCAGGTCGACTTCAAGGCGATCTTTTCCAAGCTGGCCCAGTACGATTTCGACGGCTGGGCGGTGCTGGAGTGGGAGTGCGCGCTGAAACACCCGGAGCAGGGCGCCCGCGAAGGCGCGCCGTTCATCCGTGACCATATCATCCAGGTGACCGACAAGGCGTTCGACGATTTCGCCGGCAGCGCGCCGGACGCTGGCCGCAATCGCCGGCTATTGGGTCTGTAGGGCCGCCGCCAAATTCCGACGGAGAATTTTCTCGATGAAGTATCCGCTCATGCTCGCCGCCGTTCTGGCGGGGATGGCGACCAGCGCCGTCGCCGCGCCCACGGGGCAGCAGGTGTTCGAGCAGCGCTGCACGGTCTGCCATTCTCTGCGGCCCGCCCCAGGCAAGATGGGGCCGCCGCTCGCCGGCGTCGCGGGCCGCAAGGCCGGGACCGCGCCGGGCTTCGCCTACAGCGCCGCCATGAAGGCCTCGGGCATCACCTGGACGCCGGCGGAGATGGACGCCTTCATCAAGGCGCCAGGCAAGAAGGTCCCAGGCACCAAGATGCTGCTGGGCGCGCCGGATGACGCGCAGCGCGCGGCGGTGATTGAGTACCTGACGTCGGTGAAGAAGTAGGCCTGGCAAGGGAGAGCTGCAGTGAAGACAATAGCTCGGGCCTTCACGATCTGCGCGACGTCGTTGCTGCTGGCCGCGCCGGGCATCGCCGGTGCTCAAGCCGCCGACCCAACCGGCTTCGCGAGCGGCGCGGATGTCCAGGCCCAGCTGCGCGACATGCTCGCCACGATGAAGCCCGACCAGGGGTTCATGTGGCGTCCCCTGGTCCGCGACGGCGCGACCGTGGCGGCGATCGAGGTCTGGAAGAAGCCGGGTCGCCCCGCCGTCCACCCCGCCGAAGCCGAATACGCCATCGTTCTGGAAGGCGCTGGCACGCTGGTTTCGGGCGGGACCATGACCGACCCGAAGGTCAAGAACGCCAACCTGACCGAGGGCGGCCAGATCGAAGGCGGCGTGACCCGGACACTGGGCCCTGGCGACGTCATCCTGGTGCCCGCGGGCGTGCCTCATTGGTTCGGGATCACCGGCGAGCGGCTCGTCCTGCTGGGCGTCAAACTGCCCGGCGCGAAATGACAGCGCGCCTTACCGCGCCGTCAGCTCTTGAATTTGAATGTCCTTGAACTCGATCGGATGGCCCTCGCTCTGCAGGGCGATATAGCCTTCCGTGACCGGCTGGGCGCCGCGCGCCAGGATGTAGGGTTTGGCGCCGCCCGCGACGGTGTCGTCGGGATCGAGGGTCACCCCCGCGTAGTGGTGGACGGCGATGCCGTTGATCTTCTGGGTGATCTCGCCATTGGGCAGGACTTCCAGCTCGGCCTGGACCCAGGTCCCATCGGGAATGGTCGGAGCCTTGGCGGGCGGGGTGCAGTGCTCCTTCACCTTCGCGCCATCGATGGTGATGGTCAGGCCCGGCGTGCAGACCGCGCCGGTGGGGCGGGGCGCGTCGCCGTCCTTGCCCAGCAGCTGAAACTCGACCGAGACCGGGAAGGGCTGCTCGACGGTCATGCTCTCGGGGCTTTGGCTGAGGAACATGACGCCGCTGTTGCTGCGCGCCCAGGACGGCGTGTCGGCCAGGCCGCCTTCGGTCAGGAAACGATAGGTCAGCTTCAGGCGATAGGCCTTGAACGGCGTGTTGTAGAACAGGTGCCCAAACTGGCCTTCCAGCTTGTCGTAGTTGGCGTAGGACACCCGGATCACGCCGTGGTCCGCGACGAAGGTCTGGCGGTAGTTCTCGCCCGCCGGATGCTTGGCGACCTTCGCCGTCCAGCCGCTTAGGGTCTTGCCGTCGAACAGCGACCGCCAGGGCCCGGCCTTGACGTCCTGGGCGTTCGCCGCGCCCGCGCATAGCGCCAGCAGCAGGCCGGTCGCCGCCCGGCCTACGCGCGTCGTCGATCTCGTCATGGCGTCCCTCCCAAGGGCTCGGAGATTTTGACATGAAACGCCGAGCTTTCTTGCAATGTAACCCATTTCATGGAAGCCTCCAGGCAAGAATGAGGGGTTCGCCGAGGTCGGGGCGTCGCGTTGCTTACAGCTTCCGACGTGGTCCATCGAGCGACCGCGAAGGGAGTGAACATGGCCAATCTGAACGGCCGCGCGCGGCGTAAGAACACTTATGACGCGATCGTCGTTGGTAGCGGTATCACTGGCGGCTGGGCGGCCAAGGAGCTGACTCAGAAGGGACTCAAGGTCCTTGTGCTGGAACGGGGGCGCATGGTCCGCCACCTCGAGGACTATCCCACCGCCGTCCTCGATCCCTGGCAGACCAAGTATCCGCAGGGACAGCTGCCGAAAGCCGAGTTGGACGCGCACTACCCGGTGCAGCGCCGCACCGGCTACACGATGACGGAGTACAGCCAGCACTTCTTCGTCAAGGACGACGAGAACCCCTATACCGAGGAAAACCGCTTCGACTGGATCCGCGGCTATCACGTCGGCGGCCGCTCGCTGACCTGGGGCCGCCAGAGCTATCGCCACAGCCCGATCGACTTCGAGGCCAACGCCAAGGAAGGCATCGGCGTCGACTGGCCGATTCGCTATGAAGAACTGGCCCCCTGGTACGAGCATGTCGAGCGCTTCATCGGCGTCTCTGGCCAGCCCGAGGGCCTGCCGCATTTCCCCGACGGCCACTACCAGCCGCCGATGGAGATGAACTGCGTCGAGAAGGCCTTCAAGAGCCGCTCGGAGGCCCGTTTCCCGGACCGCCGCGTCAGCATCGGCCGCGCCGCCCACCTGACCGAGCCGACCGAGGAACAGCTCAGCCTGGGCCGCACCAAGTGCCAGTACCGCAACCAGTGTATTCGCGGCTGTCCGTTCGGCGCCTATTACAGCTCCAACGCCGGCGGTCTGGTCGCGGCCGAGCGCACCGGCAATCTGGTGATCCGCCCGAACTCGATCGTCACCGAGCTGATCTATGACGAGAAGGCCGGCAAGGCGACCGGGGTGCGGATCCTGGACGCCGTGACCCGGCAGGACGAGGAATTCCACGCCGACGTCATCTTCCTGTGCGCCTCGGCTCTGAACTCGGCCTGGATCATGATGAACTCGACCAGTTCGCGGTTCCCGAACGGCTTCGGCAACGGCAGCGACCAACTGGGCCGCAACGTCATGGACCACCACCTGGGCGTCGGCGCGTCGGGCGAGGCGCCCGAGTTCGCCGACATGTACTATTCGGGCCGGCGTCCGAACGGGATCTACGTGCCGCGCTTCCGCAACCT
This sequence comes from Caulobacteraceae bacterium, assembly GCA_965283765.1. Classification (GTDB taxonomy): domain Bacteria; phylum Pseudomonadota; class Alphaproteobacteria; order Caulobacterales; family Caulobacteraceae; genus Caulobacter. Next base: position 90,900 of record CBDIPU010000014.1, read on the forward strand.
GGGCGACGCGGCCACCAAGCGAACCGACTACCTGCGCGGTTTCGGCTACCAGGGCGGCGCCTCGCGTCCGATTTGGGATCGCGACCTCGGCGAGCGCGGGCAGGGCGCCAAGGGCTTTGGGGCCGCGCGCAAAGCCGCGCTCACCCAGCCTGGGCCCTGGAGCATGGGTTTGGGCGGCTTCGGCGAAATCCTCCCCTACGAGGACAACCGCATCACCCTGAACCGCGACGTGAAGGACCAGTTCGGCCTGCCGACGCTGTCGTTCAACGTCACCATACGGGAGAACGAGCTAGCCATGCGCCGCGATATGCAGGCCGCGGCGGTGGAGATGCTCGAGGCCGCCGGCTTCAAGAACGTCAAGGGCCGCGATGGGGGCTACGCCCCAGGCCTTGGCATCCACGAAATGGGCACCGCCCGCATGGGCCGCGACCCGAAGACCTCGGTGCTGAACGCCCATAACCAGGTCCACGAGTGCAAGAACGTCTACGTCACCGATGGGGCGGCCATGACCTCGGCCTCGTGCGTGAATCCGTCCCTGACCTACATGGCCCTGACAGCCCGCGCCGCCGACCACGCGGTGAAGGCTCGCAAGCGGGGAGACCTGTGATGCTGAACCGACGCGACACGCTTCGCGGCCTGGCCCTGGCGGTCGGCGTCGCCTCGACGGGCTGGGCCGAGCGCGCCCTGGCCGCCGCGGCGCCCGCGCCGGCCCTGACCTGGACCCCGACGGCCCTGACGGCGGACCAGGCCCGGTTGCTCGACGTGGTGGCCGAGCTGATCATCCCGGCGACCGACACGCCCGGCGCCCGCGAGGCTGGCGTCCCCCAGTTTATCGATCGCGCCGTGGGCGACTTCTACGAGAAGGGTCAGATCGATCAACTGCTGGGCGGACTGGCCCGCATGGACGCCGACGCCCGCGCCGCGCATGGCGATGTCTTCGTGGCGCTGACGCCCGAGCAGCAGGTCGCGCTGCTGACAGCCTACGACCAGGAAGCCGGTGTCGCGCGAGGGCAGGGGCAGTCCCACTTCTTCCCGGCGCTGGAAGACATGGTAACCGTCGGTTACTTCACCTCCGAGCCCGGGGCGACCATGGCCCTAAAGTACGAACCCGTGCCTGGCGCCTATCACGGTTGCGTGCCGATGTCCGAGATCGGTCGCGCCTGGGCGACGCGCTAGCGTCGCCGTCATCCCGGCGGGAGCGTCAATCCCCGTCCGCCTCGTCGCCATCGGGCGGCATGATCGCCAAGCCTTTGCGGCCGGCCAGCGCGCCGCCGTGACAGGGCAGGGCGGGAGCGTCGCGACGGTCATCGCCGGACGGCGCCGGGCGTGGCCCTTTGGCCGTGCAGATCATCATGCCGACGGGCGCGGCGCAGGCCATGGGCGCGAGGACGAGGTTCAGCGCGCCCAGCAGGGCCGCGCTCGCGCCGGGCGACGGATGGGTCATGATCTCTGCTCCCTCCCGATAACGAACGCCCATTCCGGCCTGTTATGCGAGTATATATTGTATTTCCCAGAAATCCTACCTTGACGTGTATTTAACGCCATGGCTCTCTTCCCGACAGGGAGAGCGCGATGGTTGGACAACCACGACCCGAGGCGACGTTTCCGACGTGGCGCACGGACATCGCCGACCTCTTCGCCGCGCCCTTCTGGGTGACGCCGGCGCGGCGCGCCGACGTGGCGGGCCAGTGGCTGGGCTGCATGAAGGACTACGCTGTCGACCTTTCGGACTATGACAGCGTCAAGGCCTGGTCGATCCGCATCTACCAGTACCTGCACAGCCGCGAGATGCCGCTGACCGACGACGAGACCCAGAAGTGGCCCGACGACGCGCTGGAGCTGTTCCGACTGTGGGTCAACCAGGGCTGGCGCCGCGACGCCGCGGACCCTTTCGACCGCGATGAGCGCATCCCCCAGCCACGGCCACGGCCCGCGCCGCTGCGGCTTCGTCGCGACCTGCGCTCGCTGAGCCAGGCGGAGCTGGACGACTACCGGATGCGGTTCGAGGACGCCTTCCAGGTCGCCGACGCCGCGCCGGACGCGCCGGGCCAGGTGTTCTTCTCGATCCACGGCGACTGGTGCCTGCATTACCAGGAAGCCTTCCTGCTCTGGCACCGGGCCTATCTGATGGCTCTGGAACAGCGGCTGGGCTGCGCGGTCCCGTACTGGAACTGGTACGCCCAGGACGCCGCGGTCGACGGGTCACCGAGCGCGGGCTTGCCCCAGGCGTTCAAGGACACGACCTACGTCCACCCCGTGACCGGTGAGGTCCGGCCCAATCCGCTGCGCTTCGCCGCCGCCAAGGGGAAGCAGCAAGGCCTGCGCGGCCGGCGGGCCGCCGTCGCCAGGCGTCGATTGCCGCTGGGTTCAGCGCGATCCGCTCCTCTACACCGAAGGCGACGACCAGCGGGCGGCGCGCACGCGCAAGATCGGCCTGACGCTGCAGTACCAATTGCAGGTGCAAAGGGCGCTGCGGTTCAAGGATTTCAGCCATCCGCAGGGCGTCGGCTATCCGTGGGCCAACATCCAGAGTTTCGCGCCGCCGCCGCCGGACTCGCAGTACGTCTACCGCGACTACAATTTCGACGGCGCCTACGAGCAGCCGCACGACAACTATCACGGCTGGGTCGGGCCAGACATGGCCGACAACGCCTACACCGCCTTCGATCCGGTGTTCTGGTCGTACCATGCCAATATCGACCGGATCTTCGAGATCTGGCTGCGAGCCAACGCCACCGGCGCGACCTTCACCGCCAACTATCCGCTGCATCCGTTCGCCGGCGCGCACGTCGAGCGGTTCGAGTTCACCGACCCGCGGGGGTTCGTCTACACGACCATCGGGGATCTGGCGAAGGACTGCCGGGGCCTGGGCTACGACTTCGCCGCGCCGATCGATCCGGACTTCGGAACGGGCGCAACGGTCACGAGGAGCGCCCCGGCCGAGGACGCCGACGAGTTGCTGGTGTTGTTCGACGACGTGCGCTGCACGCTCGACAGCTATGCGATCGACGTTTTCCTGGACGCCGGGCCGGACCAGCTGACCCCCGACGGCCGTAACGACCGTTATGTCGGCCGGCTCTCGCGGATCGGCATGGGCCAGGCCGACGACAAGGGCCGCTGCATCGTCAAGGGCGTGCGCCGGATGCTGGACGCCTCGGCCACGGCCCGGGCCCTGGGCCTGAAGCCCGGCGACATGCCCGCCCTGACCCTGGTGGTCACCGACCTGGCGACGGGCCAGGCCGTGCCGGCCGCCGACCAGGACAAGCTTCCCGGCTTCAAGGGCCAGCTTCTGTGGGCCAAGGCCGGCTGGGCGCCTCGCGCGCCGTCCGCGCCGTCCCCCGCTTCCGTTTCCTGTTGTTCCTAGGAACTTCAAACCAGAAGGACGTCTTCGCATGCCTGTCCTCTCCAGCTTTTCGCTTCCGGCCTTCATCGAAGACATCCCCACCGACACGCCGGAGAACAAGGCGCTGAACGCCGAGCTGAAGTGGCGATGGAACGTCAATGTCACGGGCTGGATCGCCCAGGCCATGCCGGCCGCGCCGTCCTTCTTCTACGATCCGACGGCGACGGACATCCCCGCCGGCAGCCCCTCGGCGCCGGTGACCTGGAACGCCTTCCCGGGCCGCCTGGCGCAATTCTACGGCGCCAGCCCACCCAACCCGCCGGCCAATCCCTACAAGCTGACCCAGGACCAGATCTATAGCCTGGCCGACACCGGCTACTATCCGGACGGCGCTGGCGAGGTAAGTTTCCAGGACATCCCGGCGACGCTCTGCCCCGAGGCGGACTGGACCGGTACGCTGAAGACCTTCGGTCCCTATGGCCCGCGCGGCTGGCTCGACGAGTATTGCGAGTGGAGCGCCGCGCGCGACACCAATGGCGACCTGGTGCGGATCGACTTCGCCTGCGAGAATCCCGAATACTGGACCACCCTTTGGAAGGTCAGCCCCGAGACGGTCGCGAGCCTCTATCAGTCGATCCTCAACTGGGACGCGCCGGTCGAGCGTCAGATCAGCGTCGCGCTGGAAGACCTGCAACTGACCGTCGGCGGCGTGGCCGTCATCGATCCGGAGACGGGGCGTCCGGCCTATAACCCGCTCAACAAATGGAACAGCGGGCCAGTCGCCTTCCGAACCGGCGCGTCCAGCGGCTTCTCCGGCGGCGTCATCCACCTGACCAGCACGCCCAACACGCTGCAGACCGAGCTTGGCCTGGCGGGCGCCTCGAGCGTGCAGTTCCAGAGCGGCAACAGCGACCAGCAGGCCCTGATCTGCTGCGGCCAGTTCGGCCAGGAATATCGCCACAGCGACCCGCACATCGGCCAGTCGGTCAACACCGTGGTGGCTGGCGCCCTGACCGGCGGCGCGCCGCAACGGGTCTGCCTGGCCGATCCGGTCGGGCTCTACATCCAGCCGCTGCTCAATCCGTCGCTGTTCAGTTTCAAGTCGACGATCGATCCCGCCAAGCTGCCCTGTGGCCCGGGAGGGAGCGGCGCGGCGGCCAGCGACGTCTTCCAGATCGTGCGGGGCGCGGCCTCGGTCGTCGATCCGGTGACCGGCCAACCGTTCCCCGGCGCCATGATCCTGCACGTCGTCTGCCAGATCCCCTCGGCGTGGCTGACGGTCTATCCCGACATGACCCTGGCCGACATCCAGATCAGCGGCGCGCCGATCGTCTGGGCCGGCCAGGTCGCCGCCCAGTTCGACATCGGCCTCTACGCCCGGCCGCTTAACGCCGGGGCGACGCCGCCCACCGAACCCTGCGCCACCGGCCTGCAGAGCCCGTCGCAGCCGTTGCAGAGCCTGATGTTCACCGCCCTCTGGGACGCCTATTACGACGGCGTCGAGACGGCCCCGACCGGTCAGACCATGTCCCTGGCCAGCAACACCACCTTCATCGCGCCGCTGCTGGCGGCCGACGGAGTGGCCAAGGCGCTGACCCTGACCATCGTCAATCCGTCCAGCACCGCCAGCCTGCCCACGGTGGCCGTGCTGCTGGCCGACGGCTCGGGGCCGGACCCGAGCATCACCGTGACGGTGCAGGGCGCAAGTCCAGCCAACTACGCCGTGCCCGGCAACTCCTATCCCGGCAGCTACACGGCCCTGGCGCTGGAACTGTCGATCCCGGCCGGCGCCGCTCCGGGCCTGCGCGGCGTCAGCGTCACGGATCCGTCCGGCGTCGGCGGCGGCAGCCTGCCGGCGGCGCTGTATATTTTGAGCGGGGAGTAGGGCCCATGCGCTGGCCTGGCCTCTCCCGCGTCACCCTGACCCTCTTTGGCGGCGCGCTCGCTCTCGTCCTGGCCGTGGCGGTGATGGTGATGGGGGAGGGGCGGTCGGCGCCGACCGCCGCCCTGGCCCAGACCGCCAGCCCCTGCAATGTGTTCGGCGTTCAGCCGGTGACCCTGACGCCGACCTTGCCGACCCAGTTCGCCTCGGCCACCGCCCAACTCGGGGCCGATTGCATGGCCTGGCAGAGCTTCATCAGCCTCAACTGGGCGGCCGACCCGAACAATCCGGGCCAGCCCGACCCGAACGCCCCGGCCTCCAGCTTCGGCACGCCGGGGGACACCGCGCCCAAGGTCTGGGAGACCTATCTCGAGGCCTCGGCGGTATTCACCGCCACTGAGGACAAGCTGTTGTGGTCCGCCAAGCGGCCGGCGGTGAAGATGCTGACCCGGCTGTCCAAGCAGGGGGCGACCGACCTGTCGCTCAGCGGCATCAAGCAGGCAGGCGACGGCAAGTGGCTGACCAGCCAGGCCGGCCAGCTGACCTATTACGAAGTCCGGATGAACCAGGACGAGTACCAGTTCATCACCACCAACGTCTTTTCAGGTTCCGACCTGACGACCTATGCCGGCCAGGCCGCCTGCGCCGCCGGGCAGAACGGGAAGGGCGGCTTGATCCTGCCCGCGGGCGGCGGCAGTACGGGCGCGACCCTGGACAGCGATTGCCTGGGCAATCCGGCCAAGTACGGGGCCAATGTCGGCGCGATCGAGATCAAGGCCGCCTGGGTCCCGCTGCCGGCCGACCACTCCCTGGACTATCGCTACAAGACCGCCATCGCCCAGGTCACCGGTCCCAATGGCGGCGTCGTTCAGGTCACCGTGGGCCTGGTGGGCCTGCACATCATCCGCAAGGTGCAGGGGGCGCCGCAGTTCGTCTGGGCCACGTTCGAGCAGATCGACAACAGCCCCGACGAGGCCAACGGCGGCTACAGCGCGCCCAGCCTGCCGGCCAATCCGAACCAGAAGCCGAGGAGCGCCTACACCTATTTCAATGCCAACTGCACCACGGCCGGCGACCCGACCTACAGGTGCCAGCACAACGCCCTGCCCGGAAAGCCGTGCGACGCCAAGGGCCAGCCGGCGGGCTGCTATCCCTATTCGGCGCCCATGCAGATCACGCGCCTGACCCCGGTCGATCCCACCGCCAATTCGGTGACCGGCTATGTCTGGAGCCTGCTGCCGGCCAATTCGGTCTACAACTACTACCGGCTGATCAACGTCCAGTGGCCTAACAGCCCGGCCATCGTGAAGACGGCCAGTCCCGTGCCCTTGCCCAGCGGTGACATTACCCCATCCAGCAAGTCCGGGATCGTGGCCAACACCACGATGGAGACCTATCAGCAGGCCAAGAACGCCTGCATGGACTGTCACCAGGGCGCGCCGGTCGCCACGCCAAGGAATCGCACCACGGCCCTGCTGGCCGGCCGCGCGACGACCAAGGTTCGGCCTCGGAACCTGGTCAAGGGCAGCACCACCTACGCCTCGGACTACTCGTTCGTCTTCGTCAGCGAGACCGTGCGCTAGGGGTGAATAACGGCAATTATAGCGCGTATAATTTATAGATAATCTTTATACTTGTATTTCTGTGTGAATGTCGCAAGCTGCCCGGGTTGGGCGACGCGACGCCAACAAGACGCGGCGCCAGGAACGGGGCCAGAAGGCCCGACGGGTAGGGGAAACGATCATGCGGGCGAAACTCGCCATGCCGCCGGCCTGGACTCTGCCCAGGCTGTACCAGCACTTCCAGGGGGCGATCGATCTCGAGCTCTGGACGATCCCGTACTACCTGACGATCCTGTATTCGATCAAGGATCCGACCTCGATCCCATACAAGCTGATCCAGGCGGCGGTGTACCAGGAGATGCTGCACGCCCAGCTGGTCAGCAACATCGCCAACGCCTACGGCTACTCGCCGAGGCTGACCGCGCCGGAATATGTCGGCACGGCCGTGCCGCACATCGATTTCGACCTCGACACGCCCAACCCGACCAGTCTCTTCACGCCCTACAGCGCAGAGTTGGGGCCCATGGACGCCACGCGCGTCAACACCATGTGCCTGATCGAATATCCGGAGTGGCGCACCGAGCGCGAGCCGGATCTGGCCGACGACGTCTCGGACTACGGCTCGATCGGCGAATTCTACGACGCGCTGCGCGTGGGCATGGAGCAGCTGCGCGGCCATGTGCGCGGCAATCAGCGCCAGATGGACGAGTTCGGCCCGTTCTACCAGAACGGCCCGCCGCTGACGGTCACCAAGTCCGCCGACGCCGGCTTCCGCCAGGCGCTGACGCTGGTCGACATCATCGTCGATCAGGGGGAGGGGCAGACCCAGCCGGTCGAGACCATCCCGACCGAGTTCCAGAACACCGCCGACGGCTTTCAGGACTCCTGGCCGCACTTCCAGCGGTTCGATTTCATTCGTCAGATGCCCCGCTGGCCCGACGTCTATACGGGCGTGGCCGATCCGCCGGCCGGCTCGCCGGGCGCCGAGGCCCAGGCGCGTCTGGTCGCGGACTTCGCCAGCTTCCTGGACACCCTCAACGGCATGTTCAGCGGCGGCGGCGTCCCGCCGGCGTTCGGCGTGCAGATGGCCAAGCTGGGCGGCGACATCCTGAGCTGCTGGACGCTGCAAGTCATTCCCCGTTACTCGTAGGAGCGCATCGCGATGGCGAACCCCGTATTCCGCGTGCATCCCGCGATCGGCATCGCGCGCGTCGGCAACAGTGAAGAATTCTATCTCGGCCCGGAGACCATGGCCGGCCTGCCGATGGATCCGTCCGTCGACACGGGCGGGCGTGACCTCGATGGCGGCCTGCCGATCCAGGCGGGCACGGAGTCGACGATCATCTCCAGCGCTGAGCTGCGCGACAGCGCCGGCCGCATGAAGCGCCAGGCCGCGCGCTTCCGAATCTACCACTACCCTGACCAGAACGGCGGCAAGGAAAGCTATCCCTGCGGCCAGGGCGAGGAGATCGCGATCGGCAGCGTGGTCAGCGGCCGGACCGTCGCCGACATCGTCTGGACCGTGCACCTGGCCAACAAGAAGGCCAACTCGTACATGCTCAACGACATGCTGGGCATGCAGGTCTACGACAAGGCCCACGCCGGCGACCTGAACCTGCGCAACGCCGCCGAGGGCGACGACCTGAACAACGCCACCCGCCTGCGGCGACTGGTGATCGACTCCGGGCCGCGCGCCGTGCGCGGCGCCGACGCCGAGGCCGTTCGCTTCGACAAGGCCACGATCGCCAGCTACGCGGCCGACGGCGCGCGGATCGAGACGTTGCCGCACTATCCGAAGACCTTCCCGGACGACAGCTTCTCGCGGATGTACACGCCGACCGGAAGCATCGACACTCTGGGCGAGCTGCGCACGGACGAGAAAGGTCGTCTGCTGGTGCTGCCGGCCTGGGGCCGCGCCTGTTGCTGGCTGCAGCCGGACGGCACGCCCTTTCCGCTGGTCGGCGGGCTGATCGCGCCGGGCGAGTACGGCGACGTCAACGCCGATGGCTGGTTCGACGACACCGGCGACGGCCCGGTCTCGGCCAAGATCGTGTTCGAGGATGGCGGCGTGGTCGACGCCGCCCAGGCCTGGGCGATCACCACCGACCCGTCCTATGCGCCGCAGACGCTGAACGTCGTCAGCTTGTGGGACGACATCTACGACACCTGGGTCCGCAAGCTGGACCTCGTGCCCGGCCTGTTCGACCATCGGTTCAACACCAGCTTCGCGCCGCTGTTCGAGGACCATCTGAAGCCGATCTTCCGCGCGCCGTCGCTGCAGCGGTGGAACACCAATTTGCCGTCGCGGGCCATCGCCGCGCACGACGCCGTCGGGGCCATCGCGGCCAGCGACCGGCCCGGCGACACGATCATGACGGGGCTGGCCTATATCCGCGATCCCAACGCGCCGGACCAGACCAACATCGGCGCGCCGTTCATGCCGCTGTCGATGGGTGATGCCGGCCTCGCGTTCCTGACCGTCAGCCGCACCCAGTACTTCTTCCTGCAGCAGTGGGATCAGGGCCGCTTCGAGCCTGACGCTAGGCTGACCTACGGGCCGGGCGAGGCGCTGGACCGCACGGTGCTGGTCAACTGCCTGGGCGGCCGTTTCGCGCCGGGCATCGAGGCGACCTTCGTGATGCGCGACCCGTCGATCTACCAGGCCGACTGGGAGACCTCGGGCGGCGGTCCGTTCCGCCTGCGCGCCCGCCCGTTGGACTACAGCCAGGTTCAGGCCAGCCAACCGTTCCTGTCGGTGGGCTACATCCCGATGCATCCGGGGCCGGACGGCATCCGTCCCGCGCCGATGGAGCCGGGCGACGTGACCAAGTTCATGGCCGTGCCCTGGCACACCGACTACAACGCCTGCGCCACCCACAACAGCGCGCCCAACCCGACCAACAGCACGGCGCTCTACTGGTCGTGGCCGGCCCAGCGGCCGGTGCAGGTGCATGTGGCGTCCGATGTCCGCGACGGCAAGCTGGGGCCCCAGCGCTATTCGGTCCGAGGCCCGGGCACAGCGTCCGAGGACCTCGGCGAGGCCGGCCGCTTCCAGGATCTGATCGACATCGTTCGCTACTGGCACCGCATCGGCTTCATCGTCCAGGGCACGGCGATCAATGGCGACGAGGCCTATGACCGCGACGTCTTCCTGGAGGTGCAGGGCCAGTTGGACGCGCCGGAGATCACGCCCTGGCCGATGAACTCCCTGACGCCGGCCTCCTGAGTCATGACCATTCGGCGCGACGTCGCGGTGATCGGCGCGGGCCCCGCGGGATGCGCGGCGGCCATCGCGCTGAAGCGCCTGGGCGTCGGGTCGTTGCTGCTGCTGGAGGCTGGCGACGGGACGCGTCCGCGCTTCGGCGAGAGCCTGCCGCCCGACATCCGACTGATCCTGGCGCGGCTGGGTCTCGGCGAGGCTTTCATGGCCCTTGGCTTCGACCCTTGCGTCGGCGCGGCGTCCTCCTGGGGTGAGGAGACGCTGGGCTACAACGATTTCCTGTTCAATCCGCACGGCCTGGGCTGGCACATCGACCGCGCCCGTTTCGACGCCTTCCTGCGCGAGCAGGCGGTGGCGGCCGGTGTCGAGCTGCGGCTGGGCGCGACCTTCGACGAGGCGACCTGGACGGGGGAGGGGGTGCGGCTGCGCATCCGCTCGGCCGCCGGGATCGAGAGCGTCGACGCCGGCTTCGTGTTCGACGCGACGGGCCGGGCGGCCCGCGTGGCCCGCGCCCTGGGCGCCCAGCGGATCGAGGGCGACCGCCTGACCTGCGTCGCGGCGCTGACGCGGATCGGCCCGGCCGGCCTGCTGGGCCAGCGCTCCTTGCTCGAGGCGGTCGACTACGGCTGGTGGTACGCCGCGCGCCTTGGCGCCGACCAGGCCATCGTCGTGGTCTCCACCGACGCCGACCTCCTGCGCGCGCGCCGCCTGCATCAGCCGGACGCCTGGCGCGCGCATCTGGCCAGGACCCGCCACGTCGCCGAGGCGCTCGGACAGGTCGATCAGCCGTCGGCGGTGATGGTTCGCCAGGCCCGATCGAGCCGCTTGAGCCCGGGAGCGGGTCACCGCTGGCGGGCGATCGGCGACGCGGCCTCGGTCTATGACCCGATCATGGCCCAGGGCGTGACCAAGGCCATGCTCGACGGAATCGCCGCGGCGCGGGACATCACGCGCGGGGCGGGGGGCGATGGCGAGGTCGGCGCCGAGGCGGGCCTCGACGCGCGTTTCACCGATTATCTGAGCCTGCGCGATCACTTCTACCGCCAGGAGGGGCGCTGGCCGGACGCCCCGTTCTGGGCGCGCCGCCGCCCGACGCTGCCCGCCATCCATCATCCCCGGGAGGTTCCAGCATGAACGATCCGACGCCTTGGCCGATCATCGACACGCCCAACACCCACGGCATGTTCATGCTCGGGACGATGACGCTGTACCTGTGCCACATGCCAATGTTCTGCAAGGAGGACCACCACTACCAGATGACCTTGCAGGTCTCGCTGGACGCTGACTCGATGGCGGCCTATCTGGCCGACAAGGCCCAGAATCCCGGCGCGCCCTACAACCTGACCAATCCGGACAGCTTCCAGTTCACCCTGCCGGACCTGGCGACGGGCGCGGTCACCCGCTATCCGGCGATCATCTATCGGGACTATTCGGACGAGGGCGGCGGCACGCCGGCGACGCCGATCGTTCCGTCGGCGACCGTGACGGTCGAGCGGGTGCTCTACTACCGCGGATTCGACCAGAACATCCCGCGTCCGGAGAACCTCAGCTACATCCTGTTCGGCGACGGCCAGGAGGCGCATCTTGACCACTACATCGCCGCCGATCCGGATTTCCAGCACCTGCTGACCCTGCCGGCCGTGCCGGCCTGGCTGTCGCCGACCCAGCTGAGGGCAGGGGTGATCGTCACTTTTCCGCTGCCCAGCGCGCCGATCGGCTGTTCGTCGCCGCTGGCGCCAGGATCCTATGACGTCCGGTTCCAGGGCATCGCCACCGCGCCGGTCAGCCTGCGGGTCGGCGAGACCTTCTGGTACAGCACCGGCAACATGCTCAACATGGACGATCCCTGCCAGGCGCCCCATTCGCCAGGCGGGGGTTCCACGCCCATGGACGCGCGGACGGCGCTGGCCTGATGGAGGTCACCTATCAGGTCCGCCTCGATCCGGCCGGACATGCTCTGGATGTGACGATCGAGATCGCCGATCCGCCGCCAGGGCCGCTGACCCTGGCGACGCCGACCTGGGTTCCTGGCGACTACGACTTCGCCCCCTATGGCCGGGACCTCTTCGACGTGAAGGCGACCGATCGCGAGACCGGCGCGCCGATCCCGGTGCGCCGGCGCGGATGGTCCGGCTACGCCGTGGAAGCAGGCGGCCGGGCCTTGCGCGTTCGTTATCGCGCCAGCGCCGCCTTGGTCGATTTCAGCGAGGCCTGCGGCGGGCTGGGCGACCTGAACGGCGTGCTGCTGGGAACCCGCTATCTGCGCGTGGCCGAGCACAATGGCGGCTGCGCGGTCCGCTACCATGTCCCCGAAGGCTGGGCGATCCACCATCCGTCCGGCGCGACGCCGCTGGGCGACCACACCTGGGCCTACGACGGCTACGAGCGGCTGCTCGACACGCCCGTGGCGTTCGGCCAGTTCGATCTGATCTCGCGCGACGTGCGCGGCGCGACCTTCCACCACCTGTTCCTGAACCGCGCCGTCGGGTTCGAGAGCGGCGTCGAGGCTTTGGTCGACGACCTGGTCAAGGTGTCCGAGGCGTTCCATGACATCTACGGGTCGTTTCCGTTCGCGGACTACACCTTCGTGATGTCGTTCAATCCCAACGACAGCTGGGGGCTGGAGCATTTGTCCAGCACCATGGTCGGCCTGGACCCGTCGACCTTCCACGACCAGGACCAGTACAAGGTCAGCGTCCGGGTCTGCGCCCACGAGCTGTTCCATGCCTGGAACGTCCGTCGTCTGCGGCCCGCGCCGCTGGAGCATCTGGATCTCCAGAACGGCGATTTCACCGAGGGCCTGTGGGTGGCCGAGGGTTTTACCCGCTACTACGAGTTCCTGTCGTGCGCACGCACCGGGATCTATACGCCCGAGCAGTTCCTCAGCGTGGTGACGGGCTACTACACCCACCTGACGGCCTTGCCAGCCTATCGCCGGGTCAGCCCGGCCAATTCCTCGGCGGCTTCGTATCTCAATCATGACAAGTATCCGGGGCGGGCCAACAGCGCGATCGACTATTACGACGCCGGCATGGTCATCGCCTTCGAGCTGGACGCCATCCTTCGGACGGAGACACAGGGCCGCCAGTCTCTCGACAGCGTGTTCGCAGCCTTCTACGCGGCCTATGCCGGCAAGGGGGAGGGCTACACGGTCGATACGATCTGCGCCTTCTTCGACCGGCGCCTGCCGGGTCTGGGCGAGCGGCTCAGGATCAAGGCGCTGGAGCCGGCGAGGCTGGACCTGCCGGCCCAGCTGCGCGCCCTGGGCTTCGCCGTCACCGAAGAGGCCGTGCCGCTTCTGGGCGTCATCCTCGAGAACGACACCGGTCCTGGGCTCTACAGCGTACTGGATGACAGCCCCGCCGGGGCCAGCGGCCTCGCAGCCGAGGACAGCCTCGTCGAGGTCAATGGCTATCCGTTTACGCCGGAGGCCCTGACATGGGTGACGGCGCACGAGAAGACGGTGTTTTTGCACGTTCTTCGCGGCAACCAGTCGCGGCGCTACGCCATCGCGCCAGGAACGCGGCGCACGATCACAGGCCTGTGCTGGGCGGGCTCGCCCGAGCAGGCCGCCACGATCGCGGGCTGGCTGAAGACGTCCTTCGCGCCGGCGTCGGGCCAAGTGTTCTCGCTGGACTTCTACGAGAATTTCCACGGCGTCGAGACAGTGATCTAACGCAGTCTAGGAAGACGGCCGGGCGTCGGTGTCCGACAGAGATAGAATTCCATTATTTCCGATAATATATCTTAGACGAATATCGCTACGTCTACGGCCCAGATGGTGTCACTGACTCCTATTCCTGCGAGTCGCAGCTGTGCCGTTACGAGTTGCTACGGCGTTCCGCGTTTTCGCGGATTTCTGACTCCAACCCTGCGACCGGCCGACTCCAATTGTGCGACCGGCAGATAGCTCCTGAGCAGCCGGCTCCTGCTCTGATTTTGGTATTCTGAAACTCAGAGTGTCACTGACTCCTAACCCTGCGAGTCGCAGCCCTCTTAAAACTTGTTGCTACGGTGTTCCGCGTTTTCGCGATTTCTGACTCCAAACCTTGCGACCATCCTGATCGCAATTCCTGCGACTGGCGTGGCGGCTCCGGTCACCGCATGGCTGGCAGGCTTCAAAACACATAACCGCCGACGGCGCCGACAGCGGCTGCGTATGTCCATCGCCGCCTGAGATCCGCCGGCCAGCCTCGCGACCGCTCGTTCAACTCGAGCACCGCCATTCTGGGCAGCTCCGTCGCCAGCAAAAACAAAGGATCGCGAATTACGTGCGAAGGCACGCTCTGCCGATGCGGCGGGCCAGGCCGGTGTTGTTCGACACTTTCACCGAGCTTGATCGGCGCGTGCGCAAGCCCGCCCACGCCGATCAGGTCTGCCGGCGCTTTATGGGTGTGCCGGCGTGGGCGAGATCATCGCCCTCTGCTTCAAAGCAGCCGTCAACGCCCCTGCCCGCTTCAAGAGCTCGCGCACCGTCGGCCCCACTTTGGCCTGGCGCCCAGACGGTTCTGAAGTCGGCCCATCCATGATGGGTTCGATCGTCATCGCGCCCGGCTACGGACACGTCTGGGACGGGCCGACCAGAACCGGCGAGACCAGGCCCACGTTCCAGTTCCAGGGCTGGTCGCCGGCGGCCTTGCGACGACAGACGGCGCGTTCGTGGAAGGCGAACATGCCGGGCATCAGTTTGGTGTCGGCCACCGGCTTGTCGCGGAAGGCCATGTAGACGCCGTCGGGCGTATAGGCCTTCCAGGTCGACGCGCCGCTGGCCCGCGGCCGAGCGGTCCGCGCGAAGCTGGTCCAGTAGCCGATCATGGCGTCTGACAGCGCCCTCTCCTCCGCCGTCTCCGGCGCCTTGGGCCAGCGGGGCGGGACGCGATCCAGCGACCCGAACATGTAGGGGATCTCGCTGGCGTGGAAGGCGTGCAGCCCGGCCTGATCCATGGCCGGATAGCCGTGATCGAACAGATAGAGGAAGGCGGGCTGTCCCGCCCTGGCCTGCGAACGGACGAGGCGCTCGGAGGTCCAGCCGTAAAGGGCGTCGCGGGTGGTCGCCAGAACGCTCTCCTCCAGGTTCGTCGCCGGATAGAGCTTCAGGAAATCGTTGGCGAGATCGCCGTAGCGCTCCCGGATCGTCTTCTCATATTCGGCGGCGGTCTTCGGGGCCGGCGGAGCCAGGAAGCGAAGGGAGCGGATCTCGCCGCTGTTGAAGCCTGTCAGGATCGGGACCTTGGCCTGCTCGCCGCGATCGAACGTGTCGACCAGCTGCTGCGTCAGAACGACGCCGTCGATGGCGCCAAAGGGCAGGAAGCCGGCCTGGGCCGCCTTGTCGGTCAGCACCTGCGGGTCCATCGCCCGCAGCGCCGCCAGGTCTGGCGCCTTCACCACGCCGGCCACATAGGCGCCGGCGGCCTCGCCCGACGGCGCGCCATGGCTGGCCGCCTTCAGCTCCGGCGTGGAGATCATGTAGGCGCTCTGGGCGATGGCCTTGGCGAACAGCCCCTTCGCGGGCGGCGAGACCATCAGGTACATGACGCTGAGCGCGCCGGCGGACTCCCCGGCGATGGTGACATTGGCCGGATCGCCGCCGAACGCGGCGATGTTCTCGCGCACCCATCGCAGGGCCGCGATCTGGTCGAGCAGGCCGTAGTTGCCGGAGACGCCCTCCGGCGTCTCCTGGCTCAGCTCGGGATGGGCCATGTAGCCCAGCACGCCCAGGCGGTAGTTGATCGTGACCAGCACCGTCCCGGCCTTCGCGTACCGGGCGCCGTTCTGCAGGGACGACTTGCCCGAGCCGGAGGTCAGGGAGCCGCCGTGGATCCAGACGATCACCGGCGCCTTGCCCTGGGGAGACGGCGTCCAGATGTTCAGGGTCAGGCAGTCCTCGCTGGTTGTCCCGATCTCGGCGGAATAGACCGACGGCGGTCCGGGCGTGGGCTGGACGCAGGCGGCGCCGAACTGGCTGGCGTCACGCACCCCGCTCCAGCGGGGGGCCGGCGCGGGCGCCCGCCAGCGCCTCGCCCCGACCGGCGGCGCGGCATAGGGCAGGCCCTTGAAGGCGAGCGCTCCGGCGTCGACGACGCCCTTCACGGCGCCGGCGGGCGCGGAGATCACGGGCCGCTTGTCCGCGGCCTGGGCGGGAGCGGCGATCAGCAGCGCCGCGGCGAAGGCGGCCTTCCAGAGGTTCATCGAGCGGCTCCGGTCTTCGGGACCTTGCCGAGGGTCCGCGCCAGCAGAAGGAAGAGCGTGATGGCCACGCCGTAGAACGGGACCAGGGTGAACAACGCCACCTGGAGCGAGTTGTGCGGATACGCGGCCCGGAAGAAGTCGCTGGCCGCGCCGACATAGGTCGGGCCCAAGCCCAGGCCGATGAAGTTCATGACCAGCAGCAGCAAGGCGCCCGACATCACCCGCTGGTTAGGGCGGACCGTGTTCTGAACCAGGGTCACGGCCGACGACAGATAGACATGGTTCAGGCACATGGCCGGCAGCAGGCAGGCCAGGGCCGTCGGCCAGTGCGGGGCGGCCACGAACCCCAGATAGCAGGGCACGGCCAGGACGAGGGCGCAGGCGGGCGCCAGGCCATAGGCGCGTTTGAACTCGCGGGTGAAGCGGTCGATCAGCCAGCCGGAGCCGAAGATCCCCACGCTCATCCCGACGCCGACGACGATCGCGTACCAGACGGCGACTTCGCCGAGCGTCATCCCCTTTTCGCGCATCAGGAACAGCGTGGCGAAGTTGCCCAGGCCGTAGGTGACGAACTGCGTCGCGCCACTGCCCAGCGAAGCCAGCAGCAGCACTGGATGCGAGAAGAACATCTTCAGGGTCTCGCCGAAGCCCGCGCGCGTCTGCACGATATGAGCCGTCGCGGGATCCAGCCCCCCGCGCCGGGGCTCGCGCACCACGAACTTCAGAACCAGGGCGGCGACGACGCCGACCGCGCCGGTGATCACGAAGGCGTCGCGCCAGCTGAACGCGGCCGCCACCGAGGCGCCGAACGCGATCCCCAGGGCCGCGCCGACCGGCGGGCCCAGGTTGTAGAGGCCCAGCGCCGTGCCCCGGCGTCCGGGCGGGAAATAGTCGGTGATGATCGCATAGGACGGGGGCACGCCTCCCGCCTCCCCGAAGCCGACGGTCATCCGCGCGACCGCGAAGCCGCCATAGGTTCTGGTCAGGCCGCAGGCCATGGTCGCCGCGCTCCACACGCCGCAGGCGATGGCCAGCACGGTCACGCGGTTGGTCCGGTCAGCCAGCCAGCCGACCGGAATGGCGATGAAGCAGTAGAAGGCCGCGAAATAGAGACCGCCCAGCAGCCCCAGCTGGCTGTCGGTGATCTGCAGCGTGTCCTGGATGGGCTTGGCCAGGATCGACAGCAACTGCCGGTCCAGGAAGTTCAGGACATAGATGAACCACAGGCAGGCCAGGGCGACCCAGGCCCGGCGGTCGGGCTCCTGGACGGCGGGCGCGGCCATCGGTGCGACATCCTCGATCGGGCGCATCATCGTTCCTCCCTGTTCAGGGCGGCGTAGACGCCCCGTTGATGCTCGGGCAGAGCACGGCGTCCGGCGGCCCCGCGCCCGGTAGCGATGGTCGCTCCAGACTTGGCCGACACCGGCACCTGGTGCTGGATCAGATAGATCATCACCAGATCATTGACCGGATCGGCCTGCCACCAGGTGCCGAAGATGCCAGGCCAGGTCATCGCGCCGGGCGCGCCGCAGGCATACGGGTTGTCGAGCGGGTCTTCGGCGATCGAGACGCCGAGGCCAAAGCCGTTCGTTCGCCACAGCGGCATGCCGGCGAACGGGATCTGGCGCTGGACGTCGGTCAGCCGGTTGGTCCGCATCAGGCGAACGGTCTCCGGACGCAGCAGGCGCGCGCCGTCCAGGGCCCCCTCGCCCAGCAGCATTCGCGCGAACCGGTGATAGTCCGGAGCCGAGGAGATCAGCCCGCCGCCGCCCGGCGTATAGCTCGGCGGTTCATCGTACATCTCGGGTTCGACCTTCGCGAGCCCGCCCGCGGCCTCGTCATAGCCGTAGAGGCTGGCCAAGCGGTGACGCTTGTCGCGCGGCAGCCAGAAGTCGGTGTCGACCATGCCGAGCGGCTCGAAGACCCGCGCCTTCAACACCTCACGCAACGGCTTGCCCTCGACCCGGCCGATCAGGAAGCCCAGGACGTCGGTCGAATGGCCGTAGTGGAAGCGCTCGCCCGGCTGGTAGGCGAGCGGCAGACCGCCCAGCGCGATCAGCCACTCGTCCGGCGTCATGCGGGTCATGGCCGGATCCCCCAGGGCGCGCTCATAGGCCAGCTTCAACGGCCCTTCCGAGAAGAAGCCGTAGGCGATCCCCGAGCGATGGGTCAGCAGGTCCTCGATGGTGATCGGGCGGCGCGCGGGCTCGGTCTCGCGCAGGGATCC
Source organism: Caulobacteraceae bacterium (assembly GCA_965283765.1). Taxonomy (GTDB): domain Bacteria; phylum Pseudomonadota; class Alphaproteobacteria; order Caulobacterales; family Caulobacteraceae; genus Caulobacter. Next base: position 109,323 of record CBDIPU010000014.1, read on the forward strand.
GGCCGTGTCGCGCAGCACCAGGGGCTCCGCCAGTTCCGGGATCCAGCGCGCGATCGGGTCATCGAGGGCGAACCTGCCCTCCTCCATCAGGATCAGGGCCGCCACCGAGGTGATGGGCTTGGTCATGGAGGCGATGCGGAACAGCGTGTCGGGCCGCATCGGATCGCCGGCCTCGAGGTCGCGCCAGCCGATCGCGTCGGCCTGCACGATCTGGCCGCCGCGCGAGGTCAGGGTCACCGCGCCCGAGAGCTCGCCCCGATCAACGAAACCCTGGAGGACCGCCCCGGCCTCGGCGAGCTTGGCGGGGTCGAAGCCCTGGGCGCGGCAGGCGTCGTCATCGATCATAAAAAAGGGCGCTCCGGCCTGGGTACTGGAAGAAAGACCGCGGGGGCCGGCGGCAAGGCCAGGCTACCCCGCAGCGGGTCGGACGGCCAAGGCCGAGGCCGCCTCCCGAAGGACTTTTGGGATCGGTCAGAAGGTCTTGCGCAGGTTCACCGCGACGAAGCGCCCGATGGGGTTGTAGGTCCCGCCGATACCGTCGGTCGCCGGGAAGAACGGCGGCGTCTTGTCGAACAGGTCGTTGATCTGCAGGGCTAGTTCCGAACCCTTGGTCAGGCCCGTGTCCGGCAAGGTCATCGCGATCCGCAGATCGACGGTCGTGTAGGCCTTGGCGTCGTAGGTGCTCGTCCCCGTCGGGGTGGCGTAGCTGTTGGTGACGCCATCGCGATAGTTAACGAAGCCGACGAGGCGGAACGCGCCGGCCGCCAGGCCCGCCGTCGTGCGGACGGTCGCCTTGGGCACGCCCAGCTTCAGGGCGTCCGACACCGGCGCCGTTGGCGACAGCTGGGTGTCGAACTTGAAGATGTAGTTGCCGGCGACGCCGCCGAACACGCTGCCGAAGCTGGTGGCGCGCCGGTAGTTGACGTCGAAATCCAGGCCGCGGGTCTTGCGCACCCCGAAATTGCCGCGACGCAGGTCCAGGGCGTTGCCGATCGCCGGCAGCGGCGTCGGCAGGGTGACCGGCACGCCCAATGCCAGCAGGCTGGACAGCTGGGCCGCCGACGGATTGCGATAGACGACCGAGGCGAAGGTCGGGTCGGTGAAGACCAGGCTGGTCGGCGGCGTGCCGATCACGTCGGTGAAGTTGATGTCGTAGACGGTGGCGCTGGCCCGGAAGCCCGGCAGGGACGGCGGCGCCACATCGACCCCGAACGAATAGGTCCGCGCCTTTTCCGGCTGCAGGGTCTTGTTGCCGCCCAGCAGGAAGACCGTGTTGACCTGGGCCGCGCCGCGCGTTGGATCGCGAGCCAGCACACCGGCCGTCGTGGCGTCGTAGTAGTAGGCGCCGACGGTGGCGCCGACGTCCCGCAGACCCGGCGCGCGGAACGAGCGGCCGTAGGTCCCTCGCAGCGTCAGGCCCTCCACCGGGTCCCAGTTGACGCCGACCTTCGGATTGCTGGTCGAGCCGAAGTCGCTGTATTTGTCGTAGCGTCCCGACACCGACAGTGACAGGCGGTGCATGAGCCGCGTCGCATTGCCGTCGCCGAAGATCGGCACGAACAGCTCGCCATAGATGGACTTGATGTTGCGGCCCAGGTTCTCGGGAACCTGCGTGACGCCCACGAAGCCGCGCTGCTGGAACGTCTCGCGCCGATACTCGGCGCCCGCCGCGAACTTCAGCTCGCCGCCGGGTAACGCGAGCAGCGGGCCGTCCAACTTGACCGCGGCCAGCTTGGTGCGCTGCTGGATCGTGACGCTGGTCGAGTAGTTGGTGATGTTGGAGACGACCGACGGGCTAGTGCCCTGGCCGAAGGGGTCCAACGCCGTCGCCGTGGTCGTTCCGGCCGCCGCCGCGGCCAGGGCCGCTGGATTGATCATCGGCTGATGGGCGACGTGCTCGGCCCAGTCATAGGTGCCGTATGCGCTGAGCTTGAAGTCGTTCGGCAGGCTGAAGTCCGCGCCCGCCGACGAGTTGCCAGCCTTGACGCGATAGGTCTGGTCGAAGTGGTCGGCGCCGACCAGGTTGTCGGGCCGGAAGAAGATGGTCGCGGCCGTCGCCGCTGTTCCCGGCGGGGCCTTGAAGAACGGGTTGGCCGCCGTCATCGTCACGGTCTGGGCCGGGATCGCCGCCCGGACCTCGTCCTTGCGGTCCGAATAGAGCAGGTCGCCCCACAGGGTGACGCGCTCGCCGATCTCCTGCCGCGCGCTGACGAAGCCGCTGTGCAGGCGCGACGCCGGGACGAGATCGACCGGGCCGCCGACGTCGCAATAGTTCGTCGAGTTGGGCGTCAGGCCGGGCGCGCCGTAAACGACGCCGCCGACCACCACGTTCGGCGCGGGACAGCTGGTTCCCCGCGTGTCGACGCCGCCGAAGTTACGGAAATCCACCTTGCGGTAGTCGCGATCCGCGCCGGTGATGTTGCCGTTCTCGGAATACTGGTAGGCGGCCAGGATCGAGCCGCTGCCCCAGTCGCGACCCGCCAGGCCGCTGATGCTGGCCGTATGGTAGTCGTCGGCCGTCCCGTAACGCGCCGACATCTCCAGGCCGGAATAGCGCTTGCGGGTGATGAAGTTGACGACCCCAGCGATGGCGTCCGAGCCGTAGATCGACGAGGCGCCGTCCGCCACGATCTCCACGCGCTCGATCGCCAGATCCGGCAGGAACGGGAAGTCGGGATTGGTCTCGTTGGCGCCGCCCGCCACCACCCGGTGGCCGTTCAGCAACGGCAGGGTCGCCGTCGCCGGCAGGCTGCGCAGACCCGGCGCGAAAGACCCGGCCCCGGCGTTGTTGGCGCGCGGCGCGGTGTTGAAGCTGTTGAGCTGCGGCACGCTGGCCAGCAGGTCCGGCGTCGTGGTCGCGCCAATGGTCTTGATGTCGTCGCGCGAGACGCCGATCAGGTTCGAGCCGACCGGCGGCACGCCCCGAATACTGGATCCGGTGACGACGACGGCTTCAAGCGTATTGTCGGATGTCTCGTCCGTCGCCTGCGCCAAGGCCTGCCCAGCGAAAAGCATGGCGGCCAGCGACGCGCCGGACAGCGCCATGTGGCGCGCGGTGTTCCAGGTTTTCATTCAACCCTCCCCTTTTGTTTTTTGCTTGCTCAAGGCGTAGCCGAGGGTCGCCGCCTCGTCAATTTCATTTATTTAGTGCTAAATGAAATTTGTTGAGACGTTTGCTTGACCCCTTGGGGTCGCCGCCTCATCGTCCCATCCTGAATCGGTTGGAGAGCGTCTTCACCGGACGGATCCGATCAGGAAGACAGGGAGCCATGCCAGCAGCGCCGAAAGCCGAGGGACGTCGCACGCGCGCCGAACAGCGGGCCACGACAGTGAAGACGATCCTGGACACGGCCGAGGATCTGTTCGCTCAGCTCGGCTATTTCGGGGTGACCATCAAGGACGTCGCCGACCGCATGGGCATCCATCCCGCGCTGATCCACTACTATTTCGAGGGCAAGAAGGCCCTGTTCGACGCCGTCTTCGAACGTCGTGTCGAATATGCCGTGACCTCGCGGACGGCGGGTCTGGACGCCTATGAGGCCGAGGTCGGCGATCACCCGACCGTCGAGGGCGCGTTGCGCGCCTATTACGACCAGGCGTTCGACGTCTACATCAACGGCGACGAGGGGTGGCGCAACTTCGGCCGCATCTTCGCCCAGGTGAACAACGCCCCCGGCTACGGCGCCGAGAAGATGGACACCTATTTCGATCCCATGGTGCTGCGCCTGATCGGCCTCCTGCAGAAGTCGCTGCCCGACGCCGCGCCCGAGGACCTGTTCTGGAGCTTCCAGTTCACCTCGGGGGCCTATTCGCTCCTTCTATCGCGCACTGGCCGCATCGATCGCCTCTCGAACAACCTCTGCGCCTCTGACGACTTCGAGGCGATCCGCGAGCGGTTCGTGACCTTCATGGCCGGCGGCTTCGACGCCCTGTACAGGCGCCGCAAGCCGGCCTGACCGCCATCCCTCAAGTGGCGACCTTCTCAAGTCGCGCGTCTCGCAGCGCCGCGCGCCGCACCTTGCCGGCCTCGTCGCGCAGGGGCTCGGTCGTGAACTCGATGCTCCTGGGCAGCTTGTAGCGGGTCAGCCGGTCGGCGGCGAAGTCGAGCAATTCGTCTGGCTCCAGGCCGCTGTCCTCGACGGCCTGGACAATCGCGTGGACGCGCGCGCCCCAGTCCTCGTCGGGCAGACCGATCACCGCGCTGCCGCGCACCGCCGGGTGAGCGTCGAGCACGGCCTCGACCTCGGCCGGATAGATATTGGCGCCGCCCGAGATGATCAGGTCGTTGCGACGATCGGACAGATAGAGATAGCCGTCGGCGTCGACCGAGCCGAGATCCCCGGGCGCTTCCCACTCGCCGCGCCGGCGGGCCTCGCTGCCCAGGTAGTGATAGGTCGAGCCCGCCCCGCCCCGCGGACGGAAGAACACCTCGCCGACTTCGCCCGGCGGCAGTTCACGCCCCTCCCCGTCCAGGATCTTCAGGGCGTAACCGTCGCGAACGCGGCCGACCGAGCCGCGGTGGGTCAGCCATTCGGATCCCGAGATCATGGTCGAGCCCGTGCCCTCGGTCGTCCCATAATATTCCCAGACCCGCTCGCTGCCGAGCCAGTCGATCCAGGCCTCCTTGAGCCATGGGGCGCAGGGGGCGGCCATGTGAAGCATCATGCGCAGGCTGGGCAGGGAGAAGCCGGACAGGACGTCAGGACCGAGCCGCCAGATACGGTTCATCATGGTCGGCACCAGGGTCACCCAGTTGACGCCGTGGGTCTCGATCAGCCGCAGCGCGCGCAGCGGGTCGAACTTGCCCATCTCGACGATCGTCGCGCCGGTGAACATCCCCATGGTGATGCAGTGGAACGGGGCGTTGTGATAGAGCGGCCCCGGATTGAGGATGACGTCGCCAGGCCGCTGGCCCAGAAAGCCCTCCTCCGGGTTCCAGGCCCCGGGCATGGCGTCGACGATCACCTTCGGCCGCCCGGTGGAACCGCCGCTGGTCATGGCCTTCCAATGCGGCGAGATGACCTCGGGGAGCGCCTCGGCCGAGTACCGATCGAGCTCGCTCCGATCCCCCGCCATCACCGGAACGCCAGGTCGCGGCGGCGCGCCGATGAACAGTCGAGGACGAACGATGTCGAGGATCGCTTCCATCTCGGGGCGCGCCAGCTTGGCGGCGACGATGTTGGGGACCGCGCCCAGCTTCCACAAGGCGAACACCGTCTCATAGAACTCCAGTCCGTTGGGCAGGGCCACGGTGACGAAGTCGCCCTGTTCCACGCCGTGCGCCGCCAGCATCCGCGCGCGCCGGTTCGTGCGGACATCCAGTTCGCCATAGGTGACGGCCCCGTCGTCCAAGATCAGCGCGTTTCGGGACGGCGACTGGCCCGTGTGGTGGGCGAGGATGGAGCTGAGCGCGACGCGATCGGTCGACATGGTGGGTACGCCTCCCTGACGGCGCCCCTGCAGCCCTCTACCGGGACGATCACAGCGGGCGCTTGATATCTGTTTCATTAATTTAGTCATGAATAAATGAAAAGACGGAATCGCGACGATCGTACGCCGAGGCGCAGCGGTGGCTGTGAACCGTCCCGCCGGCATAGCGACACTCACCGCCGCGCAATCCGGTCCGGCCAATCACCAAAATTGGCATGACCAATAATTGACAAGTCGCGCGACTGGCCAGATATCTTCCGCAAACCGTAAAAGCTTGGGAGGCTCCTATGAAGACCGCATGGCTTGCCGCGTGCGCCCTGATGGCCATGGCGTCCGCCGCGCACGCCGCCGACTACGGCCTGCTGGGTCCAACGTTCGGCAAGGGCGCGGTGTCGCCCGCGCTGAAGGCGGCGATCGTCTCGCGCGCCAACGCAACTCTGGATCGTCCGCCCGGCGCCATCCCCCACGCGCACACCGAAGGCACCCTGCCCGGCAAGGGCATCCGCGAGATCAGCATCAAGGCCCGCGAGGACCAGCCGATCGTGCTGAACTTCGCGCTGGCCTACCGCCTGACCGGGGACCGCAGGTTCCTGGAGGCCACGGGCCGCTATCTGGAGAACTGGGCCGACATCTACCAGATCTCGTTCAACCCGATCGACGAGACGGGCTTCGACACCCTGGTCATGGCCACCGACCTGACGGAGAGCGACCTCCCCGCCCGATCCGCGCCAAGGTCGACGTCTTCTGGCGCAGGATGGCGGTCGGCTATCTCGACGCGATGGACGCGGGGCCGACGAACGCCCACACCAACTGGCAAAGTCACCGGATCAAGATGGCGACCCTGGCCGCCTACCAGACCGGCGACGCCAAGCTGATCGCCCGCGCCCGCGACGCCTTCCGCAAGCAGATCGGCGTCAACCTCTATGCGGACGGCTCGACCTTCGACTTCCACGAACGCGACGCCCTGCACTACGTCACCTACAACCTCGACCCGCTGATGATGGCCGCCCTGTCGGCCCAGGCGCATGGCGAGGACTGGTTCAGTTGGAAGAGCCCGACGGGGTCCAGCCTGCCCCATTCGCTGGACTGGCTGGCGGCGTTCGCGCGCGGGGAAAAGACCCACAGCGAGTTCGTCAATTCCAAGATCCAATTCGACCGCGACCGCGCCAATTCGGGCCAGAAGGAGTATGCGCCGCACGACTGGGACGTCTCCAACGGCGTAAGCACCTACACCTTGGCCAGCCTGCTGGACGCCCGATACCTGCCGCTTCGCGACGACCTGGTGAAGCGCACAGGCAAGAAGCCGGCGCCGTGGACCGATATTCTGCGCGCCTCGCGGCCATGAGTTGACCCGGGTTCTCCCGCCTGCCTTGATCCTCGCGGGAGAAACTCATAACTCGCTCGAACCGCATCTTGACTGGCGTCGGCCTGGGCGTCTTGGCCGCGCTGGTGATCGCCGGCTATTTCGCCTCGCCGATCCTGGCGCTGCAGGGGCTGACGGCGGCGGCCAAGGCGGGTGACAAGGCCCGGCTGGAGAGCGCCGTCGACTTCCCGGCCGTGCGCGAGAGCCTGAAGAGCCAGCTCAAGGCCAGCATGACGCGCAAGTTGGAGGAAGACCCCAAGCTGCGCGACAACCCGTTCGCCGCCTTCGGCCAGATGCTGCTGGTCGGCGTGGTCGACAAGGCGGTCGAGACCTATGCGACGCCTGACGCGATCGCCAACATGGTCGCCACCAACGAGCCGCCGAAGAACATCGGCGCCACGCCAGGCGGTCCGATCGTCGAGCAGCCCCAGCCCGAGGTAAAGAAGGCGAAGTCTGATACCGAGGTCCATTGCGGCTACGTGGACCTTGATCACTTCCGCGCCACCTATCGCGACCGCAAGGACGGCGACCAGGAGCCGTTCGGCCTGGTGCTGGAGCGTCGCGGACTGTTCAAGTGGAAGCTGGTGAAGATCGAGCTGCCGGGCCTGGGCTAGTCCAGCCGCCAGTCGATCACCGTCCCTTCATAGGCGTCGATCCCGCGCCCGATCCCGGCGACGGCGCGGATCATGGCCCCGTCGCGACCCAGGATCGTATCGGCCAGAGCGATCATCAGTGCATTGGGCGTGGCCTCCGGGCAGAGCGAACGGAGTTGAGCGGCCAGGCCCCCCTCCTCGCCCGCCGGCCGCTTCGCGCAGGCCAGGACATAGGCCGCCGCCGTCGAGCGGCTGACCCCGGCGAAGCAGTGGATCAGCAGCGTGGGCGTCTCGCGCAGCGCCAGGATCGTCTCGATCATCGCCGCCGAGGGAGCGATAAAGCCTTCACGTTGTTCGATTATATCATTGAAATATAACGTCGTTACGGGTTGCGTTAAGGTCGGCGGCGCGGCGTTCGGCGAGATCAGCGACAGCACGTGATCGGCCTGGCCCGCCAACCGCGCGACCGCCGTGATCGGACCGACCAGCAGCCTCATGCCAGCGCCGCCGCGCCGAGCAGGAAGCCGAGCTCGAACACCTGCTCGACCGCGCCGAGCACGTCGCCGGTGTGGCCGCCGATCAGCCGCCTGGCCGTCAGGGTCAGCAAGCCGGCCAGCAGCGCGCCGCCCGCGAGGCCGACCAGGACCGCGCTCGGCGGCAGCAGGATCAGCGGCCAGCCGGCGATCAGCAGGGCGACGATCACCTCGCCAGTCCGCACGCCTTTAGGAACAGGCTTCCACTTCCCCGCCTCGCCGCTGGGCGCGTAGGGCGTCAGGCGCATGACCGCCACGGCGGCGGCGCGGCCCAGGCCGTGGGCGGCCAGCAGCAGAACGGCGGCGGCCGGCGTTCCAGCCAGCACGGCGACTTTCAGCGCCAGCACGCCGACCAGGGCGCAGACGCCATAGGTCCCGATGCGGCTGTCCTTCATGATCTCCAGCCGCCGCGCCGGCGTCTGGCCGCCGCCCAGGCCGTCGGCGGTGTCGGCCAGGCCGTCCTCGTGGAAGGCGCCGGTGATCAGAAGGCCCGCGGCGAGGGCCAGGATGACGCCGACCGGCGCGCTCCACAGGCGCTCGCCAACCAGCAGCACGAGGGCGCAGACCGCCCCGACGCCCTGACCCACCAGCGGGAAATAGCGGGCCGAGCGGGTGATCCAGTCGGGATCAAAGGTCTTCAGCGCCGGGGTTGGGACGCGCGTCAGGAACTGGACCGCACAGAGCAGCAGCCGGACCTGATGCGCCAGCCAGCCCATGCTCAGAGCCGTCCGCTCAGGACGTCGTCCAGGCTGGCGACGTCGCTCATCAGCCGTGAGGCGGCGCGCACGACCGGCAGGGCCAGCAGCGCGCCGGTGCCCTCGCCGAGACGCAGACCCAGGTCCAGCAGCGGCTCGACCTCAAGCGCCGCCAGCATCCGCTGATGCCCTCGCTCGGCCGAGCAATGGCAGAACACGCAGTAGTCCCGGACCGCCGGGACCAACCGAATCGCCGCCAGGGCCGCCGCCGAGGCGATGAAACCATCGACCAGCACCGGGATGCGCGCCGACGCCGCGCCGATCACCGCCCCGGTCATCATGGCGATCTCCAGCCCGCCGAACTCGGCGAGGACGGCGGCGGGCTCGGTGGCGTCCGATCGCGCCGCCGCGCGCTCCAGCACGGCCAGCTTGCGGGCCAGGCCCGCGTCGTCATGACCGGTCCCCCGCCCGACGCACTCGGCCAGCGGCGCGGGCGTCAGGCGGTGCATGAGCAGCGCCGCCGAAGCGGTGTTGCCGATGCCCATCTCGCCTAGCGCCAGAATCTCGAAACCCTCGGCGGCCGCGTCGCGGGCGATGCGCGCGCCGGTCTCCAGCGCCTGGGCGACCTCCTCGACGGTCAGGGCCGGCTCGACGGCGGCGTTGCGCGCGCCACGCCGCACCTTCTCGGCCAACAGGCTTGCATGGGTTGGAAGTTCGGCGTCGACCCCGGCGTCCACGACGCGCAGCTCGGCGCCGACCGCGCGGGCGAAGGCGTTGGCGCTGGCCTTGCCGGCCAGGAAGGTCGCGACCATGGCCTGGGTGACGCTGGACGGATAGGCCGACACCCCTTCGGCGGTCAGCCCGTGATCGCCGGCGAAGACCAGCAGGAGCGCCTTGTCCAAGGCGCGCTCGCCGGCGATCAAGGCCAGCCGAACGGCCAGGTCCTCGATCCGCCCCAGCGCGCCCGGCGGCTTGGCCTTGCCGTCGATCAGGGCGCGTAGCCGCCCCATCTGGGCATGGTCGACGGCGGTGACGAGCGGCAAAATCATCGGAAATTCTCCAGGCCGGCGATGGCGGCGAGGGCGGAAATGTCGAAGGCTTGCTCCAGCGCGGCGGCGATCTCGTCCAGCGCCTGGTCGACGCGGACGGCCTGGTCGATCGCATCGGACACCGCGCCCAGCTCGGCCAGCAGGGCCGCCCGCGCCTCGCCTTGGTCGAACAGGCCGTGGACATAGGCGCCGCGCACCTGACCGCTGGTCGAAACCGCGCCGTCCGTGACGCCGTCGTCGAAGGTCAGCATCGGCGAGAGCGCGCCCGTGGTGCGGCCGACATGCATCTCGTAGCCCTCGAAGCGCGCGCCGCCGGTCAGTCGGCCCGCGACCGGCCGCAGGGTCTTGTCGCCGGTCATCACCGTCTCGACGTCGAGCAGGCCCAGACCCTCGACCGAGTCCGGCGGGCCCTCGACGCCGTCCGGATCCGACACCCGCCGGCCCAGCATCTGGTAGCCGCCGCAGACGCCCAGCACCCGGCCGCCGCGCCGGACGTGGGCGGCCAGATCGACGTCCCAGCCCTGGGCGCGCAGGAAAGCCAGATCGGCCAGGGTCGCCTTGGTCCCCGGCAGGATCACCAGGTCGGCGTCGCCCGGAAGCGGCGCACCTGGCGGGATGAAGGCGAACTCGACTTCGGGCTCGGTGCGCAGGGCGTCGAACTCGTCGAAATTGGCGATCCGCGACAGCATCGGCACAACGATCCGCACCTTGCGGCCGTCAGCGGTCGCGGCGCGGTCGAGCACCACGGCGTCCTCGGCCGGCAGGCGCCGCGCCGCCGCCAGCCAGGGCGCCATGCCGAGGTCGGTCCAGCCCGTGCGGCGGACGATCTCGGTTCGGCCGTCCTGGAACAGGCTGGGATCGCCCCGGAACTTGTTGATCAGAAAGCCGCGGATCATGGCGCGGTCGGCGTCGTCCAGCACCACATGGGCCCCGACCAGGGCGGCGATGACGTGGCCGCGATCGATGTCGCCGACCAACACGACGGGCACGTCGGCCGCGATCGCGAAGCCCATATTGGCGATGTCGCCGGCCCGGAGGTTGATCTCGGCGGGACTGCCGGCGCCTTCGACGATGACGAGGTCGCTCCGCGCCTGCAGCGTGCGGAAACTCTCCAGCACCGTGTCCAGCAGCGCGCCCTTGCGTTCCTGATAGCCGCGCGCCTTCCAGGTCCCGGCCATCCGCCCGCGCACGATCAACTGGGCGCCGACGTCGCTCTGGGGCTTCAGCAACACCGGGTTCATGTCGACGGTCGGGGCGACGCGGCAGGCGATGGCCTGCAGGGCCTGGGCGCGGCCGATCTCGCCGCCGTCGGCGGTCACGGCGGCGTTGTTGGACATGTTCTGCGGCTTGAACGGCCGCACCCTCAGGCCGCGATTGGCGAACAGGCGGCACAGGCCGGCGACCAGCACCGACTTGCCGACATCCGAGCCGCAGCCCTGGATCATCAACGCGGCCATGCGAATCCTCCCCAGACGAACCCGGCGACCGCCAGCATCAACCAGAGCAGCCCGCAGGCGAGAAGATAGATCCGCAGGGCGCGGGTCAGATCCGCGGGTGTCGCCGCCCTGCCCTCGCCCAGAACCGGACGCTGGGACAGCGCGCCGTCGTACCAGGCCGGACCGCCCAGGCGTAAGCCTAGGGCTCCGGCCATCGCCGCCTCGGGCCAGCCGGCGTTGGGCGAGGCGTGCTTGCCGGCGTCGCGCAGCATGATCCGCCAGCCGCCCCCCTTCAAAGCAAACATGCCGGCGAGGGCGATCACCCCGCCCGCCAGGCGCGCCGGGATCAGGTTCATCAGATCGTCGAAGCGCGCCGAGGCCCAGCCGAACGCGCGCCAGCGCGGCTCGCGGTGGCCGATCAGGCTGTCGGCCGTGTTGACGGCCTTGTAGACGAACAGGCCCGGCAGGCCGGCGACCACGAACCAGAACAGCGGCGCGACGATGCCGTCGCAGAAGCTCTCGGCCAGGCTCTCGATGGCGGCGGTGGCGATGTCGCTCTCACTCAGTCGGGCGACGTCGCGGCCGACGATGTGGCCGACCATGATCCGGGCGCTATCCAGGTCGCCCGCCGCCAAGGGCTTGGCGACGGCGCGGACATGGTCGAACAGGCTGCGCTGGGCCAGGCCCACGGTCCCGACCAGCACGATCGCCACCGGTCCGCCGAGGTCCGCGACTATCCAGCCGGCCAAGGCGCTGGCTCCGACGATGAGCGCCAGGGTCACCATGCCCAGCAGGCGGCGCGTGATCTCGCCGAACCCCGACAGGTTGAGGCCCGCCTCCAGCGCGGAGATCAGCCCGCCGATCCAGACGACCGGATGCGGCGCGCGCCGGTGCAGAGCGTCTGGATAGCCGACCGCGGCCTCCACGACCGCCGCCGCCAGCACGATCCAGGGACCGTTGGACGAGAGTTTAGCCGGCACGGCCCAGCACCTCGATCAGCGGCCCGCCCTCGCCCCCGTGAAGGCGGACGACGACGCCATAGACGGCTGACAGGGTTTCCTGCGTCAGGGCCGTGTCGGGCGCGCCGTCGACGACCAGGCGGCCTTCGCTCAGCACGAGCACCCGGTCGGCGAAACGCGCGGCCAGATTCAGGTCGTGCAGGGTGATGATCACGCCCTTGCCCTGGTCGTGCGCCAGGCGGCGGAACAGGGCCAGGGCGTCCAGGGCGTGGCCGGGGTCGAGGCCCGTCAGCGGCTCGTCGGCCAGCAGCCAGTCGGTCTGGCCGGCCAGACCGCGTGCGATCAAGGCGCGGGCCCGCTCGCCGCCCGACAGCCGGGTGACGGCGCGGTCGACGAAGGTTTCCAGGCTGGCGGCGGCGATGGCGGCGTCGACCGCCGCGCGGTCCTCGGCGCTGGGACCGAAGGCCCCGAGATGCGGCGTGCGCCCCAGGCCCACGAAGGCGCGGACGTCGACGTCCCAGGCGATCTCGGGCGTCTGGGCCAGGAAGGCGATGCGGCCCGCGCGCTGGCGGCCGGGCATGGCCGCGATCGCCGCGCCGTCCAGGGTGACCGAGCCGCCGTCTGGGCGCAGCAGGCCGGCCAGGCACGCCAGCAAGGTCGACTTGCCCGCCCCGTTGGGACCGACAATGGCGATCAGTCCGCCCTTGGCGAAGTCGGCCGAGACGCCGTCCAGCACCACATGTCCGCCCAGGGCCAGGGTCACGTTCCGGGCGGAAATCATGCCAGCATCCGGCGCATCGAGATCAACATGGCCAGGAAGAACGGGCCGCCCAGCATGGCCATGGCGACGCTGAGCTTGACCTCGCTGGCGGCCGGGGTCATGCGCACCAGGATGTCGGCGGCCAGGGTCAGGGCCGCGCCGCCCAGGAACGATGGCAAAAGCACCGCGCTCGGCCTGGAGCCCAGCAACGGCCGCAGCAGGTGCGGGGTGATCAGGCCCACGAAGCTGATGACGCCGGTCACCGCCACGCTGGACCCGACCGCCAGGGCGACGCCGACGGCCATCAGCAGGCGCGTGCGCGACAGGTCGACGCCCAGCGAGCGCGCGCCCTGCTCGCCCAGGGTCAGGGCGTCCAGCGAGCGGCCGAGGGTCAGCAGCAGCAGGCCGCCGGCGACGATGCCCGGCGCGGCGATCCGCACCTCGTCGACGCTGCGGTCGGCCAGCGAGCCCAGCGTCCAGTTGATGATCTCGTTCACCGCCCACGGATTCGGCGCGAGGTTCATCGCCAGGGCGATGCCGGCCCCGCAGACCGTCTGGATCACGAAGCCCGCCAGGATAAAGGTGACGATGCTGGAGGTGACGCCCGCCAGGCCCAGCAGGGCCGCGACGCCCAGGCCCGCCCCGACCATGGCGGCGGCAGGCAGGATCCAGATCGCCTCGCCCGCCGCGCCCAGATAGAGGGTCAGCACCGCCCCCAGCGCCGCCGACGCCGAGACGCCCAGGGCGCCGGGATCGGCCAGCGGGTTGCGGGTATAGCCCTGCAGCGCGGCGCCGGAGAGGCCCAGCGCTCCGCCGACCAGGATGGCCAGGATGGTGCGCGGCAGGCGCAGGCCGAAGACGATGGCCCAGCGCGGGTCGGCGCCGCCCGAGGTCCAGGCGCTCCACGGCGCCCAGACGCGTCCGGCGCACAGGCTGACGCCGAACAGCACGACCAGCAGCGCCAGCAGGACGCCGCAGATCGCCCATGGCGCCATAGGGGGAGATCGGGGCCTCATGCGCCCTCCTTCAAAGCTTGGGCTCGCGCCCGGGCCATGGCCGCGGCGGTCTCGATCAGGGCCGGGCCGCCGCAATAGAGAAGCTTCTCGGGTAATCGCACTTGGCGCATTCGCCCGGACACGGCCCTCAGGGCTGGATGGGTCATGATGCGATCGGCCCAGCTGCGCGCGCCGGGGGCGGAGACGCCGACCAGCAGCACTTCGGGCGGATCGGCCAGCAGGCGCTCCAGCCCGACATTACCCCAGGTCGTCAGGCCGAAGCGGCGGGCGACATTATCGAAGCCGGCGTGGTCCATCATCTCGTCGACCAGGGTGCCCGGACCGGCCGCGAAGCCGTTGGGCTGATAGATCAGCGCCGTCAGCCGTCGCGCGCCGGGCGCGGGCCTGGCGGCCGCGATCGCCGCCTCGATGCGGGCGACCAGGGCCTCGCCGCGATCGGCATGGCCGATCAACCTGGCCAGCTCGCGGACCTGGCCCAGGCTCTCGTCGATCGACCTGGGAACCTTGAAGCGCTGGACCGGCACGTGCAGGCGCTTGAGCGCGTTGCGCGTCGCCAGGGCCGAGTGCTGACTGGCCAGGACCAGATCGGGCATCAGGTCGATGACTTCCTCCGCGCTCTCCCAGGTGTAGGGCAGCGTCCGGGCCTGGGCGGCGACGGTGGAGGCTTGCGCGTCGCGGGCATAGTGGCTGAGGGCGGCGATCTGGCCCCGGTCGGCCAGGTGGACCAGCATGGCGTCCAGGCAGCTGTTCAGCGATACGATGCGCCTCGGAAGCGGCGGCGGACCGCCCGCCGTCATCGCCAGGGCTCCGGCCACGACCTCGCGGCGGTTCATGATGTCACCGCGCGAAGCACTTGCTCAAAGCGATTGAATTCATTGCGCGAAGGCAGGCCAATCCGAAGTCGATCCAGCCGGTCCGCGAAGGGCCGCGTCAGCACGCCCTGAGCGCAGAGCCGGCTGAACAGACCAAGCGCGTCCGGCGCCTCGACCCAACGGAAGAGATCGCAGCCGCCAAGCGGCTTGAGGCCCGCCTTGGTTAGAACAGCGTCGACCGCGCTCGCCTGGGTCGCCAGCCACGTCCGGGTTAGCGCCTTCCAGGCGTCGTCCCCATAGGCCTCCAGCCCCATCGCCAGGGCGTCGGCCCCGACCGGCCAGTCGCCGAGAAGCGCGCGAAATTCTCGCATGAAGACATTGTTTCCAATCAGGAAACCCAGTCGCACCCCGGGCAGCCCATAGAACTTGCCGAACGAGCGCAAAATCACCAGCCGGTCGATCTCCAGGTCGGCGACGCTGAGCTCCGACGCGACCTCGCCGAAGGACTCGTCGACGACCGTCCAGCGCCCCGCGTCAGACCGCTCCGCCGCCAGGGCGGCCAAGGCGCTCCGCTCGATCCGCCGGCCGTCGGGATTGTTCGGATTGACCAGCACCAGCACGTCGGCGCCCAAGGCGCGGAGATCGTCCAGTGACGTGATGAGGTTAGGCGTCGACCCCGCCCAGCTCTCGGCATGACCGCCATAGATCGGCGCCAGCAGCGCGACCTCTCCGCCACCGATCAGGCCGGGCAGCAGCCGCAGCGCCGCCTCCGCGCCGGAGGTGGCGACCACGCGGCCAGGGTCGGCGACGCCGAACGCGCGCGCGGCGACCGTCTCCAGTTCGGCCAGTTCAAGCGGATCGGGCAGCCGGCGCAAGGCGTCGGCCGGCGCCCGCTGGCCGGACCAAGGCTCGGGATTGATCCCGGTCGACAGGTCCAGCCAGGGACGCGGCGCGTCCGGAAAAGCGGCCATCGCCTCGCGGAGACGGCCGCCGTGCCGGAAGGCGCCGATGGTGGAAATCGACGCCTTCATGGGCCTAGAAGCGCGCCCGCAAGCCGACGAAGGCCCCGCGTCCCGGCGTCCCGTAGTTCAGGATGGTCTGGTAGTCCTTGTCGAACGCATTCTCGACCCGGCCGAAGATCTCGAGGGTCTCGTTGATCGGATAGGCCGCGCGCAGGTCGACCAGGGTGTAGTCCTTCACTACCTGGGTGTTGGCGTCGTTGTTGTAGGTCTTGCCCACGTAACGCACCGCCACCGTCGTGGTCAGGCCCACTGGCCAGCGATAGGCGGCCGACAGGTTGCCCATGTTTTTCGGGCGACGGGTCAGCTGTTTACCCTTGTTGGCGCCGAGTGGACTCGGCCTCGGTATAGGTGTAGTTGCCGGTGATCGTCAGGGCCGCGACCGGCTTGACCTCGCCGATCAGTTCCACCCCTTGCGCCTTGGTCTTCTGGACGTTGTCGTAGTAGCCGAAGCGGAACGCGCCGTTCGGATTGCACAGGGCCGTGGTCGAGCCCGAGGCGCACGAGAAGAAGCGGATCTCGTTGTCGGCCTCGCGATGGAACCAGGTGGCCGAGGCGCGGGCCTTGCCGCCGAAGAAGCGCTGCTCGATCCCGGCGTCCCAGCTGTCGAACTTTTCCGGCGACAGGGTCGAATTGCCGTACTCGCTGTAGAGCTCGTAGAGGCCCGGGGCGCGGAAGCCCTGGCCGAAGCTGGCGCGGACGACGGTGTCGCCGTCGTTCAGCGCCCAGGCGGCCGCGACCTGCCCCAGGGTGTGCGAACCATAGGTGTCGTGGTCCTCGTAGCGCAGGCCGCCGGTCAGGGTCAGGCCCTTCACCGGCTCGACCTGCAGCTGGCCGTAGAGGCTGTCGACGCCGACGCGGCCGGTGCTGAATGCGGGGTTCGGCTTGAGGACCGTCGGCGAGCGCGTGCGCATACGGGCCCTCTCGGTCTCGGCGCCGAAGGTGGCGGTCCAGATGTCCGAGATCGCGAACACGCCCTGATATTCGAAGCGCTTGTTCTTGCCGGCGGCGTCGAAGGTCAGTGGCGCGGCCGGGCGGGCCGGATTGATGTTCTCGCGGTCGGTGTCGGTATAGGCGTAGCCGAGGCGGTTGTTCCAGCGACCGTCCAGCAGGGTGAAGTTCAGGCCCGTATAGACGACCAGTTCCTCCGTGCGGCCGAACTCGGCGCTGTCGACGTTGAAGCCGTCGAAGTCGTTCTTGCCCTTCGAATAGACCGAGCGGACCTCGGCCGAGACGTTTTCAGCCAGCGCCACACGGACACGGCCCGACAGGCCGGTGTTCTGATAGCCGTCCTTCTCCTTGCCGAGCTTGTAGGTCGAGAAGCCGTCGGTGGTGTAGTAGCCGCCAGCCAGGCGCCAGGTGATCTTGTCCGAAGCGCCGCCGACGCCGGCCCGCAGGTAGCCGGTCTTGCGCGCGCCGCCTTCGGCCTCGATCGAGCTGGTGAACGGAACGGTGGGATCGGCGGTGACGATATTGACCACGCCGCCGACGGCCTGGCTGCCCCACAGGGTCGACTGGGCGCCGCGCAGCACCTCGATACGCGCGATGTCGCCGATCAGCAGGTTGCCGCTGTTGAAGCCGCCCTGGGTCGAGGACGGGTCATTCAGCTTGACGCCGTCGATCAGCACCACGGTGTGCTGGGTCTCGGCGCCGCGGATGTTGAGGCTGGTGGCCGTGCCCGGCCCGCCGTTGCGGGTGAAGCTGACGCCCGGCGTCTGGGCCAGCAGCTCCGTCACCGAAATGGCCTGGCTGGCCTCGATAGCGGCCTGCGTCAGGACGGTGACCGACGCGCCGACCTTCTCGATCGGCTGGGCGGTGCGGGTGGCGGTGACGATCAGCTCGGCGACGCCGTTGGCGCCGACAGCGCCTGCGACATCGGCCTCGGGGGCCTTCTGCTCTTCCGCCATGGCCGAACCGGCGACAAGGAGGGTTGCGAGCGCGGTGGAGCTCAAAAACGTTCGGATCATGTTTCAATCTTCCCAGTTGAACGACCCGCACGGCTGACCGCGACGCACCCGCAAGCTGGAAAGCCACACGTACGCCCCGGACCGTCGCGCGGCCCTTTGACTGTCGTTTCGCGGGAGATCCCGTTCGTTCGGCGCACCCCGGCCGAGCGATGAACGACTGCGCCGGGCAGGTCTCCTGGCTCACGGGTCATCGCTCTTGGCGTCGCCTTCCCAGGGTCCGGAGACCCCAGTGGCATGTGACGCTAGAACTCGCCGCTTACAGTTGCGGGGGCAGCCGAGGTCTTGAACCTCGTTCCCTTTTAATCCTCTTTCGAGGAGCCTGGTGCGGAGGCAGCCCTATAGACTGCGCCGCTTACGGTCAATGTGGAGCTTCCATGACGTCGATCCTGGTGCTGGGCGGGGCCCGTTCCGGCAAGAGCGCCTTCGCCCAAAAAGCAGCGGAGCAAGCGGCGGAAATCGCCGCTGGAGCGGTGCGTCCGGTGCTGATCGCCACCGGCCAGGCCTTCGACGACGAGATGACCGAGCGCATCGCCCGCCACCAGGCCGACCGGGGCAAATCATGGACCACGGTGGAGGCGCCGCTGGCCCTGACGGAGGCGATCGTCGCCCTGCCCGCCGACGCGGTGGCGGTCGTCGACTGCCTGACGCTGTGGCTGTCGAACCTGATGCTGGACGAGCGCGACATCGCGACGGAGGCGACCGCTCTGGTCGAAGCCGTCGCCGCCTGCCCCGCCCGCCTCTGGCTGGTCAGCAACGAGGTCGGCCTGGGACTGGTGCCCGAGACACCGCTGGGCCGGCGGTTTCGAGACGAGGCCGGACGGCTGCACCAGCGGCTCGCGCAGGCGGTCGACGAGGTCTATTTCGTGGCGGCCGGGTTGCCGTTGAAGCTGAAGCCGCGGGGGTGAAATCCCGTCGGAGCGCGAGCGTTTTTCCTTCTCCCCTTGCGGGAGAAGGTGGCCGCTGACGGCGGTCGGATGAGGGGTCGTGCAGGGCTAACAGCTTGCGCCGCAACGCTAATCCGAAAGGCCTATCGACCCCTCATCCGGCGCTGCGCGCCACCTTCTCCCGCAAGGGGAGAAGGGTATTCGACGAGCATTCGCCGCTCTCCATCCCCGGCTTCAAAACCTGCCATATTCTGTCTTCACCTCGTCGCGAGGAAAGGGCGCATGGCCAGCGACCGTTGCGGCGACGAGGGGCGATCGAGCGGGCGCGCTCGTCGGCGCGGGGGAAACTCCGCAACTGCATCCCTCTGGCGGCGGTCGGCCCTGGAACACAGAAACGACGTGGGATGTCGGGCCGACGGCGCGACAGGGGAGTCGAAAGGCTCCTGACCGGGACCAGGCTTCGCGGCTGGGCCCGCCCGTCGGAGGCTTCAACGGCGTCGAGGTGCGAACAGCATCGCGACGTCACGCTTCCGAATAACGACCGCGCGGAGCGTCGGGCTTCGTCGAAACGGTATTTCTACTTCCAAACTCCGGACGCTGTCCGGCGCTCCGCGTCCCTTTCCACACCTTCAGCGGCCAGCCGCGTGAGGCGGCGGAGCCGTGCATTGTCAAAGGAAGAGGCTGGCGCTCGGCGAACAATGCTCGCACACTCATTCAAACGGTCGTTCAGCGACCTTGAGTGTCCGAGCGCGATCAACAGCGCGGGGAGGAGTACAGAAATGTCCGAGCGCCAATCTTCTTGGACCCTGGCCCGATTTGCGGCCCCCGCCATCCCGATCTCGGCGATGGGCCTGCCGCTCGTCGTGTACCTGCCCGAATATTACATCAACTCCCTGGGCCTCTCCCTGGGAACCGTGGGGGCCGCCTTCCTGATCGT
This sequence comes from Caulobacteraceae bacterium, assembly GCA_965283765.1. Lineage (GTDB taxonomy): Bacteria > Pseudomonadota > Alphaproteobacteria > Caulobacterales > Caulobacteraceae > Caulobacter. Next base: position 128,776 of record CBDIPU010000014.1, read on the forward strand.
GAAGCTGGTCGACATGCTGCTCGACCCGATCCTGGGCGGCGTCATGGACGGGACCCGGTCGCGTTTCGGACGTTTCCGGCCCTGGTTGGTTATCGGCACGCCCATCGTCGCGCTGGGCACCTTCGCCCTGTTCATGGCCCAGCCGGGCGTGGGACCGATCTATCTGTGGTTCTGGCTGGCCGTGCTCTATGTCGGCTATTCGATGGTGGTCCTGTCCCAGACGGCCTGGGGCGCGGTCCTGTCCAGCGACTACCAGCAGCGCTCGCGGGTCTATGGCTGGTGGCAGGGCGCCAATGTCGTGGGCATGATCCTGGTCCTGTGCCTGCCGCCGATCGTGACCGGCGTGTTCAAGGGCGATCACCTCGACAGCGTCCGCGCGATGGGCTGGTTCATCGTCCTGCTGGCGCCGCTCACCGTCCTGCTGGCCGTGACCACCGTCGGCGAACCGCCGGCGGCGCCCAAACGTGGCAAGACCGGCCTCAAGCAGTACGCCAAGTTGCTGACCCGCCCCTCGGTCCAACGTCTGCTGCTCGCCGACCTGCTGATGGGCCTAGCGCCCGGCATCGCCGGCACGCTGTTCCTGTTCTTCTTCGAGCGCATGAAGCACTTCGACAAGACCCAGGCCGGCGTGTTGCTCCTGATCTACTTCATCGCCGCCCTGGCGGGCGCGCCGATCTGGCCCATGCTCGCCAAGCGGGTCGGCAAGCACCGCGCCCTGGTCGTGGCCTCGGTTGTCTACGCGGTCGTGCAATTGACCGCCGTCATCACGCCGCCCGGAAACCTCGTGCTCGGCATGATCGTGCTGGTCCTGGCCGGCCTGCCCTACTCCGCCGCGCCGCTGCTGGTGCGGGCCATGATGGCCGACATCGGCGACGAGGAGCGCCTGGAGAGCGGCGTCGACAAGACTGGCCTGCTCTATGCGATCGTGACCGGCACGGTGAAGCTGGGCTACGCCCTGGCCGTGGGTGTGTTCATCATCCTGGGTGCGCTGGGCTTCGACCCGAAGACGCCCACCGCCGCCGGCGACGCGGCGCTGGTCGCGTTGTACGCTTTCGCGCCGGCCGCGCTCGGACTGGTGGTCGCCGCCGTCATGTTGCGCTATCCGCTGGATGCGACCCGGGTCGCCGAGATTCAGCGCCAGCTCGGGGCGCGGGACGCGGCCGAGGGGGACGCCCCCACAGCGGAGCCGCCACCGAATGTCCTCCCTCAGCAAATCCCCGCCCCCGGCCCCGCCGAATGAAGGCTCTCAAGGCGAGGATGGGCACCCCATCTTCCGCCTGGTCGAGATCATGGCCAAGCTGCGCGATCCGGACGGCGGCTGCCCCTGGGATCTGGAGCAGACCTTCGCGACGATCGCGCCCTACACGGTCGAGGAGGCCTACGAGGTCGCCGACGCCATCGAGCGCAATGACCTGCCGGAGCTGCGCGACGAACTGGGCGACCTGCTGCTGCAGGTGGTGTTCCATTCGCGGATGGCCGAGGAACAGGGCGCGTTCGACCTGAAGGACGTGGCGGCCGCCATCTCCGACAAGATGATCCGCCGGCACCCGCACGTGTTCGGCGACCACGCCTATGAAGACCTCTCGGCCCAGGTCGCTGGCTGGGAAGAGCTGAAGGCCCAGGAGCGCAAGGCCAAGGCCAAGACCGGGGTGCTGGACGACGTGCCGGCGGGACTCCCTGCCCTCACCCGCGCCGTCAAGCTGACCAAGCGCGCCGCCCGCGTCGGCTTCGACTGGCCCTCGGCCCGCGAGGTGCTGGACAAGCTGCGCGAGGAGACCGCCGAGATCGAGGTCGAGATCGAGGCCGGCGACATGGCTAAGGCCCGCGAGGAACTGGGCGATATCCTGTTCGTCTGCGCCAACCTCGCTCGCAAGCTGGACGTCGACCCGGAGGACGCCCTGCGCGCCACCAACGCCAAGTTCGCCCGCCGCTTCGCCTTCGTCGAGGCGGGCCTGGCCGAGCGCGGCAAGACGCCCGACCAGTCCGATCTGGCGGAAATGGACGCCCTGTGGAACGACGCCAAGGCGGCGGAAAAGAAGGGATAGCCGCCTCTCTCGTCGCGCTTTCTAGTCGACCGTCCCCACGAGGGCGCCGGGGTATTGTCGCTCGAACCGCCCCAGCGCCTGGCTGTCGAGCCGGGTGACGATGGTGACGTCGCCGTCCGGACCGTCGTAGCGGTTCAGCACCCGGCCGTTACGGTAGATCCAGGCGATGGCCTGACCATCCTGGGCCTTCAGCTGGATCTCGACCGGCGGCGAGTCGTCGATCAGGCCGCTGATCCGGCGCAGCAGAGCCTCGCAGCCCTCGCCGGTAACGGCCGAGACCGCCGAGGCCTCCTTGCGACGGGCATGGCCCTCGACGACCTCGCGATCCTCCTCGGACAGCAGGTCGATCTTGTTCCAGACCTCGACGACGGTCTTGCCCTCGTCGAACGTCACGCCCAGTTCGGCCAGCACGCTCTGGACGTCGCGGGCCTGGGCCTCGCTGTCGGGATTGGCCACGTCGCGGACGTGCAGAACCACGTCAGCCTCCTGCACCTCCTCGAGGGTGGCGCGGAAGGCCTCGACCAACTCGTGCGGCAGGTCGGAGATGAAGCCGACGGTGTCGGACATGATCGCCGGCCGCCCGTCGGGCAGCTTCACGGTGCGCAGGGTCGGGTCCAGCGTCGCGAACAGCATGTCCTTGGCCAGGACTTCCGCCTCGGTCAGGCGGTTGAACAGCGTGGACTTGCCGGCGTTGGTGTAACCGACCAGGGCGACGGTCGGGTACGGGACTTTCTTGCGGGCGCTGCGGTGCAGGGTCCGCGTCCGGCGCACCTCCTCCAGCTCCTTCTTGAGCTTGAGGATGTTGTCGCGGATCAGGCGGCGGTCCAGTTCGATCTGGGTTTCGCCAGGACCGCCGGTATTGCCGGTGCCGCCGCGCTGGCGCTCAAGGTGGGTCCAGGTGCGGACGAGGCGCGAGCGTTCGTATTCGAGCCTGGCCAGCTCGACCTGCAGGCGGCCTTCCCGGGTCCGGGCCCGGCGGGCGAAGATCTCGAGGATCAGCCCGGTGCGGTCCACGACCTTCACCCCCAGCGCCTTCTCGAGATTGCGCTGTTGGATGGGCGTGAGCTGATCGTCGAAGACGGCGACGTCGATGTGCTCGACCTCGCAGATCGCCGCGAACTCCTCGATCTTGCCCTTGCCGAACAGGGTCGCCGGCGTGACGGCGCGCAGTGGCGCGATCATCGTTTCGACGACGTCGAGATCGAGCGCGGTGGCGAGACCGACGGCTTCCTCGAGCCGGGCATTGGGATCCCGGGCCTCGAGGGCCGCCTGGCCGCGAAGTTGCCGCGCCGGATGGATGACGAGCGCCTTCAGGATCGGCGCGGCGTGGTCAATCGACCTGGATGTGGATTTGGACAAGCGTCTCTAAATTCAGTCGTCGGAGTTGGCGCTGGGCTCATAGAGCTGAACAGGCTGAGCCGGCATGATGGTGGAAATGGCGTGCTTGTAGACCAGTTGCGACTGACCGTCGCGACGCAGCAGGACGCAGAAATTGTCGAACCAGCTGACCACGCCCTGCAGCTTCACGCCGTTGACGAGGAAAATGGTGAGCGGCGTCTTCGACTTGCGCACGCTGTTCAGGAAGGTGTCCTGAAGGTTTTGCTTCTTCTCGGCAGACATCGGGGGTTCCCCTCTCGTTGTTATCGGAGGGCAACACGCCCCCCACACAAACAAGGCCATGCTAGAGGATTTTTCGCTGAAAGCGACAAGCGCGCAGGGAAAATTTCCGCAAGGCCGTACGCCATCAAAACGTTTGGATCGAATATTGCTCCGATCTCAGACGGATTTCCGGCGTGCTCGCTCCATATAGGAACGCCGCAGGCCGATCGCCACAGGACCCGGTTGTCCATCGCCCAGCTTGACGCCGTCGATCTGGGTGATCGGGGTGACCAGCGAGCCGGCGCCGGTGATGAACGCTTCCTTGGCGGCTTGGGCCTCGGCGATGGTGAACGGCTTCTCGCTGAAGGGAAGGCCGGTTTCGCGGATCACTTCCAGCAGGGTCGAACGGGTTACGCCGCGCAGGATGTTGGCGTTGGTGTCGCGGGTCCGCAGGGCGCCCTCGGCGTCGATGATCCAGGCGTTGGACGATGCGCCCTCGGTCACCAGGCCCATGTCGTCGACGAACCAGGCCTCCAGCGCGCCGCGCTCACGCGCCGCCTGCTTGGCCAGGACGTTGGGCAGCAGACCGATCGACTTGATGTCGCAGCGGGCCCAGCGGTTCTCGGGGACGGAGATCACCGAAGCGCCCTTGGCGGCCTTGGCCTCGGTAGCCGCGCGATCCAGCGACTTGGCGGTGACGACGATCGCCGGCGGCACGGCCGGGTTCGGGAAGGCATGGTCGCGCTTGGCGACGCCGCGGGTGATCTGCAGATAGCAGAGCCCCTCCTTGACCTTGTTGCGACGCACGGCCTCGCGCAGGACCATGGTCAAGGCCGCCTGGCTCATGGGATGGGCGATGCGCAGCGCGTCGAGACTGCGCCACAGGCGAGCGAAGTGCCCCTCAGCGTCGGCCAGCTTGCCGTCGAACACGGCCCAGACCTCGTACACGCCGTCGGCCAGCTGATAGCCGCGATCCTCGATATGCACGGCGGCCTCGCCGTGACGCACGAAGCGGCCGTTCACATAGGCGAAACGCGACATCTACTCTTCCTCTTCCGCCCGGGCGCCGGCCACGCCCAGGGACTTGAGCTTCCTGTGCAGCGCCGAGCGCTCCATGCCGATGAAATTGGCGGTGCGTGAGATGTTGCCGCCAAACCGCAGGATCTGAGCGTTCAGATACTCGCGCTCGAACAGCTCGCGGGCCTCGCGCAGCGGCAGGGCGATGATCCGCTCGGCCCCGATCGCTCCGGCGTTGCCAGCGCTGGGCTGATCGGCCCCCGCCAGCATCTCGGCGGTGATCACCTCGCCGGGCTCGCCCGAGGCCAGGATCAGCATGCGCTCCACGTTGTTGCGCAACTGGCGGACATTGCCAGGCCAGGTCTGCACTTGCAGCGTGGCCAGGGCGTCCTCGCCCAACTTGCGGCGCGCCAGGCCGGTGGCCTCGCTGATCTTGTCGACGAAATAGGCGATCAGTTCGGGGATATCCTCGCGGCGCTCGGCCAGGCCCGGCACGCGCACCGGCACCACGTTCAGGCGGTGGAACAGATCCTCGCGGAAGCGACCGCTGGTGATCTCGTCGCGCAGGTCCCGCGAGCTGGACGAGATCACCCGCACGTCGACCTGGACGTCGTTGTCGCCGCCGACCCGGCGGAAGCGTTGCTCGACCAGCACGCGCAGGATGCGACCTTGCGTCTCGCGCGGCATGTCGGCGACTTCGTCGAGATAGAGCGTGCCGTTATGAGCGCGTTCGAACACGCCGATCTTGCGCGGGCGACCGCCCTCGCCTTCCTCGCCGAACAGCTCGACATCGAGCCGCTCGGGGGCCATGCCCGCGGCGCTGACGGCGACGAACTCCTGCTTGACCCGGGCGCTGGCGCCGTGGATCAGGCGCGCCACCAGTTCCTTGCCCGAGCCGGGTGGGCCGGAGACCAGGATGCGGCTATTGGCCGGCGCGACCTTGAGGATCAGTTGGCGCAGGGCCTGGGCCGGCGCCGACTTGCCGATCAGGCCGTCCGGCGTCAGGGTCTGGGTCCGCAGCCGGCGGTTCTCGCGGCGCAGGCCCGCCGCCTCCAGCGCCCGCTCGACGATCATCAGCAGCCGGTCGGACTTGAACGGCTTTTCCAGAAACTCGTAGGCGCCGCGCTTGATGGCGCTGACCGCGGTCTCGATATTGCCGTGCCCCGAGATCATGATCACCGGAAGGTCGGCGTCCAACCCCTTGACCATGTCCAGCAATTCCAGACCATCCATGCCGCCGCCCTGCATCCAGATGTCCAGGACCAGCAGGGCTGGCTTGCGGGCCCGGATCGCGGCCAGGGCCTGGTCGGAATCGGCGGCCGTACGCACGGCATAGCCCTCATCCTCAAGGATGCCGGCCACCAGCTCGCGGATATCGGCTTCGTCATCGACCACAAGAACGTCGGCGCTCATATCATCTCCTCGGCGCCACTACGGGTCGTGGCGTGCAGTCGTACGGTCGTCGGGAATTTCAGGATCACGCGGGCTCCGGGAAGCTCGCGGGCGTCGGTCAGGGCCAGGCCGCCGCCGTGGTCCTCCATGATCCGCTTGACGATGGCCAGGCCCAGGCCCGTCCCCTTCTCGCGGGTGGTCACATAGGGTTCGGTGAGGCGATCGCGGTCCTTGGCGGGCAGGCCGACGCCGTTGTCCTCGATCGTCACGCACAGCTCGTCGGCGTCCGAGCTGAGGATCGCGGTGATCCGGCCCTTCAGGTCGGGATCGGCCAGCCGGCGCGCGCCGACCGCCTCGCCGGCGTTCTTCAGGATATTGGTCAGAACCTGGCCGATCATCCGTTCGTCGCAGGTGATCCAGACATCCTCGCCGCCCGGCTCCTGCAGCTTGACCTCGATCTCGGCGTCCTGGAACCGCTGCGCGAAGACGGCCTGACGCAGCATCTCGGTCAGGTTGGCCGGCTCGAAGCGCGGCGCCGGCATCCGGGCGAAGGCCGAGAACTCGTCGACCATCCGGCCGATATCGCCGACCTGGCGGATGATCGTCTCGGTGCAGCGGTCGAAGGTCTCCAGGTCGCTGGCGATCTCCTTGCGATACTTGCGCCTCAGGCGCTCGGCCGACAGCTGGATCGGGGTCAGCGGGTTCTTGATCTCGTGGGCGATGCGGCGCGCCACATCCTTCCAGGCGGCGTTGCGCTGGGCGGCCATCAGGCGCGTGATGTCGTCGAAGGTCAGAACGAGCCCCTCGGCCACGTGGCCGGCGGCGCGCACTCGCAGGCGGCGGGTCTCGCCCTCGCGCTGAATATCGACCTCGACGTCGGTGTCGGGGCGGCTTTCCTGCAGCGCCTGCATCACCGTCTCGAACTCGGGCGCCAGTTGAATGAGGTCGGTACCAAGGGCGCCCTCCGGCAAGCCGAGCAAGGTCACGGCGCGACGGTTCACCGCTGAGACCTTGCCGTGCTCGTCCAGGCTGACGACGCCGGCGCTGACGCCCGACAGCACCGTTTCGATGAACAGGCGGCGGCTCTCGGCGTCGAGGCTGGCGGCCTTCAGCGCGGCCTGTTGCAACTGCAGCTCGCTGGTCATCATGTTGAAGGCGTTGGACAGCGCCCGGATCTCCTCGGGGCCGGTGTCGGCCTCAACCCGGGCGTCGAGGTCGCCGCCCGAGACGCGACCGGCCGCCTCGACCAAGCCGGCCACCGGCCCGGCGATCGAGTTGGCGGCGGCGATCCCCACCCAGATGGCGGCCACCAGGACCAGCAGCGCCGTCTCCAGATAACTGAGGCCGAAGATCGCCTGGATCCGGCCGCGGCTGCGTTCGGCGTCGCGGTACGAGACCAGGGCGTCCTGGGTCTCGATCAGGTGGGTCAGGATGCCCTTTTCGATCGGCCGGACGACATAGAGATAGGCGTCCGGGAAGCCGTTCAGCTTGTAGAGCGCTCGGAAAAGATCGGTCGAGACGAAGCGCTGGGCGGTGACCTCGCCGCTGTCGGTGGCCTGGTAGCTGGACGGTGGCGGCGCCAGGAATGGCGGCGCGTCGCGCAGTTCGGCCCGAGCCAGGACGCGGCCGTCACGGTCGAGGATGTAGGCGGCCGCGAAGCCGTTGTTCCTGGTCTCGTCCGACAGGAAGTGCCCGAACGCCACCGGCGAATGGGCCAAGGCCGGCGCGGCCTCGTTCAGGTTGGCCGCCATCGGGCCGATGTGCTCGGAGATATAGTTCTTCTGCTGCTCGACATACGAGATGGCGACCTTGGCCGAGTTGCCGACCACGGTTTGGACTCGCTGGCTGAACCAGCCATCCACACCGCGGTTGACCAGCACCCCGAAGAACAGCGCCACGATCACCGCCGGGGCCACCGCCGCCAACGAGAACAGGCCGACGAAGCGCAGGTGCAGACGGGCGCCGGCGTCGCTGGCCCGGGCGTCGATCAGGTCGTAGAGGCGCAGACCCACCACGGTGGCCACGCCCAGGATCAGCACCAGGTTGAAGCCCAGCACCACCAGGATGACCGTCGAGGCCGTGCTGATCGAATTGGTCTTGGGCGGCGACGAGGCCAGGGCGACGCTGGCGACGGTCAGGATCACCGCCAAGGCGTAGGCCCCGCCGGTCAGGTAGCGCGACCGCAGAAGCTCTCGCCACCAGGCCCGGCTGAACCGGGTCGGCGGGGCTTCCGATCCCGTCGCGTAAGCCACTGAAGACATCGGCGGGGAGTTTAGGAGCGTGTGTCCTAAATTCAACAGCTATGTGCCGAGAAAGCTTCAGCGCCTATCTGCGACCGCGCGTCATCTCCACGCCCAGGTCCTGAATTTCTTGCGCAGGGTGTTGCGGTTCAGGCCTAGGATCTCGGCGGCCCGCACCTGGTTGCCACGCGTGGCCGACAGGGTCAGCTGGATCAGAGGACGCTCCACCTCCTCCAGGATCCGGTCGTACAGGCCGGGCGGCGGCACGCCGTCGGGCTGGTCGGCGAAGTGCGAGGCCAGATGGCGCTCGACCAGCATGGACAGGGTGAGCGGCCCCTCCTCCGAGCGGACGGCCGGGGTGTGATCCTGCAGCTCGCGGTCGACGATGCGGGCGGTGATCAGTTCCTCGGCATAGAGGGCGCACATCCGGCGCATCAGGTTCTCAAGCTCACGGACGTTGCCCGGCCACGGATGGGTCTTCAGGCGATCCAGCGCGCTCTGGTCGATGGTCTTGGACGGCAGGCCCTCGCGGGCGGCGCGAAGCAGGAAGGTGCGGGCCAGGTCCGGGATGTCTTCCACGCGATCGCGCAGCGGCGGCAGGCGCACCGGCGCGACATTCAGGCGGAAGAACAGATCCTCGCGGAACAGGCCCTGCTGGATCAGGCCGCGCAGGTCCCGGTTGGTGGCGGCGATGATCCGCACGTTGGGACGACGACCGGTCTTGGGATTGATCACCGGCTCCGTGCCGTCGATCACGCGCAGCAGGCGGGTCTGGGCGTCCAACGGCATGTCGCCGATCTCGTCCAGGAACAGGGTGCCGCCATCAGCCTCTATCAGGCGCCCGTTGTCGCCCTCCCCCCGTCCGAACAGCTCGGTTTCGACCCGCTCCCGCGGCACGGCGGCCAGGTTGATGACCACGAACTTGCCGTCGCGGCGGCGACCCAGCTCGTGCAGAGCGCGGGCGACCAGCTCCTTGCCGGTGCCGCTTTCGCCCAGGATCAGGACCGTCAGGTCGGCTCCGACCAGCCGGGCGATGGTGCGATAGACCTCCTGCATCGGCGCCGAGCGGCCGATCAGCGGCAGGCGCTCATCGCGCATGGCGCGGGCCTGGGCCTTGGAAGCCTCGGCGTCGGCCGGCCGCGACAGGGCCCGGCGCGCCGCGGCGGTGATGTCGTCGAGGTCGAAGGGTTTGGAGACATATTCGAACGCCCCGGCGTCGGCGGCGTTGACCGCCGTCAGCAGGGTGTTCTGCGCGCTCATCACGATGATCGGCAGCTTGGGCCGCTCCTTGCGGATGCGCGGCAGCACATCGAACACGTTCTCGTCCGGCATCATCACGTCGGTGACGACCAGGTCGCCCTCCCCGTCCGTGACCCACTTGAGCAGGGTGGTGGCGTTGCCCGTGGCGCGGACCTGATAGCCGAGGCGGGTGAAGGCCTGGCTGAGCACCAGACGCACCGAGCTGTCGTCGTCGGCGATCAGAATTTCTTGCTCGCGGCGTTCATGCTCAGGCGTCTCCGAAGGCAGTTTCAGTGTTCGAGATTTCTGGGGCGACCGGCAGCAGCACGCGGAAGACGGTGCGGCCAGGCTCGGACTCGAAATCGATCAGACCGCCGTGGGCGGTGACGAGCTTGGTGACCAGGGCCAGGCCCAGGCCCGTGCCATTGGCCTTGGTGGTCACGAAGGGCTGGAACAGGTGGTCGCGCAGGCTGGCCGGCACGCCCGGTCCGTTGTCGATCACCTTCACCTCGATCGGCGCGCCGCTGGCGGTCTTGCCGTCGGCGCCGCGTACGCGGACGCCGGGGCGCCAGGCGGTGTGGATCGAGATCTGGCCGCGATCGTCACCCCGCATGTGGGCGGCCTCGGCCGCGTTCTTGGTCAGGTTCAGAAAGACCTGGATCAGGTGATCCTCATCGCCCCACACAGGCGGCAGCGACGGGTCATAGCTTTCCTTCAGCGTCAGGCCGTCGGCCACGCCGTTGGCGACCAGCGCCCGGACACGGTCCAGCACCTGGTGGATGTTGACCGGCTCGCGCGGCGTCGGCGCGGCTTCGGAGAAAGCCTCCATGCGGTCGACCAGACGGCGGATGCGATCTGTCTCATCGACGATCAACTGGGCCAGCGGCTGGTCGACGGCGCTGGCGCCGGTCTTCAGCAACTGGGCGGCGCCGCGAATACCGGCCAGCGGGTTCTTGATCTCGTGAGCCAGCATCTTGCCCAGGCCCACGACCGAGCGCAGGCCGGCCGCATCGGCGGCCTTGTCGACACCCAGGACGCCCTTGACGTGCAGGGTCAGCAGCACCGAACCATCGCCCAGCGGGACGGCGGCGCCGTCGGCCTCGAACGGCGGCTGGCCGAACAGGTTGACCTCGACGCCGTGCTCGCGGACCAGCGCGCCTTCGAAGATCGCACGGTCCAACAGCGAGACCAGCACCGAACCCGGCGGCAGGGCGGCGCGGAAGCGGCCGCGCGCCAACAGCGACAGGCCGTGTCCGAACAGAGCCTCGGCGGCCTCGTTGACCGCCACCAGCCCGCCGTCGCGGTCCACCACCAGGGCGGGCTCGGGGCTGAGATCGAAGGCGGCGGCCTTAAGGGCCTCGGGCGTGAGGCCACCCAATACGCGGGCGTGGTCGGTCATGCGGCTAATCTCCCGCCCGCCAGCCAGAGGTCGCGCAAGGCGACCTCAACGGCGGCGGGGTCTTCCAAGCGGCACAGGGTCGCGCGAGCGGCCCGGCGCGCCTCGGCCGTTTCCGGCCAGGGCGCGGCCTCGATGTACGAGGCCAGGTGCTTGCGAAACATCTTCAAGCCCAGTTTCTCGCCGTAGAACTCGAGGCTGCGGCGGAAATGAGTGAGGGCGATGGCCAGGCGCTCTTCGGCTTCCGGCTCGGCGAAGCCCCTGCCTTCGAGCGCGGCCTCGATCGCGCAGGCTATCCAGGGGCGGCCATAGACACCCCGGCCGATCATCACGCCATCGGCGCCGGATTGTTCAAGCGCCATGCGGGCGCTGTCGCCGTCGATGATGTCGCCATTGACCAGCACCGGCACCGAGACGGCCTTCTTGACCGCCGCGACGGCGGTCCAGTCGGCGACGCCCTTGTAGAATTGGTTGCGGGTGCGGCCGTGAACCGTGATCGCCTTGGCCCCGGCGGCTTCGGCCCGGCGGGCGATATCGGGTGCGTTCAGGCAATCGACGTCCCAACCCAGGCGCATCTTCACCGTCACGGGAACGTCGACGGCGTTGACGGCGGCGGCGACCAGAGCTTCGGCAAGGTCAGGCTCGCGCATCAGGGCCGAGCCGCAGGCGACGCCCTTGGTGACTTCCTTGGCCGGACAACCGAAGTTCAGATCGATGATCTCGGCCCCGGCCTCCTGCGCCATGCGGGCGCCCTGGGCCATGAAGGCGATGTCGCGGCCGACCAGTTGGATCACGGTCAGCGGCAGGCCGTCGCCGACCGCCGCGCGGCGCACGACATCCGGCCGCCCCGCGCGAGCTCCGCGCTGGCCACCATCTCCGTCGCCACGTAAGGCGCGCCGAGCGCCGTGGCCGTTTCTCTAAAAGGCAGATCCGAAACCCCGGTCATGGGCGCGATCCACACCCGACCGGGAACTTCGACCCCGCCGACCTCGAGCGTGTTGCTCATTTTATGATCATCCCCGCAGCATTCTTTTTAGGCACATTGTGCAGCGCAGTAAAGCCCAGATCGACTAGACTTCGGCGGCCACCGGACTAAACAGCCGCCATGACCTTTTCCGCCGTGATCGTCGCCGCTGGTTCGGGAAGCCGAGCCGGTCCGGGCCAGGCCAAGCAGTGGCGTCCCGTGGCGGGTAAAGCCGTTCTGCGCTGGTCGGTCGAGGCCTTCCTGGCGGCCGGGGCTGCCGAAATCGTCATCGTAACGACCGAAGACGGCGAAAACGCGCTCCCCGAGGTGCTGGATGGTCTCCCTGGCTGGCGTGTGGCCCGTGGCGGCGCGACGCGGGCGCTGTCGGTGCGGTTGGGCCTCGCGGCGCTCTCCGATCGTCCCGACGACGAGGCGGTCCTGATCCACGACGCCGCCCGTCCCTTCCTGACCGGCGCGATCATCGACGGCGTGCTGAAGGCGCTCGAGAGCGCCGACGCGGTCCTGCCCGCCCTGCCCGTCGCCGACACGCTCAAGCGCGGCGAGCCCGGCCAGAACCTGATGACGATCTCGCGCGAGCACCTCTGGCGCGCCCAGACGCCGCAGGCCGCGCGCCGCGACACTCTGCTCGCCGCCTATGCCGCCTGGGCCGGGGACGAGCCGACCGACGACGCCCAGGTGGTGGAAGCCGCGGGGGGCCGCGTGGCTATCGCGCCGGGCGGCCCGCTTCTGATGAAACTCACCTATCCCGAGGACTTCGCCATGGCTGAACGGCTCGCCGGCGCGGCGCGCATCACTGAGTCGGCCAGGGCTTCGACGCCCACCGCTGGGGTCCGGGCGAAGAGGTCTGGCTGTGCGGCGTGGCCATCAAGCACGACGAGACGCTGATCGGACATTCGGACGCCGACGCTGGCCTGCACGCCCTGACCGACGCGATCCTGGGCGCGATCGGCGAAGGCGACATCGGCGACCACTTCCCACCGACCGACCCGAAGTGGAAGGGCGCGGCCTCGGATCAGTTCCTCAGGCACGCCGCCGAGCTGGTCGCGGCCAAGGGCGGGGTGGTCATCAATGTCGACGTGACCCTGATCTGCGAGCGCCCCAAGATCAAACCGCATCGGTTGGCCATGCGTGAGAAGCTGGCCGAGATCCTCGACCTCCCACTCGACCGGGTCAGCGTGAAGGCGACCACGACCGAGAAGATGGGCTTCACGGGTCGTGGCGAGGGTTTGGCCGCGTCCGCCGTCGTGGCGGTCGAGACGCCGGCCTGAACGGTCTAAGCTAAGGCCTACGAATCCGGAGACGCCGATGTTCCCGCTGGAAATCGAGACCCTGGCCCGGCTGCTGATCGACGAGGCGCGCGACAAGTCGCTTCGCCTCGTGGCGGCCGAGAGTTGCACCGGCGGGCTGGTGGCCGGGGCGATCTGCTCGATCTCCGGCGCGTCCGACGTTTTCGAGCGAGGGTTCGTGACGTACACCAACCGCGCCAAGTCGGAGATGCTGGGCGTCCCCGGAGACCTGATCGCCGACCACGGCGCGGTGTCCGAACCGGTGGCGCGTATGATGGCCGAGGGCGCGCTGCGCGAGAGCAATGGCCATGTCGCTGTATCGATCACCGGCATCGCCGGTCCTGGCGGTGGCACGCCGATGAAGCCGGTTGGCACGGTCCACTTCGCCGTGGCTCGCGCCAATCGCTCGGTGGTCCATAGGCGCGAACACTTCGCCGGCGAGACCCGCGAGGCCGTGCAGCTGGCGGCGGTGCGGACCGCGCTGGAAATGCTCCGCGAGGCGGTGGCCTAGTGCCCGAGACCGCGCCCAGCGACTGGCGGCGCTTCGCGGGCGCTGGCTTCTCGCAGAAGGCGTTGAAGGCCGCGGCGGCCCGCAAGACCGAGATCCGCCACGCGATCCGAGTGTCGGCCGCGGTCGGCGCGGCCTTCGCCCTGGCCACCCTGCTGCGCCTGCCGCAAGGGTATTGGGCGGTGTTCACCGCCGTGATCGTGGTGCAGTCAAGCCTGGGCGCGACCATCACCGCCTCGATGGAGCGCTTCATGGGCACGGTCGTCGGCGCCCTGGCCGGCGCCGTGGCCGCCTATTTCCATGCCAAGTGGCCGGAGTTCGGCGGCGTGATCCTTTGCGTGACGGTGGCGCTGCTGTCGTTCGTGGTCTCGGCGCGGCCGGCGCTGAAGGTCGCGCCGGTCACCGCCGTGATCATGCTGATCGGCCAGACGACTCGTATGGACCCGCTGATCGCCGCCAGCCTGCGGGTCGCCGAGATCACGGTAGGCAGCCTGATGGGCGTCGCCGCCACCCTGCTGATCTTCCCGGCCCGCGCCCACGCCTCGGTGGTGACCAGCGTCCAGAAGATCGCCGGCCTGCAGGCGCACATCCTCGACAGCTATATTCTCATGCTGCGCGGCACGCCGGGACCAACTGATTATCTCAAGGCCCAGGACGACCTGCGCGCGGCGCTGGCCAAGCTGCAGACGTCAATGACCGAGGCCGATCGCGAGAACGCCAGCAAGCTCAGCGAGCGATCGGTGTCAGACGCCCTTCCACGCACGCTCTGGCGGCTGCGCAACGACACGGTGATGGTCGGCCGCACCTTGCGCGAGCCCTTGCCGGCCGAGGGGCTGGCCGGCCGCCGCCGACATGCTGGAGGCCAGCGCCAAGTTCCTGCGCGGCGCGGCCGACCTGCTGGCCGGCGGTCCGCGTCCGGACCGTGTGGCCTTCGCCGAAGTCCACCAGACCTTCCAGGCCTGCGTCGAGGGTTTGCGCCAGAAGGGTCTCACCCGCGGGCTCGAGTTCGACGACGCCGCGCGGGTGTTCGGCCTGGTCTTCGCGATCGAGAACCTGTTCGGCAACCTCGGTGACTTCGAGGAGCGGATCGAGGAAGCCGTGGCCAAGAAGGACTAGGCTAAGAACGATCGGGCTTTGCGCCGTATATCTGCCTCGCCCGATCCTCGAAGCAGGCGATCAGCTTGTTGGCGGCCTTGTCGATATTGGCGGCCAGCATGGCGTCCAGCAGCGCCGCCTTGAAGGCGAAGTCGATCACGAACTCGACGCGGGTCGCGTCGCCCTCGGGCGCGAAGCGCCAGCCATTGATCAGGCGCTTGAAGGGGCCGTAGAGCAGGCTGACGTCGATGCTCAGCGCGTCGCGATCGCGGCGGACGCGGGTGGCGAACTTCTCGCGCAGGAACGAGAAGCCGACCTGGGCCTCGGCGTCGACCGTGCTGACGGGGCCGTCGACGCGGCCGTTCCAGGTGCGCATGCCGGTGATCCACGGCACGAACTTCGGATAGGCCTCGACGTCGCCAACCAGTTCGAACAGCTGCTCGGGCGCGTACGGAAGCACCCGCGTGACCACGTGACGATGCACGGCTTTTACGCGGTGCGGGCGTCGAGCGCGCGACGAGCGGCCTGCAGCTTGGCGAAGTCGTCGCCCGCGTGGTGCGACGAGCGGGTCAACGGGCTGGACGACACCATCAGGAAGCCCTTGGCCCGGGCGATCGCCTCATAGGCCTTGAACTCTTCCGGCGTCACGAACCGGTCGATGGCCGCGTGCTTGCGGGTGGGCTGCAGGTACTGGCCGATGGTGATGAAGTCGACGCCGGCCGAGCGCATGTCGTCCATGACCTGCATGACCTCCTCCTTGGTTTCGCCCAGACCGACCATCAGGCCGGACTTGGTGAACTGGGAGGGATCGCGCTGCTTCACGCGGTCCAGCAGGCGCAGCGAGTTGTAGTAGCGAGCGCCGGGGCGGATCTTCAGGTAAAGCCGCGGCACGGTCTCGAGGTTGTGGTTGAAGACGTCCGGCCTGGAGTTGATCACCACGTTCTCGGCGTTGTCCTTGCGCAGGAAGTCCGGCGTCAGGATCTCGATGGTGGTGCTCGGCGCGGCCGCGCGAATGGCGGTGACCACTTCCGCGAAGTGGCGAGCGCCGCCGTCCAGCAGGTCATCGCGGTCCACCGAGGTGATGACCACGTGCTTGAGGCCCATCTTGGCGACGGCCTCGGCCACGCGGCGCGGCTCGTCGGGATCCAGCTGGGTCGGCAAGCCGGTGGTGACGTTGCAGAAGGCGCAGGCGCGCGTGCAGATCTCGCCCATGATCATCATGGTCGCGTGCTTCTGGCTCCAGCACTCGCCGATGTTCGGACAGGCCGCTTCCTCGCAGACCGTGGTCAGCTTGTGCTCGCGCACGATGCCCTTGGTCTCGTTGTATTGACCCGTGCCGGGCGCGCGGACTCGCAGCCACTCGGGCTTGCGAAGCACCGGCGTGTCCGGGCGGTTCTGCTTTTCGGGGTGGCGCGCCGCCCGGTCATCCGAGCCGCGAGCCTTGAGGGTGTCGATCACCGTGGCCATGGCGCCTAAATCGGTCTTCTTGGCTCGCGGATCAAGCGCTTGATCTTGCTTAAGTCAGCAACGCGCGAAATGACTGTGCCGGTATGCGTCGCCGCCTCCTCGCTATCGCCCTAGCCTTGACCGTTTCCGCCTGCGGCGACGGCGGCTCGCGCGCGCCGTTCGCCGAGAGCCGGACGCCGCCGTCGCTAAGTTCGCGCTTCTTCCCGCCGCAGGGCTGGAGCTGGGGTTATGTCCGCAGCGGCGAGGGCCTGGTGCAGCGCTACGGCGTCACCGCGCCGCCGGTCGCCCCCAAGGCGACGATCCTGATTCTGACCGGCTATGGCGAGAGCGCCGAGAAGTGGTTCGAGACCGTCACGGACCTGATGGCGCAAGGCTTTTCGGTGTGGGTGCTGGAGCGTCAGGGCCAGGGCGGCTCCGAGCGCGAGACTCCCTGGCGCGACCTCGGCCATGTCGACAGCTTCGATCCCGACGTCGACGCCGTACGCGCCCTGGTGAAAGGCGTGATCCGGCCTGGACCCGACATGCCGCTGGTGGTGCTGGGCCATTCCGAGGGCGGGCTCGTGGCCCTGCGCGCCGCTCAGCAAGGCCTGGCCATGGACGGCCTCGTCCTCTCTTCCCCCGCCTTCGGCCTGACCGCCCTGCCCCGGTCGCGCTCGGACTTCGCCAGGTTCACCCCCGCGATGCGGTTCCTTCGCTTGGGCTGGATCAAGACCCCGGACCAGCCCGGCTGGCGGCGGGACGCGCCAGATGACGGCCTTACCCACGACCCGGTTCGCGGCAAGGTGCAGGCGGCCTGGATGCTGGCCAATCCCGATCTTCGCATGGGCGGTCGCAGCCTGGGTTGGTTCGCGGCGTTCTTCGACGCCTCCGAAGCCGCCGCCCACGACATCCGTAGAACGAACGTTCCAACGCTGATGCTGACCGCCGACCACGACAAGGTCGTTTCCGCCACGCCCCAGACCCGGCTCTGCGCGGCGATGGCCGCCTGTCACGAGACCCGCTACCCAATGTCGGGACATGACCTGCACATGGAATCGGACGCCGTTCGCCAGGCCTGGCTGGCCGCGATCGTGGATTTCACCCGAACCCGGACAGCCGCCAAGGCCCTGCCTCGCAAGGGGTGACCTCACGGTTTGTGACTTTTCTTGCAAAGCTGGACCTTCCCCGGCAGACTCGACGTTTAAGAACGAGAGCGCGCTTTCGCTCTTCGGGGAGGTTTCGCCGGGATGCCGGTAGCTTACGATGCGCAAGCTGGCCACAAGGCCATCTTCGACGCCCTCATTGACGCCCGCGACAAGTATGGCGCCAAGAAGCCGATCCTGGAGGACCAGGACCGCAATCCTCTGTCCTATACGGATCTGATCCGCGCCAGCTTCGCACTGGGCCGCAAGATCGCCGCCATGACGAAGCCGGGGGAGAACGTCGGCATTCTATTGCCGTCGGGCTCGGGTTCGGTTGTGACCTTCTTCGCCCTGCACGCCTTCGGCCGCGTGCCGACCATGCTGAACTTCACGGCGGGTCTGCGGAACATCAAGGCCGCCTGCAAGCTGGCCAAGATCAAGCGCGTGCTGACCGCCCACAAGTTCATCGAACTGGGCAAGCTGCACGACATCGTCGATGCGATCGGCGAGCACGCCGAGGTCACCTATCTGGAAGACGTGCGCGGGACGATCGGCTTCGGCGACAAGCTGTTCGCCGCCGCCGCGGGCCTCTTCCCACGGCGGTTCCGCGCCCCGGCCAAGCCGTCGGACAAGGGCGTCGTGCTGTTCACCTCGGGCAGCTTTGGCGCGCCGCGCGGCGTGGTGCTGACCCAGGCCAACCTGGTGTCGAACGCCCAGCAGATCGCCGCCCACATCGCGCTGGATCCGGCCTGGGTGTTCTTCAATCCGCTGCCGGTCTTCCATTGCTTCGGTCTGACCGCTGGAGTGATCCTGCCGCTGATGACCGGCATGAAGGCGTTCCAGTACCCCTCGCCGCTGCACACCAAGCAGATCCCGCCGCTGATGAAGGACGTCGGAGCCTCGGTGCTTCTGGCGACGGACACCTTCGTCAACCAGTACGCCCGCTCCGCCGAACCCGACGAGATGTCGGGCCTGAAATTCATCGTCTGTGGCGCCGAGAAGGTTCGCGACGAGACGCATAACCTCATCGCCGAAAAGTTCGGCGGCGTGCCGGTGCTGGAAGGCTATGGCGCGACCGAGGCGTCGCCGGTGATCGCGGTCAACAAGCCCGATGACAATCGACGGGGCACCGTCGGCGGCCTGTTGCCGGGCCAGGAGTGGAAAATCGAGCCCGTCGAAGGCATCCCTGAGGGCGGCAAACTGCTGGTGCGCGGCCCGAACATCATGGCGGGCTATCTTCGCGAGGATGGCGGCGTCGACGCGCCCCAAGGCGGCTGGCATGACACGGGCGACGTGGTCACCATAACCGACGACCTGTGGATCACGATCAAGGGCCGCGTGAAACGCTTCGCCAAGATCGGCGGCGAGATGGTCTCGCTGACAGCCGCCGAGGACCTGGCCTCGGCCGTGTGGCCCGACGGCCGTCACGCCGTGATCTCGATGCCCGACAAGAAGAAGGGCGAGAAACTGATCCTGGTCACCGACCGTCCCGACGCCGCCGTGGCCTCGCTGGTCGCCCACGCCCAGACGATCGGCGCGCCCGAACTGGCCGTGCCGCGCAAGATTCTCAAGGTGCAGGAAGTGCCGGTGCTGGGCAGCGGCAAGACCGACTATGTCGCCATCCAGCGGATGGCGGAAACCGACGCGCGCGCCGCCTAGGCCGAAATCCGGCGAAGCTGACCAAGCTTCGCCGGAACGTTCCTGTCCTAAGGTCTTTGGGCGCTGCCTAGAACACGCTTCCAAGGGCTTCGAGCTCCGCCCGAAAGCCCTGCTTGCGGCCATGCATGGCGCGCAGGTCGGCTACGAAGGCCTGGTGGTCGGGATATTCGCCGTAATTGCCGATCATGACCGACAGCGACTCCGCTTCCAGCAGCTGACGGGCCGCCTCTGCGTAGCGCGCCGCGACGCCGTAGGTCAGCACGTACTGGATCGAGGCGCGCAGCAGCAGCGTCGCGGCCATCGGATAGGCTCCCTCCAGGCGGCGCGCGGCTTCGGCCATCAGGGTGTCGTCGGCGCCGCTGATCTCGCCGGCGCGGGCCAGCACCAGGCGTGAGGCGGCCATCAGGTCCGGCCAGGAGACCAGGAACGCCAGCGCCCTGTCGAACTGCGGGAAACGCTTGGCGACAGCCTTGGCCTGGTCCTCGGCCTCGACGTCGTCGAAGTCCGGCAGGCCCTTCAGGTAGGTCCGCAGGCGCGGGATCGACAGCGTGCGCTCGAACTCCGCCCAGCGGCGCTTCTGGGCCTCCTCATGGTGACCGGTAGCCTCCAGGGCGTCGAGCATCGCCTCTTCCCAGGCGTCGCGCTCCTCCAGAGAGCTCTGGTGACGGCCGCGCTCGTCACTGGGCGCGCCGGCATGCAGGGTCGCCAAGGCGTCCTCGGCGCGCCCGGCCTCTAGCAAGCGGCGCGCGATCTCGGCCGAGACCAGGGGCGTACGGCGCAGCTCGGGCGCGAAGGTGGCCTCGAAAGCGTCGACGTCACCGCTGGCGTCGGCCAAGCGGCGCAGGGCGTCCCTGTAGATCCCGCTGCGAGCGTCGCGGATGGTGCGCGCGGCCAGCAGCTTTTCCAATGTCTCGCGGAGGTGGGCCTGTCCCTTCTCGCCAAGCAAGGGTCCCAACGCGTTCACCACGGGTCCGAACTGGGCGTAGTCGTCGCGACGCAGCAGGTTGGCGATCCGGTCGGCGAGGACAATCGGATCCGGCATGGCCCCGGCGGCGATCGCGCCGACCCCGTCGCGAGCGGCCAGGAACACGTCGCCGATGGGGCCCTCGGCCTGGCTGAGGCGATCCAGGGTCGGCGTCGCCAGATCCAGCAGGTCCATCATCAAATCGAGCGCCGCGGTGGCGTCGTCCTGCGCCAACCGCTCGATCATCCCCCGATGCAGGTCGAGGTCCCTGGCGAAGGCCGCGCGCTTGCGCCAGTTGATGCGAGACGATGACTTGCCGATCGCCGTCAGGCGCTTGGAGATCTCCAGCGCCAAGCCTTCGGTATTCGACTCGGCGAACAGTTCCAGCCGCAACACGCGCTTGACGTGGCTGTCGCTGGACAGGTCGAGGAGGATGGCGGCCAGGCGCTCAGGACCCAGGTCGACCAGATTGGCCTCGGAAAGGGCCGTTTTCGACCCCTTCCGAGCCTTAGCCGGCTTTACCTTGTCCGGAGCGTCGTCCGTCGTCGTCGCGGCCTTGCGCGCCATCCAGTTTCCTCAAGCGAGGCCTAGATGTGCAGGACTTGGCCGTAAGCGTCCAGAGCGGCTTCGTGCATGGCCTCCGACATGGTCGGGTGGGCGTAGACGATGCCGTGCAGGTCTTCCTCGGTCGCTTCCAGGGTGATGGCCGTGACGAAGCCCTGGATCATTTCGGTCACTTCGTGGCCGATCATGTGAGCGCCGATCAGGGCGCCGGTCTTGGCGTCGAACACGGTCTTCACGAAGCCTTCGGTCTCGCCCGCGGCCACGGCCTTGCCATTGACCTTGAACGGGAAGCGCCCCGCCTTGACCTCGATGCCGGCCGCCTTGGCGCCGGCCTCGGTGTAGCCGACCGAGGCGACCTGCGGATTAGCGTAGGTGCAGCCCGGAATCGGCGAGTGAACGTTCGGGGTCTTATAGCCGGCGATCGCCTCCGCGGCGTGGATGCCTTCGTGACTGGCCTTGTGGGCCAGCCAGGGCGCGCCGGCGATGTCACCGATGGCGTAGAGGCCCGGCACGTTGGTCTTGCCGTGCTTGTCGGTCACGGCGTGACCACGATCCAGGTTCAGGCCGACGACGTCCAGGCCTTCGCTGTTCGGCGCGATGCCGACGGCGACGATGCACTTCTCGGCGGTCAGTTGCTCGATCTTGCCGCCAACGTCAACGGTGACCGAGACGCCGTCCTTGGTCTTCTCGACCTTGCTGACCTTAGCGCCGATGCGGAACTTGATGCCGCGCTTCTCGAACGCCTTCTGGGCGGCCTTGGAGACCTCGGCGTCCTCGACCGGCATGATGCGGTCCAGGGCCTCGACGACGGTCACCTCGGCGCCGAGGGCGCGGTAGAAGCTGGCGAACTCGATGCCGATGGCGCCCGAGCCGATCACGACCAGCGACTTGGGCATGGTCTTGGGCGCCAGGGCGTCGCGATAGGTCCAGATCTTGTCGCCGTCCGAGACCGCGCCGATCGCCGGAATCTCGCGAGCGCGGGCGCCGCTGGCCAGGATGACGTTCTTGGCCTGGACCGTACGGCTGCCGCCGGCCTTCAGGGCGATGACGAGCTTGGGCGCGGGATCACCCTTCTCCAGCTTGGCCTCGCCCTCGATGACCTCGATCTTGTGCTTCTTCATCAGGAAGGCGATGCCGCCCGACATGGTCTTGGCCACGCCGCGCGAACGCTCGATGATCTTGGTGAAGTCGAAGGCCGGCTTCTCGACCGACAGGCCGTAGCTGTCCAGGTGCGACAGCTGTTCGAAGATCTCACCCGACTTCAGCAGGGCCTTGGTGGGGATGCAGCCCCAGTTCAGGCAGATGCCGCCCAGGTTCTCACGCTCGACGATGGCCGTCTTCAGACCCAATTGGCTGGCGCGGATCGCGGCCACATAGCCGCCAGGACCGGCGCCGATGACGACGACATCGAATTCCGTGGACATGTTCATCTAACCCTAGCTTGGACGTCGTCCGTGGGAAGCCGGACGGCCTAGATCGATCGGCCCGCGAGCCGATCCGGGAGAAACTAAAGCAGCGCCTCGACCGCGACCTTGAGGTCTTCGGGCTTCACGGTCGGCGCGAAACGTTCGACGACCTCGCCGTCCTTGCCGATCAGGAACTTGGTGAAGTTCCACTTGATCGCCTCGGTGCCCAGCAGGCCCTTCTGCTCCTTCTTGAGGAAGCGGTAGAGCGGGTGGGCGTCGGCGCCGTTGACCTCGATCTTGCTCATCACCGGGAAGGTCACGTCGTAGGTCAGCGAGCAGAAGTTCGCGATTTCCTCGGCGTTCCCCGGCTCCTGAGCGCCGAACTGGTTGCAGGGGAAGGCAAGGACTGTGAAGCCGCGATCCTTGTAGGCCTTGTAGAGCGTCTCGAGGCCCTCGTACTGAGGCGTGAACCCGCACTTGCTGGCGGTGTTCACGATCAGCAGCACCTGGCCGCGATAGTCGGCCAGGCTCACATCCTGGCCGTCCAGCGTCTTGGCCGAATAGTCGTAGACCGACATGCTCGCCTCCAGCCCTGAACTAGATCAAACGATCAGGGTCAGCGGCTCTTCGATCAGCGGCTTGAAGGCCGCCAGGAACTTGGCGCCGATGGCCCCGTCGACCACGCGGTGATCGCAGGTGAGGGTCACGGTCATCACGGTGGCCACGGCCAGTTGGCCGTCCTTGACCACCGGACGCTGCTCGCCGGCCCCGACGCTCATGATCGCGCCCTGCGGCTCGTTGATGATCGAGGCGAACGCCTTGATGCCGAACATGCCGAGGTTGCTGACCGAGAAGGTGCCGCCCTGGAATTCCTCGGGCTTCAGCTTCTTGGACTTGGCGCGAGCGGCCAGATCCTTCACCTCGGCCGAGATCTGGGCCAGGCCTTTGGTCTCGGCGGCGCGGACGATCGGGGTGATCAGGCCGCCGTCGATGGCCACGGCCACGGCGATGTCGGCATGCTTGTGCATGGCGATGCCTTCTGGCGTGTAGGAGGCGTTGGCCTCCGGCACGCGCTTCAGGGCCACGGCCACGGCCTTGATGATGATGTCGTTGACCGACACCTTCACGCCCTGGTCGCTCAGCAGGCTGTTGATCTTGGCGCGCGCGGCCAGCAGGGCGTCGATCTCCAGATCGATCGTCAGCGGGAAGTGCGGCACGTCGCGGAAGCTGTCCGTCAGGCGGCGCGCGATCGTCTTGCGCATGCCGTCCAGCGGAATGAGGTCGTAGGAGCCGGCGGGGATGCCCATCTGCTCCAGCGACTGGACCTTGCGCGGCTCGGCGGCCGGAGCGGCGGCGGGCGCCGAAGCTGGCGCGGCCTTGGCGGCCGGAGCGCCCGACTTGGCGGCTTCCACGTCGGTCTTGACCACGCGGCCGTGCGGGCCGGTGCCCTTGATGCCCTTCAGGTCCAGGCCGGCGGCCGAAGCCAGGCGGCGGGCCAGCGGCGAGGCGAAGACACGCGAACCGTCGGCGGCGACGGGCGCCGGCGCGGCGGGAGCCGGGGCCGCTGCGGGCGCGGCGGCAGGCGTCGGAGCGGCGGCGGCCTTGGGCGCTTCAGCCTTCGGAGCCGGCGCGGGGCTTTCGCCCTCGCCCGCCAGCTTGGCGATCAGGGCGTTGACCTTGACGTTCTCGGTCCCGGCGTCGACCAGGATGGCTTCGACGACGCCTTCATCGACGGCTTCGACTTCCATCGTCGCCTTGTCGGTCTCGATCTCGGCGATCACGTCGCCGGCCTTGACGGTGTCGCCGACCTTGACGTGCCACTTGGCGAGGGTTCCCTCCTCCATGGTGGGCGACAGGGCGGGCATCAGGATGTCGATCGACATTGAGCTTTTTCCTCAATCGTTCGGGACTGTGTCGGCCCATGGTGTGCTGGGTCGCCGTCCGCGATACCCCGCTTGAAACGGGATGAATTCATTGGCCGAGACGATGCGGCCCCTGCCCGTCTGGAGCAAGGGCCGCGCCGGTCTTAGCGGTAGCTGACCGCCTTGGCCGCCTTGACGATCTTCTCGACCGAAGGCAGCGACAGGGCTTCCAGGTTGGCCGCGTACGGGAGCGGTACGTCTTCCTGGTGAACCCGCAGCGGCGGGGCGTCCAGGTAGTCGAAGCCGAACTCCGTGATGCGGGCGACGATCTCGGCGCCGACGCCCATCGGGCCCCAGCCTTCCTCGACCGTGACCAGACGGTTGGTCTTCTTGACGCTTTCCAGGACCGTGGCGTGGTCCATCGGACGGATCGTGCGCAGGTCGACGACCTCAGCCGAGATGCCTTCCTTCTCCAGCTCCTCGGCCGCCTTCAGGGCAAAGCCCACCATGCGGCTGTAGGCGACCAGGGTGACATCCGAGCCTTCGCGGCGGACCTTGGCCTTGCCGATCGGCACGACCCAGTCCTCAACGTCCGGAATGTCGAACTCATGGCCGTACATCATCTCGTGTTCGAGGAAGACGACCGGGTTCGGATCGCGGATCGCGGCCTTCAGCAGGCCCTTGGCGTCAGCCGCGTCGTACGGCGCGATGACCTTCAGACCCGGGACGTTGCCGTACCAGGCGGCGTAGTCCTGGCTGTGCTGGGCGCCGACGCGCGAGGCCGCGCCGTTGGGGCCGCGGAACACGATCGACGACTTGATCTGGCCGCCCGACATGTAGAGCGTCTTGGCGGCCGAGTTGATGATATGGTCGATCGCCTGCATGGCGAAGTTCCAGGTCATGAACTCGACGATCGGCTTCAGCCCGGCCATCGCCGCGCCGACGCCCATGCCGGCGAAGCCGTGCTCAGTGATCGGGGTGTCGATGACGCGCTTGTCGCCGAACTCCTGCAGCAGCTCGCGGCTGACCTTGTAGGCGCCCTGGTACTGGGCGACTTCCTCGCCCATCAGGAAGACGCGGTCGTCCTTGCGCATTTCCTCGGCCATGGCGTCGCGCAGGGCGTCGCGGACCGTGATCTTCTTCATCGGCGTACCCGCCGGAATTTCCGGGTCGGCGAAGGTCGAGGCGGCCGAGATCGGGCCTGCGGCGGCGGGAGCAGCGGCGACCGGAGCTGGGGCGGCTTCAGCGACGGGGGCGGCGGCCGGAGCGGCCGGAGCCGCGGCTTCGCCCTCGCCCTTCAGGCGCGCGATCAGGGTGTTGACCTTGACGTTCTCGCTGCCGGCCGGAACCAGGATGGCTTCGACGACGCCTTCATCGACGGCTTCGACTTCCATCGTCGCCTTGTCGGTCTCGATCTCGGCGATCACGTCGCCGGCCTTGATGGTGTCGCCTTCCTTGACGAGCCACTTGGCCAGGGTGCCTTCCTCCATCGTGGGGAAAGCGCGGGCATCAGGATGTCCGTCACTCGGCGGCCTCCAGGTAGACGTCGGTATACAGTTCCGAGGGATCAGGCTCGGGGCTCGTGCGAGCGAACTCGGCGGCCTCGGCGACAATGCGCTTCACGTCCGCGTCGACGCCCTTCAGGTCGTCCTCGGTCACGCCGGCCGCGGCCAGGCGTTCCTTGATGTGGTCGATCGGGTCGCGGGTCGTCTTGACCTCGTCGACCTCTTCCTTGGTGCGGTACTTGGCCGGGTCCGACATCGAGTGGCCGCGATAGCGATAGGTCTTCATCTCGAGGATGTACGGACCCTGGCCGCTGCGGGCGTGCTCGGTGGCGCGAGCGCCGGCTTCACGGACGGCGACGACGTCCATGCCGTCGACTTCCTCGCCCGGAATGCGGAACGAGGTTCCACGCTTGTGGAACGCGGTTTCAGAGGCGGCGCGCTCGACGCTGGTGCCCATGGCGTACTGGTTGTTCTCGATCACGTACACGACCGGCAGCTTCCACAGCTGGGCCATGTTGAAGCTCTCGTAGACCTGACCCTGGTTGGCCGCGCCGTCGCCCATATAGGCGTACGAGACCTTGCCATTGCCCTTGTAGTGGTTGGCCAGCGCAAGGCCGGTGCCGAGCGCGACCTGGGCGCCGACGATGCCGTGGCCGCCGTAGAAGCCCGCGGCGATGTCGAACATGTGCATCGACCCGCCCTTGCCCTTGGACGAACCGCCGGCGCGGCCGGTCAGTTCGGCCATGACCTCGCGGGGATCCATGCCCGCGGCCAGCATGTGACCGTGATCACGGTAGCCCGTGATGATCTGGTCGCCCTCCTGCGAAATCGACTGCATGCCGACCGCGATGGCTTCCTGACCGATGTAGAGGTGGCAGAAGCCGCCGATCAGGCCCATGCCGTACAGCTGGCCGGCGCGCTCCTCGAAGCGGCGGATCAGCAGCATGTCCTGATAGAATTTCAGGAGTTCGTCTTTCCCGACGAAAGCGTTGACACCGGTGTCTACCGCCTTCCCCGCCGAGGCCTCAGCCTTGCGCGTACGCGCCATTCAAATCTCCCTGGCCAATCTTCATCGCGGCCTTCGTCCTGAGAGCGCCACCCGCCGAAAAAACGTCGGTTCCGCGTGGGAGGCGCCCTGGTGTCTCGCCAAGATCAATCCGGGATCGGGTGATCCACGTACTGACCGACAGCCGATTCCAGGAATAGGCGACCCGTCAGCTCGGACGCTTGACCCGGATCACATAGTCCCTCGGGTCGGCATATCCTAGAAGCGAGCGCGCGCGCTCCTCCAGGAGATCTGCCGACAGACTGCCGCTGCGTAATAGACGAGCACGGGCCTCAAGGTCCATCCTCTCCGCGCGTATCTTCCTGAGTTCCTTTGTTTTTGCTGCGAGGTCCGCATTGCGCTGCGAAATGGACAGCAGACCCCGATCACCTGTCAGAGCGTGAAAGGCGAAGTAGAAAATCAGGAAAAAGATCGCCGCGGTCGGCAGGAAGGGTTGCAGTCGGGCGAACATCTCAGGGTCCCAGAGAGGGATTTGTAGGATCGCCGACCGTGCTTAACGCCTTCTAAATCCAGGCGTTGAGCGGGGTCTTTAACAGTTCGCCACTCAGGCGAACGATGCTTTCACGTGAGATCGTTTCACGCGCATCTAGATACTGCGCCGCCGAAGCCATTTCGCGACCGCGAAGGGGGCGGAAATGGTCTCGTTTGAAACCACTGCCGAGCTTTTAGAAAATTTGTGGGTTAACGGTGTCGAGGATCGCACGAACGTCTTCGACATTCGGCCTGGCGGACCAGAATCGCACCCGAAATGCAAAAGGCGCGGCCCTTTTCGGAAGCCGCGCCTTCGCGAGATCTAGCGATCTGGAGGGTCTTAGCGGCCCTTCAGCGCCGCGCGGCCAGCATAGACGCCTTGATCGTCCAGCATTTCTTCGATGCGCAGCAGCTGGTTGTACTTGGCGGTGCGGTCCGAACGGGCCAGCGAACCGGTCTTGATCTGACCGCAGTTCAGGGCGACGGCCAGGTCGGCGATCGTGCTGTCCTCGGTTTCACCCGAGCGGTGGCTCATGACGCTGGTGTAGCCGTGGCGGTGCGCCAGATCGACGGCGTCGATGGTTTCCGACAGCGTGCCGATCTGGTTGACCTTCACCAGGATCGAATTGGCCAGGCCCTTGTCCAGGCCCATCTGCAGGCGCTTGGGGTTGGTCACGAACAGGTCGTCGCCGACAAGCTGGACCTTCTTGCCCAGGGTGTCGGTCAGCAGTTTCCAGCCGTCGAAGTCGTCCTCGGCCATGCCGTCCTCGATCGACAGGATCGGGAACTTCGAGGCCAGGCCGGCCAGGTAGTCGACCATCTGGGCCGGGTCGAGAGACCTGCCCTCGCCTTCCAGCTCGTACCTGCCGTTCTTGAAGAACTCGGTCGAGGCGACGTCCAGACCCAGGACGAAGTCCTCGCCAGCCTTGTAGCCGGCCTTCTCGCCAGCCTTGACGATGAAGTCGAGCGCGGCTTCGGCCGAGGCGAGGTTCGGGGCGAAGCCGCCCTCGTCGCCGACATTGGTGTTGTGGCCGGCGTCCTTCAGAGCCTTCTTCAGGCTGTGGAAGATCTCGGCGCCCATGCGCAGGGCTTCGCGGAATTCCTTGGCGCCGGTCGGCAGGATCATGAATTCCTGGATGTCGATCGGATTGTCGGCGTGGGCGCCGCCGTTGATGATGTTCATCATCGGGGTCGGCAGCACGCGGGCGTTCACGCCGCCGACGTACTTGTAGAGCGGTTGGCCGGCCGACTTGGCGGCGGCCTTGGCCGTGGCCAGCGAGACGCCGAGAATGGCGTTGGCGCCCAGGCGGGCCTTGTTCGGCGTGCCGTCCAGCTCGATCAGCAGGGTGTCGACGCGGCGCTGGTCCTCGGCGTCCACGCCGGCCAGGGCGTCGAAGATCTCGCCGTTGACCGCGTCCACGGCCTGCAGGACGCCCTTGCCCAGATAGCGGGCCTTGTCGCCGTCACGCTTCTCGTTGGCCTCATGGGCGCCCGTCGAGGCGCCCGATGGCACCGCGGCGCGGCCGAAGGCGCCGTCGTCCAGGATCACGTCGACTTCGACGGTCGGGTTGCCCCGGCTGTCGAGAATTTCGCGGGCGATGATGTCGACGATCTCGGTCATGGGCTGCTCCTAGAGGCCAAGGCGCGCCCGCCTTTAGCCGCCAAGCGCCGCGGGCGCAACTTGACTTCCCCCGGACGGGCGCTGATCACCGGTCACAAAGACGGAAACTCACCTAGACATTGTAGATCGGCGTCAGCCCGTTCCTCTGGCCCAGCTTGAACAGGACGCGGTCAGAGCCGAAGTCCAGCTCGACCTTGGCGAACAGCCTCAACACATCCACGCCCAGCAGCGCCGCCGGCCGGTCGTTCAGCGACCAGACGTCGAAGATGTGCACATCGGCGAAAGCCATGGGGACGTTGGTCAGCTGCAGATTTCCCATGGTGATCGACGGGACGACGCGGAACTCGCCCAGATAAACCTCGCCGCCGGCCGTCAGGAGGCGCGCCGGCTTGACGATGTCCGAGACGCGACGCCGCTTGGCGGCGATCGCCCGCTGCAGAGCCAGATTGCCGATCGAGACGCCGCCGCCCGAGTCGATGAAGGCCACCGAGCGTGTCCCGCCGATACGGGCGTCGGTCAGGGTCAGGCGTCCGAAGCGGGCGTCGGCCGGCACCGAGATCTCGTCGGCCTTGCGGGTCATCTCCGAGAAGAACTGGCTGCGGCGGATCAGGATCTGCCGCTTTCGGAAATCCAAGACGACGTTGCGCCGGTCCAGGATGTCGACGCCCAGCAGGCCGTCGGCCCCCACGCGTTCATAGGGCAGCACGGGCAGGACCGCCGCGCCCATGCGGGCTTCGCCAGCCTTCATGCTGTCGATCCGCGCCGTCGGACTGGTTATGGCGCTGGAGATGCCGTGGATGAGGATCTGCGGGCCTGCCGGCAGGTTCAGCTTCTCGGCGACCGCCGGCGTCAGCACACTGCGCCCGGCTCCGGTGTCCACTACGAAGTTGAAGGGGCCCTGCCCGTTGATCTCGACCTCGACCGTGAGGCGATCGTCAGCGTCCAGCGAGGCGTCGAGGATCAGCACCGGATCGTCCGGCGGCGTCGGCGCGGCCGCTGACGGCAGAGTCTGATTGACGGAAACGGGGGTGATGACCTCGGCCATGGCCGACGACGCGGCCCCAGAAAGCCCTAGTCCTGAAATTCCCAGTCCCGCCGTGATGTTTCGGCGTGTGAGCATGGGCGTACCTCCCAACTCGGAGGCTAACACCTTTTTTGTGCGTACGACGAAAATATGACGAAAAACGCCGCCCGGGCGAACCAGGCGGCGTTTTCGAAATCGTCACTGACGAAAGGAGACCTTAGTCTTCCTTCGGCGTCAGGATCTGCTTGCCGTTGTACATGCCGGTCTTCAGATCGACATGGTGCGGACGGCGCAGTTCGCCGGTGTCCTTGTCCTCGATGAACGAGTTGGCGCCCAGGGCGTGGTGCGACCGGCGCATGTTCCGGCGAGAAGGCGAAGTTTTTCTTTTAGGAACGGCCATCGAAGTGATTCTGCTCGTTGAGCGTGAAAATCGAGAGCGGCGACTTGGGGGTGCCCAGGTCGCCGCGTGAGGGCGCGCTTATGCCCGAATCTCTTCGGAGATGCAACAGCGTGCTTCAGACCAGTCGACCGTGCTCCTTGGCCGCGGCGATGAAGCTGGCGAAAAGCGGGTGCGGAGCGAACGGACGGCTCTTCAGTTCCGGGTGATACTGCACCCCGATGAACCACGGATGGTCATCCCGCTCGACGATCTCGGGCAGCACGCCATTGGGCGAGCGGCCGGTCAATTTCAGGCCGGCGTCCTCCATCAGGTGGGCGTAGCCGATATTGACCTCATAGCGGTGCCTGTGGCGCTCGCTGATCTCGGTCGCGCCGTAGATCTCGGCGACCTTCGATCCCGACGTCAGGACGGCGTCATAGGCCCCCAGGCGCATGGTGCCGCCCAGATCGTCGTTGGCGCGGCGCTGGACCGTCTCGTTGCCCTTGATCCACTCGGTCATGATGCCGACCACGGGACGCTCGGTGGGGCCGAACTCGGACGAGCTGGCGTCCTTGATGCCGGCGACGTTCCGCAGGGTCTCGATGACCGCCATCTGCATGCCGAAGCAGATGCCGAAGTAAGGCACCTTCCGCTCCCGGGCGAACTGGGCAGCGCGGATCTTGCCTTCCGCGCCCCGCTCGCCAAAGCCGCCCGGCACCATGATGGCGTGGGCGTTCTCCAGGCGGGCCGCGGCCGCGCCCTCGTCGCCCTCGAAGGTCTCGCTCTCGACCCAGTCCAGATTGACCTTGACCCTGTTGGCCAGGCCGCCGTGGTGCAGGGCCTCGATCAGCGACTTGTAGGCGTCCTTGAGCACCGTGTACTTGCCCACGACGGCGATGGTCACCTCGCCGTCGGGGTGCTGGACGGTGTCGTCGATGGTCTTCCAGCGCGCCAGGTCCGGGGCCGGCGCATCGCTCATGCCGAAGACGTCGAGGACTTCGGCGTCCAGGCCCTGTTCGTGATAGTCGATCGGCACGGCGTAGATGGACGAGGAGTCCATCGCCTGGATGACCGCGCTGGGGCGGACATTGCAGAACTGGGCGATCTTGCGCTTTTCCTCGGCCGGGATCTCCTGCTCGCAACGGCAGAGCAGGATGTCCGGCTGGATGCCGATCGAGCGCAGTTCCTTGACCGAGTGCTGGGTCGGCTTGGTCTTCATCTCGCCGGCCGTCTTGATGAACGGCAGCAGGGTCAGGTGCAGGTAGCAGCTCTGGCCGCGCGGCAGGTCCTGGCGCAGCTGGCGGATGGCTTCGAAGAACGGCAGGCCCTCGATGTCGCCGACCGTGCCGCCGATCTCGACCAGCACGAAGTCGACGGGCTTCTTGCCCGTCTCGTCCATGGCCGGCGACAGGACGAAGTCCTTGATCTCGTTGGTGACGTGCGGAATCACCTGGACGGTCGCGCCGAGATAGTCGCCGCGGCGCTCCTTCTCGATGATCGTCTTGTAGATCTGGCCCGTCGTGATGTTGTCGGCCTTCTTGGCCGACACGCCGGTGAAGCGCTCGTAGTGGCCCAGGTCGAGGTCGGTCTCGGCCCCGTCATCGGTCACGAAGACCTCGCCGTGCTGATACGGGCTCATCGTGCCCGGATCGACGTTGAGATAGGGGTCGAGCTTGCGAAGGCGAACCGTGTAGCCACGCGCTTGCAGCAGCGCGCCAAGCGCCGCCGAGGCCAAACCCTTGCCAAGCGAGGAAACCACGCCGCCGGTGATGAAAATGTACCGCGTCATGGGCGATCAGTTTACCCGTGATTCGACGACGCCGGAAAAAGACCTGCGTTCATCAACAAGATTAAACCCCCGAGGTCGCCCTCGGGGGTCAGTGGAAGCGCCGTCTGGGACGGTTATTGTTGTTTGGGCTGTTCCGCCGGCGGGGCCGCGACCGTCGGGGTTGCGGCCGGGGCCTTGGCCGCCGGAGCCGGCTTCTTGGCTTCGGCCTTGGGGGCCGAGGGCGTCGGCGCCAGCAGCGCCGGTTGCGCGGCGGCCGGGGCCGGCGTGTTGATCTGCGGGGTCGGGGCCTGGATGGCGCCCGGCTGGTTGTCCGGTGAGGCCGGCAGCGAATTCAGCGAACCAGGCGTCGGCGCCACGGGGGGCGGGGCCGCGTTCAGCGTCTTGGCGTCCAGGCCCTTGACCTGGTCGGCCACCGATCCGCCGGTATTGGCGCGCCCCGTCAGGATGGTCAGGGTCAGGCTGATCAGCAGGAAGACCGAGAACAGGATCCAGGTGATGCGGGTCAGCAGGTCACCGGCGCCGCGGGCGGTCATGAAGCCGGAGTTGCCGCCGCCCATGCCCAGCGCGCCGCCTTCGGAGCGCTGCATGAGCACTACCCCGATCAGGCAAAGGCAGACGACGATATTGATGGCCAGCAGGACGCCGATAAGCATGTGGAATGTATTCTCGATCCGGGCGCGGGCGAAATGCCGCGTTAAAAACGAAGCGGCCCCTCTACCACTAGCGAGCGCTCCGCGCCATAGCTGGGAAGCGCGCCGCCAAACGCAACCCCGAAAGCCAGACCGCCCCATCGCATGATCATCGAGACCGAACGCCTGACCCTCACGCCGCTGACGGTCGACGACGCGCCCCTGATCTATCCGTTCCTCAGCGACGCCGAGGTGATGTCCAACCTCGACCAGGAGCCGATCGAGGATCCCGACGAGGTGGCCAGCCGTGTCGCCGCCCAGGTCGACGACATGAGCGCCGGTGACGCCGCCTACTGGAGCATCCGCCACACCCAGAGCGGCGACTACCTGGGCTATTGCGAATTCGTCGACATCGACCGGCGTCACGATCGGGCCGAGATTCGCTTCGTCATCGACCGCAAGGGCTGGGGCCAGGGCTTCGGCGCCGAGGCGGTCAGCGCCCTCCTCGCCCACGCCGCCGGCAGCGGCCTCAAGAGCCTAGTGGCCAGCATCCATGTCGGCGACAACCGCGCCGAACGCCTGCTGGACAAGCTAGGCTTCAAGGCCGAGGGCTACCTGAAGGGCGCGGTGCACCGCGACGGCGAGCGTCGGGATCGACGGCTCTACGGGCTGCGGCTGTAGGCGCACGGTTCCGCCGCTTCACGCGATCGCTCGCTGAAGTTTGCGGAAAGGGACGCGGAGCGCCGGACAGCGTCCGGAGTTTGGAAGTAGAAATACCGTTTCGACGAAGCCCGACGCTCCGCGCGACCGTTATTCGACAGCGTCCCGGCAGGTGGCCCTGTTCAGGCCTTACCGGGACCCGGACCCTTCCGTTTCCGGAAGACCCCAGCGGTCGAAGAGGACGGGCTTACAGCCTGACACGCCCCTTTGCCTTCGACCACGCCGACGGCGGGCGGGTGAGCCCAGCAAGCTCATCCCCGGACCGTCCGAGTATCCCCCTCGGACCTGACCCCGCTCGATCACCCCCCCGCCGCCGCAACGGTCGCTGGCCATGCGCCCTTTCCTCGCGACGAGGTGAAGAGAGAATATGGCAGGTTTTGAAGCCGGGGATGGAGAGCGGCGAACGCTCGTCGAATCCTCATCAAACCCTCTCTCTATGAGAGAGGGATTTAATCCCCGCATGCAAACGGGATTAGCGGCCCGCCCTACTCCTTTGCCAGCCTGGCCAGGATGGTGAGAATCTTCTCCGCCGCGTCGAGGCGCTGAGCCGGGGTGTCCCACTCGCCCTTGACCACGACCTTCTGGTCCGGGCGGACCTTCCAGATCAGGCTGTTCTTGCCGACGTACTGCATCAGCCCCAGCGGATTGGCGTAACTATCATTCCTGAAGCTAGCGACCGCGCCCTTGGGGCCGACGTCGATCTTGGCGACATTGGCCTCGCGGCACAGGCCCTTGATGGCGACGACCTTGAGCAAGCTGTCGGTCTCGGGCGGCAGCGGGCCGAAGCGGTCGATCATCTCGGCGGCCAGGGCTTCACGATCGGCGGCCTTCTCGGCGTCGGACAGGCGGCGATAGAGCGACAGGCGGACGTTCAGGTCCGGGACGTACTCGTCCGGGATCATCACGGCCGCGCCGGTGTTGATCTGCGGCGACCAGCCCCGGTCTTCCAGCAGGGCCTCTTGCCCCTGCCGCTGGCGCAGCTCGGCGACGGCGTCCTCCAGCATCTGCTGGTAGAGCTCGACGCCGATCTCCTTGATGTGGCCGCTCTGCTCGTCGCCCAAGAGATTGCCGCCGCCGCGCTGGTCCAGGTCGTGGCTAGCCAGCTGGAAGCCGGCCCCCAGGCTGTCCAGCGACTGCAGCACCTGCAGGCGCTTCTCGGCCGACAGGGTCAGCGACTTCTCGACCGGCGTGGTCAGATAGGCGTAGGCGCGGGCCTTGGAGCGGCCGACGCGGCCCCGGATTTGATAGAGCTGGGCCAGGCCGAACATGTCGGCGCGGTGGACGATCAGGGTGTTGGCCGACGGGATATCGAGCCCGCTCTCGACGATCGTCGTCGCAAGCAGAACGTCGTACTGGCCCTCGTAGAAGGCCGTCATCACGTCTTCCAGCTGGGTGGCCGCCATCTGGCCGTGGCCGACGACGTACTTCACCTCGGGCACCTGGGTGCGGAGGAATTTCTCGATATCCTCCAGGTCCTTGATGCGCGGCACGACGTAGTAGGACTGGCCGCCGCGATACTTCTCGCGCAGCAGGGCCTCGCGCAGGGTCACCGGGTCGAACGGGCTGATATAGGTGCGCACCGCCAGGCGATCGACCGGCGGGGTGGCGATGATCGACATCTCGCGGATGCCCGACAGCGCCATCTGCAAGGTGCGCGGGATCGGCGTCGCGGTCAGGGTCAGCATGTGCACGTCGGCGCGAAGCTCTTTCAGCTTCTCCTTGTGCTTGACCCCGAAGTGCTGCTCCTCGTCGACGATGACGAGGCCCAGGTCCTTGAACGAGACCTGCTTGGACAGGATGGCGTGGGTGCCGACCACGATCTCCATCTGACCATTGGCCAGGCCCTCGCGGGTTTCGGCGGCTTCCTTGCCGGTGACCAGGCGCGACAGGCGCGTGACCTTGACCGGCCAGCCCTGGAAGCGGTCCTTGAAGGTCTTGTAGTGCTGCCGGGCCAGCAGGGTCGTCGGGCAGACGACCGCCACCTGCTTGCCGCTCATCGCCACCACGAAGGCCGCGCGCAGGGCCACTTCGGTCTTGCCGAAGCCGACGTCGCCGCAGATCAGGCGGTCCATCGGCTTGCCGGACGCCAGGTCCTCCAGCACGTCGTGGATGGCGCTGAGCTGGTCGTCCGTCTCCTCGTAGGGGAAGCGGGCGCAGAACTCGTCGAACACGCCCTGCGGCGCGTCGGTCTCCTCGACGGACTTCAGCTGGCGGGCGGCGGCGATCTGGATCAGCCCCTCGGCCATGACCCGCAGGCGTTCCTTGGCCTTGGCCTTGCGCCCCTGCCAGGCGGCGCCGCCCAGCTTGTCCAGCTGCACCGTCTCGGGATCCGAGGCGCCGTAGCGGGTCAAGAGGTCGATGTTCTCGACCGGCAGGTAGAGCTTGGCCTCGCCGCCATAGAGTAGGTCCAGGCAATCGTGCGGCGCGCCCTGGACGTCGAGGGTTTTCAGGCCCTCGTAGCGGCCGATGCCGTGGTCGATGTGGACGACAAGATCGCCCGGCGTGAGCGCGGAGGCCTCGGCCAGGAAGTTGGCGGCGCGGCGCTTCTTGCGCGGGCGGGCCAGGCGGTCGCCCAGGATGTCGGTCTCGGAAATGACCGCCAGGCTGTCGGTCTCGAAGCCGTGGTCCAGCGGCAGCACGACACGCTGCGGCGTCTTCGGGTCGTTGGCCTTGGCCGCCTGCCAGTAGGCGGCATAGGGGATCTTCTTCAGGCCGTGGTCGGCCAGCATGGTCCCCAGGCGCTCGGACGAGCCCTCGGACCACGAGCCGAACAGCACCCGTTTGCCGGCGGCGGCCAGGGCCTTGGCGTGGTCGGCGGTGGCCTCGAACAGGTTGACGCTGTCCTGGGCCCGCTCGGCGGCGAAGACCCGGCCCAGCTTGGCGCCCATGTCGACGACGTCCAGGCCCTGGGGCTGGAACGGCGTGAACAGGCGATGCGTGCGGTCGGTGAGCTCGCGGTCCCACTCGGCGGCGGTCAGGTACAGGGCCTGCGGCGCCAGCGGGCGATAGGCCGACTTGCGATCGGCGCTGGCGCGGGCCTCGTAGGCGTCCAGGATCATCGACAGGCGCTCGTCGCGCGCCTCCGTGGTCTGGTGGTCGACCCCGATCAGCGATCCGTCGGGCAGATAGTCGAACAGGCTCGACATCCGCTCGTAGAACAGCGGCAGCCAGTGCTCGAGGCCGGCGCGGCGACCGCCTTCGCTGACGGCGGCGTACAGCGGATCGTCGCCTGGCGCGCCGAATTCCGCGACATAGCCCTTGCGGAACCGCGAAATCCCGTCGGCGTCCAGCAGGGCCTCGCTGACCGGCAGAAGGTCGATCGCCTTCAGCTGCTTGGTCGAGCGCTGGGTCTCGGGGTCGAAGGCGCGGATGCTTTCCAGCGTGTCGCCGAACAGATCCAGGCGCACCGGCTCCTCGGCGGCCGGCGGATAGACGTCGATGACGCCGCCCCGGATCGCGAACTCGCCGCGCTCGGAGACGGTGGAGGCGCGGGCGTAGCCGTTGACCGCGAAATAGCGCTCCAGGTCCTTGATATCGACGACATTGCCGACCCTGGCGCTGTAGCTGGCGCGCAGCAGCACATCCTTGGTCGGCACGCGCTGCAGCAGGGCCGGCGCGGGCATGACGAGAATGGCTGGCTTCGTCTCGCCCAGCCCCCGGGCCAGACGCGACAGGGTCGCCATCCGGGTGGCCGAGACACCCGAGGACGGGCCGATGCGGTCGTAAGGCAGGCAGTCCCACGAGGGCAGCAGCACCGCCTCGATCTCGGGAGCGAAGAACTTCAGGGCGTCGACGAAGGCGTTGGCGCGAGCGGTGTCGCGGGCCACGAACGCGGTCAGGCCGCCGCGCGCCCGGGCGATGTCGGCCATCACCAGCGCGTCGAAGCCTTCCGGCGCGCCGGCGAGGGTCAGGCCGCCGGCGGCCTTGGCGATCTGTTTGGCGTCGTAACTCATGTTTCGCGCGCCGTCCCGACCGGGCGCGAGGCGTGCGCCTGGAACCTGAACGCGCGGATCATCGCCAGGACGTCCGTCTCGAACTTTTCCGGGGTCGGCTCCTGGCCGACGATCCAGGCGTAGATCTCGCGGTCCGACTCCTCGAGCAGCGTCTCGAGCGTGTCGATCTGCGCCGGGGTCAGGTTCGGGCCATGGACGTCCGCGAACGGGCCCAGAATGAGGTCCGCTTCCCGGAAGCCGCGATGCCAGGCGCGGAAACGAAGGCGCCTTAGGCGGGAGTCGTGGTCGATGGTCATGTGTCGGCCG
>CBDIPU010000015.1:0-164236 GCA_965283765.1 Caulobacteraceae bacterium
GGCCATGCCGCACCAACGGCAGCCGCGACGCCTCGACCAGCCCCATGCCCAGCACGCCGCAGATCACGAGCAGGACCACCAGTCGCACGATCGTCAGGCCAATGCTGGCGATCCAGTACTCCGAGCGCCGGAAACGCCCGTCGAACCCGAACAAGCCGTCGATCAGGAACTGATTCTTCTTCGCCATAAGGCGAAGCTATCAACTCCACCTGAGGTCGCAAGCACCTTACGCGAACTCCACCAGCACCTCATCGGCGGCGACGGGATCGCCGGACTTGGCGTTGACGGCCTTGACGACGCCGTCGCGCTCGGCGCGGATGATGTTCTGCATCTTCATGGCCTCGAGCACGCAGACGACCTCGCCCTCGCGGACCTGCTGGCCGGTGATGACGTCCATCGAGACGACGAGGCCCGGCATCGGCGACAGCACCAGCCTGGAGGTGTCGGCGGCCTGCTTCTCGGGCAGCTTGTCGTGCAGTTCGGCGTTGCGCGGGGTCAGGACCAGCACCCGGGCCCTGGCGGCGCGGTGGCGGATGGTGAAGCCCTCGGCGGCGGGCGCGGCCTGGACCGTGAAGGCCTTGCCGCCCAGGGCCGCCTTGAACACCGGCTTGCCCGGACGCCAGTCGATGTCGGTCAGGTCCAGGGTGCGGCCTTCGTCGAGCAGTTCGACCGAGACGTCGCCGTTCTCCCCGCTGACCTTGACGCGGCGCTTGGCGGGACCGACGGCGACGATCCACTCGGCGCGCGGCGGACCGGCCAGGCCCGAGGCGTCGGAGCGGGCGCGGGCGGCGTAGACCCGCTGCATGGCCGCGCCGACGGCGGTCAGGATGTCGATCTGCTCAGGGCTAGGTTCGGTCCCGGCGAAGCCCTCGGCGAACTCGTCCTTGATGTAGTTGGTCGAGATCTTGCCAGACCGGAACCGCGCCTGGTCCATCACCGCGGCCAGGAACGGGATGTTCTGGGAGAGGCCCTCGATGTGGAAGTCTTCCAGCGCCCGGCCCATGCCGTTGATCGCCGCCAGCCGGGTCGGAGCCCAGGCGCACAGCTTGGAGATCATCGGGTCGTAGTACATCGAGATCTCGTCGCCCTCGCGCACGCCCGCGTCGTTGCGGATGGTGTAACCGCCCTTGTCGCCTTCCTCCGGAGGGGCGTAGCGGACCAGGCGGCCGATCGAGGGCAGGAACTTGCGGTAGGGATCCTCGGCGTAGATGCGGCTCTCGATGGCCCAGCCGTTGATCGAGAGGTCCTTCTGCTCGAAGGCCATCTTCTCGCCGGCCGCGCTGAGGATCATCTGCTCGACCAAATCGAGGCCGGTGATCAGCTCGGTGACCGGGTGCTCGACCTGCAGGCGGGTGTTCATCTCCAGGAAGAAGAAGCTCTTGTCCTGGCCGGCGACGAACTCGACCGTGCCGGCGCTGTCATAGT
This sequence comes from Caulobacteraceae bacterium, assembly GCA_965283765.1. GTDB lineage: Bacteria > Pseudomonadota > Alphaproteobacteria > Caulobacterales > Caulobacteraceae > Caulobacter. The sequence goes on from CBDIPU010000015.1 coordinate 1,426, forward strand.
TCACCGCCTTGGCCAGGGCCACGGCCTGGGCGCCCATGGCCGCGCGGGTCGCCTCGTCCAGCAGCGGCGACGGGGCCTCCTCGATGACCTTCTGGTTGCGGCGCTGGATCGAGCATTCGCGCTCGAACAGGTGGACGACATTGCCGTGCTTGTCGCCCAGCACCTGGATCTCGATGTGGCGCGGGCTCTCGATGAACTTCTCGATGAAGATCCGGTCGTCGCCGAAGCTGGCCTTGGCCTCGGCGCGCACGGCCGGGAAGCCTTCCTCGACGTCCTTGCGGTTCCAGGCCACGCGGATGCCCTTGCCGCCGCCGCCGGCGCTGGCCTTGATCATCACCGGATAGCCGATCTGCTCGGCGATCGTTGTCGCGTGGGCGGTGTCGGCGATCTCGCCGATATGGCCGGGCACGCAGGAGACGCCCGCGGCCTGGGCGAACTTCTTGCTCTCGATCTTGTCGCCCATGGCGCTGATCGCGCCGGGGTTGGGACCGATGAACACGATCCCCTCGTCGGCGCAGCGCTGGGCGAAGCTGGCGTTCTCCGACAGGAAGCCGAAGCCCGGGTGCACGGCCTGGGCGCCCGTCTGCTTGCAGGCGGCGATGATCTTGTCGGCGACGAGGTAGCTCTGATTGGCCGGCGAGGCGCCGATATGCACGGTCTCGTCGGCCATCTCGACCGCCAGCGAACCGGCGTCGGCGTCCGAATAGACCACCACCGTCTTGATGCCGAGGCGGCGGCACGTCTTGATCACGCGGACCGCGATCTCACCCCGGTTGGCGATCAGTATCTTCGAAAACATCGCAACTTCCGCCCAAAGATCTTGTGCTTTGCAGCACGGCCTATCAGTCCCCGTCGGGTTTGCAAGCTTGCCCTTGGGGCGCTAAACCAGCGCCCAGGCAATGACACCGGTTTCCATTAGTGCGGAAGCCGCGATGGAACGCCACCGGGAGGAGACAATCGATGAAGGCGATTTTCCTGGGATCGGCCTGCGCGCTGATCCTCGCGAACGCGGCCGTGGCGGCCCAAAGCGCTTCCTTGGCGGCTGAGCCGGCCCTGCTGTTCAAGGTCTCGGGCGACAAGGGCCTGGTCGCCGACGTCGCCGCCGGCGACCCGATCCCCAACTTCGCCGACAAGGTCACGCCGATCGCCGACGGCAAGGTGGGCAAGGGATTCCATGCCGAGGACGACGGCGTCGTCTCGTGGAACGCGCCCGGCAACATCCAGGCCCAGCGCGGGACGCTCTCCTTCTTCTGGCGCTCCGGCTATCCGGTCGGCGTCGCGCCGTTCGTGATCTTCCGCGTCGGCTATGCCGACCACTCCAGCTGGGACATGGCGTTCCTGCGCATCGACTGGAACGGCCACGGCTTCGACGCCTTCGTCACCGACAATGGCCTCTCGCGCACCCGCGTCTCGTTCAAGGTCGACAAGAACCCGGCCGCCGACGCCTGGACGCACCTGGCCTTCACCTGGGACGAAACGACCGGCGTCCAGCTGTTCGTCGACGGCAAGCTGGCCGCCAGGACCGAGGCCAAGGCCGTCTATGACGCCGGCCTGGACCAGTTCGGCGTCGCCGGCCGCGTGATCGCGCCGCACCAGGTGCAGAGCCGCTACAACTTCACCCGCGGCGGCGACCTGGACGAGCTGCGCGTCTACGATCGCCCGCTGGCCGCCGACGCCATCGCCGCCTTGTCGCATAACGAAGCGCCGGCCGCCGCCGCCCCGGTCGCGACGCTCGACGACCCGGCCATCCACGCCGCCTGGAAGCAGCGCTACGGCTGGAACCTCGCCGCCCCGCCCTTGCTGACCGACGAGAAGACCACGATCCGCAAGGTCGAGTTCAAGGACGCCAAGGACCTCAAGGAATGGATGTGGAAGTTTACGGACGGCATCGCCGAGACCACCTGGCCCGGCGTCTACAACCGCTCGCGCCTGCCCGGCCGTGACGACTATTTCCAGCTTCCGGACTGGAACGTCTATGTCGACGGTGGCAAGGCCCTGACGCTCGCGCTGCCCGACGAGCCGGTGAACCGCATCGAGATCCAGGGCCCGGCCTATGGCGACCTCAGCTGGGCGGCCCCAGGGGCTATCAAGGCCGGCGACAAGGGCGCCAGCGTCGGGACCCGCGCCAAGGACCAGCAGCGCACGGTCAACACCCTGGCCAAGCCGCTGACCGGCGGCGTCCTGACCTTCACCAACATCGCCCAGGAGACCCCGATCCAGGAGATCTGGGCCTATAACGTGACCGCCGGCGCGGAGCCCAAGGACGCGTTCAAGATGAGCTACACGGTCCGCGCCGACGTCGCGCCGGACTATCTGAACCTGGCCAGCCTCAACGCCTATATCACCGGCCGCCACCCGGCCGGCGAGCGCGCCACTGTCGTGGCCGTCCCGGAAGGCGCGCCCACGCGCCTGCGCCCCACCGCCGACCTGAAGGCCCCGGGCCTGCCGATCGTCCACGTGCTGATCCCGTCGGGCTTTGGCGACGCGCCGGCCGCTCAAGCCCTGGCCCGCAACTGGGCCTATGGCTGGGAGAACGCCCGCGACGGCCTGGACGGCGTGGCGATCGACATTCCTTCTCTGCCTGGCGCCGCTGGCGCCATCATCCCGCTGAACATCCAGGTCAAGGACCCTATCTGGCCGGGCCGGAACATGATCGACGTCAGCGTCTCGGTGAAGGCCGGCGAGGCCCGCACCGTCTGGCTGGACCTGCGCGACCGCATCCTGACGCCCGACAGCCTGTACCTGACCATCGCCGCCGACAGCGCCGACTTTGGACCCAAGGCCCTGGACGGCGCCAAGATCCGCCTGGTGCTGAAGGACCGCGACAAGGCCAAGGTCGAGCACGTCCAGGATCGCCTGAACCAGGTGAAGGACAACTGGGCCTTCCTGGTCGAGGAGCACACGACCTCCAAGCGCCAGGGCCTCTATCGCCGCCTCTATGCCGACATCTCGGACCTGCTGAAGATCGATCCCGACAATCAGATCGGCCGCGAATACTGGGGTGACATCACCTATGGCAGCCAGGGCTGGCCGGCGTTCGAACAGCCCAAGCCGACCGACGCGACGCCGCTGTGGGCCTTCCGCCAGTTGGAGGACCTGAAGCTGGTCTCCAAGTTCGTCAACTGGTGGATCGACGAGCGCCAGGCCGAGTTCGGCGACTTCGGCGGCGGCCTGTCGGACGACACCGACCTCTTGCAACAGTGGCCGGGCCTGGCCCTGATGGGCGTCCAGCCGGACAAGATCACCCACTCGCTGAACCGCCTGACCGACGCGGTCTACAAGAACGGCATGTTCACCGATGGCCTGTCGACGATCGTGACCGACGAGCTGCACGCCTACGAGGAAGGCATCAACTCGAACTCCGAGGCGATGTACGTAAACTACGGTGACCCGCTGGTGGTCGAGCGACTGTTCACGACCGTGAAGGCCCTGCCCCGCGTCGTGGACAAGAACCCGGCCGGCCACGTCCACTTCAACACCAACTGGTACAGCGGCAAGATCGCCTACCGTGAGGGTCCGTGGGAGTGGCAAAAGCCCTATTCGTTCGGCGTCACCCACCCCTCGATCCTGATCAGCGACTTCAACGGCGATCCGACCGCGCGGAACACGATCATCGGCCTGGCCGACGGCTACCTGGCCCACGTCGCCAAGGACGGCTCCTATCCCAACGAGATCAACTGGCGCAGCGACGCCGAGCGCGGGGGGACGGTGCTGCAGGGCTCGGGCGCGGACGGTCCGTTCCAGGTGTTCTGGCAGGCCTGGCGCCTGACCGGCGACAGGAAGTACCTGGCCCCGATCACCTGGCGGATCAGCAAGAACGGCGTCAAGTCGCTCTCCAGCATCAACGAGAACGCCGTGACCGAGATGGGTCTGGCCGACGCCAACAAGGACCAGATCATCGCCGCCGCGAAGAAGGGCGGCGCGCTGGAGCGCTACGCGGCCTGGAACCTGACGGGCGACAAGAGCTACCTCGAAGGCCTCTACGCCGACGAGATCCAGTGGAACGCCCAGCACATGTACATGCACACGGAAGGCCACTGGTGGTCCGACCGTGTGGAGCTGCCGTCCGACATCCTGCAGCGCTCGCGCCTAGGCGGCATCGCCAACAAGCGCACGCAGATGACCCCGGGCCACACCGTCTCGTGGCGCTTCGACGGCGCCGACGGCACGGAGGTGGCGGTGCTGGTCAAGGACGCCACCAAGACCGGCTTCAAGGTCATCGCCTACAACACCACCGACAAGCCGGTGACGGCGACCATGACCGGCTGGAACGTCGCGCCGGGCCAATGGAGCCTCAGCCAGGGCCTCGACGCCAATGGCGATGACGCGATCGATGGAGCGGCGCGAACCCGCGCCCTGCCCTTCGAGCGCAGCCTGGGGACCAAGGTCGTCCTGGCCCCGCGCCAGAGCACGGTCATCGACATGAAGCGGGTCACGGCCGGCGACGATCCGGCCAGGCGCGCCGACCTCGGCGTCGGTCGTGGCGACGTCGTGGTGAAGGGCTCGGCGATCACCGCCAAGGTCCACAGCCTGGGCGCCCAGGACGCCGCGCCGGCCAGGCTGGAACTGGTCGACGCGAGCGGCAAGGTGCTGACCAGCGCCGGGGTCCCGGCCCTGAAGGCGCCGCTGGACCTGCTGCCCAAGACCGCTTCGGTGAAGCTGAAGATCCCGGCCGGCGTAAAGGCCCAGGGCCTGCGGGTCCGCATCGTCACCGCCCAGCCGCAAAACACCGCCCTGAACGACGAGGTCGTGCTGCCGTGAAGGCTACCGCCTAAGGACCGCCGCGTCGGGTCGCCGCGCTCAAGTGGCCCCTTCATCCGATTTCCCGGCGAATGCCGGGGCCCAGATGCAAGAGCGCCCGCGTTCCGGAGAGGATCGCGGGCGTTTCTGCATGCGCCTCACAGCCTTACGATCTGGGTCCCGGCCTCCGCCGGGAAGATCGGATTTGGGATGATCAGGCTTCCGAGAATTCCTTCGCGAACATCGCCTCGTAGCCGGCGATCGCCTCCTCGGCTTCCGGGGCGATCAGGCGGGCGACGGCGGCGGCGAAGGTCACCGGCGCCAGGCCCGAGGCGCTGACCACCTTGCCGTCGCTGACGGCCTTGGGCGTGTCGACATAGTGCTCGGCCCCGAGATAGTCGGTCACGGTCTTGGCCAGCCAGTCCCGTCCGTTCGAGGTGTGCTTGCGCCCCTCGAACAGCCCGGCATGGGCCAGAGCCGTGGTTCCGGCGCAGATGCCGGCCACCACCTTGCCGTCGGCGAAGGCCTGGCGCAGCAGACCGCTGACCGCCTTGTTCTCGCCCTCGGCCCACGAGTCGCTGCCGATCAGGAGGAAGACGTCGGCGTCGTTCAGCACCGGATCGTCGAAGCGGTAGTCGGCCGCGGCCAGCACGCCGCCGATCGAGGTCTCGGGCTCGCCGTCGGGCGTGGCGACCTCGATCTGGACCTTCAGCTCGCGGCGCAGCAGGGCCAGCACGCTCCCGGCTTCCCAATCGGCCCAGCCGGGCTGCAAAAAGGCGACGGCGACGGTCATAGGGCGACTCCTGGGTTCTACCGGATCAACGCGTAAGCACTTACATTGTCCGTCATGACAGACACAGCCGCCCTTTCAACCGCCGGATTCGACCTGACGCCGCCGACCGAGGCCGAGCGCGAACGCCTGGAGGCCGACCTGACGGCCGAAGAGGCGCGAGTCCTTCTGCACCACGGCACCGAAGCCCCGTTCTGCGGCGGCCTGCTGGGCGAGAAGAGCCCCGGCGTCTACGCCTGCCGCCTGTGCGGCCTGCCGCTGTTCAAGCACGAGACCAAGTTCGAGAGCGGCACCGGCTGGCCCAGCTTCTACGCGCCGTTCGCCGAGGACCACGTTCTGGGCGTCCGCGACAACTCGTACGGCATGGTCCGCATCGAGACCCGCTGCGCCCGCTGCGACAGCCACCAGGGCCACGTCTTCCCCGACGGCCCGGCCCCGACGCGGCTGCGCTACTGCATCAACTCGGTGTCGCTGCAGTTCGTGAAGTCGGGCGATCCCCTGCCCGATCCGCTGCATCGCGGCGACAAGATCGCGGCCTGATCGCAGGCCCGAGCGCTGGGGCGAAACCATCATCTCGCCCCAGCTTTTCTCAATTCCTATTGAATTGATATGAATTGTCTCACGGCGGCGGAATGGGGCATCTGCGTCGGGTAGCCAGAGTACGCCCATGACCCCAACGCCCTCCCTGTTCGAAGCACACCGCCGCGATCGTGAAGACCCGCCGATCCTGATCGTGCCGGGCCTCTACAATTCCGGTCCCGACCACTGGCAGAGCCATTGGGAGCGCGAGCTGCCCAACGCCCAGCGGGTCGAGCAACAGGACTGGGAGCGCCCCCTGCTGGGCGACTGGACCATCAGCCTGGCCGAAGCCATTCGCCAGAACCCCGGCGCGATCCTGGTCGCCCACAGCCTGGGCTGCGCCCTGATCTGCCACCTGGCCCAGGTGACCGGCGGACGCGGCGTCGGCGGGGCCATGCTGGTCGCGCCGGCCGACGTCAACCGCGAGGGTCCGGCCGGCCGCCTGCTGGTCGGCTTCTCCCCGATCCCCCGCCAGCGCCTGCCCTTCCCCAGCCTGGTCGTGGCCAGCCGCGACGACCCCTATGTCGAACTCGAACGCGCCGAAGCCTTCGCGCGCAGTTGGGGGTCAGAGTTCGTGGATCTCGGCCGCGCGGGGCACATCAATGTGGATTCCGGGCACGGGGCGTGGGTGAAGGGGCGCGGGCTGCTGAGAGGTTTGATCCAGCGGGTGGCGGCCGCTGAGCGGCTATAGTCCACTATGAAGGAAAGAGTTGGTGCGGGCGGTCGGGGTCGAACCGACACTCCTTTCGGAACCGGATTTTGAGTCCGGCGCGTCTACCAGTTTCACCACGCCCGCAGGCTTCGCGTCTCCGCGAAGGGTGGTCTTCCTAACAGGCGTCGCCGGCGATTTCCAGTCTTGAGAGCGCGGTTTAACGACGGCCCGTGAAACGGCTACGGCGGGCTGATCGTCTCGCCGCCGGTCAGCTGAACGGCGGCGGTTTCGAGGTGGTCCAGCAGGCGCTTGAACATCGCCACTTCGCTGGGGGCCAGGCCGGCCAGCAGGGTCGCCTCATAGGCCAGGGCCAGCGGGGCGATCTCGGCGAACAGGCGACGGCCAGCGGCTGTGAGTTCCAGGGTGTGCGAGCGGCGGTCGGAGCGGACCGTCGTGCGGGCCACCAGGCGGCGGATGACCAGTTCCTGGGCGGCGCGGCTGACCCGGACCTTGTCCATCGCCGTGCGGGTGACGGCGGTGTGCTGGGTCAGAGAGCCCTCGGCCAGCACCGACATCAGCCGCCACTGCGGGATGGTCAGGCCGAACCGGTCCTCGTAGGCGCGGGCGATCAGGCGGCTGACCGCCGCCGACGCCGTGGCCAGGCGATAAGGCACGTAGTCGATGAGACTGACACCAGCCTCGGGCGCTTCGGGCGCGCCAGACGTGATCGGAGAGACCGTGGCGGTCATGTCCTTCCTTTCGTCCTCCCAGGCGTGACCGCCTTGGAAGGCGCGGCCTTCGCCAATCCATTGCGCGTTGGTCGGGCCATGGCGTTGGCCCACGCGTCGTCTTGGTGTGAGCGTCCCCGGCCCGCGCCTCAACGGCGAGGCGAGTTCGCTCGAACGAAGACCCACATTCGCACGCCCCTTGGGCAGAGAATAGCCGTCTCGCCCACCTGAACGGCGTTCTTATGCCTCGGGACGTCAGTGATGGTCGGCGCCGTGCGGCTTTTCCTTGGGCATGGGCGGCAAGGTCGTCAGCGCCTTCTGGCAGTCCTCCAGCTCGCGCAGGCAGTTGGGGCGGTTCCAGAAGTCGGCGAACTCGGCGACGGCCAGGCGCAGCAGCTGCTTGAATTCCTTGGAGTCGGGCCCCTTGGGCTCCTCGTGGTGATCGTCGGGCTTGGCGTCCGGCTTGTAGGACGCCAGCAGCACGGTCTGAGAGCCGACGATCGTCACGTTGCGACTCAGCAACTCGACCCCACCGCCGCGGCACTTGTCGTCGCACTTGTGCTTTTCGGGGCCGTGGACGGCGCAGACCGCGTCGTCGCCGTGCTTGTCATGCTTGTCGTCCTTGCCGTGCGCCGCGCCGTCCTTGTGGCCCTCCTTCGGCTTCTCTTCGGGCGGCTTGCCGTCGATGGCGTCGGACAGGTGCTTGAAGGCCTTGGCGCAGGGACCGCCGAACGTCAGCAGCGGCCCGATCAGGCGCCTGACCTCGTCGAGCAGTTCGTGGGCCTTCTTCTCCAGTTCGCCGGAATGGGCGCTGCTGGCGGCCACGCACTTGGCCTTGATGGCCTCGTGGATCTTCTTGGGGACGTCGCTGGCCTTTTCGCCCTTCTCGCCGCGCCCCGTCAGGCGGCCGGCGAAGAAGGCCAGGGCGGCGATGGCGATTCCAGCGAGAATCAGCAGGAAGACCAGGGTCGGATCGAAGACCGGCACCGGCTGCTCGACCGGAAATTCAGACTGGTACACGGCGATCCCCCTTGGCCCCATACGCCACGCGTCGAATAGCGCGACCTATGGTTAACGCAACAGCGTTATCTATGCACGGCCAAGGTTCTCAGGACGGGGCGGAAATGATGCTGGAGACCCGTGCGCCCGCCTCGTAGCGCGACGCACCGCCAAAGACGGTCACCTCGCAGAGGATGTCGCCGCCCTCGGCCGAGGCCCAGATATAGCTGCGCTCGACCTCGACATAGCGGCCGGCGGGGGAAATGCCCTCGAAGGTGTCGCCCCAGGGCACGATCCCGCGCAGGTCCTGCCAGCGCAGGGTCACGGCGCGCGAAAGCTCGTCGCGCGCCATGGCCTCCAGGTCGGGATCGCCCACAGGACTGCTCACCGAAAGCCTCAGCCTTCGGCGGTGTCGCGGAAATAGGCTTCGACCTCGCCCTGCAGCTTGAGGGTCATGGCGTTGCCCTTGCGGTCCACGGTCTTGCCGGCCGCGACCCGCACCCACTTCTCGCTGATGCAGTATTCCTCGACATTGGTCTTCTCGACGCCCTTGAAACGGATGCCGATGCCGCGCTCCAGCAGGTCAGCGTCGTAGTACGGGCTGGCCGGGTTCACGGAGAGGCGGTCGGGAGGCGTGTCGCTCATGGTCTTCAGCTTTCGGTCGGGGCAGCGCGGCCCATGTCTTGGCCGGCGGTGATAGCCACGAAACGCTGAAAATCCAAATCCGGCGACGCGCCGCCCGTCCTTTTAGGCCTGCGGGTCTTCCTTCACCGGGTCGGCGGCCGACACCGTTCCGTCGTTGTTGGTGTCGTGCGTCACGAACATCCGCCAGCCGGAATAGTCGAACTCGGCGCGGGTGATGGCGCCGCTCTTGTCGCTGTCGAGCACGTCGAAGCGGATGTCCGTCTGGCGCATCTGGCGCTCGCGCTCCTCTTCCTTCTTCTCGGGCGAACGCGCGTCCGCACCGAGCCTCTTCTCGAGGCGCGCCTTGAACTCGCCGACATATTCGATCCTCGACAGCACGCCGTTCCTGTCGGTGTCGGTGGCGGCGAACTGCAGGGCGCGGGTGGCGGCGTACTCGTCCTTGGTGACGACGCCGTCGCCGTTCTGGTCCTGCTCCTTGATGAAGGTGTCGCGGGCGTGCGAGGCGGCGTGGGCGGCCCCGGCGGCCAGCGAGACGACAGCGACGGCGGCGAGGATCGTGCGGGTTTTCATGGGATGTCCTAGCGGAGGGATTCGAAGGTCAGGGCGTAGGTGAAGCTCTGGCCGGGCTGGCCAGGCGCCGCCGGGGCGACGCGGTAGCGGGTCTGGACCTGGTAGATCCCCGACTTGTCGACCTTCACGACGAAGCGGCCCTTGGCGTCGCTCTTCACGGTCCTGGGCGCGCTCTTGGTGTCGGCGTAGCGGTCGTCGGCGCCCTGGAAGGTGATCGCCTGGCCCGCCAGCGGCTTGCCGTCGAACAGCGCCTCGAACACGGCGTCCTGGCCGGTGACGATCTTGCTGGGATGGGTGATGGCGTGGAATTCCAGGCCCTTGCCGATCGGGGCCAGGGCCGCGTCGCTCGGCGCGCCGCGCGTGACATAGACGTCGGCCATGGTCAGGCTCTGCATGTCGATGGCGTCGGCGGGCGCCTTGTCGCCCTCGAAGAACCGCCACTCGCCCTTGACCAGGGCGGCCTTGGCGACGCGACCGCCGCGCAAGCCGGTGGTGATGCGATAGGTGCCCGGCGTCTCGGTGACGGCTTCGACCAGCGCCAGTTCGCGCGTGTAGACCGGGGTCAGCGCGACGCGGACGCCATCGGGACCGATGACGGCGTAGGCGTCCGACTTCATCGCCACCTCGGGCGTGAAGAAGCTTTCGGTGAAGGCGCCCTGCACGGTGACGATCTTGCGATCCGAGGCGTCGAACGCGGTCGGCAGCAGATAGGGCGAATGGGCCTGGGCGATCCCTGGGATCATTGGGGCCGCGAGGCTGAGCAGGAGCGCGCCGCCCAGCAGGCCAGCGCGGAGAGAACGGATCATCGGGAAAACCCCAGTCGCCGCTCCAGTCGCGGCGAGGCTTGGGATATTGCGATTAGTTCTGAGAATCAATTGCAAATAGCTTGACCGGTCTGGCGGGTCGTTTTACCCCGTCGCCATCAAGTTGCGAACAAGTCGCAAAAACCATCGAAGGGGATATCGATGTCTCGCCTGAAGCTGGCCTCTCTCGCGGCGGCCTCCACCGCCGCCCTCCTGGCCGCCACCGCGCCTTCTTCTCAAGCCTGGGCCGCCGACAACGCCGCCGACGCGGTCGAGGTCGACAAGGTCACCGTCACCGCCACGCGCTCGGAGAAGTCGGTCGACAAGGTCCCGGCGACCGTGACGGTCATCTCGTCGGACGAGATCGAGGACGGCCTGGTCAAGGACATCAAGGACCTGGTCCGCGACGAGCCGGGCGTATCGGTCCGCAACGCCCCTGCCCGCTTCACCGCCGCCGGCTCCTCGACGGGCCGCGACGGCAATGCCGGCTTCAACATCCGCGGCCTGGAAGGCAACCGCGTGCTGATCGTCGTCGACGGCGTGCGGACGCCGGACGGCTTCGCCTTCGGCGCCCAGTCCACGGGGCGCGGCGACTATGTCGACCTCGACATCCTGAAGTCGGTCGAGATCGTGCGCGGCCCCGCCTCGGCCCTCTACGGCGCCGATGGTCTCGCGGGTTCGGTCAACTTCATCACCAAGGATCCCTCGGACATCCTGAAGGACGGCAAGACCTTCGCCGGCCGCGCCCGCGTCGGCTACGCCTCGGCCGACGAGAGCTGGACCGAGAGCCTACTGCTGGCCGGCAAGTCGGACCGCTGGGAAGCCCTGGCCGCCTACACGCGCCGCGACGGCAAGGGCCAGAAGACAGCCGGGACCAACGACTCCGCCAACACCGACCGCACCACCGCCAATCCCGAGGACAACCAGTCCAATTCGTTCCTGGGCAAGCTGATCTACAGCCCCAATGACAGGAACCGCTTCCGCCTGACGGTCGACCACCTGGATCGCGACGTCGACTGGACCGTGCTGTCGGCCATCGCCAAGCCGCCGCTGGCCGCGACCAGCGTCGTCGGCCTGACCGCCTTCGACAAGATCAGGCGCAACCGCGTCAGCGCCGACCACCGCTTCGACGGCGGCGAAGGCCTGATCAACGCCGCCCACTCGACCGTCTACTGGCAGAAGAGCACGACCCGCCAGTTCTCGGCCGAGGACCGCAATACCGCCGCCGACCGCACCCGCGACGCCACGTTCGACAACCGCGTCCTGGGCGCCAGCGTCGAGCTGCACAGCGTCTTCGACTCCGGCGCGCTGAAACATGAGATCGTCTGGGGCGGCGACGCCTCGATCACCCGCCAGCAAGGCACGCGCGGCGGCACGGTCCCGCCGGCCGGCGAGACCTTCCCCGGCAAGGCCTTCCCGACCACCGACTTCACCCTGGCCGGCCTCTACGTGCAGGACGAGATCACCGCCGGCCCCGTGACGATCTATCCGGCCGTCCGCTTCGACTACTACAAACTGGATCCCAAGAGCGATCCGCTGTTTACGACGGCCTCGTCGGGCCAGCACGACTCGCACATCTCGCCGAAGCTCGGCCTGGTGTGGGAGGCCAGCGACCTCGTCACCGTGTTCGCCAACGCCGCGGCGGGCTTCAAGGCCCCCGCCCCGATCCAGATTAACACCGGCTTCGCCAACCTGGTCTCGAACTACAAGTCGATCTCGAACCCGGACCTGAAGCCCGAGACCAGCAAGTCCCTCGAAGGCGGAATCCGTCTGCACCAGGGCGGCTGGCGCGTGGCCGTCACCGGCTTCACCGGCAAGTACGACGACTTCATCGAGCAGGTGCAGGTCGGCGGGAACTTCACCGCCGCCAATCCGGCCGTCTACCAGTACATCAATCTGTCCGACGCCAAGATCAGCGGCGCCGAGGCCAAGGCCTCGTTCGACTTCGGCGCCGGCTTCACGGCGCGCGCCGCGGCTTCGTACGCCAAGGGCTCGTCCAAGACCGATGGCGTCCGCACGCCGCTGGCTTCGATCGACCCGGTCAAGCTGACCGGCGGCATCGCCTACCGGGCCCCTACCGGCCGGTTCGGCGGCGATCTCAGCGTCATCCACGCGGACCGCAAGTCGACCAGCCGGGCGGGCGTCACCTGCACCGGCGGCTGCTTCACGCCGCCCTCGTTCACCATCGCTAACGCCACCGCCTGGCTGGCCGTCACCGACACGGTGACCGTGCGGGCCGGCGTCTTCAACCTGACCGACGAGAAGTACTGGTGGTGGAGCGACGCGCGCGGCCTGGCCGACAGCTCCACCGTCAAGGACGGCTACAGCCAGCCCGGTCGAAACTACAGCGTCTCCCTGGCGCTGAAGTTCTAGATCCGCCGGGACGCGGCGCGCGTGGGCCGGGAAGCCGCGCCGCCGCGATCCTCGCGGGCAAGCGCCCCGATCCGACCGGATCGGGGCGTTTTGCGCTTAAGGGCCATGGGCGTCGCCAAAAGCCCTTACACTTTGCGCGCTCACGCTTTACCACCGGCCGGGTCACGATATCGGAGTCCGCATGCTGCGTCGCCTCTACGACTGGGTCATGGGCCTGGCCGCTTCCCGCCACGCTCCGGTGAGCCTGTTCGCCGTCTCGTTCGCCGAAAGCTCGTTCTTCCCGATACCGCCGGACGTGATGCTGGCCCCGATGGTGCTGGCCAAGCCGGAGAAGGCCTGGCGCTACGCCCTGATCTGCACGATCGCCTCGGTTCTGGGCGGCGCCCTGGGCTGGGCGATCGGCTACTTCCTGCGCGACTTCGGCCTGTGGATGATGGCCGCGACCGGTCATACGGGCGGGCTGGAGCAGTTCCAGTGCTGGTACGGCAAGTACGGCGTCTGGGTGATCCTGGCCAAGGGCCTGACCCCCATTCCGTACAAGCTGGTGACCATCGCCTCGGGCCTGGCCGCGTTCAGCTTCCCGATCTTCCTGGTCGCCTCGGCCGTGACACGGGGCGCGCGCTTTTTCATGGTCGCCTTCATCGTCAGGAAATTCGGCCCGACCCTGCTGCCGATCGTCGAGCGCCGCCTGGCCCTGTTCGCCGGAATTTTGATCGCCCTCCTTGTCATCGGCCTGACCGCCAGCCACTTCATCGGCGGGGGCGGGCATGGTGGAGTTTGCGCCGCATGACGAACGAGAAGTCTGAAGTCAGAGGATCGACCTTCGTCGGCGTCGTCTACGATCTGGTCACCCGCCACTGGCCCCTGGTCGCGTTCCTGTCCAGCGCGCTGATGCTGGCCATCGCCCATGCGTTCGAGACCTTCGGCCACCTCGCTCCCTGCCACCTCTGCCTGAAGGCCCGCGAGGTCTATTGGGTCGCCGGGACCGTGGGCCTGATCGGCGCCGTCCTGCAGCGCACGCCGCTGTGGACGCGCCTGCGTCAGCCGGTGAGCCTGCTGCTGGGCGCGATCTTTCTCTACGGGACGGGTCTTGCCGTCTTCCACGCCGGGGTGGAGTGGAAGTGGTGGCCGGGTCCAACCACCTGCACCGGCAGCGGCGCGGCCAGCGCGGCCAACCTCTCGGCCATGCTGGACGGCTCGCTGAAGATCAAGCCGCCGATGTGCGACAAGGCCGCCTGGGTGTTTCTGGGCCTGTCGATGGCCGGATGGAACGCCCTGGTCTCGCTGAAGCTGACGGTGTGGTCGGTGCTGGCCGGCCTGCGCAAGACGGAGACGCTGTGATGACTCGCCCGATCCCCTCTCGCCCCGGTCAAGGCGCACTGAGCTCGCGCCTCGCCGAGATGCTGCGCGTCGACCAGGCCGGCGAGCTGGCGGCCGTCCACATCTATCGCGGCCAGGCGGCCGTCATGCGCGCCGCGCCGGGTCGCGAGCGCATCACCGCTCAGCTGATGGAGATGGAGGGTCACGAGCAGGTCCACCTCAGCCGCTTCAACGAGCTGCTGACCGAGCGCAAGGTCCGCCCGACTCTGATGTCGCCGGTCTGGCGCGCGGCCGCCTTCGCCCTTGGCGCCGGCACCGCCCTGCTGGGCGACAAGGCCGCCCATGCCTGCACCGAGGCGGTCGAGACCGTGATCGAGAAGCACTATGCCGGTCAGATCGAGGAGCTGAAGGATCGCGACCCGGCCCTGGCCGCCGAGCTGACCCAGTTCCGCGACGACGAGCTTGGTCACCGCGATATCGCCATCGAGGAAGGCGCCCACGAGGCCATCGCCTACCCGCTGCTGACGGCCGTGATCCAGGCCGGCTGCCGCGCGGCGATCAAGATCAGCGAGAAGATCTAGATCCTCGGGTTGGCGCCCGCCGCGCGCGGGCCTACCGATGCTCCCCACAAGACCTTGCGTTGGGGAGTCGCCGACTTGTCGTTCCGTATCTTCGCCGCCTCCGCGGCGTCGCTCCTGGCTTTGTCGACAGCGACTTCTTCCGCCGCTTGGGCCGCCGAGCCCCTGAAGACCAGTGAACTCAGTCTACAGACCGGCGGTCCGATGCCCGCCGAGCAGCGCGCGCTGGGCTTCGAGCACGCCGACCTCAAGTTCAGGATTCTGCCCGACAGGAAGGCGATCGAGGGCGAGGCGACCCTGACCTTCACGGCCAAGGCGCCGCTGACCAAGCTGGTTCTCGACTTCGATCGCGTCTTCACGATCCGCAAGCTGACCATCGACGGCAAGGCGCTGAAGCCTACGGCCTGGACCAACCCCGAAGGCCGGATGACCATCACCCTGCCCCACGAGGTGGCCAAAGGGCGGTCGATCACCGCCGTGATCGCCTATGACGGCGTCCCGCTGGAAGCCAAGCGCGCGCCGTGGGACGGCGGCTTCGTCTGGAGCAAGGCCCCGACCGGCGAGCCCTGGATCGCCACCGCCGTGCAGGGCGACGGCTGCGACATCTTCTGGCCCTGCATCGACTATCCGACCGGCGAACCCAAGCTGGTCGACCTGCACATCACCGTCCCCGCCCCTCTGGTCGCCCCGGCCAACGGCGTCTTCAAGGGCATGACCGAGAAGGACGGCTGGCGGACCTACAACTGGCGGGCCAAGACCCCGAACACCTACGCCATCGCTCTGGACGTCGGCCCCTATGAGGAGACGACGGCTCGCTACAAAAGCCGCTTCGGCGACAGCTTCCCGATGTCGTTCTGGTACCTGAAAGGCAATGCCGACAAGGCCAGGGGCCTGTTCGCCGAGTTCACGCCGATGCTGGACTTCTACGAGCAGATGATCGGCCCCTACCCGTTCCGCGACGAGAAGATGGGCGTGGTCGAAACCCCGCACCTGGGCATGGAGCACCAGACGATCAACGCCTACGGCAACAAGTACAAGAAGGAGGTCTACGGCTTCGACTGGCTGCTGCAGCACGAGTTCGCGCACGAGTGGTTCGGCAACCAGCTGACCAACAGCGACAACGACGACATGTGGCTGCACGAGGGCTACGGGACCTACATGCAGCCGCTGATGTCGCAATGGCTGCACGGCGACATGGAATACATGGCGCGTCTGAACCAGATGCGGGTCGACACCAAGAACAGGTTCCCGATCGTGTCCGGCAGGCCGCTCAGGGAAGACGAGGTCTATAACGGCGAGCGCGGGCCCGGGAACGACATCTACTACAAGGCCGCCAACGTCCTGCACACGCTGCGGGCCCTGATCGGCGACGAGGCCCTCTTCAAGATCACCCGCATCGCCGTCTACGGCCACGACGATCCCAAGCCCGGCAATTTCACCCCCCGCTACCTGGGCACCCAAGACTATATCAAGATCGTCAACCAGGTGACGGGCAAGGACTACGGCTGGTTCTTCGACGTCTATCTCTACGAGGCCGCGCCGCCGGAACTGGCTGAGGCCCGAGACGGCGGCGACCTGCTGCTGACGTGGAAGTCGCCCAAGGACAAACCCTTCCCCATGCCGGTGGACGTCAAGGTCGGCGACAAGACCGTCACCCTGCCGATGGCCGACGGGACGGGTCGGGTCAGCGTCGGCGACACCGCGCCCGTCATCGTCGACCCTGCCTCGAAGATCCTGCGCCGGCAGCCCTATCTGGAAGCGTATCAGGCCTGGAAGAAGGCCCAGGACGACGCCGCCAAGGCCGAGGCCGAAGCCAAGAAGAAGGCGGACGCCGGGAACAAGTAAGCCTCCGCTAACCCTGTCCGTTCACCGGATGGCGCGACCTTCGCTGTTAGGACCCTGTCGTCCTTCCGGAGGTCGCGTTCCATGTTCAAGCCCGTCCACTTCGTCGCCGCCGCGCGCTTCACGCTGCTGGCCGGATCTCTGGCTGTCGTGGTGCTGACCCTGGGTCCGTTCCAGGGCGCGGAAGGCCATTTCGGCCTCACCGACAAGGAAGCTCACGCCATCGCGTTCGGCGGCCTGCTGGCGGTGTCTTTCCTGGCGTTTCCGCGGATGCGCCGCAATGACCTGGCGATCGCGGCCCTGGTGCTGGGCGCGGCCGTCGAGGTGGCGCAGGTCATCGCCCATCGCGACGGCAACATCGCCGATTGGCTGGCCGACGCCGCCGGCGTTCTGACGATCTACGGCGCGAGCATGATCGAAACGGTTCGCAAGATGGCCCGCGAACAAGGCAACCTGACCTTCGCGCAGATCGCCGCGCAGGACCGCCGTCGGGGCCGCCGCCGTCGCGCGACGGCGTTCGAACCGGTCGAGACGGACGCGCCCAGCTTCGCCGAGCGCGCCGCCCGTCGGTTTCCGGTCAGGTAATCCGCTTGACGCTGACCGGGTCGCTGCCCGGGAAGCTCTCTTCCAGGCCCTCGTCCAGCAAGGCTTCCTGACGGTTCTCGGACTTGGCGACCTTGTCGGCAAGCTGGTCGTGTTTCTCATTGTCGGCCAGCGGACGCTTGGCCTCGCGCGCGTGCGGCGCGTCGATAGCCCGGTCTTCCTGACGGATCTTGCCCTCCGCGGCCACGTCGGCCGTGGAGGCGGCGGCGCCGTGCGTGAAGTGGCGTTGGTCGTCTTCGGTATTGGGTTGTCGGCTCATGGCGTGGTCTCCCGTGGCTTTCTAGCCTCGGAGTAAAAACCCGCCGTTCCAGGTTCGGGTTGCATGGCCACGGCGAGGGGACAGCTATTCCCTCGCGCACGGCCCGGGCCGTTTTGCCTTCCGAAGCCGGAGGCCTAAGCCTCCAGCTCGATGTCCCAGTACAGATAGTCCAGCCAACTGACGTGCAACCGCCCCGGCGGGAACCGACGTCCCCGCTCCTGCAGTTCGTGCATCGACGGACGGCGAGCGTTCTGGAAGGGCTGCATGCCCGCTTCGCGCGGCGTGCGGCCGCCCTTGCTGAGGTTACAGGGCGCGCAGGCGGTGACGATATTCTCCCAGGTGGTCCGGCCGCCGCGCGAGCGGGGGATCACATGGTCGAAGGTCAGATCCTCCGGCGAACCGCAGTACTGGCAGCTGAAGCTGTCGCGCAGGAACAGGTTGAAGCGGGTGAAGGCCGGCGGCCGCTCCTGCGGGACATACTGCTTCAGCGCCACGACGCTGGGCAGCCGCATCTCGAACGACGGCGAATGGACGACCTGGTCATAGCTGGCCACGACGTCGACGCGATCCAGGAACACCGCCTTGATCACCTCCTGCCACGGCCAGACGGACAGCGGATAGTAGCTGAGCGGCCTGAAATCGGCGTTGAGCACGAGGGCCGGCATGCCCGAGGGCGGGCGCGTGAGGACCTGCATCAGATCCCCCCTTCGAGGCGAACGGCTAAGCGTTCAGCACCTCGGCTGATATGATACGCGACAGGACTGAAGACGGGCCTCCTTCCTACGCTATTCAGGGAATCGCCATTCATTCCCGAACGCATGGAAAGGATGGGCCATGTCAGCGACAGAACCAAGACATCTCGCCGACAGGACTCAGAAAGGCGCGATCTCGCGTCGTTTCACGGCGCCGTAGCAGGCCCAAAGCAGATGGGCGGCGACGCCGCGATAGGGCCGCCAGAGTTCGGCCCGGGCATAGGCCTGCTTCTCGTTGGGCCGGACCTCGGACCGGTCGGCCCAGCGCATGGCCTCCTGCAGGGCGATGTCGCCGCCAGGGAACATGTCCAGCCGCCCTTGGGTGAACATCAGATAGACCTCGGCGGTCCAGCGGCCGATGCCGGTGATCGCCGTCAGCGCGGTGATCGCCTCCTCGTCGGAAAGGCCCAGCAGGGCGTCGAAATCACAGGTCCCCGCCAGGTGGGCGTGGGCGATGGCGCGGACATAGCGGGCCTTGGGTCGCGAAAGGCCCAGCGACAGCAGATAGGCGTCCTCGTGGCCCATCACCGCGTCGGGAGTCATCTCGGGCAAGCCCGCCTCGACCCGCGCCCAGATGGCGGCGGCCGAGGCCAGCGACACCTGCTGCTGCACGACCATCTTCAGCAGACCGGCAAAGCCGCCCGTGCTCACGCGCCATTCGAAGGGCGGCGTCACGGCTTCCAGGGCGGCCAGCGCCGGGTCGGCGGCGGCCAGACGGCGGCGGGCTTCGAGCAGGGCGTCGGCGGTCGGTGGAACGAACATCGACCGCAAGGGACCCCGCCCCGCGGTCGCTGACAATCCGGAACTTGCTGAACTATCCGATGCTGGTGATCTCGACCTCGCCGCCGGGCGCGGGGGAGACGTCGCCGACGATCTTGCCCAGCAGGGCGCGGGCGATAGGCGCGACGTAGACACCGAGCCCTGGGTCGGGTCGGCTTCGTCCTCGCCGACGATGCGGAAGGTCTGCACACGCCCGTCTTCGCGCTCGAAGGTCACGCGGTCGCCGAACTGCACGGCGGTCTTGTCCGGGTCGCGCTCCATCAGCTGGGCGGTGGCGCGGCGAGCGGACCAGTAGCGCAGATCGCGGGTGGCGCGCGCCATGGCGGTGCGATCGCCATCGGCCGCCCCGCCGGCGCTCTGGGCCGCGCTATAGGCGGCGCGCGCCGAGGTCAGCTCGGCCTCGATCTGGGCCAGGCCTTCCGGCGTGACGAGATTGGGATGGGTGGAGATCGGGCGATCGGGCAGATCGGCCGCGAAGGCCTCGCTGTCGCCCTCCTTGGTGAAGGCGACGCTCATCGGACGATATCTTGGATCATGGAGAAAGCCTGCGACGCATACGAATGAAACGGCGTCGGAAGGCCTAACGCGTCCGGTTCTGGTTAGCTCCGCGACAGCAAAGCTTCAAGCCGAACGCGGCGGCGGGCGCTCTGAGGCAAGCCCGCCGACAGCGAACCATCAGTCTTTATTAGAGAACAACGCCGGCGACAGCGGCGGCGACGCCAAGAGCGATGACGAGGAAATAGCCGGCGGCCAGACGGTCGAAGGCGTTTTCAAAAGCGGCGAGCGTACGTTGCATGGGATGTCCCTCAGTGTCTTGTCCTACCCCGATGGGCCCTGGCCAAGCCTGCGCCGAGCCAATCTGGACGGTGCTTAGATAGCACCAATCTGAACGACGTCAAGATAATCTATACAGTGTTTGGATGAAAATCCGGAAAGGTGCTGTTACAGTGAGGACCCATGACCACCGCGACCGCCGAATCCCGTCCGTATCACCATGGCGACCTGAGCCGCGCCCTGATCGACGCCGCCCGCAAGATCCTCGAAACAGAGGGTCCGGCGGCCTTGTCGCTGCGAGCCGTGGCGCGCGAGGCCGGGGTGAGCCCCGCCGCGCCCTATCATCACTTCAAGGACAAGGCCCAGTTGCTGGAGGCCGTCGCCCACGAGGGCTGGCATGAGCTGGACCTGGCCCTGTCCGCGGCCCGCGCCTCGACCGACGACGCCCGCGCGCGGATCAGCAATCTGGGCGTGGCCTATGTCTGCTTCGCCCGCGACAACCCGGCGCTCTATCGCGTGATGTACGACCGCTCGCGCGACAAGGACGCCCTGCCCGACCAGCTGAAGGACGACGGCGCCTATTGCCAGGTTCGTAACACCATCAACGAGAACAGCGGCGGTCACGTCAGCGACATCGACCTGGAGCTGGCGACCATCGCGGCCTGGTGCGCCGGTCACGGTCTGGCGGAGATGATCGGCTTCAAGCAGTTCACCACGCTGAAGGCGCAGTTGGGCGGCGAAGAAGCCTTCCTACGCGCCGTGTTCGAGCACCTTGGCATGTTCGCGAAGTTCACCGCGCCCCCTCAAGGCTGAATTGGGACTGAGATCGAGCGTGACCTTCGTCACCCGGTTCGCCCCGTCGCCGACGGGCCATCTGCATCGCGGCCACGGATTCTCCGCGTTGACGGCCTTTCAGGCCGCCCGTGCGGCCGGCGGCCGCTTCCTGCTGCGTATCGAGGACATCGACGCCACCCGCTGCCGGCCGGAATACGACGCGGCCATCTTCGAGGACCTGGCCTGGCTGGGCCTTTCCTGGGAAACGCCCGTTCGCCGGCAGTCCGAGCATCTGACCGACTACCACGCCGCGATCGAGACCTTGCGCGAACGCGGCCTGGTCTATCGCTGCTTCAAGACGCGCAAGGAGATCGACATCGGCCGCGCCCCGCACGCGCTGGCGGTTGCCTATGTCGGCGCGCCCCTGCCCGCCGACGAGGAAGCCGAACGCCTCGAACGCGGCGAGGCCTTCGCCTGGCGGCTGTCGCTGGCGGCGGCGCGTGACGCGCTCGGTGGCTTCGAAGGCCTGACGTTCGTCGAGGAGGGCGCGGGGCCCGACGGCGAAACCGGCGTCATCCAGGCTCGCCCGGAAACAGCCGGCGACATCGTCCTGGCCCGCAAGGACGTCGGCGTCGCCTATCACCTGGCCGTGGTCCACGACGACGCCCTACAAGGCGTCAGCCACGTGATCCGAGGCGTCGACCTGTTCGAGGCCGCCCACATCCAGCGCCTGCTGCAAGCCCTGCTGGGCTACGCGACGCCGACCTACCGCCATCACGGCCTGCTGGTCGGTCCGGACGGCAAGCGCTACGCCAAGCGCGACAGGGCCCAGACCCTGCGCGAACTGCGGACGATGGGCATGAGCGCGGCCGACCTGCGGGCCGAGCTGGGCGTCTAGTCGGCGCGCCTAGTCCGTTGCGTGGCGCCTCAGCGGGCCCAGTAGCTGTAGCGGTAGCCGGGCTCGAAGCCCTCGTCGGCATAGAGGGCGATGGCCGGGGCGTTGTCGGCCTCGACCTGCAGCCAGGCGCGGGCGGCGCCCAGATCCTTCGCCTCGGCCAGCAGGGCGCGCAGCACCCGGCGGGCCAGCCCCTTGCGGCGATGGTCGGGGACGGTGCGCATGCCGAAGATCCCGGCATAGCCGCCGCCGATGGCGCTGGCCCCGATCGCCGCCGGGACGCCGTCGATGTCCAGCCGCGCGAAGCGGGCCGGCGGAGGGATACGGCCAAGCGCCTGCAGCCGTTCGCGACCATCCTCCGGGTTACCGGCCGTGGCGGTGAACACGGTTTCGAAGGTGGCGTCCGGCGTGTCCGACAGGCGGACGCCATCGTCGCCTTCTCCACTGGTCTGACCCAGCATCACCAGGGTCGCCTTGCAGGCCGCGTAGCCTCGGGCCGCCAGGCGCTCGGCCAGGTCGGCCGGCGCCACGACACCATCGGTCAGCTTGAAGCGCGGCGGCAGGCCGCGTTCGGCGAACCAGGCCTCGACCGCATCCAGCGCCGCTTCTGGATCGCGATCCGGCGCCGCCAGCGGCCAGCAGGCGTTGATCCGCATCGACTGGCCGGACGAGGCGTTCAGCCGCCAGCCGCCCAGCCGCGCCCGCTCCCGGGCCGGCCAGGCGTCATCAGCCAGGGGTTCTAGAAGCGCCGGATCGATCACTTCTCGGCCAGGAGCTTCTCGACGATTCCGCGCGCTTCCGGGCTGGACCAGTCGGCCGGACCGGCCATGCGGGCGCGCTCACGGCCCTGGCGGTCGTAGATGATCGTCGTCGGATAGCCGGCCGCCTTGGGCTCCAGCGCGAACGAGAGCTTGTAGCCCGGATCGCGATAGGTCTTCAGCGGCGGGTTGGCGGCCATCTCCTCGTTGACCAGGTTCAGGTCGCTATCGCGGTCGACGCTGATCGGCAGCACGGTGACCGGCTGGGTCGCGTAGACGGACTGCAGCTTGGCCAGGGTCGGCATCTCGGCCTTGCACGGCGCGCACCAGGTCGCCCACAGGTTCATGACCACCACGCGGCCCTTGAAGTCGGCCAGAGTGGCGGGCTTGCCGTCCAGGCTGGTGAACACCGTGTCGGGCGCGGGACGCGGCGTGGCGGGCACGTCGAGCTTTTCCAGCGTCCCCTTCTTGAATTCTGTGAGGTCGGCAGGCCCATGGGGTTTGAACGAAGCACTGGCGATGACGTATAGAACCGCCGCCACGCCGACGAGGACGACGCCACCCAGCGCCAGCCTCACAGGGTTGCGCTTCTTGGCCGCCGCCTCCGATTGGACTTCGCTCATATGACCGACAACGCCTCCGATACGCCCAAGGCCGACAAGGGCCAGGGCCAAGCCATGTGGGGCGGTCGGTTCTCGGCCAAGCCGGCGGAACTGATGCAGGCGATCAACGTCTCCATCGGCTTCGACAAGCGCCTCTGGGCGCAGGACCTGGCAGGCTCCCGCGCCCACGCCCGGATGTTGATCAGCCAAGGTGTGATTGCAAGCGCCGACGGCGAGGAAATCCTCAAAGGGCTCGACGCCATCGAGGGCGAAATCACGGCCGGGGTCTTCCCGTTCCGCGACGAGTACGAAGACATCCACATGAATATCGAGGCGCGGCTGCGCGAGCTGATCGGCGCGACCGCCGGCCGGCTGCACACCGCCCGCTCGCGCAACGACCAGGTCGCCGTCGACTTCCGCCTGTGGGTCCGCGACGCCGCCGACCGCTCGGCCGCGCAACTGGAAGCGCTGCAAAAGGCCCTGCTGGCTCAGGCCGAGGTTTATGCCGACGCCCTGATGCCGGGCTTCACCCATCTTCAGCCGGCCCAGCCGGTCACCTTCGGCCACCACCTGATGGCCTATGTCGAGATGTTCGGTCGCGACGCCAGCCGCTTCCGCGACGCCCGCGCCCGCATGAACGAGTGCCCGCTGGGCGCGGCGGCCCTGGCCGGCTCGCCCTTCCCGATCGACCGCCACCAGACGGCGGCGGCCCTGGGCTTCGACCGCCCGACCGCCAACTCGCTGGACAGCGTCTCGGCCCGCGACTTCGCGCTCGAAGCCCTGTCGGCCGCCTCGATCACCGCCACGCACCTGTCGCGCCTGGCCGAGGAGATCGTGCTGTGGACGACGCCGATGTTCGGCTTCATCAAGCTGACCGACGCCTTCACGACCGGCAGCTCGATCATGCCGCAGAAGAAGAACCCCGACGCCGCCGAGCTGATCCGCGCCAAGGTCGGCCGCATCCTGGGCTCGCTGACCACCCTGACCGTGGTCATGAAGGGCCTGCCGCTGGCCTATTCGAAGGACATGCAGGAAGACAAGGTCCCGACCTTCGAGGCCTTCGACGCCCTGGAACTGAGCCTGCTGGCCATGGCCGGCATGGTCGCCGACCTGACCCCCAACACCGAGACCATGGCCAAGGCGGCCGGCGCCGGCTTCTCGACCGCCACCGATCTGGCCGATTGGCTGGTGCGGACGCTGAACATGCCTTTCCGCGACGCGCACCACGTGACAGGCTCCGCCGTGAAGACGGCCGAAGGGCTTGGCGTCGATCTGGCCGATCTTACCTTGGAGCAGTTCCAGGCGATCGAGCCCCGGATCACCCAGGACGTCTACGCCGTTCTGACTCCGGCCGCCTCGGCGGCCAGCCGCATGAGCTACGGTGGGACCGCCCCCGCCCAGGTCCGCGCCCAGATCGCGCGTTGGAAGGAAGTCCTCGCATGACCCCCTTTAACAAGAACTTCGGGCGTCCCGTCACCCTGCTCGCCCTGACCGCCCTGGCCCTCACGGCCGCCGCCTGCGGCAAGCAAGGCGCCCTGGAACGCCCCGCGCCGATGTGGGATCCGGCCAAGAAGGCCGCCTGGGACGCCGAACGCCGCGCCGCCTCGGCCCAGGCCAATCAGCCGGCCCGCGCCGGCGGCGCCCAGGAGATCCGAGACCCGGCCTCCAGCAACCGCACCATTCGCGAAGCGCCGCTGCCGGGCACCAACGATCCGTTCGGCGGCCCCTCGCAAGCCGGCTTCCCCGGCGCCACGCCCAGGTAAGAGATTCCGTTGAACCACTTCGAGTACGGCCCCGAGGGCCTGGCCTGTGAAGGCGTGCCCCTGGCCAGGATCGCGGCCGAGGTCGGCACGCCCGTCTATGTCTACAGCCGCGCCACGCTGGAGCGGCACTTCACCGTGTTCCGCGACGCCCTGATCGCCGGCGGCGTGGTCGACCCGCTGGTCGCCTACGCCGTGAAGGCCAATTCCAATGTCGCGGTGCTGAAGGTTCTGGGCGATCTGGGCGCCGGGGCCGATACGGTCTCGGAGGGCGAGGTCCGCCGCGCCCTGGCCGCCGGCATCCCGGCCGAGCGCATCGTCTTCTCCGGCGTCGGCAAGACCCGTCGCGAGATCGCGTTCGCTCTCAAGGTCGGCGTCGCCGAGATCAACGTCGAATCCGAACCGGAGATGAACCTGATCGCTCAGGTCGCGGCCGAGCTGGGCGTTCGCGCCAAGATCGCCTTCCGGGTCAATCCCGACGTCGCGGCCGGCGGTCACGCCAAGATCGCCACCGGCAAGTCCGAGAACAAGTTCGGCGTCTCGTTCGCCGAGGCGGCGCGCCTCTACGCCAACGCCAGCAACAACGCCAATCTCGAACCCGTCGGCGTGGCCTGCCACATCGGCAGCCAGATCACCGACCTGACGCCCATGCGCGCGGCCTTCACCAAGATGCGGGGCCTGGTCGAACAACTGCTGGGTGAAGGCCTGTCGGTCGAGCGCCTGGACCTGGGCGGCGGCCTGGGCGTGCCATATTTCAACAGCCCCGCGCCGCCCTCGCCGGCGGAGTTCGGCGCGATGGTCGGCGAGGTCACCAAGGGCCTTCCCGTCAAGCTGGCCTTCGAACCCGGCCGGGTCATCGCCGCCAACGCCGGCGTGCTGGTCTCGGAGGTGATCCATGTCCACGAGCGTCCGGAAGGCCGCAAGTTCCTGGTCATCGACGCGGCCATGAACGACCTGATCCGTCCGGCCATGTACGACGCCTTCCACGACATTCGGCCGGTGATCAAGCGCGCCAAGGACCCGCAAGGGACCGAGACGGTCTATGACGTGGTCGGCCCGGTCTGCGAGACGGGAGACACCTTCACCCGCGATCGCGCCCTGCCGCCGTTCGGCGCGGGGGATCTGGTGGCCTTCATGTCGGCCGGCGCCTATGGCTCGGCCATGGCCAGCGAGTACAATACCCGGCCGCTGGTCCCTGAGGTTCTGGTCGACGGCGACCGCTACGCGGTGATCCGCAAGCGCCCGACCTATGAGGAAATGCTGGCGCGGGACCTCATCCCGGACTGGGTCTAGGTAGTCCTACGGAAACCTCAAAAAATAGCCCTACCGCCACAAGGGATTAACCATCGGCGCCGTAACAGTGGTCCAGTCTCGGGGAACAGTGGAGCTCGGCGGTGGGCAACCTGATTGAATTCGACAGTATCGAAGCTCAACGGAAGCTCGGCGGCTATCTGGTGCTGGCCTGTATCGGGGCGCTGGTGCTGATCACCCCGGCCGCCGCGATGATGGCGGGTCGCCCGGTCCCGCCGCTGGCTGGCGGCTCGGTGCTGCTGGCGGCCCTGGCCTGGGGCGGCTGGGCGATCTGGCGCGACAACGCCGCTCAGCGAATCTCGACCGCGTTGACCTTGATGGGCCAGGTCAGCCTGTTCATCGCCGCATTTTCCGGCCATCCCCTTCAAGCCGACGCCCGCATGGCCTACCTCGCCGCCCTGGCCCTGCTCGTCGCCTATGGCGACTGGCGCGCCGTCGCCGTGGGCGCGGCCACCGTGGTGGGGATCGAGCTGTCCATGGCCGCGATCGCTCCACACGTCCTCATGAGCGGCGAGGTCACGCCCCCGCGCCTGGCCTTCGACGCCGGTGTCACCCTCGCCACGTCCTGGTCGCTGATCTGGCTGACCGCCGGCGTGTCGCGGCTGTTCGTCACCGTCACCGCTCGTACCGACAAGGCGCTGGACGCGGCTTCGCGCGCCGACGCCGCCAACGCCGAGGCCGAGGCCCAGCGCAACGCTCGCGATATGGCCAATGCCGAACAGGCTCGCCAGAAGGCCGCTCTGGAAGCCGAGCAGACCCAGGTCGTCGAGGAACTGGCCACGGCGCTGGGTCACTTGTCGCGCGGCAACCTGACCTGGCGGCTGGAACAGGCCTTCGCCGCCCGCTACGAGCCGCTACGCGCCGACTTCAACGACGCCCTGTCGCGCCTGCAGGCCGCCATGCGCGAGATCGCCGGCAACGCCGCCAGCATGACCGCCGGGGTCGCGGACATGTCGCGCGCCTCTGACGAACTGGCCCGTCGCACCGAGCACCAGGCCGCCAGCCTGGTTCAGACCACGGCCGCCCTGGGCGAGATCACCATCGCGGTCAGCAGCACCGCCGACAGCGCCAGCCAGGCCAACGCCGCCGCGGCCTCGGCTCGCCAGGAAGCCGAAAGCTCGGATCCCGTGGTCAGCGAGGCCGTCGAGGCCATGACCCTGATCGAAAACTCGTCTGGCCAGATCGGCAAGATCATCGGCGTCATCGACGAGATCGCCTTCCAGACCAACCTGCTGGCCCTGAACGCCGGCGTCGAGGCCGCTCGCGCCGGCGAGGCCGGGCGCGGGTTCGCGGTCGTGGCCCAGGAAGTCCGGGCCCTGGCCCAACGCTCGGCGAGCGCGGCCAAGGAGATCAAGGACCTGATCAACGTCTCGGGCCAACAGGTCAGCGCCGGCGTCGAGCGCGTGGGCCGCACCCGCGAAGCGCTGCAGCGGATCATCGCCCGCGTCGCCGAGATCGACGCTCAGGTCAAGGCCATCGCCGCCTCCGCGCACGATCAGGCCCTGGGCCTGGGCGAGGTCAACGCGACGATGGGCGAGATGGACCGGGTCGTGCAGCAGAACGCGGCCATGGTCGAGGAGACCACCGCCGCCGCCCATGCGCTGCACAACGAGACGCAGGAACTGGCCAAACGGGTCGACCTGTTCGAAATCGACAAAAAGCCGGCGGCGCGCCCGCAGCGCGCGGCCTAAGGGCCTCTAGTCCAGAGCGCCGATGTACGGCAGGCCGCGGCTCTTGCCCTCGTCGTCGAGGCCGTAGCCGACCAGGTAGCGCGCGGGCGCTTCCCAGGCGACGAAGTCGGGCTCCATGCCGCGATCCTTGGGCCAGGGCTTGCGGGCGAAGACGGCGGTCAGCACTTCGCTGGCCCCGGCGTCCTTGACCAGACGGGCGGCTTCCGACAGCGACAGGCCCGTGTCGAACACATCGTCGACGACCAGGGCGCGGCGGCCGACTAGCGGGCGTTGCAGGTCGGCGCGGACCTCGCAGCGGCCCGTGCTCTTGCGCTCGTCGTGATAGGAGGCCAGCCACAGAGCGTCGAACCGCACGTCGCGGCCGGCCTTGTAGAGGGCGCGTGTGAGGTCTGCGGCGAACCAGAGGCCGCCGGTCAGCAAGCAGATCACGACGGTGTCGTTGTCGATGCGCGGCGCGATGGCTTCCGCCAGCTTCTGAACCCGCTCGGCGATCTCGGCTTCCGAGATCAGGACTTCGGGCTGTTTGGTGTCATTCATGGTGGGCGGGTTCATGAGAGTTGCTGGGGGAGGAGTTTCGTCCCCGCTCTCATGTACCGGGGGTTCCTGTCCAGCCGCTTCGTGTTCGACGGGGGCGTCCTGAGCGCCGCGCAGGTCCAATTGGGGCTCGCCGCCGTGGCCTTCGGGCTTGTGGAGAGCCGCTTTCACCGCCTTGGCCGCGCCGGCTTCGGTGGCGAAGCCGATCTGCAAGTCCTTGGCCGTGCGAGGCGGATTCAGGAAGGTGATCGAGAAGTGGCGCACCTCGCCCGGCGGGATCTTGGCGTCGGCGGCGGCGGCCAGCTGGCCGGCCACGCGCTTTTCCTGCTTGTTCAGCAGCTCGACCCGCAGTGGCGGGGCCAGCACTTCATGTTCGGTGATGTTGCGGATCGAGCCGGTGATGGTCACGGCCGCGTGACCATCCAGCATCACGGGCTGAGCCTTGATGCTGCCGCGGTCGATCACCAGGCCGATGGTGTTCACCGGCAGGCCGACGGCGGCGTAGGCGCCGGCCGAGCCCGGCAGGATCTTGACCACGTCGATGCGGAAGATCAGGGCGGCGACCACGACCACCGCCATGGCGGCGGCCATGCCGGCCCAGATGACGCCGGTGGCGGTGGCTTCGCGCAGGCGACGCTCGGCGTCGGCGCGAGCCCGGAAGACCTTGGGAAGCTCCTCGCCCGGCAGGGCGCTGACCGGCGGTTCCTCGGCGTCGGCCCCCGCGCCCTCGGCCACGGTTTCAGCGGTCTGCTCGGCGCCCTCGGCCTGGTTGGCCAGCGTCGGCGCTTCGGGCTCGTCGAAGAGGTCGTCAGCGGTTTCGTTGCGCGCGTTCCAGCGGTGACCGCACGAAGCGCAGCGCACGACGCGACCAGCCGCGCCGACCTTGGAGTTGTCGACGAAATAGCGGCTGGCGCACTCCGGACAGGTCAGTATCATGGCCGCGAATCGAACGCTCCCCACATACCTTAAGGGGGTCGCTGATTTTAACCCTGATGTCCAGAAACCCAAGTGACGCGCCTTGCGGATCGACACAGAACAGGGCGATGACGCCCTTCCGGTGGTCCGGTTCGATGGCGTCTCGATGCGTTACGGCCGCGCGCCGGAAACCCTGAGGGATATCAGCTTCTCCCTGGCTCCGGGCTCATTCCATTTCCTGACCGGCGCGTCGGGCGCGGGCAAGAGCTCCCTGCTCAAGCTGATCTATCTGGCGCACCGTGCGTCACGGGGTCGCGTCGAGCTTTTCGGGCGCGATGTCAGCCTCACCCATACCTCGGACCTGCCATTCCTGCGTCGCCGGATCGGGGTGGTGTTCCAGGAATTCCGGCTGCTGGAGCACCTGTCGGTGTTCGACAACGCCGCCCTGCCCCTGCGTATCCTCAAGCGCAAGCCGGCCACCTACCGCGAGGATGTCGCCGAACTGCTGACCTGGGTGGGACTTGGGGAACGCATGCATGCGCTTCCCGCCACCCTGTCCGGCGGCGAGAAGCAGCGCTTGGCCATCGCTCGCGCCGTGGTCGATCGCCCCGACGTCTTGCTGGCCGACGAGCCGACAGGCAATGTCGACCCGGCCATGTCGCTGCGCCTGTTGCGCCTGTTCGTCGAGCTGAACCGCCTGGGCACCACGGTGCTGATCGCCACCCACGACGAGGATCTGGTGGCCCGCGCCGGCCGCCCGACCCTGCATCTCGAACACGGTCGCCTGGTCGATGTGGGAGGCCAGTCATGAGCGAGTTCTTCCAGGTCGCCCGCTGGAAGCCGGGGCCGCTGCTGCCGCCGCGCGACGCTCGCGACGGGGCTTTGGTGTTCGTGGTGGCGGTGCTTTGCTTCCTGGCCTGCCTGACCGCTTTCGCCGCCCTGGCCGCCAATCGCGCCGCCCACGGCTGGACCTCGCAACTGGTCAACTCGGCCACCGTGGTGGTCCGCGCCCGCGCCAACGAGACGCCCGACAGCGCCGCGGCCCGCGCCGCCGAGACCCTGGCCGGGGTCAGGGGCGTGGCCGAGGCCCAGGCCCTGCCGCGCGAGAAGGCAGAGGCCTTGCTCGCGCCCTGGATCGGCAAGGAGGCCCTGGTCGACGAGCTGCCGACACCGCGTCTCGTCACGCTCGAGCTCGATCCCAAGGCCCCGCCGACCGCCCAGGTGCTGGACAAGGCCCTGCGCTCGGCCGGCATCGACGCCACGGTGGACGACCACAGCCGCTGGATCGCCGACATCGAGCGCGCCGCCGACCTGACCCGCCTGGCGGCCCTGGGCGTCTTCGCCCTGATCGCCGCCGCCACGGCCGCCGTCATCGCCTTCGCCACCCGCGCGGGCCTGGCCGCCCGCCGCGACGTGATCGAGGTGCTGCACTTCTCCGGAGCCGAGCAGGGCTTCATCGCCAGCCTGTTCCAGAACCGTTTCGCGACCATGGGCGCGCTGGCGGGCTTGCTGGGCGGAGCGGGCGCGGCCATCATCGGCGTCGTTGCGCGCTACTTCGGCGGCGGCGCGGGGGTTGCGCCGGTCCTGCCCTTGGCCTGGATCGATCTGGTCGCCGCCCTGCCCGCTCCGGTGGTCGCGGCCCTGATCGCCGGGCTCTCGGCCCGCCTGGCGGCGTCGCGCATCGTGGGGGAGATGCCGTGAAGACCCAAACGTCATGAAGACGCTCGCCGCGCTGCTGATCGCGCTGATGATCTGGGGCCTGGGCCTGCTGGCCTTCACCGGCCGGGTGGACCAGTCGACCCCCGCCAAGGAGCCGCCGGTCGCCGACGGCGTCGTGGCCCTGACCGGCGCCTCGACCCTGCGCCTGGAAGCCGCCACCAAGTTGCTGGAGGAGGGCAAGGGCCAGCGTCTGCTGATCTCCGGCGTCAACCGCGAAGCCACCCGCGCCGATGTCCAGACGGTGACCAAGGCGGTCAAGCCGATCTATGACTGCTGCGTGGACTTAGGCTTCGCCGCCGCCAACACCGTCGGCAACGCCCGCGAGACGGCCGAGTGGGCCAAGTCCAAGGGCTATAAGAGCCTGATCGTGGTCACGGCCGACTATCATATGCCGCGCTCGATGCTGGAGCTGCGGGCCGCCATGCCGAACGTCGAGCTCTATGCCTATCCGGTCAAGACCGATCTCAACGCCCACCGCTGGTGGAAGACCAGCATCAGCGCCCGGCGGATGATCGTGGAATACTGCAAGTACCTGGCGATCCTGGGCCGTGAAGCGTTTCTAGGCCTGGGACCGAAAGAAAAGGCCGCCCCGGCCGCGAAGGAAGCGTCTTGATCTATCTGCGTTCGTTCCTGTTCCAGCTGTTCTTCTGGCTGTGGTCCATCGTCTGGGCCGTGGGCATGATCGTGACCTATCCGCTGCCCCGGCAGGCCAACACCTGGTCGCTGAAGACCTGGGCCAAGGGCCTGATCTGGAGCCTGCGCTGGCTGGCCGATGTCAGGGTCGAGGTGCGCGGTCAGCGTCCGACCGACGCGGCCCTGGTCGCGGCCAAGCACCAGTCGATGTTCGACGTCTTCAGTCAGTTCGCCCTGCTGCCCGACGCCTGCTTCGTGATGAAGAAGGAACTCCTGATGGTGCCGCTGTTCGGCTGGCACGGGATGAAGGCGGGCATGATCGTGGTCGACCGCGCTGGCCATTCGACGGCGCTGAAGAAGCTGGTCCGCGACTCCACCGCGCGCATGACCGAGAGCCGCCAGATCATCATCTTCCCCGAAGGCACCCGCGGCCTCCCCGGCCAGCCCGGCGAGTACAAGCCTGGCATCGCCGCGCTCTATCGTGAGCTCGAGATGCCGGTCACGCCGCTCGCCCTGAACTGCGGCAGCCACTGGAACAAGGGCTTCGTCGTCAAGCCGGGCACGATCGTCTTCGACTACCTCGAGCCGATCCCCGCCGGCCTGAAGCGCGGCGAATTCATGCGCGAGCTGCAGACCCGGATCGACACCGCGACCAAGGCGCTGGAGGACAGCGGAATTTAACCGCCGCGCTCCCGCCCTCGTCCTTCGACAAGCTCAGGATGAGGGCTATTGTCGATGGCGGTTCCAGTAGAAATCCTCATCCTGAGCCTGTCGAAGGACGAGGATTTCGGTCCACGACTTTAGCGGACCGGCTCGATCGCCTCGACCATCTTCAGCAGCTTCTCCATCGTCCCGTCGCGCACCCCATCCTCGCGCAGGTGCAGGACGAGGTCGGAGAGGTAGTCGATGTTGCGGCCCGACAGGCCCCTGGCGCCCGCGATCAGCTGAGCCTGCTGCTCCAGGGTCAAGGCTCCGGCCCACTGGGCGTGCTTCATGTCCGACAGGAAGACCAGCGCCAGCGTCTTCTCGCCCCCCTCTGGCCCGTTGTCGATCTTCACGTCGCGCCAGGTTTCGAAATAGGTCTCGGTCGGCTGCTCGCGTTCGCGCAGATAGGCGTAGACCGCTTCCCATTCGCCAGCCGCCACCCGGTAGGCCATGCCGCGCACCGCCCCGCCGGGAGCCAGGCCCAGCACAAGGCCCGGCCGCTCGTAGGTGCCGCGATGATGGACGGAATAGATGCAAAAGGCCCGCCGGCGACCGTGGAGCACGGCCGTTCTTCGGTCTATGAACGGGAACCCGGGCCGCCACATGAGCGATCCGTATCCGAACACCCAGCGATCTTCACTGTCGCCTGCCAAACCCATTCCCGATCCCGACTGGACGCGCCCTATACATGACCCATACCGACGCCCGCCCGTCCCGCAAAGCCCCCCAGAAGGCTCGGCGCAGCCGTCTGTTCACGCCTTTCATCCTCGCCGCCGTCATCGCGGGCGGCTGGAGCTATGGCTGGTTCTGGCTGCGCGGTCAGGCCGAGCAGCGGATGGACGCCCAGTCGGCCGACCTGAAGTCGCGCGGCTATGACCTGTCGTGGAGCGCCCGCACCTTCCACGGTTTCCCGTTCCGCATGAACGTCGACCTGACGAACGCCCGCATGGCAGAGCCGACCGGCTGGGCCGTCCGCGCGCCGGTGCTGAAGGGCGAGGCCGAGATCTATGACCTGACCCACTGGGTGCTGGTCGCGCCGCAAGGGGTCGTCCTGACCCGGCCAGAGGCCGGCGACGTGACCATCACCGGCCAGGCTCTGCGCGCCAGCATCTCGCATGTCACCGAGTATCCGCCGCGCATCTCGGTCGAGGGCGCCAAGCTGACCTTCGTCCCCGCCCCCGGGACCAAGCCGTTCCAGCTGGTCTCGGCCGACAACATGCAGCTGCACACTCGCGGCGGTCCCGACGACCAGGGCGCGATCTTCTTCAAGGCCGACGGCGCCAAGACCGCCTTCACCGGTTTGCTGGGCCGCCTGGCCCAGGACAAGACCGCCTCGATGATCCTGGAGACCCGCCTGTCGCACGTCTCGTACCTGCGCGGCCGCAACTGGGAGGCGGCCGTCAAGCGCTGGAGCGAGGCCGGCGGCCAGATCAGCGTCCAGCAGAGTCAACTGCTGGCCGGCGACGCCGAGGGCAAGGCCAAGTCCGGCGTGCTGTCGGTCGACGCCGATGGCGCGGTGACCGGGTCGCTGAGCGTGGCGCTCAAGGAACGCGCCACCCCCGGCCAACCGATCAAGACGCCGGAACAGGCCCTGGCCGCCATCGCCCAGGCCGCCGGCCAGGAGCCGGTCATCGAGGCGGATCTCAGGTTCCAGAACGGCCGCACCTTCCTGGGCGTGATCGATACGGGCCCCGCGCCAAAGGTGTACTGAACCCAAATGATGGATCACTGATCGCCGAGCGCGCAATTTTCTTCCCCAACAGGGCTGGCTATTGCGTGTTCGGCGGCAAAGACTATGGTCCGCCCTCCAATTTCGGGGAAGAACATGGGCAGCGACGCGACGGACGCCACACCGTCTCTCGAAGAGGTCCGATGGCGACTGGACGCCATCGACGGTGAATTGTTGAAGCTGCTCGACGAGCGCGCCGGCCTGGCCAGCGCCGTCGCGGCCGCCAAGCGCGCTTCCGGCGACACGGGCTTTGGCCTGCGCCCCGGCCGCGAGGCCCAGATTGTCCGCAAGCTTCTGGAAGCGCCCCGCACCGGCGCCTCCAACGCCCTGGTCATCCGCATCTGGCGCGAGATCATGGCCGACAATCTGGCGCGCCAAGGTCCCTATCAGCTGGCCGTGTTCGGCGGCCGCGAACCGGCCCGCGCCGTCGAGCTGACCCGCCTGCGCTTCGGGACCGCCCCGCGCCTGTCGATCGTCCCCACCGCCCAGGACGCCCTGGCCGTGGCCCGCGCCCCGTGGGGCGTCGCCGTCATGCCGCTGGCGTCCGACACGCCTTGGTGGGGCCGCCTGCTGGCCGAGCCGAAGCTGAAGGTGTTCGCCGCCCTGCCCTGCCTGGCCACCTGGGGACCGCAAGCCGCCCTGGCCGTGGCCGAGGTCGAGGTCGAGCCCACCGGCCACGACCAGACCTTCTGGGTGACCGACTCGGCCAAGAGCGCGGCCGCCATCGTCGACGCGCTCAGCAAGGACGGCGTCGCCGCCGAGCAGGTCGCCGAGGCCGGCGGCCTGAAGCTGTTCTCGCTTTCGGGCTTCTTCCAGACCGACGACGAGCGCCTGGCCCGCGCGCCGGGTCAACTGACCGGCGTCATCGGGGCTGCGCCCGAACAGTTCGACGTGTAAGAGACGCCCGTCTCTAGACT
The DNA here is from genome assembly GCA_965283765.1 of Caulobacteraceae bacterium. Lineage (GTDB taxonomy): Bacteria > Pseudomonadota > Alphaproteobacteria > Caulobacterales > Caulobacteraceae > Caulobacter. Next base: position 36,156 of record CBDIPU010000015.1, read on the forward strand.
GAGTATCCGATGACCGCCGCCCCCACCGATCGCTTCGCCGCGCCCCGTCCCGTTCCCAAGCCGGGGATCATGGACATCCACGCCTATGTCGGCGGCAAGTCGAAGATCGAAGGCGTCGCCCATCCGGTGAAGCTGTCGAGCAACGAGAACATCCTGGGCAGCAGCGACAAGGCCAAGCAGGCCTATCGCGACGCGGTTGACCGGATGCACATCTATCCGGACGGCAAGGCCAATATCCTGCGCGCCGCCGTGGCCGAGCGCTTCAAGCTGGAACCCGAGCGCCTGACCTTCGGCGACGGCAGCGACGAGATCTTCGCCCTGCTGTGCCAGGTCTATCTGGAGCCCGGCGACAACATCGTCCAAGGCGAGCACGGCTTCGCCGCCTACGCCATCGGGGCCCGCGCCTGCCAGGCGCAGGTGCGGATGGCCAAGGAGATCAACCACCGCATCGACATCGACGAGACGGTCAAGTGCGTCGACGAGCGCACGCGTCTCGTATTCATCGCCAATCCCGCCAACCCGACCGGCACCTGGCTGACGGGCGAGGAAATCCGCGCCCTGCACGCGGCCCTGCCGCCGTCGGTGATCCTGGTGCTGGACGGCGCCTATTCGGAATTCTGCAGCGATCCGCGCTTCGAGGACGGCCTCGACCTGGCCCGCGCCGCCGAGAACGTGATCGTCACGCGCACCTTCTCGAAGCTGCACGGCCTGGCCGCCCTGCGCGTGGGCTGGGGCTATGCGCCGACGCACATCATCGAGCCGATCGAGCGCATCCGCCCGCCGTTCAACACCTCGATCCCCGGCCAGGAAGCGGCCGTGGCGGCCCTGTTCGACGACGAGTTCCAGGCCCGCTCGCTCGCGCTCGTCAAGCGGTGGCGTCCGTGGCTGGCCCAGCAGCTGGGCGGCCTGGGGCTGGAGGTGACGCCGTCGGCGGCCAACTTCGTGCTGGCCACCTTCCCGACCACGCCGGGTAGGACCGCCCGCGAGGCCGAGGCCTTCCTGGCGTCGAAGGGTTACCTGGTCCGCGCCGTGGCCAACTACAACCTGCCCGACGCGATCCGGATCACCATCGGCCTGGAAGAGCAGAACCGGGCGGTCGTGGATCTGCTGAGCGAGTTCATGGGGCGGTAACTCCTTGTTTTTCCGCTCTCCCCGGCGAAAGCCGGGGCCCAGATCGAACCCACGAACGCCCTTTTGGAGGGCGCGATCGGATGGCGCGTCATCCCCAGCCGCTCCGGATGAAGCTGGATCCCGGCCTTCGCCGGGAAGAACGGACTGGGGAACGGTTTGAAGTGAGCTTTGTCCATGTCTAACCCCGGCCTCCTCTATCCCAAGCTTACCGTCATCGGCTGCGGCCTGATTGGCGGGTCGGTGATCCGCGCGGCGCGCCAGCATGGCGTCGTCGGCGAGGTGACCGTGGCCGACGCCAGCGAGGCCAACCGCGCCCGCGTCGTCGAACTGGGCATCGCCGAGCATGTCACCGGCGACATCGCCGAAGCGGTCAAGGACGCCGACCTGGTGGTCATCGCCACCCCGGTGCTGTCGATCCCCGGCCTGGCCGCCGAGATCATCCCGGCCATGAAGCCCGGCGCCACCCTGACCGACGTCGGCTCGACCAAGGGCAATGTCGCCGAGGCCTTCCGCGCCCAGGATCTCTCGAAGATCTACGCCATCCCCGGCCACCCGATCGCCGGCACCGAGCAGTCGGGCCCGGATTTCAGGCTTTGCCGAACTGTTCGAAGGCCGCTGGACGATCCTGACGCCGCTCGACAGCGATGACGAACATTACGCCGAGGCCGTCGCCAAGCTGTCGGCCTTCTGGCGCGCCTTCGGGGCCCAGGTCGAGCTGATGGACGAGAAGCACCACGACCTCGTTTTGGCCGTGGTGTCCCACCTGCCCCACCTGATCGCCTACACGATCGTCGGCAGCGCGGCGGACCTGGAGAACGTCACCGAGAACGAGGTCATCAAGTACTCGGCCTCGGGTTTCCGCGACTTCACCCGCATCGCCGCCAGCGACCCGACCATGTGGCGCGACATCTTCGTGGCCAACAAGGACGCGGTGCTGGAGATGCTGGGCCGCTTCACCGAGGACCTGCAGGCCATGAGCCGCGCGATCCGCTGGGGCGACGCCGACACCTTGCATACGCATTTCACCCGCACGCGGGCGATCCGGCGCGGCATCGTGGCGGCCGGCCAGGAAAGCGCCCTACCCAACTTTGGCCGGGACCGGGGCAAGCACTAGCCTCCGACCGGCGCCGCGTCAGTCGGGCTTGCGATCGCCCTTGCGACCGACAGGACAGACCCGCCGCGAGCCCGTCTGCCGGAACTCGGCCAGCCGGATCTTCGACTCATGGTCGGCCGGCCCGGCCTGACCGTCGGGATGCAGGCCGCGGTAGTAGAGCTTCTGCCACTGGTCGGCCGGGTTTTTGGGCTTGTTGCTCCTGACCCAGTCCTGGAAGGCCGCCCGCGAGCGGCTCCATTCATGATAGGAGTCCAGAAGCTCGGGCAGGTCCTCCATCGGACGCAGCTCCGGCTTCAAGCCATCGACCACGCCGCGCGGCGTGGGGAAGAAGAAGCAGAACGGCTCGTTCTCCTCGAACCGGATCCAGTGATCCGGCCGGGTGAAGCGCCAGTTCATCGTGAAGGTGTAGGGCGACCAGTCGGTCTCGATCACGCCGCCCATCGGCGCGATGCCGTCCTTCATGGCGTTCGGCGGGCCGCCGACCCAAAGGTTCCAGCCCTCCGACGTGCGCATGATGCCTTCGACGTGGAAGGTCAGCGTGCCGCTGCCGAACAGAGAGACCGGGGCGTGCTTGGGGTCGGCGCCCTTGTCCAGCACGATCTCCACCGAATGGGTGCCGACATCGCCCAGCCAGCGGGCGGAGAAGCCGCACGGGCTCAGCATCACCCAGCCGTGGGCGTTGGCGATCGCCAGCGGCAGGCAGCGATAGGCGAAGCTTTCGGGCGTGGCGGTCATCCAGTCGCGCTTGGCCGAGGCCGGTTCCACCCGCGGCTTCCAGCCCTCGTGCACGTAACACACCAGCTCGGTCTCGGCCGCCCGGACCGGGGCGGTCCGCGAACGCTCCGGAACCGAGCCCTTGAGCCGCTTTTTCATATCTCGCCTCGCAAGCTGGCGGTCCGCCTCACGAATGGCGAAGCCTCGTCGCAAGGTCGGGCCGTCGACGGCGCCTCTCGCCCTCGGATCTGACAGGTCCGGCCTATCGGCCACGCATGACAGTTTCGTGTCGCGTCGAACGCGTTCCGGCCAGGCGCTCGCGGCCCGGTCCGGCCGCAATCCCGAAACATCCTGGCAATATTCGCGGTCGATGACCAAAACAGGGACATCACCCGGAAGGAAACACCCCCCATGCGCCGCACGCTCACCGTAGCGCTCGCCTCGCTCACCGCTCTCGCCGCCGCCGGCGTCGCCATGGCCCAAGAAGGTCCGCCGCGCCAGATGCCGGCCCCCGAGGACATCTTCAAGCGCTGGGACGCCAATAGCGACGGCGCGGTCGACAAGGCCGAGTGGGACGCCACGGGTCGCCCGGCCGACCGCTTCGCCATGATCGACGCCAACAACGACGGCAAGGTCACCCTGGACGAACTGAAGGTCGCCTTCGAAAAGATGCGCGCCCGCCGCTCGCAGGAAGGCGGCGCGCCTCCCGGCCCGCCGCCGGAAGGCCACCCGCCGCAAGGCAACTAAGCGCTCAGGCAAAGATGCTTTCGAACGCCGCCCGGTCCCGCCGGGCGGCGTTTTGCATTTCGGGCGCGCGCATTGCCCGACAAGCCTCATGAACATTCAAACCGCGTCCAGGCCGTCCAATCCCGCCCCGCCCCTCCGGGCCAATGTCCGCCTCGCAGAACGACGGCGCGCCGCTCCAGGCGGGCGTCTCCACACGAGGGGCAAAGCCATGGACGCCAACGAATCCATCGAAACATCGCGTCGCGGCGTGCTTGCTGGCGGGCTGGCGCTCGGTGCGCTGACCGCCCTCCCCACCCTCGCCAATCCGGCCGTCGCGGCGGCCGCTCCAGGAGCTTCGAACATGAGCAGCGGTTTCATCACCACCAAGGACGGCACGCAGATCTTCTACAAGGACTGGGGCCCCAAGACCGCCCAGCCGATCGTGTTCCACCACGGCTGGCCGCTGAGCGCGGACGACTGGGACAATCAGATGATGTTCTTCCTGGGCCAGGGTTTCCGCGTCATCGCCCATGACCGCCGCGGCCACGGCCGCTCGACCCAGACCGACACCGGCAACGAGATGGACACCTACGCCGCCGACGTCGCGGCCCTGACCGACCACCTGGACCTGAAGAACGCCGTCCACGTCGGTCACTCGACCGGCGGCGGCGAGGTGATCCACTACGTCGCCCGCGCCAAGCCGGGCCGCGTCGCCAAGGCCGTGCTGATCGGCGCCGTGCCGCCGATCATGCTGAAGACCCCCGCCAATCCGGGCGGCCTGCCGATCGAGGTGTTCGACGGCTTCCGCGCCGCCCAGATCGCCAACCGTTCCCAGTTCTTCCACGATGTGGCGGCGGGCCCCTTCTATGGCTTCAACCGCCCGGGCGCGAAGGTGTCGCAAGCCACGGTCGAGAACTGGTGGCGCCAGGGCATGATGGGCGGAACCAAGGCCCACTACGACTGCATCAAGGCCTTCTCGGAAACCGACTTCACCGACGACATGAAGAAGGTCGACGTGCCGGTGTTCCTGATGCACGGCGAGGACGATCAGATCGTCCCGATCGACGACAGCGCCCGCCTGGGCATCAAGCTGCTGAAGAAGGGCACGCTCAAGACCTATCCGGGCTTCCCGCACGGCATGGCCACCACCCATCCCGACGTGATCAACCCCGACATCCTGGCCTTCATCAAGGCCTGATAGGCCAAGGCCGGACGAGGAAGGCGGGCGCTGCAACGCCCGCCTTTTTCACGCCTAGCGCTCGACGAACTCACGCGAGATCGGCGGCGGCTCGCAACCCGGCGACGAAGGCCGTGGCAGAGCCTGGTCGGCCTCGGTGGGTCGGCCCACGCCGCGAATGACCTGCACCTGCCTCAGGCAGCGACCGTCGGCCGTGCGCTGCATGCGGATCTTGCGAATCTCGAAATGGTCGGGCTCTTCCGCCCGGACCCAGGCATAGGCGCCGACCCCGCCCAGGCCGCCGACCATCATCGCCAGAGCCGCGCCGCCGGCCACCCAGGCCGGTCCCAGCGACCAGCGCGGGGCGGGCGGGCGCAGGCGTTCGGGCGGCTCCTCGAAGATCCAGCGATAGCCGAGCCTGGGCACCGTCTCGATGTAGCGCGGCGCGCGGTCATCGTCGCCCAGGACCTGGCGCAGCTTGGACACGGCCTGGCTGAGGGCCCCATCGGAGCCGTCACCCCGGCCCCACACTGTCTCGATCAGATGGTCGCGCGAAGCGGTCAGGCCCGGCCGCTCGACCAGGGTCAGCAGAAGGTCGAAGACCCTCGGCTCCAGGCTGCTGGCGCCCACGGGGGTCCGCACGCGACGATTTTCGACATCGATCGTCACCTCGCCGAAGACCATCCGGGGCTGTTTAGAGATTTCCGTCAGGACTTCCACGCGCCGATCGACTCCCCATCCGTGTCACCGCGGATAAGGAGACGAACTGTGCGGCGCAATTTGGTCATCTTGACCAGTGCGGATCCGAGGCCTCGCGAAGGCGCCTTGAGTAGGCGGACGTCCCAGGCTAAACGGGGCGTCCCTTTGGCGGGCGTAGTTCAGAGGTAGAACGCAAGCTTCCCAAGCTTGATGTCGGGGGTTCGATTCCCCCCGCCCGCTCCAAAGTCCCTCCCCCTACTCCACCCGCTCGGCCTTGACGCCCAGCTTGGCCAGCTGGACCTGGACGCTGTCGGGCCCCACCAGGTGCCCCGAGCCGACGGCCACGAAGCTGACGCCCTTGCCCGCGAGCTTGGTCTTCAGCTGGCCGGCCCAATTCTGGTTCCGCTTGGTGATCAAGAGGTCGTAGAGCTCCGGGTACTGGCCCTTCATCTCGGTGACGAATTCGGTCTCCAGCTCGGCGGTGTCGCCGGCGGCCCAGGCGGCGACCATCTTGTCGATCTTGCCGACGCCCTCGTCGGCCTCGTCCAGGGTCGAGCTCAGGAACTCCACCTCGGTCTTGACCGGCAGGTCGGCGAAGAAGCGGATCTGCTGCTCCGGCGTCTCGAAGGCGCCTTCCGGCTTGCCGGCGGCCTTGACCTCGGCGGCCAGGATCGGCTCGACGCCGCTCTTGGGATCGTAGCCGGCCTTGATGACGGGGATCAGCGAGAGCTGCACCGCCGCCAGCCAGGGCCGCATGGCGTTCAGCAGTTGCGGCGACACCCCGCCCACCTGGGCCAGGGCCGAGGCTTTCTGGAAGGCGGCCGCGTCGATCTTGCCCGACAGCGGCTGGTTCGGATCCAGGCCGTATTTCATCACCAGCGGCTGCATCACGGCCGGGTCGTCGGCGCCAACGATCTCCAGGGTCAGGTCGCCGCTGTCCTTCAGGGCCTTGTCGATCCTGGGCGAGCGCCAGACCGTGCTGGGCTTCAGCACATGGATCGTGCCGAACAGGTAGATGGTGGAGTCCGCGTCCTGGATCTTCCACAGCGCCGGCTCGGCCAGGGCGGTCCCGGCGAAACCCAGCGCCAGGACGGAGATCAGACCCGCCGCGACGCGACGAAGATTGAGATGCATGGGACCCCCGCTGATGCGTCGGCCCCATGCTTGGACTGCGCCGCCCCCTACTTCAAGAAGGTCTCGACCGCGTCGGCGAAGGCCTTGGGCTGGTCGAACATGATGAAGTGGCGGCTGTCGTCGATGCGCTTCAGCGCGACGCCCGGCAGGCCGGCATAGGCGTCGGCATAGGTCTTGTCGATCACCGCGGTCGGCGCGCCCATGGCCGGGTCATAGGGATAGAGCAGCGTGGTCGGGGTCTTGATCGCTGGCAGGTCGGCCCGGGCGTCGGTGGTCAGCAGGTCGTACAGGGCGCGAGCCACGACCGATTGCGACGAGGCGACCGACCAGACCAGGGCGGCCTTCTGGCCGTCCGGCGACTTGACCATGCGCAGGGTCATCGCCTGCTGGCTGGCGAAGGCGTCGGCGCTCATGGCGATGGTGGCGTCGCGCATGGCGGCGGCCTGGGGCTTCATGCCTTCGGCCGTGGCGGCCGGCGAGAACAGCGACGAGAAGAAGGGCAGGCTGTCGACGATCAGCAGGCGGCTGACGTCCTCCGGGTGACGGCTGACCAGCAGCAGACCGGCAAAACCGCCCATCGAGTGGCCGATCACGGCCGGCGACTTGAGGTGATTGGCCTTGATGTAGGCGTCGACCGCCTCGACCAGGGGCTCGACGACCGGCCCTTCGGCGTTGCCGGCCACTGGCGCGCCGGCGAAGCCCGCGACCTGAACGACGTGGACACGGTGGGTCGGGGCCAGTTGCTTGACGGTCTCGTCCCAGACCGCGCCGGACGAGGCCAGGCCCGGAATCAGGATGACGTCGGGACCTTGGCCCGTGACGGCGACCGTGATGCGACCGTCGGACGGGGTGGCGGCGTGGGCGCGGCCGAAGACGCCGCAGGCGGCCATGATGGCCATCACCATGACGAAGAAGCGGAAGCGCGGCATGGGCGTGCACATGGTGTGTTCTCCTTGGACAGGGACGTGCGGAAGGCTCCGGCGTTCAGGCGCCGGACGCGGTTGGAAAGGAAAGTCGGTGGGTGGGAGCCGGCTCTGAGGCCTTGGCTCAGAGGTCGTCCTGGAAGATCGCTTCGATCGGCTGCTCGAACAGGCGAGCGATCTTGAAGGCCAGCGGCAGGCTGGGATCGTACTTGCCCGTCTCCAGGGCGTTGATGGTCTGGCGGGAGACCTGGAGCTTTTCGGCGAGGTCCGCCTGGCTCCAGTCGCGTTCAGCGCGGAGGACCTTCAGGCGGTTCTTCATTGGTACCGCCTCCGGATGATGGGCTGGCTGAAGCCCCAGGCCACGCAGAACAGCGGAAAGACCAGGAACAGGGGCGGATTGGGCACGACCTCGGCATTGGCCAGGAAGCCCCAGACGGTGGAGACCCCCAGGACCGCGCCCAGGCCCCACAGCATGGCCTCGACGTGGATCATGCGCTCGAACTCGTCGGGCTCTTCCTTCAGGTAGAGGCCCATCACGACCAGCACGCCCAGGATCGGTATGGCCGGCGCGGCGGCCACGAGCCACAGCAGCGGTCCGGTGAGATGGCCGCCGCGCAGCAGGCTCAGCGAACCGATCAGGATGAAGCTGTAGGCCATCATCGCCACGCCCAGGCGGCGGCGATAGCGCTTCATGACCGGACCGATCCGATTCCCCTTCAAACGCGAGGAGCCGACAAAGATATAGGCCATGTAGACCAGGACCCAGGCCAGGATCGCGACCAGCATCGCCGGTCCCTTAAACGGGCGCGCATAGGCCAGCCAGAACGGGACGGCGGCCAAGGCCGCCACGCCGGCGAGGAACAGGAGATATCCGGGCCACTTAGGCTTTGCATCTTCCATGACAAGCAACCCTCTCAATTTGACAAGCAGACTTGTCACATCGAGGTACAGCCATGTCAAGGACAGTTGTCATTTTGTCATGCAAGCCAATCTAAGAGACTATCGCGTCTGACGTTTTCGGCAGCGCTTCAGGCCGCCTCGCGGTCCAGGAACGGGTCGGCCGGCGCCGCGTTGCGGGTCAGGCCGCGCCAGTGGATGGCCTCCAGGCGCTTGACCGACAGGGCGCGGCCCAGCACGCCAGGGCGCGGACGACTGACCACCTCCCAGCCGTAACGCGAGAAGCGATCACCGAAGTCGGCCCAGCGGATCACCCGCCCGCCGGCGTCCTGGCGCCAGACGGCCTTGTCGCAGCCAGGGATGCGCGCGCACCGCTCCCAGGCCTCGACGCGGCCTTGCAGGATCAGGAACCGATCATGTGCGATGCGGGCCAATATGGCCTCCGTGGAGATTTAACCAGCCTCGCCACCCAGCGACTCGGTGAGTCGCCGCCAGCGAGGACGAGGACTAGAATTTGTGTAACCGCACCGACTGTCCACTAGATGTGGTGCGGCGCGTTGCCGCGCGGCGGGGCTGCGACACCCATGTGCAGGCTCCGGACGGCATAGCCGCGCGCCTTCGGAAGGGCCGGCGGCAGACCTCGCGCGACAGGCGCTTCCAAACACGACGCACATACTCAAGGCCCGACCAGAACTGGACCTTCAGGTAAGCGGTAGCTTGGTAAGGCGCGAGTGAACGCGCCCCGCGACCTAACGCCTCAGCGGGCTGAAGCTCAGCTCCACGCCTTGAAATGCTTGGACAATTTCAGCCCCTGGCGCTGGTAGTGCGAGCCGCCCTCGCCATACAGGCGGACGGGGCGCGCGGTCAGCGGCTCGTAGACCAGCCGCGCCACGGTCTGGCCATCCTCCAGCAGGAACGGCGTCTCGTGGCTGCGCACTTCCAGCACGCCCTTGGAGCCGGTCGCCAGGGCCTCCTCGGTGCCGAAGCCGGGGTCGAAGAAGCCGGCATAGTGGACGCGGAACTCGCCGACCGAAGGATCGATCGGGGTCATCTCGGCCGCTTCCAGCACGGGGATCTCGATGTTTTCCTTCGAGGCCAGGATGTAGAACTCGCCCGGATCCAGCAGCAGCTCGCCATGGCGAGCCTCCAGCGGCTCCCAGTAGTCGCGCGGGTCGTGGCCGTCCTCGTGGTCCAGGTCGACGACGCCGGCGTGGCGGCGGCCGCGGAAGCCGACCAGGCCGTTCGGGCCCGGCGTCAGGTCCACGCCCACGCTCTTGATCGACAGCTTGGCCGGTTCGCCGCGCTTGAGACGCAGCTGGTTCAGCCGCGTGCCGGAGCGCACGAGCACCGAGAAGGTCTGCGGCGCGATCTCCATATAGAGCGGACCTTCATAGCCGGCGTCCACATCGTCGAAGGCGCGGCTGTGGTCGGTCAGCAGGCGCACGAAGACATCCACCCGGCCGGTCGAGCTCTTGGGATTGCCGCGCGCCGAGACATTGCCCGGCAAGGCCAGGCTCTCCTGCAGTTCGGCGATGTAGACGCAGCCCTTCTCCAGCACCGCGCCCTTGGTCAGGTCCAGCTCGTGCATGGCGACGTCCTTCAGACGCTCCACCACCCGGCGGCCCAGGCCCGGCAGGAACGAGGCGCGGACGCGCCAGGCGCGCGCGCCCAGCCGCAGGTCCAGGCTGGCGGGCTGCACCTGGTCGGTGTCGAAAGGCGTGGCCGAGGTGATCGCCTCTTCGACGATCAGGTCCTCGATGGTCTGGCAGGGCAGAATCCCTGCGGCGTGGGCGTCGGTCATCGGCGCGACACTCGCCAAACCGCGACACAAAGGCAAGGCGGGAGAGACGCCAGTTCGCCTGTGACAATGTGATTTTCGCCCGTGACAATTCTCCGCTCGCGGACGGGGTGTTCAGGCTTGACCAAGACCCCCTCGCCGCTCCTTATGCCGGCGGTTTCAAGCGTAGAGAGGCAAGGCCCGTGGCCGAGGATCCAAAAGACTGGGACGTCGCGACGAAGCTCATCCGTGGGGGCATCGCGCGGTCGCAGTTCATGGAAACCGCCGAGGCGCTCTATCTGACGCAGGGCTTCACCTACGACAGCGCCGAGGCCGCCGACCGCCGCTTCTCCGGCGAGGATCCGGGCTTCGTCTATTCGCGGTTCAACAACCCGACCGTGAAGATGTTCGAGGACCGCCTGGCCCTGCTGGAAGGCGCCGAGGTTTGCCGCGCCCAGGCCACCGGCATGGCCTCGATCCACTCGGCCCTGATGGGCCTGGTCCGCGCCGGCGATCACGTGGTGGCCGGCCGCGCCCTGTTCGGCTCGTGCCGCTGGATCGTGTCGGAGTGGCTGCCGCGCTTCGGTGTCGAGACCACCTTCGTCGACGCCACCGACCTGAAGGCATGGGAAGCGGCGATCCGCCCGGGCACCAAGGCCGTGCTGATCGAAACGCCCTCGAACCCGGTCCTGGAAATCACCGACATTCGCGCCGTCTCCGAGATGGCCCACGCGGTCGGCGCCAAGGTGATCGTCGACAACGTCTTCGCCACCCCGATCTTCCAGCAGCCGCTGGAACTGGGCGCCGACGTGGTGGTCTATTCGGCCACCAAGCACATCGACGGCCAGGGCCGCGTGCTGGGCGGGGCCATCCTGACCAGCGAGGCGATCAACGAGGAGTTCTACCGCGACAGCCTGCGCCACACCGGCCCGTCGCTGTCGCCGTTCAACGCCTGGGTGATGCTGAAGGGTCTCGAGACCCTGGACCTGCGCGTCCGCCGCCAGGCCGACAGCGCCTTGGCGCTCTCCAACACCATCGCCGAGCACAAGAAGGTGCAGCGGGTGCTCTACCCGTTCCGCACCGACCACCCGGGCCACAACGTCGCCAAGGCGCAGATGAGCGGCGGCGGCACCGTGATCGCCATGGACCTCGGCTCGCGCGAGGCGGCCTTCAAGTTCCTGAACGCCCTGGAGATCGTCGACATCTCCAACAATCTGGGCGACGCCAAATCGATGGCGACCCACCCGCCGACCACCACCCACCGTTCCGTGCCCGAGGAGCTGCGCCCGTCCCTGGGCGTGACCGAGGGCGGCGTGCGCCTGTCCGTGGGCCTGGAAAGCCTGGCCGACCTTCAGCGAGATGTGATCCGTGCGCTCGATCAGGCGTGAAACCTCCCCGCCGATGCAGCGGATGCGCCGCCGTCGCGGCCAGGACGGCGCGGCCTACGAGGCTCGCACGCGCGACATCGTCGTGCGCGTCTTCGCGACCTACGCGGCCGAGGAATCCTCGCCCGATCAGGGCCTGTATCTGTGGTCCTACACGGTCGAGATCGAGAACCACGGGACCGAGACGGTGACCCTGATCTCGCGGCGCTGGTCGATCACCGACGGCTTCAACCGCGTGAACGACGTCGAGGGCTCGGGCGTGGTCGGCGAGCAGCCGGAGCTGAAGCCGCGCGAAGCCTTCCGCTACGTCTCCAACTGCCCCCTGCCCACGCCGTCCGGCGCGATGAAGGGCAGCTATCAGATGGTCACCGACCAGGGCGAGGTGTTCGAGGCCGAGATTCCGGAGTTCTCGCTGCACCTGCCCGGCGCGGCGGCGAAGCTGAACTAGTCGCCGTTTCGCGTCGCGCCACGAAAATCATAGATTGCATCCCGGAGCACTTCACGCGTTAATGGAGTGGCTTTTTTGGGGGAAGCACGACGCGGCTTGATACGCGAAGGCGCCTCCACGATCCGGGAGGCTCCGCGATGGCGACCTACACCATCAAGATTTTCAATCAGTCTCAGGTCACGAAGTCGTTCGTGGCGTTCCTGCAGCAACCGACCGTGGTGTCCAGTGGCGGTTCCACGCCAGTCTACACGAACGCCTGGGCGACCTTCGAGAACATCACGAATGGCGCCTGGGATTCGGTGACCTACACTGAAAACACCTATGCCTATTGGGGACAGCCAGCTGGTCGCTTGGACCACGGGACCGTGCTGGACTCCGGAGGCGTCATCGGCGTGGACTCAAGCACGAACGACACGGTCACCTTCACCAACACGGGCGCGACGGGGTTCACCGGCGTGAGCAGTCCCGGTCACGCGCAGAACGGGTCGTTCCAGATCGTGACGAGCAGCGACTTCACGCCGATCAGCAACTTCGTCTTCGGCCTGGCTACCGATAACGGCAACGCGATCCCCTCGCCCGTCGCGACCTTCAACGCCGCGCCGAACGAACGATACAACATCACGCCCGTGGTGAAGTTCTACGTCGCCGACACCGCCTGTACGCCCGGCGAGGTGATCGACATGGACGCGATATCGAACGACTACGCCGCGATCGACTTCACCGGCCGCTCGGAGACGACGGCCACCGTGATCCAGGAACCGAATGGCGCTTACACCGTCGTCTATGAGTGACGACTTCGGGCCCGGCGGTCAGGCCGCCGCCGGCGCGTCCAGCTTGTAGACGCGCGAGCAGTACTCGCAGGTCACGTGGATCTTGCCGTCGGGCTCGACCATGTCGGCGACTTCCTCGGCCGAGAACGAGTTCATCACCACGGCGATGCGCTCGTCCGAACAGCGGCAGAAGGCCCGCATCGGCTTTTCTTCCAGCAGCCGCACGCCGTCCTCGTTGAACAACCGCCACAGCAAGGTCGGGGTCGTGAGAGTCGGGTCGACCAGCTCGTCCTCGCCCGTGGTCTCGAACAGGGCCTGGACGTGGGTCCAGGCGTCCTGGGTGTCGCCGCGGGACTGATCGCCCGCGATCATCTGGATCAGGATGCCGCCGGCGCGCCACTTCGGCCCTTCGCCGGTGTCGACCTGGCCGACGGCCAGGCGCACGCGGGTCGGGGTCTGTTCCGACTGGGCGAAGTACTGCTCGGCGCACAGGGCCAGGGTCTCGCCTTCGATCGGCGTGACACCCTGATAGCGATCCATGTCCGCGCCCTGGTCCAGCGTCATGATGAACACGCCGCCGCCCAGCAGGGTCTTGGCGCCCGGACGCGTGAAGCCTTCCGAGAGGGCCGCGACCTCCTCCGGGTCGAACCGGCAGTAGCCGCGCAGACCGCCGCTGGTGTCATAGTCGACCACGACGTAGCGCACGGGACCGTCGCCTTGGGCCTGGATGATCAGCCGGCCCTCGAACTTCAGGCTGGAGCCGACCAGGGCGGCCAGCGCGCAGGCCTCGCCCAGCAGGTTGGCGACGGGCTCCGGATAGGCGTGGCGGGTCAGCACCTGGTCGACGGCGTCGCCCAGGCGGACCACGCGGCCGCGCACGGGCAGGCCTTCGATCTGGAATGCGGAAACGACGTCGTCGAGGACGCCAGGATTGGAGGCGATGTCGGTCATGGGGAGGCTAGATAGGGTCACACGCCAAGAATTGCGAGAGCCGTGCGGTGGCGTCACCCCCTCAGTCGGCTTCGCCGACAGCTCCCCCATCGAGGGGGAGCAGGGTCCGAGGCGTCCTCCCCCTTCATGGGGGAGGTGGCCCGCAGGGCCGGAGGGGGCCGCGCCGCTCCTACCCGATCGCTCCGAACACCCACGCCAGCACGGACTTCTGGGCGTGGATGCGGTTCTCCGCCTCGTCCCAGACCAGCGAGCGCGGGCCGTCCAGCACGGCGTCGGTGACTTCCTCGCCGCGGTGGGCCGGCAGGCAGTGCAGGAAGACGCCGTCGCCGGCGGCCAGATCCATCAGGGCGTCGTCGACCTGATAGGGCTCCAGAGCCGCTAGGCGCTCGTCATGGTCGGTGTCGCCCATCGAGACCCAGGTGTCGGCCACCACGACGTCAGCGCCGGCGACGGCCGCCTTGACGTCGGTGGTCATGCTCACCTTGCCCTGCAGGCTCTCGGCGCGGGCCAGGTCGTGCAGGTCGGCGTGATAGACCGCCGGGCAGGCGATCTTCAGCTCAAAGCCCAGCAGCGGCGCGGCGTGGATGAAGCTGGAGCAGACATTGTTGCCGTCGCCAACCCAGGCGATGGTCTTGCCGGCGATCGGGCCGCGATGCTCCTCGATGGTGAGGATGTCGGCCATGATCTGGCAGGGGTGGCTCTTGTCGGTCAGGCCGTTGATCACCGGCACGGTCGAGACCTGGGCGAAGCGCTCGACGTCGGCGTGGCTGTTGGCGCGGATCATCACCGCGTCGACCATGCGCGACAGCACCTTGGCGGTGTCCTCGATGGTCTCGCCCCGGCCCAGCTGCATGTCCGACGAGGTCGAGATGATGGCGCCGCCGCCCAGCTGGCGCATGGCCGCGTCGAACGAGAAGCGGGTGCGGGTCGAGTTCTTCTGGAAGATCATCGACAGCACACGGTCCCTGGCCGGCGCGTCGGCGTCGACCTTGCCCTGCGGCCAGCCCTTGCGGGCGGCCTTGCGGGCGTGAGCGTCGTCCAGCATCAGGCGCAGGGTCGCGCCGTCCAGCTTCCACAGGTCGATGAAGTGCCGGGGTTGAGTCATCGGACTATCCCTAATTCCCGTCTCCCCGGCGAACGCCGGGGCCCAGAGTCATCCTGGAAGTCAGCGGGCTTGATCTGGGTCCCGGCGTTCGCCGGGAAGACGGAGATGAGTGTTTTAGGCGGCGGCCTTGTCGCGCGCGACTTCGCAAGCCTTTTCCAGCTTGGCGATCGCTTCGCTGGCTTCCTCGATGGTGAGGTTCAGCGGCGGCAGCAGGCGCACGCAGTTGTCCCCGCCGCCAGCCACCAACAGGTGCTGGTCGCGGGCCAGGGCCATGAACTCGCGATTGTTGGGGATCAGCTTGATCCCGATCAGCAGGCCCTTGCCGCGGATGTCGACGATGACGTCCGGGAAGCGATCCTTCAGACCGTTCAGCTGCTGGGTGAAGTAGCCGGCGACGGTCTTCACGTTGTCGAGGATCTCGGGCGTGTTGATCGTGTCGAAGGCCGCCTTGCCGACGGCCATGGCCAGCGGGTTGCCGCCGAAGGTCGAGCCGTGGACGCCCACGACCATGCCCTTGGCCGCTTCGGTCGTGGCCAGGCAGGCGCCGACCGGAAAGCCGCCGCCCAGGGCCTTGGCCACGGCCATGATGTGCGGCTCGCCGCCCGGAGCCCATTCATAGGCGAACAGCTTGCCGGTCCGGCCCATGCCGCACTGGACCTCGTCGTAGATCACCAGGACGCCGTGCTCGTCGCACAGCTGGCGCAGGCTGACGAGGCAGTGCTCGGGAATCGAACGCGCGCCGCCCTCGCCCTGCACGGGCTCGACAATGATCGCCGCCGTGGTCGGGTTGGCGATGGCGGCCTTCAGGGCGTCGTGGTCGCCGAACTTCAGCTGGCTGTAGCCCGGCAGGCGCGGACCGAAGCCCTCGACATAGCTGGGATTGCCCGAAGCGTTGACCGCCGCGTACGAGCGGCCGTGGAACGAGCCGTCGAAACCGTAGATCTCGGTCCGCTCGGGCTGGCCGTTGGCGGTGTGATACTTGCGGGCCGTCTTCAGCGCGCACTCGATCGCCTCGGTGCCCGAGTTGGTGAAGAACACCACGTCGGCGAAGCTGTGGGCGCACAGCTTGTCGGCCAGTTCTTCCTGCTCGGGGATGCGGTAGATGTTGGAGACGTGCCAGAGCTTTTCGCCCTGAGTCTTCAGCGCCTCGACCAGGACGGGGTGGGCGTGACCCAGGCCGTCGGTGGCGATGCCGGCCACGCAGTCCAGGTACTCACCGCCGTCCGTAGAGAACAGGCGCGCGCCTCGGCCTCGCTCGAACGCCAGCGGGGCGCGGTTGTAGACGCCCATGATGTGGTGCTGCGAGGGGTTGGACGACGTCGCGGTGCTCAAGACCGGCCTCCCAAAAAGGAAAGAAGCCCCCGTGCGTGAGCACGGGGACCGGAAGGCCGCAGGTTGTCGCCGTGGAACGACGTCCTGTCAATCAACGGACTGTGAAGGCCGCTGAAAAACCGACGAGTTTTCGGCTCGCCGACGCCGGCGGCCTCAGCTCTTCAGGCGATAGCCGGTGACGAACAGGCGCCAGCACCACAGGAACATGCCCGTGGTCAGCACGCCCATGCTGATCACGCCGATCAGGATCGAGCCGTCGGCGTGGCCGATGAAGCCGTAACGGAAGCCGTCGATCAGATAGAAGAACGGGTTGAAATGGCTGGCCGAGCGGAACGGCTCGGGCAGCTTGTCGACCAGGTAGAAGGTGCCCGACAGGAAGGTCATGGGCATGATCAGGAAGTTGGTCACGGCCGCCAGTTGGTCGAACTTCTCGGCCCACAGGCCGGCCAATATGCCGGCCAGGCCCAGGATCAGCGAAGCCGTCACGGCGAAATAGACGATGGCCCAGGGGTGGGCCAGCTGCAGCCCCGCGCCCGGCAGCACGCCGATGACCAGGGCGGTGACGGCTCCGACCACGACGCCGCGCGTCGCCGCGCCCAGGGCGAAACCCAGAACCTGCTCCAGGGCCGACAGCGGCGGGGTCAGGAAGTCCGGCGTCAGGCCCATCATCTTGGCCTGGATCAGCGACGATGAGGAATTGGCGAAGGCGTTGTTCAGGATCGCCATCATGATCAGGCCCGGGGCCACGAAATGGCCGAAGGTCACCCCGCCCACGGCCGGCCGGCTGGCGCCCACGGCGACCACGAAGACCAGCATGTAGAGCAAGGTGGTGACCACCGGCGCGGCCACCGTCTGGGTGCCGACCTTCCAGAACCGGCGGATTTCGCGCTGATACAGCGTGGCGAACCCGGACCAATTCCAGCCGTGATAGTCACGCGGCTGCGGCGGAATGACGCTGTTGGCCATGTCTCTCATACGCTCAACCCGTTGTGTTGCTTGGCCATGTGCGCCCTGGGGCCTTTCCGCAAGCTTGGGCTTGCCGGAATCAACATCTTGTTTCTGTGGACAGAGTCGTTACCGCCTATTGTGCGCCTTAACACATTCTTTACGATATCTAGTAGGACGACCGCCGGCGGGGCGGTTTGAACACCAGATATGGGGTGAGGAGCGTGGGGACGCGCTTCACCTCCATCCAAACGGCGGAGACGGGTTATGAGCTGGACCGACGAACGGGTTTCGACCTTGAAGAAGCTCTGGCTGGACGGCCTTTCCGCCAGCCAGATCGCCAAACAACTGGGCGGCGTCACGCGCAACGCCGTCATCGGCAAGGTGCACCGCCTGGGCCTCTCGGGCCGCGCGGCCCCCTCGCAGCCGGCGCGTCCGGCGTTCAAGGCTCCGCGTCCGGCGCGTCCGGCCGCCCAGGCCATGCCGTCGGCGCCGCGTCGCGTGACGCCGGTCGAGGCGCCAACGTCGGTTCCGGCGGCCTCCGCCTCGACGCCGCCATCGCTGCCGGCCTTCCGGCATGAGGAGCCAGGCTCGGCCACCGTGCTGACCCTGGGCGCACACATGTGCAAGTGGCCGATCGGCGATCCTTCGACGGACGGCTTCACCTTCTGCGGCCGTCGCTCGTCGGACGGCCCCTACTGCATCGAGCACGCCCGCGTGGCCTACCAGCCGCAGCAGACCAAGAAGAAGGGCGGCGCCACCGAGCTCGCCCGTTCGCTTCGCCGCTACATCTAAGAAGAACAATAGTCTCTCAGGCGGCGGATCCCGGGGCGCTCACGCGCCCCGGGATTTTCCATTTCTCGGGGCGGTCTCGCGACTGCCCGGGATTTCCATTTCCTGGGGACGTTCTAGATAGGACGCATGACGGACCTCGCGCCGAACGATTCCAACGCCCCGCCCTATTCGGTCTCCGAGCTGGCCTTCGCCCTGAAGCGGACGCTGGAGGACCGCTACGGCTTCGTGCGGCTGCGCGGCGAGCTGTCCAAGGTCACGCACCACGGCAACGGCCACGTCTATCTGACCATCAAGGACGACAAGTCCGCCATCGACGGCGTGGTCTGGAAGGGCAATGTCCGGGCCTTGAGCGTGCGGCCCGAGCATGGGCTCGAGGTCATCGTCACCGGCAAGATCACCACCTATCCAGCCGGCTCGCGCTACCAGATCGTCATCGACAGCATGGAAGCCGCCGGCGTCGGCGCGCTTCTGGCGCAACTCGAACGCCTGAAGGCCAAGCTGGCCGCCGAGGGCCTGTTCGCGCCCGAGCGCAAGAAGCCCCTGCCCTCGATGCCGGCCGTGGTCGGCGTCATCACCAGCCCGACCGGCGCGGTGATCCGCGACATTCTCCATCGCATCCGCGACCGCTGGCCCTGCCAGGTGCTGGTCTGGCCGTGCGTCGTCCAGGGTGACGCCGCCGCCGGCCAGGTCAGCGCGGCGATCCGGGGTTTCAACGCCATCCAACCCGGCGGCCCCGTGCCGCGCCCCGACATCCTGATCGTGGCGCGCGGCGGCGGTTCGGTCGAAGACCTCTGGGCCTTCAACGACGAGGCCCTGGCGCGCACGGTGGCCGAGGGAACCATCCCGCTGATCTCGGCGGTCGGTCACGAGACCGACACCACCCTGATCGACTTCGTCTCCGACCGCCGCGCCCCCACCCCGACCGCCGCCGCCGAGATGGCGACGCCGGTGCTGGCCGAGCTGCGCGCCCTGATCTCGGACTTCGACCGCCGCCTGAACCGTTCGGGCGCGCGCCTGATCGAGGACCGCCGCACGCGCCTGGTCAGCGCCGCGCGCGGCCTGCCGCGTCCCGACGACATCCTGGCCCTGGCCCAGCAGCGCTTCGACATCGCCTCAGGACGCCTCGACGCGGCCCTGCACCGCAACACCACCGTCCACGCCCAGGCGCTGCTGAAGGTCACCGCGCGCCTGACGCCGGACGCCCTGCGCCGCCAGCACGCCGCCAAGGCCGACCGCGTGGCCGATCTCGGCCGCCGCCTGAACGCCTGTGGGACCCGCGCGCCGGAGCGCGCGGAGCAGCATGCGCGTCTGCCTTTGCTCTGGGAGCGCCTGCGGTCGGCCGGCCAGCGACGTCTCAGCCGCGCCGAAGACCAGCTCTCGTCGCTCGACAAGCTGCGCCAGTCGCTCAATCCTCGCCGACCGATGGAGCTGGGCTTCGCCTTGGTGCGCAAGGCCGACGGGACCATCATCCGCTCGTCCGCCGCCCTGGCCCTGGGCGACCACGTCTCGCTGCAATTCGCCGATGGCGAGCGCGAGGCGGTGATCGGCAATGAAGGGCCCGCCCCCTCCTCGGCGTCGCCGGTCCGTCCGACGCCCGCGCCGCCGCGCCCGAAGCCCACACCGCCGAAGACCGATCAGGGCGATCTGTTCTGAAGCCCCGCATTGGCGTAGAGTAAGAACCATGAACGCTTTCGATCGTGATCTCGGCAAGTCCGATGGCTTGGCCGTCCTGCACTATGGCGACGGTGAGTACGCCGTGCTCAGCCCGGGGCGCTTCGTGCTGTGCGCCATCACCAACAGGCAGATCCCGCTGGAGGGCCTGCGCTACTGGAGCCCCGAGCACCAGGAAGCCTATGCCGGTCCCGCCGAGGCGCTGAAGCGTTGGCAGGGAGCCTGAGCCGCCGCGCGGTCCTCGCCGCGCTTCCGCTCTCGGCCGCCCTGACGACGACAACCCGCGCCGCCGCGCCCGACCTGTCGCTGACGGGCCAGTTCGTCCAGGGCGGCTACGCGGTGGGCCGCACCACGCCTCGCGCGGTGATCGATCTCGACGGCCAGGTGCTGACCACCGCCTCGGCGGAGGGCTGGTTCGTGATCGGCTTCGACCGCGATGCGCCGCCGACCAGCAAGATGACGATCACCACGCCCGACGGCTCGGCCTCCGACGAGCGGGCTGTCGCGATCGGCAACTTCGACATCCAGCGCATCAATGGCCTGCCGCCCGAACAGGTGACGCCGACCGACCCGGCGCTGCTGGAACGGATCACCGCCGAGAACCTGCGCAAGGTGGCCGGCTTCGCCAGCCAGGTCGACCTGGAGGGATTCCGCGACGGCTTCATACTTCCGGTTGCAGGCGCGCGGCGTTCAGCCCGGTTCGGCGGCCAGCGCATCCTCAACGGCGAGCCCAAACGTCCCCATTATGGGGTTGATCTGGCCACGCCCGTGGGCGCGCCGGTGCGTGCGCCGGCCGGCGGCCTGGTGTGTTTCGCCGAGACCGGATTGCACTACGAAGGCGGTCTCGTCCTGGTCGATCACGGCCAGGGCCTGGTCACCGCCTATCTTCACCTGTCGAAAATCCTTGTCCCGGCGGGCACTTACGTCAAGCAAGGTCAGATGATCGCCGAGACGGGAAAGGCAGGCCGGGCGACCGGGCCGCATCTGTGCTGGCGCATGAAGTGGCGCGGCCGCAATCTCGACCCGTCACTGCTGGTCGCGCCGGCCCCTTCCGCGCTTGAGATTCTGGCATTTCGCCCCTGGCGCGAATTTCAATCCTTAGGTAGCTATGCCGCCGCATCGGGACATGGAGACGCGGGGGAGCGGCTTCGGGGTTCCGATCTTCCCGTATGATTTGAGGAGGCGGCTTCCGCATGTCGGCGGCGTTCGAAAAGCTGCGCTTTTTGCTGGTGGATGATAACCAGCACATCCGGTCGATCGTCTCCGCGATCCTCAAGGGCGTGGGCGTTCGGCACATCCGTGAAGCCATGGACGGGGCCGAGGGCCTGCAGATCCTGCGCGACTGGCAGACCGACATCGCCATCGTCGACTTCAAGATGACCCCCCTGGACGGGGTGCAGTTCACTCAGTTGGTCCGCAACTCGCCCGACAGCGTCGACCCGTTCCTGCCCGTCATCATGCTGACCGGCTTCGCCGAGCGTCACCGCGTGTTCGAGGCCCGCGACGCCGGGGTGACCGAGGTGGTGGTCAAGCCGGTGACGGCCCGCTCGCTGCTGGACCGGATCAACACGGTGATCTTCCACCCGCGGCCGTTCATCCGTTCGGGGGACTATTTCGGCCCCTGCCGCCGCCGTCGCGTCGACCCGCACTATAGCGGTCCATTCCGCCGCTCCGGCGAGAAGGACGCGCCCGCCGACACGCTGGAGATCTAGAGCCTGCTAAAGGGCTCTAGGCGCTGGCGTCCTGGGCCGCGCGTTCACGCTCGGCCAGTTCCGCATAGACCTCGTTCGGCCAGCGGCGGTGAACCCAGAACCACTCGGCCGGCCGCTCGCGGATGCGGTCTTCCATGAAGGCGTTGATCATCCGCACTCCGGCCTCGATGTCGGCCGTGCGGTTGCCCGTGTTGGGCGGGACGATCGGCGCATGCACCACCGCCCGGAACCGCGCGCCCTTCAACCGCTGCACGGACATCGGCTGCAGCACCGTGCCAAAACGGATCGCCATCCGCGTCGGGGCCGGCGCGGTGCGGGCGTCGTGGCCGAAGAACGGGGCCGCCACGCCGCTGTTGAACTTCTGATCGTTCATCAGGGCGACCGACCGTCCCTCCATCATGCCCTTCAGCAGTTCGCGGGACCCGTCGCCGCCCTTGGGCGCGAACAGGCGCACGCCATAGCGGAAGCGGCTGTCGCGGATGCGCTTGTCGACATAGGGGTTGTTGGCCGCGCGATAGGTCATCTCGCAGATCACGCCGCTGTCGACGATGGCCGCGGGCATGACCTCCCAGTTCGACAGATGGCCTGACACGAACACCACCGGCGTCTTCTGTTCGGCGATCTGCGCCAGGCGCTCGGCATTGACCACCTCGACCCGGCCGGTGGACGGCAGGATCTTGTCCATCAACGGAAACTCGGCGAACGAGCGTCCCAGGCCCTCCCATTGCTCGTCCAGAATCCGCGCGTGCCAGGCGGCGTCCTTTTCCGGAAAGGCCAGCTTCAGATTGCGGGTCGCCACCTTGTGCGCGCCGCTGAGCGGCCCGAACGTGCGACCCAGCCAGCCGCCGAAGTCCGAAGCGCGATCCACGCCCATCAGACGCACGGCGCCGATAAAGAGGTCGAAGCCCAGGGCCTCCAACCGCCACAGAATGTCCTGAACCCAGGGCTGACGCTTATCCGACATAGGTCCTAAGTAGGCTGTCTCGCATATCTCGCGCAACGTCGCCCAGAGCGCGTTAGTCGGTGAAGCCGCGCGCGCTTTGGACCAACGCGCTCTCGCCCGGCACGCGACTTGCGGCTGTCAGCCCAGGCCGTTCCGTTTCGGGACGGCTCGAGAAAGCTAGGGGGCACGGCTTCCATGGGTAACGACATCGATACGCACCTGGGCAAACGCCTGCGTCGCCGCCGTCGTCTGCTGGGTTTGACCCAGCAACAACTGGCGGGCGCCGTCGGCGTGCGATTCCAGCAAATTCAAAAGTACGAGTGCGGCGCCAACCGCATCTCCGCCGCGCGTCTGTGGCAACTGTCCGAGGCCCTGGAAGTGCCGGTCGGCTACTTCTACGACGGCCTGTCGGACGTGCGCCGCGAGGCCGCCGGCAAGTCGGCCGAGGGGGGCGAGATGTTCGCTCGCAAGGAGACGCTGGACCTGATCCGCGCCTACTACCTGCTGGGCGAGCGTCCGCGCCGTCGCCTGCTGGACCTGGCCAAGTCGCTGAACGGCGGCGGTCCCGAGCACGCTGACGCCTGACAACGGTAGCTTACGTGAGGCGGGGGCGCTAAACCCCCGCTCATGACGCTTTCCGCTGACCGGCTCACGGCGCTCGACGCCTTCATCATCGATCTGAACCGCGCGTCCGCGGATGCGATCTTGCCGCTGTTCCGGGCCGACCATGGCCTGGAGGACAAGGGAGCCGGCAAGAACCTCCCGCGCGACAGCCACGCGGCGTTCGACCCCGTGACCGAGGCCGACCGCGGCGCGGAAGCGGCGATCCGCAAGCTGATCGGCGAGCGGTTCCCCGAGCACGGCGTGATCGGCGAGGAATACGGCGAGGACCGTCCGGACGCCGAGTTCGTCTGGGTGCTGGACCCGATCGACGGCACGCGCGCCTTCATCTCCGGCCTGCCGCTGTGGACCACCCTGGTTGGCCTGCGCCATCAGGGTCGCCCGGTGCTGGGCTCGATCGGCCAGCCCTATGTCGGCGAGCTGTTCATCGGCCACGCCGGCGGCTCGCGCCTGCTGGCGCAGGGTCGGGAGACGCCGATCAGGGTCCGCGAATGCGCCGACCTGACCGACGCCGTCATCGCCACCACCGATCCCGACGCCTGCTTCGACGGAGCCGAACGCGGCGCCTGGCTGCAGGTGCGCGCGGCCGCCAAGCTGGCCCGCCTGGGCTGCGACGCCTACGCCTACGCCATGGTCGCCATGGGCAAGATGGACATGGTCATCGAGGCCGGCCTCAAATCCTGGGACATCGAGGCCGCTATCCCCGTGATCGAGGGCGCCGGCGGCATCGTCACCAACTGGCGCGGCGAGCCGGTCGGCCCGAACGGCGGCCAGATGGTCATCTCGGGCGATCGCCGCCCGCTGGACGAGGCCCTGGTCAGTCTGAAGCGTTCGGCGAAATAAACGGCTCGCGCGGAGCGACCGGATCGACCGCCTCGTCGAAGGTCTTCCAGAACAGCGCCCGGCGGGGATCGGTCTCGATCAGGATCTCGTGGAACGCGCCCGGGACCTCGACATAGCGGCCCTTGGAGATACGGCGGGCGATCAACTCCGCGTCGGCGTTCAGCACGCGGTTGTCCAGTTCGGCCCCGACGATGGTCACGGGGATCTGGATCTTCTCGACGCTCTTGCTTCCGCGCAACCAGGCGCAGGCCGAGATCGCGAAGTCGGCCCAGCCCCAGGTCATGCCGCCCAGGGCGATCTCAGGATCGGCCCTTAGCTGCGCCTGGTAGCGATCAAAGCGCGTCTCGTCATGGGTCAGGGCGTCGCCCTGGAAGGTCTGGACCAGCGGGTCGTAGGCGGCGGACACATAGTCGCCGGCCAGACCGACCCGCGACATCGTCCAGGCCAGGGGCCTGGCCAGCCAGGGCGGCACGCCCGCGGTGTTCAGGCCCAGCATCGGCGCGGACAGCACGGCGGCGTCGAAGCGGGTCTCGCCATGGGCCAGGGCCAGCATGGTCAGGCAGCCGCCCATCGAGTGGGAGACGGCGATCCACGGTCTGGGCATCCGCGCCTCGAACGTGTCGAGCAGCGCCTTGTGGTCGGAAATGAAGGTCTTGAAGCCCCGGGCATGGCCCCTGAGGCGGTCCGGCAGGCCGCGGGCCGACAGCCCCTGCCCTCGCCAGTCATGCTGCAGCACGGCGAAGCCGCGGCTCAGGAGGTCCTCGACGACCTCGAAATATTTCTCGAGCGGCTCGCTGCGTCCGGGGCTGACCACCACCGAACCTCGAACGGGACCGTCGGGGAAAAACGTCGCGGCGCGGAGGGTCGCCCCATCCGCGCCGCGAAACCATTCGGCCCCAGTCGAATTTGGGCCGTGATCGGGAACCGGAGCCTCGGGAATCGAGACCAGACGCGCCGGTTCTTCCGTCATCGCGGGTTAGCGCATCTTGGCGAACAGAGCGCCCATCTTGGGCTGCAGCGCCATGGCCACGCCCATGTCCGACAGCTTCAGCTTGCCGGTCATGACCGCCATGGTCGGGTCCAGCGAGCCGGCGCCCATGGCCAGCAGATCGTCCAGGCTGAGCGTCATGGTCAGGTCGGCGGGCTTGTCTTCGTTGGTCACCGAGCCGCCATCGATATGGATGACGCCGGCGTCCTTCAGATCAAACTTGAGGCTCTTGCCGAGACCGCTGTCGTCGCCCACGGCGCCCTTGATGCGATCGGTGATTTCCTGAAGCGTGGCCATGAGCGCGATCTCCCTCTGCGCGAAAAAGTGTGGCGGATAGCTAGACCGGGCCGTCCTGTTAAGTAAACACCGTTCAGACGACCCAGGGTCTTATTTCTTCCCGTCGTAGAACCCGACCTTAGTTGGCGTTTTTGTCAACTTTACCCGTACGGCGCCCTGATGATCGGCGGGACGGAAATAGGGCGTCCCTTCTGCCTGCGGCAGCGACGCGATGTGTCCATCGGCGAAGATCGCCACGCCGCCGTCGGCTTTGGGAAAGGCGACGCCGGTCATCTTAGGAGCCATGAAGGCCATCGGACCGGCGGCCTTGCCGATCATGGTGTTGGCCTCGTTGACCGTCGCGGCCAGCTCGCGGGCGTCATACTCGGCGGCCGGCTTCAGTTGAGCGCCAAAGTTCATCATCGAGCCCATCTTGGCGTCGGATGGCACGTCGAGAACCAGGGTCGGGTCGCCGTCGAGCTGAGACAAGGTCGGCAGGCTGTCGAAATAACCGTCGGCGTTGACCGGCAGCGGCGTGCGCGCGCCGTTCTTCTCCACCATGACGACCTTCAGGTTCGACGCGGGCTTGCCGTCGCGCTTGAGGGCGTAGGACAGCTTGACCCGCGCTCGTTCGGCGGCCGGAACCTTGAGATAGCGGTCCAGGAACGGCAGCACCTTGGAGGCCGGCGCGGTCTTCTCGGCCAAGGCGGGCGTGGAGGCGGCCAGGGCGGCGATCAGGATCAGCGAAGCGGCGCGTTTCATTTGGGCTTCACGAACTTGAGGGTCATGCGGTCGCTTTCGCCGATGGCGTCATATTTGGAATGGTCGAAGCCGAACTCGGCCGGCTCTCCACGGGGTGCGGAGAGGCGCGTCGGCGGCAGGGTCCAGACGCCGAACGGGTGGTCCTTTGTGTCCCTGGCGTTGGCGTTGATCTCGCTGGTCCCGGCCAGGACGAAGCCGGCCTCCCTGGCCATCTGGATCACGTAGTCCTGCTGCACATAGCCGTCGGCGGCCAGCACGTCCTGCACCCGGCCGGGCTCGCCGCGGTGCTCCTCGACGCCCAGGATTCCGCCTGGCTTCAGGGCCGCCAGGGCGTCCTTGAAGGCCTTCTCGGCGATGCCGCCGGCCATCCAGTTGTGCAGGTTGCGCAGGAACAGCACTAGGTCGACCGTCCCCGCCGGGGCCACCGGACCGCTGGTCGGGCCGAAGGCGGTGAAGGTCACCTCGCCGTAGATCTTCTTCTTTTCCGACAGCTTGCGACGGTAGGCCTCGACGATCTCGGCCGCGGCCGGCGACGGATCGTCGGCCTGCAGCTCGGCTTCGTAGAGCTTGCCGTGGGTCTCGGCCAGGAAAGGCGCCAGGATGTCGGTGTACCAGCCCGCGCCGGGCCAGAACTCGACCACCGTCTGGCCGGGCTTCAGCCCCAGAACTTCAGGGTTTCGACCGGATGGCGCCAGGCGTCGCGGGCGCGGTCGGCGGGCGGTCGCCAGTCGCCGGCCACGACCGCCTCGATGGTCGCCGGCCCGGCCTTCTGGGCCGCCTTGGCCTCGGTCTTGGACGGGTCGTTCTTCTTGCCGCAGGCCGAGAGTCCCAGCGCGCCAACGCTCGTCAGGACTCCTCGCCGCGACCAATACCGAGCTGGAAGCATCATTCCCCGTAATGCAGCCAGCCTGCCAGCCGACCTTGACCAAAGTCAGGCGGGTCAAACCTAGGCGGGCTTGCGGAAGCGCAGGGTCATGCGGTCGCTCTCGCCGATCGCGTCGTACTTGGCGCGGTCGAAGTTCGGATTGGCCGGCTGGCCGCCCGGCGCGGTGCGCTTGGTCGGCGGCAAGGTCCAGACGCCGAAGGGGTGGTCCTTGGTGTCCTTGGGGTTGGCGTTGATCTCGGACTTGGCGTCCAGCTTGAAACCAGCTTTCTCGGCCAGGGCGATCACGGTGGCGGTGTTCAGATAGCCGTCGGCGCCGGCGTCCTTTTCCGAGCGCGGATCGGCGCGGTGATCCTCGACGGCCAGCACGCCGCCGGGCTTCAGCACGGCGAAGAAGTCGGCGAACACCTTGTCGGCCATGCCCGGCGCCTGGGTCCAGTTGTGGACGTTGCGGGCAGTCAGCACGAGATCGGCCGAACCGGGCGCGCCCAACGGGCCCGACTGGGCGCCGAAATTGACGAATTGCGGCTTGCCGTATCTGGCCATGTCGGCGAAGCGGGCCTCGAAGTCGGCGCGCCCCTTCTTGGCCCCTTCCGAAATCTTGGGGTTCGACAGATCGGCGACACCGGCGACGTAGGTCCCGCCGGTCGCCTTGGCGTAGGGCGCGAGGATCTCGGTCCAGTAGCCGCCGCCGGGCGAGATCTCGATCACGGTCTGCTTGGGCTTCAGGCCCCAGAAGGTCAGGCTCTCGACGGGGTGACGCGCGCCATCGCGGGCGACATCGCCGGCGGGACGGGTCGGCGAGGCGACGGCGGCCTTCAGGGCTTGATCCGTCGAGGCGAAGGCGGCGGGCGCGGCCAGGGTGATAGCGGCGGCGAGCAACAGCATGTGGCGGCGAAGCGGCATGGGGACGTGTCCTTCGGCATAACGGAGGCCGCGACCTTAGCCGGGGCGGCCGTTGCGTCAAACGATTCACGTTCTGCGAGCTTGCGCCCCCTTGAACCCGGGAATCCGCTCACCAACTATTTTCACGAAGGCGCTGGACACCCGGGCCTTCCGGACCACCTGGCGATGCCGATTTCGGGTCGCCGACGGGACGAAACATTCGAAGACCTTGCTTGAAGAGAAGGATCTGACCCTATGCGTACGATCGACCTTTCGCCCCTGTATCGCTCGCTCGTCGGCTTCGACCGCCTCGCCGACCAGCTGGACGCCGCCGCCCGCACCGAAGCGGCCTCGGGCTATCCCCCCTACAACATCGAACGCACCGGCGAGAACGACTACCGCATCGAGATCGCGGTGGCCGGTTTCAAGCCGGACGAACTGACCGTCGAGGTGAAGGAAAACCTGCTGACCGTCACCGGCCGCAAGGCCGCCAATGACGGCGACGCCAAGCAGTACCTGCACCGCGGGCTCGCTGAGCGCAACTTCGAGCGCAAGTTCCAGCTGACCGACTACCTGATCGTCGAAGACGCCGATCTGTCGAACGGCCTGCTGTCGATCGCGCTGAAGCGTGAACTGCCGGAGGCCCTGAAGCCCCGCACGGTGGAGATCAAGTCGAAAGCCGCTTCGACCCTGATCGAAGGCGAAAAGGCCGCCTAACGGCGCGCCTCTCCCTAGTCTCCCTCAATCCCCTCTGAACTTGGGCGGCGCAGCGATGCGCCGCCTTTTCCGTTCAGGGCAGCGAGAAATCCAGGCCCTGGACCTGGCTCAGATCCATGTCGCGGAAGCTGGCCTTGGCGATCCGCGCGCCGGTGAAGTCCGAGCCGCGCAGGTCGGCGCCGTCGAAGATGGCTTCGCTGAGATCGGCGGCCTGGACCATGGCGTAGCGCATGCGCGCTCCCTGCAGGTTCGACTGGGTCTGGCGCGCCGGCCCCAGCGGCAGCGGCGACAGGAAGGCCTGGCGCAGGTCCGCCTTGGTCAGGTTGGCGCCGGCCAACCGGGCGCCGCGCAGATCCGCCTTGGTCAGGTTGGCCATGCGCAGGTCGGCGTTCTGCAGGTTCGCACCCTGCAACTGGGCGCCCGAGAGATCCAGGCCCACCATGCAGGCGCCCTTGGCGCTCATCGCCGTCAGGCGCAGGCCCTTCAGCTTGTCGCCCAGTGGACGCAGGTCCTCGCCGTCCAGGCGGGCGGCCGCGCCCTCCTTGCCGCCGGTCTGGCACCAGCGCTGGTTGCCCAGGCAGCGATTGTAAAGCTCCTGAGCCTTGCCGATCGCCTCGCGGGTCACCGTGACCACCGCGCCGGTCATGCTGGCGCCGCTGGTGCGGGCCGTGGAGGTGTCGACCCCGGCCATCACCGCGCCCGACAGGTTCGCGCCTTCGAGATTGCAGCCCTTGACGTCGGCCCCGTCGAGGATGGCCCCGACCAGATTGGCTTCCTTGAGGTTCGCGCCCGCCAGCTTGGCGCCCCTCAGCGAGCAGTCGCTGAAGTCGGCCTTGAACGCGGAGACGCCCTCGAACTGCGAGCCGTCCAGGGTAGCGCCCGAGAAGTTGACCTCGTCCACCTCCCCCTGGCGGGTTTCGTGGCGCATGGTTTCGAGGCCCTTGCGGGGATGCGGGATGGCGATCTGGCCTTCGCGGAAGTCGGCCTGGGTCAGGTCGGCCTGGGCGAGGTTGGCGCCGCGCAGGCAGGCGCCGCGCAGATCCGCGCGGACCAGCGAGGCCTGTCGCATGTCGCTCTTGCGCAGGTCGCAGCCAAACAGGCTAGCGCGGTCCAGCTTGGTGCGGACCATGCGGCAATTTTCGAGGACGGAAGCGGTCAGGTCCGCGTCAGCCAGATTCCGGAACGACAGATCTAGGCCCGACAGCTGCATGAAGCGTAGGGAGGCGCGTTTGCCGCCCTGCTTGCCGGTAACGAATTTCTCGTGCGCCGTTACGATCATGTCGAGCTCGGCTTGGCTCAGGCGACGACGCCCGACCACGCTTTGCGCGGCGTTCATAACGTTGGTTCCCCGTTAGGTGCTTTTCTGAGTTACGCGCACTCTAGCGACGAGGGACGAGCGAAGCGTTAAGCATGCGTCCTTTTGTCGCGTTATTTTCTCAGATCACGTCGTCCAAGCCGCGCGCCGCCAGGCGGATCGCACCGGTCAGGTCGACGTCCTTGAGCTGAGCTCCGGTGAAGTTGGCGCGCGACACGTCCGCCCCGGCCATCCGGGCCTGGCGAAGGTCGGCGCGCGCCAGATCGGCGTTGGCCAGGATGGCGCCCGTCAGGTCCACTGGCAGCACGCGGTCGGCGGCGATCAGCAGCGGCCCCAGCTGGGCGTCGCGCAGGTCCGAGCCGGTCAGCTTGGCGCCCTTCAGCCGCGCGCCGCGCAGGTCGGCCCGGCGCAGGTTGCAGGCGCGCAGGTCGGCGCCGTCCAGCTGCGCGCCCTGCATCTGCACGCCTTCCATGTCGAGGCCGTAGAACACCGCGGCCTTGGCCGAGAGGGCCGTCAGGTTGAAGCCCCGCACCGAACGCAGATTGCGCAGGTCGGCCTTGTCGAACACCGACGGCTTGCCCTCGGCGCCGCCCGTGTCGATCCACCGCGCGTGGTCGGCGATCATCTGCTCGTACGGCAGGTCCGAGACGCTGGTGCCCGACGGCTTGTCGGTCAGGGCCCCTTCCAGATTGGTGTCGTTGATGTTCCACGACATGGTCTTGGCGCCGACCAGGATCGTGTTGCGCAGGTCGGCCCCGGCCAGATTGGCGCCCGACAGGTCGGCCCCGGCCAGGTTCGCCCCGTTGAAATTGGCCTGCTTGAGGTTGGCGCGGACCAGCTTGGCGTCCTTGAGGATCGCGTCGCTGAAGTCGGCCTTGGTGGCGACGATGCCCGACAGGCGCGACCGCTCGAGATTCGCGCCCGACAGGTTGGCGCCCTTGGCGTAGGCCTCGCGCTGGACCGGCTCGATGACGCGATAGCCTTCCTTGCGGTCGGCGGCGGCGATGGAGCCTTCGCGCAGGTCGAACTCGAACATGTCGGCGCCGGTCAGGTTGGCGCCGCGCAGGCTGGAGCCGCGCAGGTCGGCGCGACGCATCGAAGCGTCCGTCAGGTCCGCTCCCTGCAGATCCGCGCCGTAGAGATTGGCGTTGTCCAGCTTGGTCTTGCGCAGGTCGCAGCCGACCATCATCGCGCCGGTGAAATCGGCGTCGCACAGATTGCGGCCGGTCATCGACAGGCCCGACAGATCGCAGAAGGCGAACACGGCGCGCGCGCCGCCCAGGCGGGCCGACCACAGGCGATCGTGCTTGGCGCAGATGACGTCGACATCATGCTGCGTCAGGCGCTTGTATTCCTGTGTCGTGCTGGCGGCGGCGCTCATGTCTGGCATGGAATCCCGGATAGGGGATCACCATGCGCAGAGCAAAATTAACGTCGTGTTTCCAAGGGTTTCTGGTGAAGCTTAGCCAGAATTTTACCCAACTTGGGGCAGAGCTTCCGCCCGGCTTTCGTCCAGGTAGCGAGCGCTGGTCGGCTTGAGCTGGTCGTCGAGCTCGATGACCAGCGGATTGCCCGTTGGGATCTCGACGCCGACGATCTTGTCGTTCGGCACGTTGAACAGATGCTTGACGATAGCCCGCAGCGAATTGCCATGGGCCGCGATCAGGACCGTCTCGCCGGCCTTCAGGTGCGGGGCGATATCGCTTTCCCAGTAGGGCAGAACGCGCACCAGGGTCGTGGCCAGGCTCTCGGTCGACGGCAGATCAGCGCCCTTGTAGCGACGGTCCTTGCTGAAGTCGTACTCGCCGCCCGCGGCCAGCTCCGGCGGCGGGATGTCGTACGAGCGGCGCCAGACGGTGACCTGCTCGACACCGTGCTTCTCGGCCGTCTCGGCCTTGTTCAGGCCCGTCAGGCCGCCGTAGTGACGCTCGTTCAGACGCCAGTCCTTGGTCACTGGCACGAAGCTCTGCTTGGCGGCGTCCAGGGCCAGATTGCCGGTGCGAATGGCCCGGGTCTGGACCGAGGTGAAGGCGTGGTCGATCTGGATGCCGGCGTCCTTGATCAGTTCGCCGCCCTTCTTGGCCTGGGCCTCGCCCTCGGCGGTCAGGTCGACGTCGACCCAGCCCGTGAAGCGATTTTCCAGGTTCCACTGGCTCTGGCCATGGCGGAGCAGGACGAGGGTCGGCATCGGGCGGCTTCCTTCGCGGATCGGAGAGGTATGGGCGCGGGCTAAGGCTCCGCGGCCGCAGCGTCAAGCGCGGAGCAAGGCGCGATACGTCCGCCTCCCTCCTCTTCCCCCTCCCCGCGCCGCGGCGCATGCTATAGGCGGGCCATGCCTGATCGCATTTTCATGCCGCTGATGGGACTGGTCGCCGCCGCGCTGATCGCCCTGTCCCTCGTCTGGCCGCAAGGCCAGGGCGCCCGTTCCTGGGGTCCGTTCGGCCACACGCCCGTGCAGCAGACGCCGGAGATGAAGGCCCGGATCCAAAAGGAGAAGGACGCCGCGATCCGCCGCGACCAGGCCGCCAAGAAGGCTGTCGAGGCCGTGGGCCAGATGCCGACCCAGGCGCCGCCGCCCGTTCCGCCCCAGGCCCCGCCCCAGGCCCCGCCCCAGGCCCCGCAATGAGCGCTTTCGACGCCGTCGCGGTCGGCCGTCGCGTGCTGAGCAGGGAGGCCGACGCGCTCAACACCCTGGCCGAGTCGCTGGGCAAGACCTTCGTCCGCGCGGTCGAGGCCGTGTTCGACGCCAAGGGCCGGGTCGTCTGCACCGGCATGGGCAAGTCTGGCCACGTGGCGCGCAAGATCGCCGCCACCCTGGCCTCGACCGGCACTTCGGCCATGTTCGTCCACCCGGCCGAGGCCAGCCATGGCGACCTCGGCATGATCGGTTCCGACGACGTGATCCTGGCCCTGTCGAAGTCGGGCGCGGGGCGCGAGCTCTCCGACACCCTGGCCTACGCCAAGCGCTTTTCGATCCCGCTGGTGGCCATGACCGCCGTGGCCGACAGCCCGCTGGGCCAGGCGGCGGACATCCTGCTGCTGCTGCCCGACGCGCCGGAGGCCACGGCCGAGGTCAATGCGCCGACCACGTCGACGACCCTGCAGATCGCCCTGGGCGACGCCCTGGCCGTGGCCCTGCTGGAGCGGCGCGGCTTCACGGCCAGCGACTTCCGCGTCTTCCACCCAGGCGGCAAGCTGGGCGCCATGTTGCGCACCGTCGCCGACCTGATGCATGGGCAGAACGAGCTGCCGCTGATCAGCGCCGACGCGGCCATGCCCGACGCCCTGCTGGTGATGAGCGAGAAGCGCTTCGGCGCGGTCGGCGTCGTCGACGGCGCGGGCCTGCTGACCGGCCTGATCACCGACGGCGACCTGCGCCGGCACATGGACGGCCTTCTTCAGCACACGGCCGGCCAGGTCATGACCCAGCATCCGCTGACCATCGCGCCTGGCGCCCTGGCCGCCGAGGCGCTGAAGGTCATGAACGAGCGCCGCATCACCGTGCTGTTCGTGGTCGACGCCGGACGCCCAGTCGGCGTGCTGCATGTTCACGACCTACTCCGGGCCGGCGTGATCTAGGTCACATTCGACTTTATCGAACTTTGTCATGTGAACGCGCTAGTCGCCCGGTCTCTGGGCGGCTAAAGCCACGTCACCTAAACTGAAGCGAGCTTTCGATGTTCTCCGCGCCGCGCTCCGACCTCGTCCCGAATACCGCCGCCTACGAGAACGAGCCGTTGGTCAAGGCGACCGGCTTTCGCGAGTACGACGCGCGCTGGCTGTTCGGGCCCGAGATCAACCTGCTGGGCGTTCAGGCGCTGGGCCTGGGTCTCGGCACCTACATCCACGAACTGGGTCAGTCGAAGATCGTGGTCGGCCACGACTTCCGCTCGTACTCGACCTCGATCAAGAACGCCCTGATGCTGGGCCTGATCAGCGCCGGCTGCGAGGTCCACGACATCGGCCTGGCCTTGTCGCCGACCGCCTATTTCGCCCAGTTCGACCTCGACATCCCCTGCGTGGCCATGGTCACCGCCAGCCACAACGAGAACGGCTGGACCGGCGTGAAGATGGGCGCCCAGCGTCCGCTGACCTTCGGCCCCGACGAGATGAGCCGCCTGAAGGCCATCGTGCTGGGCGCCGAGTTCGTCGAGCGCGACGGCGGCAAGCTGATCCGCGTGCAGGGCGAGGCCCAGCGCTATATCGACGACGTCGCCAAGCGCGCCAGCATCACCCGCCCCCTCAAGGTCATCGCCGCCTGCGGCAACGGCACGGCCGGCGCCTTCGTGGTCGAGGCCCTGCGGAAGATGGGCGTGGCCGAGGTCGTGCCGATGGACACCGACCTCGACTTCAATTTCCCGAAGTACAACCCCAACCCCGAAGACGCCGAGATGCTGCACGCGATGGCCCACGCCGTCCATGAGGAGAAGGCGGATCTCGCCTTCGGCTTCGACGGCGACGGCGACCGCTGCGGCGTCGTGGACGATGAGGGCGAGGAAATCTTCGCCGACAAGATCGGCCTGATGCTGGCCCGCGACCTGGCCCCGCTGCATCCGGGCGCGACCTTCGTGGTCGACGTCAAGTCGACCGGCCTCTACGCCACCGATCCGATCCTGGCCGCCCACGGCTGCAAGGTGATCTACTGGAAGACTGGTCACAGCTACATCAAGCGCAAGAGCGCCGAGCTGGGGGCCCTGGCCGGCTTCGAGAAGAGCGGCCACTTCTTCATGAACGGCGAGCTGGGCTACGGCTATGACTGCGGCCTGACGGCGGCGGCGGCCATCCTGGCCATGCTGGACCGCAATCCGGGCGTGAAGCTGTCGGACATGCGCAAGGCCCTGCCGGTGGCCTTCACCTCGCTGACCATGAGCCCGCACTGCGGCGACGAGGTGAAGTACGGCGTGGTCGACGACGTCGTGAAGGAATACGAGGACCTGTTCGCCGCCGGCGGCTCGATCCTGGGCCGCAAGATCACCGAGGTGATCACGGTCAACGGCGTCCGCGTCCACCTGGAAGACGGCTCATGGGTGCTGGTTCGCGCCTCGTCGAACAAGCCGGAGGTCGTGGTGGTCGTCGAGAGCACCCAGTCCGAGGACGACATGCGCGCCCTGTTCCGCCAGGAAGTGAAGCCGCGCCTGGGCGACCGGGTCGGCAAGTACAATCAGGAAATCTGACCGGTTCTAACGGCTTAACGAGAAAGGGCCGGCGCATCAGCGCCGGCCCTTTGTCATTGGACGTTCAACCGCCGGAGATCAGACGTCCTTATCAAGACGTCTTGGTGCCCCGTTGCGCGACGGTATCCACGCGCTTCAGGGGCGGCGGGCCGCCGGTCGAGCGGGGGTCGTTCAGTCCGCGCAGGGGCGAGGGCAGCGTGCCTGAATAGGTTTTCATCGCGGCGTCGCCTTGGACGGGCGGTGCGACGCGCGGGCGCGGCTCGGCGACACGATGAAGAAACGGAAGATGGGAAGCATCAGCGCCGCCGCGGCGACGCAGGCGACCGAAAGCTGGAAAAGCCAGATCATTGAGGAAGTCTCATACGTCGCCAAGTCCGAGCGTTGACCGCGATGCGGTTCGCTCCCGACGGCGACTGAACTTTCATATGGGGAGCGAAGGTCCAGTTTATCAGGGGCGCCGCGAAATATGTCGGAACCGGCCGATCGGCTGGCGCGGAAAGCGGCGGCGGGTTAGGTCACCGCCATGATCAAGCTCCGCCCCTCGCGTCCGGAAGACGGCGCTCGCGTCGTCGAGATCTGGGCCGCCGCCGTCGACGCCACCCATGACTTTCTGACGCCGGAGGACCGGGCCGCGATCGGTCGCGACGTCGAGCGCTTCCTGCCGACCGCGCCGCTGATGCTGGCCGTCGACGACCGCGACCGACCGCTGGGCTTCATGCTGATCGTCGACAGCCACATGGAGGCCCTGTTCATCGACCCCCAGCATCGCGGGGCCGGCGTCGGCGCGATGATGATCGACTACGCCCTGGCGGTTCACCCGGTCCTGACCACCGACGTCAACGAGCAGAACGGCCAGGCCGTCGGCTTCTACGAGCACATGGGCTTCGAACGCATCGGCTGGTCGGCCACCGACGGCCAGGGCCGCCCCTACCCGCTGATCCATCTGCGCTTTGGCGTCTGATCGCTTTGGTGGTTGGGGCGATTTCGGCTTAGCTGCGTGACGTCAAACACGAGTCGTCCCATGCGCCGTCTGCTCACCGCCCTTGCCCTGATCCTGGCGCCCGGCCTCGCGCTCGCCGCCCAGCCCGTGCTGCTGAAGCCCGCCCGGGTCTGGACGGCCGAGAACGCCGGCCCGCCGCGCGAGGGCTGGGCCGTGCTGGTCAAGGACGGCAAGATCGCCGTCGTGGGCCCCGCCGCGCAGATCGACGCCGCGGGCGCGGAGATCGTCGACCTGCCCGGCGCAACCGTGATCCCCGGCCTGATGGACCTGCACAGCCATCTCTTCCTGCATCCCTATAACGAGACCCTGTGGGACGATCAGGTGCTGAAGGAGACGCCGACCTATCGCACGCTGCGGGCGGCGGTGCAGGCCAAGGCGACGCTGGAGGCCGGCTTCACCACCCTGCGAGATCTCGGCACCGAGGGCGTCGGCGCGGCGGACGTTCCGCTGCGCAAGGCGATCAATGACGGCCTGATCCCGGGTCCGCGCCTGTTCGTGGCGACCAAGGCGATCGTGGCCACCGGCTCGTACGGCCCGGCCCGCAAGAACTACAATCCCGAAGCCGAGCTGCCCCAGGGCGCGCAGGAAGTCAGCGGCGTGTCCGAGGTGATCAAGGCCGTGCGCGAGCAGGCCGGCGCCGGCGCGGACTGGATCAAGGTCTACGCCGACTACCGCGTCAGTCCAGACGGCTCGACCCAGCCGACCTTCTCGATCGAGGAGTTGAAGGCCCTGGTCGACGCGGCCCATTCCAGCGGCCGGCCGGTCTCGGCCCACGCCTCCAGCGACGAAGGCATGCGCCGGGCGGTCGTGGCGGGCGTCGACACCATCGAGCACGGCTATGGCGGCAGCGACGCCACCTTCAAGCTGATGGCCGAGAAGGGCGTCGTGTTCTTCCCGACCCTGACGGCGGTGGAGAGCACCTCGACCTATTTCGGCGGCTATGTCGCCGGCAAGACCCCGCCGACCGCCGCCATGGTCAACGCCGAGCGCGCCTTCAAGTTGGCGGTGAAGAACGGCGTCACCATCGGCATGGGCAGCGACGTCGGCGTCTTCAGGCACGGCGACAACGCCCGCGAACTCGTCTGGCTGGTCAAGGAGGGCATGAGCCCCGCGCAGGCCCTGCTGGCCGCCACCGCCGTCGACGCCAAGGTGCTGGGCCGGGCCAATGACCTCGGCCAGCTGAAGCCCGGCTACCTCGCCGACATCGTGGCGGTGAAGGGCGATCCGACCCGGACGATCGAGACTACCCAGGACGTCGTCTTCGTCATGAAGGGCGGCCAGATCGTGCGGCGGCCGTGATGCGCCTGGTCCCCGCCCTGCTGTTGCTGACCCTGGCCGGCCCGGCGCTCGCCGAAGCCGACCCAGGCACGCTGCAGCAGCACGACACCTTCCGCGACGCCGCCACCGCGCCGCTGGAGGACCTGAACCTCAAGCGGAAGTCGATCCCGCCGGTCCTGGCCCGGGCGGTCACCGATCCCTACGACCTCACGGGCCTGACCCGCTGCGAGCCGATCGCCGCCGAGATCGGCCGGCTGGACGCGGCCCTGGGCCCCGACCTGGACGAAGCCCCGCCGCCCGACGACCGCTCGCGCGGCAAGAAGGTCGCCGACGCGGCCTATGGCGCCGGGGTGGCCGGGGTCCGCGACACGACCCACGACCTGCTGCCGTTCCGTGGCTGGATCCGTCGCCTGACCGGCGCGGCCAAGCACGATCGGGCCATCGCCAAGGCCATCCAGTCCGGCGGCGTGCGGCGCGGCTATCTGAAGGGCGTTGGCATGAGGATGAATTGCGCCCCGCCGGCCGCGCCCAGCTGGTTCACGCCGGTCGAGAGCAAGCCGCCGCCTCCGCCCAAGCCCGTCAGCGTGTTCGAGAACTTCCTGGCGTGGTGCGGCGAGGTCGTGGCGTGGCTGAAGAGCCTGATCGGCTGACCTCAGGCGGACTCCAGCATCGCCAGGACTTCGGCGACCAGCTTGGGACCATCGAACGGCTTCATCACATAGCCCTTGGCGCCCAGTTGCATGGCCTGCACGATGCGGTCCAGGCGGCCGTCGCCGGTCAGCATCAGCACCGGGATGTCGGCGGCTTCCAACTCCTTCAGCGCCTTCAGGGCGTCTAGCCCGCTCTGACCGGGGATACGCACGTCCAGCAGGATGGCGTCGGGCCGGCGCGCGGGGATCGCCGCCATCAGCCGGTCGGCGGCCGGAAAGCCCACCACCTCAAGCCCGTCGCGGGCCAGATAGGCCTCGACCAACTCGAGCGTCGCCGCGTCGTCGTCGGCGACATAGATCAGAGGAACACGTCTGGACATCGAGCCAACGGCCTACGCGGTTTCGGATATCTGTTAAAGACTTCCCGTTTCGCGATCACAATTCAAATGAAGGCCGCTGGAAGGGCTTCCACCCTTGGGGCCGAGCGGCTGGGCCGCTAAGCAGAGGCAGTTTCGCCTCGGAGTCGCCATGCGTCCGTCCTTTCCTTCCTTGGCCGCCCTCGTCCTGGCCTGCCTGTTCCTCGTTGGCGCGCCGGCCATGGCGCAAAGATTGGACGAGACCCCCCGCGTGGCGGTGATCTCGGCCTTCCCGCCCGAAATCGGCGCGCTGAACGCCGCGACCAGCGAGCAGAAGACCTTCGACATCCACGGCGTCCGCTTCACGACGGGTCAGCTCGAGGGCAAGCCGGTCGTGGTGTTCCTCAGCGGCGTGTCGATGGTCAACGCGGCCATGACCACCCAGATGGCGCTGGACCGCTTCAACATCACCCGCATCGTATTCTCCGGCATCGCCGGCGGCGTCGACGAGGGTCTGGACATCGGTGACGTCGTAGTCGCCGACCAGTGGGCCCAGAACCTGGAAAGCGCCTTCGCCCGCGAGACGGACAAGGGCTTCGAGGTCTCGCCCGCCATCCGCAACAGTCCGCTCGCCAACTTCGGGATGATCTATCCGCGCGCGATCATCCTGCCGGGGACCGACCTGTCGGCGCCGGCCCGCGTCTGGTTCCCGGCCGATCCGTCCCTGCTGGCCACCGCCCGCAAGGTCGCCGCCGAGGTCGCTTTGCAACGCTGCGCCGTCGACAAGTGCCTGGTCCATCCGCCCAAGGTGGTGGTGGGCGGCAACGGCGTCTCGGCCCCGGTGTTCCTCGACAACGCCGGCTACCGCAAATACCTGCGCGCGACCTTCGAGGCTCGCGTCGTGGACATGGAGAGCGCCGCCGTCGCCCACGTGGCCCTGGTCAACGCAACCCCGTTCATCGCCTTCCGCAGCCTGTCGGACCTGGCTGGCGGCGGGGCGGGGGCGAACGAGATGCACACCTTCATGGCTCTCGCCTCGGACAACTCCGCGACCGTGGTGAAGGCCTTCGTCAAGGCGCTGCCGAACTAGGCCCGGATCGCTAGGGCTCCGTTCGCGTTCCTTGCGGACAACACGGAGCTTTACCCATGACCCTGCAACGTCCCCTCGCCCTCGCCCTGGCCTCGATGATCGCGCTGACGACCTTGAGCGCCTGCGACAAGGAAGCCGGCCGCAAGCAGGAAACGATCGGCAAGGTCGAGTCCGGCGTCGGCGAGGTCGTCGGCGACAAGGACCTGAAGAACGAAGGCAAGAAGGACAAGGTCGCCGGCAACCTGAAGCAGGGCGAGCTGAAGGACGCCGTCAAGGACGCCAAGAAGTAGCGACGAGTGGCCCGCCCTCGACCTTCGACAGGCTCAGGGTGAGGGCTACTCCGCGCCAAACCTCACCCTGAGCTTGCCGAAGGGCGAGGTTTCGACTCATCAACGCGTCCCGAACGTCCGGTCGCCGGCGTCGCCCAGGCCCGGCACGATGTAGCCGTGCTCGTTCAGCGTCGCGTCGACCGCCGCCGTCCAGATCGGTACGTCCGGGTGCGCGGCCTGCAGCGCCTCGACGCCCGGCTGGGCCGCCAGCAGGCAGACGAAGCGCAGATTGGTGACGCCGGCGGCCTTCAACCGCGAGATCGCCGCGATGGCCGAATGGCCCGTGGCCAGCATTGGATCGACGACGATGACCAGGCGGCCGGCGATGTCCTCCGGCGCCTTGAAGTAGTACTCGACGGCTTCCAGCGTCTCGTGGTCGCGATAGAGGCCGATGTGGGCCACGCGCGCCGACGGCACGAGGTCCAGCATCCCCTCGCACATCCCCAGGCCCGCCCGCAGGATGGGCGCGAAGACCAGCTTCTTGCCGGCGATCTCATAGGCCGTGGTCGGGGCGACCGGGGTCTCGATCTGGACCGCATCCATCGGCAGGTCGCGGGTGATCTCGTAGCAGATCAGGGTCGCGACCTCGCGCATCAGGGCCCGGAACGTCTTCGTCGAGGTCCGCTTGTCCCGCATCTTGGTCAGCTTGTGCTGGACCAGCGGATGGCTGACGACGGTGACCTGGGACATGAAGGCGCTCGCTTGAAGAGTATCTCCCGGTCCTAGGCCAGTTGGTCGCCGATCGGCAAGCTGCGGATGCGCTTGCCGGTGGCGGCGAAGATGGCGTTGCACAGCGCCGCCGGGGTCGGCGGATAGGCCGGCTCGCCCAGGCCGGTCGGATTGTTGTCCGACAGCTTGAAGTGCACCTCGACGTCCGGCGCGTCGGCCATGCGCAGCAGCGGGAAGGTGTTGAAATTGCCCTGCTTGGCCGCGCCGTTCTCGAAGGTGATCTCCTGGCGCAGGGTCGAGCCGATGGCGTCGAGGATCGAGCCCTGCATCTGCTGCTCGGCCCCGTTCGGATTGACGATCTGGCGGCCGACGTCGGCGGCGGCCCAGACCTTGTCGATCTTCAGCGCGCCGTCCTTGACCGTCACCTGCATGACCACCGCCACATAGCCCAGGTGGCTGTAGTGGCAGGCCACGCCCAGGCCCGAGCCCTTGGGCAGCGCCCGGCCCCAGCCGGACTTCTCGGCCACGAGGTCCAGCACCCCGCGCATCCGGCCGGTGTGGAAGCTGTCGCCCTTGCCCGGCTCGCCCAGCAGGCGCGGCTCGCCCAGCAGTTCGCGACGGAACACGACCGGGTCCTTGTCGGCGGCGACGGCCAGTTCGTCGGTGAAGCTCTGCAGCACGAAGCCGAAGGCGTTGTTGCCCGGCGCCCGCAGCGGCCCGGTCGGCACGCCCAGCGGCATGACCGAGACGTCGACGCGGTAGTTGTCCACCGCCCGGCACGGGAACTGGGTGGCGTTGAAGCCGCAGCTGGGCGCGAACTTGTCGCCCTCGCCGAAGCTGACGAAGTGGTCCTTCCAGGCCGTGACCTTGCCCGAGGCGTCGAGGCCGGCGGTGAGGTTGTGCCAGGCCCCCGGACGGTAGAAGTCGTGGCGCGTGTCGTCCTCGCGCGTCCAGATCAGCTTGATGGGCGCGCCGACCTTGGCGGCGATCGCCGCGGCCTCGACCATGTAGTCGTTGTTCAGCCGCCGGCCGAAACCGCCGCCGCCGCGGACGAGGTGGATAGTGATCGCCTCCTCCGGCACGTTCAGGGCGGCGGCGACTAGCTTGCGACCGGGCTCGGGGTTCTGGGTCGGGGCCCAGATCTCGACCTTGCCGTCCTTGACGCTGGCCGTGCAGTTCTGCGGCTCCAGCGGCGCGTGGGCGATGAAGGGATAGCTGTAGGCAGCGCTGACGACCTTGGTCGCGCTCTTCAGGGCCGCGTCGACATCGCCGTCCGCGCGGTCGATGCGCTGCGGCGCGGCCTTGGCCAGCTCGGCGGCCTTGGCGGCGAAGCCGGCGCTGGATTGGGCGGCGGTGGGGTGCTGGGCCCACTGGATCTCCAGGGCGTTGCGGCCCTTGCGCGCCGCCCACCAGCTGTCGGCCACCACCGCCACGCCGGGCAGCAGGCCGTTGAGATTGGTCCCGCCCTCGATGATGAAGGCGTCGCGTACACCCTTGACCGCCTTGGCCGGGGCGAGGTCGACGCTGGCCACCTTGGCCCCATAGACCGGCGCCTTGACGAAGGTGGCGAACAGCATGCCCGGCACGACGATGTCGACGCCGTACAGCGGCTGGCCCGTGGTGATGGCGTCGAGGTTCTGGCTCTTGTGGCTCTGGCCGATGATCCGGAAGGCCTTCGGATCCTTCAGGACCAGGGTCTTGGGATCGGGCGGCGTGAGGGCCGCGGCGGCTTCCGCCAGTTCGCCATAGGGCGCGCGGTTCTTGCCCGAGACGACGAAGCCCGGCTCGGTCTTGCAGCTATCGACCGGAACGTTCCAGCGCGCGGCGGCGGCCTGGATCAGCAGCGCCCGCACGGTCGCGCCGACGCGGCGCAGGCCGTCATATTCCAGGGTCGTGGCCATGCTGCCGCCGGCCACCTGGCGGCCATAGACCTTGGCGTCGGCCAGGGCCTGCTCGACCGTCACGGCCGACCACTCGACGTCCAGCTCCTCGGCGATCAGCATCGGCAGGGCGGTCTTGATGCCCTGCCCGACCTCCGGGACCTTCGAAGCGATCGTCACCTTGCCGTCCGGGGCGATGCGGACATAGGCGTTGATCTGCTTGGCCTCGGCCGCATGCCCCTCGGCGGCCATGGTGAAGCTCAGCAGCAGGCCGCCGCCGGCGGCCGCGCCGCTCTTGAGGACGAAGCGGCGTGTGGGATCGCGCGGGAATTCGCCATCCATGATCAGACCTCCACCTGGCCGGACGCGGCCTTGATCGCCTTCTTGACCCGCAGATAGGTCGCGCAGCGGCAGAGGTTGCCGTTCATGGCCGCCTCGATCTCGGCGTCGGTCGGCTTGGGCTTGGCGGTCAGCAGCGCCGTGGCCGACATGATCTGGCCCGCCTGGCAGTAGCCGCACTGCGGCACGTCGATCGCCTTCCAGGCCTCCTGAACCTTGGCCCCGACAGGATTTTTGCCGACGCCTTCGATCGTGGTCACCGCCCGATCCCCCACCCGGCTGACCGGCGTGACGCAGGACCGGACCGGCGCGCCGTTCAGGTGCACCGTACAGGCCCCGCACAGGGCCGCCCCGCAGCCGAACTTGGCCCCGACCAGGCCCAGCGTGTCGCGCAGCACCCACAGCAGCGGGGTGTCGCCGTCGACATCGGCTGTCCGGGTCTCTCCATTGACGGTCAGCGTGAAGGCCATGACACGGCTCCGATCCCGATTGAACGGGCGTGATCCTGCCTGAGGGAAGCTCCGCGCGCGAGCCCAGCCAGCCAAAAATATCGAACGAATTTGACACCCGCCCACGCGCGTGGTTTTCCCTCGCCTCCGGAGAATCAATCCGTTTACAGACGATATTCACTAGGGCGGCTCCGCACGCGGAGCGCGTGAGCGAGTTGTCGCACCGACGTTCAACGCGACGACTCGGGCGACAGCAGCCATTATTCTGCGGGTCCGACGGACCACGCGGTTCGCGGACTTGGGATTGGGGTGACGTGGCGAGGTCGAGCGGCAAGGCGGGAACGGGCAAAACAGGGGGCGGCGGCAAGCGCCGTCAGGTCGCGGCCCTGCCCTGGCGGGGCGAGGGCGAGGCCCTGCGCGTCTTGCTGGTCTCGTCGCGCGAGACCCGCCGCTGGGTCATCCCCAAGGGCTGGCCGATGAGGGACAAGACCGACTCGGCCGCCGCCGCCCAGGAAGCCTATGAGGAGGCCGGCCTGGTGGGCGTGATCGCCGACCAGCCGATCGGCGAGTACGAGTACCTCAAGAAGCTGAAAAGCGGCGCGGCGCGGCTGGTCAAGGTCGACGTCTATACGCTCGAGGTCACCGGCGAACTCCAAGCCTGGCCGGAGAAGGGCCAGCGCACGCTGGACTGGATGACCCCGGTCGAGGCCGCCCTCGCCGTCCAGGAGCCCGCGCTGCGCGACCTGATCGCCAACTTCGCCGGCGTCGCCCTGCCCGAGGAGGAGCGCCCGGCGTTCGACCCGGCGCCGACGCCCGCGCGCGTCGCCTTCCAGCGCCTGCGCCGCCGCGTGACGGCGCTGTGGGGCCGCTACAGCCGCTGATCCAACCCAAGCAAACGCCTGTGGACAACGCCGTTCGTCACGCATAATGTTCCCATTATGTTCTATCTCGGCGAGGTCCCATGCAGCTGTCCCTAGGCCTGGCCCGGTCGCCGCTGGAAAGCGTGCGCGACGCCCTGCTCTGTGAGTTCGGCCCGCAGCGACCTGTCGCGCGCATGGATCCGATCTCGCAACTGGTGAAGTCGTCGATCA
The DNA here is from genome assembly GCA_965283765.1 of Caulobacteraceae bacterium. GTDB lineage: Bacteria > Pseudomonadota > Alphaproteobacteria > Caulobacterales > Caulobacteraceae > Caulobacter. The sequence continues at coordinate 80,100 of CBDIPU010000015.1, forward strand.
GCGGCCGTACCCTGGACGCCGTCTCGTGGGCGGCCTTCCTGCGCCTGCGGGCCGAGTTCAAGTGCTGGGAGGACCTGGCCCAGGCGCCGGTCGCGGCCGTGGCCCGGATCATCGACGATGTCGCCTTCCCCGCCGACAAGGCCCGTCACCTGACCACCGCCCTGAAGATGATCGAGGCCAAGGTCGGCTGGCTGTCGCTGAACCACCTGAAAACCCTGGAGGTCGATCAGGCCCGCTGGGAGCTGCAGGCCCTGCCCGGCGTGGGCGTCAAGGTCGCCGCCTGCGTGCTGAACTTCAGCGACTTGGCCATGCGCAGCCTGGTGGTCGACACCCACGTCCACCGCGTCGCCAAGCGCATCGGTCTGGTCGGCGCGGGCGACACGACTCAGGCCTATCACACGCTGATGGCCCTGGCGCCGGACACGTGGACCGCCGACGACCTGTTCGAACTGCACTGGTTGCTGAAGCGCGGCCTGGGCCAGATGCTGTGTCCGCACGAAGGGCCGAAGTGCGGGGCGTGCCCGATCAAGTCGATGTGCGCCAGGACGGGGGTGGGTCACAGCGCCGATGTGTTGGCCTGGCGACCGCGGGACTGAACCCAGGTCTCATAAAGGAGGGTTTTGCGGTCGTTCCTGGTCGGTCACGGATGCCGCTAGCGATGGGTGCTTCCGACCCTAGTCGGTAGTTCGATAGGTCGCTTCAGGCCCCGCCCCCTACTTGAACGTGGGGAACTGAGACAGGGTTGGGCGAGTCGATACTACTTGGGCTCGCTGAATCACGGCGGGTTTGTCAGGAGGGTCAAATGACCCAATTCAACTTCAGGCTTGAAGGCTTCGGCGGTCAAGCCGGAGCCTTCGTCCGATGCCTAGATTTTTGGGGTGAAGCTCGATGGACCGCCGAGGTCTCGCCCAGCATTGTCAGCGTCGATGATCGGCACCTCGCACTTCAGTCAGCCAACTGCCTCAGGCTGCTGACCGACGAAGAGTTCGACGCGCTCGATCCTCAGCCTTCGCTGATCTGACTACCGAGGGCCCTGTCGAAAGCAGGGCCCCCACACTCCTACATCTTGGTCCGCTTCCGGCGAGGGCGCTGATTTCCGACTTCCGCCCAGCCCTGACGCTCGTCGCAAGCGGCCCTACCGCCTCACCCCCAGCTCCGTGAACGTCTTCGTCCCGATCGGGTAGCGGCGATAGTCGCGGTAGTCGAAGTGCCACCACTCCTCGGGATAGACGGTGAAGCCCTCGGCCTCCATCGCCTGGCGCAGGATCGCGCGGCGAGCCCGCTCCGCCGTCGTGCCGCCCACGAAGTCGGCGTAGGAGCGGGTCGAGAACTCGTCGTAGCGCCCGGGCATCTCGACGGCCTTGCCGGTCTTCAGGTCGTACAGCGTCAGGTCCACCGCGCAGCCACGGTTGTGCCGCGAGCCCTGCGCCGGGTCGGCGACGAACACATGGTCCTCTGGCGGCGTCGCCTCCCAGAACATCCAGGTCACATACCAGGGACGGTAGGCGTCGTGGATCAGCAGGCCATAACCCTGGGCCGCCAGCGCCTTGTGGATCCGCCCCAGCGCTTGCGCGGCCGGTCGCTGCAGATAGGCCGCCGGCGTCTCGTAGAGCGGGATGCCCATGAAGTTGTCCGGCCCGGCGTAGCGGATGTCGAGCTTGATACCAGGATCGATGGTCGTCACGTCGACGAGGTCTGACGGCAGACGTTCGCCCTGCTCGACCGGCGGCTTGGCGGCCAGGGCCCGCTGGCGCAGAGCCGCGGGATCAGCGCGCACGGCCCCGTGGATCCGCTCGCGAACCTCGGCCCCGAAGTCGTGGAAGGCCAGGACCTTGCCGTTCAGGCGCGCCGCGCCCTTCTCCAGGACCAGCTCGCCGCCGCCGGCGATGGCATAGCGACCGCCGCCCGAGGGGGTCAGGCGCGCGGACTTGAAGCCCTCGCCGTCGATGTGCAGCGCCCCGTCCTTCTCGAAGACGGTGAAGGGCGCGGCCTTGTCGCCGTACTGGCCGATGGCCGCCCACTCGGCTTTCGTCTGCGCCAAGGCGGCCGGCGCCAGAAGCCCGGCGGCGGCGATGGACAGGAAAGATCGTCGAACCAGACCGCTCATCACCGCCGCCCTTAAAGTTACTTCATCGTCGGGATGACGAAGCTGGAGTCTCCAACCTCGCCTTCCGGCCAGCGGGCGGTCACCGTCTTGACCTTGGTGTAGAACTTCACGCCCTCGACGCCGTGCTGGTTGGTGTCGCCGAACGCGCTGCGCTTCCAGCCGCCGAAGGTGTGGTAGGCGACCGGCACCGGGATCGGCACGTTGATGCCGACCATGCCGACATTGACGCTGGCGGCGAACTCGCGCGCCGCGCGGCCGTTGCGGGTGAAGATGGCGACGCCGTTGCCGTACTGATGCTCGGACGGCAGGGACACGGCCTCTTCGAAGCTGTCGGCGCGGACGATCTGCAGCACCGGGCCGAAGATCTCTTCCTGGTAGGTCTTCATGCCTTTCTTGACGCCGTCGAACAGCGACGGGCCGATGAAGAAGCCCTTTTCGAAGCCCTGCAGCTGGAAGTCGCGGCCGTCGACCACGAGTTCGGCGCCCTCTTCCTGGCCGATGCGGATGTAGTCAGCGATCTTGGCGCGATGCGCGGCGCTGACCACCGGGCCGTAGTGGGCGTCGAGGTCGGTGGAGACGCCGACCTTCAAGGTTCCGATCTCGGCGACCATGCGCTCGCGCAGTTCGTCGGCGGTCTTCTTGCCAACCGGCACCACGACCGGCAGGGCCATGCAGCGTTCGCCGGCCGAACCAAAGGCCGCGCCCGAGAGGTCTTTCACGACCTGGTCCATATCGGCGTCGGGCAGGACGATGCCGTGGTTCTTGGCGCCGCCCATGGCCTGGACGCGTTTCCCGTGCGCCGTTCCGGTCCGGTAGACGTAGTGGGCGATATCGGAGCTGCCGACGAAGCTGACGGCGCGGATCAGCGGGTGGGTCAGGATGGCGTCGACGGCGCTCTTGTCGCCGTGGATGACGTTCAGCACGCCGGCGGGCGCGCCGGCCTCCATCATCAGCTCGGCCAGCTTCACTGGCACCGTCGGATCCTTTTCCGACGGCTTGAGGATGAAGGTGTTGCCCACCGCGATGCTGATGCCGAACATCCACATCGGGATCATGGCCGGGAAGTTGAATGGCGTGATGCCCGCGCACACGCCCAACGGCTGGCGCATCGAATAGACGTCGATGCCGGGACCGGCGCCCTCGGTGTATTCGCCCTTCAGGATGTGGGGGATGCCGCAGGCGAACTCGATGACTTCCAGGCCACGCTGGATGTCGCCCTTGGAGTCGGCGATCACCTTGCCATGCTCGGACGACAGGATCTCGGCCAGGCTGTTCATGTCGCGCTCGATCAGGCGCTTGAACTCGAACATCACCCGGGCGCGGCGCTGCGGGTTGGTCGCCGCCCAACCGATCTGCGCCTTGGCGGCGACCTGCACGGCGGCGTCGAGTTCGGCGTCGGTGGCGAACTGAACGCGCGCCTGGACCTCGCCGGTGTTGGGATTGAAGACGTCGCCGAAGCGGCCGGAGGCTCCGGTCAGGGTCTGACCGTTCACGAAATGGGCGATGTCTCGCATGATGCGCTCCCTAACGCTGTTTTGAGCGTCAATAGCATCCAGGGTTCACGCCGTATCGCGCGAAGTCATTCCGCGTCCACATGGACGCGGCGGAACCGGCCCTGCAGATAGACCAGCGGCTCATGGTCGGGGTCGTAGCGCAGCTTGACCACCCGCCCGACATAGACCCGGTGGTCGCCGGCGTCGAAGACGTGGTGCGTCTCGCACTCGAAATTGGCCATGCAGCCCGGCAGGATCGGCACGCCCGTGCGCCAGATCTCGGTCTCGACGCCGGCGAAACGGTCGGTGTCTTTCTGGACGAACTGGCGGGCCAGGGCCTGGTGCTCGGCGTGCAGGACGTTGACCGCCCAGCGGCCGGCCGCGTCCAGGGAGGACAGGCTGGACGACTTCAGGTCGACGCAGACCAGGACCAGCGGCGGGTCCAGCGACACCGAGGTGAAGGAATTGGCCGTCAGCCCGACCTTGCGACCGTCCTCGCGGACGGTGGTGATCACCGTCACCCCGGTCGTGAAGCATCCGAACGCATTGCGCAGGGCCCGGGCGTCGTGCTCGGCGCCCTCCCCCAGTTCGATCGTAACCGCTTTACTCATTGCCTAAGCAGTGCGGCAAAGATCGGCGGTCGGCAAGGTCAGCCGTGCACGGGCTCGACCAAAACGCCCGGTCGCGCGGCATCCAGGCCGAAGGTGATCGGTAGGTGGCGCACGTGCGGCGTCTGCAGGCCCAGGGCCTTGGCTCCACGCGCCACGGCCAGCTTGCCCAGCGCCGTCGGCCCGAAACCCTCCTGCACGCGCGGGCTCATGCCCATGCGCCGGCGCAGCACGCCGTTGGCGTAGATGACGTTGGCCCGCATCAAAGCCGGCGGGGTCATGAATTCGACCGAGATCGAGACGTTCAGCATGGGACCGTTCTCGATCCGGTGCGGAGCATTCTGCTTCCAGGTGACCATGTTCCCGGGCGTCAGCACCACTTCCTGAGCGCCCTTGTCCCATTCGGGTTCGAAGGCGAACTGCTCGGCGGTCTCGCGCAGGACGATCTTCTCCAGGGCCTGGTCGCCGACATAGGGGTCCGCCACCGGATAGACCCAGACCTTCTTCTCGCCGCGGAGCTGCCACAGCGACACCAGCGGCACGTCGAGGTGATAGAAGACCTGGGCGTTGGCGCTGGAGATCAGCATGCCGACATCGCGCTTGAAGGTGCGCAGGCCCGGCACGTGGGCTTCCTTGTCGGCGAAGATCTCATCGGCCAGGGCGGCGTATTCCGGCACATGCTCGTTGGTCTGGCGCAGGTTCAGCCAGATGCGGCCGGTCTTGGCCCCTTCCAGCAACTGATCTCCGGTCAGATCGCCGGCCGAGCCCTTGCGCCAGGTGGTCCAGGCCTTGGGATCCTCGCCCATGGTGAAGACGCCCAGCTTGTCGCGCGGATACTGGTCCAGCAGGCGCGCCAGGCCCTCGTCGTCGAACATCGGACGCTCGTGCAGGGCGTGCTTGAACATCAGGTTCTCGCGGCCGAAGGCCTTGGCCTTGTCCGCCGTCCAGTCGGTGATCACGCTCATGCGGTCCTCCCGTAGAAATGGATCTTGAAGGGGCCCCACCAGAAGGTCTTGCCCAAGCCGCGCGCGGCGCGGTCCAGCCATTCGGCGCGGTCCCTGGCGCGGGTCAGCCACTTGAAGCCGGCGACGGCCCCGAAGACGGCGGCCTGGCCCAGACCGATGATCATCCAGCGGGCGACGCCCAGAGTGTCGCGCGGCGTGGCCGCGGCGCAGTGCGAGGTCGGGCCCTGGCCGTAGGCGAAGGCGCGGGCGATCGTGTAGCGAAGGTTCATGCGGCTGGGCACCGGCTCTTCCCAGACCCAGGCGGCCGGCTCCCACGCGAAGCGCGCGCCGGCCACGCGCATGTGGCCGAACAGCATGTCGTCCTCGCCACCGATGTGATTGCGCTCGATCGCGAACGGCGTGACCGGATCCGGCAGGGCCGCGCGGCGGATCAGGCTGTCGCCGCAACCGTAGTAGTGGTCGAGGATACCAGCCTCGGCGGGACCTTCGCGCGAAAAGAAGCGCTCCAGATAGTCGCGGTGCTCGACGATGTGATCCGGGGCGCGAGTTCGGACCGGACCGAACACCACGTCGGCGTCGTAGCGGACCTGGGCCGCCAGCAGCGCCGCCAGCCAGCCGGCCGGGGCCTCCTCGTCGTCGTCCAGGAAGGCGATCAGCTCGCCCGAGGCGCGGACCATGCCGGCGTTGCGGGCGAAGGCCACGCCGGGGCGCTTTTCATGGACGTAGACCAAGGGGAACGGCGCGGCCTTGGCCAGCATGTCGGCCACGGGCTTGGCGGACGGGACCTGGTCGTTGTCAACGATCACCAGCTCCAGCTCGGCGCGGTCGACGCCGGTCTGGCCGAACACCGAGCGCGCCGCGACGGCCAGGCCGTCCGGACGCCGCTGTGTCGGAATCATGATCGTCACGCGCGGCATTCAGACCTCCGGATGGTCTCCCTGGCGGCGATGCGCGCGCGAGGCCACGGCCCCGACGAAGTCGCGCACGCGGCCGGACATGGTCAGTTCGGTGCTGGCGATGGCGTCCATGCGGCGGCGCAGGCGGCCGACCGGACCCGCGCCGTGGGCGCCGGCCATCGTCCAGGCGTTCTCGATCGACAGCGCCATGCGCCCGCCGATCGTGGCGGCGGTCGCCGCGCCCTCGCCGATCGTCACGGTGTTGAGGCCGTAGGACCGCTTGTAGTGGTCATGGCCGGGGCCGAGATCGTAGCGGGATAGGCCCAGTTTCGGCATCGCCGCGATGGCGCGCAGGAAGAAGATCTGGCCCGGCGACCAGGCGGCGTGTTCGGGGGAAGTCGAGGCGATCCACGGATGGTACGCCTCGCCCAGGCGGACGCCGAAGTGGCCGCCCACCAGCGTGTCGCCGGCATAGAGGTTGATCATCAGCCCCCGGAAGTCGCCCGAGCGGCGGGCGAACAGGTCCGCCATCAACTCGCGGGTCCAGTCGGCGCGCAGGAAGTCGTGGGCGCCGGTGCGCTCCAGTTGCTCGCGCTTCCAGTCGATCAGTTGGTTGAACGCGTCGCGCGAAACATCGCCCGCGACCAGGCGCACCGGCCCGATCTCGCGGTCCAGCTTGTTGTCCAGGCGGCGGTAGTTCTTGATCTTCTTGGGGCTCGCGGCGCGGATGGCCTCCAGATAGGCCTCGGCGGTCGTGCCCCCCAGATCGATCAGATAGGCCGTGCGGTCGGTCTCCGGCGAGGCCGGGAACAGGCCATTCGGATCGACGAGGCCGGTGTAGCGGAACACCGAGACGTCGGCGGCGCGCAGCACCTGTCCCAGATCAAGCCCCGCATCGGGACGGGCCACCAGGCCGTGATAGTCCGACAACGGAGACCCGATCGGCCGCGCCAGGCCGCCCGGCCGGCGGTGATAGGCTAGAAAGCCCTGGGTCTGGCCGTCGCGGCGGACCACCGCCACGCGCGCGTCTTCCCGAACGCTTCCAATGGCTTGCGCGAAGTCGGGGCCCAGCAACGGGTTGCTGAAACCCGCCTGAGCGGCGGCCAGGCTTCGCCACAGCGCCACGTCTTCGGCGCTCAGCAGGCTCGGGTGTAGGGTTTCGACGTCCAACATGTCCACCTGTCCTACTCCGGCTCGGGTTAGGGAAAGATGGATCAAGGCCTGCAATCGGCAGGCCATGTGTCAGACCGGCGGTTCGGCCGGCCTTTTATGCAAACGTCGTCTTGAGGATCTTCTCCAGCCACAGCTGGTCGGTGGCGTCGAACGCGGCGGGTTTGTCGGAATCGACGTCGAACACCGCGATCAACTGGCCGTCGGGGCCGAAGACCGGCACAACGATCTCGCTCTCGGATCGGCTGTCGCAGGCGATGTGGCCCGGAAAGGCGTGCACATCCGGCACAAGCTGGGTCTCGCCCGTGGCCGCAGCCGCCCCGCAGACGCCGCGCCCATAGGCGATGCGCAGGCAGCCCAGCGAGCCCTGATAGGGCCCGACCACCAGTTCGCGCTCTTTCATGGGATCCACGACGTAGAAGCCGGTCCAGAAATAGTGATCGAAGCTGTTGGCCAGCATCGAGGCCACCGTCGCCATGCGGGCGGTGACGTTGGGCTCGCCATCCAGCACGGACGCGATCTCGTCGGCGACCTCGGCATAGCGGGTCGCCTTGTCGGCGGAGAGGGTGATGTCGTTGAACGCTTCGGCCATGGCGGGGATATAGCGCGGCTGGCGGCGGATGTCAGAGGGGCGGCGCGGGTTTAGGGCTTGGCCGGCTCAGCGGTCCCCGGCGGCGAGTACTTGCAGGCGCTGGCCTTGCGCTTGGCCATCAGGGCCTGGACCCACGCGCCGGTGTCCTCGCCGTCCACGAAGGTCGGCGGATTTGGATAGATCAGTTGGATCAGCGTGCCGTTCTCCAGGTCGGCGGCCTTGAAGGCCGGCGCCTTGGCGTCATCGACCTCCAGGGGGTCGATGACCGCGATCTTGAGGGCGGGGTCGCGCAGCTTCAGCCGCTCGACGGTTCCCAGGAAGGCCGCGCTATGGAAATTGCCGTTCAGATGCAGGACCTTTGAGCCCGGATGGGCTCTCAGCGCCATAAAAATGGCCTCGGCCATGGTGTCGTCGCGGGCGGTCTGGCCGGCCAGGCTGCGCTCGGCCTTCAGCGGCGCCTCGGGCGACTGGCCCCCGCCGCCGCCGTGGGCCGCGGCGCCCGACTGGAAGCGCATGTACTTGGCGCGATAGGCGCCGGTCCCCGGATTGAGATCGCGCGCGATCCAGCCGCGTTCCTCCGGCGTGAACTGGCTGAGGATCTCGGGGCCCCATTGGCCGATGCACGAGATCGCCCAGGTCGGCGCCTCGGCGGCCACCACGGGCAAGCCGTGGGTCCGGGCGAACTCGACCAGCGGCCGGTACGAGGTCGGATAGTTGTCCCAGGCCCTGCCCTTTTCCTTCAGCGCGTTCTCGCCGACCTTGCCGCCCAGATAGGCGTCGACCACCGGCTGGGTGTCGCGCTCGAACTGCTCCAGCGACAGGATGTAGCGCGGGTTCCTGGCCACCAGAGCGCGGAACAGCTTCTGCTGCCGCAGATGCACGCCGGGATGGCGGTGACTTTCGCCGAAGAACACGACGTCGTAGCCCGACAGCAACTCGGCGGCCTCGGCGAAGCTCACGACGCGGGGCTTGCCGGTCTCGGCGTCCTTCATGACGAACGCGGTATCGTAGAAGTCCTCCAGCCCCCGGCTCAGTTGGTAGGCGTCACCGACGGGCTTCACGATCGGCGCGGTCTGGGCCACGGCGCCCGACGTCATCAGCGACGACGCGGCCAGCGCCAGGATCGGCAGGGAAACAAGCCAGGACTTCATGGACATCGGCGCTCCAGGGATGAACCTCAAGTCCTGACGTATCCGGGTTGCCCGTCCCAACGCCAGCATTTTTGCGAACGACTTGCAAATAGACACATGACAGCGCTTGAGCGAACGTCGCTCCACCTCAAGTGGATTCTCGACATGAAGCTTCGCCTGCTCGTTGGCCTCCTGGCCGCGCTCGCCCTGCCCGCGCCGGCTGTCGCGCAAGTCGCCCCAGCCCCCGCGCGCCTGCCCGACGCAGCCCTGGTCAAGGCGATCACCGGCAAGCTGGCGGAGATGGGCGATGACTATTCTGGCGTCGTCATGGTCGCCCGCAAGGGCCAGCCGGTCGCGACCTTCGCGCAAGGCTGGGCCGACCGCGAGCGCAAGATCCCCAACACGGCGGACACCAAGTTCCGGGTCGGATCGATGGACAAGACGTTCACCGCCGTCGCCGTGATGCAGTTGGCCCAGGCCGGCAAGCTGGACGTCCAGGCCTCCCTGATCACCTATCTGAAGGACTATCCGAACGCCGACTGGGCCCGGAAGGTCACCCTGCATCACCTGCTGACCCACCAGGGCGGCGCAGGCGACATCTTCACACCGGAATACGAGGCCAGGCGTGACCAGGTGCGGACGCTGCAGGACTATGTCGACCTGTTCGGCAAGCGGACCCCGGACTTCGAGCCGGGCTCTAAGGACGACTATTCCAACTACGGCTTCATCCTGCTGGGCCGGGTGATCGAGGTGGTCTCCGGCCAGAGCTACTACGGCTATGTCCGCGACCACATTTTCCAGCCGGCCGGCATGACCGGCAGCGGCTTCGAACCGGAGACCACGCCCGTGCCCGGCCGCGCGGTGGCCTACGAACATGAGAAGGCTGACTTCACACTGGCCGGCGGCCTGCCTTGGCGCGGAACCTCGGCGGGGGGCGGCTACGCAACGGCGGAGGACTTCGTGAAGTTCGCCATGGCGCTCTACGACGGCCGCCTGTTGGACGAGACGCATCGCAAGCAGATGACCACGGGCTTCGTCGATCTGGGCGATGGCATGAAGTACGGCTACGGCATCGCCATCTACCCGAGCCCGTTTGTCATCGTCGGCCACAATGGCGGCGCCCCGGCATGGCCGGCGATCTGCGGATCATTGACGGCGGCGAAGGCGTGATCGTGACCCTAAGCAACGTCGCCCCGCCATTCCTGGCGGGGCGGCTGAGTAAGTTCACCTCGGATCGGTTCCAAGTCGCGCCCTAGAACTCTTCCCACTCGCCCGGACGTGAGCTCGGCGCGACCTTGAGGGCGTTCGCGCCCTGCACGTAGCGCTGGCGGAAGCTCTCGCGGGTTGGAGCCGCCGCCGGACGCTGGACCGGAGCCGCTGGACGGCGCTCGGCGCGGGCGGGCAGTTCGTGGACCACCGCGCCGACCTGGAAGCGGCCGATCAGGCGTTCCAGTTCGGCGGCCTCGGTCGAGAGCGCGTGGCTGGCGGCCGTCGACTGCTCGACCATGGCGGCGTTCTGCTGGGTGACCTGGTCCATCTGGTTCACGGCCTGGTTCACCTCGGCCAGGCCCACGGCCTGCTCCTTGGAGGACGAGGCGATCTCGCCGACCAGTTCGTTGATCTCGGCCACCTGGGTGAGGATCTGCGCCAGGGTCTCGCCCGTCTCGCCGACCAGCTTGACGCCCTTGCCGACCTGGTCGCTGGAGGCGCGGATCAGGCCCCTGATCTCCTTGGCCGCATCAGCCGAGCGCTGGGCCAGGGCCCGCACTTCTTGAGCGACCACCGCGAAGCCTCGGCCGGCATCGCCGGCGCGCGCGGCTTCGACGCCGGCGTTCAGCGCCAGCAGGTTGGTCTGGAAGGCGATCTCGTCGATGACGCCAATGATCTGGGTGATCGACTGCGAGGACTTCTCGATGCCGCCCATCGCCTGGACGGCTTCCTGGACCACCGCGCCGCTGCGTTCGGCGGCGGCCTTGGCGCTGATCGTCACCTGACGCGCCCGCTCGGCGCCTTCCGAGCTGCGCTTCACCGTGGCGGTGATCTGGTCGAGGGCGGCGGCGGTCTGCTCCAGGCCAGCGGCCTGGCGCTCCGTCCGCTGCGAAAGATCGTCGGCGGCGCTGCTGATCTCCGCGCAGCCGCCGCGGATGCTGCGGGCGGCGGTCAGGATGCCGGCCATGGTCGCCTGCAGGCTTTCGACGGCGGCGTTGAAGTCGCGCGGCATCTTCACCGCGTCGCCCTGGAAGTCGTCCTCGCGCATGCGCCAGATCAGGTCGCCGTCGACCAAACGCTCCATGCCTTCGCCGAGGTTGGCGACGGCCTTGGCCTGGGCGGCGGCGAAGGCTTGCGCCTCCTGCTCGTGACGCAGGCGGGCGGCCTCGGCCACGGCGCGCTCGGCCTCCTGCTCGGCCCGGCGGCGCTGACCATCGGCCAGGTCGTGACGGAAGCCGTCCAGGGCGCGGGCGATGGCGCCGATCTCGTCGCCGCCGTCGATACCGGGAACGGCCTCGTCGTAGCGGCCGGCGCTCAGCTTGTCAACGCTGCGGGTCAGCCCCGTCAGCGGCTTCTTGACCAGGGCGGCGCTGGCGAAGAACAGCGCCGCCAGCACGGCGGCGGTGATGGCAAGCCCGCCGACGAACAGGATCTTGGCCAGGCGGTCGGCGGGACCCGTGATGGCGGCCACCGGCACATCCATGACCAGGGCCCAGGTGGTGTTCAAAGCCGGGATCGGGACGGGACGGATGATGCGGGCCATCGGCACGCCGTTGTCGACGACGCCCTTGACCTCGACGGCCGCGCCGCCGGCCAGGACGCTCGGCAGCTGGTCGGCGCCGGCATCCGAATACGGCTGGGTGCGCTTGGCCGGATCGGGATGGGCGATCCACTTGCCGCTCGGCGACAGCATCATCACCCGGCCGCCGCCCAGCGGCTTGAGCGCGCCCAGGGTCTTGGAGACGCTGTCCAGCGCCATGTCGAGACCGGCCGCGCCGATGAACCGGCCGTGCGAGAACACCGGGTAGACGACCGAGGTCATCAACACCGACTTGCCGGCGACCTCGTAGGAATAGGGCTCGACGACGGTCGACTTCCCCGTCTGCTTGGGGATGGCGTAGTAGGGCTCCTGGTACTCGTTGCCCTGGTCCAGCGGCTGAAAGATCACCTTGTCGCCGTCGTGCACCCAGTAGGGCGAGAAGTTGCCGGCCTTGTTCGAGCCCGACGCGGTGTTGCCGACGAACTCGGCGTCCTTGCCGTCGAAGGCGTTGGGCTCGGCCATGTACCAACTGCCCAGCACCATCGCCGAGGACTCGGCGTTGGGCTTCAGCATCTGGACCACCGTGGCCCGGTCGGTCATGCCCGCCTCATGGGCCGCGCCGATCGAGACCGCCATCGACCGCGCCGTCGACTGGACCTTGCCGATGTCGGCCTGGACGCTCTGGATGGCGTCATCGGCCACCGCACCGGCGTAGCGGTTGGTCAGGCCCGAGACGATCGCGCTGGTGTGCGACGACACCGCGACCGCCGCAGCGATGAGCAGGAAGCCGATCGCGAGACCCGCCACGAGGATCAATTTCCAGGCGATGGTCAATCGACGGAACGCTGTCATGAAGGTCTCCGGCCGCGAGCAGGGCTGTTAACCCTGTCTTCGCGGCCGAATCCTAAACCACCCGTTAACCATGCCGCGGACGCGCCGAACTGCGACAATCCGCGCATCCCGAACAGTTACCCTAGCGGGAGAAACGGGCCTTCACAGGCGCGTAGTTGTCCCACACCTGGCCGTCGCTGACCGAGCGCAGCAGCTTGACGTATTCGGCGTGGCTCCAGGCCAGGGGCGTAGCGCTGTCGGTCCCCTCGCCGCGCGTGTAGCCATGAGCGCTCGGCGCGCCGACGCCGTCCCAGACCTGTTCGGGGATCAGCAGGCCCTCGTTGGCGAACAGCTCCATGGCGCGGACATAGGTGTCGCGGATCTTCTTGATGGAGGCCGCGTCGGGTTCTCCCGAGACACCGGCCAGGGCCAGTTCGTAGTGACCGCGCTCGCCGGTGAAGATCGGCCACACGCGGCCGCGCTGGCCCGGACGCATCTGGCCGTCGGCCCCGTAGTTGGCGCCGGTCTTGGCGTCCTCGCCATAGCCGTCGACGCCGTAGCGGCGCCAGCCGGGGAAGCTGCCGTCGACGCCCGGGAACGTGAAGCCGTAGCGGACGCGATAGAGGTCCTCCATCGCCTCGTCGTCCAGCTTGGGCAGGCTGGCGACGATGGCCGGATCGTCGGCGCGGCGCACGCCATAGCGGACCAGCTCCAGGAAGCCGGCGTCCAGCATCTTGTCCTCGGGGACCGCCGTCTGCCCGTTGCGTTCCTCGACCGGGCTCTTGTTGTCCGGGTCCTGGTCGCCGTTGAGGCGCAGGTAGTAGTGACCGTCGCCGAACGCGCCCCTGGTCGTGACCATGCGGGCCTCGACCTTGGACGAATAGTCGTCGGCGGTCTGGCGGTAGAGATTGGCCGAGGCCTTGTCGCCCGCCGCCTCGGCGATGTCGCCAGCCACCACCAGACCCGCGATCACGGCGGCGGTCGTCGAAGGCGAGTAGCCACCCTGCTCTTCCCAGCGCTCCTGCTGGGTGAACGGCGGGGTGATGGTCGCGTGGTTCCAGCCCAGGTCGACCTTGCCGCCCTTGACCAGGAAGTCGGCCGCCGGCTTCAGCATCTCGCCGTAGAATTCTTCAGCTCCGCGTCGGACAGCCAGCCCAGCTTCCACAGCTTCCAGCCCAGCATGATCGGCATGGCCGTCTGGTCCAGCTGGACGCCGACCCATTCGGGCGTGCCGTCGACGTGCGACTTCTGCAGGAACCAGCCGCCGTCGCCTTTGTTGCCGGGCGTCTTGGCCCCGACCTGCACCGTCGGCAGGTAGTGGAAGGCCGCCAGCGGCGTCTCCTTGTCGCCCAGGGCGGCCAGGGCCATGGCGCATTGGTAGAAGTCGCGCGGCCAGACGGCCTTGTAGCCGGTCGAAGACTGGGTGGCGTCGACCGTGTCGCCCCACGGGTTCGACAGCGAGGCGATCAAGGCGCCGGCGTGGGTGCGATCCTCCTGGACCTTCAGCATCAGGGCCGAGGCCTGGACCAGCTTGCCGCCGTCTTCCGACGCTTCACGCAGGCGCGGCAGCTGCGTCAGCGAGGCCAGATAGTCCTCCCAGCCCACCCGGGCGCCCTCGCCGTTGAAGCGGGCCAGCACCTCGGCATAGCCGGTCTTCAGCGTCGCGGCGGCGGTGGCGTCGGCGGCCTTGGCGTCGGAACCGAAGCCGATGGCGAAGTCGAAGGTCGCTTCCTTGCTCACGACCGGCAGCTGGCCGGTCAGGACGATCGCGCCCTTGGCCGAGGTCGTCGTGGCCTTCAGGCCGAGCAGCGCGTCGTTGTCCTTCAACACGCTGGCGGAGGCCTTAGCGAAAGGCTTGGTCCCCTTCAGGCTCAGGAACGCCTTGCCCTCGTAGGCGGTCAGCGCCGCCGTCGAGGCCGCGCCGGTATCGCCGCCGCCGGTGTTGGCCATGTGCGGCTCCAGCACCAGGGTCGGGGTCACCGGGCCCTTCAGCGCCTTGACGGTCACGCGCACGAACAAGGCGTTACGGTCCGGGTCGGTGAAGATCCGCTTCTCGATGACGAAGCGGCCTTGGCGGTCGGTGGTGGTGATCTTGTAGGCCGGCGACAGCGGACGGCCGGCCGCGTCGACATGCAGATATTCGGTCTTCGACGTGGTGTCCGCGCCCTCGACCGCCAGGCCCGTCGCGGTCTGGACGGCGATGCGCATCTGCTTGATCTGGGCCTCGTGGATCAGGCCGTACATGGTCTCGGTCAGCACGCCGTCGGCGATCGAGAACCAGACCTTGGACACCGCCCCGGTCTTGCCGCCGGCCTTGTAGGCCCCGTCGACATAGGCCTCGTAGGACGCGCCGACGCCGGTCTTGGCCGCATAGGCCCAGGTGGTTGGGACCGCGGCGGCGTGGGCGCCGCTGGCGGTGAAGGCGGCGGCCGAGGCCAGGGCGAGAAGTTTCAGGCGGCGCATGGCGAGGACCTCGTCAGGCTGGAAGGGAAAGGGAGGATCAGGCGGGCTCGCCGGCGACACGGTCGCGGACGAGGAAGGTCGTGGCGGCGGCGATGGCGAAGGATGCGGCGCCCAGCACCAGGGCGTAGATCGCCTGGCCGCCGAAGAAGCTCTTCAGCAGCAGGCCCAGCACCGTCGCGGCCAGCAGCTGCGGGATGACGATGAAGAAATTGAAGATGCCCATGTAGACGCCCATCTTCCGCGCCGGCAGGGCCCCGGCCAGGATCGAGTACGGGGCCGACAGGATCGAGCTCCAGGCGAAGCCGACGCCGATCATGCCGATCCACAGCAGGCCCGGCTCGCGGATCAGCAGGAACGACAGCAGGCCCAGGGCGCCCAGCAAAAGGCAGACGGCGTGGCTGACCTTGCGGCTGGTAGCCTGAACCATCAGCGGGATGACCAGGGCCGCCAGGGCCGCGACGCCATTGTAGACGGCGAACAGCACGCCCACCCAATCCGCGCCTTCATTATAGGCCTTGGACGTCGCGTCCACCGCGTGGAAGTGGACCGTCGCCACCGCGGGCGTCGTGTAGATCCACATGGCGAACAGGCCGAACCAAGAGAAGAACTGCACCACCGCCAGCTGGCGCATGGTCCTGGGCATGCGGAAGAAGTCGTCCAGCACTTCGGAAAAGCCGTTCTGCGTCATCCCTCGCCGCTTGAGGCGAACGCCGACCACTCCCGCCACGCCGAACACGGCCAGCAGGCCCGCCAGGACATAGAGCTCCTTCTCCAGCTTCCAGCCCCAGACGATCAGGGCCAGGGCCAGCCCGCCCAGCAAGCCGCCCAGAGCCAGGCCGAGATAGGCGTTGACTGACGGCTCGGGGTTCTCGTGGACGCCGTTGTCGAACTCGGCCGCCTCGAACGCCTCCAACTGCTGGGGCGTGTATTCCTTCGTGGTGAACACCGTCCACATCACGGCCAGCAGCAGGCCGGCGCCGCCGGCGTAGAAGGCGATCCGCACGGCGTCGGGGATCTGCCCCGCCGGAGCAGTGTTCGACACGTGGAGCCAGTTGGTCAGCATCCACGGCAGGGCCGAGGCCAGCACCGCGCCCAGGCCGATGAAGAAGCTCTGCATGGCGTAGCCGGTGGCGCGCTGCTTGTCGGGCAGGTTGTCGCCGACGAAGGCGCGGAACGGCTCCATGGTGATGTTGATCGAGGCGTCCATCAGCCACAGCGCGCCCGCCGCCACCCACAGCGCGGGCGCGTTGGGCATGACGAACAGCGCTAGGGTGGTGAGGATCGCGCCCCAGAAGAAGTACGGCCTGCGGCGACCCAGGCGGCCCCACGTCTTGTCGGAGAGATGGCCGATGATCGGCTGGACCAGCAGGCCCGTGGCCGGCGCGGCGATCCACAGGATCGCCAGATCGTTCACATCGACGCCCAGGGTCTGGAAGATGCGGCTGGTGTTGGCGTTCTGCAGGCCGAAACCGATCTGGATTCCGAAGAAGCCAAAGCACATGTTCCAGATCTGCAGGAAACTGAGCCTCTGCCTGGCCATCGGTCCTCCGCCCCGCTCCGACCGCCGGTTAGCCCGACTGGTTCGCAAGTTTTTTCATGAACTTTCGTGACGGGCATTTGCGCATGCGCCGTCAATGGGCGCAACGGAGAATCCATTATTTGTTGAGATTTCTCGCGAAAAGGCCACCCAAAACCCGACATCCGCCACCGGCGGCGCAGCAAAGTTCGCGCCATGATTTGTAGTAGTTTTCACGCCCATTTTCAATCGGCTCGGCTTGCAAACCCCATCGAACGGCGCCTTATGGGCCTCTGAAAAAGTTTGCAGAAATCTTTGCAGCATCAACAGTCGAACAGGGACGGGCGTAAGGTGAGCAAGGGGGCGACGCGACTGGAGGACCTGGCCAAGCTGGCGGGGGTTTCGATCTCGACCGCGTCGCGAGCCCTCAACGACAGCCCGGCCGTCAACAAGCGCACCAAGCAGCTGATCTGGAAGCTGGCGCGCGAGATGGACTATCCGTTCCGCCGCTACATGCCCGCCGGTCCGATCGGGGCCGAGGCGACGATCGCCATCGTCACGCCCCGTCCGCAGGGCCGCGCCAGCAGCATGTCGGATCCGTTCTTCCTCGAGCTGCTGGCCGGCGTCGGCGAGGCGGCCCGCGAGCGCGGCTGCGACGTGATCCTCAGCCACATCGCCCCGACCAATTTCGAGGACCTGTCCTCGGCCATGACCACCAGCCGGGCGGAGGGCGTGATCTTCCTGGGCCAGAGCTCACTGCACGCGGCCTTCAACCGCCTGGCCGAGACCGAGAACCGTTTTGTGGTCTGGGGCGCCCAGCTGCCGGACCAGAACTATTGCTCGGTCGGCTCGGACAACGTGATGGGCGGCCGCCGCGCCACGCTTCACCTGCAGCGCCTGGGCCGCAAGCGCATCGTCTTCCTGGGCGACACCGAGGCGCCCGAGGCCATGCAGCGCCATCGCGGCTATCTGGACGCCCTCGATCACGCCAAGCTGGGCGTCGACCCAGACCTGATCGTCCCAGCCCACTTCGAGGTCGAGTTGGCCGAGGCCGCCGTCGACAGCCTGATCCATCACGGCGTGGCGTTCGACGGCGTCGTCGCGGCGTCCGACCTGATCGCGCTGGGCGCCATGCGAGCCTTGAAGCACGCCGGCCTGTCGGTTCCCGGCGACGTCTCGGTGATGGGCTTCGACAACGTCCCCTTCAGCCGCTACGCCAGCCCGGCGTTGAGCACCATCGCCCAGGACACCAACAAGGCCGGCCGGCTGATGGTCTCCAAGCTGCTCGACAGCGGCGAGCGGGCCAGCCGGTCCGAACGCGTGCCGACGGACCTGATCATTCGCGAAAGCTGCGGCGGTTAAACCCGTCGCGCGATCAGCCCGGCGCACGGCGGCATCACGCCCTCATCGCCCAGGTTGACCCCATCGACCATCGTCCAGCCCTCCGGCAGCGACCAGGTCACCGTCTCATGGCCCAGATTGAAGGCCAGCAACACCGCGTCCGCCCCCTCCCCGCGCTGGAAGATCAACAACGCGCTGTTGGTGTCGACGAAGCGGATCGCGCCCGTGCGCAGAGCCGCGAAGGTCTTGCGCAAGCCGATCAGGCGACGGGCGACATGCAGGGTCGAGGTCGGGTCACTTTCTTGCGCATCCACCGCCAACGGCAGGTGTTCCGGATCGACCGGCAGCCAGGGCTCGACGGCCGAGAAGCCGGCGTTCAGTGAATGGGCTTTCCACGGCATTGGCGTGCGCGCGCCGTCGCGGCCCAGGGTCTGGGGCCAGTTGGCGATGGCTTCGGGATCCTGCAGGCGCTCGAACGGCACATTGGCCTGGGGCAGGCCCAGCTCCTCGCCCTGATAGACGAAGACGTTGCCGCGCAGGCCCATCAACAGCAGCAGGCACATCTCGGCGAAGGCCTTGCGGTCGCGCCCCTCGGCCCAGCGCGACACCGCGCGCGGAGCGTCGTGGTTCGAGAAGGTCCAGGACGGCCAGCCCTCCCCGTCCTCGCCCGGCCACATGGCCGCGCCCTTGGGGATCATGTCGCCGGTCAGCTTGTCGGCATACAGATAGAGGAAGCCATAGGCGCTATTCAGGCGGTCGTTTCCGGCCGTGAACAGCTTCATTTCGCGATCTGCGTGGTCGCCGCCGACTTCCGCCACCGAGAACCGGCCGCCCGCCGCGTCGGTCAGCGCCCGCAGGCGGCTCAGGAACTTCGGGATATCGGCGTGGCTCTGGTTGTGGATCTTGTCCTGGAAGTCGAACGGCCGCGTGCGCTTGCCGCCCGGCGGCAGCGGCGGATTGTCCGTGAACTTCGGGTCGTGCATCGAGAAGTTGATGGCGTCAAAGCGGAAGCCGTCCACGCCCTTGTCGATCCAGAACTGGGTGACGGCCAGGAGAGCCTCCTGCACCGCCGGATTGTGCAGATTCAGCTGCGGCTGGCTGCTGAGGAAGTTGTGCATGTAGTACTGGCCGCGGCGGGCGTCCCAGGTCCAGGCCGGGCCGCCGAACACCGACTGCCAGTTGCTGGGCGGGCTGCCGTCCGGCTTGGCGTCGGCCCAGACGAACCAGTCGGCCTTGGCGTTGGTCCGGTCCTGACGGCTTTCCGTGAACCACGGGTGCTCTTCCGAGGTGTGGGAGAATACCAGGTCGATGATGATCTTCAGATCTAGGGCGTGGGCCTCGGCGATCAGGGCGTCGAAGTCGGCCAGGGTCCCGAAGATCGGATCGACGTCGCGATAGTCGGAGACGTCGTAGCCGAAGTCCTTCATCGGCGAGGTGAAGAACGGCGACAGCCACACCCCGTCCACGCCCAGCGAGGCGATGTGGTCGAGATGGCCGGTGATCCCGGGCAGGTCGCCGACGCCGTCGCCGTTCGTGTCGGCGAAGCTGCGCGGATAGACCTGATAGATCACCGCGCCGCGCCACCACTCCGCGTTCATCGACGTCTCCGCACCGGGGCGAACCAGAACCTGCACTGTCACTATCGTCCCTCGGAAACGCAAATCATGTAGTCGAGCGGCTTCAGCTCGATGGAATAGCTGCCGGGCGCGGTCGCCGTCGCGGCGCATGCGCCGTGCAGCGCCCGCCAGGCGACGGAGCCGGCCTCGACCGGGATATTGGCGTTCAGCGGCTGGTCGCCGGTGTTGAAGACAGCCAATACCTCGGTCTTGCCCAACAGACGCGAGAAGGCCAACAGGCCGGGTTTTTCACTGGCGACGCGGACCACCTGGCGCCCTTCGCGCAGCGCCGACGTCGCCTGGCGCAGCTTGGCGAGTTCGGCGATACGACCATAGAGCACCGCGTCGGTCACGAAGGCGGATCTCGGCCCTTTGACGTTCGAACCGACCAGACGGTTATCGTTGTAGCTGGCCACCTGGCTCGGAAACATGTCCTCGCGGCTGTCCTCGTAATCGCCGTCGCCGGTGAAGCCTTGCTCGTCGCCGTAGTAGATCGTCGGGACGCCCCGCGCGGTCAGCATCAGGGCATTGGCCAGGGTGACGCGGGCCAGCAACTCGTCATCGCCTATCCCTGGCTTGGCCTTCAGCGCGAACCAGCCGATCCGGCCCATGTCGTGATTGCCCAGGAAGGTCGGCAGCTGACGCGCGGTCGCCTCGCCGCCTTCGTAGACGGGATCGGCGGCGAAGACGCGGGCCAGGCGGTCGGTCCCGGTCCGGCTCAGGGCGACGTCGGTGACCGCCGACTGGAAGGCGAAGTCCAGCACCGCCGGCAGCTTGTCGACCCTGGTGTGGCTGGCCAGGATCGCCGGGTCGGCGTCGAACACCTCGCCGAAGATGTGGAAGTTCGGGATGCCCTTGGCCTTGGCGCGCGCCAGCATGGCCGGAACAAAGGCCTGCCAGAACGCGGGGTTCACGTGACGGGCGGTGTCGATGCGGAAGCCGTCGATCCCGAAATCGTCGATCCACTGGCCGTAGATCTCGATGAAGCCCGCGACCACGCGGGGGTTCTCGGTGAAGACGTCGTCCAGCGTGGCGAAATCGCCCAGCAGCGAGCTCTCGCCCGCGAACGTGCTGTCACCCCGGTTGTGATAGTAAATGGGGTCGTTCAGCCAATCCGGTTTCTTGACGTGCTCCTGGCCCGCCGGGAGGTAAGGCGTGTAGGCCCAGTTCGGCGTCTTGAGCCTGGTGAAGTCCTTGCCGTCGAAACCGGCGTTGATCGGCGCGCCGCCGAGGCCGCCCTGGCGAACATAGGGATAGTCGGCGACGCCACGATACCCGCAGCGGCCGTCCGGACATTCCTTGTACTGGATGACGTCCGCCGTGTGGTTCACGACGATGTCCATATAGACCTTCAGGCCCCGGGCATGGGCCGCGTCCACGAGCGCCCTGAAGTCGGCCTTGGTCCCGAAGTGGGGATCGACATCGGTGAAGTCGGTGATCCAGTAGCCGTGGTGCGCGGCCGACTCGTGGCCAGGCGACCCTTGCACCGCGCGGTTCCTGAAGATCGGCGCCAGCCACACCGTCGTCGCGCCCAGGCCCTGGATGTAGTCCAGCCGCCGGGTCACGCCCTTCAGATCGCCGCCGTGATAGAAACCTGCCCGCGTCGGGTCGAAGCCATCGACCAGCGGCCCCGCCCCCCTTTGCGTGATGGGGGGTCCGCCGTGGTCATTGGCCGCGTCGCCATTCTCGAAGCGGTCGGGCAGGACGAAATAGATCACTTCGTCCTGGGGCTTGCGGAGGCGATAGGAGCCCGGAGCAGCGCACGCGGCCGAGGCCAGCGCACCCACGCCAAGCACGCCCAGGGCCGTCACGGCCAGCAGCGTTCGTCGCCAAGGCGTCAACGCCGACATCGCTCCCTCCCCTCGCGGCGGACGACAGCCGCCACTGCAATTATTTGCAAGAATTTGCAGAACCAACAGCAACCTGTCAATCCGCCCGACGGACTGAATTTGCAGACCGTTCCAACAAATTCGCGCAGCGAAAGTGGCGCAAAGAAGCCACACGGCACCCCATTTTGATGGCCCCACGGCGAACCCGACGCCGGATTTGCAATTTTTTGGGTTGATTACAGCGCGTTAATTTGCGGTAATTTGCAACAACGGCCCGATCGCAAGTTTGCAAGAGCGCAGAGCCGGACAGGGAGGGAGCATTCCATGAACACCCAAGTTTCGCGTCGTCGTGCGTGGCTGATGGCGGGCGGCGCCACCGGCCTGGTCCTGGCGTTCGCCGTGGCCGGCTCGGCCCAAGCGCAAACCCCAAATACCCCCAATGGCGCACCCGCTGCTCAGGATGACAGCAAGGTCGAAGAGATCGTCGTCACCGGCATCCGCCGCGGCATCGAAGGCGCCATCTCGCTGAAGAAAAGCTCGACCTCGATCGTCGAAGCCGTCTCGGCCGAAGACATCGGCAAGCTGCCGGACATGTCGATCGCCGAGTTGATCGCGCGTCTTCCCGGGTTGACCGCACAGCGCCTGGACGGTCGCGGTCAGGTCATCTCGATCCGGGGCCTGGCGCCGGACTTCACCACCGCCCTGCTGAACGGCCGCGAGCAGGTCTCGACCGGCGACAACCGCGGCGTCGAGTTCGACCAGTATCCGTCGGAACTGCTGAGCGCCGTCGTGGTCTACAAGACCCCGGACGCCGGCCTGATCGGCCAGGGCTTGGCCGGCACCGCCGACATGCGCACCGTCCGTCCGCTGGCCTTCGGCAAGCGCGCCCTGGCGATCGGCGCCCGCTACGAGTGGAACGACATCGGCGCCCTGAACGCCGGCTCCAAGGCCCACGGCAACCGCCTCTCGATCTCGTACATCGACCAGTTCATGGACGGTAAGCTGGGCCTGGCCCTGGGCTACGCCCACATGGAGTTGCCCTACCAGGCCGAGCGCTGGAATTCATGGGGCTATCCGACCGACGCCTCGGGCAACCTGGTGATCGGCGGCGCCAAGCCGTACGTGCAGTCCAGCATGCTGAAGCGCGACGGCGTCATCGGCGTCCTGGAGTTCAAGCCCACCGACAATTTCAGCTCGTCGCTGGACGTCTTCTATTCGAAGTTCAAGAACCACCAGATCCAGCGCGGCATCGAACTGCCGCTGGTCTGGGGCGGCGTGCCGCTGACCGGGGCCCAGGCCTCGGGCGGCTTCGTCAACAGCGGCGCCTTCAACGGCGTCAAGGGCGTGGTCCGCAACGACGGCAACGACCGCGACGCGACCATCAAGTCGGTCGGCTGGAACAACAGGTTCAACGTCGGCGACGACTGGACCCTGGTCAGCGACCTGTCGTGGTCGAAAGTCGACCGCACCGACCAGATCGTCGAGAGCTATTCGGGCACGGGCCGCTCGGGCGTCGGCGCGACCGACAACATGACGTTCTCGATGAACGCCGACGGCGTGGCGATCTTCAAGTCGCCCTGAACTACGCCGATCCGAACGTGATCAAGCTGACCAGCCCGCAAGGCTGGGGCGGCGACATCATCACCGGCGGCCAGGACGGCTATCTGAACCAGCCACACATCGAGGACGAGCTGAAGGCGGCCCGTTTCTCGGCGACCAAGGCGCTGGACGACGGCCTGTCGAGCTTCGAGGTCGGCTTTAACTACAGCGAACGCTCCAAGGGCCTCGTCAATGACGAGTGGTTCCTGCGCGCGAAGGGCTCGCCGGCCAGCGTCGCGATCCCCTCGTCGGCCATCGTCGGCACGACCTCTCTGGCCTTCATCGGCATCGCCGGCATGGTCAGCTACGATCCGTTCGCCCTGATCAAGAACGGCGCGTACGACCTGGTCCGGAACCCGAACTCGGATGTGCTGGTCAAGAGCTGGGACGTCCAGGAAAAGGTCACGATCGGCTATGTGAAGGCCAATATCGACGCGGCCGTCGGCAGCGTGCCGGTCACCGGCAACTTCGGCTTCCAGATCGTCAACACCGACCAGAGCTCGACCGCCCTGGGCGCCAGCGGCACGGGCGCGGGCGTGACCCGCACCAACCTGTCGGGCGGCAAGACCTACACCGACTTCCTGCCCAGCATGAACCTGCAGTTCCACCTGCCGGCCGAGCAGACCCTGCGCTTCGCCGTCGCCCGCACCCTGGCCCGTCCGCGGATGGACCAGATGCGCGCCAGCAAGACCTTCAGCTACGACGCCGCCAAGGCCGGCAACAGCAACATCAACTTCTCGCCCTGGAGCGGCACGGGCGGCAATCCCGAGCTCGAGCCCTGGCGCGCCGACGCCTATGACGTGTCGTACGAGAAGTACTTCGGCCGTCAGGCCTATGTCTCGCTGGCCGCCTTCTACAAGGACCTGAAGACCTACGTCTACGATCAGAGCGTCGTGTTCGACTTCACGGGCTTCCCGACCGGCGGCGGTCCGACCCCGGCCACGCGCCTGGGCCTGGTCACCACGCCGCAGAACGGCAAGGGCGGCAATCTGAAGGGCGTCGAATTCGCCGCCTCGATCCCCGGCGCGCTGTTCACCGACGTGCTGGACGGCTTTGGCGCCACCTTCAGCGCTTCGTACACCGAGAGCTCGATCCAGCCCAACCCGAGCGATCCGACCCAGCAGATCCCCGGCCTGTCCAAGACCGTCGCCAACCTGACCGTCTATTACGAGAAGAACGGCTTCTCGTTCCGCGTCAGCGACCGCTACCGCTCGAAGTTCCTGGGCGAGGTCACCGGCTTCGGCAACGGCCGCAACTACCGGATGGTCAAGGGCGAGTTCGTCGTCGACAGCCAGGTCGGCTACACCTTCAGCGACGGCCCGATGGAGGGCCTCTCGGTCCTGGCCCAGGTCAACAACCTGACCAACGAGCCCTTCGTCACCTACCAGAACAACGATCCGCGCCAGGTCATCGACTACCAGAACTACGGTCGCACCTATCTCGTCGGCCTGAACTATCGGTTCTAAGCCGACCACTCCTTCCCCGAAGAAGCCTTGGCCGCCCTGTCGGTCCTGCCCGACAGGGGCTCTTTTTCGCCTGAAGCTTCGCCTTTCAAGCTCTCTTTAGGATTGAGCCGGATAGTGCCGCCCATCTGGGGGAGCGCACGATCATGCCGACCAAATCCATCCGTCTGGCCATCCTACTGGCGAGCGTCGCCGCCGGCTTGAGCGCCTGCGCCACCCGCGAGGAGGTCGCCGCCCTGCGCCAGCCGGCCATGCCGCCGGTCGCCGTGGCCAAGGCCTCGCCCGCCCGCGCCTTCTATCGCAACGTCGCCGTCCAGGCCGTCGAAGGCGCGCCGGAGTTCCGCTGGTTCGATGGCGGCGCCGTCGTCACCACCCGCCCGACCCGCGTCCAGGTGGTCGAGAGCCTGAACAACCACCTGCGCCGCGCCGAGATGCTGGCCCCGACGCGGCTCGACGCCGAATACATGCTCTACACGACCTTCGAAGAGCTGCGCGGCCCCAACGTCTGGTGGGGAACCGACAAGCTGGCCTCGGCTCGCGTCACCTTCCGGCTGGTGCGCTGGCGCACGGGCGAGGTGGTCCGCGAGAAGACCCTGGAAGCCTCCTACGAGGCGCGCTGGACCGGGATCACGCCCGACATCGCCCGCGCCGCCATCGCCGGCCCGCTGGGCGTCTCGCGCGACCGCGTGCTGGCCCTGCCCGGCGGGGCCATCGGCGGCATCGCGCTGGGCTACTACGTCAACCAGAACCTGATCGTCTCGATCTATGACGCGCCCTATGCCGGCCTCGTCGGCGCGGCCCAGGCCGCCGCCATCGGTGGTCCCAGCCGCCTGGGTCCCGGCTTCGACGCCGCCTTCAGCACCGCGCTAGCCGTCGGCACGGCCTCGGGCCGCTTCCAGGACCTGGAGGCCATGCTGGCCGGCGGCGTGATCAGCGCGGCCGGCGCCGCAGCGGGTCCCGTCCCGGCGGGCCGCGAGATGTCCCAACAGGGCGAGGTCACCACCGCCTTCAACGGCCGCGACCGGCGCCTGGCCGCCACGCGCGGCCTGATGGACCTGGCCTTCGACCTCTTCATGAACGAGCTCAGCCACGACGGCTCGGTGGTCTACAAGACGGCCGTCTCGTGCCGCGCCCTGAACGGCGACAGCGACCGCGGCCCCTACCTGGCCGAGACCGCAGGCGCCTACGCCGTCGACTGCCCGGGCGCGCGCTACAACGACGCCAAGACCACCAAGGCGTTTCCGAGCCGGTTCTAAAGCTTCTCCGCCCGCTCGGCCGCGCGGCGCCTGACCACGCGGAACAGCAACGGCAGCAGGTCCCAGTTGAAGGCCCCGATCGCGAAGCCGAACAGATAGGCCTCGCGCATCGGCGCCCAGGAGATCAGCGGCAGCGCCGCCTTGACGAAGAACGCCGCCAGGATGACGGCCGAGGCGGTGGCGCAGACCAGCCGGATCGTCAGCTCGCGCGGGCTCGCGCCGCTCGGCGCGCCCACCTGCACCAGGCCATAGACGGCCACGCCGCCGAGCGCGCCCACGATCGCGCGCAGGCGGTCGGGATCGATGTCCATCACAGCCTCCTTACGGCCTGGGATCTTGGGGTCACGGCGTCCGGTCGTTCCAGTCTGCATCGCGGCCGCGACGGCGCCCGGAACGTCCTCGCCGTTAACAAATGTGCCTAGGACCGACGGAAGAGTCGATTGCCCGCGTGCGCGCATGCGTCCGAGTCTGACGCATATCCGACCGGAGTCCGTCTCGGCTCGGTCACCCCAACTGTCGTCCATGGCGAGCGGCGCCATTTACGCGAGCGCGGTAAAGATATACAAGTATGAGTAGTATATAGATCAGAGACCCGAATAGAGAGCTTTCGCCCACCCGCCCCGCCGCCGCGCGGCCCGCCCCTGGAGGACAGACGATGAGCAAGTGGCATCCCGTGGTCGTGAAGCTGCAGAAACTGATCAAGGACAATGGCTGGGAGGCGCGGTTCGAGAAGGCCGTCGCCCAGGCCCGCGCATGGAACATCCCGGAACTGGCCGACCTGAAGGACCTCGAGAGCTACTACGTCTATATCAACGACTTCCTGCGCTGGGTCCCCAGCGAGAACGAGCCTGGCCGCGAGGTCTATAACAAGCTCTGCAAGTTCTACTTCGTGCTCGACCAGGACGCGGTGATCGACCTGCAAAACAAGGTCGTTCCGCTGAACAAGGCCGCGCCCCTGACGCCGTTGTCGGCATGGCTGGTCGACTATGCCGACGCCCTGGGCGCCTTCCTCGACACGCCGGAATCCCTGACGCCGGCCTCGCTGGAGAGCTTCCGCAAGTCGCCGAGCTACAATCTGGGCGACTACATCGAGCCGCACGGGGGCTGGAAGACCTTCAACCAGTTCTTCGCCCGCAACTTCAAGCCGGGCTACCGGCCGGTAGCGGCGGTCGCCGATCAGAGCGTCATCGTCTCCCCCGCCGACTCCACCTTCGCCGGCCAGTGGGAGATCCGCACCGACAGCCACGTGACGGTCAAGAACCTGCACTGGAAGATCGAGGAGCTGATGGAGGGCAGCCCCTACAAGGACCGCTTCAAGAACGGCCTGTTCATGCACGCCTTCCTGGGCCCCAACGACTATCACCGCCAGCACGCGCCCGTCGGCGGCACGGTGCTGGAGTCGCGCGTCATCCCGGGCCAGGTCTATCTGGAGGTCGTGGCCGAGCCGGTGGCCGGCGACGAGAACGGCGCTCATAAGCTGAAGCCCCTGCGCGCCTTCGACGCCCCGGACGCCGCCGGCTACCAGTTCGCCCAGGCCCGCGGCCTGATCGTGCTGGACACCCCGATCGGCCTGGTCGCCGTGCTGCCGATCGGCATGTGCCAGGTCTCGTCGGTGATCGTCACCGCCGAGGTCGGCGTCACCGTCCGCAAGGGCGAGGAACTGGCCTACTTCCAGTTCGGCGGCTCGGACATCATCGTGCTGTTCGAAGCCAAGTCCAACGTCAGCTTCGTCGCCCAGCCGGGCGTTCACTACAAGACGGGCGTGAAGATCGCGGATGCGTATCCAGTGGTGTGAGGGGGGATGCAGCGCGATCCTGAGGCCCCTTCCGGATGCCGGATACTGATCTCGCGCGCACACTGCGCGTGAAGAGAGAAGGGCGTCATCATGCGCACTCCCGAAATCCATCTCCTGAACTTCCGCTGCTATGCTGTCTGGCTGGACGAGTGCGGACAGATCAAGCAGGTCGCCGACATACCCCCATCAATAGGAGGCGAGAGCCAGCATAGGCTTGTTTCGGACCAGCGTTTTTGGAACCGTCCTGTACCGGCAGACGAGTTCCTCGCGATCCAACAGTCTGCATCCATCCGCTAGAACAGGGGGCCGCTGCCAGCGCTTGGCGGCGGCCTTTTTCTTGGCAGAGAGCAGATCAACGAATTCAAAGAGTTGGTAGGCCTGGAGGGACTCGAACCCCCAACCAGACCGTTATGAGCGGTCGGCTCTAACCATTGAGCTACAGGCCCGCGCGGATACGTGTGAGCGTACGCGAGAGCGGCGGATTAGCATGAGCCGAACGCGGCTTAAAGCTCCGGTTCAGGTTGGAGCTGTCATCAGGGAACGCATAGCTGTCCAGCAGCGCTTCCCTTGCCTTGGACGGACCTGGAGAAAAGAACGATGACCAACACCGCGCGCCACCCCGCCGCCTTCATCCTGCCCACCCTGATCGGCGGCGCGCTGCTGATGGGCGCCGCCGCCCCGGCCCTGGCCCAGACCAGCGCCGACTCGGCGTTCAAGGCCACGACCTTCAGCCTGTCGGCCTATGGCGAGACCCGCGTGGCGCCGGACATGGCCACCATCACCCTGGGCGTGCAGACCGAGGCCCTGACCGCAGGCGAGGCCCTGAAGGCCAACGGCGCGCGCATGAACCAGGTGATGGCCGCCCTGAAGAAGGCCGGGATCGCCGAGCGCGACGTCCAGACCTCGAACCTCAACCTTAACGCCCAGTACGCCTATGAGCAGAACCAGCCGCCGAAGCTGACCGGCTATCAGGCCTCGAACCAGGTGACGATCACGGTCCGCGACCTGGCCAAGCTGGGCGCGACGGTCGACGCCACGGTCAATGCCGGCGCCAACACGGTCAACGGCATCAGCTTCGGCCTCATCAATCCCCAGGCCGCCGAGGACGCCGCGCGCCTGGAAGCCGTGAAGGCCCTGCAGGCCAAGGCCGAGCTCTATGGCCGCGCCACCGGCTACAAGGCCGTGCGCCTGGTCAATCTGAGCGAAGGCGGCGGCTACCAGCCCGCGCCGCCCCCGATGCCGGTGTTCGCCATGGCCAAGCGCGAGATGGCCGACTCGACCAGCATCGCGGCCGGTGAACTGAAGGTCCGCGTCGACGTCAGCGCGACGTACGAAGCCGCCAAGTAGGCGATATCCGCCTGGAGCCGCCCTCGCCCTTCGACAAGCTCAGGGTGAGGGCTACTTCTCGCGGTGATTGAGTTCGAAAACCTCATCCTGAGCCTGTCGAAGGACGAGGTTTTCGCTTCCTAGAAGCCCGCCTTCTTGAAGGCCCGCTCGACACGATCCTTGATCTCCAGCCCTGGCAGGGCTCGCTCGCCCTCCATGACCGCGACATAGGTCAGGCCGCGCGGCGGCTTGCCTTCGCCGGTCGGCACCGGGCCGATGGACCAGCCGACCGTGGCGCCGTTGGCCCCGCCGCTGGCGCAGCTGATGAAGCGGGCCGGCTTGCCCAGGCTTGCCTTCAGCAAGCTCTCGGCCGTGGTCTGCGCGCCTTCGCAGGACGGCAGGTTGCGCGAGCAGGTGACATAGCCGCCGCCACGCCACACCAGCTTGCCGCTGGCGTCGGCGATCACCACGCAGGTCGAGGGCGAGCCGATCGACTTGCCGACCGACTGGGTCAGTACGGCCTCGTCCACGCCCGAAGGCAGCTTCGGCGAACAGGCCGATAGGCCCGCGGCGGCGAGAACAGCGAGCGCGATACGACGCATCAGGCCGCCTTCTTGATCAGGTTGCCTTCGTCCAGCAGCACGACGGTCGGGGCGTAGTTGCGGGCCTCTTCCGCCGCCATCTGACAGTAGGTCACGACGATCACCAGGTCGTTCTTCTGCACCAGGCGAGCGGCGGCGCCGTTGACGCCGATGACCTTCGAACCGCGCGGGGCCTCGATGGCGTAGGTGGTGAAGCGGGCGCCGTTGGTGATGTTCAGAACATCGACCTGTTCGTTCGGCAGGATGCCCGAGGCGTCCAGCAGGTCGCGGTCGATGGCGATCGAGCCTTCGTAGTCCAGGTCGGCCTGGGTCACCGTGGCCCGGTGCAGTTTGGCCTTCAGCATGGTGAGCAGCATGGCGGGGGCTCTATCCCTTTGAACGAAATGGAATTCTCTAGGCCGCCACACACAAGGCCCGAAACAGGTCACGCCATATAGACACGAACCCACAACCGTTCAATCGCACCTCGGCGCGGGACCAATGGTTAACACCACGACCTTTTCGCGCTAGGGTTTGAAAGAACGCGGTTCTGTGGGGGATGCCATGCGTCATTCAAGAGGGTGGGCGATGGCGGGGGCCGTCGCCGTGAGCGTGCTCGCGGGCGCGGCGTGGATCTCGACCGGCAAGGCGCAGACGCGGGATGCGACCGGTGCGCCGATCCCCGGCGCGGCGGCTGTCCGCCCCGCGATCGCGGCGCTGACCGCCCGGCCGCGCGGCCGCGTGGACTGGCAAGGCGCCGTCGGCGGCCTGCGCCAGTCGGCCAATGTCGGCGAGAGCCTGGCCAGCAACCTGAACCGCGAGCAGGTCGACATGACCGCCGTGCCGATCCTGCTGCCCCAGGACGCCAAGCTGACGGCCGGGGCGCGGATCTACAGCTTCGGCGACTACTACACGATCACCAGCAACACCGCTGGCGGCCGCGTCTCGTTGAGCGGCACGACCGTCACCGTGCCGATGCCCGCGTCTAGGCCGCTGAAGATCGAGACCGGGCCGGAGATGCTGACGATCCAGCGCACGGTCGACGGCCAGTTGGCCAGCTTCGTGCGCTACGGCGTGCTCTACACGGTGGAGATCCGCTGCGACTCCGCCGGCGACCCGCGCTGCGCCGATGACAACTATGTGCTGGGCCTGGTCGGCAAGACCACCGCCGTGGTGATGGGCAAGGCGGCCCGCGAAGCCGCCGGGCTGGGAGGTTGACCATGCGCCTCTCCCCGCTCCTGCTGGTCGCCGCCCTGGCCCTCGCGCCGCTGGCCGCCTGCGACGACACCACCAAGCCTCCAGCGCCCGGCGAGACGACCAAGCCGCCCTCGCCCGAGCCCGGGCCTCCCCAGCCCGACGACAGCCCGGCCGACGGCGGGGCCGAGCAGCCCTCCAGCGAGCCGGTGCCGCCCAGCCCCGATCCCGCGCCCCAGCCGGCCGATCCGCCCGCGCCCTCGCCGGCCACGTTCGACCACGCGCCGGCCGGCGCGATCCCGGCCGGCCAGGGTCCGGGCTATCTGGACCGCACGGTCTGGTCGCCGAACATGTGCTGGCCGCTGGCCGAGGCCGGCTTCCCCAACTCGCAGGTCTACGGCCCCGGCGGCGGCATGGGTCCGG
Organism: Caulobacteraceae bacterium; assembly: GCA_965283765.1. Classification (GTDB taxonomy): domain Bacteria; phylum Pseudomonadota; class Alphaproteobacteria; order Caulobacterales; family Caulobacteraceae; genus Caulobacter. The sequence continues at coordinate 111,043 of CBDIPU010000015.1, forward strand.
CCGGCAAGCCCAGCCAGTGCGACACGCTGAACTACAGCCTGCCCTGGCATGACACCTTCTGCGAGGCCCGCTCGCGCGCGAACCCGCTGTGCGCCGGCACGGGTCACCAGGGCCAGGACATCCGCCCGGCCACCTGCAAGAAGAACGAGCACTGGGCCGTGGCCGCCGAGGCCGGCACGATCACGGACATCGGCTCGTACAGCGTCACCCTCGTGGCCAAGGCCCAGCCGCACTACACCTACCGCTACCTGCACATGCGGATGTCGACCCTGGCGGTGAAGGAAGGCGACCAGGTCGCCAAGGGCCAGAAGCTGGGCAAGGTGTCGAACGATTTCGGGGGCACGCCGACGACCATCCACCTGCACTTCGAGCTGCGGGCCGGCGTGGCGGGCGTGACCACCGACGGCAAGGCCGTGGCGCTTCAGACCTTCCTGCCGCCGTATCTCAGCCTGGCCGAGGCCTATCAGCGCAAGCTGAACGGCCAGACCTGCGGAGGCTAGCCTACGGCTGTCTTGAGGAAGGCGACCATGTCCGCCAACACCGTCGACTTGCGGCGGAACAGGCGCGACAGGGCCAGCACCGGACCGGCGTGGCCCATGCCGGCGTAGTGGCGCTCTTCGACCCTGGCGCCCGCCTCGCGCAGGGCGGCGGCCAGTTTGCGGGTGTTGCGGGGGCGGACCACCGTGTCCTGCTCACCGGTGGCCAGAAACGCCGACGGCGCGTCGGCGCGCGCGAAGGCGGCCGGCTGGGTGGCGGCGAGATCGTCCGCCTCGCCAAAGGTGCGGATCGTCACCGGGCTCTCCAGCGGCAGGAAGGCATAGGGTCCTGACAGGCCGACGAAGGCGCGGATCATGCTGGGTTCGACCGCGACGGCGCGCAGCCAGCGCGGGTCCAAGGCCAGCATGGCGGCGTTGTAGGCGCCGGCCGAGTGGCCGATCAGAACGATGCGGCCAGGATCGCCGCCCAGGCTGGCGGCGTTGTCGACCGCCCAGCGCACCGCCGCCGCGCCATCCTCCAGGAAGCCCGGATAGCGGACCTCGGGATAGAGCCGGTAGTCCGGGACCAGCGCCAGGAAGCCCTGGGCGGCCAGGGCGCGCGCCACCCAGCGATAGTCCTGGCGGCGGCCGGTCTCCCAGGAGCCGCCGTAGAAGAAGATCGCCACCGGCGCCGGGCCGTCGGCCTTCGGCGGCGCGTAGACATCGAGCCCGCCGCGCGGTCCCTCGGCATGCCCCGCGTCGTGGGTCACGCGCCGCGCGAGGTCCTTCGGCGCGATCAGGGCGAACAGTTGCAGCGGCGAGAACGCGGCCAGCAGGCGCTTGATCGCTCCTTTGGTCACGGGCGGCCCTAAAGTTTGAAAGCCCCGCTCTCGATCTTGGCGTGCAGGGCCTTGGTGATCTTCACATAGCCCTTGGCCGGATCGCGGAAGTACAACGGGTCACGGGTCTTGGCCGGGTCGAAGCCGTCATTGACCAGGTCGATCTTGCGGTACTTGAAGGTGCCGGTCGTCTCGATCTGCTGCTGCAGGCGCACGAACAGCGGACGGGCGTAGCTGGGCAGCTGCTCGTCGACGTGCTTGCCGAAAGCCTCGATGTCGAAGCCTCCTTCCACGACCAGCGCCGCCATGCCGGCCTTGCCGTCCAGGTCCCCGACCTTGACGCCGTAGACATTGACTTCCAGCACGCCTTCGAAGCCCGCGATGCGTTCGGACACCTCGCTGGTGGCGACGTTCTCGCCCTTCCAGCGGAAGGTGTCGCCGATACGGTCGACGAAATAGATGTAGCCGTCGCCGTCGACCTTCATCAGGTCGCCGGTGCGGAACCAGGCGTCCCCCTTCTGGAAGACGTCGTGCAGCACCTTCTTCTCGGTGGCGGCCTTGTCGGCATAGCCGGTGTAATTCGAGCGGGCGTCGCTGCCGATATGGCCGATGCACTCCCCGACCTCGCCCGGCGCGACCTCGATGCAGCAGCCGTTCGGGCCGCGGATCGGCATCTCGGCCTCGACGTCGAACTTGACGATGCGGATGTTGAACTTCTTCTTCAGATAGCCGGGGATCCGGCCGATCGCGCCGCGCCGGCCATCGAAGTTGAACAGCGAGACGTTGCCCTCGGTCGCGCCGTAGAACTCCAGCACCTCGCCGACCTTGAAGCGGTCCAGCATGTCGTTCCAAACGTCGGGACGCAGGCCGTTGCCGAAGATCATGCGGATCTTGTGGGCGCGCTCCAGCTCGTGCTCGGGCTGGTTGGCCAGGTAGCGGCACAGCTCGCCGATATAGACGAACATCGTGCAGTTCTCGGCGACGATCTCGGGCCAGAAGTGGGTGGCCGAGAACTTCTTGCGCAGCACGATCGAACCGCCGTTCAGCAGGCCCGCGCCCATGGCGCAGAGGCCGCCGGTGGCGTGGTACAGCGGCAGGGTCACGTAGATGCGGTCGGTCTCTTTCGAACCGGTGGAGCCGGCGAAACCGCGCATATAGAGCTGGGCGCGCATGTGGGTGATGCGCGCGGCCTTGGGCAGGCCCGTCGTGCCGCTGGTGAAGATGTAGAGCGCGGTGTCCTTGGCGACGATGCCATCGCGGGCCGTCTCGCGGTCGGGACGCAACTGACTGCAGCTCTTCAGCGCCTTGACCAGGTCGCGCTGCTCGCCGGTCACAGGCCCCAGCACCCACTGGTGCATGTGGCGCTCCAGCTGGCCCTTGACGTCCTCGAAGCAGGGCGAGGTCTCGGGGTCGACGATGCAATGCAGGGCCTGAGAGATGTTCAGGCAGTGCGCCAGCGCCGCGCCGGTCAGCTGGTTGTTGATCAGGGCTGTGGCCACGCCGACCTTGGTCAGGCCATACCAGATCGCCAGGTATTCGAGGCGATTGGGCATGAACAGCGCCACGGTCTGGCCCCTCGTCAGCCCCAGCCCCTTGGCCCAATGGGCATAGCGATTGGCGATGGCGTCCAGCTCGGCGTAGGTGACCGACTTGCCTTCGAAGGTGATCGCCGGGCGATCGCGCCACTTGTCGACCGCGGCTTCCAGGTCGTCACAGATCAGGTTCGGGCTGTCGGGAGCAATCGACTTCACGCGCTTCAGCGTCCGGGAAAGTCCCTTCAGAAACCGGATTTCCCGCTTGATTGTCTGACGCAAACGCATTCGTCTCTCCCTTAAACAACCATTGGAGAGCGCCGCGCGACGGGTCAAGACGCCGCGCGCTGCATCGCAAACCTTTCAATGTTCGCCCAACCTGAACGGCGATCAGTCAGGATCGCCATATCCGGCGCTGATCGTCAGCCGGCAGCGAGACGGCGTTGCTCGTCGCGGGCCGACTTCAGCTTCTCGGCCACCAGGAAGGCCAGCTCCAGCGCCTGCTCGCCGTTCAGACGCGGGTCGCAGTGCGTGTGGTAGCGGTCGGCGAGCTCGGTCTCGGAAACCGCGCGCGCGCCGCCCAGGCATTCGGTGACGTTCTGGCCGGTCATCTCCAGGTGGACGCCGCCCGGATGGACGCCCTCGGCCTGGGCGATCTCCACGAAGCTCTTCACTTCGCTCAAGATGCGGTCGAACGGACGGGTCTTGTAGCCGGTCGAGGCCTTCAGCGTGTTGCCGTGCATCGGGTCGGTGGCCCAAACCACCGAACGACCGGCCGACTTGGTCGCCCGCATCAGGCGCGGCAGGCGATCGGCGATCTTGTCCGAACCGAAGCGGCCGTACAGCGTCAGACGGCCCGACTCGTTGTTGGGGTTCAGCACGTCGATCAGGCGCAGGAGATCGTCGGCCTCCATTGTCGGGCCGCACTTCATGCCGATCGGGTTCTTCACGCCCTTCATGAATTCGACGTGCGCGCCGTCCAGCTGGCGGGTGCGCTCGCCGATCCACAGCAGGTGGGCGCTGGTGTCGTACCAGTCGCCCGAGGTGCTATCGATGCGAGTCATGGCTTCCTCGAAGCCCAGCAGCAGGGCCTCGTGGCTGGTGAAGAACTCCACCTGGTGCATACCCGGGTGGCTCTGGGGCGTGACGCCAATGGCGGCCATGAAGGCCAGGCTCTCGGTGATCTTGTCCGACAGTTCGCGGTAACGCGCGCCCTGCGGGCTGTCGCCGACGAAACCCAGGGTCCAACGGTGGATGTTGTGCAGATCAGCGTAGCCGCCGCTGGCGAAGGCGCGCAGCAGGTTCAGGGTCGCCGCCGACTGGCCATAGGCCTTCAGCAGGCGATCCGGATCCGGCACGCGTTCCTCGGCCGTGAAGTCCATGCCGTTGATGATGTCGCCGCGATAGGACGGCAGGGTCTCGCCGTCGATCGTCTCGACGGGCTCGGAGCGCGGTTTGGCGAATTGGCCGGCGATGCGGCCCACCTTCACCACCGGCTTGCCGCCAGCGAAGGTCAGCACCACCGCCATCTGCAGGATCAGGCGGAAGGTGTCGCGGATATTGTCCGCGTGGAATTCCTTGAAGCTCTCGGCGCAGTCGCCGCCCTGCAGCAGGAAGGCCCGGCCCTCGGCCACGTCGCCCAGCAGGCTTTTCAGGCGGCGCGCCTCGCCGGCGAAGACCAGCGGCGGCATCTGGCGCAGCGTCTGCTCGACCCGCTCCACCGCGCCCATGTCCGGATAATCGGTGGGCATGTGCTTGGCGGGCTTGGCTCTCCAGGCGGCGGGGGTCCAGCGGGCGGTCATGGCAAGGCTCGATAACTGAAAGGGCGGCGTAGATACCGCGAAAGGAACCAAAAGGCAAAATCATGCGGCTGAACACCGCCGATCCGCCCGAGCGAGAAACGTGACGGTCGCGCTAACGCCGTGGAGCGCTCGATTTTTGCGCGATCGCACAGCCGATGGCGGCGATGACGCCGAGCGCCAGCCACCACTCCTGCCAGACGCCGAAGCTGAGGCCGCCGATCATCACGTACGCGGTCAGGGTGGCGGCCGCCATCGCGCCGTCGCGGCGGTTCTCGCCGGTCCAGGCCACGATCCGGTACAGCACCCAGGCGAAGAACGCCGCCGCCAGGGCCGCGCCCAGCGCGCCCAGCTCCAGCCACAGCTGCAGGGCGGCGTTGTGGGTATGCAGTGGGATGGCGTTACCGAAGGTCCGGCTGGCGTCGACACCCCAGCCGCGCAGGGCGTGCTCGACGATCTTGTTGGCGGCGAAGGCCCAGATGTTCAGGCGCGCGTCCCACGAGGGCGGGGCGATCACGTGCAGCCAGGCGAACAGGCCCGAGCGCACGCCCCACAGCACCACCATCGGCGCGAAGATGAACAGGGTCGAGATCGCCGGGATCATGCCGCGCACGAACGGCTTGCCGATGATCCGCGTCCCCAGCCAGACGACTCCGCCCAGCAGCAGGGCGGCGCCCGAGGCGTCGGCGCTGGTGAAGTGCGAGGCGGCCAGGATCATCAGCGCCATGGTCGCGATCAGCACGTTGCGGCCGCGGAAGCCCCAGGCGTCCAGCAAACGCACGCAGGGCCAGAACAACAGCACCAGCGGATAGATCGGCAGTGACACCTTCACCACCGCCAGGTCGGGCCGGATCGGATCGTGGGTCGCGGCCCGTATCGCCTGGTAGATCCTCGCCCCCATCGCGGCGTCGATGAAGGTGAAGGCGGCCAAGGCGATCATGCCGAACAGCATCACCCGCCCCGCCAGCCGCGCCGAACGTTGCGACATGGTTCCGAGCACCGCGACGGCGGTCCCGTAGAGGCCCAGTTGCAGCACCAGCTTGAGGGCGGTGAAGGCGCCGACGTCCTTGTCGCGCTTGAGCTCTGACAGCGCCGGGGCGGCCGGACTCCAGTTCAGGCTGACCAGCGCCCACAGCACCAGCAGCATCAGGGCGAACATCGGCAACAGCGGCGGGCGCGATCGCGCCAGGCCTGGCGTCGCCAGCAGGCCGACCACGGCCAGCAGCGGCGCGAAGCCCAGCGGCGCCAGGTAGCCGACCAGCGGCGTCATCACCATCAGAAAGACGGCGAGCACGCCCAGCCACCGGGTGCGGCGCTCGGGGCTCTCGGCAGAAGCCACCGCCAGCGTCATCCAACCCCGCCGACTTCGACCGGCGTATACTTCTCGCGCATCGTGACCAGTTCCTCGGCCAGGGTCGGGTGAACCGCGCAGGTCGAGTCCCATTGGGGCTTGGTCACGCCCATCTTCACGGCGATGGCGGCCATCTGGATGATCTCGGGCGAGTCCGGACCCACCACGTGCACACCGAGCACCTTCTGGTCGTCGGCCTTGACCACCAGCTTCATCAGGCACCGCTCCTGGCCGCCGTAGAAGGTGATCTTCATCGGACGGAACACCGAGCGATAGACGTCGACCGTGCCGAACGCGTGGCGGGCCTCGGCCTCGGTCATGCCGACCGAGCCGACCGGCGGCTGCGAGAACACCGCCGAGGCGACCAGGTCGTGATCGAAGGTGGTCGGATTGTCGTAGAATTCGGTCTGGGCGAAGGCCGCGCCTTCGCGGATGGCCACGGGCGTCAGGTTGATGCGGTCGGTGACGTCGCCCACGGCCCAGATGCTGGCGACGCTGGTCTTGGAGTGCGCGTCGACCGCGATCGCGCCCTTGTCGTTCAGCTTCACGCCGACCTTCTCCAGGCCCAGGCCGTGGACGTAGGGCTCCCGGCCGGTAGCGAACATCACCGCTTCGGTCTCGAAGGTCAGGTCGCTGGTCAAGGTGCTGAGCAGCGTGCCGTCCGCCTGCTTCTCGATGCTGGTGTGCGAGCAGCCCAGCACCACCTTGACGCCGCGCTTCTCCAGCTCCTCGGCCAGGTGCGAGCGGACATCGTCGTCGAAGCCGCGCAGGATGTTGGCGCCGCGATAGAGCAGCGTGGTCTCGACGCCCAGACCGTTGAAGATGCCCGCGAACTCGACGGCGATATAGCCGCCGCCGACGACCAGGATGCTCTTGGGCAGCTTGGGGAGGTGGAAGGCCTCGTCCGAGGTGATCCCGAACTCCGCGCCCGGGAAGTCGGGCTTCACCGGACGACCGCCGGTGGCGACCAGGATCTTCTTGGCGGTGTAGGTTCCGGCATCGTTGCTCCCCTCCTTGGGCAGCACCTCGACGGTGTGAGCGTTGACGATCTGGGCGCGGCCGTGCAGCAGGTGCGCGCCGGCTTTCTGCAGGTTGGTGACGTAGATGCCCGACAGGCGGGCGATCTCGACGTCCTTGTCGTGCAGGAAGCCCTTCCAGTCGAACTGGCGCCCTCGATCGTCCAGCCATAGCCCTTGGCGGTCTTCAGCTGGCTGGTGACCTCGCTGGCGTAGACCATGAACTTCTTGGGCACGCAGCCGCGGATCACGCAGGTGCCGCCGACCCGATATTCCTCGGCCACGGCGACCTTGGCGCCGCTCATGGCCGCCAGACGGGCCGCCCGAACGCCGCCCGAGCCGGCGCCGATGACGAAGAGATCGAAGTCGTAGTCAGCCATCACCGGCCTCCGGAACCTTAACTGGTCGGCTTATGTAGGATGTCAGGGAACGAGGCGCACCACACCCTCGTCCGTGCCGAACAGGGCTTCGTCGGCGAGGTCGAGGAACAGGCCGTGGTCGACCACGCCGGTGACGCTCTTCAGCGCGGCGGCCAGGGCCGTGGGTTCGGCGATGACGCCGGAGGCCATGTCGTAGATCAGGTTGCCGCCGTCGGTGACCACCACGCCCCGCTCGGCCATGCGCAGGCGCGGCGGCGGCAGATCGAACTCGGCCGCGATATCGGCCAGGCGCCAGCTGGTATGGACGTGGCCGAAGCGGACCACCTCGATCGGCAGCGGGAACTTGCCCAGAGCGTCGACCTTCTTGGCCGCGTCGGCGATGACGACACAACGGCTGGAAGCTTCCCAGACCAGCTTCTCGCGCAGCAGGGCCGCGCCGCCGCCCTTGATCAGGCTGAGGCCCGGACCAACCTCGTCGGCGCCGTCCACCGTCAGGTCGATGGTCTTGACGTCGTCCAGCGCCACCAGCGGGATGCCCAGCTCGCGCGCCAGGGCCCCGGTGGCGTCCGAGGTCGGCACGCCACGGATGTCGCTCAGCTCGCGGGCGGCCAGCGCCTTGACGAACCAGGCGGCCGTCGAGCCGGTGCCCAGACCCACCACCATCCCGTTCTCGACGAGTTCGGCGGCGGCTTCGCCGGAGATACGCTTCTGGTCGTCGACGCTCATTTCTTGCCGCCCTTCTTCTTGTCCTTGGCGGCCTGCTTGAGGGCGCGAAACTTCGTCGCCCAGCCGGCCTTGGTCTTCTGTTCCGGACGCGTCAGGGCCAGGGCCCCGTCCTCGACATCCTTGGTGATCACCGAGCCCGAGCCGGTCATCGCTCCGTCGCCGATCCGGACCGGCGCGACCAGGGCGCTGTTGGAGCCGATGAAGGCGCCCTTGCCGACATGGGTCTCGAACTTCTCGAAGCCGTCGTAATTGCAGAAGATCGTACCGGCCCCGATGTTGGCCTTCTCGCCGATCGAGCCGTCGCCGAGATAGCTGAGGTGGTTGGCCTTGGCGCCCGCCCCGACCTTGACCTTCTTGACCTCGACGAAGTTGCCGATGTGGGCTTCGGGCCCGATCTCGGCGCCCGGCCGCAGGCGGGCGTAGGGACCGATCAGCGCGCCCTCGCCCACCGCCGCCCCTTCAAGGTGGCTGAAGGCCTTGATCACCGCGCCGGTCTCGACGCTGACGCCCGGGCCGAAGACTACGAACTGTTCGACGACGGCGCCGCCAGCGATCTTCGTGTCCCACGACAGGTGGACGGTCTCGGGCGCGGGCATGGTCACGCCCTCGGTCAGCAGGACGTTGCGGCGGCCGCGCTGCCAGACCGCCTCGGCGGCGGCCAACTCGGCTTGCGAGTTGACACCCTGAACCGCCGGCTCGGGGGCGAAGGCCGCGCGGGTCGAGAGCTTGCGATCGTGGGCCAGGCCGACGACGTCGGTCAGGTAGTACTCGCCCTTGCTATTGTCGTTGCGGACGTCGGCCAGCAGGCTGAATAGCGTCGCGCGGTCTGCGGCCAGGACCCCGGAATTGCAGTGCTTGACCTGCTTGGTGGCGAGGTCGGCGTCCTTCTCCTCGACGATGCGCAGCAGCACATGGCCCGGGGCCAGGATCAGGCGGCCGTAGCCGGTCGGGTTGGCGGCCTCGAAGCCCAGCACCGCCACGTCGGTCCCGCCCGCGATGGGGTCGAACAGCGGCGCGATCACCCCGGCCGTGGTCAGCGGGCAGTCGGCATAGGTGACGACCACGTCGCCCTCGAAATCGGCCAGGGCGTCCTTGGCCGCCAGCACGGCGTGGCCGGTGCCCAGCGGCGGATCCTGGATGACCGTCGCGTTCGGACCGAGGCGCTTGCGGGCGCTCTCGCCGACCTGCGGGCTGTGCGCGCCGACCACGACGACGATCCGCTCGCAGTTCAGGCCCTCGGCGGCGTCGATGGCCAGGTCCAGCAGAGTCCGGCCGGCGACCTTGTGCAGCACCTTGGGCGTCGGCGACTTCATCCGCGTCCCCTGGCCGGCGGCCAGGATCACGGCGGCGCGCGGACGGGGTGGGCTCGAAACGGAATCAGTCATGGATGGGCGACTCCCTGGGACGCTTCCAGCGTTGCATTAGCCGCCCAATTGGCGGAAAGGCCAGACCCATGAGCGAGCTTCATGACCTGAACGGGGCGACAATCGCCTTTGATCTCGATGGAACCCTGGTCGACACCGCCCCCGACCTGGTCGGCGCGCTGAACACCATCCTGGCCCAGGAAACCCTGCCGCCCCTGCCCTTCGACGAGGTTCGGCTGATGGTCGGGCGCGGCGCGCGCGCCCTGCTGGAACGCGGCTTCGCCGCAGCCGGGGCGCCGCTGGGAGTCGACCGCGCCCCGACGCTCGTGGAGCGCTTCATCGCCGTCTACCTGGACCGCATCGCCGACGAGAGCGCGCCCTTCCCTGGCGTGGTCGAGGTGCTGACCGAACTGAAGGCCGACGGCGCCAGGCTGGTGGTCTGCACCAACAAGCTGACCAACCTGTCGGTCGCCCTGCTGGACGCGGTGGGCCTGACGCCGCTGTTCGACGGGGTGATCGGCGCGGACCTGGCCCCCGCGCCCAAGCCCGACGGCCGCCATGTCGCCGCCGCCATCGCGGCCGTGGGCGGCGATCTGGCCCGCGCGGTGATGGTCGGCGACAGCATCAACGACGCCCTGGGGGCCCGCAACGCCGGCGTCCCCGGCCTGCTGGTCTCGTTCGGCTACACGGAGGATCCGGTCGAGACCCTGGGGGCCGATCTGGTCATCCACAGCTTTTTGGATGTGCCCCGGGCCTGCAAGACGCTTTTGGCCTCTTGCCCCGCGCCGAACACCGGGCTATAGGCCCCCTCCTCTCGCGGATCGGTTCTTCACGGACCTCTCCACACCGGCGGATGCGTAGCTCAGCGGGAGAGCACCTCGTTCACACCGAGGGGGTCACAGGTTCAATCCCTGTCGCATCCACCATTCTTTTCCCCTTAAAAACAACGACTTATCCCAACCCCGCGTATCTCTCGTCGATGCCTCTCGCTGGTGCTTGCCAGTTATTTGCCAGAAACCGGATTTTGCCCGGCAGATCGACGCTTCGTCACCGCTCGGGCGCCCACTTCTCTCTGGCTAAATTTCCGTCGGAAGGAACCGCGCCGCGGTCCAAGGCGAGGTTAAGTATCGACCAGCCCACCTAGCGTAGCGGCTCGGCGTAGACACGCGGCCGCTACAATCGCCCGGAACCCGTCCAGAATCTTGGAATGACGGAGGTGGCGCCCAATGCCCGAGCGCCCGGCGGCCGATGCGGGCTCAGGTTCTTAAGCGCCACCGCCCACCACTCAGGGCTCGAGCGTCTCCGACTCCGCCGCGTCCTGGTGAGCGGCTTTCCAAGAGTGCTCGATGCCCCGTAAGCCCGTCCAGCCGCCCCGTGATCAGCAATCCACAGACAGTTCGTCGCAACGGGTGACAATGTCCGACTTACCGACGCTCGGGGCGCCAGGAGCTTCCTGGAAATTGCGCGCCGTCAAATGAAAGCTCTCCAGGACGATGGTCGACAGCGTGTGGAAGTTGCCGATCAAAAAGGCAAAGAAGCCGACGTAGAGGACCTTGCGGATTATCGAGAAGGCCGGCGCGGCGACCAGCGGCGGCATCAGGCCCTCGAACCGCTCGCCGGTTCCGGGCAATTCGGCCGAAAGGCGCGGACGGCCGGCGTGAATCTCGGCGTCGACATGATGGGCGACGAGCCGCAGGATCCGCTCGGCGTCGGCCGACGCCCCCGAAAGTTCGGCGTTGACCAGACCCGAGCCGAACCGGTCGAGCCAGACCCGGCCGTCCGGATTGACCACCAGCTCGGCGACGCCAGGATCATCCAACCGCGCCAGCGGCAGCGGCCCCAGCGCCGAGCGCAGCATGCGCTGGCTCCGGGTCAGTTCAACGGTGGTTTCGGGCTGGTCCATGTCGTTGCGCCCCTCCAGGAACACGACGTTCAGTGGAGGCGCAACGTGCGCTCGGACCGCGCTAAAGCTGATAAGCTGATGCGCTAGAGGTCGATCTGCTCGGACATCTCCAGCGCGTCATCGACCTCGATGGCGCCGGAAGCGACAATGTCTGGCGGTGCTGGTCTGAAGGACAGCTTGCTGGATGATTCGGGTGACGAATTCGCCCCGAGCAGCCGCGAGGACTGTCGTTGTCCTCCGTGGCGACTGTTTGAGCGAAGGCCCCTTTTGCCGATGTTGATAGGCCCTGGCGCCTAGTCGCCACCCGCGGCAAGGAACAACGTCGGCAGCAGGGCCAGAGCGACGCCGATCCCGGCCAGGGCGGGCCAGCGCCAGACGCCCATGCCGCGCCACGCCGTCGTCCAAACGGCCCACGTCCGCCCTTCGCGCGAGAGCCGCAAGGCGTAGATCGCCACGCCCGATACGGCCAGCGCGGTCAGGACGAGGCCGAAGGCAAACCAGATCAGCTTGGTCCAAACCCCGCCAAACGTGCCGAAATGCAGCGGGTCGGCCATTTCGGAAATGCGTTGGTGAACGGTCAATTCTCGCCCGTCGGTCAACAGCACGACGGCGCCGGTGGCGGGGTTGGTCCACGCCACATTGGCCCGCTCACGCACCAGAATGGCCTTGTACTGGCCCGCGAACTGGAAGGCGCCCACCTTGCCGGCCGGAAAGGCGATGCGCTGGATGCGCAGGCCGGGATAGGCGGCCTGAGCCGCGTTGAGACTGGTCTCCAGCCGGTCGGCCAGCTTTCGGGTGTCCAGCTTGACAGCGGCGACCTTGGCCCGCGGCGAGGGCGGGGCCTTGGCCACGGTGCTCTCGGCCAGGTACCAAAGGCCCGTCGCGCCGATCAGGGCCACGAACCACAGGCTCCACAATCCCACCAAGCGGTGCAGATCGCCCATGGCCGTGCGGGCGTCGCGCCAGCGGACCGGCTTGAAGAAGCCCCGCCACCACTTCTTGTAGACCACGAAGGACGTGCCGACGCTGATCAGCAGCAGGATCGACAGGGCCGAGACGATCGGCACCCCGATCGGGGTGGGCAGGTTCAGGTGGCGGTGCATGTTGCGCAGGATGCGCTGAGCGCCGACCCACGCCCCCTCGCCCCGCACCGCCCCCGTCGAGGGGTGCAGATAGACGAAGGCGCGGACGCCGTCCGGCTTCTGGATCGTCGCGGTCAGGGCGAAGCCCCGGTCAATGGGCTCGTCCAGCAACAGAATGGCGTCGGGGTGCAGGGCCGCGACATTGCGAGCCGCCGCCGACCAGGCGACGGGACCGTGAACCGTCGCCGGATCGACGCGCAGAGCGGGCCGCAGCGCCCAGTCGATCTCGTGACTGAACACCGCGATCGTCCCGGTCAAAAAGACGAAGGCCAGCAGGATCGACAGCTTCAGCCCCACCCACTGGTGAACGCTCCACCACAGGCGGGAAGCCTTGGGCTTGGCGTCGCGCCGAGCCGCCGCCGCCGTCTGGGCGCGCTCGACGCTCACCATTCCCGCGACACCTCCAGGAACACCGACCGCGGCTCGCCGGGGAAGTGGCCGGTGCGGTCGATGAAGCCGGAAGCGGCGTAGGTTTCATCCAGCAGGTTGTCGACGCGCAGCAGGGTCGACCACGGTCCGAGCTTGTAGATCACCGAGGCGTCGAACACGGTGTAGGGACGCACCTTCTGGCCGCTGATCGAGGTGCGGACGTCGACATAGTCGCCGCCCAGCGCCAGAGCCAGGCCCAGCTTGGGGAACTGATAGCGGGTCCAGAAGCCGGCCTTGTGCTTGGGCGCGTTGGCGAAGCGGTCGCCGACGCTGTTGGTGATCACCGTCGCGCCGTTGGTCTTGGTGATGCGGGTGTCGTTGTAGGCGTAGGAGCCGGTCAGCACCCAGTTGTTGGTCAGGTCGGCGGCCAGGTCGAACTCGACGCCCTTGCTGGTGACCTCGCCGAACGCCACCAGATCGTCGATGCCGTCCCCGTCGACATCGCCGCGCGGATCGCTCTGCAGCATATTGCTGCGGACAATCCTATAGATGGCCATGGTGGACTGCAGGCGGCCGCCCAGCAGCTCGGTCTTGACGCCGCCTTCCAGGATCTCGCCCTCGGTCGGGGCGAAGGGCCCGCCCGCCCGCGGGTCCTGACTGGACACGCTCTGCGGCTCATAGCTCTGAGCCCACTGGCCGTAGACCGAAACGTCGGGCCGCGCGCGCCAGACCAGCCCCGCGCGCCAAGTCGCCTTCTCATCCTCGAAGGTGCTGGCGTCGGACTGGTCCTCATAGCGGTCGAAACGTACGCCGGCGGTGGCGATGAATTGACCGATCGTCGCCTCTTCCAGCAGATAGGCGCCGGACCGCTCCTGGATGGCCGAAGTGCGCACGCGGGCTTTGAGCTTGTAGGTCTTGGGGTCCGTGACGCCGTAGACCGGATGGGTCAGACTCAGCGGCGCGGGCAGTCCCGCCACCGCGGTGAAGCCGCCCAGCAGAGAGGGCCGGTTGTTGTTGATCAGTTCGCTGCGATAGGCGTCGACGCCGACCAGCACGCGGTTGCGCACCGCGCCGAAGTCGCGCGACCAGACGGCGTTGGCGCCGAAGCTCAATTGCTCCAGATCGCGCTCCTGATCGCGGAACTCGCGGCGTGACAGGTCCGGCACGCCGTCACGGTCGCTGTCGGTCAGGCCGCGCGGCTCGTGATACTGCTGGCGCTCCACGCTTTTCGAGTAGCGCAGCCCCGCATCGACGGTCAGGTTTTCACTGACCGGCCATGCCACGCGCGCCTGCAGCACATTGGCCGTCAGGTCGAGGAAATCGCTCTTCTCGTTGTGGTTCCAGCGCCGGTCGGCGAGAAAATGGCCCAGATTGTCGGTTGGCACGCCGCGCAGGCGGTTGCCCTGCAGGTTCTGCTCGTAGCGGGTGGCCTGCAGCGTCAGGGCGGCCGGGCCGAGATCGGTCTTGATCCCGCCGTCCAGGATCAGCACCTCGCTGCCGGAATTGCGGCGCGGGGTGTTGCGGTCCTCGTAGAACACGCCCAGCCGGGTGGCCGGCGCCCTGTCTCCCGGCAGGAAGCCTTCGACCTCGACCGAACCACCCTTGCGCGCCTCGGTCCCGACCACCGCGGTGGCCCGCGCCGAAAACTCGTCCTTGGGCGTCTTGGTGATGTAGTTGAACAGGCCGCCCGGCGCGCCGGGGCCATAAAGCATGCCGGCCGGCCCCTTCAGGAACTCCAGTCGCTCGACATTGAACAGCTGCGGCACCGAAAAGGCGACATAGGGGTCGCCGCGCAGGCCGTCGAAGAAGATCTCCTCCTGACGGAAGCCCCGAGCGGTGACTCCGGCGTAGGAGAACAGGCTGACGCCGGCGATGTTGCGATAGAGGTCCTGGGCGTCGCGGGCGCCCTGGTCGCGGATGAGTTCCTCGTTCAGGACCTGGATGTTGAGGCTGGACTCCAACGGCGGGGTCTCCAGCTTGCCGCTGGTGGTCTCCTGCGCGCGATAGAGCTGACGGGCGCGGGCGGTGATGATGATCGTCAGGTCGGGCTCGTCTTCGGCTGACGCCGTCGGCGCCTCGTCCGCCCAGGCAAGACCAGACCCGCCAAGGCCCGCGATGCTGATCAGCGTCGCCATGCAAACCGCCGGCGCCCTACCCCTACCCATACCCACAACTCGACTCCGTAGCGATCCATCTGGGCGGTCGCTCTACAGAGAATGAGAACCAATATCAATTTAAATGAGAATGATTTCTCGGGTTGATGGCGATGACCGTTCCTCGAACATGCGGTCGCCTTGGTGGCTGGTAGCGCCAAGCGGGAAGACATGTCTGCAACGGTCTATTCCCGTCATTTCAGGGCGAGAGTTCACCAAGATCGACAGTTGTTGGCCGATCGACGAGTGTGGCCGGCTGGTATTGTAGTCGAAGGTCCAGGCGGCCCGCTTCTGGCGGGAGTGCTTAAGGCTGAAGAACAGGACCTCATTCAGCAGCTCGTCGCGCACCCTTCTCCGTCGATCGCGACGTCTGCATCTCCGGCGGCGTCGCGCCAAAGTACTAACCCGCTCGCGCGGGAGGGGTATTTGTTCGGCGCTGAGGGACATCGGGATCCTCCTGTCTGAAGAGGAACGTGGGTCGGCCACGTCCTCCTCGAGACAGGAGACGAGTGATGCCCGAAGAAGCGATCCACCCGTTGCGTCGCAGGATGGTCGAAGACATGACCCTCCGCAACTTCGATCAGCGTACCCAGCAGGCCTACATCCGATCGGTTCGGTCTTGTTGTCGCTACTGCGGCAGGACCCCGGGCGAGCTGACGTTCGAGGACGTGCGGCATTATCAGCTACACCTGACGCAAAGCGGCCTGGCCCCGGCCAGCATCAATGGCGCGATGGTGGCGCTGCGGTTCTTCTTCCGGGTGACGCTCAAACGACCAGAGGCGTTGGACTACATTCCCATCGCCCGCCAGCCGCAGAGATTGCCGGTCGTGCTGACGCCGGACGAGGTCGCGCGGCTGTTGCAGGCGGCACCGGGGCTCAAGTGGCGCACCGCGCTCAGCGTCGCCTACGGCGCGGGCCTGCGGGCCGCCGAGGTCGTGGGCCTGAAGGTCGGGGACATCGACAGCCAGCGCATGCGCATCCGGGTCGAACAGGGCAAGGGTCGGCGCGACCGTGACGCGCTGCTTTCGCCACACCTGCTGGCGACGCTTCGCAACTGGTGGAAGGTGGCGCGGCCGCCGGTGTGGCTGTTCCCCAACCGGCTGACGTCTTTCAATGCGGTCACGCCGCGCTCGCTCAACCGCGCCTTCCACATAGCGGTCAGGACGGCCGGGATCAGCAAGCCAGTCTGCCTGCACACCCTGCGCCATTGCTTTGCCACTCACCTGCTGGAGCAGAATGTCGATGTGCGGGTGATCCAAGTCCTGCTGGGCCACAAGAAGTTAGAGACCACCTCGGTCTACACCCACGTGGCCGCCAAGACCCTCGACGGCATCGAGAGCCCGCTGGACCTGCTGCAACTGAGACCGCCACCGGCCTGAGCATTGGGTCGGGCCGGGCCTGTGCGCCCGGTTCTTGAGGTCGCCGACATCTTCCACGCCCATGGCGAGGCCTTCCGCCGCGCCCAGACCGGACATCTGAGCCTGGGTCAGCTCAAGGTGATGTCGGCGATCCAGGCCTGCCGCACCGCGCGGTTGGGCGGCCACGTCGAGCGCTGCGAGGACTGCGACCATCAGCGGATCGCCTACAACTCCTGCCGCAACCGCCATTGCCCAAAGTGTCAGGGCGCGGCGGCGCAGCGCTGGCTGGAGGCCCGCCAGGCCGAGCTGTTGCCGCTGGCCTACTACCACGTGGTCTTCACCCTGCCGGCCCAGATCGGCGACATCGCCTTCCAGAACAAGGCCGTGGTCTACGGCGCGCTGTTCAAGGCCGCGTCAGAGACCCTGCTGACCATCGCCGCCGATCCCAAGCACCTGGGCGCCCGCATCGGCCTGACCGCCGTCCTTCACACCTGGGGATCAGCGCTCACCCATCATCCGCATGTGCACTGCATCGTCCCCGGCGGCGGCCTCGCCTTGGACGGCCAGAGCTGGGTCTCTTGTCGCCCCCGGTTCTTCCTGCCGGTGCGCGTGCTCTCCCGGCTGTTCCGGCGGCTGTTCCTGGAGAAGCTTGCCGCCGCTCACGCCGAGGGGCAGCTGTCCTTCTTCGGCGAACTGGCCGGCCTGGCCGACCGCGCCGCCTTCGCCGCCCGCCTGGCCCCGCTTCGCCGTGCAGAGTGGGTGGTCTATGCCAAGCGCCCCTTCGCCGGCCCCGAAGCGGTCCTAGCCTATCTGGCCCGCTACACACACCGCGTGGCCATCTCCAGCAGCCGCCTTGTCGCCATGAACGACACGGGCGTCACCTTCCGCTGGAAGGACTACCGCAGGGACGGCCAGGCCCGGCGCAAGCTGATGACCCTGGCGCCCAGCGAGTTCATTCGCCGCTTCCTGATCCACGTCCTGCCCACCGGCTTCCACCGCATCCGCCACTATGGCCTCTTCGCCAACCCGGCCCGCGCCGCCAATCTAGCCAAGGCTCGCGCCTTGCTTCAGGCGCCGACACCCACCCCAGCCCCCGAGGCCTGCGTCGAACCAGAACCGGCCGCAAAGCCACTGATCGCTTGCCCTTGCTGCGGCGGCCGCATGGTCCTGGTCGAGGTCTTCGAGCGCTGGAGCGGACCTGGACACCGGCCCCCGTTCCAGCACGTGTTCAGGGTCGACTCGTCATGACGCTCATGGCTGTTACCCCATGCCATCGCAGCGCCACAGCAACGGCCAATGGCCGCATGACCAACCCTGCGCGCCAACCGCAAAAAGCTAGCCCCGGCACCCAGGAAAAGGCCGATCGTCACATCATCAGGGGCGTCGTGACGGAGAAAACTGGCGACCCACACCTGCCACCATGCCGGTCAGCGCATCGTCAGCGACCTCATGGGACAAGCGCGTCGCTCAAATCCCCATAGGCCGATACCGCCATCCCGCGGGTCAGACTTTGAGCTTTCTCAGACACCCGCCTGCGGGGGCAAACCCATCGCCGCGCCTGGCGGGCGTCCAAGAAACCTAAACAACTGCCGCCATTGGCTCCTCGTCCGAATCCGGACGCTGAGCGGCGTTACGGCGTCCAGACCGGCGGGGATCCGATGGCGGCCCGCAAGGCGTCGATGAAGACCCGGAGCTTGGCCGAGGGCTCAGGCAGCGCTCTGAGCAGATAGATGCCGCTCGGGCGACTGTTCCAAGGCTCATCATCCAGTGGGAGCCGCGTGAGCTTGCCGTCTCGGACATCCGGCCCCGCCACCCAACTGGGCAACAGCGCTGCGCCGATCCCTTCCCTGGCGGCGAGCCGCAGCGCCTCGAAGTCGTCGGACCGGAACACCACCTGACCGCAGTTGGGCTGACCAGCCGCGCCGCCCAGAAGGTCCGTCCAGCCCAAGAGATCGGCCCCGTGCAACTTGTCGAGCAGCCGGTGACCGCGCAGGTCCTCGACAGAGCCGGGCGCGCCATATCGGGCCAGATAGTCCGGACTGGCGATCAAAAGCCTCGCCTGATCGGCAAGCTTGGTGGCGATCAGGCCGCTGTCGGTCAGCTGTCCGATGCGGATGACCGCGTCCAGCCGATCCAGCACCGGGTCGGCCAGGCGCTCGGTCAGGTCCAGTTCCACCGATAGACCGGGGTGCTCGCGCATGAGGGCGCCGGCCACCGGCAGCACATAACGCTTGCCGAAGGTGGGAAAGCAGGCGACCCGCAGCACGCCGGCGACCGCGCCGTCGAAGGCGGCGATCTCTGCGTGCACGTCGACAAGATCGTCGATCAGCCGCTGCCCCCGCTCGAACAGCCTCTGGCCGGCGTCGGTCATCGCCAGAGCCCGGGTCGAGCGTACAAGCACCCGGACCCCCAGACCGTGCTCCAGGGCGTCGATCTGCCGGACGATCGCCGAAGGCGTCACGCCCCGACGCCGCGCCGCCCCGGAAAAACTGCCGGCGCGCACGACATCGACAAAGACGGCCACGAACTCGGCGAACCTTGGATCCTTCATCTTTGCTCCAGGGGCAAAACGGTTGCGGGCAATGGCTGCGTTATCACGCGCCGTCCCCGGTCGCATGGTCTGGCTCATCGGACGCGGCGCTTCCGCCTCGCCGAGCCAACAACCAGGAGCAACCGTCATGGTCACTGTCCTCGATCGCATCCTTTCGCAATCGGCCTATAGCCACGAGATCGACGTTCCGATCGAAAAGATCGACATCGCCGACTGGCTGTTCACCCTGCCCGAGGCCGAATACCTGCGCTGCTGCGCGCCCGATCACATCGCGGCGGGCGTGACCACCACCGACGACGGCCGGCGCATGTCGATCAATGTCGAGCAGATCGGCTCGGGCCTGGTGGTCCAGCACTACGTGGCCGACGAGGCCGGCCCGACCTATTGCCGGATGAACTCGATCTCGGACGTCTTCACCGCCAACGGCCGCACCCAGGTCAATGTCATCTGGGAGCTGATCGCCGAAGCCATCGACGACAAGCGCACCCGCTACACCAATCGCGTCACCGCCCACCCCACCGACGTGTTCATGGACTTTCTGGCCGAACATGGCCTGGACTACGACCACGCCGCCGCCGCGCGCCAAGCCGCCGGTGGCGACCATAATCGTCGCGAAACGCCGATGTTCGCCGAGAGCATCGCTCGCCGCGCCCTGGCTCGCGCCGATGAGGCCGCGTCGTGAGAGCCATCGCCTACGACCGCTTCGGCCCGCCGGATGTCCTCCGGCTGGTCGAGGCGCCCGCTCCGGAGCTGCGAGCCACGGACCTTCTGGTCCGCGTCGCCGCCGCCGGCGTCAATCGCGCCGACCTGATGCAGCGCACCGGCTTCTACGGTGACCAGAGCTTTGGCGAGAGCCCCTTGCTGGGCCTGGAGCTCGCCGGCGAAGTGATCGAGGTCGGGGCCGAGGTCACGGGATTCAGCGTGGGAGATCCGGTGATGGCGATCGTCGGCGGCGGCGCCTATGCGGAGTTCGCCCGTGTCGATCACGGCATGGCCGTTAAGGTCCCGAGCGGCCTTCCGCTCGTCCAGGCGGCCGGGGTCATGGAGGCCTTCGTCACCGCCTGGGAGGCCGTGGCCCATCTGGCCGAAGTCCGCCCGGGACAGCACGTGCTGGTTCATGCCGCGGCCGGCGGCATCGGCTCAGCCGCGGTGCAGATCGCCAGGGCGCTGGGCGCGAGCGTCTACGCCACAGCCTCGGCCGAGCGGGCGGCGGACGTGCGGCGTCTGGGCGCGGCGGCTGTGATCGACTACCGCGCCGCCGACTTCGAGGCCGAGACCCTGCGCCTGACGGGCGGGGCGGGCGTGGACGCGGTGATCGACTTCATTGGCGGCGAGTACCTGGCGCGCAACCTGCGCAGCCTGGCGCCGGGCGGCCGGCTGGTGCAGGTCGGGATCCTCAGCGGCGACGCCGACGCCGCGATCCCGCTGGATCTCCTGCTGCATAACCACCTGCGCCTGATCGGCACCGTGATGAAATCACGCACCCTCGAGGAGAAGCGCGCCATGGTCGCCCGCTTCGCCGCTGGTGCGCTGCCGCGCCTGGCGAAAGGCGAACTGAGGCCGGTGATCGATACGGTTCTGCCGCTGGATCAGGCGGCCGAGGCGCATCGGCGGCTGGAGCGTGGCGGCGGCTTCGGCAAGATCATCCTGGCGCCCTGAGACTTAGGCGGCATGCACGCGCCAGGACCGGAACTTGGCTCGCCTCCCGGGACCTGGCGCTGCCAGGCGCCTCTGATCGACCTTGTGCGCCACCTGACCGACATAACGGTCCCGACTACTGGCCGCCCCTGTCCTCGCCACCATCCGGTTCTCTGGCCGAGGCGCGCCAGAGTACTAACCCGCTCGCGCGGGAGGGGTATTTGTTCGGCGCTGAGGGACATCGGGATCCTCCTGTCTGAAGAGGAACGTGGGTCGGCCACGTCCTCCTCGAGACAGGAGACGAGTGATGCCCGAAGAAGCGATCCACCCGTTGCGTCGCAGGATGGTCGAAGACATGACCCTCCGCAACTTCGATCAGCGTACCCAGCAGGCCTACATCCGATCGGTTCGGTCTTGTTGTCGCTACTGCGGCAGGACCCCGGGCGAGCTGACGTTCGAGGACGTGCGGCATTATCAGCTACACCTGACGCAAAGCGGCCTGGCCCCGGCCAGCATCAATGGCGCGATGGTGGCGCTGCGGTTCTTCTTCCGGGTGACGCTCAAACGACCAGAGGCGTTGGACTACATTCCCATCGCCCGCCAGCCGCAGAGATTGCCGGTCGTGCTGACGCCGGACGAGGTCGCGCGGCTGTTGCAGGCGGCACCGGGGCTCAAGTGGCGCACCGCGCTCAGCGTCGCCTACGGCGCGGGCCTGCGGGCCGCCGAGGTCGTGGGCCTGAAGGTCGGGGACATCGACAGCCAGCGCATGCGCATCCGGGTCGAACAGGGCAAGGGTCGGCGCGACCGTGACGCGCTGCTTTCGCCACACCTGCTGGCGACGCTTCGCAACTGGTGGAAGGTGGCGCGGCCGCCGGTGTGGCTGTTCCCCAACCGGCTGACGTCTTTCAATGCGGTCACGCCGCGCTCGCTCAACCGCGCCTTCCACATAGCGGTCAGGACGGCCGGGATCAGCAAGCCAGTCTGCCTGCACACCCTGCGCCATTGCTTTGCCACTCACCTGCTGGAGCAGAATGTCGATGTGCGGGTGATCCAAGTCCTGCTGGGCCACAAGAAGTTAGAGACCACCTCGGTCTACACCCACGTGGCCGCCAAGACCCTCGACGGCATCGAGAGCCCGCTGGACCTGCTGCAACTGAGACCGCCACCGGCCTGAGCATTGGGTCGGGCCGGGCCTGTGCGCCCGGTTCTTGAGGTCGCCGACATCTTCCACGCCCATGGCGAGGCCTTCCGCCGCGCCCAGACCGGACATCTGAGCCTGGGTCAGCTCAAGGTGATGTCGGCGATCCAGGCCTGCCGCACCGCGCGGTTGGGCGGCCACGTCGAGCGCTGCGAGGACTGCGACCATCAGCGGATCGCCTACAACTCCTGCCGCAACCGCCATTGCCCAAAGTGTCAGGGCGCGGCGGCGCAGCGCTGGCTGGAGGCCCGCCAGGCCGAGCTGTTGCCGCTGGCCTACTACCACGTGGTCTTCACCCTGCCGGCCCAGATCGGCGACATCGCCTTCCAGAACAAGGCCGTGGTCTACGGCGCGCTGTTCAAGGCCGCGTCAGAGACCCTGCTGACCATCGCCGCCGATCCCAAGCACCTGGGCGCCCGCATCGGCCTGACCGCCGTCCTTCACACCTGGGGATCAGCGCTCACCCATCATCCGCATGTGCACTGCATCGTCCCCGGCGGCGGCCTCGCCTTGGACGGCCAGAGCTGGGTCTCTTGTCGCCCCCGGTTCTTCCTGCCGGTGCGCGTGCTCTCCCGGCTGTTCCGGCGGCTGTTCCTGGAGAAGCTTGCCGCCGCTCACGCCGAGGGGCAGCTGTCCTTCTTCGGCGAACTGGCCGGCCTGGCCGACCGCGCCGCCTTCGCCGCCCGCCTGGCCCCGCTTCGCCGTGCAGAGTGGGTGGTCTATGCCAAGCGCCCCTTCGCCGGCCCCGAAGCGGTCCTAGCCTATCTGGCCCGCTACACACACCGCGTGGCCATCTCCAGCAGCCGCCTTGTCGCCATGAACGACACGGGCGTCACCTTCCGCTGGAAGGACTACCGCAGGGACGGCCAGGCCCGGCGCAAGCTGATGACCCTGGCGCCCAGCGAGTTCATTCGCCGCTTCCTGATCCACGTCCTGCCCACCGGCTTCCACCGCATCCGCCACTATGGCCTCTTCGCCAACCCGGCCCGCGCCGCCAATCTAGCCAAGGCTCGCGCCTTGCTTCAGGCGCCGACACCCACCCCAGCCCCCGAGGCCTGCGTCGAACCAGAACCGGCCGCAAAGCCACTGATCGCTTGCCCTTGCTGCGGCGGCCGCATGGTCCTGGTCGAGGTCTTCGAGCGCTGGAGCGGACCTGGACACCGGCCCCCGTTCCAGCACGTGTTCAGGGTCGACTCGTCATGACGCTCATGGCTGTTACCCCATGCCATCGCAGCGCCACAGCAACGGCCAATGGCCGCATGACCAACCCTGCGCGCCAACCGCAAAAAGCTAGCCCCGGCACCCAGGAAAAGGCCGATCGTCACATCATCAGGGGCGTCGTGACGGAGAAAACTGGCGACCCACACCTGCCACCATGCCGGTCAGCGCATCGTCAGCGACCTCATGGGACAAGCGCGTCGCTCAAATCCCCATAGGCCGATACCGCCATCCCGCGGGTCAGACTTTGAGCTTTCTCAGACACCCGCCTGCGGGGGCAAACCCATCGCCGCGCCTGGCGGGCGTCCAAGAAACCTAAACATAGGCTGCTGTTGTCTCGCCTCCAGGAACCGGACGTTCAGCACCCCAGCTCGGAGACTGGCGCCGACCCATGGCGGACGTGTGGATGCCCTGGCCTCGATTGAAACCCGCCCCCTCGTCCACACGCCTCGCTTTCCTTTAGCCGACGACCGCCCAGGAGCCATCCGGCTGGCGGCAGGCTCGGCCGCGGGTCGTCTGGGTCCGGCCCTGGATGGTGGTGACCTGTGTAAAGTCGGCGCAGCGGAAGCCGCGGGGGTCGTTGTAGTAGCTCCCGATCCGGACCTCGCCGCGATGATCGTTGCCGGGATTGCGCCATGGGTGCCGGCTGCCCGGGCGGTCGGAGTTGAAGCCGTTATAGTAGGCCTTGTAGGCGTAACTCCGGTCGTCGCAGTCCATGTCCTTGGTGAGCGCCGCGCCGACCACGCCGCCCAGGATCACGCCGGCCACGGTAGTCCCCGTGCGGCTTCCGCTGCCCCCGGCGGCGTTGCCGAGCAGCCCCCCGATCAGGGCCCCGATGAGGACGCCGGCCGGATCCTTGGAGTTGCGGCATTCGCGATAGTAGACATCGTCGTTGTAGGAATAGGTCCGCTGGTATCGCTGGCTCCACTGCTGGTCGCGCTCGTCGCGATAGGCGGATTGGGCGATCTGGCCGGTGACCTTTGACGCCAGGAACAGGTCACCCCGCCGATTGGCGACCCATTGGTAGCCCTTCGGCGGCTTCCTCAAACCGCGCTGCTTCCAATCGCTCACCACGTAGAGGGTCTGGCGATACTGGTCGGGGAGGCGGTCACCGCGGGAATACCGGGGTCCGCCGTACTGGTCGCCATACTGGCTGCGATAGTTGTCTTGATCGGGCCGGCCAGGGTAGCTCGGCTGAGCCATGGAGACGGAGGTGCTCATAAGCGTGAGCACAAGCGCGGTGGTGAGGGTAGCTTTCATGGGCTTGGTCCTCAAAGGGCGGGCGGCGGACCAAGGTCTTAACCGGCCATCGCGTTGGACGTTTCTTACGCTAAACCAAGGTTGCATTGCTCCTGCTGCGTTCGATGCCGCATTGACTTCAATCAACCGAAGGACTGGCGCGGCTTCACGGATAGCCGCCACGAAGACAGAGACGGGAGCGCGCCAGTGTACTAACCCGCTCGCGCGGGAGGGGTATTTGTTCGGCGCTGAGGGACATCGGGATCCTCCTGTCTGAAGAGGAACGTGGGTCGGCCACGTCCTCCTCGAGACAGGAGACGAGTGATGCCCGAAGAAGCGATCCACCCGTTGCGTCGCAGGATGGTCGAAGACATGACCCTCCGCAACTTCGATCAGCGTACCCAGCAGGCCTACATCCGATCGGTTCGGTCTTGTTGTCGCTACTGCGGCAGGACCCCGGGCGAGCTGACGTTCGAGGACGTGCGGCATTATCAGCTACACCTGACGCAAAGCGGCCTGGCCCCGGCCAGCATCAATGGCGCGATGGTGGCGCTGCGGTTCTTCTTCCGGGTGACGCTCAAACGACCAGAGGCGTTGGACTACATTCCCATCGCCCGCCAGCCGCAGAGATTGCCGGTCGTGCTGACGCCGGACGAGGTCGCGCGGCTGTTGCAGGCGGCACCGGGGCTCAAGTGGCGCACCGCGCTCAGCGTCGCCTACGGCGCGGGCCTGCGGGCCGCCGAGGTCGTGGGCCTGAAGGTCGGGGACATCGACAGCCAGCGCATGCGCATCCGGGTCGAACAGGGCAAGGGTCGGCGCGACCGTGACGCGCTGCTTTCGCCACACCTGCTGGCGACGCTTCGCAACTGGTGGAAGGTGGCGCGGCCGCCGGTGTGGCTGTTCCCCAACCGGCTGACGTCTTTCAATGCGGTCACGCCGCGCTCGCTCAACCGCGCCTTCCACATAGCGGTCAGGACGGCCGGGATCAGCAAGCCAGTCTGCCTGCACACCCTGCGCCATTGCTTTGCCACTCACCTGCTGGAGCAGAATGTCGATGTGCGGGTGATCCAAGTCCTGCTGGGCCACAAGAAGTTAGAGACCACCTCGGTCTACACCCACGTGGCCGCCAAGACCCTCGACGGCATCGAGAGCCCGCTGGACCTGCTGCAACTGAGACCGCCACCGGCCTGAGCATTGGGTCGGGCCGGGCCTGTGCGCCCGGTTCTTGAGGTCGCCGACATCTTCCACGCCCATGGCGAGGCCTTCCGCCGCGCCCAGACCGGACATCTGAGCCTGGGTCAGCTCAAGGTGATGTCGGCGATCCAGGCCTGCCGCACCGCGCGGTTGGGCGGCCACGTCGAGCGCTGCGAGGACTGCGACCATCAGCGGATCGCCTACAACTCCTGCCGCAACCGCCATTGCCCAAAGTGTCAGGGCGCGGCGGCGCAGCGCTGGCTGGAGGCCCGCCAGGCCGAGCTGTTGCCGCTGGCCTACTACCACGTGGTCTTCACCCTGCCGGCCCAGATCGGCGACATCGCCTTCCAGAACAAGGCCGTGGTCTACGGCGCGCTGTTCAAGGCCGCGTCAGAGACCCTGCTGACCATCGCCGCCGATCCCAAGCACCTGGGCGCCCGCATCGGCCTGACCGCCGTCCTTCACACCTGGGGATCAGCGCTCACCCATCATCCGCATGTGCACTGCATCGTCCCCGGCGGCGGCCTCGCCTTGGACGGCCAGAGCTGGGTCTCTTGTCGCCCCCGGTTCTTCCTGCCGGTGCGCGTGCTCTCCCGGCTGTTCCGGCGGCTGTTCCTGGAGAAGCTTGCCGCCGCTCACGCCGAGGGGCAGCTGTCCTTCTTCGGCGAACTGGCCGGCCTGGCCGACCGCGCCGCCTTCGCCGCCCGCCTGGCCCCGCTTCGCCGTGCAGAGTGGGTGGTCTATGCCAAGCGCCCCTTCGCCGGCCCCGAAGCGGTCCTAGCCTATCTGGCCCGCTACACACACCGCGTGGCCATCTCCAGCAGCCGCCTTGTCGCCATGAACGACACGGGCGTCACCTTCCGCTGGAAGGACTACCGCAGGGACGGCCAGGCCCGGCGCAAGCTGATGACCCTGGCGCCCAGCGAGTTCATTCGCCGCTTCCTGATCCACGTCCTGCCCACCGGCTTCCACCGCATCCGCCACTATGGCCTCTTCGCCAACCCGGCCCGCGCCGCCAATCTAGCCAAGGCTCGCGCCTTGCTTCAGGCGCCGACACCCACCCCAGCCCCCGAGGCCTGCGTCGAACCAGAACCGGCCGCAAAGCCACTGATCGCTTGCCCTTGCTGCGGCGGCCGCATGGTCCTGGTCGAGGTCTTCGAGCGCTGGAGCGGACCTGGACACCGGCCCCCGTTCCAGCACGTGTTCAGGGTCGACTCGTCATGACGCTCATGGCTGTTACCCCATGCCATCGCAGCGCCACAGCAACGGCCAATGGCCGCATGACCAACCCTGCGCGCCAACCGCAAAAAGCTAGCCCCGGCACCCAGGAAAAGGCCGATCGTCACATCATCAGGGGCGTCGTGACGGAGAAAACTGGCGACCCACACCTGCCACCATGCCGGTCAGCGCATC
Organism: Caulobacteraceae bacterium; assembly: GCA_965283765.1. Taxonomy (GTDB): domain Bacteria; phylum Pseudomonadota; class Alphaproteobacteria; order Caulobacterales; family Caulobacteraceae; genus Caulobacter. Next base: position 137,902 of record CBDIPU010000015.1, read on the forward strand.
GTCAGCGACCTCATGGACAAGCGCGTCGCTCAAATCCCCATAGGCCGATACCGCCATCCCGCGGGTCAGACTTTGAGCTTTCTCAGACACCCGCCTGCGGGGGCAAACCCATCGCCGCGCCTGGCGGGCGTCCAAGAAACCTAAACACAACCAGACTCTCCTACCGGTCCAGAAACACGCCATTCGTTTCACGAAGAGATCGGAGATTGTTTGGACCGCCCTTTGGCGTCCATGCTGCCTCTTCGTCGAGGAGGCGCCATGGCCAGAGTTGTTGGGATCGACCATCTCGCCATCCGGGTGAGCGACTTCGAGGTTTCGCGTCGCTTCTACGACCGATTGCTGACCTTCTTGGGTTTCGTGCGCGAGTGGGAGTTCGACCGCACGGTCGGATGGAACAACGGCGTGACCATGTTCTGGATCACCGAGGCGGACGCCGAAGCCCGCGCCCGGCCCCATCACACCGGCGACATCGGTTACCATCACTACGCCTTCGAGCTCGGCGCCCGCGAGGAGGTGGACGAGCTCGGAGCCTTTCTCCAGCAGGAGAACGTCACCGTGGTTGACCCACCGGCCGCCTATCCAAGCTATGGCGAGGGCTATTACGCTGTCTTCTTCCTTGACCCGGACGGGCTCAAGCTCGAGGGCATGTACTTTCTGGAAAAGGTGAAACGCCACGGTCGTCCACCGCAAGGGATCTAGGCGCACAAGCACGCCCTGGCGCTCCTCGCCGGAAACTCCAGGGGTCCAAGCGCGCCATGAACTGACGTTGGCGCGCCTCCCGAAACTCGATCTTCAGTGTCGGGTCGGCGGCGGCCGAGATCGCCGCCCTGCGGAGCTTAGCTCGGTCCGCGAGCCGGACGTGAGCGGACCCAGTCGGTATGGCCGAAGTCTGACGCTTGCGGCGGCTATACTTCACGTTCTTCTCGTGTCGAGAATGCCCGTATGGACGGCCGAATAAACAATTGGCGCATCCGCCGCTCGAACCCGTCCACGAAGGTGAAGACCACCGGCACGACCAGCAGGCTGAGGAAGGTGGAGGTCAGGAGGCCGCCGATCACCGCGATCGCCATAGGCTGGCGGAAGCTGGCGTCGGCGCCGAAGCCCAGCGCGATCGGCGCCATGCCGGCGACCATCGCAACGGTCGTCATGATGATCGGACGGGCGCGTTTGTGACAGGCGTCGACCAGAGCCGCCCGTCGCGACACCCCCTTGTCCTTTATGCCGACCAGCGCGTACTCGACCAGCAGGATCGAATTCTTCGACACGATCCCCATCAGCATCACGAGGCCGATCATGGCCGGCATGCTGAGCGAGCTGCGCGCCAGCAGCAACGCCACGAAGGCCCCGCCGATCGATAGCGGCAGCGCCGACAGGATGGTGACCGGCTGCAGGAAGTCTCGGAACAGCAGCACAAGCACGCAGTAGATGCAGAGCACGCCAGCGATCAGGGCGGTGACGAACCCGACGCCCAGCTCCTCGCCCATCTCGGCCCCGCCCGCCGGGATCAGGGATACGCCCGAGGGCATGGCCTGGACCGCCGGCAGTGCATTGACCCGCGCCATCGCCTCGCCCAGCGGCACGCCGTTCATGTCGGCGGTGATGGTCACGTGCCGGCGGCGATCGAAGCGGTCGATCCGCGAGGGACCGCTCTCGACCGAGATGTCGGCGATACTGGCCAACGACACCGGTCCGCTCCGCCCGGCCACCCGCAGCGCGCCGACGGTCGTCGGATCGCGCCGCGCCGCGTCGGCGATCCGGGTGCGGATGAAGAGCTGCCGCGTCTCCAGGTTCAACCGCGCGACCTGGGCGTCGAAGTCCCCGCTCGTCGCGATCCGGACGGTCTCGCCAACGGCCTCGGCCGTGACGCCGAGTTCCGCCGCCCGTTGCGGATCGGGCCGGATGACGATCTCCTGCTGCTCCAGGCTGGCCGTCGAGTTGATGTTCGACAGACCGGGGATGGTCCGCATCTCGCGTTCGAGGCGCTGGACGGTCGCCTGCAGCACCCGTGGGTCGTCGCCCGCCAGGATCAGGTCCAACCGGCCGCCGCCGCCGTCGCCGACCGCAAACCGAGCGCCCGGGACCGCCTTGAGCCGCTCCCCGATCGTCGCCTCGATAGCCGTCTTGGTTGGGCGGTGCTCGCGGGGCGCCAGGCTGAGGGTCAAGGTGGCGCGACGCACTTCAGGCACGCCGCCGGAGTCTTCGCCTCCCCCCTGCCCGATCGCGGCGAAGATCCCCCGCACGCCCTCCACGCCGCTCAGGGCCTGTCGCACGTCCTCCGTCGCCGCGACCGTAACGTCGAGCCCGCCGCCCGGCGGCAGTTCGACGGACACCTCGGTGAGGCTGCGATTGTCCGGCGGCAGAAAGCCGGTCGGGATCAGGGGAGTCAGCGCCAGCGAGCCGGCCAAGAAGGCCACGGTCGCGGCGGCGGTGATCTTGGGATGCGACAGGCACCAGTCGACGGCCGACAGGTAGCGGCGCATCGCCCAGCCGTCCTCTGACTCGGGCATGACCGTGTCCTTCAGGAAGTAGGCCGCCAGCATGGGCGTCAGCAGGCGCGCGACCAGCAGCGAGGCCAGCACCGCGATCACCGCCGTCCAGCCGAACGGCTTGAAGATCAGCCCAGCGAAACCGGGCATCATCGCGGTCGGCAGGAAGACGGCGACCAGGCTGAGGGTGGTGGCGATCACCGGCATGGCGATCTCGGCCACCGCGTCCTCGGTCGCCTCGCGGACCGGCTTGCCCATGCGCCTGTGGCGCTCGATGTTCTCGACCTCGACGATAGCGTCGTCGACCAGGATGCCGATGACCACAGCCAGGGCCAGCAGAGTCAGGGTGTTCAGCGAATAGCCGAACATCAACATCGCCGCGAAGGTCGGCAGAATCGACAGCGGCAGCGCCGTGGCGACGATCAGGGTGGCCCGCCCGTCGCGCAGGAACAGCCAGACCACGATGACGGCCAGCAGCGCGCCTTCATACAGCATCGACATGGAGCCGTGATACTGCTCAAGCGTGTAGTCGACGGACCCGCCGACGGGCTGCAGGGCCAGGCCCGGCGTCTTGCCCATCTGCTGGTTCAGGATGGCGTAGACGCCCTTGGCGACCTTGGTCTCGTCCGCGCCCCGAGCCCGATAGACCTGAAAGGCGACCACGGGCTTGCCATCCAGGAAGGCCGCCTGGGTGCGCTCGGCCGCGCCGTCCTCGATGCTGGCCAACTGGTCGAGCCGCGCCTGGCGGCCGTCAGCGAGCACGATCGGCAGCGCCGCTAGGTCGGACGCCTGGGCGACGACCGCCACGGTGCGGATCGATTGCTCCTGGCCGCCCAGTTGACCGCGACCGCCCGACGATTGCTGCTGGACCTGCCGCAGGGCGCGGGAGACGTCGCCGGCGGTCACGCCCAGGGCGGCCATGCGCGTGGGATCGACGGTGACGCGCACCTCGCGGGTGACCCCGCCCAGCCGCTCGACCTTGCCGACGCCGGGCGCCGCGCGGATCGCCTTGCCCAGGGTGTCGTCGACGAACCATGAGAGCTCCGCCTCGTCCATGCGCGAGGACTGGACGGCGTAGATTAGCACCGGGGCCGTGCCGAACGTGACGGCCTCGACGGTCGGCTGCAGCATGTCGGTGGGCAGGTCCGAGCGGATGCCGTCCACCGCGTCCTTGGTCTGGATCAGAGCATCGGACAGCGGCTTGTCCAGCGCGAAACTGGCCTCGATCCGAACCGCCCCGTCATTGATCACGGTCGTGACGTGGCGCACGCCGTCGACCGCGGCCAAAGCGTCCTCCAGGGGCCGGGCGATCTCGGTCTCGAGCTGGGCGGGGGTGGCGCCAGGCAGGTTCGCATTGACGCTGACGGACGGCGGCGACAGGTCCGGAAGGTCCTGGATGGCCAGCAGATTGAAAGCCCGCAGACCCGCGATCGACAGCACCACGAAGAGCAGGATGACCGGAATGGGATTGCGGATCGACCAGGCGGCGAAATTCATCGACGGTATCCTTCGGTGTGGGCCACGCGGACAACGTCGCCGTCTTTGAGGAAGCCCGCGCCACCGAACACCAAGCGCTCGGTTCCGGTCAGGCCGGTCAGAATCTCGATGGCGGAATCGTCCCGCCGTCCGGTCCTGACGCTCCGCATACGGACGCTGGGCGGGCCGGGGCGCTCGTCGAGCACCATCACGTAGCTGCGCCCATCGCGGATCACGACGCACGGCGCCGGCACGGTCAGGGCCGGGGCCAAGCCGACGGTGATGACTCCGGCGACGTACATGCCAGCCAGCGCCCGGCCGCCGCTCGCGACGTCGGCGTAGATCACGCCCAGGCGGGACGCGCCGTCCATCGTTGGACCCAGCCGCCTCACCACGCCGCTCGCCTGGGTTCCATCGGGCAGCGAAAGGGTGACGACCTGCCCGGCGGCGACCTCGCGCAGTTGCTCGGCCGTCAGCTCGCCCCGCCACTCCAGCCGGTTGCGGCGGATCATGCGGAACAACTCCTGGCCGGCGGGAGCGACCGCGCCCAGCGTCGCGGCGCGCGCGGTGATCACGCCGTCATCGGGCGCCAGCACGGCGGTGTAGCGCAGCTCCAGCCGCTTGGCGGCCAGCAGGGCGGACGCGGCCTTGGCTTCCGTCTCGGCGGCGAGCACTTCCTGCTCGCTGACGCCGCCGCTCGCGCGCAACGCCAACGCCCGATGACGGTTGACCTGGGCCTGGTCGTGGCGCGCGAGCAGCTGAGCCTCCTCGGCGCGCAACAGGGCGGGATTGATCCGCGCCAGCACCTGGCCGCGCCGGACCTGATCGCCGACCTCGGCGTTCACCTCGACCAGCTGGTAGCTGCCAATCTGCGTGCCGACGCTGGCCTCCCGCCAGGGGGCGATGACGCCGGACGCTGACACCGTTCGCGGCCAGGAGACCTTTTGGGGCGAGGTCGTGGAGACCGTCAGGCTGGGGACCGCCCGCACCGGAACGGGCGCGTCGTCGCCCCTCGCCGCCCAGAGGATCAATCCAGCGGCGGCCGCCGCCAACAGCGCCGCCGCCGCGACGAGCCGACCGCTGACCGGGCCGAGGAGACGCCGCCTCATGGGCGGAGCGACGGCCGATCGATCGCTCATCAGAGATGCTTCCTTGTTCATGGGGTCGTTCTTGGATTCGGCGCGCCCGTCGTCCGGACCAGCGCCACCCAGGCGCGCGCCCGGTCGGCGGCGGCGGCGGCGGCGCTGTCCTGGGCCTGGTTGTACTGGCGGCGAGAGGCTTCCAGCTCCACCTGGGCGATGGCGCCGATGCGCCAGCGGGCCGCGTTGGCCTCCAGCGCGAAGGTGGCCGCCCCCAGGGCGTCGTGCGAGGTTTCGATCCGCTCCAGCGCCGACTGCTGGGCGGTTAGCGCGTCCTCGACGTCCCGCGCCAGCGTCCTGACCGTGAGGTCCAGATGCGCTGCCGCCTCCCGGTAGCGGGCCTGCGCGCCGCGCACCCTGGCCGCCCCGGCGCCGCCGTCCAGTAGCGGACCGGCCAGGCTCAGGCCCGTCGACCGCGCGCCATAGGACCTGGCGGCGCCCAGCGCCCGGATCCACTGACCGCTCAGCGTCGCGGCCAGATCGACGCGCGGCAGCCTTTCGGCGCGCGCCACGGCGATCTCCGACCATCGCGCAGCGACCTCGCGCTCGGCCGCGACGACCGTGGGATGGCTGAGCAGCACGGTCGCGGGCAGCGCCGGGGTGAAGGGCGGCGGCGCGGCGATGGGCTCGCCGGTCGCCAGCAGGCTCCTGACCTCGGAGCCCTCCAGCCCGCTCAGCGCCGCCAGCGCGTTGACCAGCCGGCGGCAGGCTTCGTCCTGGGCGATGCGATCGGTGCGCGCGGCGGCCAGGTCGCCCAGCGCGGTCGCCAGCGTCACCGGCGGGACGCTGCCGGCCGCCAGGCGCGCGCGCGTGACCGTCAGCTCGGCCTGCCGCGAGGCGATGTCGAGGTCGCGCAGAGTTGTCCTGGCGTCGCAGGCTCGAAGCGCCAGCGTGGCGTCGACGATCTCGCCGACGACCGACAGCCGCGCGGCGTCCGCTTCGGCGGCGCTGGCTGTAAGGCGATAGCCGGCGGCGGTGGCGCCCTCGCGCACTCGGCCCCACAGATCCAGTTCCCAGGCCAGGCCGACGCCGACCGACGCCGTGCTCTGGCTGGTCGTCGCCTCGCCGCCCCCGGCGCGATCCCGCGCCCGCTGTGCGCCGGCGTTGGCGGAAAGCGTGGGTCCCCGCGCCGCGTCCTGGATCGACAGGGCCGCCCGCGCCTGATCCAGGCGAGCGGCGGCCTCGGCCAGGGTGGGAGCGCCATCCAGGCCGGCGGCGACCAGCCGATCGACAGCCCGGTCGTTCAGCAGCGTCCACCAACCATTTCCGGCCGGGGTCGCTGGGGACGGCGGCGCGTTACTCCAGGCCTCGGTGACCTTGATCACCGGGCGCTGGTAGTCCGGCTGCAGGACGCAGCCGCCCAGCGCGACCAGGGGCGTCAGCGCCAGGCCGCAAGCAAGTCTTTTCATGTCGGGATCAATCCGGGCGATGCGCGGCGGCCTGCCGGCCGCCCTCGTTCGCCGCTTCAGGGCTTGGGGGCTTTGACGGGCGTCTCGTCTTCGGGCGGCCGGCCGGCGCCGGTCACGGACGGGGTATACAGCCCCGTGCCGAAGCCCATGATCATCCCACCCACGGCGCGTGCGCCGATGCGCGGCCCAAAGCGAGCGCAGGGGTCGGGCTTGGGAACCGCGTGTTTCTTGCTCGCCTTAGCGGCGAAGGCCTTGCCAGCGGCGTCGGCGAACTTCTCCGACAGCTGCAGGGCGTCGCCGACCGGCGACAACGAGGGATCCATGTTGCTGATCCCCTCGGTCGACTTCGCCCAGGTGATCACGGCCGCCTGGCGACCGTCGGGCGCGACGAGTTCGGCCTCGGCGACCAGTCCGCCGGATATCCCCGGGGGCCTGACCTTCAGGATCGGCACCGGAATGAAGAAGCTGGCGGCGGCTGTGGCGGCGGATCCGCCGGGGTTGGTGGGGGCGATGTGGGCGACGGCGGCGCGTACGCGCGCGGCGCCCTCTTCCGGCTGCGGAGCGATCTCGAACCGACGGCTAAGCTTATAGCAGAGCTGCCGATCGATCTCTTGGCGCACCATCGCCTGATCCGACGGCTTAATCGGCGTCCGGGCGTTGAGCCGCAGGACCGTCGGCTCGATATAGACCCGCCGGATCGCCTCCGAAGCGGCCTCATCGCGCCGCTTGCCGGGCTTGGCCTCGGCCAGCCCGCTGTAGCTCGAAAGATAGCCGGAACGCTCGGTCGGCATCGACTGACAGGCGGCGAGCGCCGAGACCGCCCCGAGCATGGCGATCCTGACGGTGAGGACAATAGCGCGGTCCGCGGGGCGGCGAGCCGGGTGGAGGATGGTCATTCATCGGTCTCCAGGTGACGACGCGCGCACCCTGGAAACCGAAACTTCCGCCAACCTTTCAGAGCCTGACGATGGCGCTAACCGATCGCCATCGCCCTCTTGGCTATATGATCACGGCCATGTAGCCGAGCCCCCGCAAGGCGCGGATCGACACGTTCGCCCCCAGGTCCGACAGTTTGCGGCGCACCCTGTGGACGTGAACCTGGATGGAGTTTTCCGTGTAGTCCTGCTCCAGGGAATGCAGGCTCTCGCCCAGCTGCGCCTTGGTGATCACCCGCTCGGGCGATCGCAGGAAACGCTCCAGGACGATGCTCTCGCCCCGCGACAGGCTCGTGCGCCCCTCGCCCACGGCCAGCTCGCGGGCGGCGGCGTCGTAGACGACGTCGCCATAGCGGATGACCGACTTGGCCAGGGGCGACGGCCGCCGCCTCAGGGCCCGCAGCCGCGCCACCAGTTCCTCGATCGCGAACGGCTTGACCAGATAGTCGTCGGCCCCGGCGTCGAGGCCGCGCACCCGCTCGCCGACGCTGCCTAGCGCCGTCAGCAGCAGGACCGGCGTCGACAGCCCCGCGGCCCGCGCGCTGGCCAACAGGTCCAGGCCGCTCTCGCGGGCCAGCATGATGTCCAGGATGACGACGTCATAGGGTGCGACCCGCCAGGCGTGCCAGCCGTCCTCGGGCGTCTCGAAGAGGTCGACCGCGAAACCGATCTTGGCGAGAGACTTCAGGGTCGCCTCGCCCAGCTTGGTGTTGTCCTCGATGAAGAGCACCCTCATGGACGGGTGTTCCGGCCGCCGGGACGGCGCCCGGAGAAGTCGAGGACGAAGCGCGCCCCGGCCTCCCCCGGGTCCAGCCGCGCCTCGCCGCCGTGCAGCGTCATGATCCGGCTGACGACCGAGAGGCCCAGGCCCGCGCCGGCCCCACGCGGATCGGCCTTGCTGAACCGCTGGAACAGGCGATCGCGGAAATCGGAGGGCACGCCGGGCCCGTCGTCGCTGACCGTCAGGCGGCCGAAGACGTCGATCGTGACGAGAATCTCGCTGCCCCGCGGCGTATGTCGCACGGCGTTGTCGAGCAGATTGCGCAAGGCGACCTCGACCAGGCCCGGCGCGCCGCGGCACTCCCAACGGTCGGGAGCACTGTCGAAGGCGATCGTGCGGCCGCTCGCCACTATGGCGCCGGCCATGTCCCGCGTGAACTCGCGCGCCGTCTCGACCAGGTCAAAGGAGACACTGGCCGGCGCGTCGCCGTCGGCCTCGGCCAGCGTCAGCAACTGGGCGATCAAGCGCGACAGACGGTCGAACTCCTCCATGGCTTCCCGGCGCTCGCTCGGTTCCAGCAGACTCTCGACCTGCGCCCGCAGCGTCGCCAGGGGCGTCCGCAGTTCATGCGCGGCGTTGGCGGAGAAGTCACGCTGGGCCCGCAGGCCCGCCTCAAGGCGATCAAGCGCGGCGTTGAAGGCCATGACCAGCGGCGCGATCTCGCGCGGTGTCGCCTCCAGCGGCAGCCGCTGGCTGACGGTGGCCGGCCCGATCTCGCCGGCGCGCTCGGAAATCCGCCTCAGCGGCCTCAGGCCCAGATGGAGCGCCGCGAAGACGCCCGCCATCATCATCGCCATCAGGGTAAGAATCCAGGGCAGGTTGTCGCTGATCTCGGTCGCCAGGTGAACAAGGTCCACGCGCTTGGCACCGGCCATGGCGGCCTTGCTCGGGTCGAACAGCTGCACGACCATGAAGACCACGACCGTGACCAGCACCACCGATTGAAACAGCACCCAGATCAGGGAACGGCCGCTTTCCCGGGTCGGGCTGTGCTTGGTCGGTGGGCGGTCGAGCATAGGAATAATCTCCTTGCGGCGCGGAACGGCGGGGAAACGCCACGGAAGACTTTACGGCCTCGCCTACCGGCGACCGATCCGCCCGGCCAACAGCAGGCCGAAGGCCAGCGCCACAAGAACCAGCGCCAGGACGATCATTCAGCCGCCCTCCGCCGCGCGAGGCAGCTTCGCGCCAAGAGGTTGTGATCGTCAAAAGGTCGCATGCGAGTCTTCCTTGGACGGCGTTGTCGGGAACGCCGGCGTGAGATGTCGCCCCAAGGCTTTCACGAGCCTTTCAGCCGGAAAGAAGAGCTAGGCCGCAGCCTTGAACGATGCTTCCTGGCTATCTCCGGCGCTAACGGCGTGCTTGTCGTCTTCCAATTGCCAACACGCGCTAGCGGCAGTGTACTAACCCGCTCGCGCGGGAGGGGTATTTGTTCGGCGCTGAGGGACATCGGGATCCTCCTGTCTGAAGAGGAACGTGGGTCGGCCACGTCCTCCTCGAGACAGGAGACGAGTGATGCCCGAAGAAGCGATCCACCCGTTGCGTCGCAGGATGGTCGAAGACATGACCCTCCGCAACTTCGATCAGCGTACCCAGCAGGCCTACATCCGATCGGTTCGGTCTTGTTGTCGCTACTGCGGCAGGACCCCGGGCGAGCTGACGTTCGAGGACGTGCGGCATTATCAGCTACACCTGACGCAAAGCGGCCTGGCCCCGGCCAGCATCAATGGCGCGATGGTGGCGCTGCGGTTCTTCTTCCGGGTGACGCTCAAACGACCAGAGGCGTTGGACTACATTCCCATCGCCCGCCAGCCGCAGAGATTGCCGGTCGTGCTGACGCCGGACGAGGTCGCGCGGCTGTTGCAGGCGGCACCGGGGCTCAAGTGGCGCACCGCGCTCAGCGTCGCCTACGGCGCGGGCCTGCGGGCCGCCGAGGTCGTGGGCCTGAAGGTCGGGGACATCGACAGCCAGCGCATGCGCATCCGGGTCGAACAGGGCAAGGGTCGGCGCGACCGTGACGCGCTGCTTTCGCCACACCTGCTGGCGACGCTTCGCAACTGGTGGAAGGTGGCGCGGCCGCCGGTGTGGCTGTTCCCCAACCGGCTGACGTCTTTCAATGCGGTCACGCCGCGCTCGCTCAACCGCGCCTTCCACATAGCGGTCAGGACGGCCGGGATCAGCAAGCCAGTCTGCCTGCACACCCTGCGCCATTGCTTTGCCACTCACCTGCTGGAGCAGAATGTCGATGTGCGGGTGATCCAAGTCCTGCTGGGCCACAAGAAGTTAGAGACCACCTCGGTCTACACCCACGTGGCCGCCAAGACCCTCGACGGCATCGAGAGCCCGCTGGACCTGCTGCAACTGAGACCGCCACCGGCCTGAGCATTGGGTCGGGCCGGGCCTGTGCGCCCGGTTCTTGAGGTCGCCGACATCTTCCACGCCCATGGCGAGGCCTTCCGCCGCGCCCAGACCGGACATCTGAGCCTGGGTCAGCTCAAGGTGATGTCGGCGATCCAGGCCTGCCGCACCGCGCGGTTGGGCGGCCACGTCGAGCGCTGCGAGGACTGCGACCATCAGCGGATCGCCTACAACTCCTGCCGCAACCGCCATTGCCCAAAGTGTCAGGGCGCGGCGGCGCAGCGCTGGCTGGAGGCCCGCCAGGCCGAGCTGTTGCCGCTGGCCTACTACCACGTGGTCTTCACCCTGCCGGCCCAGATCGGCGACATCGCCTTCCAGAACAAGGCCGTGGTCTACGGCGCGCTGTTCAAGGCCGCGTCAGAGACCCTGCTGACCATCGCCGCCGATCCCAAGCACCTGGGCGCCCGCATCGGCCTGACCGCCGTCCTTCACACCTGGGGATCAGCGCTCACCCATCATCCGCATGTGCACTGCATCGTCCCCGGCGGCGGCCTCGCCTTGGACGGCCAGAGCTGGGTCTCTTGTCGCCCCCGGTTCTTCCTGCCGGTGCGCGTGCTCTCCCGGCTGTTCCGGCGGCTGTTCCTGGAGAAGCTTGCCGCCGCTCACGCCGAGGGGCAGCTGTCCTTCTTCGGCGAACTGGCCGGCCTGGCCGACCGCGCCGCCTTCGCCGCCCGCCTGGCCCCGCTTCGCCGTGCAGAGTGGGTGGTCTATGCCAAGCGCCCCTTCGCCGGCCCCGAAGCGGTCCTAGCCTATCTGGCCCGCTACACACACCGCGTGGCCATCTCCAGCAGCCGCCTTGTCGCCATGAACGACACGGGCGTCACCTTCCGCTGGAAGGACTACCGCAGGGACGGCCAGGCCCGGCGCAAGCTGATGACCCTGGCGCCCAGCGAGTTCATTCGCCGCTTCCTGATCCACGTCCTGCCCACCGGCTTCCACCGCATCCGCCACTATGGCCTCTTCGCCAACCCGGCCCGCGCCGCCAATCTAGCCAAGGCTCGCGCCTTGCTTCAGGCGCCGACACCCACCCCAGCCCCCGAGGCCTGCGTCGAACCAGAACCGGCCGCAAAGCCACTGATCGCTTGCCCTTGCTGCGGCGGCCGCATGGTCCTGGTCGAGGTCTTCGAGCGCTGGAGCGGACCTGGACACCGGCCCCCGTTCCAGCACGTGTTCAGGGTCGACTTGTCATGACGCTCATGGCTGTTACCCCATGCCATCGCAGCGCCACAGCAACGGCCAATGGCCGCATGACCAACCCTGCGCGCCAACCGCAAAAAGCTAGCCCCGGCACCCAGGAAAAGGCCGATCGTCACATCATCAGGGGCGTCGTGACGGAGAAAACTGGCGACCCACACCTGCCACCATGCCGGTCAGCGCATCGTCAGCGACCTCATGGGACAAGCGCGTCGCTCAAATCCCCATAGGCCGATACCGCCATCCCGCGGGTCAGACTTTGAGCTTTCTCAGACACCCGCCTGCGGGGGCAAACCCATCGCCGCGCCTGGCGGGCGTCCAAGAAACCTAAACAAAAGCCGCCGTTGGTTCACCGTCGGAAAGTAGACGTTCACCGGCGCCGCTATTGAACCCCGACCTCACGCCTGGTGACCAGTGCAACGAACCCTTGTGCATTTTAACCGCGCCGATAAGGTCAGACCTCTTATCATATTGGCCAGATGACTCGGTTAGTACGAGCATCGGCTTGGAGGAAGCGTGAGCCCCCACACATTCCTAACGACCGTGGCGAGCAGCTTGGCTTTGGCGTTGGTGACCGCGCCCGCCGCGTTTGCCTGCGACACGCCGGTCAGCGTCTGCGCGACGGGCAAGGCGACGAGCCTGGGGCTAATCCGCAAGGGGACGCCTGCTTCGGTCTATGTCGACGCGACGGCCGATCCGGCGGTGCGCCATGCCGCCGAAGGCCTGCGCGGCGATTTGAGACGGGTCAGCGGCGGCGAGGCGGCCAAGCTCTCGGATCTTTCCAAGGCTCATGGCGCGACGGTGATCATCGGCGTGCTCGGCGACAGCCCGGTCATCGACGGTCTTGTCCAAACCGGGAAGCTGAAGGTCGAGGATCTGGCCGGCCAGTGGGAAGGCTTCCGACAGGTCGTCGTCGAGCGCCCTGTCGCCAATGTGCCGCGCGCCCTGGTCATCGTCGGCGCCGACCGGCGCGGCGCGGTCTTTGGGGCCTATGATCTTTCCGAGCGCATCGGGGTGTCGCCCTGGGCCTGGTGGGCCGACGTACCTGTGGCGAGGAAGAGCGATCTCTTCCTGACCGCTGGAGCCCGGGCGGACCATCCGCGCGTCAAGTATCGCGGCTTCTTCATCAACGACGAGGACCCGGCCTTCAGCGGCTGGGCCAAGAAGACGTTCGGCGGCATCAACGCCGATCTCTACGCCCACGTCTTCGAGCTGACCCTGCGCCTGAAGGGCAACTACCTGTGGCCGGCCATGTGGGCGCCAAGGCGTTCAATGACGACGACCCGCGCAACAAGGTGCTGGCGGACGAAATGGGCGTGGTCATGGGCAGCTCGCACCACGAGCCGATGACCCGGGCCCAGAGCGAATGGCATCGCAACACCGACAAGGGCGTGACTGGCGGCCGCTGGGACTACGCGACCAACGGCGACAACCTGCGGGCCTTCTGGCGCGGCGGCATCGAGCGGATGATGTCGAAGGGCGACGGCACGCCTTATGAGAGCCTGGTGACGGTCGGCATGCGCGGCGACGGCGACGAGCCGATGGCCGAGGGCGCGGCGACCCAGCTCCTGGAGAAGATCGTCGCCGACCAGCGCCAGATCATCGCCGACGTGACCGGCAAGCCGGCCGACCAGACACCGCAGGTCTGGGCGCTCTACAAGGAGGTCCAGGACTATTACGACCACGGCATGCGGGTCCCTGACGACGTGACCCTGCTGTTTTCCGACGACAACTGGGGCCAGATCCGGCGGCTGCCGGTGGCCGGCAAGGACAAGCTGCCCCGCGCCGGCGGCTATGGCGTCTACTACCACTTCGACTACGTCGGCGGGCCGCGGAACTACAAGTGGATCAACACCAACCAGGTCGCCAAGGTCTGGCAGCAGATGGACCTGGCCAACCAGCGCCAGGCGCGGAACCTGTGGATCGTCAATGTCGGCGACATCAAGCCGATGGAATATCCGCTCAGCTTCTTTCTGCGCATGGCCTGGAATCCCGAGGCGATGACGCCCAAGGCCCTGGCGGCCTTCCCGCGTGAGTGGGCTGGCGAGGCCTTTGGTCCGGCGCTCGGCGCCGAGATCGGCGAGGCGCTGGAGACCTATTCGACCCTCGCCGCGCGCAGGAAGCCCGAGCTGATCGACCAGGACACGTTCCCGCTGGGCCCGGACAACGGCGCGGGCCCGCTGGACGGCGGGGAATTTGGCGACATCGTCGACCGCTGGCGGGCGCTGTCGGCCAAGGTGGCGGCCATCAAGGCGCGGCTGCGGCCCGACCAGCAGGACGCCTATTTCCAGCTGGTCGAATATCCGGCGACGGCCTTCGCCAACCTTTACGAGATGTACTACGCCACGGCCTGGAACCGGCGGCTGTCGGCCCGCAACGACGCCCGCGCCAACGTCTTCGCCGACAAGGTCGAGGCCGCCTTCAAGCGCGACGCCGACCTGACCGCTCAGTACCACGCCCTGAACGGCGGCAAGTGGGACGGCATGATGAACCAGGTCCACATGAGCTATGTGATCTGGAACGATCCGACCCAGCAGACCATGCCCAGCGTCGCCCGCGTGTCGGCGGACACCCCGCCGGAAAAGCTGGCGACCAAGGTCGTCTTCGCGGGCTCGGCCGCCAGCGACCCGAACCTCGTCACGATCGAGGCCGCCAAGTTCGACCGCGCCGTGGACGGGAAGGGCCTGACCTGGACGGTGCTGTCGGATCTGGGCCAAGGCGACGCCGTGCTCGCCCTGCCGCAAGGCCGGCCCGCGACGGAGATCAGCGACGGCGTTCGGCTGGACTATGCGGTGTCGGTTCCGCGCGCGGGTCCGGCCAAGGTCCGCCTGCGCCTGGCCCCGACCCTGGACACCAGCGGCGGCAAGGGCCTGCGGATCGGCGTCTCCCTCGACGACGGCCCCGTTCAGGTCCTGACGTCCAGCCTGGTTCCGACCGCCGGCTCGGCCTCGACGCCCGAGCAGGTCGCCTGGGTGGCGGCGGTCAAGGACCATGCCCACACCGTCGAGGCCCTCTTCCCGGACCTCGCGGCGGGCGCTCACAGGATCAAGGTCTGGCGCCTGGACGACAACGTGGTGCTGGAGAAGTTGATCGTCGACCTGCGCTAAACGCTTCCGCTCACATTCTGTCCTACCGATCATGACCTCGGTGCAGTTGGCCCAGTCGCGCCACAGTACTAACCCGCTCGCGCGGGAGGGGTATTTGTTCGGCGCTGAGGGACATCGGGATCCTCCTGTCTGAAGAGGAACGTGGGTCGGCCACGTCCTCCTCGAGACAGGAGACGAGTGATGCCCGAAGAAGCGATCCACCCGTTGCGTCGCAGGATGGTCGAAGACATGACCCTCCGCAACTTCGATCAGCGTACCCAGCAGGCCTACATCCGATCGGTTCGGTCTTGTTGTCGCTACTGCGGCAGGACCCCGGGCGAGCTGACGTTCGAGGACGTGCGGCATTATCAGCTACACCTGACGCAAAGCGGCCTGGCCCCGGCCAGCATCAATGGCGCGATGGTGGCGCTGCGGTTCTTCTTCCGGGTGACGCTCAAACGACCAGAGGCGTTGGACTACATTCCCATCGCCCGCCAGCCGCAGAGATTGCCGGTCGTGCTGACGCCGGACGAGGTCGCGCGGCTGTTGCAGGCGGCACCGGGGCTCAAGTGGCGCACCGCGCTCAGCGTCGCCTACGGCGCGGGCCTGCGGGCCGCCGAGGTCGTGGGCCTGAAGGTCGGGGACATCGACAGCCAGCGCATGCGCATCCGGGTCGAACAGGGCAAGGGTCGGCGCGACCGTGACGCGCTGCTTTCGCCACACCTGCTGGCGACGCTTCGCAACTGGTGGAAGGTGGCGCGGCCGCCGGTGTGGCTGTTCCCCAACCGGCTGACGTCTTTCAATGCGGTCACGCCGCGCTCGCTCAACCGCGCCTTCCACATAGCGGTCAGGACGGCCGGGATCAGCAAGCCAGTCTGCCTGCACACCCTGCGCCATTGCTTTGCCACTCACCTGCTGGAGCAGAATGTCGATGTGCGGGTGATCCAAGTCCTGCTGGGCCACAAGAAGTTAGAGACCACCTCGGTCTACACCCACGTGGCCGCCAAGACCCTCGACGGCATCGAGAGCCCGCTGGACCTGCTGCAACTGAGACCGCCACCGGCCTGAGCATTGGGTCGGGCCGGGCCTGTGCGCCCGGTTCTTGAGGTCGCCGACATCTTCCACGCCCATGGCGAGGCCTTCCGCCGCGCCCAGACCGGACATCTGAGCCTGGGTCAGCTCAAGGTGATGTCGGCGATCCAGGCCTGCCGCACCGCGCGGTTGGGCGGCCACGTCGAGCGCTGCGAGGACTGCGACCATCAGCGGATCGCCTACAACTCCTGCCGCAACCGCCATTGCCCAAAGTGTCAGGGCGCGGCGGCGCAGCGCTGGCTGGAGGCCCGCCAGGCCGAGCTGTTGCCGCTGGCCTACTACCACGTGGTCTTCACCCTGCCGGCCCAGATCGGCGACATCGCCTTCCAGAACAAGGCCGTGGTCTACGGCGCGCTGTTCAAGGCCGCGTCAGAGACCCTGCTGACCATCGCCGCCGATCCCAAGCACCTGGGCGCCCGCATCGGCCTGACCGCCGTCCTTCACACCTGGGGATCAGCGCTCACCCATCATCCGCATGTGCACTGCATCGTCCCCGGCGGCGGCCTCGCCTTGGACGGCCAGAGCTGGGTCTCTTGTCGCCCCCGGTTCTTCCTGCCGGTGCGCGTGCTCTCCCGGCTGTTCCGGCGGCTGTTCCTGGAGAAGCTTGCCGCCGCTCACGCCGAGGGGCAGCTGTCCTTCTTCGGCGAACTGGCCGGCCTGGCCGACCGCGCCGCCTTCGCCGCCCGCCTGGCCCCGCTTCGCCGTGCAGAGTGGGTGGTCTATGCCAAGCGCCCCTTCGCCGGCCCCGAAGCGGTCCTAGCCTATCTGGCCCGCTACACACACCGCGTGGCCATCTCCAGCAGCCGCCTTGTCGCCATGAACGACACGGGCGTCACCTTCCGCTGGAAGGACTACCGCAGGGACGGCCAGGCCCGGCGCAAGCTGATGACCCTGGCGCCCAGCGAGTTCATTCGCCGCTTCCTGATCCACGTCCTGCCCACCGGCTTCCACCGCATCCGCCACTATGGCCTCTTCGCCAACCCGGCCCGCGCCGCCAATCTAGCCAAGGCTCGCGCCTTGCTTCAGGCGCCGACACCCACCCCAGCCCCCGAGGCCTGCGTCGAACCAGAACCGGCCGCAAAGCCACTGATCGCTTGCCCTTGCTGCGGCGGCCGCATGGTCCTGGTCGAGGTCTTCGAGCGCTGGAGCGGACCTGGACACCGGCCCCCGTTCCAGCACGTGTTCAGGGTCGACTCGTCATGACGCTCATGGCTGTTACCCCATGCCATCGCAGCGCCACAGCAACGGCCAATGGCCGCATGACCAACCCTGCGCGCCAACCGCAAAAAGCTAGCCCCGGCACCCAGGAAAAGGCCGATCGTCACATCATCAGGGGCGTCGTGACGGAGAAAACTGGCGACCCACACCTGCCACCATGCCGGTCAGCGCATCGTCAGCGACCTCATGGGACAAGCGCGTCGCTCAAATCCCCATAGGCCGATACCGCCATCCCGCGGGTCAGACTTTGAGCTTTCTCAGACACCCGCCTGCGGGGGCAAACCCATCGCCGCGCCTGGCGGGCGTCCAAGAAACCTAAACAGGAGCTGCCATTAGCTTGCGTCCAAAAACGCGACGTTCGGCTTCCGACGCGAAGACGGCTCACGGCCCCAGGTCTTACCGCGGCGTCATGGTTCAGCGCTTGAGATTAACCTTGGCCAGGTCGATCAACTCGGCGGCGCGGCCGTCCAGAACAGCCTTCAGGGCGAAGACGCCGAACTTGTGGGCCTCGTCCAGCGTGATCTTGGGCGGCATGACCAGTTCCTGGCGGGCGGTGACCACGTCGACCAGGGCTGGCCCGTCATGGGCGAAGGCCTCAGCGATCCCCGCCTCGAGATCTTGCGCGCGCTCTATCCGTACGCCCTTGACGCCCATGGCCTGCGCCATGGCCGCGAAGTTGGGGTTTTTCAGATCGACGGCGGTGTCGAGAAAGCCGCCGGCCTTCATCTCCATCTCGACGAAGCCCAGCGTGCCATTGTTGAGCACGACGACCTTCACCGGCAAGCCGAGCTGCGAAAGGCTGATGAAGTCGCCCATCATCATCGAGAACCCGCCGTCGCCCGACAGCGACACGACCTGGCGTCCCGGGAAAGCCGACTGCGCGCCGATCGCCTGCAGCAAGGCGTTGGCCATTGAACCGTGGTTGAATGAGCCCAGGAGCCGGCGCTGACCGTCCAGCCGCAGATAGCGCGCCGCCCAGACCGTGGGCGTGCCGACATCACAGGTGAAGACCGCGTCCTTGGCCGCCAGTTCGCTGACGATGCGAGTCACCTGCTGTGGGTGAACCTGGCTGGGCTTGTGCGGAATCTGCGCTAGGGCGTCCAGGCCCTCTCGGGCCTTGGCGTAGTGCGCTAGAGCCGCGTCGAGGAAGCTTCGGTCAGCCTTCGGCTCCAGGCGCGGCAGCAGCGCGCGCAGGGTCTCACCCACGTCGCCCAGCAGGCCCAGGTCGAGGCGGCTGCGATTGCCCAGGGCCTCGGGGCTGATGTCGATTTGCACGACCTTCGCCTTGTTTGGATAGAACTGGCGATAAGGAAAGCCCGAGCCCAAGATCACCAGGGTGTCGCAGTCCTTCATCGCGGCGTAGCCGGACGAGAAGCCGATGAAGCCGGTCATACCGACGTCGAAGGGATTGTCGTGCTCGATCAACTCCTTGCCCCGCATGGCGTGGACAATCGGCGCCTTCAGCGCCTCGGCCAGGGCCAGCACCTCGGGCCGCGCGCCGGCGCAGCCGATACCGCACAGCAGGGTCACACGCTTGGCGCCGTTCAGCAGGTCGGCGAAGGCTTCGACCTGGTCGGCCGGCGGGATCACGCGAGGCGGGGCCGGGGCGATCCAGGTCGGCGGCTTGGCGTCCAGCCTCTCCAGGGCCACGTCGCCGGAGATCACCACGACCGCCACGCCGCGCCGGGCGATGGCCACGCGCATGGCCCGCTCTAGCACTTGGGGCAGCATGCTCGGATGCGAGATCAGCTCCACATAGTGACTGCAGTCCTTGAACAGGCTTTCGGGGTGCGTAGCCTGGAAGTAGTCAATGCCGATCTCGCTGCTGGGGATGTGGGCGGCGATTGCCAGCACCGGCGCGCCGCTGCGCTGGGCGTCGAACAGGCCATTGATCAGGTGCAGGTTCCCCGGCCCGCAACTGCCGGCGCACACCGCCAGCTCGCCAGTCAGCTGGGCCTCGGCCCCAGCGGCGAACGCGGCGGCCTCCTCGTGGCGCATGTGGACCCATTCGATCTTGCCCGAGCCCGCAGGGCCTCGGTGAAGCCGTTGGCGAGTCGCCAGCAACCCCATAGACGCGCTCGACGCCGGCGGCTTCCAGGGTTTCAGCGATGAAGTGGGCGGCGGTCGAGATCATCGAATAAGCGCTCCTTTTGCGACGTCGCCCACGGCCTCGTCGCTGTGAACCGCCACCATTATTTGCACAGAAGGTGTCTTCGTCTTGTTCGCTGTTGTCGTGGCAAGTTCGAAGGACTGCGTCGTCGGCCGCGCAGCGCCAAATGATGACCTTGGCGCGGCTCCAGAAACGCGTCGTCGGTGGAGGCGCGTCGTGCACTGGGACCGCGTCAAAGCTGTTGGGCTGATACGCTAGAGGTCGATTTGCTCAGACATCTCCAGCGCGTCATCGACCTCGATGCCAAGTAGCGGACCGTGCTCTCTAGGCCACAGACCCATAAACGGGATTCCCAAAAAGTGGCGGGGCTGATTCAAACCTTCTGAGACGGGAGGTTTGAATGGCGCGATTTGATCTTACGGATTTCGAGTGGGCGGTGATCGAGCCGCTGCTGCCCAACAAGCCGCGCGGCGTACCGCGCGTGGACGATCGGCGGGTGCTCAACGGCATTTTCTGGCGACTGCGGACGGGGCGACCTGGGCGGACATCCCCGGTCGCTACGGGCCTTACACGACCTGCGTCAACCGCTTCAACCGCTGGCGCAAGGCCGGCGTCTGGGACCGACTTCTTGAAGCAGTTTCAAAAGCTTATGACGGCGACATCCAGATGATCGACAGCTCGTCGATCCGCGTGCATCAGCACGCCGCCAACGCCCAAAAAAAGACGACCGATCCCGTTGCATGGGTCGCTCGCGGGGCGGCCTGACCACCAAAATCCACGCCCTGGTCGACGCCGAGGGGTTGCCCATCGCCCTCAAGCTCACCGAGGGTCAGGCCCATGATGGTCGCAGCGCTGCCGACATGCTCGCCTCGATCGGCAAAGGCCAGATCCTGCTGGCCGATCGCGCCTATGACAGCGACGCCTTGCGCAGAGATCTCGCAAGCAAAGGCGCCTGGGCCAACGTCAAGCCCATGCCCAATCGCAAAAACGTCCCCGCCTTCAGCGGCTTCCTCTACCGATACCGCAACCTCGTCGAGCGCTTCTTCAACAAGCTCAAGCACTTCCGAGGCGTCGCAACACGATACGACAAGCGCGCCGACAACTATCTCGCCGGCGTCAAACTCGCCTCAGTACGCATTTGGCTGCGATTTAATGAGTCCGTGGCCTAGCTTCCGATGTCCGAACAGAAGTTGGCATGCGCGCAAGTTGCCGGTCTTCTTGTAGATCAAGCATCGTTTGCCTTGTCTCGGCGCTGATGCCAACGAGAAGATCAGAGCACGTCGGCTGGATAGTGAGAGGGCCAACCTTTCAGAAGCTTCATTTGTCACCGACGACCTCATTGTCGAACTTGCGTCGGCCGTCTGGAGAAAACTCATGCGCGCCCTGCTGTTGTTGTTCGCTGTTCTCGCCGCCGCCTCGTCAGCCTCTGCCGCGCCCGAGACCTGGCTTCTCGCGGTGGACCGATGGGGAAACGCCGAGCATCGCGTCCTGACCTGGGCGACCGCGGGAAAGACACTTTCGGGGTCGCTCGACGGCTGGCCTGTAATCGGACGTGCTGAGGGGGACCGATTGACCTTTGAGGCAGTCGACAGTCATGGCGCGCGCTTTCGTTTCGAGGCGACCGCGCGCGGTGATCGCTGGACGGGGTGGGCGGACTATCCCGACACCAGCAATACCCAACGCGTGCGTCACGCCTTCAGCGGCCAGCGACTGGACATTCCGGAGGGCCCAGTCCGCCGGGTGACCTATGAACCAAAGCAGTTTCCGAACACCTTCACCGCCGACTTGCCGCCAGCCCTAGTCATCCGACCGGGGGATATCGTTTCGACGCGTACGATCAACTCCGGCGGCGTCGACGAACGGGGGCGCGTCGTCGCGCTCTACGGCAATCCGCAGACCGGACCGTTCTTTGTCGCGGGCGCGAAAGCAGGAGACGTGCTGGCGGTTCACATCCGTCGTCTGTCGCTCAATCGCGATTATGCCGACAGCCTCGATGGCATCACGGGGCGAGCGATGTCGCTGGGCTTGGCCGCGAAGGCGCCCGGCCTTGGCAAACGGGTGCGCTGGCGACTCGACCGCGCGGCAGGCCTAGCTAGCCTGGAGGACGCGCCCGACCACCTCAAGGAATATGCCATTCCTGTTCGCCCGATGTTGGGCGGCCTGGGCGTCGCGCCCGACTTCGGCTTTCCACCGCAATCGGCCGGCGATAGCGGGCGCTGGGGCGGCAACATGGACTTCAACGGGGTCGTGGAAGGCGCCACGGTTTATCTGCCGGTGTTCCAGCCAGGCGCCATGCTGTTTCTCGGAGACGGCCATGCACGGCAGGGCGACGGAGAAACGACCCAATGGGCGCTGGAGACGTCGCTCGACGTGGAGTTTAGCGTCACGCTCCTTTCGCCGCGACCGCTCGCCAGCCCGCGAATAGAGACCGATCAACGGATCAGTGTCTTGGGTCAGGGCTCTTCCTTGGACGAAGCCGTTCGAGCGGCGACAGCCGCGATGGTCCAATGGCTTGCGCAGGACTATGCCCTCAGCACCTCGGAGGCCTCGCTGGTTCTCGGCGTAGCCGCCGAATACCGCGTGGCCACCCTCGCTGGGCGAAACGCCGGCGTGGCGCTGAGCCTCGAACGTTCGCGCCTCCCAGGTTCAAAGCGCGACTAGCGCCAATAGCATGCGTAATCGGGCAGACCCCTGAAGGGTCGAGCTCCCAGTAAGGTCTCGGTTCTAGCCGAGACGAAGGGAGACGACGATGTTCTACGCTGCGTTGGATGTGTCGCTGCGGTCGGTGGCGATCTGCATCATCGACCAGGACGGCAAGGTGCGCCTGGAGAGGTCCGCGCCCTCCGAGGTTCCGGACTGGTCCGCTGCCTGCGCGCGTTCGGCGAACCGATCCACCAGGTTGGACTGGAGGCCGGCAGCTGACCCAGCACCTAACCTATGGCCTGACGGAAGCTGGCTTCGATGTGGTGTAGGGCCGTGATACGCTTGAAGCTCTTGTTGGTTCGCATCCACCATTTCTCTCCTTTCCTTTGAGACCAGAGGCCAGCGCGACCGCTCGCGGGTCGGGACGCGCGCGTACGGGCGCGCGCCGAGGATTTCGGCGCGCCCCAGG
This sequence comes from Caulobacteraceae bacterium, assembly GCA_965283765.1. Taxonomy (GTDB): domain Bacteria; phylum Pseudomonadota; class Alphaproteobacteria; order Caulobacterales; family Caulobacteraceae; genus Caulobacter. The sequence continues at coordinate 160,358 of CBDIPU010000015.1, forward strand.
CCGGTGCGGCGATCAAGCGCCCGTCAGCGCGTCTTCCGCAGCGCTTGCGGCGCCAGGGCGCGGGGCGTGAAGCGGGCCTCTCGGACGGCGCCCTTGAAGTAGTCGACCTTGTTCATGCGGGCCCCGATCGAGCTGCGGCCCTGGCCTTGCGGCTGGTAGGCGATGTCGGCCTCGCCCTGCAGCTCACCGTTGACGAACGACCGGTAGGTCTTGCCGTCATAGCTCTGGGCCACCCAGTACCAGGGTCCGATCGGGAAGGTCTTGTCCAGGAACAGCAGGGTCTGCTTGTAGCCCTGCCCCGTGGCGAAGGCGTCCAGGCTCCAGGCGCCGTCCTTGACGCGGATCTCGAACAGGACGCGCGTGACCGAGGGCGGCGCGCCGGGCGTCGGATCCTCCTCGTTGAGGTGGAACCAGCGCTGGGCGAAAGCCCCGCCATCGGGACGGAACAGAGCCTCGAAGGTGAACTGGCCCATGCCCGCCAGCGGATGTTTGCCGATGACCAGGCGGTCGTCGACGCCGTCGAACTGAACGGCCTTGCCATAGGGGCTGTCGACCAGGATCGGGTCGCCCTCGACCCTGGTGTCGGCGCCGCCGATGTTCGACAGGCGGTCGAAGACCCAGCGGGTCTGGCCAGGGAGCCTGGTCATCGCCTGAGCCTCGCCGGCCAGCAGCCCTCCAGCGAGAGCGGCTCCGCCGACCAGGACTTCGCGTCGTCCGCAACCGCCCATCGCTTCGCTCCTCAAACCGGATTCCAGCCCGACATCAGCTTCGAGATCGTATAGTCGCGCGCCTCCGCGGCCGACAGCTGGCGGCGACGCTGGGAAGGCTTGCCCGCGCCCGGTCCCTTGCTGGCGTATTCGAACAGGCGCGCATCCTCGGGCTGGTACATGGCCCGCCGGCCGCCCTTCAGATTGTAGTGCATCGGATACCAGCCTTCGGGGACGATATGGTCGTCCATCCAGCAGCGGATGAAGGCGGCCTGCCCCACGGCGTCCGGGTTGCCGTAGCGACCGTCCGGGAAGCTCATGGTGCGCCGCCAGGGCCGGCCCAGCGCCATCGTGCGCCTGGGCATGTCCGCATCGCGGGTCAGGCGACAGTCCAGGAAGATCAGGCCGTAGGGCTGGCGGCGGTCGGTGTCCGGCGCGGCGATGAAGCCGTGGAAGTCCTTGCCCGGCCTGGTGCGCGAGCGGATCTCGCAATGGTCGAACACCGCCAAGCCCATGCCGTAGATGAAGTCGACGCAGCCGCTGACATAGCACTCGCGGAACACGCTGCGGCCTGCGTCCGCGAACAGGGTGTCCTGCCAGCCGGTCAGGGCCACGTCCTCGAAATAGGCCTTGTCCGAGCCTTGGCCCAGCTTCAGCGCCGTGGCCTGCGCCCCGCTGGCGCCGGTGCGGTCGTAGTCGACCTCGGGCGGCATGTGGCGCGGATAGTCGAAGTCGTTGGCGATGGTCATCCGCTTGGCCCGGAAGCCGGGCGCGGTGACGACCAGGGTGGCGATCTCGGCCGGACCGCCGGGACGACGGGCGCCGGCATAGTCGTCATGGACGATGGTGGTGGCCTGGCGGCCCTCGCCGATCAGCCAGACGTTCGGCTTGGTCACCGTCACCTTCTCGCGCCAGGTCCCAGCGGTCACGAGAATACGGAACGGTCGGTCGCCGACAGCTGGCGCGGCCTCGAGCGCCTCGGTGAGGGTGGCGTAGGTCTTGGTGACGCCACGGGTCTTTCCGTCGGTCGAGACGACGGCGTCGAAGGCGGCGCGGGAAGCGGCCAGGGCCGGGCTGGCGGCGAAAGCGGCCGCCGCGCCGGTCAGCAGCAGCGACCGCCGATCGAAGAGATAGGACATCGGGAACCCTCGCAAAGCGACACGGCGCGGCTCCGAAGAACCGCGCCGCGCTTGAGGCTTAGAAGGTGTAGCGGAAGCCGGCGAAGAACTCGCGCCCGGTCTCGTGGTAGAACGACACCAACTGGCTGCTGTCGTAGTACTGGTCCTGCTTCTCGTTGGTCAGGTTGACCGCCTCGAGCGTGAAGGCCAGGTTCTTGGTCCAGGTGTAGGTCAGCGAGGCGTCGAAGTTCAGCGTCGCCTTGGTGCCTTCGACGTCCGAGCCGTTACGGCCCGGGATCTGGGTCAGATATTTGGAGCGATAGGCCGCCGAGACGCGGCTGCTGATCTTCTTGTTCTCGAAGTAGAGCGTGGCGTTGTAGCTGTCTTTCGAGAGGTTGGTCAGCGGGCCGATGGCCGCTACCGCGCCGGTCGAGGACAGGTACGTCACGTTCGAGGTCACATGGGTGTAGTTGCCCAGGAAGCCGAACTTGTCGAACGGCGCCGGCAGGAAGGTGAAGGGCTGCTGGTAGTTGATCTCGAAGCCCTTCAGCGGACCGCCCGGCGTGTTGACCGAGGTGCTGAACTGCCAGACCGGCAGGCTGGGCGAGCAGCCCGGGGTGGTGCCGCAGGCCGCGACCGCCGCGCTGTCCGGCAGGCCGAACGGGTTCTGGTCGAAGGTCGACAGCGCCGAGGTGTAGCTCTGCACGAACGTCGAGATGTCCTTGTAGAAGTAGGCGAAGGACAGCAGGCCGCCCGGCTGGAAGTACCACTCGACGGCGGCGTCGGCGGTCTTGGCGCGATATGGATCCAGGAACGGGTTGCCCGAGGTCACCGACTTGGTGGAACCGGTGCCGATGTTGACGCCCGGCGTCAGCGAGCCGAGGTTCGGCCGCGACATGACCTTGGCGGCGCCGAAGCGCAGCAGCAGATCTTCGCGCGGCTCGACGACGACGTTCATGGCCGGCAGCACGTCGGTATAGGCGCGCGTGGCGGTGGTGGCCGAGATCGTCTGGTAGTTCACGCCGTTGACGGTCGAGGGCACCACGCCGTAGCCCAGCGCCTTCTGGCGGGTTTTCACATAGCGGACGCCGACATCGCCGCGCACCGGCACGCCGCCGACGTCGAACTTGAAGTCGCCCTGGACGTAGCCCGTCGTGTCCCACTCATCGATCGAGTAGTTGCTGCCCAGGCTCGGCTCGCGACCCAGGTTGTAGATGCCGCAGCCCTGGGTGAAGCACGAATTGCCGAACGGGCTGACCCAGACCGTGCCCGGCGTGGTGGTGACGGTCTTGCCGTAGTTCACGTCGTCCATGTGCAGGGCCGCGAGGGCCTTGTTCAGGTCCGGCGTGATCCATGAAGACACGTTGCCGGCCGGGATGTTCAGGCTCGAGAAGTCGATCGTCTCCGCATAGCTGGACCGCGGCACGGTCTTCAGGTCGGTCGAGCTGATCGGATTGATGTTGGCGGTCGTACCGTTCGAGCGGGCGAAGGCCGTGCTTTCGACGCCATAGGCCTTGTAGGACAGGCCGCCCTTCAGCTTGAAGGCGTCGCTGAAGTCATAGGCCAGGTCGAACTGGCCGGTCTTGTAGCTGTTGTCGACATAGCCCTGGACCATGCGGATCTCGGCCAGGGTCCAGGCGTCGGCGTTGACGGTGTCGCCGGAGCCGTACTTGATCACCGGATAGGCGTCGCCGCCGCTGTAGTCGAAGCTGTAGCCCTGGACGTTGTACTGGTCCCACTGGACCGTGTTCTGAACCGGGTTGGCGAAGGTCGACTTGGAGAAGCCGATCACGCCCTTGGCCTTGAACTTGTCGGTGAACTGGTGCTCGCCAGCCAGGGTGAACTGGCGGAATTCGGTCTCCAGTTCGTCGTGGCGCTGCTCGGTCTTCAGATCGACATTGTTCCATACGCCCTTGGTCATGACCGAGAGGCCTGAACGCGGCTTGGTCACGGTGTAGTCGACGACATCCACCTGGTTGATGCCACACGAGGGCGCGGAGGTCGCCGTGCAGACGCCGGCGGTCTGGGGCGTGAAGGTCTCGAGGAAGTCCTCG